>NZ_FCNW02000272.1 GCF_001544475.1 Caballeronia humi | reverse complement strand
TGACGAACACGTTCCCCGGAGGCTACTGGGTCGATCAAGGGTACAACTGGTTCGGTGGCTCCTAAGACGATGGCGCCGCCTGGACGGAGCCTGCTTCAACTGATCGCAGGCCCATCACAATACCGGTGGTCAGAGATCGACTAGGAGCATGTCTAAGATGATGATCGCGGCGACTCTGGAAAGAGATGGGACTTTGATAAAACAGACGGGCAGCGCGCGTCTTCCGGACGCTTACTGCCGTGGCACGTCGTCGTTGCTCGGTTGTTTTAATGTTTTCACCGAGCGCCACACGATGAATAAATAAATGATCGCGAAGGCAACGAAATCCTTTGTGGAAAGGGCGCCGACACGCATTGGAGCGGAGACGTCAGGATCTCCGACATTGAACCGAGCAGATGACTTGGAGAGCATCAGAATCGTCAGACCAGTGACAACAATCGATGCGTGGAGTAGCCCCCACTTGGTTAATCGCACAAGCGTTACCCGTTTTTCGCGTTCGAGCAA
>NZ_FCNW02000271.1 GCF_001544475.1 Caballeronia humi | reverse complement strand
AACTCGCCGCGCGGCTGAGCGTAGATAGCCGTGTAGATGGTCTCATGCGATACGTGCTGGGTCGGGTCGGTCGGATAATTGGGTAGCCACGTCTCCTCTCGGAAACGCGGCCCCCGAGGAACTGTACGTGCGAGTTTCCCCGCATACAGCTCGAGCACAGCATTAAACGTCATACTGACGCCGGTCATACTAGCCTTGATACGACCTTCGCAAACGTCACATCGTTGATTCGCCTCATTGCTGCGGCGAAAGGCGCTGAACCGTAGCCCCGCCGGTCACTCACAAGCTGCCCCTCGTTGAATCTAAAACGCTGGTCTGCGACAACTGCACCACGCGGAAGTCTGCACCCTTTCAGGTCGGGGCAAAGCTCGAACCCCTATGCGACCCATTACAGGCCGCGGTTCGCTTTCTCCGCGTTCTCTTACCCGCTCGACCAACAGCTTCCCTTGCGGGTTACCTGCCAGATACCGCGATGAACTGCGACGCTGGCGGACAATCGGGCTTACTG
>NZ_FCNW02000270.1 GCF_001544475.1 Caballeronia humi | reverse complement strand
ACCATGACTTTGCGCACAAACGGCGAGCGCGGCGACCAATGCAGTTTCATGTGCCTATCCTTCGGGAACGTTAAAGATCACACGACACCTGCCGAACCGCTCAACTCGAATGCGACTCGCTTTTCGTGTTAGGTCAATTATATGGCCTTTTGACCTATTAGCGAGGAAAAATAGATGGTGAAAACACTGATGACGCAAGTCGCGGACACCGCACACGGCAATACCCTCGACCCGCGTTTATAGGGCGACCTTGATGTCCAGGCGAACAACGTCGCCCCGATACACGCCATTGCCGACGAACACGATCGTTCCATCGGCATCGGTCGCGGTGCGATAGGCGTGTGCGACGGGCGCGTTGAGCGGAATCTCCAGCATCCGAGACAATTCGACGTCGGCTGTGCCGATCGTAATCGTCTGATGGATTTCCTGAAGTTTGAGATCGGGCATATCGCGCAATATGCGCATGGTCGTGTATTGCTTGAACGCGGACTTCGGAATGCGGCGGCTTAG
>NZ_FCNW02000269.1 GCF_001544475.1 Caballeronia humi | reverse complement strand
CGCCGGGGATGCGTTTCAACGCATCGAGCACGTAGATGTTCGTGTAGTTGGCGATGTAGGTCGAGTCGTAGCGATCGCTCGGTGAATAGATCGTGATGACCATCATGAACGCCGACGACTTCTTCTGCACCTGGATGCCTTGCGCCTGCACCGACTGCGGCAATTGCGGCAACGCGAGGTTGACGCGGTTCTGCACGTCGACCTGCGCGAGTTCGGGGTTGGTGCCGATCTTGAAATAGGCGTTGAGCGTGTAGTTCCCCGTCGATGAACTCGACGAGTTCATGTAGATCATATTGTCCGCGCCGTTCACCTGCTGCTCGATCGGCGCGCCTACGTTGTTCGCCACCACGTCGCCGGTCGCACCCGGGTAGGTCGCGGAGATCGTGATCTGCGGCGGCGTGATGTCGGGATACTGCGCGACCGGCAGCCCTAGCATTGCGAGGGCGCCGCCGAGCGTGATCACGATCGAGATGACCGACGCGAAGATCGGCCTGTCGATGCAGTAGTGGGAGAT
>NZ_FCNW02000268.1 GCF_001544475.1 Caballeronia humi | reverse complement strand
GCCGGAAAGCTCGACTTCTCGGCCTTCAACCAACATGCCTCGTAAGCCGCATTACCCACTCCACTTTTGAAATAGCCAAAAATGGTGAGCACATCGAGGTCTAATCGCCTTCTGGCCGGCATATGGTTGCTTGCCCGGTGGCACCTCGAGTCCTTCACGGCGCCTGCGATAATGAACATTCTAAAATCGGTTTCTTCCCAGCAACAGTCTTTGGTCGGCCAGTGTCGACGGACGTCTCAAAGGTCGAGGTCTTAAGGTGCACGCGTTGAGAATACAATGAGGGCATCGCGCTCGCGCATCGTCTGTGCGTATTGCAGAGAGAGTTGGTGCGTGCTGGCAACAGCCGGTTTGGGAATTCCTGCAGGTCCACATTCTTACGCGCTACGCTCAATCATGGGTAGCGGTTTAAAAATTGATTTTCATCTTCCTCAAAAACTCGTAAGCGACTCGGCTGGGCCAGTTCCTCATTCGTGCGCGCGTGAGGCATGATGGAATTCATATGGATCACGACGGG
>NZ_FCNW02000267.1 GCF_001544475.1 Caballeronia humi | reverse complement strand
TTCCGCGAGGGATAGAGCAGACCGTCGAAGGCTGGGAAGCCGCTGTTGTCGAGCGCCTCGTAAATCTGCCGAGAGATACGCTGCGTGTGGAGGTAACGTCGGCTTGCCAGTTGACCGAGATTGAGGCCGAACTCACGCGCCATCACGCCTGGTGCGGTCATGTCAGCCAAGTTCAGTCGCTCGACTACGCCAACAGCACGCACAATGCGTCCACGAATCTCGCTTAGCGTAATGGTTCGCGAACGGCTTCGGTGCCATTGGTGCTGATGAAAAACCGACTCCATCAATGCAGTCGGAAGGTCGAAGCCCAAGTAGAGAACCCCATAGCCACCCTTCGGATCGTCATATCGATTTGCGGAGCTTGTACCAAAATGGAGCGGCGTGGCGGCGTATTCGATTCGGCTAATGTGTTGGAGCAGTTCTCCCGCCGCAATGACGCGGCTTGGCATCGACAAAATCAAACTGCTTCCTCACCGTGAATACCGACCACGCTCAGCACAACCTCGACAAGTTGATCGA
>NZ_FCNW02000266.1 GCF_001544475.1 Caballeronia humi | reverse complement strand
GCGTCAAGTGTTCTCTTCGCCGGGCTTGCGCCCGCACTTGACCCGGCACTTCACCCACTCGAGATTCGAAAGAGGCACTTTTGATGTTGATTCAGGATGGTGGAACGGACGCGGTGTAAAAAACGCCCGCGTCGGTGGAATAGTTTACTGTGCCGGTTGCTATCGGCCGATCCTTCCAGGATGTCATGCATGTTTCAGTGATTGCGCGGCGCGTCTCCCGCACAAGCTCACCCTTCGTGCCCCGGCCGGCTCAATCCTGTTCGGCGAGCGCAATCCTCTGATACACCCTTGGCCGCCTTTCTGTCCTTCTCGAACCTGAGTGAGCGAATGAGGGCGAGCGTCGGGTTTGTCGATCGCCGTCACCGCCTATCGTCGTTGCAACTCGAAGCGCTACCGAATCCTGTATCGCTGGTTCAATGCTCAAGAAACTCCCTCAGCTTATCCGTAAGCGACTCGGCTGGGCCAGTTCCTCATTCGTGCGCGCGTGAGGCATGATGGAATTCATATGGATCACGACGGG
>NZ_FCNW02000265.1 GCF_001544475.1 Caballeronia humi | reverse complement strand
CGCAGTGAGGAAGTTCCGGCAGTCATGTCCGGAAGTGCACCTCGATCTCGTCGAGGTGCTTTCTGAGTACCAGCCTGAGCAATTGCGCGAAGGTCGGATCGATCTAGGCATTGCGCGCTTCCTCGGCCCGATCGTGAAAAGTGCAGACCTGACCTACACGGTGATGCTCGACGAGCCGTCCGTTGCGGTCATCCCGATCGGGCATTCACTGGCAAAGCAAAAGTCCGTGTCGGCTGTGGAGCTTTCCCAGCTCCCCTTCATCCTGTATCCGAAAGATCCTCGTAGCCCGTTCGGGCTTCAGATGCTCACAGCGATTCAGTCCGCGGGAGCCCAGCCGCTCGTCGGTTACGAAGCAATTGAAATCCACACGGCGCTGGCGCTCGTAGGCGCAGGTCTCGGCACCACGCTTGTCGGACGATCCATTGCAAGAAACAATCGTCGGGATGTGAAGTTCGTTCCGGTCCGGGATTTTGAGCTCACGAGTACGCTGGTTATGATCACGCGCAACGGCGACGAAAACA
>NZ_FCNW02000264.1 GCF_001544475.1 Caballeronia humi | reverse complement strand
CAGGCTGGTACTCAGAAAGCACCTCGACGAGATCGAGGTGCACTTCCGGACATGACTGCCGGAACTTCCTCACTGCGCTGGGGAGTACGGAGAAGGTTGTCGATCGGACAAAGCCGATGCCCAGCCATCCACGCTTGCCCGCTGCAATGTCTCTCGTCTCGTCGTCAAGCCGTCCCGCATGGGACAGCAACTCTTTCGCCCGCGGATAAAAATATTTGCCCAATGAAGTGAGCTCCATCGGGCGCCGGGAGCGGTCGAACAGCTCGCCACCCAGATGCTCCTCGAGCTGCGCGAGCTGCATGCTAATCGCCGTGGGCGCAACGAACAGCGCCTCCGCGGCCTGCGTCGCGCTGCCTGCTTCGACGACCGCGCAAAAGTAGCGAATCTGTCGCAAGTTCATAAATTTTGAACCTAAGATCAAAAAACGACGTTTGATATCGCTATGACTTTATCTAAAACTACATTGTCAATCAACAACTCAGAGGTTCGCCATGGGCAGTCAGAAGACATCGACCGCATCCATTC
>NZ_FCNW02000263.1 GCF_001544475.1 Caballeronia humi | reverse complement strand
CAGGCTGGTACTCAGAAAGCACCTCGACGAGATCGAGGTGCACTTCCGGACATGACTGCCGGAACTTCCTCACTGCGGTGGGGAGTACGGAGAAGGTCGTCGATCGGACAAAGCCGATGCCCAGCCATCCACGCTTGCCCGCTGCAATGTCTCTCGTCTCGTCGTCGAGCCGTCCCGCATGGGACAGCAACTCTTTCGCCCGCGGATAAAAATATTTGCCCAAGGAAGTGAGCTCCATCGGGCGCCGGGAGCGGTCGAACAGATCGCCGCCCAAATGCTCCTCGAGCTGCGCGAGCTGCATGCTGATCGCGGTGGGCGCAACGAACAGTGCCTCGGCGGCCTGCGTCGCGCTGCCTGCTTCGACGACCGTGCAAAAGTAGCGAATCTGTCGCAAGTTCATAAATTTTGAACCTAAGATCAAAAAACGATGTTTGATATCGCTCTTACTTTATCTAAAACTACATTGTCAATCAACTCAGAGGTTCGCCATGGGCAGTCAGGAGACATCGACCGCATCCATTC
>NZ_FCNW02000262.1 GCF_001544475.1 Caballeronia humi | reverse complement strand
TTAACGCCGTGCAACCCTTGAACTGAGTCCGGGTCCAGAATTTGATGGCCGTCAGGCCCAGCGGCAAGCCTTCAGCGGTTACGGCCAGACTCGAATGCATCAGGATGCCGCATTGGGTCAGCGGTTGTTGCAGGCCGTGCCGTCCACGCTGAATCGACGTCTTGCCCGTATAACCGATAAGCTCAGGACGTTCCCGCTGATATGAGAACGTTGTCGTGTCCTGCAGCACGAGAATTGGGCCTTCGGTCGCCCTAAAGCGCTCACCACTCGCTTGGAAATGACCGCCCAGAATATCCTGCTAGCTTACGCGCTCATTGGACAGGAAGCGGTAAGCGCCTTTCGTGTTCGCCCAGTCTTGGCAAGCAAATGGAATGGTTTGCCCAACGCCCGACCATAGTCGCTCTAGCAACATTCGGAATCTTCTGCGAAGTCTGGCGTCTTGAAAGCTGTTATCCGCCGTCTCTCTATTGATCCAGTCCTCGTCATCTACTCGCACATTACCAGTCATTATCTTTCCATAGGATG
>NZ_FCNW02000261.1 GCF_001544475.1 Caballeronia humi | reverse complement strand
CCGCCGAGGAACGTCCGTCGGTTAAGTTTTAGATAGCTCATGAATGTCTCCTGTAGTTACCTAGCAATGACTCTTTGTTTTCCACGAACGCAATAGAGGTACCCTTACTCTGGTATGTGGATGACGATAAACCGCGTTTGCTTGACCCGTCAGTCAGAGCAAACGCCCGTTGCTCATGGCCGGCTGCGCAAGGCAGCAATTGCCGGGACATGTTGATCTAACTACGCGCGACGTCCACCTTGAGCAGCCATCGGCCTTTGCCAATTGTGAGACGCTTCAGTAGAACGAGCCCACATGTGGATATCACAAAGCAAATCACGCGGCTCTTGACATACTGAGCGTGGACTCTTTAGAAAGGCTCGGTTGTCCACCCAAGTAGTTGGGGTGCCGGAATAAAGAGGACAGGATCGGCGGCACGCCATTGGTGGTGACAGCCGGTCACCGGCGCAGCGTAATTGAGCTGACTTTCGCGAACGAGTGTCCCCAGGCGGGCACGATTTGCTTGACGGTTGCTCGTTGCCCCTCTGTACTG
>NZ_FCNW02000260.1 GCF_001544475.1 Caballeronia humi | reverse complement strand
GAAATGGGTCCGCTCGTGACCGGTGCGCATCGTGCGAAGGTCGAAGGCTATATCGATGCGGGCGTAAAGTCAGGCGCCAAGCTGATTGTCGACGGTCGTGGACACACAGTCGAAGGCCACGAAAACGGCTTCTTCCTCGGCGGCACGCTGTTCGACGACGTCAGCACCGACAGCACCATCTACAAGGAAGAGATCTTCGGACCGGTGCTTTGCATCGTGCGCGTGCCGGATTTTGCGAGCGCGGTCGAACTGATCAACCAGCATGAGTTCGCCAATGGCGTGTCGTGCTTCACATCGGATGGTGGCGTCGCGCGGGCGTTTTCGCGGCAGATCAAGGTCGGCATGGTCGGTATCAACGTGCCGATTCCTGTGCCGATGGCATGGCATTCGTTCGGCGGCTGGAAGCGCTCGCTTTTCGGCGATCACCATGCGTATGGCGAAGAAGGCATCCGCTTCTATACGCGTTACAAGAGCGTGATGCAGCGCTGGCCGGACAGCATCGCGAAAGGCGCGGAATTCACGATGCCGGTAGC
>NZ_FCNW02000259.1 GCF_001544475.1 Caballeronia humi | reverse complement strand
CCGCCGAGGAACGTCCGTCGGTTAAGTTTTAGATAGCTCATGAATGTCTCCTGTAGTTACCTAGCAATGACTCTTTGCTTTCCACGAACGCAATAGAGGTACCCTTACTCCGATATGTGGATGACGATAAACCGCGTTTGCTCGCCCCGTCAGTCAGAGCCAAACGCCCGTTAATCATGGCCGGCTGCGCACGGCAGCAATTGCCGGGACATGTTGATCTAACTACGTGCGACGTCCACCTTGAGCAGCCATCGAGCTTTGCCAATTGTGAGACGCTTCAGTAGAACGATCTCACATGTGGATATCACGAAGCAAATCACGCGGCTCTTGACATACGGAGCGTGGACTCTTTAGAAAGGCTCGGTTGTCCACCCAAGTAGTTGGGGTGCCAGAATAAAGAGGACAGGATCGGCGGCACGCCATTGGTGGTGACAGCCGGTCACCGGCGCAGCGTATTTGAGCTGACTTTCGCGAACGAGTGTCCCCAGGCGGGCACGATTTGCTTGACGGTTGCTCGTTGCCCCTCTGTACTG
>NZ_FCNW02000258.1 GCF_001544475.1 Caballeronia humi | reverse complement strand
AACGGGGCTGACACACAGCGCCGTGGTGACAGCAGCGAACGTGCACGACAAGCATGCGCTCCCTGATCTGCTGCATGGCGATGAGCAGCGTGTTTACGGTGACAGCGCGTACGCAAGCCAGAAGGACCTCATTGCTAGCAAAGCCCCGAAAGCCAAGGATTTCACCAATGAGCGTGTGCGTAACCGCAGTGGCGAAATCGACGAAGTCAAGCGCTCGAAGAACCGCAATAAGTCGAAGATACGAGCTCGAGTGGAGCACGTGTTCGCGGTAGTGAAGCGGCTGTGGGGATTCGGCAAGGTCCGCTATCGTGGACTCACCAAAAATGCTACCCGTGCATTCGCAGTGCTCGCGCTGGCGAACATCTACATGAGTCGATCACGGCTGATGGCACAGGTACGTCCATAAATTACCAAGCGGGACGAGAAAGGCTAAAAGCGAGCCTCTAAAGGCCAAAAAACCGACGCGAGCGCGTCGCCATTCTCGCATCGTGGAATCAGCAACGACGATCCCGTGAAAACCCCCGCTTCTTCAGCACAGCC
>NZ_FCNW02000257.1 GCF_001544475.1 Caballeronia humi | reverse complement strand
GACTTGGCGGACTACTTCGGAAGTATTCCCCACGCCGATTTGATGTTGTCGCTTGCGCGACGCATCGTCGATCGGCGAGTGCTGCATATCGTAAGCGACGTGCTTGCGCGCGGCGGACGACCGCTCGTATTCGGTGGCGGCCATGAAGTGGCATGGGGCAGCTACAGCGGATTGCGCGCACATCTGGGCGACGCATATAACCGCCGGCTCATGATCGTGAACTTCGATGCACATTTCGATTTACGTCAGTCGCGCCCGGCGAGTTCGGGCACGCCGTTCGATCAGATCGCCTGCGATTGCGCAGCTCGCGGCATGCCGTTCAACTATGTGTGTTTCGGCGTCAGCGACCTGGCGAACACCGCAGCGCTCTTTGAGCGTGCGCGCCATCTCGGCGTGCGCTACGTGCTCGACGCCGATATGCAGGAGTCACAGCTCGAGCAACAGCTGCATGGGCTCGAGCGGATGGTCGACGCGGCGGACGACATTTATCTGACCATCGATTTGGATGTGCTGCCGAGCGCAACGGCTCCCGGTGTATCGGCG
>NZ_FCNW02000256.1 GCF_001544475.1 Caballeronia humi | reverse complement strand
ATCAGCCAAAGGCGACGGAGCGGAGCCCATGACGAACGCTCGCAGCCGTTTCTCGGCGTCGACCACCCGATGCATCGGAGCTCTCGCCAGCTGATCATCGTGAAGCGCGAGGATTAATTCGAACAATGAAGTCTCATCGTCTGCGAGCTTCCAGTCATCGATCTTGGCAGCACGCGCAAGCGCACTCTCCAGCGCCCGCTCTGCGTCGTGAAAGGTGCTAACCGTAAGACTGCCGAACCCCGCGAGTTGCAAGAAATAAGCCATATAAACGGCACGGGCAAGCTCGTTGATCAGATGCTTGTTTCCTCCGTCTCGGCGACATGCGGCCAACGCTAGATGGTGGGCCAAGCTGAGCTCGCGGGCTGACGCGCGATCCATCGGCAACAGAAGCGCTTTGCTGAGGGGCTTGGGTGGCCGGGCGACGCGCTTTTTCGCGCGATTGTTTGACATGGTGATGAGGAGTTTTTGTAAGCGACTCGGCACGGCCGTTTCACAGTACTGAATTTCTCGATGCATGATGGGCGCGTTCAGATTGACGGAGACA
>NZ_FCNW02000255.1 GCF_001544475.1 Caballeronia humi | reverse complement strand
GCTCTGCCCCTGTCCGGGGCGGGACTCACTTTCTTTGCTGCTGCAAAGAAAGTAAGCAAAGAAAGCAGCTTCCCACCGCCAGTGCTACCAAACCCTCACTTGAGCCTCGACGGATTGGCGCTGGAGAGTAAGTGTCGCCCTCACGGAGGAACGGGGCTTGGCTCGCGGACCCACTGTGTCAACTCGCAGTACACCGGACCGGTGCAGCAGTCATACATCCGTCCTCGCGCTATGCGCTCAGACGCGGGGTGCACCGCGCAGGGAAGCAAGGCAGGCAGGGAGCTTGAGTTTGTGAACCCCGCATCTGCGCGAAGCGAAGACGGCGCGATCCTCGCGCTACGCGGTCAGACGTGAGGTGCATCGCGCAGGAGTCAAGGTATGTGGAGAGCGCCAGTCAAACGATGGGTTTTGGTGAACCCCACGTCGGATCGAAGCGAGGACGGAGCCAAACGGAGCGCATACCACTCAGAGGAAGTGCGCGTTGTCACAGTGGGTCCGCGAGCCAAGCCCGGTTCCATCGTGAGGGCGACACTTACTCTCCAGCGCCAATCCCAATCAAACG
>NZ_FCNW02000254.1 GCF_001544475.1 Caballeronia humi | reverse complement strand
AGGACGTCGTCCATCGTGCTGATGCCGAGGTCGGGCACGCCGAGCGAGTTCGCCGCGACGCCGCCGCCTGACAGATAAAGCGCCTTGAAACCGACCGCTTCGGCCATCTTCGCGGCATAGGCCGTAATCGCGCCGACGACCTGCAGCGGCTGTTCGTGCGCCACTGCGGCGCGAAATGCGGCGCCGGCACTCGTTCGCTCTTGTCTGGGTGTATTCAATTCAAGCTCCAATAGTGCTAGCCAAGTTGGGCCGTCAGCTCTGGTACGACGTTGAACAAGTCGCCGACGAGACCGTAATCGGCGACGCCGAAGATCGGCGCTTCCGCGTCCTTGTTGATCGCGACGATGACTTTGCTGTCTTTCATGCCGGCCAAGTGCTGGATCGCGCCCGAGATGCCGACAGCAACGTACAACTGCGGTGCGACGATCTTGCCAGTCTGTCCGACTTGATAATCGTTCGGGACGAACCCTGCATCGACCGCCGCACGCGATGCACCAAGCGCCGCGTTGAGCTTGTCGGCGAGCGGTTCCAGAACTTTCGTGTAGTTTTCGCCATTGCCCAAACCACGACCACC
>NZ_FCNW02000253.1 GCF_001544475.1 Caballeronia humi | reverse complement strand
TCGGATGGCCTTCCATGCTCTATCTCATCGAAGACGCTACCCCCGAGCCGGCGCAATTCGGCGCCCTTCCCGCGCTGTTCGCCCGGACTTTGAATGCTGAACTCCGTTGCGCAGGCGTGAATTTCGACGAACAGCGGTTTCCCGATGCGCATCAGCATGTCACAGCGGATGGACGGTTAGTCGTGAGCGGTCTGATCTGGCGCACGCGCACGGGTTTGCCCGATGCTGCCGAACCATGCCATGAGATTTTTGCACTGGCGCGCACGCGCGATATCGTGCTCCTCGTGCAATCGTTCGATGCGTTTCCTACGCAATGCGCCGAAGACGTGGAGATGTTGCGCGTCGCTCATGGAGCCGATAGCGCACAGCTCGTCGAAGATGGTTCGGGCGTGGTTTTGCAAGCGCATCGAGATCGCTATGGAAGATGGCGATCCACGGAAGAGGCCGCATCGCGCGCGATCGGGCCGCTCATGACGATTGCGCTGATCGGCCGTGAGTGCGACCAGCATCAGCAATACCCCGCGACGCTCGCCGCCCTCGGTGACGCCGCCGATGCGCTCGGCTTCGATCTCGAC
>NZ_FCNW02000252.1 GCF_001544475.1 Caballeronia humi | reverse complement strand
GCGCTCGCTGCAAAGATTCGAGGAACACGATGAAAACCGATGACCTGATTTCGATGCTCGCTACGGGCGTGACGCCGGTAGATCGGCGCATGCTCGCCAAACGGTTCTGCATCGCGGTGCTCGCCGGAGCAGCGGGCGCAACCCTACTGGTTGCGACGATCCTCGGGGTGCGCCACGATCTCGCGCAGGTCGCGCACACGCCCATATTCTGGGCGAAGATCGCGCTGCCGCTTGCGCTGATGTTGGCCTCCCTGCGCATGACGGTGCGGCTCGCGAGACCCGGCATCACGGTGCGTGGTAGTTGGTTGGCGATTGGGGTACCGGTGGCGATTGTCTGGCTTGGCGCGCTCTATGTGCTCGCCAGCGCGCAACCCGATGAGCGGCTCGCGATCGTGCTAGGCAAGACTTGGCGCGTTTGTCCGTTCAATATCACGATCCTATCGATCCCAGGTTTCGTTGGCGTTTTCTGGGCGTTGAAGGGGCTCTCGCCGACGAGGCTGACCTTGACAGGCGCAGCAGGCGGCTTGCTGGCTGGATCGACCGCGACCCTTGCCTATTGCCTTCACTGCCCAGAGATGGGCGT
>NZ_FCNW02000251.1 GCF_001544475.1 Caballeronia humi | reverse complement strand
TACGGCAAGCGCTTTCTGATCGATTCGATGAGCGCATTCGGCGCCATCCCGCTCGACGCCCGCGCCGTGCATGCCGACGCGATCACGGCATCGTCGAACAAATGCATCGAAGGCGTGCCGGGGCTGGGGTTCGTGATTTGCCGACGCGCGGCGCTCGAAGCGTCTCAAGGCAACGCGACCACGCTGGTTCTCGACCTGCACGATCAATGGTCGAATTTCGAAAAGACCGGCCAGTACCGCTTCACGCCGCCGACGCATGTAATCGTCGCGCTGCATCAGGCGCTTGAAGAATTCGACGCGGAAGGCGGTGTGGAAGGGCGCGGCGGGCGGTATCGGAACAATTGCCGCGTTCTCATCGAAGGCATGACGGCACTCGGTTTCAAGCCTTTACTCGAAGCCGGGTTGCAGGCGCCGATCATCGTCACGTTCCACATGCTCGATGACGAACGCTTCGATTTCCAGCGCTTCTACGACGGCCTGAAGGAACGCGGTTTCGTCATCTATCCGGGCAAGCTGACGGTCGCCGATTCATTTCGAATCGGCTGCATTGGCCGGATCGGCGAGCGCGAGATGCGCGGCGCGCTCGA
>NZ_FCNW02000250.1 GCF_001544475.1 Caballeronia humi | reverse complement strand
TTCGCGAAGCCGACATTAGACCGGTCGATGAAGGCGACGATATAGAGCAGCATGAGGAGCGGCATCAAACGCCAGAGAAGCTTTTTGTATACGGCGTTTTCTGCGGTGATGCCTGCGGATAAATCGCCGGTAGGCGACGCGGATGTCTGGATGGTCACTGGTGTCTCCTCATTTTACTGGCCGCTCGAGCCGAGCGGCCGCACTCGATAGCCGAATTAGAGGACTTCCGGCCATAAAAGTCAATAACATGACCTATAGGGTTTTCACGAGCGGTTCCGATTGGCCAAATCGGACAGAATGCGACACAGGACTCGCGGTTACGCCGCGAAAGAGCCAGCTTGCATCTCAAATGGGCAGCACGCATTAGGCCAAAAACATGGTTTAATGGTTTAAGGCGAGCGAACCGCCGCAGCTGCGAATATTGTCTAACCGGAAAAATCATGAGCGGACCTCTCTCACATATCAGGGTTCTCGACCTCAGCCGCATCATGGCGGGGCCGTGGAGCGGCCAGATTCTCGCGGACCTTGGCGCCGACGTCATCAAGGTGGAACGCCCCGAAGTCGGCGACGACACCCGCAGCTGGGGGCC
>NZ_FCNW02000249.1 GCF_001544475.1 Caballeronia humi | reverse complement strand
GCTGGTGCGCAGATCCACCAAGTCCTGGCAGGTACGGCTGACGCGGATGCCGTCAACCTGAAGCAGTTGAAGGATGCAGGCCTGAAGACGGATACGAGCGGCAACGTGACGAACGCATTCGTTGCATATGACGACTCGACGAAGGGCAAGGTCACGCTGGCAGGCGGTACGGCCGGCACGACATTGGCGAACGTGAAGGCAGGTGCTGCCGACATGGAAGCTGTCAACCTGAAGCAGTTGAAGGATGCAGGCCTGACGGTCGGTACGAGCGGCAACGTGACGAACGCCTTCGTTGCATATGACGACTCGACGAAGGGTAAGGTCACGCTGGCAGGCGGCACGGCCGGTACGACGCTGGCGAACGTGAAGGCAGGTGCTGCCGACATGGAAGCTGTCAACCTGAAGCAGTTGAAGGATGCAGGCCTGACGGTCGGTACGAGCGGCAACGTGACGAACGCCTTCGTTGCATATGACGACTCGACGAAGGGTAAGGTCACGCTGGCAGGCGGCACGGCCGGTACGACGCTGGCGAACGTGAAGGCAGGTGCTGCCGACATGGAAGCTGTCAACCTGAAGCAGTTGAAGGATGCAGGCCTGACG
>NZ_FCNW02000248.1 GCF_001544475.1 Caballeronia humi | reverse complement strand
TTGAGCTGACTTTCGCGAACGAGTGTCCCCAGGCGGGCACGATTTGCTTGACGGTTGCTCGTTGCCCCTCTGTACTGTAGGGCGACACACGGAGCATCAGGGATGGACCAAATGGCCCTATTCGAGAATGCGAGTCAGTTAGCTATGAAGGAGCACGTATCGCCAGCGTGCTGTCTAAAGCATAGACTAGCACGACCAGTGTTTCAATCGAATCAATTGGGAATACGTGGCCGAAGGGGCGATCAAGCGAACGCAAGCAACCCTGGTCGTTTTGTAGAATTACCTTGTACTGGGTTATTGACTTGTTTTCGCTGCGTTAAGTCGCGAATTGTTGATAAGTGACACGTCCCGGGCCGTCGCCACGACATGCACGAGCGCGAAAAACTTAAATTCATCATCGTCTTTCACGCTTACTGCGGCACTGGACGTCTTGAGCCTCATTTAGTCTCTTTCCTTCCAGACGCTGTTGCATGACCTCACGCAACTTGAACAGCGATCTTCAGTTCGGAATTTTCTGCGAGTGTCTTAGCGACCTGGATCACCTCTTCCTCGAACGGGTCGAGGTCCGTCACGGTCGATCACGCAGACGTCGTAACGCGCATTCGTGC
>NZ_FCNW02000247.1 GCF_001544475.1 Caballeronia humi | reverse complement strand
GGCTTTAGCGCCAGCCGCCGCCCAGCTTGCTCCAGGCATTGGCTGCTGCATCCGCGCCCGAGCCGCCGATTGCCGATGCATTGCCGTGACCGTAGCCGCCTGCATTCGACGTGTTGGTATGGCTCGTCGTGGCGTTCGTGCCATTGCCGGTCACGCCGAAGCCGCTGCCCGAAAGCGCTTGCGCGTTCGCGTTGGCGGTGCCGTAGTCGGTTGCCTTGAAGAAGCCGTAGCCCGACACGGAAGCCGAGGTCTGGCCACCCGACGAAGACGTCGAGGTTGAGTTCGTTCCCGTGCCGGCGACAGCGGCAACCGAGAAAAGCGAGAACAGTGCAGCAGCGATCATCGAGCGTTTCATGATGGACATCCCTTGGTGAATTGAAAGTTTGTACTCTCTGTTATTTACCCACTACCACCTTCTCCTCCTGGCTGGCTCACGACACTCGTGGTCATGTCACCAGCTTGGCTGCAGCCTCCCGGCTTAGCGCCAGCCTCCGCCGAGCTTGCTCCATGCATTGGCAGCAGCGTCGGCGCCCGAGGTGCCGCCAGCCGTTGCACCGCCGAAGCCCTTGCCGCCGGCCGTCGTCGTGTTGATGTGGCTCGTCGTTGCGTTGG
>NZ_FCNW02000246.1 GCF_001544475.1 Caballeronia humi | reverse complement strand
ACCGCCAGCTTTACCGCTATCGGTTCCAGGGAAGCGTGACGTCGGAGACGTGGCATACCGCGATCGATGAGCACGAGGAGATCGTGAGGCTGCTGTCGGCGCGTGATGGCGCGAAACTGGGAGAGTTTCTAAGGCGGCATGTTCATAGCACATGGGAACAATTGCCGCAGGAGGAAGGCGATGAAGTCGAGGAGAAGTCGAATACGACGGAGGATTAGAGGGATGTTGAAGGCAGGCGATGGGAAATGCGCGGGCGATTCTGGCGGATGCGGGCTCGGCTCGTTTCGCTTTTCTTGAATTTACCAGCCAATGTGTCCATCTCTCGGCGCGTTAGCTCGATTTGGTTTTATCCGGCCTACCGTATTGAATGGTAACTACACGTGTGCGGGCTGGGATGCAGCTACATGTGGCCGTGAGCCGAAGGTAAATTGCAAACTTGCGATGGTTGACAGACGAGTGACCGGATGGCCCGGAAGAGACAAGTCGCAACGAAGCGCGAAATGGCAAAGCGCGGAAAGAAGTAACAAGGTGCTCTACATGCCCCTTGACGTTGCAACTGCCAATCGTCTCTCGCTTCGGTCGTGGACCGCCCTGGAACGTGCGCGCGCGGGATA
>NZ_FCNW02000245.1 GCF_001544475.1 Caballeronia humi | reverse complement strand
AAGCCTTTTTGGAGATCCGGTATCGCCGCATTACCGTGCTACCACCTCTCTATAAGCAGCGTCGCTATCCCGAGCTACGTCTGACTGTCATTCATGCCCAGGAGAGGACCGCACCCGCCGGTCGACCTCCAATCGAGTGGAAGCTAATCACTGATCTGTCGGTCAAATCTCGTGCGGAAGCCATCGAGAAGCTCGACTGGTACGCGATGCGTTGGAAAATAGAGACCTTTCATAAGATCCTGAAGTCGGGATGCAAGGCCGAAGAATCTAAGCTGCGTACGGCTGATCGCTTAGCCAATCTTATCTCGGTGTTTTGTATCCTGAGTTGGCGCATCTTTTGGCTAACCATGCTCAACCGGTGTGCTGCACACGCCCCCGCCCAGTTGGCAGTCACACAAACAGAGATCGAACTCCTTGATCGGGTCGTCAAGGACACGCCTCGCACGGCACAGGCGCCGCCGCTGCTGCGCAGCCTCATCAAGCTTGCGCAACTCGGTGGGTACCTTGCACGTGCCAGCGACCCGCCGCCAGGCAATACCGTTATGTGGCGCGGTATGCGCCGTCTGATTGACATTCAGCTGGGATATGAACTCGCGCAGGACGAGTGTGGGTAATTGCAAG
>NZ_FCNW02000244.1 GCF_001544475.1 Caballeronia humi | reverse complement strand
TCCGCAAGTGTAGGTTGCGGACGCAAGCGTGACGTCCTTTACTTCATCGCGCTACGTGCGGAGAAATTCGCGCTTACGAGATGTCGATGAGGGAGAAACTGGCGACGCTTTGGCCGAAGGCACCACTGGTCGAGGCGATTAACTACTCTCTGAACCGCTGGAATGGACTCACGCTGTTCGGTGACGACGGCCGCGTCGAGATCAGCAACGTGCTCGCCGAAAATGCCTTGCGCTGTGTGGCCCTTGGTCGGCGCAATTTTATGTTCGCGGGCTCGGACAGCGGTGGTGAGCGAGCCGCCGCAATGTATAGCCTGATCGGCTCGTGCAAATTGAACAACATCAATCCACGCGCCTACCTGGAATTCGTGCTTACGCACATCGCCGATCATCAGGCCAACCGCATCGACGAACTGTTGCCCTGGAACGTCGCGAAGCACCTCCTCCCATCTACACCTGCCTCGCTTTGATCCCTTCTGGCAGCTGCACGCTGCGCCCGCCGCGTTCTTCGACGCTTGTCCAGAGAATTCGCAACGGCCCTCACGCGCTTGCAATTACCCACACTCGTCCTGCGCGAGTTCATATCCCAGCTGAATGTCAATCAGACGGCGCATACCGCGCCAC
>NZ_FCNW02000243.1 GCF_001544475.1 Caballeronia humi | reverse complement strand
GTGGTCGCCGATGGCAAAGCCACGGTGTCGCGTGAAGTCGATGGCGGTTCGGAAACGTTGTCGCTGAAACTGCCCGCCGTGATCACCACCGACTTGCGCCTGAACGAGCCGCGCTACGTGACGCTGCCGAACATCATGAAGGCCAAGAAGAAGCCTCTGGAAACGGTGAAACCTGCTGACCTCGGCGTCGATGTCACGCCGCGTTTGAAGACGCTGAAAGTGGCCGAGCCGCCCAAGCGCTCCGCCGGCGTGATGGTGCCGGACGTGAAGACGCTGGTCGAAAAGCTCAAGAACGAAGCCAAGGTTCTGTAAGGGAGACGCACGAAAATGACGATTCTGGTAATTGCAGAACACGACAACGCATCGATCAAGGCGGCAACGCTGAACACGGTTGCAGCGGCGACGAAAATTGGCGGCGATATTCACGTGCTGGTCGCGGGTTCGAACGCACAAGCCGCAGCGGACCAAGCCGCGAAAATCGCAGGCGTATCGAAAATCCTGCTCGCCGATGCCCCGCAACTCGCCGATGGACTGGCTGAGAATGTCGAAGGAACGGTGCTGAACATCGCGAAGGATTATTCGCACATTCTCGCGCCCGCTACCGCTTACGGTAAGAACATCGC
>NZ_FCNW02000242.1 GCF_001544475.1 Caballeronia humi | reverse complement strand
TCGTTCAGGGCGTCGTGCCGCGAGCGCGCCCGAAAGTAGTCCGTCAGCTTGTAACGTGCAATCGCGTGAACCCACGCAGTCAACGGTTCCTCCCGCCGGTATGTCTGCCGCCCGTTATGCACGGCGAGCAGGACTTCCTGGACCACATCTTCGATGTCACCCGGCTGGGCGTTCAGCCTGCGCCGCAGGAACCCGCGAAGATGCGGGCACAATTCCATCAGAAATTGTCGGTACGCCGCCTCGTCGCCGTCCAGGCCGCTCAGAAAGAGCGCCTGAAGATGCGTCTCCTTCGCCCGCGCGCCAGTGTTACTCGTAGTTCGATCCATCGATCACTCTGGTTACAGGAAGCGCAAGTTTATTTTTTCGAATTCTACGCACTCGCGAGCGAGCATTCACGCTTCTGGTTTCCCCGAAGCCGCCCGCACAAAATTTTCTCACCTGCTGTAACCGGATCAACGCGCGTGACGAACTACCTTTCAGATGCGCGAAAGGCGACGCATCGGCCGGTTCGGCGCAGTTGGCCTGAATCGGGCCAAACCTATTCATCGCAACACATTCAAGGAGTTGATATGAAACGCATTGCAATTGCAGCATTGGCCGTATCGCTGTTCGTCAGCGGTGGT
>NZ_FCNW02000241.1 GCF_001544475.1 Caballeronia humi | reverse complement strand
ACCGCCAGCTTTACCGCTATCGGTTCCAGGGAAGCGTGACGTCGGAGACGTGGCATACCGCGATCGATGAGCACGAGCAGATCGTGAGGCTGCTGTCGGCGCGAGATGGCGTGAAGCTGGGGGAGTTTTTAAGGCGGCATGTTCATAGCACATGGGAGCAATTGCCGCAGGAGGAAGGCGATGAAGTCGAGGAGAAGTCGAATACGACGGAGGAATAAAGGGATGTTGAAGGCAGGCGATGGGAAATGCGCGGGCGATTCTGGCGGATGCGGGCCGGCTTGTTCCGCTTTTCTGGAATTTACCAGCCGATGTGCCCAGCTCTCGGCGCGTTAGCACGATTTGGTTTTATCCGGTTTACCGATTGCTCAACCGTATTGAATGGTAACTACACGTGTGCGGGCTGGGATGCATCTACATGTGGCCGTGAGCCGAAGGTAAATTACAAACTCGCGATGGTTGACGGGCGAGTGACCGGATGGCCCAGAAGAGACAAGTCGCAACGAAGCGCGGACTGGCAAAGCGCGGAAAGAAGTAACAAGGTGCTCTATATGCCCCTTGACGTTGCAACTGCCAATCGTCTCTCGCTTCGGTCGTGGACCGCCCTGGAACGTGCGCGCGCGGGATA
>NZ_FCNW02000240.1 GCF_001544475.1 Caballeronia humi | reverse complement strand
GCGTCGCGCGTCATCTCGCAGAGCGAAGTTGGATTCCGGCCTGTTCTGGCTGCAACAAGAAGGAAGTACACCAGCATTCGATCCGCGTGAGTGCCGACGAAGGAGCCGGTGCGGATCGCTCGCAGGTCGTTCGCCAGTGCCCCCAAGAGGGCCTGCATTTCTTCTTTCGTATAGGGCGGGGGCGACTTGTAGGCTCGTCCAGCGTTTGGAAACGGCTGTCGCGCGAAGCAGTCTCTTCGAAGCTCGCCTGTCGCCACACACTGCATGAGCACCGTTTTCAGGCCCACGTAAAGCGACCGCGCGGTTGCTGGCGACAGTCGCCCACTCTTAGTCCTGGCGGGTCGCCTCTGTAGCCAGCGAATGAAGGTCTCCAACGCGTGACGATCGATATCGGCTATGCAATGCACTGGATGATGGGAGCCCGTGGCCGAGTCGAGGAAATCGAACCATTCCGATACTCCGCCCCAATAAATTGCCCTGATACTCAAATCTGCAAGAATTGGTTGGAGACGTCGCAACCCTTTTGCCATCGACAGAATGAGCTCATCGCGACCAGCGTCGATCTGCGTGCCCGCTCGGCATCGCCAGCGATTGAAGTCCAAGTCCGTCTTTGCTTTAACGATCCATCGATC
>NZ_FCNW02000239.1 GCF_001544475.1 Caballeronia humi | reverse complement strand
ATTAGGCGAGTAATCACAAGCTTGTGATTACTCGCCGGGGGCGAACTCGAGACGGTCGAACTGCTCGGGATCGATGTAGCGCAAGGCACGCACGAAACGCTTGACGCTCTCGTAGCTGGCGGAAAAACCGAACTGGTCGACCAGATCCTGATAGATCGCCTGCGCGTTGCGCCTCAGGCGGACCTGCTGCTCGATCCAATCGCGATGCGGTTCGCTTGCCGAGCGGGCGAAATTGAACGTTGTGGTCTTGCTGGAATCGTCGGTAGCCGGTGGTCGCGGCGGTGGGGGAGTTTGCGTGACGGCCGTTTCAGAGCCGGTGGTCACCGTGGGGGAGTTCGCTGAAGCGGACTTCTCCGACTCGAAGATCGCCTGATAGCGACGGATCGTCTTGCGGTCGATGCCCGTGAGCCGCTGGATCTGGCGCTGGCTCTTGTTTCGCTCGAGTAATGTGAATACGGTACTTTGCAGGTGTGGCTTCAAGACGTTCACTCCCTGAACTCCTTCTTATTCGAAGGAGACGAAGATAGACGCCCTGCAACACCTTTCCCGGCAGCTCAGTTGCTCAGCCGACGTTCGTCAGGTGGGGGAGTTTGAAGTGACCATACCCGGAGGAGTTTGACCGACCGCCGGGG
>NZ_FCNW02000238.1 GCF_001544475.1 Caballeronia humi | reverse complement strand
GCTTCGTTCAGACGCTGTTCGCCACCCGCGCCACGATCGAGCCGCTGCGGCTGCGGGATGTCGGCCTTGATCTGGCCGTAGAAGTAATCGCGCGGGATGTTCAGTTGCGTCGGTCCCATCTCGGCCATCGCGCGGTCGAAGCAACGGCCCGTGAATTCGGCCATGCGCGCCGGGTGCGTGACGTGGCCCTGATACTTCGTGAATTCCTGAAACATCGGCAACTGCTTGGCTTCCTGAAAGCCACCGAGGCCGATGCCCATCGTCCCCGCCTCAGGCGTGACGATCACCACCGGGCTATGCGCCCAGTAAGCCGCTGCGATCGACGTCACGCAGTTGCTGATCCCCGGTCCGTTTTGCCCGATCACCACGCCATGACGGCCTGATACACGCGCATAGCCATCGGCCATATGCCCAGCGCCTTGCTCGTGAACCACGGGAATCAGACGAATGCCGGCGGGCGCGAAGATATCCATCGCGTCCATGAAGGCCGACCCCATGATGCCGAACATATCGGTGACGCCGTTGGCGGCGAGCGTTTCGACGAACGCTTCGGAGGGCGTCATGGCTTGGGGGCCGATGGCGTCGGTGGCGGGCGCGGCGAGGGTGGGATCGAGTTCGCTCATGGGTGTCTCCGGT
>NZ_FCNW02000237.1 GCF_001544475.1 Caballeronia humi | reverse complement strand
CGGTGTGGGTGAGTTCTCGTCATCCGGACGAAGCGCAGCGGGTGCTCGATTTGCTCCAAACGTTGGACGTTGAAGTGGAGACGGGCAGTGCACCGAGTCACGACGCCTTGATTGTCGTGACACCACTCGGACACGATGCGACCACCAGCGCAACCTCGGAAGCGCTCGATGCCACGCGCGTGGTAGCCGTGGATACCCTTTTTGGATTCGATCGAGACCTGCGACGCGTGATCATGCCGACTCCCGCGACCCGCACCGACATGCTCGAACACGCTCAGATACTGTTCGCGATCGATGGCGCTCCAGTCTCCACGATCCGTGACTCTGGTGGTTTTGTGGCACAGCGCATTCTCGCCTGCATCGTGAACACGGCCTGCGAAATCGCCCAGCAGCGGATTGCCTCGCCGGACGACATCGACGCTGCGGTTCGACTCGGACTCGGCTACCCGCTCGGGCCTCTGGCGCTCGGCGACCGTGTCGGTGCAATACGGATCGTCGCCGTGCTGAAGGGTCTCGTGGATCTCTACGGCGATCCGCGCTACCGCCCTGGCGTTTGGCTGTCCCGGCGCGCCGCTCTGAATCTGCCGCTCGGTCTTCCGGATTGATCGATTTCAACCGGGCGATGGCCTTGACGAAGAACGAGCGTC
>NZ_FCNW02000236.1 GCF_001544475.1 Caballeronia humi | reverse complement strand
TTGGCATCGACAAAATCAAACTGCTTCCTCACCGTGAATACCGACCACGCTCAGCACAACCTCGACAAGTTGATCGAAGTTGCCTGGCGTCACGGCTTCGATAGGTGAGTGACCACCGAGCGAATCATTTCGAGACGACAGCGCACGATAGAGCGTCCATGAGTCAACCGACGCCGCTCGGTTGAGCGCTTCGCGCGTGAATTTCAGCTTCAGTGGATCAAGCTGCCAGTCGGGCAGTCGCTGACCCCGACGACCCACATCTAATGAGAGAAGGCGCCGAGGCTGTGCTGATAGATCTTTATAAATCTGTTGGCGCGACTTGTGTGCGAACCGCGCAAATTCCGTCAGCGGAATGTTCCCGGGTGCATCGTATGCGCGCAACAACGCTGCACGTCCGCGTTGCACATCAGTCGCCGACGGCTGCCAGGGTGACTCTGCCCGAAGCGCGCGTGCTTTCGCTCGCAGGTCCGTGGTGAGCTGAAGCGGCGAGGGCGCGGCCTCCGCAAATTTCTCTCGAATCAAAGCGTTCAGCTCGGCGATGAAGGCATCCTCGTCATCGATGCGTACGGCGCGTTCGAAACGATGAGCGTCTTCAGCGGTGATTTCAGGGAACTCCATGGCGGGCATTGGCTTGGACATGGTTCGGCCTC
>NZ_FCNW02000235.1 GCF_001544475.1 Caballeronia humi | reverse complement strand
GCCTTTTGCGTGCCGTCGCGCCTGACCGTTTCGTAGAAATTCAGCGCCGCCGCGTTCATCGCGCGATACGCGCCGCAGCAGTACAGGGCGATATCGACGTTGGCGGCCTGGAGTTCATCGACGGTGAAGAATGGCGTCGAGCCGAATTCCGTCAGGTTCGCGAGGATCGGCACGCGCACGGCGGCCTTGAAGCGCCGGTAGTCGTCGAGCGTCTTCATCGCTTCCGGGAAGATCATGTCCGCGCCCGCTTCCACGTAGGCCACCGCGCGCTCGATCGCGGAATCGATACCTTCGGCTGCGGCCGCATCGGTGCGCGCCATGATGACGAACTGCTCGTCGGTGCGGGCATCGACGGCGGCTTTCACGCGATCCACCATCTCCTCGATCGGCACGACTTCCTTGCCCGGCCGATGCCCGCAGCGCTTCTGCCCGACCTGGTCTTCGAGATGCACGGCCGCCACGCCCGCCTTGATGAACGACTTGACCGTGCGCGCGATGTTGAACGCGCCGCCCCAGCCGGTATCGATATCGACCAGCAGCGGCAGTCGGGTTGCATCGGTGATGCGGCGCGCGTCGATGAGGACGTCGTCCATCGTGCTGATGCCGAGGTCGGGCACGCCGAGCGAGTTCGCCGCGACGCCGCCGCCTGACAGATA
>NZ_FCNW02000234.1 GCF_001544475.1 Caballeronia humi | reverse complement strand
ACGGTGCGCTCGGGCAGCGAGTCGATCGCCTCGGCGACGAAGGAAATCGCGGCGGGCAATATCGATTTGTCGTCGCGGACGGAAGAACAGGCGTCGGCGTTGCAGGAAACGGCGTCGAGCATGGAAGAACTGACCGGCACGGTCAAACAGAACGCGGAAAACGCTCGCCAGGCTAGCTCGCTTGCGGCGAATGCTTCCGACATCGCCAACAAGGGCAGCGCGGTGGTGAGCCAGGTCGTCGGCACGATGGGCGACATTAATCAAAGCTCGGCGAAGATCGCGGACATCATCACGATCATCGAAGGCATCGCGTTCCAGACCAATATTCTTGCGCTCAACGCGGCGGTGGAAGCGGCGCGGGCCGGGGAAGAAGGGCGCGGATTCGCGGTTGTCGCAGGCGAAGTGCGTACGTTGGCGCAGCGCTCGTCGGCGGCGGCGAAGGAAATCAAGGAACTGATCGATACGTCGGTGTCGCGCGTGCGGACCGGCACGACCCTCGTCGACGAAGCTGGCCGTACGATGAACGAGATCATCGGCGCGGTGCAGCGCGTGACCGACATCATGGGCGAGATCGCGGCGGCATCGGAAGAGCAGAGCAGCGGGATCGATCAGGTGGCGCGTGCCGTCACGCAAATGGACGAAGTGACGCAGCAAAA
>NZ_FCNW02000233.1 GCF_001544475.1 Caballeronia humi | reverse complement strand
ACGACTCCGCCGCTCACGACAGCGTCACGCTGGGCAACGCCGGAACCCCGGTGCAAGTGACCAACGTAAAGGCAGGCGCACTCGACGCCACCAGCAAGGATGCAGTGAACGGTTCGCAATTGTTCGCCACGAACGAACAAGTCGCAGCCAACACCGGTGACATCACCTCGATCAACTCGACCGTTAGCACCATCGACGGCCGTGTGACCCAGAACACCACCGATATCAGCACCATCAGCGGCTCGCTGGCCGATGCGGTGAAGTACGACTCCGCCGCTCACGACAGCGTCACGCTGGGCAACGCCGGAACCCCGGTGCAAGTGACGAATGTGAAGGCTGGCGCACTCGACGCCACCAGCAAGGATGCAGTGAACGGCTCGCAATTGTTCGCCACGAACGAGCAAGTCGCAGCCAACACCGGTGACATCACCACGATCAACTCGACCGTTAGCGCCATCGACGGCCGCGTGACCCAGAACACCACTGATATCAGCACCATCAACACCACCATCAGCACCATCAACGGCTCGCTCGCCGATGCGGTGCAGTACGATTCCGCCGCTCACGACAGCGTCACGCTTGGCAACGCCGGCACTCCGGTGCAAGTGACCAACGTAAAGGCAGGCGCACTCGACGCCACCAGCAAGGATGCAGTGAACGGCTCGCAATTGTT
>NZ_FCNW02000232.1 GCF_001544475.1 Caballeronia humi | reverse complement strand
CGCGAGTGCGTAGAATTCGAAAAAATAAACTTGCGCTTCCTGTAACCAGAGTGATCGATGGATCGAACTACGAGTAACACTGGCGCGCGGGCGAAGGAGACGCATCTTCAGGCGCTCTTTCTGAGCGGCCTGGACGGCGACGAGGCGGCGTACCGACAATTTCTGATGGAATTGTGCCCGCATCTTCGCGGGTTCCTGCGGCGCAGGCTGAACGCCCAGCCGGGTGACATCGAAGATGTGGTCCAGGAAGTCCTGCTCGCCGTGCATAACGGGCGGCAGACATACCGGCGGGAGGAACCGTTGACTGCGTGGGTTCACGCGATTGCACGTTACAAGCTGACGGACTACTTTCGGGCGCGCTCGCGGCACGACGCCCTGAACGATCCTCTCGACGACGCTGCCGAGCTCTTCGCCGCGCCCGACCTTGAGCCCGCGCAGGCCAAACGAGACTTGGGCAAGCTTCTCGATAAGTTGCCGGAGCGCCAGCGATTGCCAATCGTGCACGTGAAACTGGAAGGCCGGTCGATCTCGGAGACCGCGCGGATGACGGGGCTCTCGGAATCGGCGGTCAAGATCGGGGTGCATCGTGGACTGAAGGCGCTCGCTGCAAAGATTCGAGGAACACGATGAAAACCGATGACCTGATTTCGATGCTCGCTACGGGCGTGACGCCG
>NZ_FCNW02000231.1 GCF_001544475.1 Caballeronia humi | reverse complement strand
GGTACGGTGCTCGATGCTTGCCCATTTTGACACCCCCTTTTAAAAGGATAGGTGTCCGTTTTGGCGGGTCAATCTCATCGTACTTCACCGCATCGGCGAGCGAGCCGCTGATGGTGCTGATATCGGTGGTGTTCTGAGTCACGCGGCCGTCGATGGCGCTAACGGTCGAGTTGATCGTGGTGATGTCGCCGGTGTTCGTCGCGACTTGTTCGTTCGTGGCGAACAGTTGTGAGCCGTTCACTGCATCCTTGCTGGTGGCGTCGAGTGCGCCTGCCTTCACGTTGGTCACTCGCACCGGAGTGCCGGCGTTGCCGAGCGTGACGCTGTCGTGAGCGGCGGAGTCGTACTGCACCGCATCGGCGAGCGAGCCGTTGATGGTGCTGATGGTGGTGTTGATGGTGCTGATATCAGTGGTGTTCTGGGTCACGCGGCCGTCGATGGCGCTAACGGTCGAGTTGATCGTGGTGATGTCACCGGTGTTGGCTGCGACTTGCTCGTTCGTGGCGAACAATTGCGAGCCGTTCACTGCGTCCTTGCTGGTGGCGTCGAGTGCGCCAGCCTTCACGTTGGTCACCTGCACCGGAGTGCCGGCGTTGCCCAGCGTGACGCTGTCGTGAGCGGCGGAGTCGTACTGCACCGCATCGGCGAGCGAGCCGTTGATGGTGCTGATGGTGGT
>NZ_FCNW02000230.1 GCF_001544475.1 Caballeronia humi | reverse complement strand
GCTTCGTTCTTCAGCTTTTCGACCAGCGTCTTCACGTCCGGCACCATCACACCGGCGGAGCGCTTGGGCGGCTCGGCCACTTTCAGCGTCTTCAAACGCGGCGTGACATCGACGCCGAGGTCAGCAGGTTTCACCGTTTCCAAAGGCTTCTTCTTCGCCTTCATGATGTTCGGCAGCGTGACGTAGCGCGGTTCGTTCAGGCGCAAGTCGGTGGTGATCACGCCGGGCAGTTTCAGCGACAACGTTTCCGAACCGCCATCGACTTCACGCGACACCGTGGCTTTGCCATGGGCGACCACAACCTTCGAGGCAAACGTCGCTTGCGGCAGGCCAGCCAAAGCAGCGAGCATCTGACCGGTTTGGTTCGAATCGTCATCAATCGCCTGCTTTCCCAAGATGACGAGAGAAGGCTGCTCCTTATCCACCAGCGCCTTCAGGATCTTCGCCACCGCGAGCGGCTGCAATTCCTCAGTCGATTCGACAAGAATCGCGCGATCCGCGCCAATCGCCATCGCGGTACGCAGCGTTTCCTGACATTGCGTCACGCCGCAGGAGACCGCAACAACCTCAGTCGCTACCCCCGCCTCACGCAAACGCACCGCTTCCTCGACAGCAATCTCATCGAACGGGTTCATCGACATCTTCACGTTCGCGATATCGACGCCGCTGCCGTCCGAT
>NZ_FCNW02000229.1 GCF_001544475.1 Caballeronia humi | reverse complement strand
TCACCAACGAATACGACGACACGTTCTTCCTTGGTGACTATCGCCGCATGTGCAGCGACTTTTTGCCGGAGCAATACGGCCGCGCGACTGCCGGGTTCGACGTGATCGGCACGGTACACGTCGAGGCCGAGCGTTCGCGCAAGGAACAGGTGCGCGAAACCGAATGGCTCACGCAACTGAACGCGAAGACCGGTCTCCCGAGCGCGATCGTCGGGCATGTGTATTTCGTGCAGCCGGATTGCGCGGCAATTCTCGCCGGCCACGCGAAAAGCCCGCTCGTGCGCGGCGTGCGCTCGAAGCCGGAGATCTCGGCCGGGCCGGGCCATTCGGTGCGCGGCCAGCCCGGCACGATGCAGGACGATGCGTGGCTGCGCGGGCTTGCATTGCTCGACGACTACGGTTTTTCGTGGGATCTGCGCGTGCCGTACTGGCACCTGGAGGAAGCGGCGGAAATCGCGCGCGCGTTTCCCCGCACGCCGATTGTGACGAATCACCTCGGCTTGCCGCTCGACCGCTCGGACGAAGGCATCGCGATCTGGCGACGCGGGATGGAAGCGCTCGCCGCCTGCCCGAACGTGTACTTGAAAGTGTCGGAACTGGGGCTGCCGGACGGCAAGTGGGACAGCGCGAGCAACCGGCGCGTGATCCGCGAAGCCGTGGAGATGTTCGGCTTCGACCG
>NZ_FCNW02000228.1 GCF_001544475.1 Caballeronia humi | reverse complement strand
GTTTAATGTTTAGCGCCTTGAGGTTGGCTCGCTGAGGCAAGTGTCGCAGCGAAGACCTCGAATGGCGAATGGAACGCGTGAGTTGCGCGCGGCCGGCTGTTCAAACTGTCGGCGATAGCATCGAGTTCGTCCTGACTGTAGACCGAAAGGTCGGTGCCTTTAGGCAGGTACTGGCGCAACAATCCGTTGGTGTTTTCGCAAGTGCCGCGTTGCCACGGACTGTGCGGGTCGCAAAAGTACACGCTCACGCCGGTGGCGGCGGCGAGTTCTTGATGGCGCGCGAGTTCCTTGCCCTGGTCATAGGTGAAGCTTTGGCGCAAGGGTTCGGGGATCGAATTGAGTTTGGCCGAGAAGCCCGCCAGAGCAGAGGCTGCGGTTGCGTCCTGCATCTTGGCAAGCAGCACCAGTCGGCTGGTGCGCTCAACCAGCACGCCAACGGAGGATTGATTGCCGGCGCCTTTGATGAAGTCGCCTTCCCAGTGGCCCGGCAGCAGGCGGTCTTCGATTTCGGGCGGCCCCACGTGAATACTGACCATGTCGGGAATCTGTCCGCGTCGGTCGGTGCCGCGCGAGCGCGACATGCGGGTACTGTGGCCGTGGCGCAGGCAGGCAATCAATTGGCGGCGCAACTCGCCGCGCGGCTGAGCGTAGATAGCCGTGTAGATGGTCTCATGCGATACGTGCTGGGTCGGGTCGGTCGGATA
>NZ_FCNW02000227.1 GCF_001544475.1 Caballeronia humi | reverse complement strand
AGAGAGAAGTCGCATCCGGCGACGTTCAACGTCCATGGCCATACGCGGTTGTGATACGCGGACTCGTTGGGCGCGATGCTCGCGTGAAACCTGGGAGGGCCGGCCTAACCGTCACGCCGAACGGGCCTTCTCGGTTGCATGGATGGGATCCACCAGCGGTTGGAAAAGCCGCCTGTGCGGCGCTCCCAGATTTGATTCGTTTTGTGAAGGATCCTGCCTACACGGGCCCGTTCATGCCGTCGTCAGAACTTATGACGCAGGCCAATGCGTACCACTTTTACGCTGTCAGACGATGAGGGCGTCAGGACGTTGATGGCGGCGACCGCCTTGTTGTTTGTCGAATCGACTCCGGAAGCGTGCTGATAGATCGCCGACAGATAAACATCTGTTCGCTTGGACAGGAAGTAGTGAGTGCTGGCCTCGGCTTGATGATAGGTCGCGCCTTCGTTGACATTGTTTGAGCTGCCTTTGGTGTAGTCGTAAGCGACGCCCGCCATCCACGCGGGCGTGATTTGGTAGCTGAAGTTCACTTCCGCGTTATTGAAAATTGCGTTGCCCGTATATCGGCTCGGGTTTGGTCCGGAGGTCGTATCGCCCATGCCCCGGAAACTGATATTCGAATACGTCGCGCCGAAGGTGGCGGAGCCGTATGTGTACGATGCGCCTGCACCTATATCCTGATACGAATGCGCGGAAAGGAAGCCGCGATAAACAGGCGA
>NZ_FCNW02000226.1 GCF_001544475.1 Caballeronia humi | reverse complement strand
ACAAGGATGGTCTCCCGCAACGAGGCGTCGTCCACCCATTCATGGAATGTATTCAGCAAATCGCCGACGTCCGGCGCAGCATCGGCCATGCGCACGTAAGGCCAGTCTGAACTCCACACCAGTTGCCGCGCGTTCGCTTCAACCATAAGATCATGGAACGGACGCAAGTCTTCATAGCCTGGGGCCTGCTTCGATACACGGCACAGGGCCAACTTCACGCCGATGCGCCCCTCGCGGAGCAACGCCAGGACGTTCTGAAAGTCGCGATGGTCCGTTCCGAGCGACGGATCGAAGCACGTCATGTGTTCGAATACGACGGACAATCCGGCACGCTCGAGCTCCTCGGTGATGGCGGGAACGTCGCTGCATCGCGCCCAGACCTGTGCGTGCCAATCGAGCGCCTTCATGCGGCTCGCGAGAGACAAAGCAACCTCCAGCCCGACGCTGCCCACGAGCGGTTTGCCGGTCTGCGGACTGGGCATTTCATTAAAGCGCAACGCACGCACGCCTTTGCTGTCGAGGTGTCGCAACGCTTCGTCCGTCACGTCCCGCTGCGTGACTGCAACACCGCGTATCCTGCCAGCGCCCGCCTGGAGCGCCGCGACGAGCGCCGCGTTGTCGGTGCCATACGGCGCCGGCTGAACGAGAACGCCACGGCTCGCGCCGATCGTGTCCAGCATTGCGAGATAGGTGGGACAAGGCGCTAGCGGCGGCGGATAGTT
>NZ_FCNW02000225.1 GCF_001544475.1 Caballeronia humi | reverse complement strand
GCGCCGGACGTCGGCGATTTGCTGAATACATTCCATGAATGGGTGGACGACGCCTCGTTGCGGGAGACCATCCTTGTCGATAACCCCGCGCGCATCTACCGGTTCGACGACTGATCGTACAAATTCTTTCTACCAAAGGCAACCCATGTCACTGACTCTCGACAAGCGAGATGGTATCGCGATCGTCACCCTCGACCGGCCGCCGGTCAACGCGTTGACGCTCGCGCTTTATAGCGAAATCGCCGATCTCTTCGAAAACCTTGGCAAGGAACTCGATGTCCATTGCGCCATCTTCACCGGTGCGGGCAATCGCGCATTTTGCGCGGGGCTCGATCTGAACGAGTTTCTGAGCGCGACGCCCGAGCAGGATCCCGAGCGGGCAGCCATTGTGCGCAGGACGTTTTCCGCCGTCTACCGCTGCCCGATTCCCGTCATCGCTGCGATCAACGGGCCTGCCCTCGGCGCGGGCTCGGTGCTGGCCACCGTGTGCGATATCCGCATCGCCGCGAGCAATGCGCGGTTTGGCACGCCGGAAATCAATATCGGCCGCTGCGGGGGCGCGGCTCATCACGGCCGCTTGATTCCGCAGGGCGCATTGCGCCGCATGTACTTCACCGGCGAACCGATTGGCGCACAGGAAGCGTTCAGGCTCGGTCTGATCGATGAAGTCGTCGAACCCGAAGACTTGATGACGACGGCTCTCAAGCTGGCAGCGAAGATTGCCGCCAA
>NZ_FCNW02000224.1 GCF_001544475.1 Caballeronia humi | reverse complement strand
GCGCCGGACGTCGGCGATTTGCTGAATACATTCCATGAATGGGTGGACGACGCCTCGTTGCGGGAGACCATCCTTGTTGATAACCCCGCGCGCATCTACCGGTTCGACGACTGATCGTGAAACATTTTTCTACCAAAGGCAACCCATGTCACTGACTCTCGAAAAGCGAGACGGTATCGCGATCGTTACCCTCGACCGGCCGCCGGTCAACGCGTTGACGCTCGCGCTTTATAGCGAAATCGCCGATCTCTTCGAAAACCTCGGCAAGGAACTCGATGTCCATTGCGCCATCTTCACCGGCGCCGGCAATCGTGCATTTTGCGCGGGGCTCGATTTGAACGAGTTTCTAAGCGCGACGCCCGAGCAGGACCCCGAGCGGGCAGCCATTGTGCGTAGGACGTTTTCCGCCGTCTACCGCTGCCCGATTCCCGTCATCGCTGCGGTCAACGGGCCGGCCCTCGGCGCGGGCTCGGTGCTGGCCACCGTGTGCGATATCCGCATCGCTGCGAGCAATGCGCGGTTTGGCACGCCGGAAATCAATGTCGGCCGCTGCGGGGGCGCGGCTCATCACGGCCGGTTGATTCCGCAGGGCGCATTGCGCCGCATGTACTTCACCGGCGAACCGATTGGCGCGCAGGAAGCGTTCAGGCTGGGTCTGATCGATGAAGTCGTCGAACCCGAAGACTTGATGACGACGGCACTCAGGCTTGCAGCGAAGATTGCCGCCAA
>NZ_FCNW02000223.1 GCF_001544475.1 Caballeronia humi | reverse complement strand
GAACGGGTGCATTTTGAGCCGCGTGATGAGCAGCACAAGCAACACGATGGCAATCGCCGGGGCGATCAATGGGTAAAGCGATGGCTGCATGGAAACTCGTCAGGTTTGGCTGGGGCCGGCTTGTGAAGGCAGTGCTTGGCTGGCATACCAACTTGTAAGGCTGCGAGCGGATATCGGCTGTCGGGCAAGCCTGATTAGAGGCTTAGCAGATACGTCGCGATTCCCCCTCTAATTACGGGCATCTGCCAGCGAACAGAGCATTCTTAGAGTATCTCCGTGCGTATCTCTTATCGCGATCGCCGCAGCTAGAAGGTCCGGTTTTTTGCCTTCACCAGATTTGGTATACCAAAATGTAGCTGGATGTCTGATTATGGTCAAGTACGGGATAACACCATGCCAGTAGCCGTTTTGAGGCCTGTGGACGCCTTGGATCGTTTGGTAAAGTGGCATACCGGACTACGATGGCTGGGGATACCAGATAGAAACGGGATGAAAAGATGACGGATTCCGAAGACGAACAAGAGGCACTCGAGGGCGGCGATCCGATCGACGAACTGCTGTCGATGCAGATCGCCCAACGCTTGCGCACGCTGATCGCCACGGACGAACTGAAGCCCGGTGAACGTTTGCGCGAACGCACGCTCGCCGAACGGCTGGACGTGTCCCGCACACCGCTAAGGGAAGCGCTGAAGGAACTGGCGGGCGACGGACTCGTCGTCGTGCTGCCCAAGCGCGG
>NZ_FCNW02000222.1 GCF_001544475.1 Caballeronia humi | reverse complement strand
TCGCACGTTCCGGAAGCGAGACCGCGCCGGACGGACCGTTAAGGCGGGAGGCGGCCATTCCATCTATCTGGCAGAAAGGGGGTGCGGCGCAATTCTTGGACTGGGTTATGTTTTTAGCCCCAGACTCTCCCGGTATTCAATCGGACTGAGTGCGCCAAGCGAAATCTTGATCCGTTTCTCGTTGTACCAGCGAATGTACGAGTCAACGACTTCAATGAATTGGTCAGTGCTGATGGCCTGCCAGTCCCGAGAGTAAAAACAGTTCCGTCTTCAGCCGCCCAAAGAAGCCTTCGCACGCCGCATGATCGGGCGAGCAGCCCTTGCGCGACATTGAACGAATCAGATTGGCCTCACGTATTCGGGTAAGCCAGCCTGGCCAGCGGTAATGCGCACCGCGATCTGAATGGACCACAGGTCGGCTGCTGCTACTGCTCATTGTTTCGACGGCAGCATCGAGCATCGTGTTCACAAGCTCGGCGTCTGGTCGCGTACCGATCGACCAACTGATCACGAGCCCATCGAAGCAGTCAATGATCGGTGACAGATAGACTTTGCCGGCAAAAATCTGAAACTCAGTGATGTCTGTGAGCCACTTTTCATTCGGTGCTGCGGCCCGAAAGTCCCGGTTGATAAGGTTATCTGGAGCAGGACCTATTTCTCCAGCGTAGGAGCCGTATCGACGTCCCCCCGCGTCAGAATACTTGTCGCTCCAATAGAATCAATGAACCGGGGGCGATGATGAGAAAACGAATTGGCAAAA
>NZ_FCNW02000221.1 GCF_001544475.1 Caballeronia humi | reverse complement strand
TGGCATAAGAAGCTGTCGCTTTTCGAAATCGACGACTGTGGCTTTTCAACGATGCGCTCATGCTGCGTTGCGGGTCAGTAAGGTCGATGGCTCAAATCGACCCACAACCGTCCTTCGCTATCACCTAACAAATGTCCCCTACGACGTGCTGAGCCGCCATTCACTGGTGATTCGCGCTCGAGAAAGGTGCAGTCCAACCGAGGCGGCCACTTCAATTCTGAGCTACCCAACCTGCCGAACGGCCGGGAGAACGGATTTCGGCCATCAAAGAGCAACGTACAGATCGACGCTAGGACTAGTGCCCCGATCAGCAAAGCAGATTGAGCCAGCCTCGTCCGGTACGGTGACGTACCGACAACCAACTCAATCCTGACTACGCTAATTTCGGATCACGGGAAATGAAGTGCGAAGAGCGCTACCTTTTGCATACAAATGGCAGGCCTGTCCGCCAGCCCGTAAGCCACGACACAGCCCTCGCGCGCTACGGTTCGCCACACATAATTTTTGCATCAAGGGGAAGTGCCATACCGTTGGACCTCGTCCGTCTGGCTACAGGCACTATCTGAAATCAGCATGGCTTGCTTCAAACCTCAGGAGGTTCCTTGAGCGCGACTGCAGGAACGGACCACGGAAATTTTCAAGCTAGATGTCGCCTCCGGAAATTTTCAAGCTAGATGTCGCCTCAACGATTGGATTTCAGGCGGCTTTTTGCTCTTGCGTTTGAGGGTGTCGAGTGAGTTCAGATTTACCGACCTGATCGGGATT
>NZ_FCNW02000220.1 GCF_001544475.1 Caballeronia humi | reverse complement strand
CCAAGGTAGGTGAGATACTGCAAGGTCGCGGCCTGAAGATCGGCACCGGCACCATCGTGGATGCCACCATTATCGGTGCGCCGAGCTCGACGAAAAACAAAGAAAAGGCGCGAGACCCCGAGATGCATCAGACACGAAAAGGCAAGCAGTGGTGTGTGTCACGAACCTGAGCGCAAGCTTGGGATGCTGTACCGAAGATGGAAGAAGGTCTTCCGAAGTCGGCTTGCAGGAGCAGACTTCAAACCGCCCGGTGCTGCTGCGTTCAAAAGGCGTGGTGGTGAGCGACTGTGGAAAAGTCACCCGCTGAGGGTGGCAGATACGTATTGAGAAGATGAGCGAAAGCAAACCGTTCGATGACGCATCGTTATGCCCAAGGCGCTGTCGAAACTGAGGTAGACCATTGGCCTCAGGACAAATCGGGACGATACCTGCTTACGGGCCCGATGGCAGCCGGTGTATAGGCGGCATGATCTCAATACAGGCTTTGGTACGGAACGTGAGAACCTTGTTCCAGATGCGAAGGGAAATGACAAATGGCAGAAACCATGAGGAAGAATACCGATGCTGGACCAAGGGGCGGAGTCACCCGTAGTAGCGTGGAAGCGCCTGTAATGGGAGCGGAGCGAAGGGGTGACGTTATCCTGCCGGCAAACGTTGTCAACCTCGGAAATTTTCAAGCTAGATGTCGCCTCAACAATTGGATTTCAGGCGGCTTTTTGCTCTTGCGTTTGAGGGTGTCGAGTGAGTTCAGATTTACCGACCTGATCGGGATT
>NZ_FCNW02000219.1 GCF_001544475.1 Caballeronia humi | reverse complement strand
TCATGGCTTGGGGGCCGATGGCGTCGGTGGCGGGCGCGGCGAGGGTGGGATCGAGTTCGCTCATGGGTGTCTCCGGTGTTTAATAAAAGCGGAACGATAAGTTCCGAAAAGTGCGCGTTGAATCAAATGTAGATCAACCGATCGCTATCGTCAACGACAAATTCTATTATTCGGGATGATTTGTATCTAAAATAGAGATGTACAGATCGTAGATCGAGGACCACACATGCCCCAATCCGCCTCCGAAACCGGCGATCCGTTTCTCCTCACGCCCGGCCCGCTGACGACCTCACGCAGCGTCAAGGCCGCGATGCTGCACGACTGGGGTTCGCGCGATGCGAACTTCGTCGCGATCAATCAATCGGTGCTTGCGCAGTTGCGCGACATCGCGAACGGCGGCGACGAGTTCGTAACGGTGCCGGTGCAAGGCTCGGGGACGTTCGCCGTCGAGGCGATGCTCACGAGCCTCGTGCCGCGCGATGGCAAGGTGCTTGTGCTGATCAACGGCGCTTACGGATCGCGCGCGAAACGCATCCTTGATATCGCAGGACGCAAGACGGTCGTGCATCAAACGGCGGAAGACGCGCCGCCCGATTTAGCAAAGGTCGAGTCGATCCTGAAGCGCACGCCGTCGATCACGCACGTTTTTGCGGTGCATTGCGAGACGACCTCGGGCGTTCTCAATCCGGTTTCGCAGATCGGTGAACTCGCCGCGCATTACGGCAAGCGCTTTCTGATCGATTCGATGAGCGCATTCGGCGCCATCCCGCTCGACGCCCGCGCCGTGCATGCCGA
>NZ_FCNW02000218.1 GCF_001544475.1 Caballeronia humi | reverse complement strand
GCCGCATTCGTGCGGAATTCTTCGCCGCGCGGGTTCAGTTTCGTTTCGATGATCGGCATGGCGCGCCCTTTATGCCGTTTCAGCGAACAGTTCGCGACCGATCAGCATGCGGCGGATTTCGCTCGTGCCCGCGCCGATTTCGTAGAGCTTCGCGTCACGCCAAAGACGTCCGACCGGATACTCGTTGATATAACCGTTGCCGCCGAGGATCTGGATGGCTTCGCCGGCCATCCAGGTCGCTTTTTCGGCGGTGTAGAGGATCACGCCCGCGCAGTCCTTGCGCACCTGGCGCACGTGGCCAGAGCCGATCGTGTCGAGCTGCCGCCCGACCGCGTACAGATACGCGCGGCACGCCTGCAGCGTCGTGTACAAGTCTGCAACCTTGCCCTGAATCAACTGGAATTCGCCGATCGCCTGCCCGAACTGCTTGCGATCGTGGATATACGGCACGACCGCGTCCATGCACGCGAGCATGATGCCGGTCGGGCCGCCCGCGAGCACGGCGCGCTCGTAATCGAGGCCGCTCATCAGCACTTTCGCGCCGCCGTTCAATTGTCCGAGGATGTTCTCCTTCGGCACCTCGACGTTCTCGAACACGAGTTCGCCCGTATGCGAGCCGCGCATGCCGAGCTTGTCGAGCTTCTGCGCGACGGAAAAGCCCTTCATCCCCTTCTCGACGATGAACGCCGTAATGCCGCGCGCGCCCGCTTCGATGTCGGTTTTCGCGTAGACGACGAGCGTGTCGCAATCGGGGCCGTTGGTGATCCACATCTTGGTGCCGTTGAGCACGTAGTGGTCGCCCTTTTCATCGGCGCG
>NZ_FCNW02000217.1 GCF_001544475.1 Caballeronia humi | reverse complement strand
CACGGCATGGACTACTGGCCGAAGAACGCAAAGATCATCCAGATCGATGCCGATCACAAGATGCTCGGGCTGGTGAAGAAGATCACCGTCGGTATCTGTGGCGATGCAAAAGCCGCTGCTGTCGCGCTCACGCAGCGTCTGAACGGCCGCACGCTCGCCTGTGATGCATCGCGCGAGGATCGTGCCGGACAGATTCGCTCGGAGAAGGCCGCGTGGGAGAAAGAACTCGACGATTGGACGCATGAACGCGATCCGTACAGTCTCGACATGATCGAAGAGCAAAAGAATGAACGCACGCCGGGCGGCGGTGAGTATCTGCATCCGCGTCAGGTCCTGCGTGAACTCGAAAAGGCGATGCCCGAAGACGTGATGGTCTCGACCGATATCGGCAACATCAATTCGGTCGCGAACAGCTATCTGCGCTTCGAGAAACCGCGCAGCTTCTTCGCCGCGATGAGCTGGGGCAACTGCGGCTACGCGTTCCCGACGATCATCGGCGCGAAGGTCGCCGCACCGCACCGTCCGGCGGTGTCCTACGCGGGCGATGGCGCCTGGGGCATGAGCCTGATGGAGACGATGACCTGCGTGCGCCACAACATTCCGGTGACGGCGGTGGTGTTCCATAACCGTCAGTGGGGCGCCGAAAAGAAGAACCAGGTCGATTTCTACAACCGCCGCTTCGTCGCGGGCGAACTCGACAACCAGAGCTTCGCTGAAATCGGCCGGGCGATGGGCGCGGAAGGCATCGTCGTGGATCGGCTCGAAGATGTCGGACCGGCGTTGAAGCGCGCGATCGATCTGCAGATGAACCACGGCAAGACGACGATCATCGAGATCATGTGCACACGCGAACT
>NZ_FCNW02000216.1 GCF_001544475.1 Caballeronia humi | reverse complement strand
ATACCTGTCGCTTTGCAGAAGTCGAACACCGTCTCGTTCATAAAGGCGCTATCGTTGTCGCAATCTAGTCCGCGCAGCGGAAACGGCAACGCACGGCGGACTTGCTCGATATGCTCCAGAACGAATGCGCCGCTGCGAAACGGCATCGCCAGGCATTCAGTCCATCCGGTCGCGATATCCGTCATAACAAGCGTGTGCACCAGCTCGCTGTCGACCTTGCCGCCACCACAATGCTGCACGAAATCGATCTCGAAATAACCGGGCAGCGGATCGTTCCAGTCCGAGAATGTCCGGATTGGAACGGCACGGCGAATAGCACTGCCGACTCCGCTGGCGCGTCGGTGTTGGCCACCGGAAGCCTGCTCGCGTACATCATGCAGCAGTCGGTCAATGGTGGCGGCGCTGATCTGTGTGAGCCGCTGGCGTACGCCCTTCGATAATGACAGGTGGCCATGCCTTGTCATCGACTCGATTAGCGTCGGGATCAGCGCTTTCAGCCGCTTGCCGCAGATCCGGTCACCAGCCTCCCATAGGGTAATCAGCGCGGCGCGCACCTCATCGTTATAGCGCCTCTGCGGGCCAGTCCGTACCTTTGGCGGCCGAAATTCTCGACACAACACACGGATTGCGTGCTTTCGATGGTAACCCGTCAACTCAACGAATTCGTCCAGTATCTGGCGTTTCTCGTTCCGGTCAGAACGGCGGTACCGCTCGCCGACTGCTTGAGTCAATTCCTGCCGTGTTGTCATGCTGAGCCGCCTTGTCATAAGTCGCTCCCGCCTGCATCCTGACGGGTAACAAATTACATGAGGCAACGACCCTCGCGTGGTAGCAAAAAACCTGAGTCAATGCGG
>NZ_FCNW02000215.1 GCF_001544475.1 Caballeronia humi | reverse complement strand
CGAGCCACCAGGTACTGGCAAACAAAGCCGGCAATGAAAGGGAGCGATGACAACACGCCGATCGTCCACAGATCGGTGATGCCAGTCCGGCGGATGATCGTCGGCAACCAGAAGAACACGTTCGACGTGCTGGCGAGAAGCGCGACGCCCATCCCAGTCAAGAGATAAAACCGAGGGGAGAGCAGCGCCTGGCCGAACGACTTGTGCGCGGTTGCGCCGGTCGTCTCGCGGTCGGCTCGCAAGTCGCGTTCGATGATGGCCGCTTCGTCGGGTGACAGCCACGGTGCATTTGCCGGCGTATCGTGCAAAAGTCGGATCACGACGAAAACGAGCAGCAACGGCGGGATGCCTTCGATCAGAAAAAGCCACCGCCAGCTGTGCAGCCCCGCGACGCCATCCATCGTGTGCATGATGAGTCCCGACAACGGGCCGCCGATCACGCCGGCGATGGGAATGGAGGCCATGAAAAGCGCGGTGAAGCGAGCCCGGCGAGACACGGGCACCCAGTAGGTCAGATACAGCAGGATGCCGGGAAAAAGTCCCGCTTCGGAAGCGCCAAGCAGAAAGCGCCAGAGGTAATAGCTGTTCTGGCCCGTCATCGCGGCGAGTCCCGCCGAACATACCGCCCAGAGCACCATGATCCGCAGGAATGTCTTCCGCGCGCCAATCTTCGCCAGCAGCATGTTGCTGGGAATCTCGAACAGCATGTATCCGGCGTAGAAGATTCCCGCGCCGATTCCGAAGACCGCCTCGGAAAGCCCAAGATCGTGCAGGAAGCTCAGTTTCGCGAAGCCGACATTAGACCGGTCGATGAAGGCGACGATATAGAGCAGCATGAGGAGCGGCATCAAACGCCAGAG
>NZ_FCNW02000214.1 GCF_001544475.1 Caballeronia humi | reverse complement strand
CGAGCCACCAGGTACTGGCAAACAAAGCCGGCAATGAAAGGGAGCGATGACAACACGCCGATCGTCCACAGATCGGTAATGCCAGTCCGGCGGATGATCGTCGGCAACCAGAAGAACACGTTCGACGTGCTGGCGAGCAGCGCGACGCCCATCCCCGTCAAGAGATAAAACCGAGGGGAGAGCAGCGCCTGGCCGAACGACTTGTGCGCGGTCGCGCCAGTCGTCTCGCGGTCGGCTCGCAAGTCGCGTTCGATGATGGCCGCTTCGTCGGGCGACAGCCACGGTGCATTTGCCGGCTTATCGTGCAAGAGCCGGATCACGACGAAAACGAGCAGCAACGGCGGGATGCCTTCAATCAGGAAAAGCCACCGCCAGCTGTGCAGGCCCGCAACGCCATCCATTGTGTGCATGATGAGTCCCGACAACGGGCCGCCGATCACGCCGGCGATGGGAATGGAGGCCATGAACAGCGCGGTGAAGCGAGCCCGGCGAGACACGGGCACCCAGTAAGTCAGATAGAGCAGGATGCCGGGAAAAAGTCCCGCTTCAGAAGCGCCAAGCAGAAAGCGCCAGAGGTAATAGCTGTTCTGGCCCGTCATCGCAGCGAGTCCCGCCGAACACACCGCCCAGAGCACCATGATTCGTAGAAATGTTTTTCGGGCGCCGATCTTCGCCAACAGCATGTTGCTGGGAATCTCGAACAGCATGTATCCGGCGTAGAAGATGCCCGCGCCGATTCCGAACACCGCCTCGGAAAGCCCCAGATCGTGCAGGAAGCTCAGCTTCGCGAAGCCGACATTAGACCGGTCGATGAAGGCGACGATATAGAGCAGCATGAGCAGCGGCATCAAACGCCAGAG
>NZ_FCNW02000213.1 GCF_001544475.1 Caballeronia humi | reverse complement strand
ACGTCGAGATCGTCCCCGAGCAGCGCTTCGCGGATGATCGCGAGCAGCGGCGGAAGATTGCGCACGCGCTGCGCATTGGTCGCGAAGCGCTCGTCATCGGCGAGATCGGGACGCGCAATGACTTCACAGAATTTGCGGAACTGGCCGTCGTTGCCGACTGCGAGCACCAGAAAGCCGTCACGGCACTTGAACACGTCCTGCGGCTGTATGTTGGGATGCTTGTTGCCATTGCGAGCCGGCGTCTTGCCCGAGACAAGGTAATTCATCGCCTGATTGGCGAGAAACGCGACCTGAACGTCGAGCATCGCAACGTCGATATACTCACCTACGCCCGTTTCGTTACGCCGCGCGAGCGCGGCGAGAATGCCGACCGTCGCATACATGCCCGTCATGATGTCGACAATCGGCACGCCGACCTTTTGTGGGCCGCCGCCAGGTTCGTCGTCGCGCTCGCCCGTCACGCTCATCAGGCCGCCCATTGCCTGGATCATGAAGTCATAGGCGGCGTTTTCCGACTTCGGACCATCCTGGCCGAAACCCGTAATCGAGCAATAGATCAGATCTGGCCTGACGGCCTTCAGGTCGTCATAGGCGAGGCCGTATCGCTTCAGGGCGCCGGCCTTGAAGTTCTCGAGGACGACATCGCACTGCGCCGCGAGCGCACGCACGGTCGCTTGCCCTTCGGGCGTCGCGAGGTCGACTGCAACCGAGCGCTTGCCGCGATTCACTGACAAAAAATAGCCTGACTCCTTCGAGGCAGAGCCGTCGCTTGCCTTCAGGAATGGAGGCCCCCAGCTGCGGGTGTCGTCGCCGACTTCGGGGCGTTCCACCTTGATGACGTCGGCGCCAAGGTCCGCGAGAAT
>NZ_FCNW02000212.1 GCF_001544475.1 Caballeronia humi | reverse complement strand
ACGTCGAGATCGTCCCCGAGCAGCGCTTCGCGGATGATCGCGAGCAGCGGCGGAAGATTGCGCACGCGCTGCGCATTAGTCGCGAAGCGCTCGTCATCGGCGAGCTCAGGACGCACGATGACCTCACAGAATTTGCGGAACTGGCCATCGTTGCCTACTGCGAGCACCAGAAAGCCGTCACGGCACTTGAACACGTCCTGCGGCTGGATGTTGGGATGCTTGTTGCCGTTGCGAGCCGGCGTCTTGTTCGAGACAAGGTAGTTCATCGCCTGATTGGCGAGAAACGCGACCTGAACGTCGAGCATCGCCACGTCGATATACTCGCCTACCCCCGTTTCGTTTCGCCGCGCGAGAGCGGCGAGAATGCCGACCGTCGCATACATGCCCGTCATGATGTCGACAATTGGCACGCCGACCTTTTGCGGGCCGCCGCCCGGTTCGTCGTCGCGCTCGCCCGTCACGCTCATCAGGCCGCCCATCGCCTGAATCATGAAGTCATAGGCGGCGTTTTCCGACTTCGGACCATCCTGGCCGAAACCCGTAATCGAGCAATAGATCAGATCCGGCCTGACGGCCTTTAGGTCGTCGTAGGCGAGACCGTATCGCTTCAGGGCGCCGGCCTTGAAGTTCTCGAGCACGACGTCGCACTGCGCCGCGAGCGCGCGCACGGTCGCTTGCCCTTCGGGCGTCGCGAGGTCGACTGCAACCGAACGCTTGCCGCGATTCACCGACAAAAAATAACCTGACTCCTTCGACGGAGAGCCGTCGCTTGCCTTCAGGAACGGGGGCCCCCAGCTGCGGGTGTCGTCGCCGACTTCGGGGCGTTCCACCTTGATGACGTCGGCGCCAAGGTCCGCGAGAAT
>NZ_FCNW02000211.1 GCF_001544475.1 Caballeronia humi | reverse complement strand
GCGTTCCATTCGCCATTCGAGGTCTTCGCTGCGACACTTGCCTCAGCGAGCCAACCTCAAGGCGCTAAACATTAAACTCCTTGTTGCGCTTCGATTTGAAACCGCCAGGCCTTTAACGCTCGACCACGGGCGAGTGCACGCTCAGACGGTACCGCAGAACACCAACCGATGCAATTGCCGTCTCTTGTCGCAAGCCGTGGATTACGCCCTTAACATCTTCCTGAGTATTGCGAACGGCCGTAGTTCGTCAAAACCACAGATAAGTGTGCTCGGGTATCGGGGGTTATTAAACTTGCAGCACCCTTGGATCCTGGGTGTCGCCCTCACACGACATATCAGACGGCTTCCCTCCTCGCTCATCCAATCAAAGAGAACGCACGTAGGCCGGTAAGTCTTGCGCATCGTCCGAAGCTCGGTTACTAGAGCGATTCTCATTCACGCCCGTTCGCAGGAGGAGCCCACGGTGACGCCGGATTCCCTTAGATGCGCAATTACTTTGCTTGACGGTCGGCGCCGCGCTGGTATTGCCGCTTGGGATATGCGGATCGTGCCGCTTAGGCTGTTTCATCGGTTACCAAGCGTCATCCGGAACGGGACCACGTGATAGGCGAGCACATCGCCCGGCCGCGCCACGCGGAAGCATTGCACCACATGCGCATCGAGCGCTTGCCGGATGACGGCTAGGGCCGTACGAGCCTGTCGGGATGTATCATCGTTTCCCCCTAGTCTCGCCGTACCGGGGGTTTGCTGGGCGCGCCTATTGCTATATCTTCGACAGTTTCCGGGAGCATACACGCACGAATGCGCGTTACGACGTCTGCGTGATCGACCGTGACGGACCTCGACCCGTTCGAGGAAGAGGTGATCCAGGT
>NZ_FCNW02000210.1 GCF_001544475.1 Caballeronia humi | reverse complement strand
CGACCTGAAAGGGTGCAGACTTCCGCGTGGTGCAGTTGTCGCAGACCAGCATTTTAGGTTCAACGAGGGGCAGCTTGTGAGTGACCGGTGGGGCTACGGTTCAGCGCCTCTCGCCTCAGCAATGAGGCGAATCAACGATGTGACGTTTGCGAAGGTCGTAAGAAGGCCGGTACGACCGGCGTCCGTGTGACGTTTAATGCTGTGCTCGAGCTGTATGCGGGGAAACTCGCACGTACAGTTCTTCGGGGGCCGCGTTTCCGCGAGGAGACGTGGCTACCCAATTATCCGACCGACCCGACCCAGCACGTTTCGCACGAAACCATCTACACGGCCATCTATGCCCAGCCGCGCGGCGAACTGCGCCGGCAGCTCATCGCCTGCTTGCGCCACGGTCATAGCGCCCGCATGTCCCGCACACGCGGCACAGATCGGCGCGGGCAGATTCCCGACATGGTCAGTATCCATGTGCGGCCGCCCGAAATCGAAGACCGACTACTGCCTGGTCACTGGGAAGGTGACTTCATCAAGGGCGCCGCCAACCAATCTTCTGTCGGCGTGCTGGTCGAACGGACTAGCCGCCTGGTGCTACTCGCCAAGATGGAAGACGCCACCGCCGCCTCCGCGTTAGCGGGCTTCTCTGCCAAACTCAACTCGATTGCCGCGCCGTTGCGACAAACCTTTACCTACGACCAGGGCAAAGAAATGTCGCGGCACCAAGAACTCACTGCAGCCACTGGCGTGCGCGTCTACTTCTGCGACCCACACAGCCCTTGGCAACGCGGCACCTGCGAAAATACCAACGGATTGCTTCGTCAATATTTGCCTAATATAGATAGTCCGTCCCGCCTTCCGTGATACTGGTCACAGCTGGCAGGTACTGCCAGCGAAAGCGGGACATG
>NZ_FCNW02000209.1 GCF_001544475.1 Caballeronia humi | reverse complement strand
AGCCTTTTCGGGCTCCGACAACCACTTCACGCGCCGAATGTCCTCGCTCATGCGGAAAAAGATGTAGATGCCGAGCAACACCGTCGGAATGCCTTCAACGAGGATCAGCCATTGCCAGCCGCGCATGCCGCCGAGGCCCGTCATGAAGCGCAGGATCGACCCAGAGATGAGCCCACCGATCACGCCCGACGACGCCAGCGCGATATAGAACACGCCCCAGGCGCGGCCGCGCCGTGCGGCGGGATACCACTGGCTCATGTAATAGATCGCGCCCGGGATGAAGCCCGCTTCGGCCAGGCCGAGCAGAAAGCGCATCACGTAGAACTGCGTGGGCGTGCGGATAAAGATGGTCGCGCAGGAGAGAAGACCCCATGTCACCATGATGCGCGAGATCCAGCGGCGAGCGCCCACCTTGTGCAGGATCACGTTGCTCGGGACTTCGAGCAGGAAATAGCCGAGAAAGAAGATGCCCGCGCCGAAGCCGTAGACGGCATCGCTGAATTGCAAGTCGCTCGCCATTTGCAGCTTGGCAAAGCCCACGTTGACCCGATTGAGGTAGGAAAAGAAAAAGCCGAGCATCAGGACCGGCAGGATGCGCACGGATATTTTCCTGAAGAGGGAGTTTTCGTCGATGGTCTGCATGCTTGTCTCCATGATTTTTTGTGCGTGGACGCAGTGTCAGTCGATGCGGTAGAAACGCTGCGCCGTGCCGGCGAAGAGCTTGCACAGATCGGATTCAGCGGCTTTCGGGACGGCGGCGAGCACGTCGGCGACGATCGCGGTTAGGCTCGCTGACAAATTCCCAACCGGGAAGTTGCTCGCGAACATCGAGCGGTCGAAGCCGAACATCTCCACGGCTTCGCGGATCACGCGCCGGTTGCTCGCGCTGTCCCACTTGCCGTCCGGCAG
>NZ_FCNW02000208.1 GCF_001544475.1 Caballeronia humi | reverse complement strand
GTGGCGAGGCGCTCCTTGTTGCACGGGCCATCGCCGTTCACGACGCGCCAGAATTCATCCCAGTCGATCGCGCCGTAGTCGTGCGCCTGGCGTTCCTCGTTCCACTTGAGGTCCGGATCCGGCAGCGTGACGCCGAGAATCTTCGCCTGCTCGACGGTGGCATCGACGAATTTCTGGCGCAGGTCATCGTTCGAAATGCGCTTGATGCCCCACTGGAACGACTGGCCGCTGTGGATCGAATCCTTGTCGCTCGGGCCGAACATCATCAGCACCGGCCACCACCAGCGATCGACCGCCTGCTGCACCATGTCCTTTTGCGCCTGCGTGCCCTTCATCATCGAGAGAAGCGCGTCGAAACCTTGTCGTTGGTGGAACGACTCTTCCTTGCAGATGCGGATCATCGCGCGCGCATACGGGCCGTACGTGCAGCGGCAGAGCGGGATCTGGTTCATGATCGCGGCGCCATCAACCAGCCAGCCGATCACGCCGACGTCCGCCCAGGTGGGCGTCGTGTAATTGAAGATGCTCGAATACTTCGCCTTGCCCGCGTGGAGCGCCTCGACCAGCTGATCGCGCGAGACGCCCATCGTTTCGGCCGCGCTGTAGAGATAAAGGCCGTGGCCGCCTTCGTCCTGCACCTTCGCGAGCAAAATCGCCTTGCGCTTCAGGCTCGGCGCGCGGCTGATCCAGTTGCCCTCGGGCTGCATGCCGATGATCTCCGAATGCGCGTGCTGCGAAATCTGACGCACGAGCGTCTTGCGGTAAGCCTCGGGCATCCAGTCCTGCGGCTCGATCTTGCCGTCGGCCTGCATGACCGCGTCAAAGCGCTGCTGCTCGGGAGAGGCGTTCACATCGGCCGATGCGCCGATCGGCTGGACGTTGCCGGGGATATCGAGGGATTGGGTGTACAT
>NZ_FCNW02000207.1 GCF_001544475.1 Caballeronia humi | reverse complement strand
TAGAAGCCGTTGCGAAATTATGCGAAGGGACTGTTAACTTTTTCCACTCGGTGTTAACTTCCTGTCTTGTTTTCCCTGACAGGAAGCGATGCCTAAAGAACTCATAGACGAAGAACTGTGGTCACTGATCGAGCCATTGCTGCCGGTGCGAGCACCACGCAACCGTCGATACGCGGGACGCAAGCGATCCCCGATCGCGCAGTACTGACCGGCATCGTGTACGTACTGCGCTCGGGCACCCCGTGGAACCTGCTGCCGCAAGAAATGGGTTGCGGTTCGGGAACGGTGTGCTGGCGACGGCTCGAAGCTTGGCAAAAGGCGGGCGTGTGGCAACGCATCCACGAAACCTTGCTGGCCGAGATGCGCCGTCGCGACCTACTCGATATGTCGCGTGCGTTGGTCGACAGCTCTTCAGTTCGCGCCGTGATGGCGGGGAAAAAACCGGTCCGAACCCAACTGACCGGCGCAAGCTCGGCAGTAAGCACCACCTCATCACCGACGCGCAAGGCATCCCACTCGCGGTCATCCTGACGGCCGCCAATTGCAACGACATCACGCAACTCGACGCGCTGGTCGAGGCGATTCCGCCGATTCGTGGCAAGCCCGGGCGTCCGCTGCGCAAGCCCGAGATCGTCCAAGGTGACCGAGGCTACAGTTCCGAGAAACACCGCGAGCGCTTGCGCGAGAGGGGCATCGTTCCACAACTCGCCAAAATCGGCTCGCCTCACGGCAGCGGCCTGGGTAAGACGCGTTGGCCAGTGGAACGCTCGTTCGCGTGGCTTCACTCGTTTAGACGGCTGAAAATCCGCTATGAACGACATGCTCATATCCATGAAGCCTTCCTCTCGCTAGCCTGCGCCTTAATGTGTTGGTCACAGCTCGCACTGTTCTTTGATTAATTACGCAATAGCTTCTTAG
>NZ_FCNW02000206.1 GCF_001544475.1 Caballeronia humi | reverse complement strand
TTCGCCGAGGTGTTCGAGCAACATCACGACCGACCAGAACGTGCCGACCGGGTTCGCGAGGCCCTTGCCCATGATGTCGAATGCCGAACCGTGGATCGGCTCGAACATCGACGGATAGCGGCGCTCCGGATCGATGTTGCCCGTCGGCGCGATGCCGAGACTGCCCGCGAGCGCCGCGGCGAGGTCGCTGAGGATGTCGGCGTGAAGGTTGGTCGCGACGATCGTGTCGAGCGTCGCGGGGCGGTTGATCATGCGCGCCGTCGATGCATCGACCAGTTCCTTGTCCCACGTGACGTCGGGGAATTCCTTCGAGATTTCGAGCGCGATCTCGTCCCACATCACCATCGCGTGGCGCTGCGCGTTGCTCTTCGTGATGACGGTCAGCAGCTTGCGCGGACGGGACTGTGCGAGACGAAACGCGAACCGCATGATCCGCTCGACCCCGGCGCGCGTCAGGATCGATACATCGGTTGCCGCTTCGATCGGATGCCCTTGGTGAACACGCCCGCCGACGCCCGAATATTCGCCTTCCGAGTTCTCACGCACGATCACCCAGTTCAGGTCCTCGGGCTTGCAGCGCTTGAGCGGGCCGTCGATGCCCGGCAGGATGCGCGTCGGGCGCACGTTCGCGTACTGATCGAGGCCCTGGCAAATCTTCAGACGCAGACCCCACAGCGTAATGTGGTCGGGAATGTCCGGGTCGCCCGCCGAGCCGAACAGGATCGCGTCCTTGTCGCGGATCGCATCGAGACCGTCTTCGGGCATCATCACGCCGTTCTTGCGGTAGTAGTCGCCGCCCCAGTCGAAGTTTTCGAATTCGAACGCGAACGATTGGGTCGTGGTGGCCAGCGCTTCGAGCACTTGCTGGCCTGCGGGAACGACTTCCTTGCCGATGCCGTCGCCAGGGATAGTTGCGATGCGATACGT
>NZ_FCNW02000205.1 GCF_001544475.1 Caballeronia humi | reverse complement strand
CCTTGCGATTCGGGTCGCGTACGCGAGCCGGGTCGGCAATGACGCCGTAGTGCTCGAGCATCGCGGCATAGAGCCGGTTGATCTCGGGCTCGTACAGGTCGGGCGTGATGACGCCCTCACGAAGGTTGTCGAGGACGACATAGCTCACGCTGCCACCGAAGTACCGGAAGGCCTCTTCGTGAAGCTGGGCCCAGACCTGCTTGCTGGACTTCCAGACCACGCGCCGGAAGCTGCGCCGCGAATACCTCAACGTCATGACGAACAGGCGTGGCCGTCGGTAGCGGCCTGTCTTCGGATCGCGGGTCAGCGCGCCTTCACCGTAATCCACTTGGGCCTCTTCACCGGCGGCAAACTCAAGACGGTCGAACTGTTCGGGATCGACGTGGCGCAGCGCCCGGACGAAACGTTTGACGCTCTCATAGCTGGCCGTAAAACCATGCTGGTCGACGAGGTCCTGATAGATCGCCTGGGCGTTGCGCTTCAAACGCACCTGCTGTTCGATCCATTCCCGATATGGCTCACTGGCGGATCGGGCGAAGTTGAAGGAGCTGACCGGCGCTCCGCCTGAAGCCGGCGGTCGTGGCAGTGGAGGAATTTGCGATGGGGGAATTTGCGCGACCACCGGATCGCCGGAGCCGATGGTCGCCGCAGTGGAGGAATTTGCGCCTCCCGCCTGCTGTGCTTCATGCAGCGCCTGATAGCGGCGAATCGTCTTACGATCGATACCCGTAAGCTCATGGATCCTGTGCTGGCTCACGCCGCGCTCAAGCAGCGTGAATATCGCGCTTTGTAGATGCTGCTTCAAGACATTCACTCCCTTGTCTCCTTCTTCTCTGAAGGAGACGACAATAAATGTCCTGCAGCACCGCTAGGGACCGCTCAGCCGGCGATCGTTACCTGGGGGATTTTGAGGTGACCATACATGGGGGAATTTGACCGACCGCCGGGG
>NZ_FCNW02000204.1 GCF_001544475.1 Caballeronia humi | reverse complement strand
ACCTCTTAGTCCTGCCTCACAGGGTGGGGGAATTTACGCGACCATAAGTGGGGGAGTTTCAACTGACCGTCCGGGCAGCATAACAAGGCAGGGGCGGAAGTCTCTAAAAAGGGGGTACGTGAGGTACTGGGGGACGCACGAGAGGTTGTCCAGCGAAACTACCGCGTCGTGTCCGATAGCACAGACGATTTTGTTCATGAAAACCCATGGAAAACCGTAACGTTTGCGGCTTTGGGTGGAATCGTCTTGGGCATGCTTCTAAGCCGATAGCTCGATATACTGCTTTTTTTCACTAAAATGCCCGAAATTTGCTCGGTTTTACAGGAGCGTTAAGGTAGGTGGTCTCGTCGTACGGCGTTCTGGTTTGCCAGCATCGGTACAGGATCCGGATCCACTTGAACGCCAATGCCCTGACGGCAGCCTGGTGCGTACTTCCCTTCGCTCGTTGTTGCCGATAGTAAGCGCCGGCCCAGAACGATTTGTTGATGGGCTGGGCGGCCCATTCGACGAACGTCTGGCGCAGGAACTTCGGGCATTGCCAGCGCCAGTGCACCCAGCTCTTCTTGCCGCTACGTTCGGTCACGGGGGCAATGCCAGCGTACTTCTGCAGTTCATCAGCCCCGTGGAAGCGGTCGCGCTGCTCGCCAAAGGCCGCGAGCAGGCGCGGCGCCATTTGGGGGCCGGCGCCCGGCAGGCGGTCAAACAGGGCGAAGTCAGGTTGGGCCCGCGCGAGCGCCGCGATCTCCCTATCGAACACATCGATCGCCGAGAGCACGGTGCGCAGCTGCGCCACCAGCGCCAGCACGTGCAATCGGCAGGCCGTGATGATGCCAGGGTCTTCGGTGAGGGGCGTAGCGGCGCGGATCGATTCCAGACGTACCGCGATCAGCCTGATACGATCCCAAAGTGCTGGTATAAAGACTTTGCCCATTCGTCAATGCGCGCGACTTGATGAGGGATGCAGTCGAACTCGCGCCTGGCGTTG
>NZ_FCNW02000203.1 GCF_001544475.1 Caballeronia humi | reverse complement strand
GTTTTGTTCGTGGACGCCTCGGGGCGTTCATCAGGTGGCCTTGTACTTTTCGAACTCAGGCAGTTGTAGGAGGTGCGAGCAAGGTTCCTCGCGAGGCGTTGTGGAGGCTGCGCAGCCACTCGAGAACAAAAAACACGGGCGCAAGCCCCAGGCGAACAATAGCGCGCAGCAACCAGCGAAGGTTATAGCCCACCGCGCATAGCACCGCATGTAAGGCGTCGCCGGTTTGCCCTTTGAGCCAGCAACGCTGCATGCCGTGGTCCTGCTTCACATGCCCGATGATCGGTTCTATCGCTTGCCGGCGTTTCAGCCATCGTCGTTGTGTACTGCTTAGCGACTTGTGTTTACCTCGGTGAATCAACTGTACTGGCGCGAGATCAGCATCCACACCGCGATACCCGAGGTCCGCCAGAACGGTCTTCGGCTTTGACACGCCCGGCAGATCCTGAAGCTGGATGGACGTTTGTTCAAGTTGTCCGGACAGAGTATGCCCGTCATAGGGGTTGCCCACAAACGAGCGTGCACCGACAATCAGGCCTTGCTTCTCCGTGATTGCGAGGCTCACCTTGACGCCAAACTCATACGGCTGGCGAGCCTTGCCTTTTGAGATGCACTCCACTTCTGGCGCATGAAGCGCATAGAGCTTGTGCTTATCTTTCGCTCGCTGGCGGCAGATACGCCAGGCGCGCTCAAGCCAGATGCTTAAGGATGCCTGTCGCTCAGTGGATGCGTTCGGTAACTTTCTCTCGATGTTGCGCAGCAATCGTCCGAGTATCGTGCGCTGACGCTTGAGCACCCGGCGCAGTCGCTTGAACTGCTTCGCATGCGCATAGCCACCGGCGCGGCGACGCAATTGTTTCCCCTCTCGCTCGTATGTTTGCTTCAGTGCCAGTCCGGCACGTTGCGCGAGCCTTGCGAGTTTGCCTCGTGCAATCTCCAGCAAACGGCTGTCAGTCGGATAGGCAATCGCTTTTTGTTGGACCGTCGTATCGACAATCACGCGCTCGAACTCGGCC
>NZ_FCNW02000202.1 GCF_001544475.1 Caballeronia humi | reverse complement strand
TGACCCGCAACGCAGCATGAGCGCATCGTTGAAAAGCCACAGTCGTCGATTTCGAAAAGCGACAGCTTCTTATGCCAGCCTCACAAGCTAGGCAAGCGCTCCGAAAGGCAATAGACGGCAAAGTGCCTACTTGTATTTCACTCGAACCCAGCCTTGGCGGGAGAACGGGGCGCGCTGCAGCGTGGAGAGCATCAAATCGGAGGCCTCGATCAGCGGGACGACGCTTATGAAGTTCGCAGACGAGCGCTGACAAAGGCGAGTCTAGCCCAGGCGTATGCTTCCGAGCTCACCTGAGAGGGATTGCAGCCCGAGTAGGCGCCGAAGTGGTTGAAGTCATCGAGCGCTGTGTGCCCGTGCTCGTTGGAAGGTAGATTACCGGTCTGAAGAATATCTAGAAGAATCGCGTCGGGATCGCTGTAGCACATGATCAAAGCTCCATCGTAGAGGCTTCCGGGCGAGCAATAGCGGTTCCCGTAAGGTTACCCTCAGTCATTCCACTGGGTCGACACCCTTTCTCGCTGCCCGGTCTCTACTTGATGACCCCGATCGCCGGTCACGGCTCTGCCGAGGGATCTGAAGCTGCGTTGTGGGGACCCATGACGACTCTGTGTCGATGACGATCCCGCTCTTGTGGTGGATCGATCGATCGTAAGCGCTAAATTGAGCACACGGCCTACGTATGAGCGTAGCCCAGCACCGTGAATTTGCTAGCGGGCAAGCGGCCTGGAATGACTGGCGACGTTGCGCAAGGGGTTGCTGACGTTAGCCGACATAACTGGAGACCTGTAAAAAGCTCCATGGCAGCAGATCGCTGATGTCGGTCTCGGGTGCTCGTTGAGGCAGTTGCGTAAGGACGTGACGCAGGTACGCGTACGGCTCGACGTTGCACGCGCGGCACGTAAGCACGAGGCTGTAGATGACGGCGCTGGCTTTAGCTCCCGCGACCGTGTCGCTGAAGAGCCAAACTTTCCTGCTGGTGGCTATTGCCCGTTCATTCTGCCCATATCGGGCAGGAAGTCGAAGTTCATTATCGCTGGCATCCGCTATACAGG
>NZ_FCNW02000201.1 GCF_001544475.1 Caballeronia humi | reverse complement strand
CCGATGCGATGGAGCGCTATCTGCGCACCATGCGCGACGATCTGGTGACGCTCGCGTTGCGCCATGGCTCGGCCGCGCTCGCCGAGCACCTGAAGGCATCGATCAAGCAGCACGGCAGCGCGAAACTCACGGCGGTCACCCTGCGCATGGTCGAACAGGCGTCGACGCTGGCGGCGGCCGTGCCGTCGGTCGCTCACCCGGTGCACCTGTGGTTTCGGCCGTTGATCGCGCGGCGGTTGACGGGGGAGGGCATCGCGACCCTCGGCGCGCTGATCGAGTACTGCAATGCGCGCGGCGGTAGTTGGTGGCGCTCGGTGCCGCGCATCGGCGCGCTGCGAGCGAAGGCGCTGGTCGCCTGGCTGCGTCGGCATGAGCGCACCCTTGGTGTGCGCCTCGACGTGGATGTGGCGGACATCGATACGCGGGAACTGGCACCGTCGAGCCAGGCCCAGGCTATCGTCGTGATCGGTGGCACATCCCACGAGCCGCGCCTCGCGCCGTTTGAGCGGCTCGCAGTCCCCACTTCATTGTCAGGTGCGATTGGAGCCGCGAATGGGCCCACGAATGGACACTCGGGTTCGAATCGGGCCACATCGTTTTCGTTCATCCGTGCGCCGCATGATCTCGCCGCGATTCACGCGTATCTGCACCGCTATCGCGACCGGCCGACGACCCTGCGCGCGTACACTCGCGAGCTCGAACGCCTGGTACTGTGGGCCGTGATTGTGCGCGGCACACCGGTGTCGTCGATGACGGTCGAGGACTGTGAGGCGTATAAAGACTTCCTCGCGAAGCCGGCGCCCTCGTTCGTGGGCCCGAAGCAGTCACGCGCGAGCGGTCGCTGGCGGCCCTTCGCGCCCGAGGGCCTATCGGCTGACAGCCAGGCGTATGCGGTGCGGGTGCTACGCGCGGCGTTTGCATGGCTCACCGAGGTCCGCTATCTGGCGGGCAATCCGTGGAGCGCGGTACACGACCCGGTGACCATCACGCGCGAAGTCGCAGTACAAGTCGAGCGGGCGTTGTCGCCTAAGCTATGGACCGAGTTGCGCCG
>NZ_FCNW02000200.1 GCF_001544475.1 Caballeronia humi | reverse complement strand
TTCGCGATCGCGTAGACGAGCGGCACGAGCATCACGAAGCTGACATCGAAGAGATGGGGCAGGCCGATCAGCAGCGACGCCGCGCAAATCGCAGCGGGAATCCAGCGCTTCGAGCCGAGCCCGATGAAGGTGTTGGCGATGCGGTCGGCACCGCCAGATTCGAGCAGCAGGCCGCCGAGCATAGTGCCGAGACCGACGACCAGTCCGACCGAACTCAGGATGCCGCCGAAGCCTTTTTCGAAGCTCTTGATGACGGCGGTGGGCGCGAGTCCGGCCGCGCTGCCGAGGAAGCCGGACGTGAGAATCAGCGCGAGGAACGGGTGCATTTTGAGCCGCGTGATGAGCAGCACAAGCAACACGATGGCAATCGCCGGGGCGATCAATGGGTAAAACGATGGCTGCATGGAAACTCGTCAGGTTTGGCTGTGGCCGCCTTGTGAAGGCAGTGCTTATTTGGCATACCAACGTGTAAGGCTGCGAGCGGGTATCGGCTGTCGGGCAAGCCTGATTAGAGGCCGTGCAGATACGTCGCCAGTCCCCCTTTGAACATGGGCATCTGCGAGCGAATAGAGCATTCTTGAGTGTGTCTCCGTGCGCAGCTCTTATCTCGATCGCCGCAGCTAAAAGGCCGGATTTTTTGCTTTCATTAAATCTGGTATACCAAAATGTAGCTGGATGTCTGATTATGGTCAAGTACGGGATAACACCATGACAGCAGCCGCTTTGAGGCCTGTGGACGCCTTGGATCGTTTGGTAAAGTGGCATACCGGACTACGAATGGCTGGGGATACCAGAGAGAAACGGGATGAAGAGATGACGGATTTCGAAGACGAACAAGAGGCACTCGAGGGCGGCGATCCGACCGACGAACTGCTGTCGATGCAGATCGCCCAACGCTTACGCACGCTGATCGCCACCGACGAACTGAAGCCCGGTGAGCGTTTGCGCGAACGCACGCTTGCCGAACGGCTGGATGTGTCCCGCACACCGCTAAGGGAAGCGCTGAAGGAACTGGCGGGCGACGGACTCGTCGTCGTGCTGCCCAAGCGCGG
>NZ_FCNW02000199.1 GCF_001544475.1 Caballeronia humi | reverse complement strand
GGCTGACGGTCTGACACGCGCATAAGCTTCGCAACTACGCAGCGACCGCCGTTTGACGCGCGCTCGGCAGCATGCGATCGAACTCGCGCTTGACGATACCGTAGCACTCACATGCGCGCGCTTCGAGCCCCGCGCGATCGAGCACCTTGATGCAACCACGGCTGTGATGGATCAAGCCTGCGTCATGCAGCTTGCCGGCCGCTTCGGTCACGCCTTCGCGGCGCACGCCCAGCATGTCCGCGATCATTTGCTGCGTCACGCGCATCTGGTCCGACGACGAGCGGTCCGCCTGGATCAGCAGCCAGCGGCACAACTGCTTGCTCAACGAATGGTGACGATTGCACGCGGCCGTTTGCGCCACTTGCGTGAGCAGAGCCTGCATATACAGCAGCATCAGGCGACGCAGAAAATCCGAGCGACCGAAATGTTCGCGCAGCGCGCTCGCGCTCATCCGATACGCGAAGCCCGCGCCCTGCACCTGCACGCGAGTGGGCATCGTGTCGCCGCCAGTCAGCACCGGCACACCCGTCATCCCTTCACGACCCACCGCCGCCACTTCAACCGAACCGCCGTCTTCCATCGTGTGCAGCAGCGTGATGATGGCGGTCGTCGGGAAATACACGTGATGAATGCGTTGTCCCGAATCGCACAGCAACTGCTCGGTGCGCAACTGAACGAGTTCGAGATGAGGCGCGATGGCTTGCCATTCATGCGCCGGAAGTGCGCCCAACAAATGATTGCCGTGCAGATCGGATTGAAGAGTCAACATGATTTTTATTCGCCTGGTCTGTGCGCTTTGCGCTGTATTTCTCTGGCCTGCATCGGAATTCGTGAGCGCATCTGTGTGGCGTTCATCGAAACTTTTTGCGACCAGCCCCGTAGCACCGTTATTGCCGTCTGTTCGACTACATTGGCGGCTGTCGTTTGTGCTTTGTCATACATTAGCGAGAGTCGTGCCAGCTTCGCAAATGTCTTACCAGTAAAGGGCTTCACCGGCGTGTGACCGATCGTACGGAGAGGCTGCAGTCGAATTTGATTCAGTTTTGAACAGACAAGA
>NZ_FCNW02000198.1 GCF_001544475.1 Caballeronia humi | reverse complement strand
GGGTGTGCGCCGTGAAAAGGTGGCGCTTTCCAGTGGGTGCAAGTCCCACCCGGCAACCGCTCCAGCCGGAAGCAACCGGAGCAGCTATGGAGGTAACGAAGTGGCTGAAGCCTTCGGTGATGCGTGTCACAAATTGGTGACAGCGCGAGTGTGCAGGCCGTAACGCGAGTGAACGCCGAGCAAGCCTCGAAAAGGTCGATGCGCAGGCCGACCCGACGACCCTATCGGGGAAGGCTGATACGGCTGGGTGAATGAGCAGGCTGGACGCCCAGCCGCTGCGCCGGGGTAGTGGCGACAGCATGTACACAAGGAAAGCGTACGCAACACGGGAAGTCCCTTGGCGTGGTCAGGGATGACCAACCGGACGCCCGCGAGGGACAGGCCGGGCGCCTTGGGATGACGGAGAGGCCCGTAGTACCGCTGAAACCGGGTAACGCTGGTGGAGGGAAGGGGCCTCAGTTCAAGACAGACGCAATACGTAGTGAGGACGTGGAGATTGGGCAACCTATCAACTCCGATTCGTGTTCAGAAGCTGCAGATGGCGTTACACGCGAAAGCGAAGGCAGAAGCCGGGTATCGCTTCTACGCGCTGTACGACAAGATCTATCGCGAGGATGTGCTGGCGCATGCGTACGCCCAGTGCCGCTCGAACAGGGGCGCGCCGGGTGTCGATCGCCAAGACTTCGCGGAGGTCGAATCGTTTGGGGTGCAGAAGTGGCTCGGCGAACTGGCGCTTGCGCTCAGGCAGGAGAGTTACCGGCCGGACCCTATCAGAAGAGTGTTTATCCCGAAGGCCAATGGCAAGCTAAGGCCACTGGCCATCTCGACCTTGCGAGATCGGGTGTGCATGACAGCAGCGATGCTGGTGCTCGAACCGATCTTTGAGGCGGACCTTCCACCAGAGCAGTACGCTTACCGGCCGGGCCGAAACGCCCAGCAAGCGGTGATCGAGGTGGAGGAGCGGCTGCATAGAGGGCAAACGGACGTTGTTGACGCCGACTTGGCGGACTACTTCGGAAGTATTCCCCACGCCGATTTGATGTTGTCGCTTGCGCGACGCATCGTCGATCGGCG
>NZ_FCNW02000197.1 GCF_001544475.1 Caballeronia humi | reverse complement strand
GTCCGCAACCACCCTCCTCGCCTCTAACAATATCGCCTTGCAAATGGGAGGCGACCATATAAGAAATGTCGGGTTTTGACGTAGGTTCATTGCCAGATAAGCGTTTCAGGAGCGCGAGCGATGAACACCACTGGGACCATCGCGATGTCGATGCGCGAGTTGGATCGGCTCAGAGTGGATTCAGGCGGTGGCCGAGCGGCAACTCTGCGGGTCATAGCGCGGCGGCAACGGTTCTCTCAGCGCGAGCGGCGTTTCCTTCACGCGATTCAGGTTGCCGACGATACTGCGCGCGATCCCCAACGCATGCGCATCGTTTTGCGCGAGATGATCGACAACGCCCGACAGACGCGTATGCACATCGCCGCCACCGAGGTCTTCTGCGCTGACTTCCTCGCCGGTCGCGGCTTTCACCAGCGGCGGGCCGCCGAGAAAAATCGTGCCCTGATTCTTCACGATGATCGACTCGTCGCTCATCGCCGGGACGTAGGCACCGCCCGCCGTGCACGACCCCATCACCACCGCGATCTGCGCAATCCCCTGCGCCGACATGTTCGCCTGGTTGTAAAAGATGCGCCCGAAGTGATCGCGATCGGGAAACACGTCGTCCTGATTCGGCAGGTTCGCACCGCCCGAGTCGACGAGATACACGCACGGCAGCCGGTTCTGCTCGGCGATTTCCTGCGCGCGAAGGTGCTTCTTGACCGTGACCGGATAGTACGTGCCGCCCTTGACCGTCGCATCGTTGCAGACGATCACGCACTCGTGCCCCGCGATCCGCCCGATGCCCGTAATGACGCCCGCGCCCGGCGCGTCGTCGTTGTACATGCCGTAGGCCGCGAGTTGCGACAGTTCGAGAAACGGCGTGCCCGGATCGAGCAGTTGCGCGATGCGCTCGCGCGGCAGCAGCTTGTTGCGCGAGACGTGTTTGTCGCGCGCCGCCTGCCCGCCGCCCAACGCAAGCTTCGCGATCTTCTCTTTCAAATCCGCGACGACCGCTTCCAGCGCCGCCGCATTCGTGCGGAATTCTTCGCCGCGCGGGTTCAGTTTCGTTTCGATGATCGGCATGGCGCGCCCTTTATGCCG
>NZ_FCNW02000196.1 GCF_001544475.1 Caballeronia humi | reverse complement strand
CAACGGGTTCGACGCTTGGGCGCCGGAGTGCAACGAGGAGTTTGGTCCGTGGTATTGGGGCGGCGGACCCTTCCAGAACGGCACGAACAATCTTCAACAGTGCTGGAGCCACACCGGATTCAAGCGGCACGTCTTCGGCTTCGACCTTCAGCATCTGAACACCGAGACGGATCGCCAATTGCAGGATGCCCCGCCGCGCAGCTACTACGCACACGCGGCACAACGGCTGGCCGATCTGGTCGACGAGATTCGCGCCAAATATCCGCTCGATACGATCACGCTGATGTCGCACAGTCAGGGAACCATGATCGCGATGGCGGCGACCACGCTATGCAAGAAGCGCGCGCCCGATGCGCTGTTCGTGATGAACTCGCCCTACGCGACAAGCGACAAAATGACCGACGCCGCGGCATGCGGCGGCGAGCGGCCCACCGCACAGGCCCGTGTCAACACCTTTCGCAACGTTGCGAACCGCATCAAGCAGGACAAGCGCGTGTTCACCGAATCGCTGCTAGAGCAACTGCAATGCGGCGCGACAGAGGACATGAACTTCTGGCGGCCGGACTTGAAAATGCATTGGGGTCTGCCCGAGCGCGACAACCACGGCCGTGTGTACGTGTACTTCAGTCCGCACGACCGCGTGATGGGCGCGACGCCGCTGCAAAGCATCGGCTGGCAGGGTCTGGATGACACGCTGCTGGCCGAACTCGGCGATACCGTCAAGCAGCGCATGCTCGCGCGTGGCACGCCATGCGGCGACGAACCGGGCGTGCAGAGATTCGGCACGTTGCCGCCTATCGAGAACCCGCCGCCGGGTGTCAAACCGACCGACTTCTGGGACGGCAATCGCGGCGTGCTGGGCGGCGCCTTTGGTGCGACGAGAATCTGGGCAACGCCTAACGTGAACCAGACGGTCACGATCAATGCCGAGAAGGTTCCTGAACCGCTGACGGTCGAGGAAATGAAGGGTTTTGACAAGCCGAGAAATTCAACCCTGCAATGGGGCGGCATCGACCCCGAGGATGGCGAGCCGGTGGACGCGAATTTCCGTTACATGGCGTCAATCTACCAACCAGAAGACTTCAAGGATCGCGAAGACAT
>NZ_FCNW02000195.1 GCF_001544475.1 Caballeronia humi | reverse complement strand
ACTCGACCTCGTCCTGCTTCACACGGTGGGGGATTTTAGGCGACCACAACTGGGGGAGTTTCAACTGACCGTCCGGGATTGTCCGCCAGCGTCGCAGTTCATCGCGTTATCTGGCAGGTAACCCGCAGGGGAAGCTGTTGGTCAAGCGGGTAAGAGAACGCGGAGAAAGCGAACGGCGGCCTGTAATGGGTCGCACAGGGGTTAGAGCTTTGCTTCGACCTGAAAGGGTGCAGACTTCCGCGTGGTGCAGTTGTCGCAGACCAGCATTTTAGGTTCAACGAGGGGCAGCTTGTGAGTGACCGGTGGGGCTACGGTTCAGCGCCTCTCGCCTCAGCAATGAGGCGAATCAACGATGTGACGTTTGCGAAGGTCGTAAGAAGGCCGGTACGACCGGCGTCCGTGTGACGTTTGATGCTGTGCTCGAGCTGTATGCGGGGAAACTCGCACGTACAGTTCTTCGGGGGCCGCGTTTCCGCGAGGAGACGTGGCTACCCAATTATCCGACCGACCCGACCCAGCACGTTTCGCACGAAACCATCTACACGGCCATCTATGCCCAGCCGCGCGGCGAACTGCGCCGGCAGCTCATCGCCTGCTTGCGCCACGGTCATAGCGCCCGCATGCCCCGCACACGCGGCACCGATCGGCGCGGGCAGATTCCCGACATGGTCAGTATCCATGTGCGGCCGCCCGAAATCGAAGACCGACTACTGCCTGGTCGCTGGGAAGGTGACTTCATCAAGGGCGCCGCCAACCAATCTTCTGTCGGCGTGCTGGTCGAACGGACTAGCCGCCTGGTGCTACTCGCCAAGATGGAAGACGCCACCGCCGCCTCCGCGTTAGCGGGCTTCTCTGCCAAACTCAACTCGATTGCCGCGCCGTTGCGACAAACCTTTACCTACGACCAGGGCAAAGAAATGTCGCGGCACCAAGAACTCACTGCAGCCACTGGCGTGCGCGTCTACTTCTGCGACCCACACAGCCCTTGGCAACGCGGCACCTGCGAAAATACCAACGGATTGCTTCGTCAATATTTGCCTAATATAGATAGTCCGTCCCGCCTTCCGTGATACTGGTCACAGCTGGCAGGTACTGCCAGCGAAAGCGGGACATG
>NZ_FCNW02000194.1 GCF_001544475.1 Caballeronia humi | reverse complement strand
AAGGCCGTGATGCTGGCGGCGAACGCGATCATCGCGGGCGATGCCGACATCGTGATCGCCGGCGGCCAGGAAAACATGAGCGCGGCGCCGCACGTGCTGCCGGGCTCGCGTGACGGCTTCCGCATGGGTGACGCGAAGCTGATCGACTCGATGATCGTCGACGGCCTGTGGGACGCGTTCAACTCGATCCACATGGGCGTGACGGCGGAGAACGTCGCGAAGGAATTCGGCATCTCGCGCGAGGACCAGGACAAGTTCGCGGCGCTCTCGCAGAACAAGGCCGAGGCGGCGCAGAAGTCGGGCCGCTTCAACGATGAAATCATCCCGATCGACATCCCGCAGCGCAAGGGCGAGCCGCTCAAGTTCGCGACCGACGAGTTCGTGCGCCACGGCGTGACGGCCGAATCGCTCGCGGGCCTGAGGCCGGCGTTCTCGAAGGAAGGCACGGTGACGGCGGCAAACGCGTCAGGCCTGAACGACGGCGCGGCGGCTGTGATCGTGATGTCGGCCAAGAAGGCCGAGGCGCTCGGCCTCACGCCGATCGCGCGCATCAAGGCGTACGCGAACGCGGGCGTCGATCCGAAGATCATGGGCATGGGCCCGGTGCCGGCATCGAAGCGCTGTCTGGAACGCGCGGGCTGGTCGCCGGCCGATCTCGACCTGATGGAAATCAACGAAGCGTTCGCGGCGCAGGCACTCGCGGTCCACAAGCAGATGGGCTGGGATACGTCGAAGGTCAACGTCAATGGCGGCGCGATCGCGATCGGTCACCCGATCGGCGCATCCGGCTGCCGCATTCTCGTCACGCTCCTGCACGAAATGCAGAAGCGCGACGCGAAGAAGGGCTTGGCGTCGCTGTGCATCGGCGGCGGCATGGGCGTGGCGCTGGCGCTCGAGCGTCCGTAAGTAGCAGTCAGCGGCGTTTATTGGCAAGACAAGGTTTTTGAGACAAGCGGGAAGCGGCGGGCGGCATCGTCGGCTTTCCGCATAACGAAAATGGAGTGAGGAATGACGAAGCGCATAGCGTATGTGACGGGTGGCATGGGTGGCATTGGCACGAGCATCAGCCAGCGTCTGCATAAGGACGGCTATACGGTCGTCGTGGGCTGCGGCCCGAA
>NZ_FCNW02000193.1 GCF_001544475.1 Caballeronia humi | reverse complement strand
CCGCCAAACGAGAAGCCGGCGTAGTTTGCGCTCGTAAACTTCACTGCGTTGTTGCTGCGGAAGCTGTAGTTGAAGTTGTCGAGGTCGCCCGGATGCGCGGAGATGTAGCCGCCCCACTGATTGCTCACCGAGTACTGGCTCCCGAAGTCGATGAGCGAATCGTATTGCCGGCCGAAAGTCAGAGTGCCATAGGGGTTGGATAACCCGACATAGGCTTGCCGGCCGAACATCAGTCCGCCTTGGCCGAGCCGACCGTTGGTCACGTCAAAACCATTCTCGAGGCGGAAGATCGCTTTGAGCCCCCCACCCAAATCTTCGCTTCCCAAGAGTCCAAACCGGCTGCCCTGATTAACGCCGCTCGTCATGGCAAAAAGGCGCCCGCCATTAGCGTTGGACTGATAGTTGAAACCCGCATCAATAATGCCGTAGAGCGTGACGCTGCTTTGACCATAGGCGGCAGTGGCGAAGGCGCTCGACGCAGCGATTGCGCAAAGCGAGTAAGAATGCTTTTTCATGTACTGTCTCCAGAGTTCAGTTTTATCGCAGCGTGAGCAAGGCTTCGCCAACGGAGAGACCGGAATCGGTGTCTCGTGCGGACGTTCGGGTGGTGGTGTAGTGGGAGGCGCCAAGGTTTCAAACCTCGGCCCAGCGATGTTGTTTCAGGCGTGGTTCGCCTTTCTCGGCTTGTCGTGCCGCCCGACCGCGACGACGGTCACCGCCCCTACCAGCATCAGAGCCGCAAGGTAGTATTGGCCGGCGGCGAGTGTATGCGTGGTCTGGTTGAGCCAGCCGACAATGCCAGGGCTAACGAGGCTGCCAAGACCCGCAAGCGTGCTGATCAACGCGATGCCGCCCGCCGCGGCTTGCTTGCTGAGATACAGGCTCGGCATGGACCAGAATGGCCCCATCGCCGCGAAGGTACCCGCAGCCGTCACGATCAACGCGACAATCGACAAAGCGGGGTTTGCCGACACCATTGGCAGAGCCGCCCAGCCGATCGCTGCTGCGACGCCAGAGAGCGCGGCGTGCCAGCGGCGCTCCTTGCGCGCGTCGGAGTGTCGAGCCACCAGGTACTGGCAAACAAAGCCGGCAATGAAAGGGAGCGATGACAACACGCCGATCGTCCACAGATCGGT
>NZ_FCNW02000192.1 GCF_001544475.1 Caballeronia humi | reverse complement strand
CGTCAGGCCTGCATCCTTCAACTGCTTCAGGTTGACAGCTTCCATGTCGGCAGCACCTGCCTTCACGTTCGCCAATGTCGTGCCGGCCGTACCGCCTGCCAGCGTGACCTTGCCCTTCGTCGAGTCGTCATATGCAACGAATGCGTTCGTCACAGTACCGTTCGTGTCGGTCGTCAGGCCTGCATCCTTCAACTGCTTCAGGTTGACAGCTTCCATGTCGGCAGCACCTGCCTTCACGTTCGCCAATGTCGTGCCGGCCGTACCGCCTGCCAGCGTGACCTTGCCCTTCGTCGAGTCGTCATATGCAACGAAGGCGTTCGTCACGTTGCCGCTCGTGTCCGTCTTCAGGCCTGCATCCTTCAACTGCTTCAGGTTGACGGCATCTGCGTCAGCCGTACCTGCCAGGACTTGGTGGATTTGCGCGCCAGCAGTGCCAACACCCAGCGTGACCGAGTTCTTGGCGGCGTTGTCGTATGCGACGAATGCGTTCGTCACAGTACCGTTCGTATCCGTCGTCAGGCCTGCATCCTTCAACTGCTTCAGGTTGACAGCTTCCATGTCGGCAGCACCTGCCTTCACGTTTGCCAGCGTCGTGCCGGCCGTGCCGCCTGCCAGCGTGACCTTGCCCTTCGTCGAGTCGTCGTATGCGACGAATGCGTTCGTCACGTTGCCGCTCGTGTCCGTCTTCAGGCCCGCGTCCTTCAGTTGCTTGACGTTCACCGCGTCCATGTCGGCTGCACCAGCCTTCACGTTCGCCAGCGTCGTGCCGGCCGTGCCGCCTGCCAGCGTGACCTTGCCCTTCGTCGAGTCGTCATATGCGACGAATGCATTCGTCACGTTGCCGCTCGTATCCGTCTTTAGGCCCGCATCCGTCAATTGCTTGACGTTCACTGCGTCCATTTCGGCCACACCAGCCTTCACGTTCGCCAGCGTCGTGCCAGCCGTGCCGCCTGCCAGCGTGACCTTGCCCTTCGTCGAGTCGTCGTATGCGACGAATGCGTTCGTCACGTTGCCGCCCGTACCGACCGTCAGGCCTGCATCCTTCAACTGCTTCAGGTTGACAGCTTCCATGTCGGCTGCACCAGCCTTCACGTTTGCCAGCGTCGTGCCGGCCGTGCCGCCTGCCAGCGTGACCTTGCCCTTCGTCGAGTCGTCGTATGC
>NZ_FCNW02000191.1 GCF_001544475.1 Caballeronia humi | reverse complement strand
CCCTTGCTCATCCACTGCTTGAAGTTGCGCGCGCGATAGAGCTCGGTCTTGAGCCACGAGGTTTCGAAAGATGCGGGGTAAGCAGTGAGTTCGTCGTTCTGACGGCCGGCCTGAACGGCATCGAATGCGGCTTCGGCGGCGAGCTTGCCGGTCTTGATCGCGGCGTGCGAGCCCTTGATTCGCGATGCGTTGAGAAAACCCGCATCGTCGCCGACGAGCGCACCGCCCGGAAACACCAGCTTCGGCAGCGACATCAAACCGCCCGCCGTAATCGCGCGCGCGCCGTAGGAAATACGCTTGCCGCCTTCGAGGAACGCGCGGATCGACGGATGCGTCTTGTAGCGCTGAAACTCCTCGAACGGCGACAGATACGGATTCGAATACCCCAGCCCGACCACGAACCCGACCATCACCTGGTTGTTATCCATGTGATACAGGAACGAGCCGCCGTAGGTATCGTTTTCCAGTGGCCAGCCGGCGGTGTGAATGACCAAACCCGGCTTGTGCTTCAGCGGATCGATTTCCCACAGTTCCTTGATGCCGAGGCCGTAGACCTGCGGATCGGCGTCCTTGCGCAGCTTGAATTTGTCGGTGAGCTGGCGTCCCAGATGCCCACGTGCGCCTTCGCAGAACAGCGTGTATTTCGCGTGCAACTCCATGCCGAGCTGGAAGTTCTCAGTCGGCTGGCCGTCCTTGCCGACGCCCATGTTGCCCGTCACGACGCCACGCACCGAGCCGTCGTCGTTATAGAGCACTTCGGCTGCGGGAAAACCCGGGAAAATCTCGACGCCCAGCGCTTCGGCCTGCTGACCCAGCCAGCGCGTGAGGTTCGCGAGGCTGATCACGTAGTTGCCGTGGTTCTTGAAGTTGTCGGGCAGCAGCCAGTTGGGCACCTGCTTCGCGCTGCTCTGCGTCAAAAACAGGAAACGGTCCTCGCTGACTTCGACGTCCAGCGGCGCGCCTTTTTCCTTCCAGTCGGGGATCAGTTCGTTGAGACCGCGCGGGTCCATCACCGCGCCGGAAAGAATATGCGCACCGATTTCCGAGCCTTTTTCGAGCACGACAACCCCGATTTCGACGCCTTTTTCCTGTGCAAGCTGCTTGAGCCGGATGGCCGCCGACAGTCCAGCCGGGCCACCGCCAACGATCACGACGTCATATTCCATCGACTCGCGGGGACCGTACTGCT
>NZ_FCNW02000190.1 GCF_001544475.1 Caballeronia humi | reverse complement strand
CATGCAGCAGATCAGGGAGCGCATGTTTGTCGTGCACGTTCGCTGCTGTCACCACGGCGCTGTGTGTCAGCCCCGTTTGGCTGTCCACCCCGATATGAATTTTCATCCCGAAGTGGTGAGTAGGCCCGGGGAGTTTCACCTCGAGCCTCTCGCAGAACCATACGTGACACTCTCGCGTCATACGGCTCCCGTTACCCAACCTTTGATCCAGCGACCCGCCAATGATGGAACAACGATGGGTTTGCGACCTGCATCTTGCGCACCCATTCCGCACTGCGTCGATGACGACCGTGAAGAGTCTTGTACTTGCGCCCCGCCCAACGTTCAAGCGCACGATCAATGTGCTGGAAGAAGCGAAGCATGACCGTCTGGTAAAATTCACCATAGTAGTTCCACCATCCTCGTATCACCGGGTTGTATAGCATCGCCAGGTCGGCAAGCTTGACATGAGTCTGTCTGTTTAGCCGCCACCTGCGCACCGTTTGCCGCATCCGCTTCAAGGCGTCGTTGCTAGCCCCCGGAAGGAAGCTGGTAAATAGCCTGTCGTGTTGGCTATACGCCTTCCTCGGCCGGAACGTGAAGCCGAGGAACGTAAAGCTGACATGCGGATGGTGCTCGGCACGATTGCTGTCCTTGCAATACACGACCTTCGATTTCTCGGGATGCATCGTCAGTCCGCAAGCCGCCAGCCGTGATGCAATGGACCGCATCATGTATTCCGCCTGCTTCTGGCTGCGGCAATGAACCACCGCATCGTCGGCATAGCGGGCAAACGGGCAATTTGGACTGGTGCGCTGCATCCAATGGTCGAACGCGTAATGCATGAACAGGTTCATCAAAATGGGACTGACCTTTCGATTACCCACAATTCTTAGCACTACCCTCTGTTAACCGAAGGACGATTCTGTTAACGTCATTGCATGCACATACGACGGGCAGAGAGGAATGGCTAAGCGACAGCACGCGAAAACTGCTTCTGATACGGCGTTTCAATCCGGCGATGCCTGGTTGGATGAGGAAATTGGGCGAAGCCGGTTTCGCGATGAACGCCTTGGCAAGAGATTCCGGCTAGTGTTGGAGCGTTTGTGGAGCTGCATTGGGCAAAGCATTCCAATGGCTTTTCAAGACTGGTGTAATACGAAGGCAGCATACCGGTTTCTTTCCAATCCCAAGGTCACTGAACAGGATATTCTGGGCGGACACTTTGAAGCAACGCGAAGCCGCTTTGCCGTCA
>NZ_FCNW02000189.1 GCF_001544475.1 Caballeronia humi | reverse complement strand
TAGCTCGGGATAGCGACGCTGCTTATAGAGAGGTGGTAGCACGGTAATGCGGCGATACCGGATCTCCAAAAAGGCTTGACGGCCTCAAAAGCGAGGTGCAACACCTATCTCGTATAAGGTGTTGCAATGCCCGACAAAACTACTTCATACCAGCAGCTTCAACCTGAAGAACGCCTCGCCATCGCAAGCCTACGACTGCAGGATGTGAGCATTCGGGCCATGGCCCGAATGCTCGGGCGCTCGCCGGCCACCGTGAGCCGTGAACTGACGCGGAACAGCTCTCCTGCTGGCTACGCATCAGTGCCAGCTCAAGCGCTGTGCGCCTCCCGCCGTAGCGCTGGTCGCCGCCCCGCCAAGCTTTGCACGCAAAGCGTTTGCTGGCGGGTTGTGCTCACCCTGCTCGAGTGGAAGTGGTCGCCCCAGCAGATATCGGGCACACTTAGGCGCATGTATCCGACCGATCCGACCCAGCACGTATCGCATGAAACCATCTACACGGCTATCTACGCTCAGCCGCGCGGCGAATTGCGCCGCCAGTTGATTGCCTGTCTGCGCCACGGCCACAGCAGCCGTATGTCCCGCACGCGCGGTACAGACCGACGCGGGCAGATTCCCGACATGGTCAGTATCCACCTGCGCCCGCCCGAGATCGAAGACCGCCTGCTGCCTGGTCACTGGGAAGGTGACTTCATAAAAGGCGCCGGCAATCAATCCTCTGTTGGCGTGCTGGTTGAGCGCACCAGCCGCCTGGTGCTGCTCGCCAAGATGCAGGACGCAACCGCCGCCTCTGCTCTGGCGGGCTTCTCGGCCAAACTCAATTCGATTCCCGAACCCCTGCGCCAGAGCTTTACGTACGACCAGGGCAAGGAACTCACGCGGCATCAAGAACTCGCCGCCGCCACCGGCGTAAGCGTGTACTTCTGCGACCCGCACAGTCCCTGGCAACGCGGGACCTGCGAAAACACCAACGGATTGCTGCGACAGTACTTACCTAAGGGCACCGACCTCTCGGTCTACACTCAGGACGAGCTCGATGCCATCGCCGACAGCCTGAACAGCCGGCCGCGCGCAACCCACGCGTTCCATTCGCCATTCGAGGTCTTCGCTGCGACACTTGCCTCAGCGGGTCAACCTCAAAGCGCTAAACATTAACCCCTCGTTGCACTTCGGTTTGATAGCGCCAGGCGAAGCCTGGGATTGGAGGAAGTCTATGTGATGGAAACCAGTCATTGGAATCCAGAGGGTT
>NZ_FCNW02000188.1 GCF_001544475.1 Caballeronia humi | reverse complement strand
TCTTTCCAATCCCAAGGTCACTGAACAGGATATTCTGGGCGGACACTTTGAAGCAACGCGAAGCCGCTTTGCCGTCACGCCCGGGCAGGTGCTGGTATTGCAGGATACGACTGAGTTTTCCTACAAACGAGAGCGACCCGAGTTGATTGGATCGACGCATAAGGTTGCCAGCCGCAAAGACCAGGAAGGACGTACTCCGATGCATACAGTTTGCGGCATCCTGATGCATTCGAGCCTGGCAGTCACGACCCAAGGTGTGCCCTTGGGGCTCGCGGCCGTCAAATTCTGGACGCGAAAGAAATTCAAGGGATGCGACGCGCTGAAGCGCAAGATTAATCCAACGCGCGTGCCGATCGAGGGAAAGGAAAGCTATCGGTGGCTTGAAAATCTGCGGCAATCAACAGCACTTTTTGGGCAACCGCAGCGATGCATTCATGTAGGAGATCGCGAAAGTGATATTTACGAACTCTTCTGCCTGGCTCAAGAGTTGCAAACGAATTTCCTGGTGAGAACCTGCGTCGACAGGCTTGCGGGAGATGGCGGCCATACGATTGCCGATGAGATGGATGAAGTACGGGTCAAGGGCGTTCACCGTATCACTGTTCGCGACCAGAACGGTAAGGCTCAGCACGCAATACTGGAACTTCGATACCGCCGCATAACGGTACTCCCACCAATCGGCAAGCAGCGTCGTTATCCCGCCCTGGAGCTGACCGTCATTCACGCCCTCGAACGAGGTGTACCCACGGGCAGCAAACGCATTGAGTGGAAGTTGATCACCAACCTGCCTGTCGCTTCTCGCAAGCAGGCTGTCGAGAAACTCGACTGGTACGCGTTGCGATGGAAAATAGAGGTGTTTCACAAGATTCTGAAATCGGGCTGCAAGGCAGAAGATTCGCAATTGCGCACCGCAGACCGGCTGGCCAACCTCATCTCGGTATTCTGCGTCTTGAGCTGGCGTATCTTCTGGCTCACTATGGTACATCGGGCCGCACCTGATCAACCGGTCGAGATTGCGTTGACATCGCCCGAGATACAACGGCTCGACCAGTTGGTTAAAGATACCGCGAAGAGTTTGAACGCCAAGCCTCTAACCAGATACATCATCAAACTCGCACAGCTAGGCGGCTATATGGCTCGAGCCAATGATCCGCCTCCTGGAAACATCGTGATCTGGCGAGGTTTGCGAAGACTCATCGATATTCAACTCGGCTTTGAACTCGCCAAAAATTGTGGGTAATCGAAAG
>NZ_FCNW02000187.1 GCF_001544475.1 Caballeronia humi | reverse complement strand
TGGGAACGTGAACTGGATGGCTTGCATGAGAGACTCGGTGGCCTGTTCAAACGTGCTGAGCCGCGGCAGCGGTCGCTGGCCTACCTGAAGGGTTTGCTGGGCACAGCCGAACGCAAGAACGGCTGGCAACTCGCAGAGTGGATGGGCGAAGCCACGCCGGATGGCGTGCAGCACCTTCTTGAGCGAGCGCAGTGGGATGCCGATGCGGCTCGCGACATACTGCGTGAATACGTCGGTGAACAACTCGGCGAGCGTAACGCGGTGCTCATCGTGGACGAGACGGGCTTCCTCAAGAAGGGCGAATACTCTGCCGGCGTGCAGCGCCAGTACAGCGGCACAGCAGGCCGCATCGAGAACAGCCAGATCGGCGTATTCCTGTGCTACGCAGGTAACGGGGGCAGCGCATTTATTGACCGGGAACTCTACATGCCGCAGGGCTGGATCGATGATCGCAGTCGCGGCCAAGCGGCGGGGGTGCCCGACGCCGTGAAATTCGCGACCAAGCCGCAACTCGCACGCCGGATGTTGGAACGGGCGCTGGATGCAGGAATGCCCTGTGGCTGGGTCAGCGGCGATGAGGTCTATGGTGGTGACCGCCCCTTGAGACTGTGGCTCGAGTCGCGCGCGCAACCATTTGTGCTGGCCGTCGCAAAGAACGAACCGCTGTGGTGGCAAGGCCCGACATCAGTGCGCGCCGACAGAATCACGCAAGCTTTGCCGCCGCGGGCCTGGCGTCGTCTCTCGGCCGGTGTCGGCGCAAAAGGCGAGCGCCTGTATGACTGGGCACTCACTCCGCTATGGCGCTTGCAACTGAGCGCGGCCGAGCGTCGCTTCGGACATTATTTGCTGGTGCGACGCAGTCTCGACGAAAAGCGGGAGCATGCGTATTACGTGGTCTACGCGCCCCGCAGCAAGGCTACCCGTCAGACCCTAGTCAACGTTGCCGGCAGGCGATGGGAAATTGAGGTGGGATTTGAGGCCGCGAAGGGTGAATGCGGCCTCGACCAATATGAGGTGCGCCGCTGGCAAGGCTGGTACCGCCACATCACGCTGGCGTTGCTAGTACACGCGGTGTTGGCTGCCCTGAGGGTACAGGCCAAAAAAAACATCTGAAGGTTTGTTGCCCTTCAGCATTCAGGAGATCCGTCGGCTACTGTGTCGACTGATATGGCGAACGCTCCACTCCATTGAGCATGTGATGTCGTGGTCAATGTGGCGACGCCGACATCAGTACCGTGCCCAGCAGT
>NZ_FCNW02000186.1 GCF_001544475.1 Caballeronia humi | reverse complement strand
CCTGTGGTTGTATCGCCGCACCCACCAATGGGTCAGATTAGGCCCAGTGAATGCGTTCTCGAAGAAAATTCTTTATACATCCATCGGTCGTTTCATCAAACGACATCATCTGCTGGGCGACGACGCAGGCGCGCAGTCTGACGGCCAAGTCCCGCTCGCGTTATCTGTCATGCGGCTACGAAAGACGTTTGCATCGCGGGTATGGAATCTAACAGGTGGCGACATTGCCATGACCGCGAACCTGCTCGGGAACCGTCCTCATGTTACGGATACCCACTACCTGGCAGTGACACCCGAGATGGTTCGTAACCACCACTTCCTCGGCAAATGTCTGGAAGTCGAGTTACGCGGGACCACAAAGGATGCGTCGACGGTAGCGCGACTGTCCAAAGAGATGCACGTCTCTGTTGACGAAGTCGAACGTATGCTCGCAGGAGAGAACAATACAGGTGTGGGTCGATGCTCTTCACCGCTCGAAGGCCGATATGCACCCAAAGACGGTCACACCGCGTGTTCGGCCTTTTTACACTGCTTCCGATGTCCTAACCAGGTCGTCATGGAAAGTGACTTATACCGCATGTACAGCTTCTACTGGCTGCTGGTGAAGGAAAGAAACTTGATCGGCAGGAATCAGTGGCAGAAGGTCTACGGATGGGTGATCAAGGAGATCGACCGGGTCATTGCGCCACACTTCTCCGCTTCAGTCATGAAGCAGGCGAAGGAAAAGGCGTACGCCGATCCTCATCCAATGTGGCGTGATCGATCGATGCTACTTGGGCACAACCATGGCTAAACCGACCCATCATCTTGTTGACCTGACTTCAACCAGTGATGAAGACCTGATTCAGACCGTCATCAGCCGGCAGGGAAACACGATCGTATCCCGCTACGGCGACGAAATCTGGAACCTCGCACCCTATATTGCGCCAAGGAATACGATGGAAGTCCGAATCGTGTTCTCTTACAGGTTCAGGACGGGTGATCGGCTTACGGATTCTTCCAACGCGCGGTTGCTGGCATCGGCAAAACGCTTTCTGTACACACGATGGCGTGTAGCGAGTGGAAAACGTGGCAGGCCCGCCTCGGCAACTACGCTCGTCGCGAACTGGACTCAGATCAGGAAACTAATTGCGTGGATGATAGAGGAACAATTGGCGGACTTCAGCCAGCTGACGCCAGATCACTGTGCCCGCTTTGCCTCAAGCCTCGTTGGGAAGCTGCAGCCCTCGACGATTGCCGGTATTCTCAGCACGATCAC
>NZ_FCNW02000185.1 GCF_001544475.1 Caballeronia humi | reverse complement strand
AATGCGCAGCGCGTGCGCAATCTTCCGCCGCTGCTCGCGATCATCCGCGAAGCGCTGCTCGGGGACGATCTCGACGTTTGGCTCGGCAAGCTAGATGCCGCCACCGTGCCGTGCGGGCCGATCAACACGATCCCGATGGTGTTCGAGGACGTGCAAGTTAAGCACCGCGAGATGCTGCGTCATCTCCCCCATCCGGTCTCGGGCACCGTGCCGCAGGTGGTGAGCCCGATTCGACTCCGCAATGCTCCGTTGAGCTTCGACCGCGCCCCACCGACGCTCGGGCAGCATACGGACGAAGTGCTGCGCGAACTCGGTATTGAGCGCGGGTAAAAACCGGTGCACGGAGGCTGCCGAACAAATGACATCTCACTGTAAGGACTGAACGTGGCCCGTATTCCCCTTTTTTCGCCCGACTCGATGACCGCCGAGCAGGAGCGCGTCTATCGCGCCGTCGTTGATGGCCCGCGCGGGACCGTCGTTGGTCCCTTGCGCGCCGCGCTGCACCGCCCTGAACTGGCCGACCGCTGGCAGCGCTTCGGTGAAATCCTGCGCTACGGGACGACGTTGCCGGCGCGGCTGACCGAACTGGCGATCGTGGTTACGGCGCGGCGCTGGAACAGCCAGCTCGAATGGCATATTCACGCCGAGGCGGGCCTGCGTGCTGGCCTGAGCCAAACCACACTGGACGCGATCAAGACAGGCGCGCACCCTGCCTTCGAGGACTTGGAAGAAGCCGATATCTACGAATTCGCGCGACAACTGCAACAAACGGGCGACGTAGAGGAAAACGTGTATCAGCGCGTGATGCACCGCTGGGGCAACGTCGGCGTAGTCGAACTTGGTGCGGTGATTGGTTATTACACACTCGTGTCGATGACGCTCAACGTGCATCAGATCCCGTTGCCAGACGACGTGTCGCCGCCGCTCGAGCCCATCCTGCACTTAAGCGAGGTTGACGAAGCCCTCCCGACGCTTGCGCGCTGCACTGTAGCAGGCGAAGCTGTCAGTAAAAGTCAGTAGGCTAGACAACTGGATCTTTGGATTAAACTATGAGGGTTTCCCCGCTACGCGGGCTGCCCTTGGTAGCCGCGCCGGAAGCGCCACATGACACCATCCGGAGTTGCAATGAGTACAGAGGCGGCCCTGAAGGAACCAGCCATTGATTTCAGCTTGAGCGGAGTTGCCCGCTATATCCAGCTGGCGACACTGTTTAGGAGGCGCATCGAGTCAGGCCAGTGGAATGTCGGCGCGCAGATACCAACCGTCGACGAGCT
>NZ_FCNW02000184.1 GCF_001544475.1 Caballeronia humi | reverse complement strand
CGCCGACGATGGCGCGACTTTCGAAGTCGTCGATCCGTCGAATGGTGCTTCGCTCGGAACCGTGCCGAAGATGGGCGCGGCCGAAACGCGCCGCGCGATCGACGCGGCCAACGCGGCGTGGCCCGCGTGGCGCAAGAAGACGGCGAAAGAACGCGCCGCGATCATGCGCCGCTGGTACGAGCTGATGATGGAAAACGCCGACGATCTGGCGCTGATCCTCACGACCGAGCAAGGCAAACCGCTCGCCGAGGCGAAGGGCGAGATCGGTTACGCGGCGTCGTTCATCGAATGGTTCGCGGAGGAGGGAAAACGCGTCGCGGGCGATACGCTCGCCTCGCCCGCCGCCGATAAACGCATCGTCGTGACGAAGGAGCCAATCGGCGTGTGCGCCGCGATCACGCCGTGGAACTTCCCGGCGGCGATGATCACGCGCAAGGTCGGGCCGGCGCTCGCGGCGGGTTGTCCGATTGTCGTGAAACCAGCCGAAGCGACGCCGTTCTCCGCGCTCGCGATGGCCGTGCTCGCCGAGCGCGCAGGCGTGCCGAAGGGCGTGCTGAGCATCGTCACCGGCGATCCGAAGGCGATCGGCGGCGAGATGACGAGCAATCCGGTCGTGCGCAAGCTGTCGTTCACGGGATCGACGGCGGTCGGGCGGTTGCTCGCGGCGCAAAGCGCGCCGACGGTCAAGAAAGTGTCGCTGGAACTGGGCGGCAACGCTCCGTTCATCGTGTTCGACGATGCGGATATCGATGCCGCAGTCGAAGGCGCAATCGCGTCGAAGTATCGGAACAGCGGGCAGACTTGCGTGTGTACGAACCGGTTTTACGTGCACGAGCGTGTTTATGACGCATTCGCCGGCAAATTGGCCGAAGCCGTTGGCAAGCTGAAAGTCGGACGCGGCACGGAAAGCGGCGTTGCGCTCGGGCCGTTGATCAACGAAGCGGCGGTGCTGAAAGTCGAATCGCATATCGAAGACGCGCTGAATAAAGGCGCATCGATCGTTGCCGGCGGCAAGCGTCACGCGCTCGGCCACGGCTTCTTTGAACCGACGGTTTTGACCGGCGTCACGCCGGAGATGAAAGTCGCGAAAGAAGAAACATTCGGACCGCTCGCGCCGATTTTCAGATTCTCGTCGGATGATGAAGTCGTTCACATGGCGAACGACACGGAATTCGGCCTCGCCGCTTATTTTTATAGCCGTGATATCGGTCGGGTATGGCGCGTGGCGGAAGCGCTGGAATACGGCATGGTCGGCATCAATACCGGTTTGATTTCGAACGAAGTCGCGCCGTTTGG
>NZ_FCNW02000183.1 GCF_001544475.1 Caballeronia humi | reverse complement strand
TCTAGCAGGCCGTTGAAATATCCGTCGTTGATGCACTCAGATGCATTACGACGGATGCTGGTTTCGAATTTTTGAAATGCGTAACTCGTTTGCGGGCATTCGACGTTGCTCGCGGGCTTACCATATCGGTGCTATCCATTGCTTCCTGCCCCTCAACCGGCAAGTGTGCGCATACGCGTCAGGTTGTAGCCGACCTGCGTCAGCACGAAGAGCTGGTCTACACGTTCAAGTCCTCGATACATCACCTGTCGAATTCGACCGACTGTCTTGCCCCATCCGAACACCTGCTCAATGCGTTTACGTTTTTGCTGGCTGACCGCATAGCCCGCCCAACGCGTAGTTCGCCCGTCGATTGCTGAACCTCCCGGCCGCCCAGCGTTTTGCGCCACATGCGGCGTGACACGATTCGCGCGACAACTGCCGATGAAGCCGGCGGTGTCGTAGTTCTTGTCCGCGCCGACCGTGATGGCGCGCGGCGCAACACTCGCGGCATCAGCAAGCATCTGCCCTGCCGCGTCGCGCTCGGCGGTGCCGGTCGCCAGCGTCACCTGTGCGTTGACCACCAGGCCGTGCCGGTTGTCGGTCAGCACATGGCCCATATAACAGAGCATCGCCCCGGTTCCTTTGCTCTTGCGAAACAGACGCGCCTGCTCGTCCGTCGTGGAGTGGTGCGTCTCGTTACTGCGCTTCTGTCCATGCCAGTTGTCATTCGGCGCGGGTGGTTCGTCAGGAGGTGTGTCGTCTTCGTCCGGACTTGCTTTCGCCACAAAGCTCTTATGCCCGGCCCATGCCTGAATCAGTGTACCGTCGACGCTAAAGTGCTCCCCAGAAAGATGTCCACGCTCGCGCGCCGTCTCGACTGTCTCGTTGAAGAGCAACACCACCACATCGTGTTCAAGCAAACGGTCGCGGTTCTTGCTGAACGTCGAGTGGTCCCACACAGTCCCGTCCATCGGCAGGCCGACGAACCAGCGGAACAGCATGTTGTAGGAAATCTGTTCCACCACCATGCGCTCGCTACGAATCGAGTACAGCACCTGCAGCAAAAGAGCTCGCACCAGCTTCTCCGGCGCGATGCTCGGCCGACCTCCTTTCGCGTCAGCCTCGTACATCCGCGCGAAAACATCGTCCATGCGTTTAAGCGCGTCATTGAGCCACGCGCGAACCGGACGCAACGGATGGTCCTTCGGCACAAAATCGTCCAGCTTCAGCACCGTGAACATTGACTCGGTAAAACCATCTGGCCCACGCATCCGTTCCATCTCGCTCTCATTGATGACATAAGTTCAACGTTTACGCCTTCGTTACGGATGACCGCTACATGAGGTATTTCAACAGCCTGCTAG
>NZ_FCNW02000182.1 GCF_001544475.1 Caballeronia humi | reverse complement strand
TGAGATTGACCCGCTCCAACGGACAGATTTGCAGTTAAAGATTTGTCGTGGTCCGGCCTCCGTTAAGCGTTGAGTCGCGGGTTGTCCACGGACGGGCAGCGGGTCGCTTCTCACGACCACGACGCTGCCCGTCGGTGGGCAACCCGCAGGGTGATACGGCTTTTCTCTTGGCGCTCAGGTTTTCGAATTCGAGCGGCGAACAATAGCCGATGCTGCTATGCAGGCGGCGTACGTTGTACCAGCCTTCCAAGAAGGAGAAGATGCGCCTGCGGGCTTGTTCATGGGTCGCGAAGTGTTCGCGCGACAGGAGTTCTGCTTCGAGTGTCCCAAAGAAGGATTCGCACATCGCATTGTCGTACGCGTCGCCGGCTGTACCCATCGACGGCTGCACGCCGGCTTCGCGGCAGCGTCGCCCAAAGGCAATGGATGTGTATTGGGCCCCCTGGTCGGAATGTAAAATCACGCCCTCATGACGTCGCTGCTGGAGGGCCATGTCGAGCGCGCGCAACATCAGTTCGGTGTACAAGTGGCTCGACATCGCCCAGCCGACGATGCGCCGGCTGAAGACATCAAGCACCACAGCCAGATAGAGAAAGCCTTCTGTCGTCGGAATGTAGGTGGCATCTGCGACCCACAGTATGTTGGGCCCTCCAGCATTGAAGTGCCGGCGCACGAGGTCCGGCGCACGCCGTGCCCCCGCACGCTGGCGCGTTGTACGCGGCCAGCGCCGTCGACTTGCTCCCCGTAGGTCCGCGATGCGCATCAGGCGCGCGACTCGTTTGCGTCCCACGTGCACTCCCTCGCGCGCAAGTTGCGCATGGATGCGCGGCACTCCGTACGTACCTCGCGAACTCGCATGCAGCGTACGAATGCGCGTCAGTAGCTGAGCATCGCTACGTGACCGCCTTGATGGCTCCCTCACCAGCCACGCGTAGTAACCGCTGGTCGAGACTCCCAGCAGCCGCGCCATCGTGGCAATGGGCCAACGGGCCTGGTTTGCTCTCATGAATCCGTATCCTTCGAGGACACGGCTCCTGTCTCTCGGGCGAACCAGGCCGCGGCGTGAGAGAGAATGTCGCGCTCCGTCTTCAATTGCCGATTCTCGCGGCGCAAACGGGTGAGCTCTTGGCGCTCAGCCGTGGTCAACCCCTCCTGACGCACGCCGGCGTCAATATCCGCCTGCGCCACCCAGTTGATTATCGTCTGCACACTAGGCTCGAACTCTCGCGCAAGCTCCTCGGGTGTTCGCCCCGCCTTCACCAGTTCGACTATGTGAGCCCGGAACTCCGCCGGGTACGGTGCTCGATGCTTGCCCATTTTGACACCCCCTTTTAAAAGGATAGGTGTCCGTTTTGGCGGGTCAATCTCA
>NZ_FCNW02000181.1 GCF_001544475.1 Caballeronia humi | reverse complement strand
TGTCTCCGTCAATCTGAACGCGCCCATCATGCATCGAGAAATTCAGTACTGTGAAACGGCCGTGCCGAGTCGCTTACCCTCACACGTCACCGTCACGAAAGCCGACGTGACCCTCCTAGCGCACATGTGCTGACGCGGTGGCTTTGTTCGTGGCCCGATGTCGCGTGTGCTCGCGAGCGAGTAGGCGCTCTTGCGGGCGTGGGCATCGTCCCCACTCGAGGGTCGCCTGGTAGCGACGTAGTCTTACAGTCGTCGCCGTGAACCGACAGATCTAGCGCTAGCGCTTGTTACGCGTGAGCGATTGTCAGGCGGGGAATCTTGAAGCGACCATCAACGGAGGAGACCGCCGCAGGCTGGCGCTGACGAGCCAGCTTTGAAGCTGCTTGTGTATCAATGTGCTAACTGCGCATGCGCCACCACGCGCCGGGAGTGCGGCATGTGGGTCTACGTCGGGTCGTAGACGCTGCGCGCGGTCACTGCCAGCGGGACGCCTACGGACCCCGCCTTCAGATTCACCGCACGAGCGCAGAAAGCCGCTTCAGGCCGCAGGTCCCAGTCAATCAGGAACGGGATAGTTCGAGCACCGCGCGTCACCGCACGGCGGACAGAGATCCGCTCTCGTGCGCGCGTCGGACGCCGAACGCTGTTTAGTTGCCCGGCGCAAGCCGGCCGATTCCGCAACGAGGGCATCCCCAGAGCAAAAGCGACCGATTCTTGTTCACACCGATTCCCTACCATGTGGCCTGTCGTGTCCAAGGAACCATGGGGAACATATTCGTGATTAAGTTTCGGTTCACTGACGTGGCACGAATGCTGCGCCTGTTCTAAAAGACGGCGCGCGTGAGACGGCGTGAACGCATTCTCTAGAGTCGTCGCTAACTGCAACTCATTCAGTCGGCACGTTATGTATATAAATGGCATTGGCACCGCTAATCCTCCGCAGCGCTATACGAAATCGGACTGCCTGAGTGCATTCCGGGACTCGGAATGGTATTTGCGACTCGATATTCGCGCCCGATTTGTTGCACATACCGTCTTGCAAAGAGATAACGGCATCGACGCACGACGACTCGCCCTCGACTCGCTTCACGATGCATTCGTAATCGAACCCGACACGCTTTCCAAGCGCTTTGTGAACAATGCCCCTGCGCTTGCAATCGCCGCAGCAACTTGCGCCCTACATAACGCCGGGATCCGATCCGATGAAATTGATGCCGTCGTAGTGAGCACTTGCACCGGATATATGTGCCCCGGATTATCCGGCTACGTGGTCGAGGCGCTCGGCCTGCGCGCCGATACACAGGCATTTGACCTAGGGCTGTGCTGAAGAAGCGGGGGTTTTCACGGGATCGTCGTTGCTGATTCCACGATGCGAGAATGGCGACGCGCTCGC
>NZ_FCNW02000180.1 GCF_001544475.1 Caballeronia humi | reverse complement strand
AAAACCCGACATTTCTTATATGGTCGCCTCCCATTTGCAAGGCGATATTGTTAGAGGCGAGGAGGGTGGTTGCGGACTTATATCCGGACTCGATCGCGGGACGTGCCCGCCGGCCCCGATGGATTTCGCCGCAAAGGTCCTAATCTAACTGGACGGACTCAAGGTCCGAGAAATGTCTCAGGCTTGCCCTTGCGCGGTCCAACCTGTCTTGCCATCTTTCAATACACCTGTGCAACCGGATATGAGGGTAAATGCCTTGAAAGCCTGGTTACTCGCTGGCGTTATCTGGTACGTTCGCCCGTACGCCAGCAGCGCCCAGATCGTTCGCGCCATCTTGTTGGCCAGTGCTACAGCGACGACGTTCGTAGGACGTCGCGTCAACAGAAGGCGCAATCGCTCGGGCAGATGCTTCGAACTTGAGATGACAACTCGGGCACCGTGTATCAGTAGTGTTCGTAGATACACGTCGCCACGTTTGCTGATGCCGCTCAGCCTGATTTTGCCGCCCGAACTGTTCTGACGTGGCACCAGGCCGAGGTAAGCCGCAAACTCGCGCCCAGAACGGAAGTTCTTCGCCTGACCGATGACAGACACTGCGGCGGTGGCTGTGAGCAGACCGACTCCAGGAATCTCCGAGATGCGTCGACAGGCTTCGTCACTACGTCGCCATTCGACAATACGCTGCTCAATGCGCCCGATCTGCTCGTCGAGCACGAGCATTCGTGAAAGCTGGTCCTGGAGGCTTTCCGTGAGCATCGCCGGAAATTGTTCTCCCAGCATTGCGAGTGCCGCTCTGGCGGCCTCGATCGAGGCGCGGCGGCCCTGCGGCAGGACGACGCCGAACTCGTACAGCAGACCGCGCAGCTGATTGACCTGCATGACGCGGAACCGCACGAGTTGCTGCCGCATCCGGTGAAGCGCGAGCATGGCCTGCTGGTCTTCCGTCTTGACGGCCACGAAGCGCATGCCAGGACGCTGCGCAGCTTCCCAGATTGCCGCCGCGTCCGCAGCGTCGTTCTTGTTGGACTTCACGAACGGCCGCACGAACTGGGCTGCAATGAGCCGCACATCATGGCCAAGACGCGCCAACTGCCGTGCCCAGTGATGAGCGCTGCCACAGGCTTCCATCACTACACGCGACGCAGGCCGGTTGGCAAAGAACGGTAGCAGCTGCGCGCGCTTAAGAACCTTGCTGTGGATTGCGCCGGTGTCAGAATCGACGAAATGGATCTGGAAGACGCGCGTGGCCAGATCGATGGCAATGATCGTGGGTTCCATCTGATTCTCCTTGGCGGCAGGACTGCCGAATCCGCAATGTCGCACGTTCCGGAAGCGAGACCGCGCCGGACGGACCGTTAAGGCGGGAGGCGGCCATTCCATCTATCTGGCAGAAA
>NZ_FCNW02000179.1 GCF_001544475.1 Caballeronia humi | reverse complement strand
CGCAACACATTCAAGGAGTTGATATGAAACGCATTGCAATTGCAGCATTGGCCGTATCGCTGTTCGTCAGCGGTGGTTCGGCGTTCGCTCAGGCGAGCGGCGCGATGTCAAACGACTCGATGTCGAAGGACGCGATGTCGCACGATTCGATGAGCAAGGATTCGATGAGCAAGGATTCGATGGGGAAGAACTCGACGAGCAAGAAGATGAAGCATGACAAGATGCAGAAGGGCGCCGGCGGATCGGCAATGCAGCACGATAGCGAGAACGGCATGAGCAAGTAAACGCCCGCAGGCGCGATAAGCGAGCAGAATAAGCATTCTGGCCTCCTTCATCGCGCCCTCAGCAACCCGGAATTGAGTCATCATGCGGCCCATTTCGCGCGTGACTATCGAAATTGATGTGTTGTTTCGGCTTGGAGGCCGCCATGCGCGTCTCGGCTTTACATTGCCACGCTGCCCTTCTGTTCTCGTGCGCTATTGAGTTCGCCTCTGCCGCGACCTCCTGCAGTGTGAGCAGTCCGCCGCAGCGTGCAGCGTTGGTCGAACTGTATACGAGCGAGGGCTGCAACAGCTGTCCACCCGCTGACAACTGGCTCAGCGCGCTCGACCAGACGCGCAACACGAAGGCGGTCGTGCCGCTCGCGTTGCATGTCGACTACTGGGACAACCTCGGTTGGAAAGACCGTTTCGCGCAACCGACCTTTACGTCGCGTCAACAACACCTGAGCGCGCACGGCGGCAAGCACGTGGTGTACACACCGGAGGTGTTTGTCGGCGGCCAGGAATTGCGAAGCTGGTCAAACGAAGAGACCTTTGCAACGCGTGTTCATCAATTGAACGCCGAATCGCCGCTCGTTGAAATCCATATCGACGCGCACGCGGTCCCTTCTGGCAACATGGCGTTCGACGCAGCGTTCAAGGCAACCGAGAGACTCCCCGAAGATGCCGTCGCTTACATGGCCATCTACGAGAACCGGGTCGAAAGCCCGGTGAAGGCAGGCGAAAACACGGGAGTCACACTCCACCACAATCGCGTGGTGCGCCGGTGGATCGGGCCTGTCAACTTCGTCAACGGCCGCGCCACGATCTCCGGAGGCTATTCGACGGATGCTGGCCGAAGCGGTCTGGTGGCCTTCGTTGAAAGCCCTGCGACGGGCGAGGTGCTGCAGGTCGTTGAACTGTCGTCGTGCGGCGGTTGAGCTGCTCGACGCTTAAGGAGATCCGAATGAACGCGCTACGAGAACACGGTGCGTCTGCCAGCGCGGGCCGCACGATCCAGCCCGCATGGGTTCGCATCGCGCACTGGCTTAACGCGCTCGCCGCGGTACTGATGATGCTCTCGGGATGGCGCATCTACGATGCGTCGCCGGTCTTCAAGGGTTTCATGATTCCTCCGG
>NZ_FCNW02000178.1 GCF_001544475.1 Caballeronia humi | reverse complement strand
GCCTCTTTCGAATCTCGAGTGGGTGAAGTGCCGGGTCAAGTGCGGGCGCAAGCCCGGCGAAGAGAACACTTGACGCGCGTCGGGTAGATAAGCTGAGGCAGGGCTGGTTGCGGCAGAATGAGGCAACCAGCCCTGCGAGACGAAGCGAACATGACGAATCAGCTCTTTGAAGCCGCCTTGGGAATCAATGCCCCGTGGTACGTGCAGGGCGTCGACTTTGACGCGGCCAAACGGCAGCTCACGATTGCCGTGGACTTTGTTGCAGGCAGCCGCTTCGCCTACTCCGGCGTCGCCGGCGAGCACCCGGTGCACGACACGCAAATCAAGCGGCTGCGGCACCTGAACTTCTTTCAGCACGAATGCTATCTCGAGGTCCGGGTGCCGCGCGTGCGCTTGCCGGACGGCGCGGTGCGGTTGGCAGAACCCGACTGGATGGGCAAGCTGGATGGCTTTACGCTGCTGTTTGAAGCGCTCGTGCTGACGCTGTGCCGGGAGATGACATTTGCGGCGGTAGCCCGTCTGGTGAACCTGTCGTGGTATCGCGTGAAGGCCATCTGTGATCGTTACGTGGACCTGGCCGCGTCCGCGACTGACTTGTCCGAAGTCACCGCGGTGGCCATTGACGAAACTTCGTGCCGACGTGGCCACGACTATGTCTCGCTGGTCGCCGACATGGACGGCAGGCGCGTGGTCTTCGTCACGCCGGGCAAGGATGCAGGCGTTGTCGAACGCTTTGCCAATCATCTGGAGGAACACAACGCAACGCCTGCGCAGATCAAATCGGTCAGCATCGACATGTCGCCCGCTTTCATCAAGGGCGTGGACGAGCATCTGCCCGATGCGCGCGTCACGTTCGACAAATTTCATGTGGTGGCGCACGCGTCCAAAGCGCTCGATGGTGTGCGCCGCGAACAGCAGAGGACCGATCCCGCACTGAAGGGCATGCGCTGGTCGTTGCTCAAGGATGCTGACAAGCTCAACCTCGCGCAACTGACTGATCTCGAGGCGCTGATCAGCCAGTACACCACGAACCGCACCGCCCGTGCCTGGATGTACCGCGAGCAGCTGCGCGAGATTCTCGATCGCAAGCAGATCCATGTGCTCTCCAAGATGCTGCGCCGGTGGTGTACCGGCGTCATGCGTTCCAAGGTCGAACCCATGAAGGACGTCGCACGCATGATCCTTCGTCATTTCGACGGCATCGTCGCCTGGGCCCAGACGCGCCAGACCAACGGATTCATTGAATCCATCAACGGCCTGTTTCAAGCTGCCAAGCGCAAGGCCCGGGGATACGTCAGCTTCAAAACCATGCGAACCGTGCTGTTCCTCATCGCCGGAAAGCTCGACTTCTCGGCCTTCAACCAACATGCCTCGTAAGCCGCATTACCCACTCCACTTTTGAAATAGCC
>NZ_FCNW02000177.1 GCF_001544475.1 Caballeronia humi | reverse complement strand
GCGGCGACGCGTCGGGCTCTTGCGCTCAGCTCGCACGACGTACCTTTTTGGGAAGTTTGAAGGGCGGCACTTCGGCACCGAGGTCTGCAAGTACACGTTCAGCTTTACGGAGATGATCGACACTGCGTTCACGGGACGGCCTTCCAAGGTCAGGGCATTGCAGCACGTCAATCTGCTGCTGCCGGATCCCTTTCCAGATCTGAATGTGAGTCGAATCAATCACGCCTTCGCCGCACGAGGTACATCGCACCGCATCGTACAGACCTTGACCCCCGCAACCGTTGCCGCTTGCCATGCACCATGAGTGACCGGTTCCACGGATGAACACACTTTCCCCAAGCTTGCGGCAGAAGTCGCGCATGTCGCGAACGGTCTTTACTTCGCCTCGGTTGCGGAAGGCCGCGATACGGTGGCCGCCCACGCCCGACAGGTTGCTATGCGGATGCATCCAACTCTGGATGATCAGGCTTTGCAACTCATCACGCTCGGTCAAGATGTCGCTAATCAGGGCGCGATCTGCGTCGCTGTCATGTCGGGCGTAGTAGAGGGTCATGTCGAGTGACCAATGCTTGAAGTGCTCGCGCAGATAACGAATGTCGCCGAGCACGTGCCGGGCAACATAGACTGCAAAGGTTCGCCTGAACTCGTGCGTCCTGAGCGGCCAGGGCTCCCCAGGTCGAATTCGGTCTCGATTGACCACGCCGTCCATGTCCTGCTGCTCGACAATCATGTTTGCCATCTTGGCGAACGCCCTCAGGCTCTTTCGTGCGGTCTCGTTTCCTAGTAGCGACACGCTTCCATACGATGGGTGGTAGATCGCCATTAACGCATTGCGATTACGGCGAGCCCGTTCAAGCTTGAGTTGAATTTTCGCGCGGACGTGCTCATCGAGGGTTCGTGTCTTTGCTGCGCGCTCTAGGGCCTTAATCCTTTTCTCGCCTTGCGCGCGCACGGGCTCGCCGAGCCGAGTGGCGACAGCCACCGCTTTTCCAACGACCTCCGGCACCATCCACTCGGCCGGCCTCGGTTCGTGCTCGAGCTTGTACGTTGTTCCTCGGAGCCAGTGGAGCGTCGCACCGTCGAATCCCTTTCTTGCAATGAAGCATCCCACTTCGAGCGACGCCAGCTCCGAGTCTCGCATACCCGAGAATGCAGCGCATACGATGTAGCAAGCAGTTCTTAGATGAAATAGCTCAATTGAGGCCGCCGGCCGACTTGGGTACCCATGCTCGGCAAGCAGTTGTCGCTCTTCTTTCGAACTTTGGTGGTTCGCCTTGACTTGAAGATATTCGGCTTCAGTGGCGTAAATACTTGAGAAGCCTTTCGGGTGGCTTTTTCGATGCGCCACTTTGACTTGGGCCAACCTGCGCGTTGCGTGCACTGCCAACTGATCTCGCAACGCCAGCAGTGAATTC
>NZ_FCNW02000176.1 GCF_001544475.1 Caballeronia humi | reverse complement strand
CGTCAGGCCTGCATCCTTCAACTGCTTCAGGTTGACAGCTTCCATGTCGGCAGCACCTGCCTTCACGTTCGCCAATGTCGTGCCGGCCGTACCGCCTGCCAGCGTGACCTTGCCCTTCGTCGAGTCGTCATATGCAACGAATGCGTTCGTCACAGTACCGTTCGTGTCGGTCGTCAGGCCTGCATCCTTCAACTGCTTCAGGTTGACAGCTTCCATGTCGGCAGCACCTGCCTTCACGTTCGCCAATGTCGTGCCGGCCGTACCGCCTGCCAGCGTGACCTTGCCCTTCGTCGAGTCGTCATATGCAACGAAGGCGTTCGTCACGTTGCCGCTCGTATCCGTCTTCAGGCCTGCATCCTTCAACTGCTTCAGGTTGACGGCATCCGCGTCAGCCGTACCTGCCAGGACTTGGTGGATTTGCGCGCCAGCAGTGCCAACACCCAGCGTGACCGAGTTCTTGGCGGCGTTGTCGTATGCGACGAATGCGTTCGTCACAGTACCGTTCGTATCCGTCGTCAGGCCTGCATCCTTCAACTGCTTCAGGTTGACAGCTTCCATGTCGGCAGCACCTGCCTTCACGTTTGCCAGCGTCGTGCCGGCCGTGCCGCCTGCCAGCGTGACCTTGCCCTTCGTCGAGTCGTCGTATGCGACGAATGCGTTCGTCACGTTGCCGCTCGTGTCCGTCTTCAGGCCCGCGTCCTTCAGTTGCTTGACGTTCACCGCGTCCATGTCGGCTGCACCAGCCTTCACGTTCGCCACCGTCGTACCGGCCGTCCCGCCTTCCAGCGTGACCTTGCCCTTCGTCGAGTCGTCATATGCGACGAATGCATTCGTCACGTTGCCGCTCGTATCCGTCTTTAGGCCCGCATCCGTCAATTGCTTGACGTTCACTGCGTCCATTTCGGCCACACCAGCCTTCACGTTCGCCAGCGTCGTGCCAGCCGTGCCGCCTGCCAGCGTGACCTTGCCCTTCGTCGAGTCGTCGTATGCGACGAATGCGTTCGTCACGTTGCCGCCCGTACCGACCGTCAGGCCTGCATCCTTCAACTGCTTCAGGTTGACAGCTTCCATGTCGGCTGCACCAGCCTTCACGTTTGCCAGCGTCGTGCCGGCCGTGCCGCCCGCCAGCGTGACCTTGCCCTTCGTCGAGTCGTCGTATGCGACGAATGCGTTCGTCACGTTGCCGCTCGTGTCCGTCTTCAGACCCGCGTCCTTCAACTGCTTCAGGTTGACGGCATCCGCGTCAGCCGTACCTGCCAGGACTTGGTGGATCTGCGCACCAGCCGTGCCGACACCCAGCGTCACCGAGTTCTTGGCGGCGTTGTCGTATGCAACGAAGGCGTTCGTCACAGTGCCGTTCGTGTCGGTCGTCAGGCCTGCATCCTTCAACTGCTTCAGGTTGACAGCTTCCATGTCGGCAGCACCTGCCTTCACGTTCGCCA
>NZ_FCNW02000175.1 GCF_001544475.1 Caballeronia humi | reverse complement strand
CAGCGCGGGAAGGGCGCCGAATTGCGCCGGCTCGGGGGTAGCGTCTTCGATGAGATAGAGCATGGAAGGCCATCCGATAAAAAGAAAAACCCGCGCACGGCACACGTGTCGCGGGCATGGCGTCTGGTGCTTAGGCGCTTCGGACCGCGGCGACAGCGGGTGTCAACGCCGCACACGCGGTCTCGATGCGCCGGCACGCGTCGCAGCGTGGGCATCGGAACAGCATACGCGATGCGCACATGGTTCTCCACGCCCAACGCGCTACCGTGCACCACGCCGACATGCGCCGCCGCCAGCAAATAGTTGGCGAAGTCGAGATCGGTAGCGATGACATCGCCCGAAGGCGTAGTAGCACCTATCGCGCCCGAGCAGTCCACGAAGGCGTAGAACGCGCCATCGAGTGCATCGCAACGCAGGCCGGGGCAGCGTGCCATGGTATCGACCACGAGATCGCTGCAGGTGCGCAACTCATCGATCCATTCGAGCAGGAAATCCGTGCCGCCTTCCAGCGCCGCGAGCGTCGCCGCTTGCGAGATCGTGCTCGGATTCGACGTGCTCTGCGATCGCAGCGTCTGCGTCGCCCGGATTAGCCACGCGGGACCGCCCGCATAGCCGATGCGCCAGCCCGTCATCGAATACACCTTCGATACGCCGTTGACCGTCAGCGTGCGCTCGCGCAGACGCGGTTCGACCTGCACGGGCGTATAGAACGGCTATCCTCACTTGGAAGGATTGATTCAAGCGGAAGGGGAAGCTCTTCGGACCCCGTGGGCCGTCAACGGCCTCAAACTTTGGCGACCCCAATGCGATACTGATTTACGAAAGCGGGCCAGTCGACATGTTGCACCAGCGGGAGATCGTCGACCACCACGACTTTCGCTCGTGCCCGATAAAAAAGAGCGATGCATGTCGCGGGAAAATTATTCCGCGAGGGATAGAGCAGACCGTCGAAGGCTGGGAAGCCGCTGTTGTCGAGCGCCTCGTAAATCTGCCGAGAGATTCGCTGCGTGTGGATGTAACGTCGGCTTGCCAGTTGACCGAGATTGAGGCCGAACTCCCGCGCCATCACGCCTGGTGCGGTCATGTCAGCCAAGTTCAGTCGCTCGACTACGCCGACAGCACGCACAATGCGTCCACGAATCTCGCTTAGCGTAATGGTTTGCGAACGGCTTCGGTGCCATTGGTGCTGATGAAAAACCGACTCCATCAATACAGTCTGAAGGTCGAAGCCCAAGTACAGAACCCCATAGCCACCCTTCGGATCGTCGTATCGATTTGCGGAGCTTGTACCAAAATAGAGCGGCGTGGCGGCGTATTCGATTCGGCTAATGTGCTGGAGCAGTTCTCCCGCCGCAATGACGCGGTTTGGCATCGACAAAATCAAACTGCTTCCTCACCGTGAATACCGACCACGCTCAGCACAACCTCGACAAGTTGATCGA
>NZ_FCNW02000174.1 GCF_001544475.1 Caballeronia humi | reverse complement strand
CCGACGATACTGCTCGAAGCCGGCGCCTTGATCTGCTGCCATCGCTAGGGTCTTTTGTCTCATTCAATATAAACGGCCTGCCACCCTGATGCGTTGACCTTTTTCAGCATTGCCTTAGATCGATCGCTTGATCCACGTCAAGCGGACGACGTCGCGTCGGCGGCAGCATGATGCGACTGGAACACAGGAGCCCCTGTCGAGGACGGTATGAACCAATTCGCCCGACGTGTTCTCATTATCCTTTTCGTTGCGGTCGCTGCCGGATGTACCTTTGCGCCCGTCAACCGGAACCCTCATGCAGACAAAGCGCTCGAGCCGGTGTCCGTCGATCTGTCCCGCTACATGGGCCGCTGGTACGTGATATCGAACATCCCGGTGGTGGACGAGCGTGACTATGTCGGAAGCTGCGCCACGTGGACCCTGCGCGAGGATGGACGTATTGAGGATGCTGTGTTGGGTCGCAAACATGGCTTCGATCAACCCGAGACGGGCAGCGTGTTCATCGCCAGGCCCGAACACGGTGCACGCAACTCGGTGTGGAAAATTCGTCCGGTGTGGCCGTTCGAGTTCGTCGTCCTCACGGTGTACCTAGATCCAGACTACGAGTACACGGTGCGCGCAACGCCGGACAAGAATTTCGCGTGGATTCTGGCGCGCCATCCGGAAATGCGTGAGGAAACCTACCAAGCCGTACTAACGAGGCTCGACGCCATGGGATTCGACATTGCGCGCTTCAAGAAAGTAGTGCAATTTCCCGAACAGATTGGCAAGCCGGGGTTCCATAGCGTTCGCTAGGTATGTGACCGGTTGGCAATGCGCATGTGGGCGTCTACCTACATCACCGCCTGGGCGCGTACATCAAGTCTGCCGTCGTTGACTGATATCGCCCGCTGGCTCAGGGATACTGAAATCCAGCGAGGCGCGCTTTGCGGCGCCGAGCCACCGGCGCAACGCCGCTTGACGCTGCGTAGTCTATCCGAATATTGCTGCCCGAGGAGGAGTGGAAGTGGCCAGCCAGCGATTTCTGTCGATACAAGAGATTTTCCACCAGTCCGTCGATTAGCTGTTCGCACAGCGCGGAGCGGGGTTGCTGCCGCAAGGGCTAGCGACCGGACACTCTCCGAATACACCCGATACGCCGCGCCACCATTCATTCGTCGGGCGACTGCACAAGCGCGATCGAAGGTGTGTCAATACGGCTCATCGATCCAAATGTTGCAGGGCGTCCCGCATACATGGAGCTAGGCGTGCGCGCGCTGCGCCGTGCGCTTGAGCAGGAACGTCATCGTCCCGAACTGGACTGTGCCTGTGACACTTTGCAACGCAGTGACTTCCGGAAGTGAACCGACTGCTGGTGGTATCGAAAACAAGAATCTTCGAACGTTGTCGGAGATGTTTGACGCTGCTTGTATGCACTCTTTCCAATCCCAAGGTCACTGAACAGGATATTCTGGGCGGACACTTTGAAGCAACGCGAAGCCGCTTTGCCGTCA
>NZ_FCNW02000173.1 GCF_001544475.1 Caballeronia humi | reverse complement strand
CGCACTTGATAACTCACGGGCGTCATATACGATTCCCAGAACCGCCGTCCAAGATGATCGATCTGCATGGGCACGAGCCGCGTGGCAACGTCGTGCTGATAGCGTTTCCCCTTGGTCGGTTGTTCTCCTGCATTCATCGGGTCCGGCGTCGCGCCCGTATCGTTTGGTTCATTCAGTTCTTCGCTCATCAAGCCTCCGTACTCTTTTTAGTCAGCAGGGTCATCCCTTGCGCGATATCGCCCGCTTTGAGCGAAGTCGCGCCCGTGCCGCTCGTCACGCCCTCGATGACCTGACCATCCGCGAGTTGAATCCGGTATGGGCGATTGGCCGCCGGCAGCCCGGTAAGTCGATCGCTCAAGATGAAGTGCTCATCGTGGCCGATGGTGGTCTGCTCGAACTTCGGCAATGGCATCGACAACGAACCGGGACCGGACTTGTCGATTCCAATAATCTTCAGAATCAAATTGCCCGCGCCACCAATTTCAACGTTGTCGCCGCTCACCTTGACGTAGGCGGTCCCCCCGCCATGCAGCACGACGCCGTTTGCAGCGTTTGCGATCAACGTTCCGCTCGCGCTCGTCAGGTGCATATCCTTTTGCGCCACCAGTTCCATCGCATCGGACTGCGCCTGAACCAGCACCTTGCCGCGCGCCGCGAACAGCTTGGCGCCGCCGTTGTGAGCGAAGAGCGACAGCGTGTCCGAAGCGGCGACGCTCGCATTGCGCTGTGCATTGACGTTGAACCCCGCGCTGGTTGCGATGTTCACGTCACAGCCGGCAGCAACCGACACCCGGTCAGGCGTCGCCAGCGCGATCCCCTCGGGTGAAGACAGCAGCATCACCGCTTCCTTCAACTCGTTCACGCTGTTCTTGAGCCATTCGTTTTCGGCTTTCAGATCGGCGATTTCAGCTTTGGCGACGCTTGCGGCCTGCGCAAGCCCTTGCGCCTGAGCGAGCGCCACCTGTAACTGACCGAGCGCTGCTTTCATATCCAGATGCCGCCCGTTCGCGAGCGGCTGCGCATCGGCCGATAGAAACAGGCCTTGTCCGGCTCTGATCGCGCCTTTCATGTCGGTACGCAACTCAAAACCGGCGCCGCGCTTCTCTCGCTTGCGGTTCACGCTATGACCGAGCGTCAATTGCGACTTGCCGTGCTCGGTCGCAAGCTTGATGTGCTGCTCGTTATCCCAGTCCTCCATCTGCAACGTATTGTTGGACTGGGTGCGCAACACGTTGCGGCTCAACCAGCGCTGATCGTTGACGATGACGTCCGGCGCTCGCGCGTTGTGCATCACATGCGCGATGAACGGCCTGTCCGGATCGCCATCATGAAATCCGACCAAAACCTCGGTGCCATCGATCAGCGGAAAGTGAAAGCCGGTCTGGTTCGCACCGGCGAACGGCTTCGCCAGTCTCAGCCGGCAACTGTTGCCGCCAGCGGGGCGGGTGTCCCGGTCCAGGTGAAGAGCGACCACGTATTCGCCCGCTGCATCGACGTAGGCGAACTTATAGCGGCTC
>NZ_FCNW02000172.1 GCF_001544475.1 Caballeronia humi | reverse complement strand
AAATTCTGGCGATGAGTTTCCGCAGCCCTTATCCAGCAAGACTCCGCCGTGCTCTGGCATCTTGTCGAAGCTCAATCTCGCAAGCTATTGATCAGAAATGAATTTTCGTTTTAAAAACCGCCCGAGTTTGCACGAAAGGTACGAATACCCCAAGTTCGGTGGCGGGGTACGCCGCGCCGCATTCGCCTATTTCAGCTGGTGCTACAGGTCCTCTGAACTCGAAAGTGATCGAGCACAACGGGTCAGCTATGGCGATAGCATCTCCGCACGCGTTCGTGTTCCCCTCCGGGAAACAATTTGCAGCAACCGTTCGAAAGTGAGGCCTGGACCACAGCCTAAATCATTGATGATGCACTTTCCGTGTCGTCATGTACACGTCAAACAGCCCCGCGTGCAAGCGGCCGAGCTGTTGACGAAGGGCGATCAGTTCCTGCTGGCCGCCTTCATGTTCCCGCCGCAGAATCTCCCCGAGCAACGCGGTCGCCCGTGATGCCGGCAGGTCGCGTTGCACGCGCGCCTCGCCTAGTCTGCCCGCAAGCGCTGGTTTGATGACCAGCAGGAACGCCGGGAACCATGCATAATCTTCGGTTTCGCCTGTGCCAAGGAACTCCGCATCGAAGCGTCGGCGCAGCTTGTCGAGTGCGGCGTCTCCCATCTTGACGAGTAGCGCGGCGAACTGGGGCGGCGCTAACCACGCCAATTCCGCGAGTAGCGGCCACGCTGCGTCTACTCCGGCCGCCCGATAGCGCGCCTCGGTCATCCATGCGAGCGGTGATGGAATGCGCCACCAAGACTCAATCGTGTCAATCGCATCGCTTGCCGCGGACCATTCGCCGGCGCGAAGCCACAGGGGTGCCGCGTGACTGTCAATGTGGATTCCACAATACGTCAACGCTGCGGCGCGCTGGGCAAGCGCACGCCAGCACGGAGCCAACCACGATCGAGCGTCGTGCTCAGGCAGTACCTGCCGCGCAGCGGGTGCCACCTCATTCTCCAAGCGACGGAGGAGCGCGGCCAACTCGGCGTGGTCGGTCACGGGAAGCGTTGATGCGTTCTCGAGTTCTCGGACAAGCACGGTCATCGCAGGTAGCGCGCTGTCGGTCGCGTACTCGCAGGCAAGCAGCATCAGTGTCTTTCGTGCGTCCGCCGCGTTGCGACGCTGCAACTGCGCCACCACGTCATTGCGCAATGCCACGTCACGGCTGTCGGCGAATATATCGAGTTGCTGCATGGTCTGCTGCATCATCGTCGCGCTCAGGAAAGGTCCATGAAGAGCGATCAGGCTAATCGATTTTACCGCTTCTAGGAAGCTGCCACCAAGCTCCCTTGGTTGTTCTCGCCGCCACATCATGGTGCAAGTAGCGACCGAACCCTACCGACGGGACCCCAGCATCGTTCCTCGACATCGGCGAGCGCCGCAGCGACACGCGTACATCCGTCTCAGTGCCGCTGTTCTGCGCGCTTCGACGTCAAGCTGGTAGTCAATGAAGTCTCTGCGCCCTCTTCGATCTTGCGCGTTGCGTGGAT
>NZ_FCNW02000171.1 GCF_001544475.1 Caballeronia humi | reverse complement strand
TAGCTCGGGATAGCGACGCTGCTTATAGAGAGGTGGTAGCACGGTAATGCGGCGATACCGGATCTCCAAAAAGGCTTCGTCGGGACGGCCTTTAGAATCGCGAAGCTCAACACGATGGAGACCCTTGACCTTCGCCTCGGCCATCTCGTCGGCGATCGTATGCTCTCCGTCGCCAGCCAGGCGGTCAACGCATGTGCGCACGAGGAAGTGCGTGCCCAAATCATGCGCTTCGCAGAATAGCTCGGCGGTTTCAATTCGAAGTGCAACAGGGGGGTTAATGTTTAGCGTTTTGAGGTTGGGTTGCTGAGGCGAGCGTGGCGGCGAAGACCTCGAGCGGCGAATAGAACGCGTGGGTTGCGCGCGGCCGGTTGTTCAGGCTGTCGGCGATAGCATCGAGTTCGTCCTGTGTGTAGACCGAGAGGTCGGTTCCTTTGGGCAAGTATTGTCGCAGCAAGCCGTTGGTGTTTTCACATGTGCCGCGTTGCCAGGGGCTATGGGGGTCACAGAAGTACACGCGCACGCCGGTGGCCGCGGCGAGTTCCTGATGGCGCGTAAGTTCCTTGCCTTGGTCATAAGTGAAGCTGTGGCGCAGGGGTTCAGGAATCGAGTTGAGTTTGGCCGAGAAGCCCGCCAGAGCTGAGGCGGCGGTAGCATCGTCCATCTTGGCAAGCAGCACCAGCCGGCTGGTGCGTTCAACCAGCACGCCAACGGAGGATTGGTTCCCAGCGCCTTTGATGAAGTCGCCTTCCCAGTGGCCAGGCAGCAGGCGGTCCTCGATTTCGGGCGGGCGTACGTGAATACTCACCATGTCGGGAATCTGCCCGCGTCGGTCTGTGCCGCGCGTGCGCGACATGCGGTTGTTGTGGCCGTGGCGCAGGCAGGCAATCAACTGGCGGCGCAATTCGCCACGCGGCTGAGCGTAGATAGCCGTGTAAATGGTTTCATGCGATACGTGCTGGGTGGGGTCGGTCGGATACATCCGCCTAAGTGTGCCCGATATCTGCTGGGGCGACCACTTCCAGTCCAGCAACGTGAGCACAATCCGCCAGCGAACGCCTTGCGTGCAAAGCTTGGCGGGGCCGCGACCAGCCCTACGGCGGGCGGCGCACAGCGCTTGAGCTGGCACTGATGCGTAGCGAGCAAGAGAGCTGTTGCGCGTCAGTTCACGGCTCACGGTGGAGGGCGAGCGCCCGAGCATTCGGGCCATGGCCCGAATGCTCACGTCCTGCAGTCGTAGGCTTGCGATGGCGAGGCGTTCTTCAGGTTGAAGGTGCTGGTATGAAGTAGTTTTGTCGGGCATTGCAACACCTTATACGAAATAAGTGTTGCACCTCACTTTTGAGGCCGCCCTCGTAAATGTCGCTTTCGCGATCGCCGATATGTAGGCAGCGTTCCGGTTCGCCCAGTAATGCTGTGGATTGTCTCAGGTTTTCTAGCCAGCGATAGCTTTCCTTTTCTTCAATTGGCATACGGGTAGGGTTGACCTTTCGCTTTAAGGCTGTGCTGAAGAAGCGGGGGTTTTCACGGGATCGTCGTTGCTGATTCCACGATGCGAGAATGGCGACGCGCTCGC
>NZ_FCNW02000170.1 GCF_001544475.1 Caballeronia humi | reverse complement strand
AGCGTCTTGCCGTTACCGCGACAGAACCGGCGTCAGTGTCTTTTTCATCGTGTGACCAAAGCGGTTTCCTCAGCCTCGAATTTTACCTTCCCCGCGTTAATGCGAAAGAACCCCTTCGCGTGCGAGCGCTTCGACGATCGCCGCACCGAGCCCGCGTGCGCCACCGGTCACGAGTACGTCCTGTTCAGACAGCAGCATGGATTCCTCGGGTTACTTGTTGACGGTCGGGGCATTATGCCGGATGGCTTCATGCTCCGCCGCCACGAGAAATCGCTTGCCTTCACGTTCGACGTGACCGCGTGGCGCTCGCTACGCCGTCGTCTTCACCGGATTGGCCACGACGAAGTTCCTGAACGTGGCGTAGGCCGGGTTCTTGGTCACGCCATCGGCCTGGATCAGCCCGTAGTCCTGGTCGATGACCGCGTACATCATGACGCACTCGATGTTGTACTTGTCCTTGATCGCGTAGTACGACGCCATCGTTTCCTGCACATACGCCGATTGCGCCGAAGGCGAATCCGCCGAACCGGACCAGCCCCATTCCGTCAGCCAAATCGGAACGTTGAACGAGTCCTTCAGCACTTGCAGCACGTTAATACACGCGTTGTTGCGGCCCGCGCATTCCAGCTTGCCCGAGCTGTGATACCAGTGATATGTCGTGTAATCCCACTGCAGCGGCGCCGCGCCCGATATGCCCATGGCCGTGCCGTTCGGCGAGATGCCGTTCCACAGCATCTGCAGCGCGCGATATGCCATCGGAATGCCGACGTTCACACCGCACTTGATCGTCGGATCGACCGCCTTCACGCCCGCGATCATGCCGCGAATCACGCCACGGAACGCCGGCCACTGCGACGGGCTCCAGTCGGTGGTCTGGCTGCCGTCGCCACCGATCTGCAGGCCGATGGTATCCAGTTCGTTGCCGCATTCGATATGCGTGACGAGGCCCTTCAGCGGTTGCGCGCAGCGCACAGCCATGTCATAACCGAGCGAATAGGCGGCGGCTTCGGTGCCCGTCGGGTTCCAGCCCGCTGAACGCGGATTGAGCACCGGCATGATGCCGACACCGCTGCCCGCGAACGCGCCGCGCAATGCCATCGCGAGCGTCGCCGACATGCCTGCGTCCGCGGTGTCGCAACGATACATCGTCACGCCCAGATCCTTCAGGATGGCGAGCTGCTGCTCGGCCGTCATGGTGAAGTAAATGCCCGAACCCCACGCCATATGACCGTTGATGCCGTAGAACAGCGACGTGTTCGACGGCTTGACCACGTTGCGCGGATCCGTCGTGCCGATGTTCTTCCACGGCGAGCCGTTCTGATACCAGACGCCGCTCGCGTTCTGCGCGTAGATGATGCCGTTGAAGTACAGCAGCAGCGCCTGCGCGACGCTCGAGCCCGTCGACACGCCCGTGCCGTTCTTCATCACGCGGCCGTTGAGGAGCGTCCAGACCGTGCCCGCACTGTCGGTGAGGGATGCTGCTGGCGGAGCCGTCGCGCCGGAGAGCGAAACCGTGCTCGCCTTGGACACGTCGGCCGGGAGCCCGCCCGATGCATCGGTGGAATCAAACCCGCC
>NZ_FCNW02000169.1 GCF_001544475.1 Caballeronia humi | reverse complement strand
TTGAAATTGGCCGCTTGCGTGATCTGCTGGAATACTCTCCAACGATCAATCTAGGCTTTTTGAAACCGCCTCTTAGTCTTCCATGTGCCTGACGCAATCTTTGAAGGCTCCATATTTCGGCTTGTCGCGCTAACAATGCTCGTGGTGTGCACTGTGGCGGTAAAACGTCGAGCCATGCGTGCATTCCGTCGTGCGGTCAAAGACCGGACTGCTATCGACGCGGGAATCGGTTGCCCCGTGCTGGTCGATTGCAGTTGTCCCTCGTTTGAGCTGGTGATTCTTTACCTTCGGCTGTCCAGGCGAGAATTTCTCGTTCGGCCGTATCCGGGACAACAAACTCCAATGGGTCGAGCGCCCTGAATCGAGTTCGGAGTTTGCGTTTGGTTTCCTCCGGCACTGAAGCCGCTCGCAAGACGCGCTCGAGCGGCGTCAAAGGTGAATCATAGTGCTTCGTCACCTTCGCCCCGTGACGTGTCTTTGATTTCAGCTTGAATGACGGCTGGAAGAAGTTGATGTAGAGCCGTGATACCTGGTAAAGGGAGGCAAGGACTTCCGTGGCATCCAGACCTTGCAGCCTTCCGTAGCCGACCAAGCGGCGAACGATAGCGCCGTTCTTCTGCTCGACCCACGCTTGGTCGTTCTTCTTGTATGCACGTGAGCGCGTAAGCTCGATACCTTGCCGCGCGTCAAACAAGATGAGAGCCGTGTTGCCTCATGGGAGGATGTTACTCCAGCCTAATTGTCGTTTTCACATTCTTTTGCGTTGAAGTCTGGCGCTGCGTAGCGGCGTTAGACTTCAACGCATCGGGATCGCTTAGTATGCGGGTCACCAGTTCTCGTGCACGGTTCGATCTCCATGCTTTAACGCGTCGCTGCAGGGTGCGTAGTTGCGCACTGGAATACATCGTGGGTGCCAGGGCGACGAGCCGCTCGTGCAGTTTCCTTGCTGTAATGCCGGGCTCGGATTCGAGCCATTGCTGGATCGTCGGCCACATGTGCTCGAACGGATCTTGCCGGTTGCGCCACGTGTGTGGGACGCTGGTCTTTCGTTGGTGGGTTGGTCTTACCTCACCGTCCTGCCACGCTGTTCCGAGGCTGCTCAGGAATTCCGCTAGGGCAACGCGGTCAGGTGTCGCTGTCTCGGCCGGTGAGGTGCCGCTTTCGATGCAGGTCGCAACGCCCCGCTGCGCTTCACGTATCCGGGACAACAAATCCAATGGGTCGAGCGCCCTGAATCGAGTTCGGAGTTTGCGTTTGGTTGCCTCCGGCACTGAAGCCGCTCGCAAGACGCGCTCGAGCGGCGTCAAAGGTGAATCATAGTGCTTCGTCACCTTCGCCCCGTGACGTGTCTTTGATTTCAGTTTGAATGACGGCTGGAAGAAGTTGATGTAGAGCCGTGATACCTGGTAAAGGGAGGCAAGGACTTCCGTGGCATCCAGACCTTGCAGCCTTCCGTAGCCGACCAAGCGGCGAACGATAGCGCCGTTCTTCTGCTCGACCCACGCTTGGTCGTTCTTCTTGTATGCACGTGAGCGCGTAAGCTCGATACCTGTCGCTTTGCAGAAGTCGAACACCGTCTCGTTCATAAAGGCGCTATCGTTGTCGCAATCTAGTCCGCGCAG
>NZ_FCNW02000168.1 GCF_001544475.1 Caballeronia humi | reverse complement strand
ATTGGATTTCAGGCGGCTTTTTGCTCTTGCGTTTGAGGGTGTCGAGTGAGTTCAGATTTACCGACCTGATCGGGATTCAGATGGACCGTGTGCACGCGCTTCCAGTTTCGCGTAGGGCCTTTCCATCGCAGCGGGTTACGCTGCCTGGCCACCTCATAGAGCGTTGCGCGGCGATCGAGAATCTGCTGGTCAAGGTTTGCGTGACGCTGGGCCGGCGTCACGAAGCGGATCGCGCTGTGACGATGTTCGTGGTTATACCAGCGTACTAGCCCGGTGACCCAGGTGCGCGCGGCAAACAGGGTGTCAAACGTCTGCAACGGGTAGGCCGGTCGGTACTTCAACGTCTTGAACAGCGATTCCGAATACGGATTGTCATTGCTCACGCCCGGTCGACTCAATGACGGCATAACACCCAGCGCCTGCAGGGTGGCGAGCATCGTGGCGCCTTTCATCGGGCTGCCGTTATCGGAGTGCAGGATGACCTGGTCGGGTTGTATCGCTTCGCGTGCGCAAAGGTCTTTGAGCACTTCGCTGGCCAGCACGCTGCTTTCCTCGGCATAGACCTGCCATCCGACAATCTTGCGGCTGAAGACATCGAGAAACAGATACAGATAAAAATACTGCCCACGAATCGTCGTCGGCAAGTAAGTAATGTCCCACGAGTACAGCTGGTTGGGCGCATCGGCACAGACCGCGCGCGGTTTGCTACGTGCGCTGGCCGGCCGTTCGCTGCGCCGGTGGGCGAGCTGGTTCGCTTCGCGCAGCACCCGGTAAAACGTTGATTCCGAGGCGATGTAGCGTTGCTGGTCGGCCAGTCGTGGCACGATCTGGCTCGGTGACAGGTGGGCGAATTCAGCAGAGTTGGCCACCGCCAGCAGTTCGGCGCGTTCATCGGCCGACAGCTTGTGCGCAGGCTCGTGGCGGCACAAGGTGCGCCCGTCCACGGCATCGGGGTCGCCACGTTGCCAGCGCTGCAAGGTACGCGAACTCAGCCCCAGGATCTCACACGCACGCGCCTGACGCGCCCCGGCGAGGATCGCTTCTTCGATCAGCCCGATCACGGTGCTGCGCTGCCCGGGGGAACTCATTGATCCTCGTCCCCGAACAGCGCCTGATACTTTTTTTGTAGTATCAGCAACGCCGCCGCCTCCGCCAGCGCCTTGTCCTTGCGGTTCAGTTCGCGTTGCAGTTGCGCATTGGCGTGTTTCAGTTCACGTACTTCCAGGGCGTTCTCGCGCCGGGCCGAGCCGCTGCCGGCCGTGCAGAAGTCCTGGCGCCACTGGGTGAGATGATGGGCGAACAGGCCCCGCTCACGGCACCAGGCATGCAGTGCCTCGTCGGTGAGTCCGTGGCTCTGATGCAAGGCCAGCAGGCGCTCTTCCAACGACCAATCTTCCGGGCGCCGTGCATCGACAGGCACCGGGTTGCGGCTTGCGGCGTTAGACACCCGGATCCACTTCCTTAAAGTTAATACGCTCATGTTCAGTTCGGAGGCAACCGCTCCTACGGAGCGGTTGCCTCGTTGCAGGGCCTTCGCCAGCGCCTGCTCTCTGAATTCTACAGAATACGTCTGTTTCGTCTTCAACCTGCACCTCTGAGTTCTTCAAATAACAAAAATTCAGAGGCGACATCTA
>NZ_FCNW02000167.1 GCF_001544475.1 Caballeronia humi | reverse complement strand
CGGCGCGTGTCAAGGTACTTGTCGCCTCAGTCATGCAGCCAAAGGCTGTCTAAGTGTAGCGTGCGAGGCCATCGTGATGACTGACTCGCGCTCCGGATTGAGCGTGACGGCACCGATGGGCGTCCAGTCTCGCGTGCAGCCTGACCAGCGGGCCGGCTTACGTTCCCGCGCCTGGACATACACCTCGTGACGAGCGGCGAGGATCGCGTGATCGTCTCCGTCATGGCGCTGCGCTGGGCTGACGTAGCGGATGCTGCTGTGACGGTGGTCGAAGTTGTACCAATGCACGAAGTCGCTCGCCCAGTCGCGTGCAGCATTGAGCTCGGCGAAGCCCGTGGCGGGGAACTCCGGGCGGTACTTGGCCGTGCGGAACAGCGCCTCGGCATAGGCGTTGTCGTCACTGACGCGTGGGCGTGAGTACGATGGCTTCACGCCAAGCCAGTGGAGCATGGCCAGCACGGTCGTGGCCTTGAGCGTGGAGCCGTTGTCTCCGTGTAGCACCGGCTTGTCCGCCAGAGTAGCGATGCCCTCGGCCAGCGCCGTGCGCCGCACCAGATGGGCAGCGTGACTGGCATCGTCGCCCTCGTGCACCTCCCATCCGACGATCTTGCGGCTGTACAGGTCCAGGATCAGGTACAGGTAAAACCATTGACCGACGACCTCGGCGGGCAAGTACGTCATATCCCAGCACCAGACTTCGCGTGGTGCGCAAGCGATGTGCGTGGTCGGCGGTCGGCCAGCCTTGGGCGCTTTCGCCCGGCCCCGATGTGCAGTTTGTCCGTGCTCGCGCAGCACGCGGGCGAAGGTGGATTCGCTGGCGATATACACGCCTTGGTCGGCCAGCATTGGCACGATGCGCGCAGGAGGCATATCGGCGAAGCGCGGCTCGTTGGCCACCCGCAGCACCTCGGCACGCTCGGCGGCGCTCAGCGCATGGGAAGGTTGCGGGCGTACCGCATGAGGTCTTCCATCGCCCGATACGAGGCCTTCGCCGGCATTCCAGCGCTGCAGGGTGCGCACGTCGATGCCGGCCGTCTGGCAGGCCAGGCGCAGCCGTGCGCCGGCCTTGTGCGCGGTGTGGATATCGCGGGCCATCGACTGGCGATCTTCGAGGTCGATCATTCGTCCTCGCCCGTGCTGAAGATCGCCGCGACTTTTTTTGATAGCACCAGCAGCGCCGCCGTCTCAGCCAACGCACGGTCCTTGCGCCGCAGCTCGCGCTCGAGTTCCTTGATGCGACGTCGGTCCTGCTGCGTCTGCTGCGGGCTGGCACGCGCCTCCTCGGGCTCGGCCAGCGCCTGCGTGGCGCTTTGCCGCCAGGAAGCCAGCTCGTGCGGATACACGCCCTTGGCGCGGCACCATGCGCTCTTGGCAGCCTCGTCCATCGCAGCGGTCGTCAGCACGGCGTCAAATCGGGCCGCCGCTGTCCAGGCCCGCTCGCGAGCGGGCCTGGACAGCGCATCACTGCGCCAGCGCTCCAGCGTCCCCACTCCCACGCCAACCTCACGTGCAACGTCTTCCAACGCCGCGCTCTCCGGCGGCAGCAACCGCGCAACCGCTCTGTCCTTGAATGCTTGTCCGTATTTTGCCAATTCGTTTTCTCATCATCGCCCCCGGTTCATTGATTCTATTGGAGCGACAAGTATTCTGACGCGGGGGG
>NZ_FCNW02000166.1 GCF_001544475.1 Caballeronia humi | reverse complement strand
AGCGACCGCTGCCGCGGCTCAGCACGTTTGAACAGGCCACCGAGTCTCTCATGCAAGCCATCCAGTTCACGTTCCCACGCCTTCGCGATCTCTTTCATAGCTCTACACCGTTGTAGTAGTACTAACGTAGTATAGTAAAAAATAGCTACGACTGTAGTGCTAAGAAAGGAGACGGTTGTATGAAGGTAATAACTCGCGTCATTGCTCTTGCGATCTCATTCTGCGCGTTCGGCTGTGCTTCACACGCACCAAATGACGCGGCACCCGAGCGCCTCACGACAACGCGAGGCAATGTTCACATCGAGACCATCCGGCAAGGTACGGGTCCGGTCATCGTGCTTCTTCCATCCCTTGGAAGGGGTGCCGGGGACTTTGACGAAGTCGCTGCGTATCTCGCGCGTGACGGCTTTACGGTAATGAGACCTCAGCCAAGAGGAATCGGCGCAAGTGGCGGTCCTCTGACTGGGATCGATATGCACGACTTCGCTGCTGATGTCGCGTCAGTCTTGGACCATCAAAAGACAGGGCCCGTCGTCGTGGTCGGTCACGCTTGGGGAAGTCAGCCAGCACGGATGTTGGCGGTAGACCGCCCGGATCTCGTCCGTGGATTGGTCATGGCAGCCGCATCTGCCGGAAAGTTGCCGCCCGGGTCGAACGAGAAGCCATACGGGCGCCTCCGGGATGCCATCGATGGCTCGGGCAACCTCGCCTTGCCTGAAAAGCAGCGGCTGACGTATCTGCAGCAAGCGTTCTTTGCGCCGGGACACGACCCTCGCCCCTGGCTGAGTGGCTGGTATCCGGCAACTCACGAAGCAGAGGCGCACGCGAGAAACATGACGCAAGTCGATGCCTATTTCGCCGGCGGCACCGTTCCCATTCTTGACCTCCAAGGTCAATACGACGCCGTGGTTGTGCCCAACGTCTTCAAGCCGATGCTGGGAGACCGTGTCACGGTGGAGGTCATTCCGAACGCCGGTCATCCAATGGCGCCGGAACAGCCCCGTGCTATGAGCCAAGCCATCGCACGCTTCGCTCACAACATTTACGGACGGTGACAGCACAACGCTGACGCTATCCGACTGGCATATACATTTCGAGGACCACCCGCATGAAACTCTCAAAATTCAGTCTCGCCGCCGTCATCCTTTCCTTTTCCGCAAGCACTTTCGCTGCGACCGGTGACAGCACAGTCAGTGATGACGTTGTTAAACACGGAAACGTGCAAATTGAAGTACTTAGCCAGGGCAAAGGTCCGACTATCGCTATTCTTCCGTCATTGGGTCGTTCAGGGCGAGACTACGACGAGGTGGCTCAGTATTTGGTGGCTGACGGCTTCCGCGTGCTCCGTCCTGAACCGCGTGGAGTTGGGAAAAGCAGGGGCCCGATGGATAACCTGAATGTGCACGACTTTGCCTCCGACGTGGCGATGGTTATCGAGGCAAAGCACGCTGGCCCCGTCGTTGTCGTGGGCCATGCGTGGGGCAATTTTGCCGCCCGCCAGTTGGCCGCCGATCGGCCGGACCTCGTCAAAGGAGTGGTCGTTGCAGCTGCGTCGGCAGGGAAGGTTCCCCCTGGTTCGACTGAGAAGCCGATTAAGGCTGTGCTGAAGAAGCGGGGGTTTTCACGGGATCGTCGTTGCTGATTCCACGATGCGAGAATGGCGACGCGCTCGC
>NZ_FCNW02000165.1 GCF_001544475.1 Caballeronia humi | reverse complement strand
GCAAGGGTTCCGTAGAGAACGCGATCCAGCATACGCAGAACACCGCGCTCGCCGGCCGGCGATTCGAGTCGCTCGACGCCCAGAACGAATTCCTAATGCACTGGGAAGAGAACTGGGCCGCCAAACGCATCCATGGCCGTGCACGGCGACAGGTCGAGGCGATGTTCCAGGAGGAGAAGCCTCACCTAAGGCCGTTGCCGATCACGGGATTCCGCTACTTTACCGAGGTCGTGCGCACTGTCTGGGACGATACCACCGTAAGCGTCGAACGCAGCAACTATGCGGCGCGGCCCGCGCCCATCGGCAGTCTCGTGTGTGTGCGCATCTACGACACCACGATCGAGATCCGTGATCGCCGCTCGCAGGAACTGTTGCGCACCCATCCGCGCCACATTGAGCCCGGCTCGCTCGAGCTTCCCGAGAGCGAACGCCCGTTCAATCCATCGCGCCAGACCAGTCTCGCGCTGGCCAGCGCCACCGACATCGGGCCACAAACGAAGACGCTGTGCCAACACCTGTTCGATGCCGAAGGTCGCGTCGGCCACCGCGGCATGTGGGGCATCGTCGCGCTGGCGAAGAAGTATCCCGCGTGGCTCGTCGAGCAAGCCTGCGATCACGCCCTGCGTCACCACCTATATCGTTATCGGCAGGTACGTGCCGTCGTAGAACGGCTGTTCCAGCAGGCCCTTGAGCGTCTCGATCGTGCGCCACAGCTGGCCCTACCGCTCACGCAGGAACATGCCCTGATCCGCCCGGGTGACGAATACGGCGAGTTCTTCAACGTCGGCGCGCAGCACAGTGCCGCCCCCCATCCCACTACAAGCGGAGAAACAGCATGACCACCACGCTACCCGACATCGAGCGGGCCCTCAGGATGCTGCGCCTGTCCGGCATACGCGACACACTGGAGACCCGCGTGCTACAGGCACAGGGTACCCAGCAACCGTTTCTTGAGACCTTCGCCTTGATCCTGCAGGACGAACTCGACCGTCGTCAGTCGCGGCTAATCGAGCGGCGCTATCAGCAGTCCGGACTTGAAGAGAAGCTCGCGCTCGCCGAGTTCGACTGGTCGTTCAATCCGAAGATCCCGCGTCAGGCTTGCTTCCAGCTCAATGCGCTGAAGTTCGTCGCCGCTGGCGAGAACGGATTGATCATCGGTAAACCCGGCACCGGCAAGTCGCACATTGCCAAGGCCGTCGCGTATCAGGCGGTTCTGCAAGGCCACAAGGTGCAGTATCTCGAAACCGACGACTTCTTTAACCGTTACGCGCTCAGCGCAGCGGAGCAGCAACAGACGCGCCTGCGCGCGATACTCGAGGCGGACCTGCTCGTGCTGGACGACCTGTTCCTGGCACGCTCGATTCCTGACGAGGCCGGCGCGCTACTACAGACGCTGGTCCATCAACGTTACAAACTGCGCCGAAGCATCATCGTCACGTCCAATCGCGTGGTACAGGACTGGGGCGCGTACCTTGGCGATAACACCATGAGCACCACGATCCTCGATCGCCTCATGCATCACTGCCACCAGCTCGAGTTCAACGGCCGCAGCTATCGGCTCAAAGAAGCCGCTGAGGCCCTTGCGCAGAAAACGAAAGAGGAATAAAACTCGACCTCGTCCTGCTTCACACGGTGGGGGATTTTAGGCGACCACAACTGGGGGAGTTTCAACTGACCGTCCGGG
>NZ_FCNW02000164.1 GCF_001544475.1 Caballeronia humi | reverse complement strand
AGAACGCCACGGCTCGCGCCGATCGTGTCCAGCATTGCGAGATAGGTGGGACAAGGCGCTAGCGGCGGCGGATAGTTGGATGCTGTCGCAAACGGAAAGTCTTGATAAGGGCCGAACACATGCGAGTGCGTATCGCAGGTGCCGTCGGGAAGCGCATTGCGCGGCGGGTGGGGCATCTTTGCCGGCACGACATCGACGGGGCGCAGAGGATTTGTGAGACTGCTCATGACTTCACTCTCCACCGCCAGGTTCGGTGCGGCGCATTGAGTCGCGCTCGGCGAAACACGCATGCCACGCGGTGAGCGCCGGACGTCCCTCGCGCCATTGCAAGTCCGGCAGGCGGAAGTCGTAGTAGGCGAGCACGCAGGCAATGGCGATGTCGCCGATCTGGATTGCTTCGAGTCGCAACTGCGGCGCCAATTTGTCGAGCGAGTCAAGTGAGGCGTCCGACTTGACCGCGAACGCCGCGAGCCATTCCGGGCGCTGCTGCGACTGCGGCTTGTTACGCTCCTGACGCCAGAGCAACAGCACATCGAGCAAGCCGTCAGCGAACGCTTGCTGCTGCAAAGCGATGAAGCGCTCGCGGCCCGCGGCCGGAAAGAGATGCGCGCCGTCGTGCAGCGAGTCGAGGTATTCGCAGATCACCGATGAATCGAACAAAGCGAACCCGTCGTCGAGCACGAGCGTGGGCAGCTTGCTCAACGGGTTGTCGTGAAGCAGTTCGAGATTGGGCTTGTCCATCGCGACGGGGGATCGCACGCATTCGAATTTGTCGGCAACACCCGCTTCGTACGCGCACACCATGACTTTGCGCACAAACGGCGAGCGCGGCGACCAATGCAGTTTCATGTGCCTATCCTTCGGGAACGTTAAAGAACACACGACACCTGCCGAACCGCTCAACTCAAGCGCGACTCGCTTTTCGTGTTAGGTCAATTATATGGCCTTTTGACCTATTAGCGAGGAAAAATAGATGGGTGAAAACACTGAGACGCAAGTCGCGGGCGCTGCACACGGCAGCACCCTCGACCCGCAGTTACAGGGCCACCTTGATGTCCAGGCGCACAACGTCGCCCCGATACACGCCATTGCCGACAAACACAATCGTTCCATCGGCATCTGTTGCGGTGCGATAGGCGTGCGCAACGGGCGCATTGAGGGGGATTTCCAGCATACGCGACAACTCGACGTCGGCTGTGCCGATCGTAATCGTCTGATGGATTTCCTGAAGCTTGAGATCGGGCATATCGCGCAATATGCGCATGGTCGTGTATTGCTTGAACGCGGACTTCGGAATGCGGCGGCTTAGGCGTTCGTCGATGTACGCGTCGCCGAGGTAGTACGGGTGCCCTTCGCGCGAATGGCGTCGGCGCCAGTGCTGGTAGGAGGGCGCGAGCTTGCCGCTTGTGTGCAGGATATTGGCGGGCATCACGCCCTTTTCAGTCTTCAGCAATTCGATTGTTGCGCCCTCTGCCGCGAGCAGCAGGCCGGAAAGATCGGTCGGCACTTCGCACCAGAGCTGGCTTTGCGGCTTCTGAATGACGAATGTGCCCTTGGCGCGAAAGCGCTCAATGAGTTTGTCCTCTTCGAGGATGCCAAGCGCCTGGCGGACCGTGGCGCGGGCGACAGCACATTCTTCGGCGAGCTCGTCGACGGTTGGTATCTGCGCGCCGACATTCCACTGGCCTGACTCGATGCGCCTCCTAAACAGTGTCGCCAG
>NZ_FCNW02000163.1 GCF_001544475.1 Caballeronia humi | reverse complement strand
GCAGCGCCAGACTTCAACGCAAAAGAATGTGAAAACGACAATTAGGCTGGAGTAACATCCTCCCATGAGGCAACACGTCTCTCATCCGGATTGTCGCGCCACAAAGTTCGACGTTCACGAGGAGTCGATCATCTCGGCCTACGCGATCGGCACGCGCTCTCTTTTTCGTGGGCTGGCATAGCAGAGCGGCCCCGTCGCGCGCGTAATCCCGACGATTTTCTGCAACAAGCCGACGCCGATGGATTGGTTTTCAGGAGACAACGCCGGGTGAGTCGACTCTCCGCTCCCTGGCCGCTGCTCAATTTTCCTAATCGAAGCGGTTGCACTATGCAGGCGCATACTGTCGGTCATTTCGCACGTGCCGATCGCTCAATGGTGTGTCGGGCACGCGAAGCAATTGATCAGCATCAACATGTTCCGAACGTGCGGGTGGATGCTAACCAGTATGCGTCGCAAACAGAACGGATGCGTTGCCGTACCGGCGTCTTCCGATGTCGCCGGCCTTCACCGCAGGAGCCACAGATGAAGTCAGATGAAGTCCTCAAGCATGATATCGAGCAGGAATTGCTCTGGGGCCCCGCCATTGATGCAGAACAGATCCGGGTGAAGGTCAACGCCCGCATCGTGACGCTCGCCGGCTCGGTATCGAGTTGTGCCCAAAAGCTCGCGGCGCAAAAAGCGGTGCAGCGTGTCGCTGGAAGCCGCGCAGTTGTCTTGGAGCTTACCGTTAGGAGACCGTCTCCGACGACGCACTCCGACGAAGAGCTCGCAGCCGCCATCGTATCGGCATTGAAGTGGCAGGAAGGATTCGAGGGAACGGAGGTTCGGGTCGAGGTGGACCGCGGTTGTGTCACGCTCAGCGGAGAGGTCACGTGGGTCTATCAGCGCCACGCTGCCGAAATGCTTGTGAGCCGTATGCGCGGGGTCGTGGGCGTCGCAAACCAGCTCGCAGTTCGAAGCAACGAAATCGCCAAGGATGTCCATGCCCAGATTGCCGCAGCGCTGGCGCGGCGCTCCCTGCACGAGGCCGTCGGTATCTCGGTTGATGCGCACGACGGAGTCGTCAGGTTGACCGGGACGGTGAATTCGCTGGCAGACAAACGCGCCGCCTGTAACGCAGCGTGGGGAGCCAAAGGAGTCCGATGGGTCGTAGACCAGGTCAACGTTGCGTGAAAGCTCGAGCTATGCCCATGACGAGGCCACTGGCGGATGATCTTCTAAAACGCTCTCCGCCGTGCCGCGCTGGCTTGCGTCGCAGTAGACATGTATTTGCTTCGCGAACTGCGCCTCAGACTCATCACTACCGGCCGAGACGATGTCGCTAAGACCGGAAGAAGTCATTGTCGCCACCACCTCGGCGTAACTCCATTGAAAAACTAATCCGAATCCGGTAAATGTTTGACAAAAATTGCCTCCTTGCGCGTTATCTCGACAGGCTTCATGTCGAGGGAACGGGAACGAAACGCGATCTGCAAGCGCGGTGTGCGCAAGCCGAGGTGGCTCGTCGCCTGGATGTGTCGAGGCAATCGGTCAGCGTCTGGGCAAAGCAGTTGTCCGGGCTCGATGGGCAGTTGCTCGAAAAGCGGCGCTTCGAGGGTACGCGATTACTTAGGGCAATGCTGAAAAAGGTCAACGCATCAGGGTGGCAGGCCGTTTATATTGAATGAGACAAAAGACCCTAGCGATGGCAGCAGATCAAGGCGCCGGCTTCGAGCAGTATCGTCGG
>NZ_FCNW02000162.1 GCF_001544475.1 Caballeronia humi | reverse complement strand
TGACGGAACAGCCGGTCTCCTCTCTGGCTAACAACACCAGATGAAACAATCCTTTACGCGACATCACATCGCACCATACGCTTGAGTGTGCCTGATATCTGCTGGGGCGACCATTTCCAATCGAGCAGGGTGAGCACCACCCGCCAGCAAACGCTTTGCAGGCAAAGCTTGACGGGGCGGCGGCCCGCGCTACGACGGGCGGTGCTCCGCGCTTCAGCCGGCACCGATGCATAGCCAGTAGCGGAGCTGTTTCGCATCAGCTCACGACTGATGGTGGCTGGTGAACGCCCGAGCATCAGGGCCATGGCCCTGATACTCACATCCTGCAGTCGCAGGCTTGCGATGGCGAGGCGTTCTTCAGGTTGAAGCTGCTGGTACGAAGTTTTGTCGGGCATTGCAACACCTTATACGAGATAGGTGTTGCACTTCGCTTTTGATAGCGCCCTTTCATTCGAAATGGGAGAACGGTTATGCGAATCGTAGGGTTGGATGTTTCGCGCTCCGTGGCGGAGATCGCGCACCTTGAAGACGACGTGCTGCACGCCGGGCGGTCGTGCCGGACTAAGACTCGACGAATTGGAGCGCTTTGCCGCAAGATTGCGCAGCACCGATCGTGCGGTGCTCGAAGCGATTCGCAATACCGCCGCCATCGAACGTTCTGCGCCCGCGTCGCGCGTGTCGCGATTGCGAATCCATTGCTGGTGAGGCTCATCGCGGAGGCACAAATCAAGACAGTCAAGATTGATACATCGGTGTTGCCACGACTGTACGCGAGCAATTTTCTGCCGGAAGTCTGGATGCCCGCCGAGAGCACCCTGGCGCTATGCCGACAAGTCTTGTGCCGATCACAACCCGTGCAGCAACGAACGAGGCTGAAAGCGAAAACCATGCGGTGCTGGCTCCCCACCTGACCGAGCGGTGCCCCGCGACCGATCTGTTCGGAAGGAAAGGACGCACGCGGCTCGGTTCCCAGCCGATGCCATTGGACGAGTGTCTGGGCGTTGAGCAACGCCTGCGGGAACTGGACCGTCTTCGTGAGTATCTGCGAGAGGTGTAACAGGCCCGGGCGCAAATCGGGATCGGAGACGAGCCGCTGCGCAGGCCGCAAATTATCACCGGCGCAAATACCACTGTGGCAATTGGCATGCTGTCAGCGATCGGCGCCATCGAGCAGTTTCCGAACCCGGAGAAGCGGTGAGCTACTTCGGTCTGAACCCTTCGGTCTATGAGTCGGGACCAATGCCAGCCCGGCACGGTCACATCACCGAGCGCGGACGCTAGTACGCGCGAGGATTGCTCGTCGAGGCAGCCTAGCCAGCAGATCGCCATTGTCGCGGAGGGCAAGGCAAACTGGCGGTGATCGTGTGGTACGTGCTCACGCGCAATGAGCTATTCGTATAGGATCGTTCAGCTCTGGTCGCCCACAAGATGCGCGCCCTCGAGTTGCAATCCGGAATGCGGGCGCAACACGGCTCATGCAAAGTCGCGGCTGCGGCTTACAGCCTAGAGGATGCGCGACAGGAACGGGCCGTTGCCGAATAGGCCGAGCGCACCGATCGACGGTTGTCTCAAGCTGGACGCGGGTGCATCCTAAGGGAGTCGTGGCAAGAGACCCGGACGTCGACATCAAAATCTCGAATCGGGGCTTGTCAATTTCATCTGTCGCCTAAGAAGCTATTGCGTAATTAATCAAAGAACAGTGCGAGCTGTGACCAACACATTAAGGCGCAGGCTAGCGAGAGG
>NZ_FCNW02000161.1 GCF_001544475.1 Caballeronia humi | reverse complement strand
CGCGGTACTGATGATGCTCTCGGGATGGCGCATCTACGATGCGTCGCCGGTCTTCAAGGGTTTCATGATTCCTCCGGCCATTACCCTCGGCGGTTGGCTCGGCGGGGCGCTGCAATGGCACTTCGCCGCGATGTGGCTATTGTTTTTCAATGGCGTCTTCTATCTGGCGATGAACATCGTTTCCGGAAGGTTCCGATCGAAATTCCTTCCACTCTCGCCGCGAGCCATTCTGCACGATCTCGGCGAGGCGCTCAAGGGCCACCTCTCGCACGCAGACCCGAGCCGCTATAACGCAGTGCAGAAATTCGCATATCTGTTCGTGATGTTTGATATCGCCTTACTGATCGTGTCGGGCCTCGCCATCTGGAAGTCCGTGCAGTTTCCGTTGCTGCGGGAGTTGATGGGCGGCTACGATGTTGCGCGCGTTGTTCACTTTTGCGCGATGGTGCTGCTTGCCGGATTCATCGTGGTTCATGTCGCGATGGTCGCGCTCGTGCCGCGCTCGCTTCTCACGATGATCCGCGGTCGCTGAAGGAGGCCGACAATGAAACCCATCAAATCGACGTCGACAGAAATCGACCGGGAGTCGCTCCTGATTGACGTGCGCCACGAACTCGAAATGCCGTCGCGCCGCCTTTTCGGCAAACACATCCTCACGCTCGGCGGCCTTGCAATGCTTAGCGGATGCAGCCTCTCGGACGACAAATCCGTTGAGACGTTTTTGACCCGCATCTCGCGAATCAACGACCACGTGCAGCAGTGGTTGTTCGACCCGAATCGTCTTGCGCCGACGTACACCGAAGCACAGATTACGCGGCCGTTCCCGTTCAACGCGTTTTATGATATCGACGATGTACCTGAAGTCAATGGAAGGGATTTCCGTCTGAAGGTGGGTGGCCTCGTGCAAAACAAGCAGGCGTGGAGTCTGGCGGACCTGTACAGGTTGCCGAGTGCTGAGCAGATCACGCGGCATATCTGCGTGGAAGGATGGAGCGCGATCGGACGATGGGGCGGCACGCCGTTCTCGGAGTTCCTCAGGCGCGTGGGTGCGGATACATCCGCGAAGTATGTCGGCTTCAAATGCGCGGACGATTACTACGAGAGTATCGACATGCCGACCGCGCTGCATTCGCAGACGCTGCTTACCTTCACCTACGACGGTCAACAATTGCCGCCGAGGTATGGTTATCCAATGAAGCTGCGAATGCCCACGAAACTAGGCTACAAAAATCCCAAACACATCATGGAAATTTTTGTGACGAACACGTTCCCCGGAGGCTACTGGGTCGATCAAGGGTACAACTGGTTCGGTGGCTCCTAAGACGATGGCGCCCCCTAGACGGAGCCTGCTTCAACTGATCGCAGGCCCGTCACAATACCAGTGGTCAGAGATCGACAAGGAGCATGTCTAAGATGATCGCGGGGACTTTGGAAAGAGATGGGATTTTGATCCAACAGACGGGCAGCGCGCGTCTTCCGGTCGCTTATTGCCGTGGCATGTCGTCGTTGCTCGGTTGTTTTAATGTCTTCACCGAGCGCCACACGATGAATAAATAAATGATCGCGAAGGCAACGAAATCCTTTGTGGAAAGGGCGCCTACACGCATTGGAGCGAAGACGTCAGGATCTCCCACATTGAACCGAGCAGATGACTTGGAGAGCATCAGAATCGTCAGACCGGTGACAACAATCGATGCGTGGAGTAGCCCCCACTTGGTTAATCGTACAAGCGTTACCCGTTTTTCGCGTTCGAGCAA
>NZ_FCNW02000160.1 GCF_001544475.1 Caballeronia humi | reverse complement strand
GTTATCCGCCGTCTCTCTATTGATCCAGTCCTCGTCATCTACTCGCACATTACCAGTCATTATCTTTCCATAGGATGACTAATCTATGCGAGGTTAACATAACTTCTCTTGGAGTTGTGGGTAATTGCAAGCGCGGTGAGGAGAGGTGGCCTCATTCGTTCGGACAGGATCCGCCAGTTTTTAAGTGGAATCGCTGAGGCAATCAAGCTGCCGATTTTATCGCTGGCAGCGTGGCGAAATATGCTTCATCCGGTGTCTGATCGGCCAGCCTGGAATGAGGCCGATTCTGGTTATACCAGCTCAGGTAGTTGCCGATTGAGCGGCGGGCGTGGCTGACCGAGTCGTAGGCTTTCAGATAGACCTCTTCATATTTGACGCTGCGCCACACCCGTTCAACGAACACGTTGTCACGCCAGGCGCCTTTTCCATCCATGGACAGAAGAACGCTCCGGCTGAGCACCGCGTCGGTGAATTCGGTTGCGGTGAACTGGCTGCCTTGATCCGTGTTGACGATCTCAGGCAGGCCGTATTTCGCAAACGCTTCCTCCAGCGCCTCGACAGCATGGCAGCTCTCCAGCGTGATCGCCACCCGGTGTGCCAGCACCCGACGACTCGCCCAGTCCACGACAGCCGTCAGATATACGAAGCCGCGCGCCATCGGGATATAGCTCGTATCGAGCGCCCAGACCTGATTGGCCCGGTCGATTTTCCGGTTGCGAAGCAGGTACGGCCAGATCCTGTGGGCTGCATGCTTGCGGCTCGTGTTTGGCTTGCGATACAGCGCTTCGACACCCATGCGCTTCATCAAGGTGCTGACGTGTCTGCGCCCGACCTTGATGCCTTCGCGACGCAGCAGCCGTGCCAGCATTCGCGCCCCCGCAAATGGATGCTCGAGGTGAAGCTCGTCAATCCGGCGCATCAATTTCAGATCCGCCTCGCTGACCCCGCGCGATTGGTAATAGGCGCTCGACCGGCTGATGCCTACCAGCCGCGCCTGCTGTGTCACCGGCAGGGCGTGATCACGATCGATCATCGCCTTACGCTCAGCAGTCCCGCCTTGCTGAGCGCGCTTTCTAAAAAATCGTTCTCCAGCGTCAACTGCCCGATCTTCGCGTGCAGTACCTTCACGTCGACTGGCGGTGCCGCTGGCGCCGAGTTGCCCGCGTCGAACACATCGGCAACCCGCTCCTGCAGTTGCTTCTTCCAGTCCGTAATCTGGTTCGGATGGACATCAAACTGCTGGGCCAGCTCTGCCAGCGTCTTGTCGCCCTTGAGCGCTGCCAGGGCCACCTTTGCCTTGAACGCTGGCGAGTGGGTCCGTCGGTTTCGTTTCGTCATCTTCTGGTTCCTTGTTGCCCGCCATTATGGCCGACTCACGCTCCAGCTTTTCCACTCAACGAACTGTCCGAATTCCCGAAGCCACCTCTAGGCGCTTACGCATCATCCTGGGAGTCCAGCTCGAAGATGACTGCTTGCCCCCCCGATACGAAGCTTTTTGCTGTTCAAGTCTTCAATTGCAAGCCGAACACCGTTCTCATCGTCCTTGCCGATATGGGCGAGCTCGTCGGTTAAGGGCGAGACCTTGGCCGATTTTGACCGTGGTGTCTGCTCGGGCAGCGGAGGTCGATACCATAAAAAAGGCGGCAGTGAGGACGTGAAGCGCGCGCATAGGTTTCATAAGCATCGCCGCAAGCAATCATGGAAACCACTGGAAGCGTCGCCCTGGCAGAGGTAGCCGCTCGGGCAAGCCATCTCGA
>NZ_FCNW02000159.1 GCF_001544475.1 Caballeronia humi | reverse complement strand
CGCCTGCATCCTGACGGGTAACAAATTACATGAGGCAACGACCCTCGCGTGGTAGCAAAAAACCTGAGTCAATGCGGCTCTCATCTTGTTTGACGCGCGGCAGAACTTGCCGTACCGCGAGTCCAGCCAACTGCTAACTCATCGATTCATCAAACAATGGGCCCTCAGCGTGCAGCAGCGGCAAAGCCGCAGCCTCAAACTATTCGGCCAGCGGACGGACTCGTAGCTTTTCCGGTGGATCGCCGAATCCAGACGAGTCATTACCCTTTTCACGACGCCCATCTTCTCCTGCGCACAATTCCGATTTGGCCTTCTCCCAATACTCATCGGCCCTCCCGCTTGGGCGTCCATCCAGTTCCCACAGGTAAAACGCGAGGGTACGAATCTGATCCTCCGACATTTTCACGCTCATCGTCTGTCCCTTTGCGAAATGTGCGATCGAGCTCAACTGCGCGTCACTGCAATGCGCTGTCGTCAGCTAAAATTTATCGAACTGCCACCTTCCAGATGCCGCAGTCGGTCATGTCCGGATGATAGCGTCCAGACTCCCAGATCGCCCATTGCAGGCGGTCGCTTTCAACTCAACCGCAACGAACGAGTGGGGGAGCGAGCGTCTGCCGTACACCATCCGCCAGCTGGTCGAATCCAAGAAGATTTCTTCCTGCGCTGTTGCATCCCGCGGCACTTACCGTTGACCCAGAAGCACCGGCCAACAGTGCTTTCTGGGCCGCAGAGCCTTTCAGCCTAACTCCATACGGTTACGAACTCGGCTGCCATTCCACTAGCGGACCGGCTCCTTTGGCTTGGGTATTTCAACGGTCTGGTGGTCATGCGGCGTCGGATGACAGCAGCATCAGCTCGATTTGTCGGACGCTGTCGATTTTCTTCCAACACTTTCCTAACCCGTCTAACGTTCTGCCGCCGCTGCATGCTGCCGCGCGAGCCGCAAGTATGTAATCGCCGCTATTACTCCGAAAGCGACGTTCAACAAGCAGGTCACCCATCCTCGCGCATACGCAAACCAGGGGAACGCGCGAGTCACTACGTAGAAGTTGAAAACGTACAGCAGCAGACCAAAGATGGCTCCCACGACCGAAGCCATAGGTACGCTCGAGTCGAATTTAAACTGCGCAACGACCAGTGCGAGCATAAGTGCAAAGCACACCGACAGAGTAAGATGGACAACCGCCGCCACCAACGTCATCGCAAAGTCAAACGAACTGGAGCTCACAAACAGTGCATCGCCGAACGCAATGGCCGCCACCATCCGCGGTGGCCCTAGGACGTTACCACCGGTAGCCCAAACGAGCATCAAGACTACAAACGCGAGCACCACAGCGGCAACACTTCCCGAGATTGCGGCTGCACGCCAATCAGGGATCCGGCGAACAAAGTGGTGGAAATGCATATGAAGTTCCCTAGCGTCCTCGCTTTCGACATCGCGCCGCGCCGATCGCTGCTTCGAAAAGTGCGTCGACCGCATCATCTTTTTGAAGGCCGAGGCGCGGTTATGCACCCCTCCGAGAGATATATTCGATGTTTGAGAACCGGCGGGCTTGATCTAAGTCAACTCGCGAAGAAGGTTAACCTAGCATTTTACCATTCAACAGGTTCGAGTTTCTAATGAGTCGGTCTTGCAGAATCGCGCGAAGCCAAGCGCAGCGTGCGGATAGGTGCAGATAAGCAGTTGCGAAACTCCCAGATTCAATATGAAATGGGCCTATCTTCTGGGAGTGAGAAGCGCCGATGAGCACACCGGATTTCTTCCGCAGCCGCCTGG
>NZ_FCNW02000158.1 GCF_001544475.1 Caballeronia humi | reverse complement strand
AAGCAATACGGCAATTTCATCGGCGGCGAGTGGGTTGCGCCGCTAGGCGGCGAATACTTCGACAACATCTCGCCGATCACGGGCGAACCGTTCACGTCGATCCCGCGCTCGCGCGAAGCCGATATCGAACTGGCTCTCGATGCCGCGCATAAGGCGAAGACATCGTGGGGCAAGACCTCGTCGACGGATCGCGCGAATATCCTCAACAAGATCGCCGATCGCATCGAGGCGAACCTCCCGCGCATCGCGGTGGCCGAAAGCATCGACAACGGCAAGCCGCTGCGCGAGACGATGGCCGCCGACATCCCGCTCGCCATCGATCACTTCCGCTACTTCGCCAGCTGTGCGCGTGCGCAGGAAGGCTCGCTGTCACAGATTGACGAGGACACCGTCGCGTATCACTTCCATGAACCGCTCGGCGTAGTCGGCCAGATCATTCCGTGGAATTTCCCGATCCTGATGGCGACGTGGAAGCTCGCCCCGGCGCTCGCGGCAGGCAACTGTGTCGTGCTGAAACCGGCCGAGCAGACGCCCGCGTCGCTGTTGGTGCTGATCGAACTGATCCAGGATTTGCTGCCACCGGGCGTGCTGAACGTGGTGAACGGCTTCGGGCTGGAAGCGGGCAAACCGCTGGCATCGAACAAGCGCATCGCGAAGATCGCGTTCACCGGCGAGACGACGACCGGTCGCCTCATCATGCAGTACGCAAGCCAGAACCTGATTCCGGTGACGCTGGAACTGGGCGGCAAGAGCCCGAACATCTTCTTCGCCGACGTGATGAACGAAGACGACAGCTTCTTCGACAAAGCGCTCGAAGGCTTCGCGATGTTCGCGCTGAATCAGGGCGAGGTGTGTACGTGTCCGTCGCGCGTGCTGGTCGAGGAGAAGATTTACGACCGCTTCATGGAGCGCGCGTTGAAGCGCGTCGCCGCGATCAGCCAAGGTCATCCGCTCGACTCGAAGACGATGATCGGAGCGCAGGCATCGCAAGAACAGTTGGAAAAGATCCTGTCGTATATCGATCTCGGCAAGCAGGAAGGGGCGGAGTGTTTGATCGGCGGTGAGCGTAACGCGCTCGACGGTGAACTCGCGAACGGCTACTACGTGAAGCCGACGGTGTTCCGCGGTCACAACAAGATGCGCATTTTCCAGGAAGAAATCTTCGGGCCGGTCGTGTCTGTTACGACATTCAAAAACGAAGAGGAAGCACTGGAAATCGCCAACGATACGCTGTACGGCCTCGGCGCAGGCGTGTGGACGCGTGACGGCACGCGTGCGTACCGCTTCGGCCGCGAGATCCAGGCAGGGCGCGTGTGGACCAATTGCTATCACGCGTACCCGGCGCATGCGGCTTTCGGCGGCTACAAGCAATCGGGCATCGGACGGGAGAATCACAAGATGATGCTCGATCACTATCAGCAGACGAAAAACCTGCTCGTCAGCTATAGCCAGAAACCGCTCGGGTTCTTCTAAGTTGAAGCGACTCGCGGGCGGCCGCAGTGGCCGCTCGCTTTAAAAGGACTCGCACAATGAGCACAGAGGAAGTACCGAGAGTCATCGCGACACCTGCCGCCATCGACTTGATCGAGACGCTCAAAGCCGAACACGGCGACGTGCTGTTCCACCAGTCGGGCGGTTGCTGCGACGGTAGCGCGCCGATGATGTTCCCCGTCAAGGAATTCATGGTCGGTGGTTCGGACGTGAAGCTCGGCGAGATCGCGGGCGTGCCGTTCTACATGAGCGAATCGCAGTTCGCATACTGGGAGCACACACAGTTGATCATCGATTGCGTGAAGGGCAACGGCGGCATGTTCTC
>NZ_FCNW02000157.1 GCF_001544475.1 Caballeronia humi | reverse complement strand
GAAGGAACGGTGCTGAACATCGCGAAGGATTATTCGCACATTCTCGCGCCCGCTACCGCTTACGGTAAGAACATCGCACCGCGCATCGCGGCGCATTTAGATGTCGCGCAAATCAGCGATATCACCGCAGTCGATTCCGCCGATACCTTCGAGCGTCCGATCTATGCCGGTAACGCAATCGCCATCGTCCAATCGAGCGATGCGATCAAGGTGATCACCGTCCGCTCCACGGGTTTCGATCCGGTGGCGGCCGAGGGCGGTAGTGCATCGGTGGAGAAGATCGGAGCGGCGGCGGACGCGGGCATTTCTCAATTCGTGTCGCGCGAACTCACGAAGCTGGATCGTCCGGAACTGACATCGGCGTCGATCATCGTTTCGGGTGGTCGTGGTTTGGGCAATGGCGAAAACTACACGAAAGTTCTGGAACCGCTCGCCGACAAGCTCAACGCGGCGCTCGGCGCATCGCGTGCAGCGGTCGATGCAGGTTTCGTCCCGAACGACTACCAAGTCGGCCAAACCGGCAAGATCGTCGCACCGCAGTTGTATGTCGCAGTCGGCATTTCAGGCGCGATCCAGCACTTGGCCGGGATGAAGGACTCGAAGGTCATCGTCGCGATCAACAAGGACGCGGAAGCGCCGATCTTCGGCGTCGCCGATTACGGCCTCGTCGGCGATCTGTTCGCGCTCGTGCCGGAACTCACCGCCGCTCTCTGACGCCGTGTGCGCCTAACTTGCTCTTCGAGAATAAAGATGTCCGACGTCAACCCACAAAACCGCTCATTTTTGTTTGTACCGGGTAGCCAGCCAGATCGCTTCGACAAGGCGCTCGACAGTGGTGCAGACGCCGTTATTATCGATTTGGAGGATGCGGTGGAGGTCGGCGCAAAGATTGATGCGCGTCGCGCGGTGGCCGAATGGTTGAGGCCCGACCGTAGCGTCTTGTTGCGAGTCAACGCGAGCAATTCGCCCTGGTTTGCTGAGGATGCGCAACTTGCAAGGCTTCGAGGTATTGCAGGCATTGTTCTGCCGAAAACGGAGAGCGCGTCAGATGTGATTGCACTTGTCTCGCTGACGAGAGCGAGGATACCTGTCTTTCCGTTAATCGAATCGGCCCAGGGAATGTGGAACGTGATGGAAATCGCAAAGGCGCCTTTCGTTCACCAACTGATGTTCGGGACGCTCGACTTTATCGCAGACATGGGCATGGAGTCGGACGGGGTCGAACTTGATCCATTCCGAGCGCAGTTGGTTATGACTTCCCGGGTCGCAGGAATTGGCGCGCCTGTGGATGGTGTCACCCCGGTCATTGACGATGCAAATCGCTTGGCCTCAGAAACGAAACATGGCAAGCGGCGAGGATTTGGCGGCAAGCTTTGCATTCATCCGAAGCAGATCTCGATTGTGAACGAATGCTATGCACCTACTCAAGCTGAAGTCTCATGGGCGAAGCAGGTACTTGATGCGTCGGACAGAGCCAACGGGGCTGCGATTTCGATAGACGGCAAGATGATCGATCGGCCTGTCGTGCTTCGGGCGAAGCGTGTGGTGGATTTGGCAAGGACCTGATCAGCGAGCCCTTCGAAAGGTCCACGCAATGCAATCTCCGCCGAAAACGAAAACGAAAACGCGACTGCGCCGCATCAGACGAAGAACTGCATTAGCACGTCAGTGTGGCAGATCGATGTATCTTGCAGATGGCTGCTGGCGCCTTGAGGCGGCAGCGCGTGCGCCCGTGCGCCACGCTTCGCAAAGCGTTTCCTCCCAGAAGCGAGACTCATGATTGATACTCAGGCACTGCAGAAGCAGTACGGTCCCCGCGAGTCGATGGAATATGACGTCGTGATCGTTGGCGGTGGCCCGGCTGGACTGTCGGCGGCC
>NZ_FCNW02000156.1 GCF_001544475.1 Caballeronia humi | reverse complement strand
CAAAGAGTCATTGCTAGGTAACTACAGGAGACATTCATGAGCTATCTAAAACTTAACCGACGGACGTTCCTCGGCGGCGCGGCATCCGCACTCTCGTTGGCTGCGTTTCCCCGCTTCGCTGAGGCAGCGGGATCGGTACGCCTCGGATGGCAGCAATTCAAGGCGACCCCTCAATACTCGTCGTTCCTCCATGCCGTACAAACAATGCGCGCCAACAAGAACGCGAACGACCCGGGGTCATGGCAGTATTGGGTGAATGTGCACGTTAATTATTGTCCGCATAAGACAAACTATTTTTTGGCTTGGCACCGGGGATACCTCTGGTGGCTGGAGCAGCAATTGAAAACATTCGATCAGAACCTTATGTTGCCCTATTGGGATTGGTACACCAATCCGACGGTGCCAACCGAATTTACCAATGCCGCCACCGGCAATGCGTTGTATGTTCCACGAGTGAACACCAATGTCTATAGCGCATTGGACTTGTCCCCTTTTTCGGCGGCGAATTTTCAGCGGGGCACGGTGAATTCGTTTGAAGACGGGTTCGAAACGCGTCCGCACAATCCCGTACATAACCTCATCGGGAACGTGATGTCATCAATGGTATCGCCAAGTGACCCAATCTTCTTTCTACACCACTGCAACATCGACAGGCTATGGCATGCGTGGGCAATGCCCGATGGACGAACGATGCCTGCGACGAGCGCGCCTTATTGGACGACGCAGACAACGCCGCCAATCTTCACTTACGCTCCAAATAAGACCATGCCGAAGGATCAAACGTACGCACCGCGCAGGCAAGGCGCGGTGTGGCCAAACAGAACGCCCTACGACTATGCCAACACTGCCCGGCCTCAGGTCTTGCCGCTGCAATCGCAGGTGGGCCGCATCATCCGGGTGCAAGGGCAAGGGCGTGATCTAACGCGTCCGCCCATCGCTTTTACTGCTGGCACACCGCCACGGGACGTCACAGCAGATCGACGCTCGATTGGTGGGGTGAAAGGCGTCGCGCTGCGAGAACAGTCTGTCAGTGCGCTCGTCACGGCGGAAGCGAGTTCGGTCCAGCCGCTGCAGGACGTGATCGCGACGACCACCACAGAATTCCCCGAGGCCGAAACGACAGATCCGTCGGCCCCCGCCCCGGCAGCCTCGAGTGCCGCCAAGGCCAAAAAATTCCGATCGGTCAAGATTGTGCTCGACAACATCAAAATCACGGGCGCAGGTACGGTCGGCGGGTATTTCTACAACGTCTATCTGGACTTGCCAGACAATGCGGACATCGAAACCGCGAGTTCAAAGCACCTTCTCGGCACGCTCGGCGCGTTCGAGATTGCTGGCGAGTCGCATCATGGATCGGTGACGCTTGAGTATCCCGCGACAGGCGCGCTGGTAAGGATGCGCGCCAAGAGCACGCGTGAACACGTGATTTCGTTCGTGCGGGTGAGCGGTGCCACCGCTCCGGCAGGCGAGGTCATCGCGGTCGGCGAGGTGCGCGTCGAACTGACGACTGAAGTGCCGTTCGTCAAGTCGAAACGAGTCAAGCCCGGACGCGATGACGTCCCGTATTGAGACCACGCGAGATAGCAAATCTCCAATCGCACTTCGTCCACCAGGTTCAAACATGCGCCGCCGGCGATGTGGCGCGCTTCATACTTTTTTGGGCGTGCCTCGCGACGCAGGCGCAATGTTTGTTAAGGGCGAGGTGCCTGACGAATCGATCAGTCAGTTTCACACGCTGTCGCTCTGACGATTTCGAAGTGCGGTCGCATTCGCTGGCGAGACCGTCGCCCAACAGCTTTCCGACGCTTTGTCAGAAACTATCACTGATGTGGCTCCTTCAAATCAGCCAAAGGCGACGGAGCGGAGCCCATGACGAACGCTCGCAGCCGTTTCTCGGCGTCGACCACCCGATGCATCG
>NZ_FCNW02000155.1 GCF_001544475.1 Caballeronia humi | reverse complement strand
TACCGGCGCCCGCGGTTGTTCGTGATGACCCTGCGGTACTCGCGGCGTAGTTTCCGGCAAGTGGTCTGGAAGTCCAGCAAGCAGGTCTGGGCCCAGCTTCACGAAGAAGCCTTCCGCTACTTCGGCGGCGCTGTCAGTTATGTCGTCCTCGACAACCTCCGGGAAGGCGTCATCACACCCGACCTGTACGAAGCCGAGATCAACCACCTTTACAGCGCGATGCTTGAACATTACGGCGTCGTCGCTGATCCTGCCCGAGTACGCGACCCAAATCGCAAAGGTACCGTCGAGAACGCGATTCAACATACCCAGGGCACCGCGCTTGCCGGTCGCCGTTTCGAGTCGATCGAGGCGCAGAACGACTTCCTGATGCACTGGGAGACGAACTGGGCAGCCAAACGCATCCACGGCAGCACCCGGCGACAGGTCGAGGCCATGTTCCAGGAGGAGAGGCCCCATCTGCGGCCGCTGCCAAGCACCGGCTTCCGCTACTTCACGGAGGTCGTGCGTACCGTCTGGGACGACACCACCGTCAACATCGATCGCAGCAACTATGCGGCACGACCCGCGCCCATCGGTAGCCTCGTCTCAGTGCGCATTTACGACCGCACCATTGAGATCCGCGACCGCCGTACGCAGGCGTTACTGCGCACTCATCCGCGCGCTGTAAAGGCCGGCTCGCTTGAACTGCCTGAAGACGAACGCCCGTTCAATCCGTCCCGCCAGAGCGCCTTCCTGCTTGCGAGCGCCGGCGACATCGGGCCACAAACAAAGGCGCTGTGTCAACACATGTTCGATAGCGAAGGTCGCGTCGGCCATCGCGCCATGTGGGGCATCGTTGGTCTGGCGAAGAAGTATCCCGCCCGGCTCGTCGAACAGGCCTGCGATCACGCGTTACGTCATCACGTCTACCGCTACAAACAGGTGCGCGCGATCGTCGAACGGCTGTTCGAACAGGCACTCGAGCGCCTCGATCAGTCACCACAGCTTGCGCTGTCTCTCACGCAGGATCACCCGCTGATTCGTAGCGCCGCTGAATACGGCGAACTCTTTAACCTCGGTGCGCAGCACGGCGCCGAACCTCAACCTCCGACTGGAGAAACACAAGCATGACCATGACGTTACCGGAAATCGAACGGGCTCTCGGACAGCTCCGCCTGTCTGGCGTGCGCGATACACTCGAAACGCGCGTGCTGCAGGCTCAAGGCTCCCACCAGCCATTCCTTGAAACCTTCGCACTGATCCTGCAGGACGAACTGGATCGCCGCCAGTCCCGGCTCATCGAACGCCGCTACAAGTTCTCCGGCCTCGAAGAGAAACTCACGCTCGCCGAATTCGATTGGGGCTTCAACCCCAAAGTGCCTCGCCAGGCCTGCTTCCAACTGCACGCGCTGAAGTTCATCGCCGCCGGCGACAACGCGTTGATCATCGGTAAACCAGGCACCGGGAAATCGCACGTTGCGAAGGCCGTCGCCTACCAGGCCGTCTTGCAAGGCCACAAGGTGCAGTATCTTGAAAGCGACGACTTCTTTAACCGTTACGCGCTGAGCCCGACTGCCCAGCGCGAAGCCCGGCTGCGAGCCATCCTCGAGAGTGATCTGCTTGTGCTGGACGACCTGTTCCTGTCGCGTACCATCCCCGACGCCGCCGGCGCGCTGCTGCAAACCCTGATCCATCAACGCTACAAACTGCATCGCAGCGTCCTCGTCACGTCCAACCGTGTTGTACAGGATTGGGGCGCATACCTTGGCGACAATACGATGAGCACCACGATTCTCGACCGGCTGATGCACCACTGCCACCTGCTTGAGTTCGACGGTCGCAGCTATCGCCTTAAGGAAGCAGCTGAAACGCTTGCGCGGAAATCGAAAACCAGCTAAATAAACCTCTTAGTCCTGCCTCACAGGGTGGGGGAATTTACGCGACCATAAGTGGGGGAGTTTCAACTGACCGTCCGGGCA
>NZ_FCNW02000154.1 GCF_001544475.1 Caballeronia humi | reverse complement strand
GTTTGATAGCGCCAGGCGAAGCCTGGGATTGGAGGAAGTCTATGTGATGGAAACCAGTCATTGGAATCCAGAGGGTTCGACTCCCTCCCGGTAAAGGCTAACCACCAGCCGGAAGCGAGCCTTGCATGCGAGTGCGGTAACGCACTACTTGAAGCGTAGGCAGCGGGTACTGAAGCCGTGTGATTGAGCCTCGATATGAAGCAACCGCTGGTGTCTTCATTTTTCAAACGGTGGGGACAGCACTGTGCGAGCCGTAAGGGTGAGGCTCGACAGACCGACCGGGGTCTGAGAGCAGGGCAAGGGTACAAGGATGGATTCCCCAGGAACCTGGGAGGTCCTATGTTCGACCAATCTTACGTGGCCCTGAGGCGCGGGGCGATATAAACAGGGCCATACCCTGCGGAACTCTCCGCTGCAGGGAGCAAAACGTGGAGAAAAGGATTGGAGCGAAGAAGCGAATCCATAAGCGACTTCGTATTCGGCACAGGAAGTCTTAGCGCCCTCGTAGTACTGATGACGCCGGGGAACGCTGCTCAAGCGGACCCGGTCGATGGGAAGGGGGGCGTCGTTGTTGCAGAATCGTTCATGGGAAACACGGAGGTGCTTTGAAACCTGAAAGCGTGTCAACGAAACAGGAACGAATAGCCATGCTGGCGAGGAGTAATCCCGAGATGGCGTTCACTTCGTTAAATCATTACATCGACTTTGAGTGGGTGAGGTATGCCTACGACTGTACGCGCAAGGATGGTGCAGTCGGGGTTGATGGTCAGTCCGGAGAGGATTATGCAGTCAATCTCACGCAGAATCTTCTTGGGCTAGTCGACCGGCTCAAGTCAGGCCGATATCGCGCGCAGCCAGTCCGTCGGCATTTCATCGCTAAGGCGGACGGCAGTCTTCGTGGGCTCGGCATTCCCTCTTTCGAAGACAAGGTGGCGCAGCGCGCCATTGTTATGCTTCTGGAGCCGATCTATGAACACGACTTTCACGACTGTTCTTTCGGTTTCCGACCCGGTCGCAGTGCTCACGAGGCGCTGCGGTCCGTGTGGAAAGGGATTATGTATCGCGGTGGACAGTGGGTGCTCGACGTTGATGTACGGAAGTACTTTGACAGCATCGACCAAGCCAAATTGAGAGAGCTTCTAGCCAGACGAGTCACCGATGGCGTAGTCAGACGATTGATCGACAAGTGGTTAAAAGCAGGCGTGCTGGATAACGGGCAGTTGTCTTATCCGGAGTCCGGCACTCCTCAGGGCGGGGTGATTTCGCCCTGCTTGGCCAACGTGTTCTTGCATTATGTTCTGGATGAATGGTTTGCCGCTGAGGTGCAACCGCGCCTTCGTGGTCCGAGCACCTTGGTTCGTTTCGCGGATGACTTTGTCGTGATCCTTGCGCACAAGGACGATGCGGAGCGTGTCTTGCGGGTGCTGGGCAAGCGATTGGGCAAGTACGGACTCGATTTACATCCGGACAAAACCCAGATGATTGATTTCCGCTTCAAACCCCAATCCGGGCACGATGACCACCAAGAGCCGCTGGCCACGACCTTCAACTTCCTCGGATTCACTCACGTGTGGGTGACTTCGGAGAAGGGCCGGGCGATGGTGCGGCAATTGACCGCCAAAGACCGCGTCGCGCGTACACTCAAAGCAATCAACCGAGTCTGCCGAAGTATGCGGACCCGGCCGCTTCGCGATCAGCACCAGCGCTTGAGTCGGATGCTTAAGGGGCACTATGCCTACTTTGGCATCAGTGGGAACTATGAGCGCTTGGCGACTCTGCCGTATCGGGTCGCACATATCTGGCGTAAGTGGTTGTCGCGAAGGTCGAATGAGCGCTTCATGCCATGGGTTGCCTTCACGAAAATACTCACCCTATTTCCGTTACCGAAGCCTCGGATTGTCCATCGTTACGCCAAACCGTGAGCGAATCTGCATGATGAGGAACCGGATGCCTTAATTGGGCTCGTCCGGATCTGTGAGGGGCGAGGGGGGCAACCTCCTCGCCTACTCGGAAACCGC
>NZ_FCNW02000153.1 GCF_001544475.1 Caballeronia humi | reverse complement strand
ACATGCTGTAATGGGATGGTCACCCCCGCCTCTCAGCGGGTAGGCTGGAGTTAATTTCCACCGGAGGCCATTTCCATGCAAAACGTCACGTTGGTCGGGATTGATCTGGGCAAGCACTCCTTTCACTTGCATGGGCAGGACAAAGCCGGCAAAGCCGTGTTTCGCAGGAAGCTCTCACGCAAGCAGTTGGTCGAGTTCTTCGCCACGTTTCACGCCTGCACTGTGGTGATGGAGGCCTGCGCCGGCGCTCACTGGATGGCACGCAAGCTCAGCCAGTTCGGACATACCGTCAAGCTGATCTCTCCACAATTCGTGCGCCCGTTCGTCAAGAGTAACAAGAATGACTTCGTTGACGCGGAGGCTATTTGCGAGGCTGCTGCGAGACCTTCGATGCGGTTCGTGACCCCGAAGACCGAATCGCAGCAAACGCTTGCAGCACTGCACCGGGTTCGCCAAGCCCTGGTCCGCGATCGGGTATGCACTATCAACCAGATGCACGGATTCCTGCTCGAATTCGGCGTAAGCCTGCCAGTTGGCTACGCCGTTGTGAAGCGCCTATCCGTAGTGCTAGCTGAACATCAGTTACCGCCGCGCCTCGTCGCGATTCTTGAACGCCTGCACGCGCACTTCAAATATCTTACCCAGCAGATCGTTGATATCGAAAAAGAACTCGATCGGCAACTAGCCGAGGATCCGGTTGGGCAACGCCTGCTGACGATACCCGGTGTCGGTCCGATCACCGCTAGTCTGCTTGCATCGGAGCTCGGTGACGGAAAGCAGTACCGATGCGGCCGAGACTTTGCCGCCGCAGTGGGGCTGGTACCAAAGCAATACAGTACAGGCGGTAGAGCGAACCTGCTCGGAATCTCCAAGCGAGGGGACAAGAATATCCGCCACCTGCTGGTCCAGTGTGCCCGAGCACTTATGCTTCGGCTAGACAAACAGTCCGGACGCGTGGTCGATTGGGTTCGAGCAATGCTTACGCGGCGACATTCCAGCGTGGTTGCGTGTGCCCTGGCCAGCAAGCTTGCACGAATTGCATGGGCCGTCGCGAGCTCTAACACTGTATTCGACCGACAGGCGTCCGTTCCGGCATTGTGACGGTGCCGTTGCCGATAGTTTTAGGAATCAACCCACCTGGTTTTGCGACTGCTGATAACTGATGACGTGAACGGCAAAACGGCCCGGCGGAAACCCTGAAAGGTTAACGAGCTTCCTGAAGCTGCAGCTGTTATCAGGACCGCCAGGCGCGATTCTCATCGTGGCGCGAGGAACATTCCTCACAACGACGCCGGATAGATTTGTGCAAACCACTCACCCATCAAAGATCAGTGTTGCAAAAATGGGGGTGACCATAGATTAACCTTGGCCATCTAACGATGAGATCAAGGGATGGATAAGCCAATCATTGACGACGAATTGTGGAAAAGAATCGAACCTCTATTGCCACAGCCAAAGGCTCGACGCGAGAAGTACCCGGGCCGCAAGCCGGTACCCGATCGCGCGGCATTGAGCGGCATTGTGTTTGTGTTACGTACGGGGCTGCGTTGGCGCGATCTACCTGCCGAAATGGGTTGCGGCTCCGGCGTGACGTGTTGGCGCCGGTTACGCGACTGGCAAGAAGCAGGTGTATGGGATCGATTGCACGAACTGCTTCTTGCCGAGCTACGCGCAACTGGCCAAATCGACCTCTCGCGCGTGATTCTCGATTCGTCTTCTGTGCGCGCTATTGGGGCGGGCCAAAAACCGGGCCAAACCCCGTAGATCGCGCGCGACCAGGGTCCAAGCACCATATCGCGACCGACGCAAATGGAGTGCCGCTCTCGATCATTCTGACCGCTGCCAATCGCCATGACGTCACACAATTGTTGCCGCTTATTGATGCGATTCCAGCTATCCGGGGCATTCGCGGTCGTCCTTTGCAAAAACCTCAAGCCGTCTATGCCGATCGCGGGTACGACTCCGAAGCACACCGCCAGAAATTGCGCGAGCGGGGTATTAAACCTGTTCTCGCGAAGCGACGCACCGAGCACGGCAGCGGCCTCGGAAAGTATCGATGGGTAGTCGAGCGTACTCATGCCTGGTTCCATAATTTCCATCGTCTTCGAATCCGCTACGAGCAACTCGCCAACATCCATGAAGCATTCTTGAAATTGGCCGCTTGCGTGATCTGCTGGAATACTCTCCAACGATCAATCTAGGCTTTTTGAAACCGCCTCT
>NZ_FCNW02000152.1 GCF_001544475.1 Caballeronia humi | reverse complement strand
GGAGAATGGCTCGTGGGCGTCAACTTCGATCTGAACGATTTGCAGGCGTTTCGAGCCGTCGTGGAATTGGGCAGCTTCCGCAAGGCAGCGGACGCGGTCAACATCTCGCAGCCCGCGCTGAGCCGGCGCATTGAGAAGCTCGAAGCAGCGCTCGGCGTGCGGCTCTTTGAGCGGACCACCCGCAGTGTCACGCTCACGACGGTAGGCCGCGTGTTCGCCCCAAGCGCGGAACAACTTCTCGACGACCTCGATGTCGCGTTGCTCGGCATCCGCGACGTGTCCACCAGCCGTCTGGGTCATGTAACCATCGCGTGCGTGCCGTCGGTTGCCTACTATTTCCTGCCAAGCGTCGTCGCGGCCTATCACACCCGTTATCCGCGCATCCGGGTCAAGCTGCTCGACTCGAGCGCGAACGAAGTTCTCGGCTCGGTCATCAGCGGTGAAGCCGATTTCGGCGTGAGCTTCATGGGCAGCCAGGAGACCGAGGTCGAGTTCAAGGTCCTGTTGCAGGAACGGTTCGTCGCCGCGTGCCGCCGCGATCATCCGCTCGCCAAAAAAACGCGGGTGTCGTGGAGCGAGCTGTACGAACACGAATACGTTTCCGTCGACAAGACTTCCGGCAACCGCCTGCTGCTCGATCAGGCGTTGACGACCGTGGCGCCGACAGTGCCGAGCGTCTGCGAGACGCGGCATGTCACCACCATGCTCGGCCTGATCGAAGCGGGACTCGGCGTGGCCGCCGTGCCCTCGATGGCGATGCCCATGCGCGACCATCCGATCCTGACCAGTGTGCCGCTCGTCGATCCGGTCGTGACGAGGCGAGTCGGCATCGTCCGGCGCAGGGGGCGGCCGCTCGCGCCGGCCGCGCAACAGTTCTATCAGACGATCCTCGACACGAAACGCAGCGGCATGGCCGGTGCGGCGAAGAAGACTCCGAAATGACACTGCCGAGGCCTTTCAATCTGCTCTACGTCCAGGTCCTGCTCGGCATGGGGCTTGGCATGACCGTCGGCCACTTCTGGCCACAGGTCGGCGCCTCGCTCAAGCCGCTCAGCGATGCGTTCGTCGCGCTGGTGCGCATGATGATCGCGCCCATCGTCTTCTGCACGATCGTCACCGGCATTACCTCCCTTTCGAGCGGCTCGAAGATCGGCCGCACCATTTTGAAAGCGCTGGCGCTGTTCTATTTTCTCACCATCGTTGCGCTCGTCCTGGGGCTCGCGACCGCGTTCGCGCTGCACCCCGGAGCGGGACTGCACATCGACGCACGTCATCTGGACACGGCCGTCCTCGCCCAGTATTCGACGCGCACGCAGTCGCACGGACTCGTCGAATTCGCCCTGCATGTGATTCCGGAGACGCTTGTCGGCGCGTTCGAGAAAGGCGAGGTGCTGCCGGTCCTGCTGCTCGCCCTTCTGTTCGGCTTCGCATTGAACGCCAGCGGAAGCGCCGGACAGCGGGTACAGGAATTCATCGATGGCATCGCGCACGTGCTGTTCCGCATCCTCGCGCTGATCATGCGGCTCGCGCCCGCCGGTGCGTTCGGCGCGATGGCGTTTACGGTGGGCCGTTTCGGCATCCGCTCGATTGGCTCGCTCGGCATGCTGATGGTGTCGTTCTATGCGGCGTGCCTGCTGTTCGTCGTCTGCGTGCTTGGTCCGCTCGCGCGCCTGCATGGCTTCTCGCTCTGGCGGCTGCTGCGCTACATTCGCGAAGAACTTGTCATCGTGCTCGCGACGTCGTCGACGGAACCGGTCTTGCCCCGCCTCATCGTCAAGCTGGAAGCGCTTGGTTGCGACAAGGGGATCGTGGGTCTCGTGCTGCCCGCCGGCTATTCGTTCAACCTCGACGGCACGGCAATCTACCTGACGCTCGCGTCGATGTTCATCGCTCAAGCGTGCGACGTACACCTCTCCGGCGGACAGATCGCGACGATGCTCGCGGTCATGCTGCTCACATCGAAGGGTGCGGCGGGCGTATCGGGTAGCGGGCTCGTTGCGCTCGTCGCGACGCTCGCCGTCATTCCCGATCTGCCGCTGGCGGGCGTCGCGCTGTTGGTCGGCATCGATCGCTTCATGTCCGAGGCGCGCGCCCTGACGAGCGTTATCAGCAACGCGTGCGCGGTGATCTTCGTATCGATGTGGGAGCGCGCCTGCGACCGGGCGCGCCTGAAAGAAGCATTGAGCCTCGCGCATGGGCCCGAGGAACCCTTCGATCAGCCCGCCGACCTGCCGGGCTGAA
>NZ_FCNW02000151.1 GCF_001544475.1 Caballeronia humi | reverse complement strand
ATGGAAATGGCCTCCGGTGGAAATTAACTCCAGCCTACCCGCTGAGAGGCGGGGGGGACCATCCCATTACAGCATGTGCATGAAGTTAACAGCCCCCTTCATGTCTTTTTGAAACCGTCTCTAACTCAATTTTCGACCCGGCTTGTGTGGAGCAGCAATGCTAGACGTGACGGCTTGACGGCCGATGCTTTAGGCGGCTTTGGCGACTAAACGGACGGAAAGTAGCCTTTCAACCTCGTTCCTCGTTATCGCGTAGCACTCGCACGCACGAGCCTCCATCCCTCGTCGATTGATCATCCTGACTCGTCCTCTGGATGGGTAAATTAGCCCCGCTTTTTGCAACTGTACTACACAACCGGTGATGCCTTCCCGGCGAACGCAAAGCAGATCAGCGATTCGCTGTTGCGTGGTGTCAATCGTGTCGTCAAGCGTTGCATCGACCGCGTCCAGAATCCAGCGGCAGAGCCGCTGTTCCACGGAGTGATGTTGGTGACATGCGGCGAGTTGGGCCGCCCTAGTGAAGAGCACTTGGACATAAAGCGTCATGCACCGGCGAAGATATTCGCAGCGCTTGAGTTGTTCTTTTAGCGCGCTCGTCGGAATACGGTAGGCGGCACCCGCGCACTGAACTTCAATGCTCCACGGGAGCACATCAACATCGGCCAGGAGGGCCGATCCGGTCGTACCCTCGCGCCCCACTGCGGCAACCTCAATTGACCTACCGTCTTCCATATCCTGTACAAGTGACACCGTGGCGGAGATCGGAAAGTACGCGTACCGCATGCGTTGCCCGGCGCAGCATAAAACATCTGAGGATTTTAACTCGACGAGTTCCAGGTGCACAGCAAGCGCCTGCCATTCACGGCACGGCAGACCCCGCAGAAGCTGGTTTCCGTGTAGATCGGATAGTGATGTGAGCATGTGAGCTATGGATGTAATGCGCTCGAGCGCTTCGTTGGATGAGCAAGACTTGGTCCTTTGGGGCGCTCCAAGTAACAGGTTCCTAATATCGCTGCTGATATTGAGCGAGCCATCCAACGCAAACGTTTGGCGAAGAATGACCTTTTGAATAGCGTGCCCAGCGCACGCCCCTGCGCATGCAATTCGTCATCGATTCGCTTCTTCCATATCAGGGATGCGGTTGTAAAAGCGCATGGAGGCGCAGCACAGGTTCCCTACAGCAGCGTCGAATTCGGAGTGAGGAAACAGCGGAGCATAAAGCGGTGGATGGGTAGAGAATTCCACCGCATGGCAGAAGGCGCGGAAGGGTTCTCAGACGCCCAGTCCGCCCAAACGGTGCTGGCGCTCGACGAGCAAACCACGTTGCGCCGGCGCGCCAGCGCGGGTGGCTGACCGCACACGGCGACGCGGCACCGTCCCTGCCCATCCGGCCGACGCAGACGGAATCGTCTGTGATGAGCGCTCGCTTCTGTGCTGCGAGTTTGGCCTTCAGCGCAGCTTCGGCCTGCTGTCTGGTCCTGAGCAGCTCACGCTCGTATTTATGGCGGTCAGCCACGACCAGCAGGGCGAAGTCGTCGAACTCATCGTCGCCGTAGCACTGACGTGTCGCGTTGATGACCATTGGCACGATCGTCCCGCTGCGATGGACGATGTCGAGCTTCACCTCGGCGACGGAGCGTTGCATTTGCAGCAGCGGAGCCCAGTGTGTCTGATGGAAGACTTTGCCCCAATCGTCAGCAGGTCCTGCAATCGGCACTTTTCGACGAGGTCCCATGAAAATCACGCACGGGGCGACCTGAGCGCTGATTCAGCGCGTCACTGCATCGATGTTGTCGTCTACTACCGGTACCCGATGCTTCGCGGCCGGACACGAAGGCGGGGGCTTTTCCCGCTTGTCGATAGGCGGCGTCACCACCTGGCGCTGCACGGATCTGTACAGGTCAAACGATGATGGACGGCACGCGGCTTGCGAGACAGCGTGCACGCCTACGCGCGTCGCGTTAGGCGATCCTTTCGCATAACACGCTATGAGCGAGCAATGGTGCAAAGTAAATTGAATCCGAGTGCCGCACGACGTACCGCGCGACGCCTTACCGACTGGAGAGAGATATGTCAGATTTTGAAAAACCCACCAATCAAACAAAGGTCGCAGAGGTAACATCAACGACCGCGCCGTCCGAACCTGCCCCGGCTGCGGCGAACGCTGAGAGTGACTTTGCACACGCATCTCAAAAATGGGACGCGTCACACGGCGTGGACCCAACCGTATCGTCTAACGGGAGTTACGCCCCCGATCAGCACCCCGGCGGTCGGTCAAACTCCTCCGGGTATGGTCACTTCAAACTCCCCCACCTGACGAACGTCGGCTGAGCAACTG
>NZ_FCNW02000150.1 GCF_001544475.1 Caballeronia humi | reverse complement strand
GTGCACGACAAACATGCGCTCCCTGATCTGCTGCATGGCGATGAGCAGCGTGCTTACGGTGACAGCGCGTACACAAGCCAGAAGGACCTCATTGCTAGCAAAGCCCCGAAAGCCAAGGATTTCACCAATGAGCGTGTGGGTAACCGCAGTGGCGAAATCGACGAAGTCAAGCGCTCGAAGAACCGCAATAAGTCGAATATACGAGCTCGAGCGGAGCACGTGTTCGCGGTAGTGAAGCGGCTGTGGGGATTCGGCAAGGTCCGCTATCGTGGACTTACCAAAAATGCTACCCGTGCATTCGCAGTGCTCGCGCTGGCGAACATCTACATGAGTCGATCACGGCTGATGGCACAGGTACGTCCATAAATTACCAAGCGGGACGAGAAAGGCTAAAAGCGAGCCTCTAAAGGCAAAAAACCGACGCGAGCGCGTCGCCATTCTCGCATCGTGGAATCAGCAACGACGATCCCGTGAAAACCGCGCTTCTTCAGCACAGCCTTAGGGTTATTCGAGCCGTCGCACCAGATTCGCCTTTACTCTTTCTTCAGCGAAACGAGCGATAAAACGAACAATGGCATCGCAGGCGGAGCTCAAGCGATTCAAGTCCAATCTTGCAGACGAACTCGACAGTGCGGCGCTATACGACACTCTCGCACGTGCCGAAACGAAGGAAGACAAGCGGCGTGTGTACGCTGAACTGGCTTCCGCGGAGCGTCGCCACGCGGACATCTGGGCAGCGAAACTCAAGGCGAACGGCGTCTCCCTGCAGCCGCATCGCCTGAGCGCAAAAACCTGCCTCATGCGTGCGTTGGTCCGCGTGTTTGGGCCAGACTTTGTGCTGCGCTCCGTTGCAGCGAATGAAATGGCTGATCGCGACAAGTATGCCGGCCAGCCGGATGCCGCACAGATGTCCAGGGAGGAGCGGTATCATGCGGACATCGTGCAGGAGGTCGCAAGTCGGGGTAAGAACGGCACGTCTCGCGGAAGCTCGATTGCGGCAGCCGAGTCGTGGCATCGGGGGGTAGCTTCGGGTAATGACTTGCGCGCGGCCGTACTTGGAGCGAACGATGGTCTCGTGACGAACTTTTGCCTCATCATGGGCGTGGCCGGTGCGGGCAGCAACAGCAAAACCGTGTTGTTTACCGCATTCGCTGGACTCGTGGCGGGCGCTGTCTCGATGGCGCTCGGCGAGTGGCTTTCCGTCACCAATGCGCGCGAGCTCGCGCGCACCCAAATCGCAAAGGAAGCAGACGAACTCGAGCAGATGCCCGAAGCCGAGCGGCACGAACTCGCGCTCATCTATCAGGCGAAGGGTCTCGATGCGGTCGAGGCACGACGCGTGGCCGCTGAAATCATGCGCGACAAAGACAAGGCACTCGAAACGCTTACGCGCGAGGAGTTAGGCCTCGATCCAGCAGAACTCGGCGGAAACCCGTGGACGGCGGCACTTGCGTCGTTTGCGCTCTTTGCAGTAGGCGCAATCATTCCCGCCATTGCTTTTCTTTGGTCGAGCGGAGAGAGGGGCATTGTTCAGTGCGTCGTTTTGAGCGGAATAGGGCTTGCGGGCATTGGCGTGTTCACGTCGATTTTCAATGGTCGCGGCGCATTGCTTTCCGCCGTCCGGCAAGTCGTGATTTGTCTGGCTGCCGCAGCATGTACCTTCGGACTCGGAAGAGTCCTTGGCGTATCTCTTTCCTAGCGGGTTTTGGCGCGTAACTGCAAAACATCTAATCTGTGTCAATCGGCACAGGGCGTGTGTTCCGTACCCTGAGCGTTGCAATGCTTGGGGCCGTAGTTCACGGGTGAGTCAACACATTCCTGGCCTGATGTGATGAGCAAGATTCTAGGCATATTTGGTATCGCGGTACTGGTGGTCATCGTTGTTGCGGTGGCACTCGTGCAGTATACGATATGGAGAAGCGTCGATTAGTTTGGGCGCCGGTACAAGAACGGGTTCCGCGTTTCAAACTTGGCGCACGTCAAGGCACAGGCGTATGTTCGAATCCGCGCGCGGGTGTGCCGCCGGCACCCGTGACGAACAGGTCTGCATGCAAACCATTCACGCTACTCAAAGGGGGCGGGCCCACGACTTTGAACGAGGCGAAGCGATCAGTATCAAACCAATGATCACGAAAACCCGGCCGACGCATCGGGGCTCGATCCGCATCGTCGAAATGGATTTGACTGGCGACGATATCGTGCAGCTCATCAAGACGGCCCCTCTTGCGGTTTCGACCTGACGCGATTTCGCGATTCTTCTCGTTGCCACAGAAGTCCAGCGCACCTCCGGCGCGAACGTACGCAACTGAAGGTCTAGCAGGCTGTTGAAATACCTCATGTAGCGGTCATCCGTAACGAAGGCGTAAACGTTGAACTTATGTCATCAATGA
>NZ_FCNW02000149.1 GCF_001544475.1 Caballeronia humi | reverse complement strand
GCCTCGCTCGGCTCGATGCTGCTCTACTGGTATCACTATTCACATAACGGCCGTCGCATCGAAGTCGAAACCGACGACGATTCGATCGGCGGACACTTCCTGCATTTGCTGCATGGCGTGGCGCCGTCGAAGTCGTGGGTCGAGGCGATGCATACGTCGCTGAATCTGTACGCCGAGCATGAGTTCAACGCGTCGACGTTCACTGGGCGCGTGATCGCAGGCACGGGTTCGGATATCTACTCAGCAATCACAGGCGCAATCGGCGCGCTGCGCGGCCCGAAGCACGGCGGCGCGAACGAAGCCGCGTTCGAAATCCAGTCGCGCTATCAATCCGCCGACGAAGCCGAAGCCGATATCAAACGACGCGTCGAGAACAAGGAAGTCGTGATCGGCTTCGGCCATCCGGTGTACACGATCTCCGATCCGCGTAACAAGGTAATCAAGGAAGTCGCGAAGAAACTGTCGAAAGAAGCCGGCGACATGAAGTTGTTCGATATCGCCGAGCGCCTCGAATCGGTGATGTGGGACGCGAAGAAGATGTTCCCGAACCTGGACTGGTTCAGCGCGGTTTCGTATCACATGATGGGCGTGCCCACCGCGATGTTCACGCCGCTCTTCGTGATCTCGCGCACCGCCGGCTGGAGCGCGCACATCATCGAGCAGCGCATCGATAACAAGATCATCCGGCCGAGCGCGAATTACACCGGTCCCGAGAATTTGAAGTTCGTTCCGATAAATAAGCGAAAATAGCGGGCTGCGCGTTCGGATCGCGATTAAACGGGGTCCAACCGCGCAAAGTCTGCCTCCATCATTCACGCTTTTGAAAGGTTTCACTGATGAACAAATTTTTGATCGCTGCAGTCGTCGGCGCCCTGGCTACCTCTAGCATCGTCACGACCAACGCTATCGCCGCGACAACCACCGACGCCAAGGCTGCAACGGCCAAGGCTCAACGTCCGGCACCGAAAAAGCGCCTGATCAAGCGCAAGCCGGAAGCTGCCGCAGCAGCCGCCGCGAAGACCGACCCGATCCCCGAAGGCGCCACGAAGTGGTCGTGCAAGGAAGGCCTCGCCTTCTACATGAAAGGAGACATGAAGCGCGACGCCATCGTCACCGTCAACTGGGCACAGAAGGATTACCGCCTGCCGCGCCAGAGCACGACGACCGGCGCCGACCGGTTCCACGACTCGGCATCGGGCATGGACCTCGTCGTGATCCCGACGAAGGCAATGTTGTTTTCGGACAAGGACGAGTCGCGTCTCGCCGACGAATGTGTGACGCAGGAAATGGCAGCCGGTGCCCCTGCCCCGACGCAGTCGGAAGCGCTCATCAAGGACGTAAAGTAAGCCCAAGTCAGTACTTAAATCAGGAAGCTCTCGATGTCCGCACTGATATCCAACGTCCGGCCCGATCCGGACAAGGTACTTGTCGATATAGTCGACTATGTTCTCGACTACCGAATCAACAGCACGCTTGCGCTCGACACCGCGCGCAACTGCCTGATCGATACGCTCGGTTGCGGACTCGAAGCCCTTTCCTACCCCGCCTGCACCAAGCTGATGGGACCGATCGTGCCGGGCACGATCGTCCCCAACGGCGCCAAGGTGCCGGGCACCCAATTCCAGCTCGATCCAGTTCAGGCCGCGTTCAACATCGGCGCGATGATCCGTTGGCTCGACTTCAACGACACGTGGCTTGCCGCCGAATGGGGCCATCCGTCGGATAACCTCGGCGGCATTCTCGCGACCGCTGACTGGTTGTCGCGCAACGCCATCGCAACCGGCAAAACGCCGCTGACGATGAAAGACGTCCTGATCGCGATGGTCAAGGCGCATGAAATTCAGGGCTGCATCGCGCTCGAAAATTCGTTCAACAAGGTCGGACTCGATCACGTCTTGCTCGTGAAGCTGGCTTCGACGGCGGTCGTCGGGCAGTTGATCGGACTCACGCGTGACGAGTTGATCAACGCGGTATCGCTCGCGTTCGTCGACGGGCACTCGTTGCGCACGTATCGGCATGCGCCGAACACCGGTTCGCGCAAATCGTGGGCCGCAGGCGATGCCACCTCGCGCGCCGTGCGTCTCGCGCTGATCGCGAAGACCGGCGAGATGGGCTATCCGTCGGTTTTGAGCGCTAAAACGTGGGGCTTTTACGATGTCCTCTTCAAGGGCAACGAGTTCAAGTTCCAACGTCCGTACGGCTCGTACGTGATGGAAAACGTGCTGTTCAAGATTTCGTTCCCCGCTGAGTTTCACTCGCAAACGGCCGTGGAAGCAGCGATGACGCTGCATACGCAACTGAAGCAGGCAGGCAAAAGCGTCGAAGACATCAAGCGCATCACGATCCGCACGCACGAAGCCGCAATCCGCATCATCGATAAAAAAGGTCCGCTCGATAACCCCGCCGATCGCGATCACTGCATCCAGTACATGGTCGCCGTGCCGCTGATTTACGGCCGTCTCACCGCCGCCGATTA
>NZ_FCNW02000148.1 GCF_001544475.1 Caballeronia humi | reverse complement strand
GTAAGCGACTCGGCTGGGCCAGTTCCTCATTCGTGCGCGCGTGAGGCATGATGGAATTCATATGGATCACGACGGGGGATCGTGTCCATGATCGGCAATCGTGGACATGATCCATCCAAATCTATCCAGATCTATCCGGTTAAGGCGTAGGTGGAGTGGCCGGCTTCAGTTTGTCCGCCACGTTCCAGGGCAGCAAGTCGTCGATGCGTGAGATCTTGTGGTCAGCGATATGGGTCAGGACGTATTCCAGGTAGGCGCGCGGATTGATCCCGTTGAGCTTTGCCGACCCGATCAAGCTATACATCGCGGCGGCCCGCTCGCCCCCGCTGTCGGAGCCGACGAACAGATAGTTCTTGCGTCCGAGTGCGACACAGCGCAGCGCGTTCTCGGCAAGCACGTTGCTGATCTCGACTCGACCGTCCTCGCAGTAGAACACGAGCGCCGCCCAGTGGTTCAGCGAGTAGTTGATTGCTTTGGCGAGCGCGGACTTCGTCGAAAGTGTCGCGAGTTTCGCCCTAATCGTCGCTTCGAACTTCGTGAGCAACGGCCTGGTCTTTTCCTGCCTCAAGCGCAGACGCTCGTCAGGCGCCTTGCCGCGGATGTCGGCTTCGATACTGTAGAGCTCGCCGATCATCTCGAGCAGTTGCTGGGTATCTGGAGTCGGTGTGCGCGCGTGAACATCATAGATATACCTCCTCGCGTGGTCCCAGCATGCCGCTTCGTGGATCTCGCCGCTCGCATACAATTGATCGAAACCCGCGTAAGCATCGGCCTGCAGGGTCCCGCGGAATGCGGCGAGCCGGGTCTGAGGATGTACGCCTTTGCGATTCGACGAGAAGTCGAACCATACCGCAGCCGGCTCACTCGAGCCCGAGCGGTGATCGTCACGTACGTAGACCCAGAAGCGACCGGTCACCGTCTTTCCGTTGCCTGGCGCGAGCACCGCAACCGGTGTGTCGTCGACGTGTACTTTGCCGGCGACCAGCACGTAGCGCTGGATTGCTTCCACAAGCGGCCCGCAGAGCTCGGCGATCTGCCCGATCCAGCGGCCCATGCTGGCGCGATCCAGCGTCACGCCGTCGCGTGCCGCAATCTCAGATTGGCGATACAGCGGTTGGTGATCGGCGAACTTCGATACCGCAATGTCGGCCAGCAGGCTCGGATGCGCGATGCTGTGCTCGATCGGCAGGCTGGGCATCGCGGGCTGTTCGATGTGGCCGCAGTCAGGACAGCACAGCTTGTGACGGATCGTGCGGATCACTTTGAACGCAGCCGCCACGCGCGCGAGCTGCTCGGAGACATCCTCGCCGAGTCGCTGCATCGTTGTCGCACACTTGGGGCAAGCCGGATTCGGTGTGAGTTCGATTTCATCGCGTGGCAAGTGCGGCGGCAGCGGCTCTCGCGTGGGCGCTCGACCGGGCGGCGCCGTCGACGTCTTGTCTCGGTGTCCTCGCGTCTCGGCCGCGCCCTGACCGGCCGTCAGGTCTTCCAGCTGCGCCTCCAGTTTATCGATCTGCCGGGCCAGTTTCTCAGACTTGCTCCCGAAGTACATCCGTCTGAGCTTGTCGATCTGCGCCTTCAGGCGTTCGATTTCGTCGTCCCTTGCGGCAATCTCCCGCACCATGTTCTCGATCGACGCCTGCTGCTCAAGCACCAAAGCTTGGAGCTCAGCGACGGTGGTGGGAAGCGGCGCATCTCTGGACATGCGCCGCAGTTTACGAGCCTTCGATGTCGTTTACAACATCGACAGAGCAGCGGTGCGTTGCGGGTGTCGCCAGTCGATGCCTTCGAGGAGCATCGACAGCTGTGCGCTCGTCAGATGGATCTTTCCACCGTCGGCCTGTGGCCAGATAAACCGGCCTCGCTCCAATCGTTTTGCGAGCAGCCAAAGGCCATCGTCGGTCGCCCAAAGCAGCTTCACGAGATCGCCGCGGCGGCCGCGGAAGATGAATACGTTGCCACCCAGCGGATTCTCTTCGAGCGCTGTCTGCACTTTCGCGGCCAGCCCTTGGAAGCCGCAGCGCATATCGGTCACGCCGGCCACGAGCCAAACGCGCGTACCTGCCGGCAGCGCGATCACTTCAGGCAATCCTGCAGGAACGCTTCAGCGCGCTCGGCAGACAGGCCGCGAATCCTCACACGCCGTTTGCCAATCTCCACCTCGATTTCGCACACGGGGGTCGGCATCGGTACGCCGCTCGGCGCTTGCGACGCCATTGCCGGCTCCGGCGGCTGCAGTACCGATGCCGAGTCGATCACCTCGACGCTCAGCAGATTCATGCTGGGCACGCCCGGCGCGGCTTCGAGTGCAGGGACGGCCAGCTTACCTTCACGGTATTGCTTGCGCCATCCGAACACCACATTGGCGTTGATGTCGTGCCGTCGCGCAACAATCGACACCGACATGCCGCGTTCCAATGTCTCCCTGATCACCTGCTGCTTGAATTCCTGCGCATACGTGCGACGGGGATGCGTACGGCCCGCTGCGTTCGACATAGCTGACTGTCTCCGTCAATCTGAACGCGCCCATCATGCATCGAGAAATTCAGTACTGTGAAACGGCCGTGCCGAGTCGCTTAC
>NZ_FCNW02000147.1 GCF_001544475.1 Caballeronia humi | reverse complement strand
TCCGCAAGTGTAGGTTGCGGACGCAAGCGTGACGTCCTTTACTTCATCGCGCTACGTGCGGAGAAATTCGCGCTTACCAAACAACTGCGCTTGTCCGAAATCCTCGATTCGCTGGAAGCGCGAAATCGAGAGGCCATCGATCGCAAGCTGGCCTTCACTGAGTTTCTCTCACTGTAAATTCACGACGAGGTTGCCCGACGCGACAACAAGAAGCTCAGCTTGCGCATGCGACGCGCCAACTTCCGCAGCCAGAAGACGCTGGAAGGATTCGACTTTGCTCGGTTGCCAGGCCTGAATCGAGCCGCCATCCATGACCTCGCCACCTGCAGATTCATCGACGAGAAAGTGGCCGTTCTAATCGCCGGCCCGTGTGGGACCGGCAAGAGCCATTTGGCGCAAGCCCTCGGACACGCAGCAGCAACGCAAGGACACGATGTCCTGTTCTCCACGCAAAGCCAGTTGCTGGCTAGTCTGCGCAACGCGGCGGCCGTGGGAACTTACGATCGACGCTTCCAATATCTTGCCAGGCTCCCATTGCTGATCATTGACGACTTCGGTCTCAAGCCACTGCGTTCGCCTGACGACGAAGACTTCCACGACCTGATTGCCGAACGTTATGAGCGGGCGGCAACAATCTTGACTTCAAATTTGGATTTCCCGGAATGGGGTGAAGCATTCCCAGGTAACAAAATGATCGGCGCGGCAACCCTCGACCGCTTGCGTCATGGCGCCCACAAAATCGTCCTCGACGGTGAGAGCTATCGCGGACCGAAACCAGGCGTCGAAACACTCAGAACCGAGCTTGCAAAAGGAGGAAAAATCACGCAACCTTGATCCCCGTCCGAACCCTCGAATTACTCGTTTCCAGTGGCGCCATTACGGCGAAAACGCCCGGCGCCATTACGCCGAAAAGTGACATGGCGTGAAGCACGTATTCCGCAAGCGCGTCGCCCACCTCCTCCAGTAGCGGAACGACGCGGTCCCGCCGCGCCTTGGTGCGGCGTACGACCACTTCGCCGGCTCGCCAACGAATGTCCTGAAGCTCGAGCAATCGCAGTTCCCGACTACGCATCCCTGTCGTCGCGAGCAATAGCAGCACGGCGCGGTCGCGCACACCAGAAGGATCCGTGACGTCAATTGCATCGACAACTCGCCTGACCTCCTCCCACGCCAGTCGGGGCGGCAAATGTGCCATCCGCCAACATGGCACCCGTGGCACGAGTCGGGCGAGTTCCTCCTCAATGAGGCCGGCCCAACGCAAGAACCGGAGGAACGAACGAACATGCGAGACGGTAGCCGATCTCGTGTAGTCGTTGACGCTTAGCGACAGAAGGTGACTGACGAGGGCCAACACATTCTCACCCGTCATTGCGGACAGTGATCGACCAGGAACATGCTCCTTGTACCATCCGAGCATGCGGCGCGCGGCCAGTATCCTTCCTTGGCGAGTTCTGGGCTGCAGCCCGCGAACCTTGCACAAGTGCTCGTCGTAGGCGGCTAGCAGTTGCCAGTCGGGATCCGGGGTCCTGTGCTCACGCGCTACCGGGAGTCGTTCCTGTATCAGTCGAAGCACATGGCGTATCGCAGTTTGGGCTCCGACACGGACGCTCGGTGCTTCAATTGCAAGCAGATAGCGCTCGACAAGGTCCTGACCAATCGCCGCACTATCCCGAAGACCAGCCTTGCTCGCGAACTGACTAAAACGGGCGATGCGGTCGAGGTACACTCGCGCTGAGGCTCGCGCGTAGCCAATCTCCGAGAAACGGGCGGCAATGCGGTCCATCTCGCCACCTAATGCGCCGCTGCGCAGGCGTTCCAGGACGCCTGGATACTTGAAGTAAAGCTCCAGCATGACATTCTCTCCTTTGCATGATGCGCCGGAACGTCCCGGCGTCAGGAGAGAGTAAAAACTCAAATATTATGTGGCGGCAACGACGACGACACTGTAACTCGGAAACACTTATTTTATTGCAATATGTTGGATACCTAAGTGACGTGCCGCCACATATTGGCACCCGTCACATATGAGCGGATTTTCTTCGAGTGCCGATTGCACCTTCGCGGCAAGAGCCGGGAAACCACTACGCATGTCGGTGACGCCTGCGGCGATCCAGATGCGAGTGCCAGCCGGCAGGCCGATCATCGGGAACGATGCAACGTCACCATCGGGTTCGTGTCTGGCAGGTCCCGGACGCGGCGCCCCAAATGCACCCTGAAGATACTGGCGACGCCATCTGAACAGCAGGTTGGTGTTTATGTCGTTGCGACGCGCGACCAGCGATACAGACGCCCCGGGCTCGAACGTCTGTTCGACCAGCTGTCGTTTGAATTCGCGCGCAAAGTTGGGGCGCTTGCCCGGTGCCTCGCACTTCCTATCCACAATCTCGGCCACTTTGGTTCCCATCAAAACATTTGATGGGAACCAAATTACCCCCGTTCACTGCTGCCCGGAGAACGGCCGACTTGAGCTTGCAATTACCCACAACTCCAAGAGAAGTTATGTTAGCCTCGCATAGATTAGGCATCCTATGGAAAGATAATGACTGGTAATGTGCGAGTAGATGACGAGGACTGGATCAATAGAGAGACGGCGGATAAC
>NZ_FCNW02000146.1 GCF_001544475.1 Caballeronia humi | reverse complement strand
TCGCTGCTGATCGGCCTGCCCCATCTCTTCGATGTCAGCTTCGTGATGCTCGTGCCGCTCGTCTACGCGATCGCGAATCGCACAAAAAGTCCGCTGATGGCCGTTGGCATTCCGATGGCCGCGGGCCTTTACGTGTCTCACGGCCTGCTGCCGCCGCATCCGTCGCCGACGCTCGCGCTCGCCGCTCTGCACGCCGACGCAGGCCGCACGATCTTCTACGGCCTGATCGTCGCCGTTCCCATGGCGATTCTGTCGGGCCCCGTTTTTACCGCGTTCGTGATGCGCTTCCTGCCGGTTACGCCGGGCGACGCGTTGTTCGGGCCCACGGCCGCGACGGAAACGAAGCAAGCGCGTCCGGTGCCACCGCTAGGTCTGGTGCTGATCACCGTGCTGCTGCCGCCGGTACTCATGATGATCCGCACGTTCGGGCGCAACTACGCGCCGAACGGCACTGCCGCGCGAGAACTGTTGGAAACGGTCGGCGACCCGATCGTGTCGCTGCTGATCGCCGTGCTGTTCGCGATCTGGTCGCTGGGTCTGAAGAGCGGCCTGACGCTGCCGCAGATTCAGAAGCTGCTCGGCAAGAGCGTCGCGCCTGCGGCCGCCGTGATCCTGATTCTCGGCGCGGGGGGCGGGTTGAAGGAGATGCTGCTCGCGACGCACATCGGAGATTCGATCGCGCACTGGGCCGTGCACTGGGCGATTTCGCCACTGGTGCTCGGCTGGGCGGTGGCGGCGCTGATCCGCATCGCGATCGGCTCGGCGACGGTCGCGACCGTGACGGCCGCAGGCATCGTCGCGCCGATCGCAGCCGCTACGCCCGGCGTAAATCTCGAATTGCTCGTGCTCGCGGTGAGCTCGGGCGGCCTCATGCTCTCGCACCTGAACGATTCCGGCTTCTGGCTCTTCAAGGAGTATTTCCGGCTGAGCGTCAGCGACACCCTCAAGACCTGGACGCTCCTCGTTTCCTTCCAGTCGCTCGTCGCGCTAATGGTGATCCTGCTGCTCAACGCGCTCGTCGGCTGAAATCAGCGGCTGAACGCCCTCTCGCTTCCCAAAGGACAGACACATGAACTACGAACATCTCTTCAAGACGCGCGGCAGCCGCGCGATTCAAATGGCACTCGTCGGTCCGAAGGGCGGCTTCGGCCGCTCCCTGCTGGTGCAATGCCGCGCGCTGCCGAGCATCGACATCGCCGCGCTGTGCGACCTTGACATCGACGGCACGCTCGCGACACTGGCCTCGCTCGGCTTCGGCGCCGATGCGGCGAAAGTCTGCAACAACGCCGACGACGTCAGCGCGGCGCGCGCCGCGGGACGCATCGCCCTGGTCGGTGATCACGCGCTGCTGAACGCGGTGGAATTGGATATCGTCGTGGAAGCGACCGGGCAGCCCGAAGTGAGCGTGCAGATCGCGGAGAACGCGCTGAAGCGCGGCGTGCACGTCGCGATGGCAACGAAGGAAACCGATTCGGTCGCGGGCCCGTATCTGAACCGGCTCGCGATCGAGAACAAGGTCGTCTACACGACGCCCGATGGCGATCAGCCGAGCAACCTGATCGGCCTCGTCACGTGGGCGCGCGTGCTCGGCTTCGACGTGGTGGCTGCGGGCAAGTCGAGTGAATACGACTTCATCTACGACCCGGCGGCGCAGACCGTCGATTATCTGGAAGAGCGGCACGCCGTCTCGCTCGACGCGTGCTGGACGCTCGGCAACGATATTCCCGCGACACTCGCCGCGCGCAGCCAGGCGCTCTCGATGCTGCCGCAGAGCGCGACGCCGGACTATTGCGAACTCAACGTGGTGTCGAATTCGACGGGCTTCCTGCCTGCCGCCGACGCACTCAACTACCCGCTCGCGCGCATCAGCGAACTGGCAGACATCTTCGTGCCCAAGGAAGACGGTGGCATCCTCGAGCGCACGGGGGTGGTAGACGTCTTCAACTGCCTGCGCCGCCCCGACGACGTGAGCTTCGGCGGCGGCGTGTTCGTCGTCGTGCGCTGCAAGGACGACGAGACATGGCAATTGCTGAAGCAAAAGGGTCACGTGGTCGGCAGGAACGGGCGCTATGCGTGTATCTACCTGCCGTATCACCTGATGGGGCTTGAAACGCCGATGAGCCTCTTCTCGGCGGTGCTGCTCGGCCAGCCGACGGGCAGCGCGGACCAGTTGCCCTACGCGCAGATGGTCGCGCGCGTCACGCGTGACTTCAAGGCGGGTGAGACGCTCGCGATGGGCGGCCATCACCACACGATCGACGGCGCGACGCCGCTACTGGTCGACCGCGTCAAAGCAGGCGATGCCGCGCCGTTCTATCTCGCCGCGAACAAGCGGCTCCTCGCCGATGTCGCGGAGGGTGAACTGGTGCCGCTCGCCGCGCTCGATCTCGACGGCTCGGCGCTTCATGCCGCATGGCAGCGTAATCCGTCGGCTTGAGCGGCATTCAAAAGCCCGCTCTCAATCATGGAGGACATTCTGATGAACGCGGCACCGAATAACGACCTTGGATTCACGCTTCCTATTTTCGACGCGCATCATCATTTCTGGGATCTGTCAGACGGCACGTTTCCCTGGCTCACCAACGAATACGACGACACGTTCTTCCTTGGTGACTATCGCCGCATGTGCAGCGACTTTTTGCCGGAGCAATAC
>NZ_FCNW02000145.1 GCF_001544475.1 Caballeronia humi | reverse complement strand
TCGGTAAGCGCTAAATTGAGCACACGGCCTACGTATGAGCGTAGCCCAGCACCGTGAATTTGCTAGCGGGCAAGCGGCCTGGAATGACTGGCGACGTTGCGCAAGGGGTTGCTGACGTTAGCCGACATAACTGGAGACCTGTAAAAAGCTCCATGGCAGCAGATCGCTGATGTCGGTCTCGGGTGCTCGTTGAGGCAGTTGCGTAAGGACGTGACGCAGGTACGCGTACGGCTCGACGTTGCACGCGCGGCACGTAAGCACGAGGCTGTAGATGACGGCGCTGGCTTTAGCTCCCGCGACCGTGTCGCTGAAGAGCCAAACTTTCCTGCTGGTGGCAAACGGTCGTATGTCGCGTTCGGCAATGTTGTTGTCAACCGGGGCTCGCCCGTCGGCAACGTAACGGCTGAGATACTCCCACTGGTTAAGCGTGTAGCTGATGGCATTGCCCAGTGAGCTTTCGGGCGGCACTTGCGGTGCCTGCTCGTCCAGCCAGGCTTTAAATGCTTCAAGCAGCGGAACGCTGTGCTGTTGTCGTAATCGTAATGTATACGCGGCGCGCGTTTCGCCGCTCGGCGGCTTCTCTCTTGCGAGTGCTTCGACGCGATAGAGTCGCTGGAAGAATTCGAGAGCCTGCTGTGCACGTTTGCCCGGTTTTTTCTGCGTCTTCAGGACCTCCACGAATCCGCGTCTCGCATGAGCAAGGCAGCCGAAGTGAGTCACGCCCTTGATCGCTCGCCACGCGCTGTAGCCGTCGGACATCACCATGCCTTTGTAGTCCGCGAGAAACGTCTGGGGATATTGCTTGCCACGTCCGGGTTGATAGTCGAACAACACCACCGGCTCTGCGCTATCCTGCCCGCTTCGATACAGCCACATATAAGACTGGCTTTGTGCGGTTTTGCCCGGCTCCTTCAGCACCTGAACGGTTGTTTCGTCGCCATGGATCAGTGGCTGCGACAGCAAGGTCTTGCGTAACGACTGGTAGAGGCGCTCCAGATGCAATTGCGTTGGCTTGATGACCCAGTGTCCTAATGTACCTCGGCCCACCGGAATGTTCGCGCGCCCGAGCGCGTCTTCCATTCGGTATAGCGGCGTGCCGTCGACATACTTGCCCGTCATTACTGTGGCGATCATCGCGGGGCTGGCCTGACTGCCCGGTAATGGTTGCGCCGGCATCGGCGCGACCAGGATCGGCGTACGCTCGGCGAAACGCTCGCAACGACGGCATGCATATTTGAAGCGAACATGCTGCAAGACTGAGGCCTTCACCTCGATATGCAGTTGCTCGCTGATTTCCTCGCCCATACGATGCATCGCGTTGCTGCAACAGGGACAGATCTTCTGTTCTTCGGGCAGGTCGTACTCGATGCGCTGGCGGGGAAGATCCGCCGGCAGAGGCTTGCGACCTCGCTTGCGGCGAGCAGGCTCCGGCGCTTCCGGCAAACCCGTGTCAGGCAAGTCGAGTTCGCCCGTGTCATCCTCAGGATCCTCGGCTGCGGCCTGCTCGGCTTCGTTGAAGATACGATCCTGAAGCTTCTCGCTGCTCGGTGCGAAGCGCTTGTGTTGCGCAAGCCGGAATTGTTCCTCGAGATGGCGAACTCGCTCACCCAACTGGCGGTTGCGGGCCTCGAGCTCACGAATGTAAGCCTGCGCGGCTGGAGGCAATCGGGAGAATTCGCGTTCGTCCATGCTAGCCACAGTAGCGAATCAGAACGCACAATGGGTTTACGGAAATTTGTAACGGCTGTCGACGACGTCGCCCAGCAATGCTCGCAGCATCAGCTTGTATGATGGTACTGTCGCGCGGGATGACGGCGCATCGCATCGACGTCAATACCATCAAGCAACCAGTGCAGCTGTTCGGTCGTCAGCTCGATCACTGCCTGCTTGCGGCGCGGCCACACGAAGTGGTCCTTCTCGAGACGTTTTAACATTAGCCAGAAGCCTGAGCGCTCATACAGCAACAGCTTGACGCGGTTGCGTTTGCGGTTATGAAACGCGAATACGGCGCGGGCGAAGGGATCGAGCTGCATCGACTGTTCAACCAACGCCGTGAGGCTATTGATGCCAGCCCTGAAGTCGACAGGCTCGCGGTGCAGGTAGACGCGGAGGTCGGAGTCAAGGCGGAACATCAATGCGCTCCCAGTGCGGCGATCAATGCCGTGACAAGTGTCGCATCGTGTCGTGAGCACTCAAGTTCGACTTTTACCCCGTTTGGCAGTTGCGCCGACAGGCGCGCCATGGGTCGAGACACAGTCGCCGATTGCCTGTGACTAGATGACACTGGCAGCGCTGACGACTGGGGATTGGAATCCGGATAGCTGTGTTCCACAGAAACCACAGGGATGAACGCCGTCGTTGCCGGGTTGACCGTGTCTTCGGCTGCACGAGCCGACTTTGCCCTCTCATGCAGGCGAATCCACTTGTGCAGCTGGTTTGCGTTTACTTGGGCCTTGAGTGCGAGGCCGGCGATTGACGCACCCGGCAGCAAGCACGCCTCGATCAGTTGGCGCTTACCCTCGGGGTCGTACCTCCGCTTACCGTTGGAGCATTCTCGAATGACCCGCAGTGGCAGAAAATCAGACTCGTCGTCGTTCATGGTTTGCGTCCGCAATGTAGGTTGCGGACGCAATCGTCGCCCTTAAACACCGACGATGATAGGTGTGTTCTATTTAGCGCTTAC
>NZ_FCNW02000144.1 GCF_001544475.1 Caballeronia humi | reverse complement strand
ACTTTATCTAAAACTACATTGTCAATCAACTCAGAGGTTCGCCATGGGCAGTCAGAAGACATCGACCGCATCCATTCAAGTGCTGTGCGAATTCGGCAGCGCGACGGTCTACGAGGCGCAAGGCGCCAGAGGAGCGCTTGATAGCGGAATCAAGCCAATCCATCCCGACATGAGGGTCGCCGGCCGCGCCGTGACCGTGGATGTGCGGCCGGGGGACAACCTGATGCTCCATTACGCGATGCTGAAAGTAAAACCCGGTGATGTGCTGGTCGTCGACGCAAAGGGATTCCTCGAAGCCGGACCGTGGGGCGACGTCTTCACCGAACAGGCGGTCAGACAAGGCGTCGCCGGTTTGGTGATCAACGGCGCGGTCCGGGATGCCAGAGCGATCATCGAGATGGATTTTCCAGTCTTTTGCCGCGGTCTCTGCATCAAGGGCACAGCCAAAAACCAGCCCGGAAAATTGAATGTGCCGGTTTGCATCGGCGACGTGCAGATCAATCCGGGTGACATCGTGATTGGCGATCAGGACGGCGTCGTGGTTGTACGGCAGGACGAAGTCGACGACGTGATCCGCAGCAGCCAGGCGCGAGAGGAGAAGGAGGCGATGTTCCGGGCGCGAATCCGCGACGGGGCGACGACGGTCGAGTTGATGGGGCTCGAAGAGACGCTCCGCAGATTCAACCTCGACTAATAAAAAAGACATGGAGCGAGACAATGAAAAAGCAACCTGTGGAATGGACGAGCAGCGTCACATCTACGTCGTTAAAGCCGACCCGCTATCGGTGGGTCGTCGCGACGCTGTTCTTCGTAATTTATACGATCGCCGCTGCTGATCGCGCCAACCTTGGTGTCGCGCTACCGTTCCTGAGAAAAGAATTTTCAATGAACAACGCCGAAGCCGGCGCGCTGATCAGTCTTTTCCTGATCGCTTATGCGGCCGTCCAGCTTCCCTCGGCCTGGCTCGTGTCGAAGTTCGGAGTAAAGCGGGTTTTTTCGATTTCAATGGTCCTCACCTCGATCGCAACCGGATTGACCGGAATGGTCGGCTCGTTGTTCTCGTTGAAAATCTGCCGGATCGCGCTGGGATTGGCCGAGGGACCGCTGCCGATCGGTATCGCAGCAACAATCAACAGCTGGTTTCCGGCCCGAGAAAAAGGCACCGCAGCCGGGATCTTTCTCTCGGCCGTGAAGTTCGGCCCGGTGTTGACGCCGATTCTTGGCGCCACGATCATTGCTGCTTGGGGCTGGAAAGAGGTATTTCTGCTCTTCGCGATTCCGGGCATCCTCTTGTCAGTGGTATGGGTTCTCATGGTTGCCGACAAACCGTCCGAAAGCGGAGCGGTGAACCGGGCGGAACTGGAACTCATCAGCGAGAGCGGCGAGGCGCGCGGCGCAAACCGGCGCGCCTTAGCCGTGAAACCGATGCCCTGGCTCGACAAATTCATTCGCGCCCGGCGCGAAAAAACGCTCGATATGACGCGCGAGATCTTCACATCGTGGGACATCTACGGTTGCGCACTGGGCTATTGCTGCCAGCTCGGCATTTCCAGCGTGCTTCTGGCCTGGATTCCGACTTATCTACTGACCGTGAAGAAATTCAGCATCATGGGTATGGGCTTCGTCGCGGCCGCCCCATGGGTCGGCGCGGTCGTAGGCAATATTCTGGGCGGTCTCCTTTCGGATCGCCTGCTTGGGGGACGCCGCAAGCCCGGGATGATGCTGTCGGCGCTCGCCACCGTCGGAATGATGTTCGCGCTGATTCATTCCCCGGCTGATCCATTGTTGTACGGCGTGCTGATCTTCCTGACCGGCATGTTGTTGAGCGTCGGCTATTCGGCCTACATGGCCTATCCGATGACGCTGGTTTCGAAAGCGAAGTTTCCGATGGCCAACGCCATGGTGAACATGGGTGGACAACTGGGCGGCGCTGCGACGCCTTTCATTACTGGCATCCTGCTGGACAATTACGGCTGGAGTTCAGTTTTTGGCTTCATGTCGGCCATATCGGCGCTGACTTTCATCGTTTTGCTGACGATACGCGAACCGATTGACGTCGGCGTGCGGCATGCGGAAGTGGGCGTTGCCGGGAAACGGGACATTGACCATGCCTAGCAAGGTTGGGAACGTTACACAGCCGGTCGCGCCCCGCCGGTTGCGGCGCATCCTGTGCCTTGACGATCTTGAACTGGCGGCCAAGGCGCATCTTCCTCGGCCGTTGTTTGGATATGTCGCCGGCGCCGCCGAGACGAATGCGTCGCTGAATGGCAATCGTCTCGCGTTCGACAAGTATCGTTTCGTGCCGCGTGTAATGATCAACATCGCAGGTCGCAGCACGGCAACCACGCTGCTTTCGCAGCAATTCAACGCTCCGTTCGGGATCGCGCCCCTTGGGCTCGCGGCGTTGATGGCCTACCGGGGTGATCTCGTTCTGGCGAAAGCGGCCGCGGCAGCCGGTATTCCGATGATCATGAGCGGGTCGTCGCTGATTCCACTCGAAGAAGTCGCGACGGTATACCCTCAAGCCTGGTTCCAGGCCTATCTGCCGGGCGAGCCTGCGGCAATCGCCGCACTTCTCGAACGGGTCAAGTGGGCAGGGTTTCAGACACTTGTCGTCACTGTCGACACACCAGTGGCTGCAAATCGGGAAAATAACGTACGAGCCGGGTTTTCCACACCACTTCGGCCTTCTCTCAAGCTGACGTGGGAAGGGCTCAGCCATCCTCGCTGGCTCACCGGCACTTTCACGACGACGATTTTGCGGCACGG
>NZ_FCNW02000143.1 GCF_001544475.1 Caballeronia humi | reverse complement strand
GTGATGACGTCCCGCATCGACTGGACCGAACTCGCCTCGGCCGTGACAAGCGCGCTGATCGACTGTTCATTCAGCGCGACGCTTCTGACCCCGCCGATCGCGCGCTCGTCCGCCGTGATGTCGCGAGCTGGCGTCGCCTTGAACAAGCCGACCGGCGGGCGCTGTCGAAGTTGCGGGCGCTCCGCTTGGACCCGGATGATGCGGCCCACCTGCGCTTGCGGCGGCAGCGAGGCTGGCCGGGAGGTGTTGTCATAGTCGTAAGCGGTGATCTTGACGGTGCCCGCCCGGCGCGGGGAGTACGTGTCAACCTTCGGCATCGTAAGGCCCGGCGCATAGACGAAAGACGCAGGCGCACCCGTCCAATAAGGCGAGCTCGACACCGGCATTGTACGGCCGTCGGGCAGCGCCCATGCGTGCCATAGCCGGTCGACGTTGCAGTGGTGGAGGAAGAAGATCGGATCGAGCGGCGACTGCATGGTCGCCATCCAACCGCCGATCAGGTTGTGCACGGGATTGTGCGGACGCGTTTCAAACCGCTCTTCGAACGAGTTCACCGTGCCGCGCTGGAAGTTTACCGTCGAGCTTTGAAACGGTGTCAGGTCCAAGGCGCCGTAAACGCTGGTGCCAACCCGAGCAACACTCGGGTACAGTTGATTACCCGGCGTAGTGAACTCGCTCGGGAGCGTCGGATTTTTGTACCAATCCCAATAGGGCAGCATAAGCCTGGTATTGCCTGAGATCATCTGCAGGCGTCGTTCGAAGTGCCAGAGATATCCCCGGTGCCAAGCAAGAAAATACGCGACTTTGTGGGGACAATAGTTAACGTGCACATTGACCCAATATTGCCATGAATTTGGGTCATTCGCGTTGTTATTGCCGCGCATCCGGCCTACGGCGTACAGGAAAGAGCTGTATTGGTTGTCGGGGGCTACCTTAAACTGCTGCCACTCGAGACGGCGTTGCCCGCTTATCTGAGCAAAGCTCGGAAGCGCAGCGAGAGACAATGCCGAGGCTGCTCCACCTAGGAACGTTCGTCGGTCAAGTTTTAAATGGCTCATGAAATTCTCCAGCAGGTAGTCATGGTCAAACATTAAATACAGGTGAACATCCTGGAAGACGAAGTATTCTTGAACGCCGCGAATGTCTTGGCTATGCCGCAATCGAAGTCTTTCGCCTGGCCGATGAATAACGTTGCGACATAGGCGCAACGTAGAAGATGCACGGTTCGCGAGACTAAATGTCCTCTGGGCCGCGAAGATTGATTAGGAAATCTACTTCAGGCTACGCCCATAGTAACGTGCGCTGTCGCACATGCAAGCAGGATGAACTGACGAAATAAGTTCAAGCACGACGCACGTGAAATAACCTTGAGACGAGTTGATTCTTTCGTTATTTGCCGCCCTGCAGGCCCAAACGGCGGATCTAAGCAGCTCTAAACGGCCATTGCAGCGTTAATCGCAGGTTTACGAAATGAAACTCGTTAAGCACGCAGTTTACATTGTGGATTGTCCATGAGAACGGCGCACAACAGGAAGTGCGGATTGTGTATCTTCGTCGAGTCACGATCAACTGATCTGCCGAGCAGGCCGCGTTGATGAACCTGCCCTGAACGGTACGACGGCGTGATTTAAATTTCGAACATTCACGCAAGGCCGTCGTGCGTGGACTGGCACGGGCTTGTTTCCATACGCTGAAGGAGCGAAACGAGTTTTGATGTGACTCGCTGCTTTGCCTGAAGCTTCCGATGGTGACTGGCAAGCCCCTGTCAGCCGAGCGGAGCCAACACACCGCCCCCGAGATCTCAATGGATGTCGAGCCGCCGTCCCCAATCTCAAGTCATGGTGCGCTTAGTGCAGGGAGGGAAGGGGCGACCGATGCTCTCTAAGCATGCAGTTCGGGTCCGTCATCCGATGCGCAGACCAAACATAAAAACGCTACATGATTTGGCGTAAGAGAGCCTTATAACTTAGACGCTAGTGGAGCTTCCGACTATCCCAGCCACGTATAAGTTCGTTCAGCGCATCCGCCACCGCTGCGTCTACCTCGCCGTTGGCAAGAAGACGGCGCTCGCCTTGGAATCGGTCGACTAGCGTGGCCGTAGCATCTCCATACAGGGCGCGCGCACGATCGTGTGCCAGGCCAAAAGCGAGCTGCGCACGGTCGCGTGGGGATTCTGCAACGAGGACCCCGAGCTTTAAACATAGCTGCAGGGCAGCGTGTAGTTGGACGACCGCGGTGCCTTGCGTGCCAATTTTCAAGGGATAGCTAACTTTATCCATTTGCTTTCTCGCAAAGAGAAGCGTACCCGGCGACGCTTAATTAGGGACGGCCTCAAAAGCGAGGTGCAACACTTGTCCCGTATAAGGTGTTGCAATGCCCGACAAAACTACTTCGTACCAGCAGCTGCAACCTGAAGAACGCCTCGCCATCGCAAGCCTACGACTGCAGGATGTGAGCATTCGGGCCATGGCCCGAATGCTCGGGCGCTCTCCGTCCACTGTGAGCCGGGAGCTGACGCGCAACGGCTCTCCTGCTGGCTACGCTTCAGTGTCAGCCGAAGCGCTGAGCGCCGCCCGCCGTAGCGCTGGTCGCCGCCCCGCCAAGCTGTGCACGCAAAGCGTTCGCTGGCGGGTTGTGCTCACCCTGCTCGATTGGAAATGGTCGCCCCAGCAGATATCGGGCACACTTAAGCGCATGGTGCGATGTGATGTCGCGTAAAGGATTGTTTCATCTGGTGTTGTTAGCCAGAGAGGAGACCGGCTGTTCCGTCA
>NZ_FCNW02000142.1 GCF_001544475.1 Caballeronia humi | reverse complement strand
AGGAGACGTGAAATGAACAAAGAATGGCCGATCTGGGAAGTTTTCGTGCGCAGCAAGCAAGGGCTCGATCACAAGCATTGCGGCAGCCTGCACGCGCCCGACGCGAGCGCCGCGCTGCGCATGGCGCGCGACGTCTACACGCGCCGTCAGGAAGGCGTGAGCATCTGGGTGGTGCCGTCGGCGGCGATCACGGCGTCCGATCCGGCCGACAAGGCCGAGCTCTTCGAGCCAGCCGGCGACAAGATCTACCGTCACCCGACCTTCTTCGTGCTGCCCGACGAAATCAACCACATGTAAGGCGCTAGCGACATGACGACGCCCCAGCATCTCCAGTACATCCTGCGTCTCGCCGACAACGCGTTGATCCTCGGCCAGCGCAACGCCGAGTGGTGCAGCCACGGCCCGGCGCTCGAGGAAGACATCGCGCTCGCGAACATCAGTCTCGACCTGATCGGCCAGGCGCGCCTGCTGTACTCGCACGCGGCCACGCTTGACGGCGAGCTCAACGGCGTGAAGAAGACCGAAGACGACTACGCCTATTTCCGCACCGAGCGCGAATTCGCGAACTACACGATCGCCGAGCTGCCGCATTTTGGGCCGCTCGCGGGCACCGCGCGCACCGAGCGCGACTACGCGGTCACGATCGTGCGCAATTTCCTGTACTCGGCGCTGATGAGCCATCTGTGGACGGCGCTCGAAGCGTCGACGGACGCGCAGCTCGCCGCGATCGCCGCGAAATCGCTGAAGGAAACGCGCTATCACCTGCACCACGCGGGCGACTGGCTGATCCGCTTCGGCGACGGCACCGGGGAATCGCATCGCCGCGCGCAGGCCGCGCTCGATTACCTGATGCCGTACACACGCGAATTCTTCAGCGTCGACCCCGTGGAGACGGCGATCGCCGCCGCGGGCATCGGTCCGCTGCCGAGCGATATCGAAGCGGCGTGGCGCGAGGACGTCGACGCGGCACTCGTCCAGGCGACGCTCAAGGCGCCCGCCGACGTAAAACACGTGAGCACCGGCAAGCACGGTGAACATTCCGAGCACATGGGCTACCTGCTTGCCGAAATGCAGAGCATTGCGCGCCAGCATCCCGGCGCGAGCTGGTAAGCCCGAGGATTCCACGATGAGCGCACACGCCATGACGACCGCCGATGCCACCCTCGAACACGCCTGGGCAGTGCTGGAAAGCGTGCCGGACCCGGAAATTCCGGTGGTGTCGATCCGGGAACTGGGCATTTTGCGCGACGTTCGCCGGGGCGCCGACAACGCGCTGGAAGTCGTGATCACGCCGACCTACTCCGGCTGTCCGGCGATGTCGCAGATCGCCGAGGACATCGGCGCGGCGCTCACGCAGGCGGGGCTCGGGCCGCATCGCATCGAAACGGTGCTCGCGCCCGCGTGGACCACCGACTGGATGACGGCCGACGCGCGCGAGAAGCTGCGCCGCTACGGCATCGCCCCGCCGACGGGCAACTGCGGCTCGCCCTCGGCGCCGCAGGTGAAGACGATCCGCTTCGTCCCGCGCCCCGCCGCGAACGACAAGCCCGCCTGCCCGCGCTGCGGCTCCGTGCACACGGAACGCCTCGCGCAGTTCGGCTCGACCGCGTGCAAGGCGCTGTATCGCTGCATCGACTGCCGCGAGCCGTTCGACTACTTCAAACCATACTGAGACAAGCCCCGATCATGGCGACTCCGCAATTCCATCCGCTGCGTATCCGCGACGTACGGCCCGAAACCGCCGATGCCGTCACCGTCTCTTTCGACGTCCCCGAGAACCTGCGCGACGCGTTCCGCTTCACGCAAGGCCAGTTCGTGACGCTCAAGACGCACATCGACGGCGAGGAGACGCGCCGCTCGTATTCGATCTGCGTCGGCGTCACTGATTACGACCGCGACGGCGAGTTGCGCATCGGCATCAAGCGCGTGCGCGGCGGCCGCTTCTCGAATTTCGCGTTCGACACGCTGCAGCCCGGCCACGAAATCGAGGTGATGACGCCGGACGGGCGCTTCTTCACGCACCTGAACGCGGATCACGCGAAGCATTACGTGGCGTTCTCGGGCGGCTCGGGCATCACGCCGGTGCTGGCGATCGTCAAGACGACGCTCGAAACGGAGCCGACGAGCCGCTTCACGCTGATCTACGGCAACCGCAGCGTCGACGCGATCATGTTTGCCGAGGAACTCGAAGACCTGAAGAACCGCTTTATGAGCCGGTTCTCGCTGTATCACGTGTTGTCCGACGATTTGCAGGACGTGGAGTTGTTCAACGGCGTGCTGAACCAGGACAAGTGCGCGGCGTTCCTGCAGACGCTCGCGCCGGCCGCCGAAATCGACGAAGCGTTCATCTGCGGCCCCGGTCCGATGATGGACGCCGCCGAAGCGGCCCTGAAGGACGCTGGCGTGCCGCCGAAGCAGGTGCACGTCGAGCGCTTTGGCACGCCGCTGCCGCAAGCGGGCGTGCCGGCCATCGAAATCACCGACGATACGCCCGCCGCCGACCTGGAACTGATCATCGACGGGAAGAAGCGCAAGCTGCGTCTGCCGTATGTGGGCGTGAGCGTGCTCGATGTCGGGCTGAAGGCGGGCCTGGCGCTCCCGTACGCGTGCAAGGGCGGCGTGTGCTGCACCTGCCGCGCGAAGGTGCTGGAGGGCGAGGTGAAGATGGAGAAGAACTACACGCTGGAGCAACAGGAAATCGACGACGGCTACGTGCTGACGTGCCAGTGCCATCCGGTGAGCGATCGCGTCGTCGTGAGTTACGACGAACGTTGAGCG
>NZ_FCNW02000141.1 GCF_001544475.1 Caballeronia humi | reverse complement strand
GGTTGCTTCCGGCTGGAGCGGTTGCCGGGTGGGACTTGCACCCACTGGAAAGCGCCACCTTTTCACGGCGCACACCCATGAGCGGCCTTTCGGGCGCGTTTTCCCACTTCTTTGAAGAGGCCGTTGAGCCTCCCTATCCAGTCGTCCGATCCTCAATCGAACAGCGTGCAAGTCGTCAATGACTACGCGGCTTCCAGGGCAACGTTTCTGCTCGGTCAACGCGCGCCTACCTTCGCGATTAGTTCGAGCAACAAGACGATTCGGTAGTGAACACGTCCGGAGGTTCGAAGGCGCGGCCGTTCGGCTCTGTTGGTGCCCGTTGCGAATGCCTGAGCGTTCAATAGTGGATCGCCAGCGGCTCAGGGTAGTCGTCTGTCAGCGTGTAGACCGCCTCGACGCCCCACGCCTCTGCCGTGAAAGGTTGCGGGCCGGCATGACCTCCCGGGTAGGTATAACAGAAGCCGTGCGACGAATCTGAGTGAACTACTATCTTCGTGGTCGGGCCGTCGGGCGCGAGGTAAAGGGTGACCCTCGCGCCCACTCTGTCCAGAGTCGATGGCCTCAATACGGGCGAAGCATTGACGATGGCGGGGGGGCCGCTGCAGTCTGTGGTCGGGTACGAAAGCCCGCCTGCCGACCACGCGTATTTCGACGCATGCCAGCCAGACTCATCGAAGGGTCGTGTGACACCAACGAATGTTCGCGCGCCTCTGACTGTCAGGATCACGCCTTCGCCGAGGCTCTCAATTGTCAGCGGGCCAACGACTTTCCCGTTGGCGTCGAAAACCTTGAGGACTTTCTGCCCGTGCAGTCGGTCATCGCCGTGGGCGCCACGTCCGTCGTGGTCGCTGCCGGATACCGCCGGCGTTGCGAAGAACAGGAGAGTAACGACAAAAAGCAATTTGCACATTCAAGTCTCCCGTCAATAAGAGTCTTTTGACCCCAGCCCGCCTTGCCCCGGGTGTCAGAACGACTTAACTGATGTGTCACCGGACGGTCAGCGGCTCCGGGTAGTGCTGGGTGAGCGGGAAGCTGCTCTCAGGCGTCCAGCCTTCCTCTCGATCAACGGGCGTCAAGGTTGCGCATGGGCCCTCGACGAACCGCTCAGAGCGAACCAAAGGTGCAAAGTCGGACGAGAAAGAGTCGGGCGCAATGTACAGCGTCGCTTCGCCACCCTGCCGCACGATGGTGGCAGGGCGTAAGGTACCGGTTAGCTCACCGCGTATGAACGGCGTGCCACTGCAGTCGCTTGTTCGAAATGAATTCCCATAAGAAACGCCGCCCCAGACGTACTGCGACGCCAGGGTATGGCCGTCGGCTCCGCTCGCGCGGTGGATCGGTACAAATACGATCGCGCCATTTACCGTCAGCTCGACACCACCGGACTTTAAAGGGCCGACAAATCTCCCGTGCGCATCGACAATTGCCAGAAAGCGACGTTCGCCTCCATGCCATGTACGTGAATCGTCGGCCGTACCGCGGCCGTTCCATAGCGATGCAACGGCAATCAGGATCACCGCAGTCTTGAGCGAAGCTTGCACTAAGATCTCCTTCCCGGCACTCGGAGTAGCGTCATCGCATTCAGTAGCGAACGGTAAGCGGCTCCGGATAGTATTGCATTAGCGCATAGGCAGACGCGGCCATCCAGACCGGCACTCCTAGAAGGGCATACGCGGTGCATTGACCTGGCGCGATAGAGTAGGATCTCAGGTCGGCGGAAGCCGTGTAGGTATCGGAAGCAATGTAGGCCGTCACATCGGCGCCGCGTCGTACAACTTCGACCGGTCTCAGCACGGCAAAGATGTCGCCGACTGCTGGAGGGCCGTTGCAATCAGTTCTCGGGTACCACGGCTTTCCTTCCGCCCATGCATATTGGGAGGACGAAATGTGACCGCCGCTATCCGTCATCCGTTTTATCGGGACGACAACAGTCGTGCCGTTGGCACTGGTGACTACACCACTCGAGAATGAAGCCGTAACGAGCGGGCCAACCACCGTGCCCCTGCTGTCGAATACCCGCAGCTTCCGAGAACCATCGTGGCGATCGCCGTCGCTGTCACGGCCTCCACCGCCGTTCCCCAGTGTGATCGACGTGAAAGTCAGCAAGGCAAGGCAGGCAAAAGAAGACTTTAGCAAGTCGAATCTCATGGTGTCGGATCGTACATGTGCTGACCGTTGGTCAAGTGTTGGTAGTCGTTTGCAACGTAACGTTCACCGTCGCTGGAGAGTCGCCAAGCACGTGCACAAGGCTCTCTGTCGATCACGACGCAACGGCAGGCGGGGAGTGTCATTTGGTTGCAATATAGAACTCGCGCGACGACTAAGCAAACGGAAATCGGCGCGAGAACGACTTAATTCACCTCGGCGTTACACCATCGATTTGCGACAAGCACGACTTGCCCTTAAAACGCTCTGAAGTGACAGTAAAGGATAGTGCACAGAATCGCGCGCGGCGGCCCGGCAAAGCGGGCGGTGTTCTCGCTGCCAGCGGCCGACCGTCGCGTACGACATAATCGGACAATGTGGGAAATGGAAGTCTCACGGACGACTAAAGTGCCAGCCAGCGCATATCATGAGTTAAGGTCGTCGATGGAAATCGATGCGCATTATGTTGTATCCGCTGCAGGGGGAGCTATGCCCACCTTCGAGCCCGTTCCAATGCCTATGCGCATACCGGCGATAGTTGTCATCAACTGGCGCCACACCCCTCGCTTCCGGATTCTTTCCGCAATGCTGTATGCCATCTTGCAATTACCCACACTCGTCCTGCGCGAGTTCATATCCCAGCTGAATGTCAATCAGACGGCGCATACCGCGCCAC
>NZ_FCNW02000140.1 GCF_001544475.1 Caballeronia humi | reverse complement strand
GTGATGACGTCCTGCATCGACTGGACCGAACTCGCCTCGGCCGTGACAAGCGCGCTGATCGACTGTTCATTCAGCGCAACGCTTCTGACCCCGCCGATCGCGCGCTCGTCCCCCGTGATGTCGCGAGCTGGCGTCGCCTTGAACAAGCCGACCGGCGGGCGCTGTCGAAGCTGCGGGCGCTCCGCTTGGACCCGGATGATGCGGCCCAGCTGCGCTTGCGGCGGCAGCGACGTTGGCCGTGAGGTGTTGTCATAGTCGTAAGCGGTGATTTTGACGGTGCCCGCCCGGCGCGGCGAGTACGTGTCAACCTTCGGCATCGTAAGGCCCGGCGCATAGACGAAAGACGTAGGCGCACCCGTCCAGTAAGGCGAGCTCGACACCGGCATTGTACGGCCGTCGGGCAGCGCCCATGCGTGCCAAAGCCTGTCGACGTTGCAGTGGTGGAGGAAGAAGATCGGATCGAGCGGAGACTGCATAGTTGCCATCGAACCGCCGATTAGGTTGTGCACAGGATTGTGCGGACGCGTTTCGAAGCGCTCTTCGAACGAATTCACCGTGCCGCGCTGGAAGTTTACCGTCGAGCTCTGAAACGGTGTCAGGTCCAAGGCACTGTAGACGCTGGTGCCAACCCGAGCAACACTCGGGTAAAACGGATTACCCGGCGTAGTGAACTCGCTCGGGAGCGTCGGATTTTTGTACCAATCCCAATAGGGCAGCATAAGCTTCGGATTGCCTGAGATCAGCTGCAGGCGGCGTTCGAAGTGCCAGAGATACCCCCGGTGCCAAGCAAGAAAATACGCGACTTTGTGAGGACAATAGTTAACGTGCACATTGACCCAATATTGCCATGATTTTGGGTCATTCGCGTTGTTATTGCTGCGCATCTGGTTTACGGCGTCGTAGAACGACGCGTATTCAGGGGTTACCTTGAATTGCTGCCACTCAAGACGGCGCTGCCCGCTTTGAGCAAAGCTCGGAAGCGCAGCGAGAGACAATGCCGAGGCCGCTCCACCCAGGAACGTTCGGCGGTCAAGTTTTAAATGGCTCATGAAATTCTCCAGCAGTAGCCCTGGTGAACATTTAAATACAGGTGAACATCCTGCAAGACGGAATGTTCTTGAACGCCGCGAATGTTTTTGGCTATGGCGCAATCGAAGTCCTTAGCCCGGCTGATGAATAACGTTGCGAAATAGGCGCAACGTGGAAGATGAACGGTTCGCGAGACTAAAATTTCTTCCGGCCGCGAAGATTGATTAGGAAATCTACTTCATGCTACGCCCATAGTAACGTGCGCTGTCGCACATGCAAGCAGGATAAACTGACGAATTAAGTTCAAGGCACGACGCACGTGAAATTACCCTGACATGACTCGATTCGTTCGCCATTTACCGCCCTGCTGGCACAAACGGCGGATCTAAGCAGGCCTAAACGGCCATTGCAGCATTAATTGCAGGTTTACGAGATTGAATCGTTAGGCACGCAATTATCCATAGTGGATTGTCCGTGAGAGAACGGCGCGCAACAGTACATGGAAATCTGTATCTTCGTCGAGTCAGGATCAACTAATTTGCCGAGCAGGCCGCGTTGATGAACCTGCCCTGAACGGTATGACGGCGCAATTTAAATTTCGAACATTTACGCAAGTCCGTCGTGCGCGGCTGGCACGCGCTTGTTTCCATACGCTGAAGGAGCGAAACAGGTTTTGATGTGACTCGCTGCTTTGCCGGAAGCTTCCGATGGTGACAGTCAAGCCCCTGTCAGCCCGAGCGGAGCCAACACACCGCCCCCGAGATCTGAATGGCGCAGACCAAACATAAAAATGCTACATGAATTAGCGTAAGCGAGCCTTTTAACTTAGACGCTAGTGAAGCTTCGGGCTATCCCAGCAACGCATGAGTTCGTTCAGCGCATCCGCCACCGCTGCGTCTACCTCGCCGTTGGCTAGAAGACGGCGCTCGCCTTGGAATCGGTCGACTAGCGTGGCCGTAGCATCTCCATACAGGGCGCGCGCACGGTCGTGTGCCAGGCCCAAAGCGAGCTGCCCACGGTCGCGTGGGGACTCTGCAACGAGTACCCCAAGCTCTAAACATAGCTGCAAGGCATCGTGTAGTCGGACGACCGCGGTGCCTTGCATGCCAATTTTCAAGGGATGGCTAACTTTTTCCATTTGCTTTCTCGCAAAGAGAAGCATACCCCGGAGACGCTTCATTGGGCCTTTTACGCTCGACCACGGGCGAGTGCACGCTCGGAGGGTACTGCGGAACACCAGCCGATGCAATTGCCGTCTCTTGTCGAAAGCCGTGGATTACGCTCTTAACGTCTTTCCTGAGTATAGCGAACGGCCGTAGTTAGTCAGAACCACAGATAAGTGTCCTCGGGTATCGCGGAGTGGTTAACTTTGAAACACCCTTGGATCCTGTGTGTCGCCCTCACACGACATATCAGACGGGCCTTCCCTCCTCGCTCATCCAATCAAGTAGAACGCACGCAGGCCGGTAGGTCTTGCGCATCGTCCGAAGCTCGGTTACTAGAGCGATTCTCATTTACGCCCGTTCGCAGTAGCAGCAGTGGTCAAGGGGTCGCGGTAACAATGACAAGCCCACGGTGACGCCGGACTCCCTATATGCGCAATTGCTCCGCTTGGCCGGCGCCGCGCTGGTTTTGACGCTTCGTATAGGCGCGGATCGTGCCGCGTGGGATGTTTCATCGGTTTCCAAGCGTCATCCGGAACGGGACTACATGATAGGCGAGCACATCGCTTGGCCGCGCCACGCGGAAGCGTTGCACCACGTGCGCATCGAGCGCTTGCCGGATGATGGCTAGGGCCGTACGAGCCTGTCGGGATGTCTCATTCGTTTCCCCCTAGTCTCGCCGTACCGGGGGTTTGCTGGGCCCGCCTATTGCTAATCTTCGACAGTTTCCGGGAGCATCCAGGCACGAATGCGCGTTACGACGTCTGCGTGATCGACCGTGACGGACCTCGACCCGTTCGAGGAAGAGGTGATCCAGGT
>NZ_FCNW02000139.1 GCF_001544475.1 Caballeronia humi | reverse complement strand
AGACCGCTAGACGCAGCCATGCTTGCCCTTCGCTTGCAAGTGATTCCCTGTTCGGTGTGCTAAAACTATCGCTTACGATCAATCTTCGAGCCGCAACGCGCCGGTATTGTCGTCCCATCGTCATAGTCGATGAAAACGGAGCACGATATGAGAAAGACGATCCTTTGCGCAATAGTGCTGCTCGGACTTGCAGCATGCTCATCGGACGCGCGCTGGAATGAATTTCGGCAGTCCGAACCGCAGCTCAAGGAGGCGCGAGAGTTCGCCTTGGTCGAGTGTTCCGGCCGCGAGGAATGCTCGCAGCGTTGGGAGCGCGCGATGGAGTATGTCGCGCGCTATTCTGCAACACGCATACGTCATGCGGATTCTGCTGGAATTGAAACAGGACGTCCGCTCGAGGCCGGTGTGGTCTATCTATCGGCGACGCGCACGCCGGCGGACAAAATCGGGGAACGCGCACGCATAAGCCTGAAAGGAATGTGCAAAGGCATGTACGGCATGGACGGCGGCCCTGGCTGGCTCTACGCCAGTTGCGCGAGCCAGATTCGCAGCATCGAGATGAACTTTCGGGAGAGCTGCAGCATCTGGTCGGAAATCGTCGGCTGACGGCGTTCAATACCGCCTTCTCGAGCCCCGAACGGAAGACTTACGCCATTCCAAGTGGCCTCATTACGCCGATTGTCCCCCACTCGATTACGCCGATCCGTGACAACCCGTGCGGGCAGTGAGAGAAGGCGCTACTGTGCTCATACTCGGGACGGGCCGCTCCGGTGCTCAGTCAGCAGCGACCATTATGTCTAGATGTATTCCAATCGCGTTGTTCAGTCAACATCTGAGGCCAGCGCCTCCGCACGGCGAATATACCTCTAATGTTCTAACGCTTCCCTAAGGCTTCCCTAAGGGAAAGCGTTGATGATGTCACTTAATAGCCTCATGGCCGCCAACGCCCCCACATACACTGCAGCATCTTCGGAGATTTGCATGCCCTCGAACCGCCCAGTACACTTGCCGCCTCTGGCCCGAGCACGATACGATTCGATAACCAGGGTACTGCACTGGTTAACACTTTGGTTGCTCATTGCGCAGTTTGGGTTAGGGTGGTTCATGCCAGAGGTTGATGGCGTCAAAGAGGCGTCGGGCCTTATTGCATGGCATGTCGGTGTGGGGACAACACTTCTTGTCGTGATTGCAGCGCGACTTCTCTGGGCACTAGTTCGTCGAGCGCCCGCACCTGTCGAACAATCGTCAGCGCTTCGTGCAGTGGCGAAGGCGGTACATATGGCCATGTATGCACTATTGCTTTTCGTGCCCTTCCTCGGCTGGTTGAATGCAAGCGCGAGAAACTGGATGGTCAAACTCGGCGGCGTACTTCCACTGCCTCAAATCGCCACGCCCGGCTCTCTTTCAGCATCAATCGGTGAGTTTCACAGCGCGAGCTCGACGATACTACTGATGCTAATTGGACTGCATGTGCTAGCGGTTGTGATACATCAGGTTGCAATCAAAGACCAACTGCTCCGGCGCATGCTTTAAAGACATAATGGACGTCAGGTCTGTCCCAGCAGCGAGGCTTACGCCGCTACCCTGACACGTTCGGCCGCTGTGATGCTGCAAGCAGCAGTTCGGCTCGCACGTCGCTTACGATTAGCACTTAACTGGACGACGCCTCGATGAGATATGCCGCTGCGCTGGTTGCTCTCTTTGCTTGGCTAGTAGCTGCGATGCCGGCGCCTCTGAGCACGTCACCGAATTCCCGGGCGACTGCATTCGTCATTGCTGTCGCCACTAGGGACCTGCGCAGTGCACGGCAAGGTGGCCAACACGTGCTTGCTTATGAGCGAGACGAAACAGAAGCGACGCTGTCTTCCTCCATCACAGAATGGTTGACGCAAGGCGATAGGAGAAGCCTACGGCTTGCACTCGCCGACCAGGAAACCATCTTTGCATTCCATTGGGCGGCGGCGCAGATGCCCGCCCAATCTCAGTGCTTCGTCGACATCGACAGCGAAGGATGTCAGCAAGATCTGGCTTACTGGTTGGCGCGGGTACGAAATGGTGACCCACGGTTTATCTCAGCCTATCGGCAGTCGCAGTTCCGGTTGGGATTGCCTCCGCTCATCGTGAAGGACGAAGGCCGGTGAATTTACACGTCGATACCTCGTGCAACGGCCCGTGTACTGCAATCCGGCAGTAGCCTGACGAGCAGTAGCGGCCTATGCGTAATCTTTAACGCCCCGCGCCCCGCTGCCGATCAGCCAAGAGCGCGGCGCCACGCTGGCCATGCGTGTCCATGATGAGCAAATCGGCGCGCCATGCGGCCGCCTCGAGCACAATTGTGCGCCCACAACGTCCCGACACTCGCAGGCGCTCACCACTTCGATGGTCGTCTCGCCGGGGACGTGCGCAAATACGCGTCGCGCAGTGGAAGTCGCCGCTTTAGCCTCGTCGGCGAACGCCTGCTCGAGCAGCGAAAACGGTAGGGGATTGCTCAAACGCATAGCTTTGCCGATGACGAGGCGTTCTTCAGGTTGCAGCTGCTGGTACGAAGTAGTTTTGTCGGGCATTGCAACACCTTATACGAGACAAGTGTTGCACCTCGCTTTCGAGGCCGTCCAGCTATTATTGATTAACGCGCTTCGCGAACGTCGAGATGGCATCGGCCATCGCTTTCGGCTGTTCGCGTGCCATCGCGTGACCCGCATTCGCTAGGACGACGACCGTCACACGGTCGCCCAGCATGTTCCTGAGCACTTGCGAGAACCGACGAGGCGCGACCGCATCTTTTTCACCCTGCAAGTCGAGAATCGGCGCCGTGCCTGCAGTGAAATAGTCATCAACTGGAGTCGTGTTGCGCGCATGTCCTTCTGCCTCGTGCGTTTCGGGGTGCCATCCGCCCAGCCACACGCTCGGGTCGTTCCCGGGTGCAAAGAACGCCTGTTTCAAATATTCAAGCCGTTGTGCGTCCGAGAGCTTGAGATCGCCTGCGCCGTCAATGGCTTTTCGCATTTCGGCGTTAAGGCAATGCTGAAAAAGGTCAACGCATCAGGGTGGCAGGCCGTTTATATTGAATGAGACAAAAGACCCTAGCGATGGCAGCAGATCAAGGCGCCGGCTTCGAGCAGTATCGTCGG
>NZ_FCNW02000138.1 GCF_001544475.1 Caballeronia humi | reverse complement strand
CACTTCAACGTCCAACGTTTGGAGCAAATCGAGCACCCGCTGCGCTTCGTCCGGATGACGAGAACTCACCCACACCGCGGCGGGCTTCCATCCAGTCCTCTCTCGAGCCGAGACCGGCTCCGACACCCTGGTTCCACCGTCATACTCATAGAAGCCCGAACCGCTCTTACGCCCCAGCATTCCCCCGGCAAGACGTATGGCCGTAATAGGGGACGGTCGGAACCTCGGCTCGTCATAGAACTGCCGATAAATCGATTCCATCACCGGGTGCGACACATCGAGACCGGTCAAGTCCAGCAGTTCGAATGGACCCATGCGAAAGCCCATCTGCTCACGCACGATGGCGTCGACTGTCGGCTCGTCAGTCACGCCCTCCTGAACGATGCGCAAGCCCTCCGTATTGAGCCCGCGCCCAGCATGATTCACGATGAAGCCTGGCATGTCGCGACAACGGACTGCCGTATGTCCGAGTTGCTGGGCGAGCGAGGCGAGCCAGTCGATGGTGGCGTCGCCCGAACGCAGGCCGCGCACGACTTCGACTACTTTCATGAGCGGCACGGGGTTGAAGAAGTGATAGCCCGCAACCCGCTCAGGATGACGACACCCTGCGGCAATTGCCGTGATTGACAATGACGACGTGTTCGAAGCGAGCACCGCGTCGTCGCGCACGACCTCCTCGAGCTGGGCAAACAACGATCGCTTCACTTCCAGCTTCTCGACGATCGCCTCGACCACCAGATCGCAATCGGCGAGTCCGCCGACGGAGTCCACCGGTTGAAGGCGACGCAGTGCCGCTTGCGCCTGCTCCGAGGTGAGTTTGCCCTTGGCAGCGAGCTTGTCGAGCATGGCGCCGATCGCAGCGATGGCGCGCGCGGCCGCGGCCGTATCGATGTCCATTAGCCGGACTTCTAGACCAGCAACCACCGCGATTTGGGCAATTCCCTGCCCCATGGCTCCTGCACCCACAATTCCAATCTTCGCGTGTTGAACGTTTTTCATGTCGACCTCAGACCCGTTCAATCGCGATAGCAATGCCCTGCCCTACGCCGATGCACATCGTGCAGAGCGCGAAACGGCCGCCGGTGCGTTGAAGCTGGTAGCTCGCGGTCGTAACGAGGCGCGCGCCGCTCATGCCGAGCGGGTGGCCGAGTGCGATCGCACCCCCGTTCGGGTTGACGCGGGGATCGTCATCCGCGACGCCGAGCATGCGCAGCACCGCCAAGCCTTGCGATGCAAACGCTTCGTTCAGCTCGATCACGTCGAACTGATCGATCGTCATGTTCAGGCGCTTCAGAAGTTTCTGAGTCGCGGGCGCCGGGCCGATGCCCATCACGCGCGGCGGCACGCCGGCCGTCGCGAGACCCAGAATGCGCGCACGCGGCACGAGGCCGAAACGCTTCGCGCTGTCTTCGTCAGCGAGCAAAAGCGCGGCCGCGCCGTCGTTCACGCCCGACGCATTGCCCGCCGTCACGCTGCCGTCCGGGCGCACGACGCCCTTCAGCTTCGCCAGCGCCTCGATGCTCGTCTCGCGCGGATGCTCGTCCTGCGACACGACGATCGGATCGCCCTTCTTCTGCGCGATCGTCACCGCGACGATTTCCTGCGCGAACGTGCCGTCGGCCTTCGCGCGCGCCGCCTTCCGCTGGCTGCGCACGGCGAACGCGTCCTGATCGGCGCGGCTCACCTTATAGTCATCCGCGACGTTTTCCGCCGTTTCCGGCATCGAATCGACGCCGTGCAGCTTTTTCATCAGCGGATTGACGAAGCGCCAGCCGATGGTCGTGTCGTAGATGTCGGCCTGACGCGAGAACGCCGAGGTCGCCTTGCCCTGTACGAACGGCGCGCGGCTCATGCTCTCCACGCCGCCCGCGATCAGGAAGCTCGCCTCGCCCGACTTGATCGCGCGCGCGGCAATGCCGATCGCGTCCATGCCCGAGCCGCACAGGCGGTTCACTGTCGTTCCCGGAACACCTTCGGGAAAGCCGGCCAGCAACGTCGACATGCGCGCGACGTTGCGATTGTCTTCGCCCGCCTGATTCGCGCAGCCGAAGATCACTTCCTCGACGGCGTTCCAGTCGACGTCCTTGTTGCGCTCCATCAGCGCGCGCAGCGGCACGGCGCCGAGATCGTCGGCCCGCACCGACGACAGCGCACCCGCATAGCGGCCGATCGGCGTACGAATCGCATCACAAATGAAAGCGTCTCTCATGTAAACCTCCTGTAGTTACGCGACCGTACGCGCGCAACGCTGCGAAGCCACAGCTTGCGTCGGTTTCCGTGTCGATCACTGATTCAATGCGTCAAACCATTCGCCATCGTCAGCGATGCGAAGGACCGAGCTTCACGCCCCGCGATACAGCGGCTGGCGCTTTTCGAGGAACGCTCGCATGCCTTCCTCCTGATCGCTCGTATCGAAGAGGAGCTGAAACGCCTTGCGTTCCAAAAGCAAAGCGCCGTCGAGCGGCAGGTTCTGTCCGGCGTTGACGACCTCTTTGATCGCCCGGACAGCGAGCGGCGGCATGCTGGCGATGTCGCGCGCTAGTGCTAGCGCTCGCTCCAAGGCGGCGCCTGTGTCGGCAAGCTCGGAGACGAGGCCCATTGCTAACGCCATCTCCGCATCGACCGGCTCGCCGGTCAGGATCATCTTCATTGCCCGATATTTGCCGATGGTCCTTAGCAGCCGCTGCGTTCCACCTGCGCCGGGCATGATGCCGACGCGAATCTCTGGCTGACCGAATCGCGCTCCGCGACCCGCGACGATCATGTCGCAGGCAAGCGCCAGTTCGCAGCCACCGCCCAGCGCATAACCTTCGACCGCCGCAATCACGGGCTTGCGGCATGCAGCGATGGTCCGGAACGCGCGGCTCGTGTCGCGCGCCGTATGTTCACCGGAAGTCATGTTCACCATCTCGACGATGTCGGTGCCGCCGACGAAGAACGAGTTCCCGCCGGTCAGCACAATCACGCGCACGTCCAGGTCGGCGTCCGCCGCGGCAAACGCCTCATCGAGTTGCTGCTTTACGTCAAGGCTGAGCGCATTGCGGCGCTCGGGGCGATCAATGCGAATCACGCAGACCGCCGACTCGGGACGCTCGCAGATCACGACGTTTCCGGTACTCGGTTCTGATGTCTTCATAAAACCCTCGTTTAAGACT
>NZ_FCNW02000137.1 GCF_001544475.1 Caballeronia humi | reverse complement strand
AGTCTTAAACGAGGGTTTTATGAAGACATCAGAACCGAGTACCGGAAACGTCGTGATCTGCGAGCGTCCCGAGTCGGGTGTTTCCGTCATTCGCATTGATCGCCCCGAGCGCCGCAATGCGCTCAGCCTTGACGTCATGCGGCAACTCGACGAGGCGTTTGCCGCAGCGGACGCTGACCTGGACGTGCGAGTGATCGTGCTGACTGGCGGGAACTCGTTCTTCGTCGGCGGCACTGACATCGTTGAGATGGTGAACATGACTTCCGGCGAACATACGGCGCGCGACACGAGCCGCGTGTTCCGGACCATCGCTGCATGCCGCAAGCCCGTGATTGCTGCGGTCGAGGGTTATGCGCTGGGCGGTGGCTGCGAACTGGCGCTTGCCTGCGACATGATTGTCGCGGGGCGCGGAGCGCGATTCGGTCAGCCAGAGATTCGCGTCGGCATCATGCCCGGCGCAGGTGGAACGCAGCGTCTGCTCAGGACCATCGGCAAATATCAGGCGATGAAGATGATCCTGACTGGCGAGCCGGTCGATGCGGAGATGGCGTTTAGCAATGGGCCTCGTCTCGGAGCTTGCCGACACAGGCGCCGCCTTGGAGCGAGCGGTAGCACTGGCGTGCGTCATCGCCAGCATGCCGCCGCTCGCTGTGCGGGCGATCAAGGAGGTCGTCAACACCGGGCAGAACCTTCCGCTCGACGGCGCTTTGCTTTTGGAACGCAAGGCATTTCAGCTCCTCTTCGATACGAGCGATCAGGAGGAAGGCATGCGAGCGTTCCTCGAAAAGCGCCAGCCGGTGTATCGCGGGGCGTGAAGCTCGGTCCTTCGCATCGTCGACGATGGCGAATGGTTTGACGCATTGAATCAGTGATCGACACGGAAACAGACAGCAAGCTGTGGCTTCGCAGCATTGCGCGCGTACGGTCGCGTAACTACAGGAGATTTACATGAGAGACGCTTTCATTTGTGATGCGATTCGTACGCCGATCGGCCGCTATGCGGGCGTGCTCTCGTCGGTGCGTGCCGACGATCTCGGCGCCGTGCCGCTGCGCGCGCTGATGGAGCGTAACAAAGACGTCGACTGGAACGCCGTCGAGGAAGTGATTTTCGGCTGCGCGAATCAGGCGGGCGAAGACAATCGCAACGTCGCGCGCATGTCGACGTTGCTCGCCGGCTTGCCCGAAGGTGTTCCGGGAACGACCGTGAACCGCCTGTGCGGCTCGGGCATGGACGCGATCGGCATCGCCGCGCGCGCGATCAAGTCCGGCGAGGCGAGCTTCCTGATCGCGGGCGGCGTGGAGAGCATGAGCCGCGCGCCGTTCGTACAGGGCAAGGCGACCTCGGCGTTCTCGCGTCAGGCCGACATCTACGATACGACCATCGGCTGGCGCTTCGTCAATCCGCTGATGAAAAAGCTGCACGGCGTCGATTCGATGCCGGAAACGGCGGAAAACGTCGCGGATGACTATAAGGTAAGCCGCGCCGATCAGGACGCGTTCGCCGTGCGCAGCCAGCAGAAGGCGGCGCGCGCGAAGGCCGACGGCACGTTCGCGCAGGAAATCGTCGCGGTGACGATCGCGCAGAAGAAAGGCGATCCGATCGTCGTCTCGCAGGACGAGCATCCGCGCGAGACGAGCATCGAGGCGCTCGCGAAGCTGAAGGGTGTCGTGCGCCCGGACGGCAGCGTGACGGCGGGCAACGCGTCGGGCGTGAACGACGGCGCGGCCGCGCTTTTGCTCGCCGATGAAGACAGCGCGAAGCGTTTCGGCCTCGTGCCGCGCGCCCGCATTCTCGGTCTAGCGACGGCCGGCGTGCCGCCGCGCGTGATGGGCATCGGCCCGGCGCCCGCGACTCAGAAACTTCTGAAGCGCTTGAACATGACGATCGACCAGTTCGACGTGATCGAACTGAACGAAGCGTTCGCGTCGCAAGGACTGGCCGTGCTGCGCATGCTCGGCGTCGCCGACGACGATCCTCGCGTCAACCCGAACGGCGGCGCGATCGCCCTCGGCCACCCGCTCGGCATGAGCGGCGCGCGACTCGTCACGACCGCGAGCTACCAGCTTCAACGCACCGGCGGCCGCTTCGCACTCTGCACGATGTGCATCGGCGTGGGGCAGGGCATTGCTATCGCGATTGAACGAGTCTGAGGTCGACATGAAAAGCGTTCAAGACGTGAAGATTGGAGTTGTGGGTGCCGGAGCCATGGGGCAGGGAATTGCCCAAATCGCGGTGGTTGCTGGTCTGGAAGTCCGGCTGATGGACATCGATACCGCAGCATCCGCGCGCGCCATTGTGGCGATCGGCGCTATGCTCGACAAGCTCGCTATCAAAGGCAAGCTCACCTTGGAGCAGGCGCAAGCGGCACTGCGGCGCATTCAGCCGGCGGTCGCAGTCGGCGCACTCGCCGACTGCGACCTGGTGGTCGAGGCAATCGTTGAAAAACTTGAAGTGAAACGATCGCTGTTTGCCCAACTCGAGGAAGTCGTGCGCGATGACGCGGTGCTCGCATCGAACACGTCGTCATTGTCCATTACGGCGATTGCCGCAGGGTGTCGTCATCCTGAACGGGTTGCAGGCTATCACTTCTTCAACCCGGTGCCGCTCATGAAAGTCGTGGAAGTGGTGCGCGGCCTGCGTTCCAGCGACGCTATCATTGACTGGCTCGCCTCGCTTGCCCAACAACTCGGACATACAGCCGTCCGTTGCCGCGACATGCCGGGCTTCATCGTGAATCATGCAGGACGCGCGCTGAACACTGAAGGTCTGCGCATCGTTCAAGAGGGCGTGACGAACGAGAGCACGGTCGATGCGATCGTGCGCGAACAAATGGGTTTTCGCATGGGACCGTTCGAGCTGCTTGACCTCACGGGGATCGACGTATCTCACCCGGTCATGGAGTCGATCTATCGGCAGTTCTATGACGAGCCGAGGTTCCGACCGTCCCCTATTACGGCCATCCGTCTTGCCGGTGGAATGCTGGGGCGTAAGAGCGGTTCGGGCTTCTATGAGTATGACGGTGGAAACAGGGTGTCGGAGCCGGTCTCGGCTCAAGAGCGGACTGGATGGAAGCCCTCCTCGGTGTGGGTGAGTTCTCGTCATCCGGACGAAGCGCAGCGGGTGCTCGATTTGCTCCAAACGTTGGACGTTGAAGTG
>NZ_FCNW02000136.1 GCF_001544475.1 Caballeronia humi | reverse complement strand
GTAAAAAAACCAAGGCCCGAGTTCCGTAACATCGGGATCGGTCAACTCGCGAAGTATCGCCTGCCGCTGGCGGGCAAGGTCTCCATCCTGCACCGTATCAGCGGTCTTCTGCTGTTCATCTCCCTGCCGTTTCTCCTGTACCTGCTGGACCAGAGCCTGACCTCGGAAATCAGTTTCGATGCGTTCAAGGGCTTCCTCGGCAACCCCATCGTCAAGCTCATCGTGCTCGTGCTGTCGTGGGCGTACATGTTCCACTTTTGCGCGGGCATCCGCTTCCTGCTGCTCGATACGCACACAGCCGTCAGTAAAGAAGGAGGCAAGCAGACCTCCATCGTGGTGCTCGTGGTGTCGACCCTGTTGACGCTTGCCGTCGCTCTCAAACTTTTCGGAGCCTTCTAAGATGGCAGCCAATAACCGAGTCGGCCCGAAGCGCCTGGTGGTCGGCGCGCATTACGGTCTGCGCGACTGGCTCGCGCAACGCGTGACCGCGGTCGTGATGGCCGTCTACACGCTCATCCTGCTGTTCTGGTTCTTTATCGCGCGCGACTTCTCGTATGAAGGCTGGGCGTCGATCTTCGCGATCCAGTGGATGAAGCTCGCCACCTTCGTCGCCCTGCTTTCGCTCTTCTATCACGCCTGGGTCGGCATTCGCGACATCTGGATGGACTATGTGAAGCCGGTCGGCCTGCGCCTGACGCTGCAAGCGTTGACCATCCTCTGGCTGGTCGCCTGCGCCGGCTACGCTGCACAGATTCTCTGGAGAGTGTAAAGAATGGCTGCAATCAAGACTTCTCTGCCGCGTCGCCGTTTTGACGTGGTCATCGTCGGCGCGGGCGGCTCGGGCATGCGCGCCTCGCTGCAACTCGCGCGCGCGGGTCTGTCGGTGGCGGTGCTCTCCAAAGTGTTCCCCACGCGCTCGCATACGGTGGCCGCCCAAGGCGGCATCGGCGCGTCGCTCGGCAACATGAGCGAAGACAACTGGCACTACCACTTCTACGACACGATCAAAGGCTCCGACTGGCTCGGCGACCAGGACGCGATCGAGTTCATGTGCCGCGAAGCACCGAACGCAGTCTACGAACTCGAACACATGGGCATGCCGTTCGACCGCAATGCCGATGGCACGATCTATCAGCGTCCGTTCGGCGGCCACACGGCGAACTACGGCGAGAAGCCGGTGCAGCGCGCATGCGCGGCGGCTGACCGCACGGGTCACGCGCTCTTGCACACGCTGTATCAGCAGAACGTCGCGGCTAAGACGCACTTCTTCGTCGAATGGATGGCGCTCGATCTGATCCGCGATGCCGAAGGCGACGTGCTCGGCGTGACCGCGCTCGAAATGGAAACGGGCGAAGTCCACATCCTTGAAGGCAAGACGACGCTGTTCGCCACAGGCGGCGCGGGCCGGATCTTCGCGGCATCGACGAATGCGTTCATCAATACGGGCGATGGGCTTGGCATGGCCGCGCGCTCAGGCATCGCGCTGCAGGACATGGAGTTCTGGCAATTCCACCCGACCGGTGTGGCCGGTGCAGGCGTATTGATTACCGAAGGCGTGCGCGGTGAAGGCGGCATTCTGCGCAATTCGGACGGCGAGCGCTTCATGGAACGCTACGCACCGACGCTGAAAGACCTGGCACCGCGCGACTTCGTCTCGCGTTCGATGGACCAGGAGATCAAGGAAGGGCGCGGCGTGGGTCCGAACAAGGACCACGTCTTGCTGGACCTGTCGCACATCGGCGCCGAGACGATCATGAAGCGTCTGCCGTCGATCCGCGAGATTGCGCTGAAGTTCGCGAACGTCGATTGCATTAAAGAGCCGATTCCCGTCGTGCCGACCATCCACTATCAGATGGGCGGCATTCCGACGAATATCCACGGTCAGGTGGTGGGCACGGCCAAAGGCTACGACGATCCGGTCAACGGTTTTTATGCAGTGGGCGAATGCTCGTGCGTTTCAGTGCACGGGGCGAACCGGCTCGGCACGAACTCGCTGCTGGACCTCGTGGTGTTCGGCCGCGCGGCGGGCAATCACATCATCAAGCACGCGCAGGAGACGAAGGAGCACAAGCCGCTGCCGGCGGACGCCGCCGACTTCGCGCTCGAACGTCTCTCGGTGCTGGAAAACTCGACCTCGGGCGAATACACGCAATCGATCGCGGGCGACATCCGCTCGGCGATGCAGGCGCATGCGGGCGTGTTCCGCACGTCGAAGCTGCTGGAAGAGGGCGTGGGCAAGGTGGCCGAGTTGGCCGAGCGCGTGAAGCACGTGCATCTGAAAGACAAGTCGAAGGTGTTCAACACCGCGAAGGTGGAAGCGCTGGAACTGGCGAACCTGATCGAAGTGGCGCGCGCGACGATGGTGTCGGCCGAAGCGCGCAAGGAAAGCCGCGGTGCGCACGCGCACAGCGACTTCGAGGTGCGCGACGACGAGAACTGGATGCGCCACACGCTGTGGTTCAGCGAGGGGGACCGCCTCGACTACAAGCCGGTGAAGATGCAGCCGCTGACGGTCGAATCGGTGCCGCCGAAAGCGCGTACCTTCTAAGGGTCAAGGGAATCGACATGGCAAAGAGAACATTTGAAATTTACCGCTACGATCCGGACAAGGACGCGGCACCGCGCATGCAGAGCTACGAGATCGAAATCGACTCGCACGAACGCATGTTGCTCGATGCGTTGCTGAAGCTGAAATCGGTCGATGAGACGCTGTCGTTCCGCCGCTCGTGCCGCGAGGGCGTGTGCGGATCGGACGCGATGAACATCAACGGCAAGAACGGGCTCGCGTGTCTGCAGAACATGAACGACCTGCCGCAGAAGATCGTGCTGCGTCCGCTGCCGGGGCTGCCGGTGGTGCGCGATTTGATTTGCGACTTCACGCAATTTTTTAATCAGTATCATTCGATCAAGCCGTACCTGATCAACGACACGCCGCCGCCGGAGAAGGAGCGTCTGCAGTCGCCGGAAGAACGCGACGAGCTGGACGGTCTTTACGAGTGCATTCTGTGCGCGAGCTGCTCGACCTCGTGCCCGAGCTTCTGGTGGAACCCCGACAAGTTTGTTGGTCCGGCGGGTTTGTTGCAAGCCTATCGGTTCATTGCGGATAGCCGCGATGAAGCGACTGGTGAACGCCTCGACAACCTGGAAGATCCGTATCGTCTGTTCCGTTGCCATACGATCATGAACTGCGTGGACGTATGCCCGAAGGGGCTCAATCCCACGAAGGCGATCGGCAAGATCAAGGAATTGATGGTGCGGCGGGCTGTCTGAG
>NZ_FCNW02000135.1 GCF_001544475.1 Caballeronia humi | reverse complement strand
TTTCAAAAATTCGAAACCAGCATCCGTCGTAATGCATCTGAGTGCATCAACGACGGATATTTCAACGGCCTGCTAGAAAGCAGGGGCTATCACGTAGTGCTTCCCGAGAATGGATACGACGCATTGCGGAAGGCCACCCGTCATATTCCACAACTCGTTATCACTTACTGGCAGATATCTGAAATGGACGGCGCAGAGCTATGCCGCCGTCGTCTCAAATACCAACTAACGCTCGCCGGGATACCGGTCGTCATGTTGTCCGCATTGCCGGAACCACCGGATGAACCACGCTGCTGGGCTGCTTTCCTTCGCAAGCCGGCTCCGATAGACCTGCTGATGCACACCGTTGATTTGTTTATTGCACAACGGCTGACTACGACGCGTACCTAATGATTCCGGTTCTTGGCCCTGACTTCGGCAAGCCTCTGCGAACGCCGAAAACGAACGGAGGACGCAACTTTCGCATCGCCTGAAAACGCGCTGACTCAGCCAACCGCAGCCGTCTCTGGGGTCCGCACAAACACAACGCGATTGTCAGGATACCGAAACCTGCACCCGCGTAGAACGTGGCGTCTGCAACCGGGTGGTTCCACAAGGCACCGGCGATAACGCTGGACACAAGCGTAACAAAACCGCTGACGCGGTAATGGGAGGTCGACACAGGTCTTTGGCTGACGATTCATGAAGGGGGTTGTCTGTCGCCGGACCCCGGCGAAATGGTAAGTGGTGTCGCCAAAAGCAGTATGTGGACGCCCGGTTGGGCATTCCACCCACTGCTTCGAGGAGGCTCGCCATGACGCCACTGCGCCAACGCATGCTGCATGACATGCAGATCCGCAACCTTGCGGATAATACCCAGACGTCCTATCTGATTCAGGTATCCTGTTTCGCCCGACACTTCCGCCGCTCGCCCGAACTGCTAGGTCCCGAGGAGATCCGCGCCTAGCTCGTCTACCTCCGCGAAGAACGCAAGCTGGCGCCCGCCAGTCTCGGCGCAACGATCGGCGCACTGCGTTTCCTCTACCGGGTGACGCTCGAACGTGACTGGAGCGACGAGAATTTTCCCGCTGCCGAAGAAGCCGTTCAGACTACCGGTCGTCCTGAGTCTCGAGGAGATCACCACCTTCTTCGACTCCATTGCCAGCCTAAAGCACCGGGCCATTCTGATGGTTGCCTACGCAGCGGGCCTGCGGGTGTCAGAAGTCGTCCACCTGAAGGTCACCGACATCGACAGCAAGCGCAAGGTCATCCGTGTGAACCAGGGCAAGAATCGCAAGGAACAGGTACGTGATGCTCTCGCCGCGGCTGCTCGAGATCCTGCGAACGTACTGGCACGACGCCCACCCGCGCGAGTGGCTGTTTCCGGGCAACATTCCCGGCCAACCCATCAGTCGCGATGCCATCGGACAGGCATGCCCGACACCGGCCATCGCGACAGCGGCAGGGGCAACGACAGTGACGACGACGACAGCGACGGCGACGGCATGCCGCCGGATGCAGGCAAATGATATGGGGCGCTGGACCGGATCTCGCGCAACGCGCGTACGGGCGTCCGAGACGGCGCCCGGCGACATGCCGGCGCTCATCGAGCCGGAGCTTGCCACTCTCGTTCAGCATCATCCGGCCGAAGGCGACTGGTCCTACGAGATCAAGTTCGACGGCTATCGGATGCTCGCGCGCCTTGAACGAGGCGAAGTCAGACTGATCACGCGCAACGGGCACGACTGGACGGATCGCATGCCGCGATTCCGAAAGGCACTCGAGGCGTTGCCGGCCGACAGCGCGTGGGTCGATTCAGAAGCGGTCGTACTCGATGCGAATGGCAAGCCCGACTTCAATGCCTTGCAAAACGCCTTCGACCGGCGAAGTACGGCCGACATAGTTCTGTACGTCTTCGACCTTTTGTGGCTCAATGGCACGGACCTCCGTGAGCAGCCGCTGCGGGCGCGCCGCACGCTCCTTCATGAGTTGATGGAACAGGCCGAGAGCCCGCTCCTACGCTATTCCGACGATTTCGCCGAAGATCCGGCGTCGCTCGTCGCCTCCGCTTGCAAAATGAAGCTCGAAGGCATCATTGGCAAGCGCGCCGATGCGCCATACCGCTCGGGACGCTCGAACGACTGGATCAAACTAAAATGTAATCTCAGGCAAGAGTTCGTGATCGGCGGCTTCTCACGGGTTAGGGGCGCCAAGTCAGGCGTGCGCTCTTTGCGGTTGGGCGTCCACGAGCAGGACGGCACCCTCAGATATGCCGGGCACGTTGCGCCCCACCTATCGCCCGCGCGCAGTGCGGCATTCGCCAGGCGCGCTCACACCTTGCAGCAGGCTTTCCCTGCCTTCTACAACGCCCCGGAACCGGAGCGCGATCGCGAGTTTCACTGGCTCGCGCCCGACATTGTGGCTGACGTGTCATTTCTCGAGTGGACGCCCAACGGCGAAGTCCGACATCCCGTCTTTCATGCGTTGCGCGAAGATAAGCCCGCACGGGCGGTCACCGAGGGAAAGGTCGCGGATGAGCTCGGAGCCGGCAACATCGGCTCGACGCGGGAGCGACCCGGTCCGCGTGGCACGGTCATAATGGGTGACATCAAAATCAGCAACCCGCAGCGCGTGATGGATCCAGCGTCAGGCCGCACCAAGCTCGACATCGTGCGGTACTACGACGCCATCTCGGAATGGGCACTGCCCTGCCTGCATGCCCGTCCGCTCGCGCTCGTGCGTGCGCCCGATGGTATTGCGGGCGAACTGTTTTTTCAGAAGCATTCTGAGCGTGCGCGCATTCCCGGCGTCGAAGAGTTGCCCGTGAGCGTGTATCCGGGACACAAGCCGCTGCTGGTCGCCAACACCGCCGACGCGCTGGTTGGGCTCGCTCAGATGAGCGTCGTCGAGATCCATTCATGGAACGGGGCTGCGCCTGACCTCGAGCACCCCGATCGCGTCATCTTTGACCTGGACCCCGACCCGTCGTTGCCGTGGTCGGCAATGCTGGAAGCCGCATTGCTCGTCAAGGTTGTATTGGATGAACTGGGCCTGCGCTCATTCGCCAAGACCAGCGGCGGCAAGGGATTTCACATCGTCGTGCCGCTCACTCGCCGGCAGGGATGGGAGGAGGTCAAGCTCTTCTCACAGGCGGTCGCACAGCACATGACCCGCGTTGTGCCCCAGCGTTTTTCGGCGGTGCTCGGTCCAAAGAATCGAGTGGGCAAGATCTTCATCGACTATCTGCGCAACGGTCGAAGCGCCAGCACGGTGGCCGCGTTTTCGGTGCGCGCGCGCCCCGGCATGGCGGTGTCGATGCCGATATCGTGGGATGAGTTGAAGGACGTGAAAGGCGGCGATCTGAGATTGACCCGCTCCAACGGACAGATTTGCAGTTAAAGATTTGTCGTGGTCCGGCCTCCGTTAAGCGTTGAGTC
>NZ_FCNW02000134.1 GCF_001544475.1 Caballeronia humi | reverse complement strand
CCGGCTCTATGCCGCGATGCTCGAGCACTACGGCGTCATTGCCGACCCGGCTCGCGTACGCGACCCGAATCGCAAGGAGTTCGTCGCATATTGCACCTCATCAGTCATGCCAGGGGGTAGTTACGTCTACAGCCGCCTCGCGGCGAGCTTTGTTCTTGTGCGCGAACCTCCTGGGAGCGTCGACACCAGGGCGCTCGTAGAGATACTGGCCGTTATCGTTATATTGGTATGCTTTGAGCAGCCCCGCCCGTCGCCAGTCGGCAATGGTGGCCGTGCATACCTTGAGATACTTTGCTATCTCCGTGGCGCTCAACAGTCCGCGCGCCCGCAGGCGCTCATATTGCGTTTTCAACCCGTAATCGATACGGATCCGGCGTACCATCAGTCTCCTGAACGGCAAGCCCTCGCCAGAGCGCATACCACTCGCATTAAGTAATTCCGCGGTTTCGTGGTCAGTGTGTCCTTCCAGCAGACGATCGATCTCGGCAACGACCGCTGTCGGGGTCTGTCTCAACTGCCATGACGGTTTGGGTAAAGACAGACGCAGTTCACGGGTTGCGCCACCCTTGAAGCGCACCCGTGCGATGATCTCGGTGTCCTTCAGCAGCGTCACGTCGGCGATCAGCAAACGGGCCATACGCTTTTTCTCACGCTCGGGAGTCTGGGGATCGTTCCACAGGCGCGGAAAGTCCTGTGCTAGCGCCATGATGCTCTCGCGCTGCTTTTTATTGAGCTGGGCGCTTCTGGTCTCGCATTGTTTCTCATAGCGCTCCTGGGCAGCCGCAAGCGCTCGTAGTGCCAGGTTCCACTCGGCTTCCAGCGAATCGGCTACGAGACGGTTATCGGGATCGACACGCATGTAACGACGACGGGCCAGATCGACCTCATAACTTGCCCGCTCGATCTCTTGCCGTCGCAACCGGTCGAACTCTCCTGATCGATCCTCGAGCTCCTTCTGCACCGCGAGCGCGACCTGAAGCGTCACGGGTGTAACGGTTTCCACCAGAAGCCTGCCGATTGCCTGATCGAGTTCAGCACCGTTGATTTGCTGGCATGGTCGCCCTACACCTTCGTTGATGCTGCGGCGTTGGCACATGTAGTCGGGCACGCGCTGCGTGTCGTGGACATGGTAACGGATCGTCATCCGCTCACCGCAACGCCCGCATATCGCCAGTCCCTGCAGCAGCGCCGGCCCTTCGCGAGGGGCGCCGAGATCGCGCTCACAACCGTGGGCCTGAGCATTGTCATGGAGGATCTGTACGTGTTGCTCGAACTGTTCCCACGTGATGTAACCTTGGTGCGCGTCACGAATGAGGGCGGTCCATTCGTCCACGGGTAAAGTCTGCGATACCTGATGGCCGTCGGGAAGCTTGCGCGTGCGTGTGCGTCCAAAGCAGAATGCTCCGGTGTAGCGAGGATGGTGAAGGATCCAAAGCGCACGCGAGTGATCGAGCTCGTCCCACTGGACGTCGCCTTTGTGCGGGCCCCGATAGATCCGGCGCGGAAACTTCAGCCCCGCTCGACGAAAGGCCTTTACAGTAGCCATAGCCGAAGCGGTGCGACGAAACGTGAGGAAGAACTCGCGGATACTTTCCTGAATGCGCTGATCGGGATCCAGGCTTACGCGCCCTTCGCCATCGTAGACAAAGCCGATGGGCAAACGTATTTCAAGCTCACCACGTCGAGCCTTGTTAAGAATGCCTCCACGTAACCTTGACCGCAGAACATGCAACTCCGCTTCGCTCATCGTTCCCTTCAAGCCCAGAACGAGGCGGTCGTTAAAGTGCGCAGGATCATATACGCCATCTCCGTCGAGCAGAAGGGTATCGGTCAACGCACAGATTTCCAGCAGCCGGTGCCAGTCCGACGAGTTGCGTGCCAGGCGCGAAACCTCCAGGCCCATCACGATTCCAGCCTTGCCCATGCTTACCTCGGTTACCAGCCGCTGGAAGCCCTCGCGATCGACTGCACACGCGCCGGATTGCCCGAGATCGGAATCAATCACGAACACCTGGTCAATTCTCCACCCGAGGGAGACGGCACGCTCGCGCAGCGCATACTGGCGCTGGGTACTCTCCGTGTTTTCGAACACCTGCCGCAGGGTCGACTGCCGTACATACAGGTAGGCGTTTCTCGAGAGATGCCTGGCTTGTATCTTTTCGGGTGTACTGGCAGTCATGCCGTCTCCTCCAGTGCGTTCGCAAGCACCATCGATGTCAGGATATCGATCAGATCCTGCCGGATGCCCGCGCTCGGGCCTGTATCGTGAGTTGTGACGCGTGCAGTCGGTGTGCATGGGGCGATCTCACGCATGCCTGCTATCCACGCCGCCATGCCCTTGCGCATCAGGAGCGTGCGTCCGCGCCCCGACGGGCAGCATCCGCGTTTCTCGACCATATCGATGCGCAAGGCTTCGTAGCCCTCGACCAGTGCATCCGGGTCTGACGTTATGCGCGCCGGGAAATCACTGGCGTTTTTTTTTCGGCTCTCGACGCAGCGCGCGCTCCACGGTGCGCCGATGCACATTCAAACCGAACTTCGCTGCTATGCGGTCGAGCAACTCGTTCGTGCTCAGGCCGCCCTCTGCGGCGCGCGCCTCTTCGATGAAGTGCAGCACCTCCGCAGTGAGCTTGTGGGCACCACGAGGCCCACGCTTATCCGGCAGAAGCCCCGCCAATCCCTCACGATCAAAGTCGGCCTGCACCTTGTAGAACGTCGGCCGCGAGATGCCAAATCGTGCGGCCACCTCCGCGATGGTTTGCCCCTCCGTACGCACGCGGCGAAGCATTTCGTAGCGTACCTGCACCAGGTCTCGGGCATCGAAGAAGTCACCGGCAATGAACGCCTCATCACGAACCTCCTGCGCATGCGGATTGAGGGTGCCGCTCTCCTGGAGGGCAGTCAGTTTCGGGTCGGGTTTCCGCGCTCGGCTCATGTAATATAAATTATGCCTCGTCTCAGGAAATATCAAGTTCAGTTTTGATCTTCTTGGTGATCTTCAACACCAAATAAAAAGGGGTTAAGCGTTGCGCAGCGATTAAAACGAGTCCGATTGAGCATCAAGTTTCATCGTCACCAGAGTGATATGGGCTTATTTAAGTTTACACAAGCGGCATTATTTCTTTGACGTCTTGAGTCTGCCCGATTTGCTGCCGGCTGTACCGCTGGCTTCCCGGTGTCGGGCGATGAGCCCAACCAGATGCAAAAGATCTTCTACCCGGAATGCGGATCGCCCAGCGGAGAGGACTTCGAATGCATTGGGCGCCGCGACGCTTGTCCACGAAGCAGGGAGACGTCTCAGCCTGCCTGCATCATCGTGGAAGTACACGCGCTCTTCGCCCCAAGTGCTGCGACGCTCCAGAAGCACGAACTCCTGTCCGCGCAGAGGATGGAATGGGTGGGTGACACTGACAAGTTGTATGTTACCGAGTGAATCACGTGCAGTTGACGGTCTATGGCAAGGGTTCCGTAGAGAACGCGATCCAGCATACGCAGAACACCGCGCTCGCCGGCCGGCGATTCGAGTCGCTCGAC
>NZ_FCNW02000133.1 GCF_001544475.1 Caballeronia humi | reverse complement strand
GATCTGGCGAGGTTTGCGAAGACTCATCGATATTCAACTCGGCTTTGAACTCGCCAAAAATTGTGGGTAATCGAAAGGGGACTGACCACCCCGCCCTGCGGTGTGCCGCGCTCCCGTGGTACACGCGTGCCATCCTCCATCTCGAACGGCGCGATCAGCCACCGCTCGATGTACAGAAGAATCCAGTTTTCCTTGATGTGGGCGCGCACCGCCTTCATCAGCAGCCCATGATCGATTTGATCGAAGGCCGCCTTGATATCAAACTCCACTACCCAGTCGTATCGCCAGCAGCGTTCACGGGTAATTGCGACGGCCTGCTTCGCTGATCGTCCGGGCCGATACCCATAAGAGTCCGGATGGAAGATCGTGTCGAGGTTCGGCTCGATGATAAGTTTGACGACGGTCTGCGCGACACGGTCCGTGACCGTGGGGACGGTCAGCGCGAACTGCACAAGTGCTCAACGAGCATTTGGGATTGGCTGAGATTCGTCACCCGTTCCATCCCCTCAGGGGCCAACGCTTTCCCGTTCTGAAGGAGCGCCGCGTCGCAGGCACCGAGACATTGCTTCTGCGCGATACAGAACGCGGCAGCTTTAGCATTGCGCGCGAATGGACCGACTGGGGCACACCGACTGTCCACGACGACGCCATCGCGCCCGTGTGCTGCTTCGATCTGGGCATGTTGTTGGAGCTGGTCACGTTGATCGACCAGCTTGCCCCATCCAGGAAGTCGTCGAACAAAGGAGCTTGATCAATGCATCTCCTTGTCCTAATATCAGACCAGTTTTCAACGTGGTCCGCCAATGGAAGATATTCCGTCGTCCACTTTGCGCAGACGCCGCGCGCAATTGCTGAAGCAAATGCCGGCGTTAGAGACACTCTTGCGCGGCTCTCTCATCGAGCGCTACAAGCGCTGCGGCAAATCGGGCTGCAAGTGTGCAGACGGCCCCGGCCATGGCCCCAAGTACTACCTATCCGTGAGCTTTCCCGGCCGCCGGCCGCAAATGGACTACGTGCCGCAAGCCGATTACACCAACGTCGCCGAGCACCTGGCGAACTATCACCGCGTTCGCGAGATCATCGAGGAGATCTGCGAGATCAACCGCGAACTATTGCGTCGCCGCGAGGCGCTCTGAGGGGCGCCGGTGAGCCAGCCGTCGCTGTCGCTCGCCAATTTCATCGATCCGCAATCGGCCGGCGTACTCATCGCCAACATGCTCGAGGCCTGGCTCACCGCCGATCCCGCGCTGGAGCTGACCGAGGAGGCTTTCGATGAACAGCAAGATCACCCCACAACATCAAAGCAAGCCGGCGTACATCTATATCCGGCAGTCGACACTGGCCCAGGTGCGACACCATCAGGAGAGCACCGAGCGCCAGTATGCGTTGAAGGACAAGGCGCTGGCATTGGGTTGGACGGAAACGGCGATCCGTACGCTGGACCGGGATCTCGGTCAGTCGGGGGCGCAGATGACGGGCCGCGAGGACTTCAAGACGCTGGTGGCGGATGTCTCGATGGGGCAAGTGGGTGCAGTGTTTGCACTGGAAGTGTCGCGCCTGGCGCGCTCGAACCTGGACTGGCATCGCCTGCTCGAACTGTGTGCGCTTACTCATACTCTCGTGATCGACGCCGATGGTTGCTACGACCCGGGCGACTTCAACGACGGCCTGCTTCTCGGTCTCAAAGGAACGATGGCGCAGGCCGAACTCCATTTTTTGCGCGGGCGCCTCCAGGGCGGTAAGCTCAACAAGGCGCAGAAGGGTGAATTGCGGTTTCCGCTCCCGGTTGGCCTGTGCTACGACGATCAAGGACGCATCGTCCTGGATCCCGATGACGAGGTACGCGGTGCCGTGCAACTGGCATTTCGTCTGTTCCAGGAGACCGGCAGCGCATACGCGGTTGTCAAGCGCTTTGCCGAAGAGGGCCTGCGCTTTCCCAAGCGCGCCTATGGAGGTGCATGGGCGGGTCGACTCATCTGGGGGCGCCTGAGTCACGAACGTGTTCTCGGTTTGATACGGAATCCTTCCTATGCCGGCATCTATGTTTTTGGACGATACCAGTATCGGCAGCGCATCACACCACAGGGAGAGGTCCATAAGCGCGTGCAGCCGGTTCCGAAGGCAGAGTGGCGAGTTCATCTGCCAGACCATCATGATGGATATATCACCCCGGAGGAATTTGAGCGCAACCAGGACCGCCTGGCGCACAACAGGACCAACGGCGAAGGTACCGTGCTCAGTGGTGCGGCGCGTGAAGGATTGGCGCTGCTTCAGGGACTGCTGATATGCGGCTGCTGTGGTCGGGCGTTGACCGTTCGCTACCAAGGTAACGGCGGCCTTTATCCATTGTACTTATGCAGTGCTCGCCGCCGCGAGGGGCTGGCGACGACCGATTGCATGAGCATGCGCAGCGAACTACTTGACAACGCAATTGGCGAGGCGGTATTCACCGCCCTGCAGCCAGCCGAACTCGAGCTCGCCGTGACCGCCCTGAGCGAACTCGAGCAACGCGATCATGCCATCATGCGCCAGTGGCACATGCGCATCGAACGCGCCGAGTATGAGGTCGCACTCGCTGAACGTCGCTACCAGGAATGCGACCCGGCCAACCGTCTGGTCGCGGGTACCCTCGAGCGGCGCTGGAATGACGCGATGCTTCACCTCGAGGCGATCAGGACGGAAGCCGCCCGGTTCCGGAACCAGAAGGCACTCGTCGCCACGTCCGAACAGAAAGCTCAAGTCCTCGCGCTAGCGCGCAATCTGCCGCGCCTCTGGCGGGCGCCGACCACATCAGCGAAGGATCGCAAGCGCATGTTGCGACTGCTCATCCGGGACATCACGGTCGAGAGACGGTCCGCCACGAGACAAGCGGTGCTGCATATCCGCTGGCAGGGCAGCGCGTGTACTGATATCACCGTGGACTTGCCCAAGCCGGCTGCCGATGCGATGCTTACCCCGCCGCGTTCGTCGAGCGGGTGCGTGAACTATCGCAGCATCTGCCTGACCGGCAAATCGTGGCGCACCTCAATCAGGAAGGTTTACGCAGTTCTACTGGCAAATCGTTCACGCTTGAAATGGTCAAATGGATCCGCTACCGGTATCGAATTGAAGTAACCTGCTTCAAGCGGCCAGACGAGCTCACAGTACAGCAGCTCGCTCATCGGCTGCAAGTCAGTCCACACGTCGTGTATTACTGGATCGAGCGCCAGGTAGTCCAGGCCCGCAAGCTCGATGGGCGGGGCCCGTGGTGGGTCACGCTGGATGCCGCCAAGGAACGGCAACTAGAGGATTGGGTGCGCACTTCAGGGCATCTACAGCGGCAACATACCTACACTCAACTGTGAGAGGTGCATTATGAGATTACCGTCGGCACACCCAGCTTTCTCGTGCCTCCCAATGCTTTGGGAATCTCCACCTGCTTGACCGGGGGTGGGAGATATGATCCCGACGACATCCGGTTCCACAGCTTGTACAGATTCTTCAACAGGTTCTGCTCGAACTCGGCAATAGTTTCATCGTCGATGCCTGCAGCCCCACGGTTGGCCTTGACCTGCTGGTATGCCTCCCATACTGTGCGCTTCGCAATGCTATAAGGTTTCGCCGCGCTCACGTTGCTCATCCCCGTAGGTCCCCCGGCGTCACACTAGATGTCGCCTCTGAATTTTTGTTATTTGAAGAACTCAGAGGTGCAGGTTGAAGACGAAACAGACGTATTCTGTAG
>NZ_FCNW02000132.1 GCF_001544475.1 Caballeronia humi | reverse complement strand
CTCGCCTAATGGGAAGCGCCTCGTAATAAGAAGGACGTGGCCTACCTCAGGGAACCTCCGGGTCGGTAGACCATATGACCTTCTCATTATCGGCGCTACTCTTCACAGCGATTCGAGCCAGGTCAGCAGCTCCGGATTCCGCTTCCATCGCGGCGGCCGACCGGGCTTTGTTGATGGGTCGATCTGCTCGAGCGCCTCTCGCTTCGTATCCAAATTTGCGCGGGCGTAGTGATTGGTCGTATCCAGTCGAGCGTGCCCGAGGTAGCTACGGATCACCGTCACGTCGACACCAGCAGCGACTAGCTGAACTCCGACGCTGTGACGCCACGTGTGCGGCGTGATCCGCTTTGTCGCGAGCGATGGCACGTGCTGCGTAGCTGACTGAACGTACTGCTTGAGCTTAAAGCGAACCCCGGCTGCACCGAGCGGCTGGCCATATCGATTGACGAAGATAGGCTCGTTACCCTTGCGCGGCTGTCGCCTGAGCAGCGCCTTGATTATGGCCACCGTTTCCGGCCACAAGGGGCAGATACGACACTTTCGTCCTTTACCGAACAGCTCTACTTGTGCAGGAGATTCAAAGCGAATGGCTCGTGGACACACATCCAGCGCCTCCTGGATCCGTGCCCCCGTGTTGTAAAGGAACGCGAGCAACGCGTGATCTCTCTGCCCTTCCAGGCTCGATTGGTCGGGCTCTCGAAGAACCGCCGCAATTTCCTCGGCATCCATGTAGCACATGGTGGGCCGCGACATCTTCTTGACCGGAATATGTGCGATCTCTGTGCACTGCGCGATCGCAAGCGGCTCGCGATGTGCGACAAAGGCAAAGAAGCTGTGAATAGCGGCAAGTCGACAGTTGCGCGTGCCGATGGACACCTTCCGGTCCTTCTCCAAATAGTCCAGGAACGCAAGCACCTCACCGGCCTGCAGGTCCGCTAGAGACAGCTGCGCGATCTGCCGTCGCCCACGACTGGCGGTAAATTGAAGGAACATCTTCCACGTGTCGCGATATGAGCATACCGTGTGATGGGAGAGATTCCTCTGCTTGCCCATCCATTCGTGGAAAAATGCGTGCAGCAAAGAGGCGAAGGTACTCTGTTTCATGGCAGGATCTCCCTCGTCTGTAGCGCCGCTGCGCCATTCTTGCGGAAGCGTTCACTGGCGTTCTGCAGCAACTCTGGTGTGATGTTCAGATAGACCAGTGTTGAGCGGATGTCTTTGTGCCCGAGGTATGTTGCGAGATAGGGAAGCTTGGATTGCGGGTTGATTCCCGACTTGTACCAGTCGCGCATCCGATGGCCAACCATCGTGTGTCGCAGATCATGAACTCGCGGCCCAACTGCGCCGCGTGCAGGTTTGACGTCCGCACGTCGCAGGACGTCGGTAAGAATGAGCCGTACGCCGCCTACGGTGTATCCGCAATTGCGCTGTGGACTCCAGAACAAAGGGCTCTCAGGATTCGTAGGTGCGCCGGCTTGCTCTCGCACACCAAGATAGTGCTTGATGGAGGCCATGACTCCAGCAGCCAGAGGCAAGCGACGGTTTTTGAAAAACTTCGTCTCCCGGATCTCGAGTGTCTGTTCACGCAGGTCGACATCGCCAAGCATCAAACGCGCGACCTCGCCTCCCCGAAGCCCGGCACAGTATGCAAGCACAAGCATTGTGAAGAGGGTGACAGGACGCCACAGTGCCTTCGGCGAAGGATACAACAGCGCCGCGTGCAAGATGCGCTGTATCTCATCGTCCGTGTAGAGATAGGGAGATCGTTGCTGCTGCCGGGCAGCACGAGCTACTCCGTCGCCGATTGACAAGACCGGCACCCGCGGGTCGATCCGGTGCATCGCTTTCGACACGGTACGGCCGGCTCTCCGAGCTTCGAACAAGTGGTACGGTGACGGTTCTTCCTGACTCCAATGCTCGACGAGTTCGGAGAGCGTCAACCCGGCCAGCTCAGGGTGGCGTTGCAGGAACCGATCGAAGCGCAGTAGTCTCTGCTCTTCAGTGCGATAGCGATAACCGAGCACGCGCATGTGTGAAACATGCTGAGCCATCACAACGCCAAGGAAACTTCCGAAGCGAGGAAGCTGGCTTTGGTTGTGGAGCGCCTCGTCGCTATCTTCACTCACGAGGGCTCGCACGATCGGTGTAGTGCGGGGACCGTACTGTCGATGCAATTCTGTAAATGGGTTCGACGCGATCATCCCCTGCTCATGCAGCCACCGAACGTATCGCTCAATCAGGAAGGCCCGGTGATAAAGGATGTGCACCTTCCACTTGAGACTGTGTTCCTTTAGCCATTGCGTCACGATCGCGACGTCCGGTGATGTAATCGCGCCATGGTCTGCGAGAAAGCCGGTGAAGTTGCACAGAATGCCTGCATAGTTCTTGTGCGTAGCTGGATGTCGAAAACCTTGCGCCTGCAAAAAGCGCTCGATGAGGGCTGCATTGTTGAACGATAAATGAGTCATGGCAAAAATCCTCCTGGTAGATCTAGTCCGATGGATCGCAGATCCTCGGTCGCGAGCTTCAGATATCCTGCGGTCGCCCCGGCGGACGTGTGACCCAACACGTCACCGATGATCTTGAGCGGCACACCAGATCGAAGCAAGCTAACGGCGCGCGCGTGGCGAAAGGCGTGAGGGCCTTTCCTTCCTTGCGGAGTGACTCCGGCTGCTCGCAGACGAGCATTCGTGATGCAGTTGAGGATCGATCCGTTCTTGAATGGACGGTATGGCACCTGGATGCGCAGGAATACCTCTCGATACACGCTTGGCGGTCGCGCCTTCTCCACATATCGGAGCACAGCTTCGCCCGGCTCGCGTAGCAATGGCAGCTCGGAGGAGGTCCCGGTCTTTGTATGGCGCACCCGAAGCATGTCCCGCCTCCAGTCGATGTCCTCCAGGCGTAAATTGACGACTTCTGCAGCACGTAGGCCGTAGGTGGACAACAGGGACAAGATGGCGTAGTCGCGCAGGCCCACCGGAGAGAGGTCCTTCCGAGTCACCTCCAGAACTCGCGTCACGTCTTCTGTCCGCAGGGCGACTGGGATGCCTTCGTGCTCATAGATGCGTGGCCCAATCACAGTGCCAGCGAGATCAGTGGCAGTTCGCCCGGTGCGCCACAAGTGGCGAAGAAAATCACGGAGGCAGACGGTTCGATCTTCGATGGATGCGCGTCGCAGTCCGACACAACATTGCTTCAAGTACGCGTCGAGTTCGTGAACGCTCAAGTACTTCAGGCCCTGCGGGTCTGCGCGCTGCCCAAGTGAAGTTAGGAATTGCAACGCATGCTTTGCGCGCTTGGCTCGAGTCAGTGGGTGCAGTCCGCGTAGTTCACGCAACCATGTGTCGTACTCCATAACTATATCGCGATGGAAACCTTCGATTGCGTTGCTAGGCGGGTCCGGGACCGGCCATGCACCGCGCACAAGACGCAGCATCATATTGATGGCGCCAGTGTATCGATGTCGCCACTGCTGCAACGGTGGCAAATTGCTGTTTCGTTTCCGCGATCGTCGATATTGCCCCCGCAAGAACTGTGTCACATGTCCCGAGACAACGGTTTCGATAGACAGTCCATTGCGGCGGCAGTAATTGAGGAACGGACGCACGCGAGCCGGATACCACCGCTGGATCCGTAGGGAGTACCCCTCGGCCCGCAGATGTGCCAGCAGTTTCTCGATCAACCGCTCATCAGCTAGTAGCGGAGTGGACATGGGAACCTCCTTGGACGAGACCAAGCCTGAGGATGCCATGTGCCCATAATGGAAAGCGGAGTTGAGAAAAGCACGGACCGCCGGCGGCCGCGACGGCTTCCTTCCGATTACGGCTTCCTTCAGATTAGGCGAG
>NZ_FCNW02000131.1 GCF_001544475.1 Caballeronia humi | reverse complement strand
ATGTTTTCCTGGCCGCCGGCGATCACGATGTCGGCATCGCCCGCGATGATCGCGTTCGCCGCCAGCATCACGGCCTTCAGGCCCGAGCCGCAGACCTTGTTGATCGTCATGCCGGGCACCGATGCGGGCAGGCCCGCCTTGATGACCGACTGGCGCGCCGGGTTCTGGCCGGAGCCGGCCGTCAGCACCTGTCCGAGGATCACTTCGCTGATCTGCTCCGGTTTGAGGTTCGCGCGTTCCAGCACGGCGCGAATCACGGCTGCACCCAGATCGGGCGCCGCAATCTTCGCGAGCGACCCGCCGAATTTGCCGACCGCTGTCCGTGCGGCCGATACGATCACTAGGTCAGTCATTTCCACTCCTTTGTGTCGACAACAATCACTCCACCATACGCACTACTCCATCATCTCTGACATCGAGTGCATTGCAAGGGCTTTTCTTACCGGCAAACCGGCGGTCGCCCGAGCGGTGCCGATTTTGCCTGCGCGCATGGCTTCGCTCCAAAACTTTTACTAACCGCTCATGCGCGCTCGCAAATTCGACGAGAGGAACGACAGCGACTTGTTGGTCGAACAGCGTGAGAATCTTGCAAAAGAGCGCGTATGCATCGCTGCCCACTACCCAGATACCTGTCTCAAGGCCTGTCCGGCGACAGCGCACGACGGCCGCCTTCGCCTCCGCAAAGAGCCCTTTCCGCACGTTAGCGCCACTCGTATGACTGAACATCATTGCCGTGAGAATAGCTTGTGTCAGGCTTCCCAAATGGTATTCATTGCCGTGTCCAATGCGGATCATATCCAAGCGTAGGTGATAGTCGAGGGAATTCTCATTTGCTTTGGCCGGTGCCAATGGGAGCATCATTAGTTTCTCATGCGGCGCAGACGTCTGCGCCGCAGAGGGCATCGGAGGAATCTTCTCTCTTTTCATCGCGCATTGATAAGCCACCGCCTTCATCATATCCTCCACCACCTTCTTCGCGTCGCCGAAGACCGTCACGGCCGGTCTCGCCCCTACGCGATAAGATGCCTTCGCGCTCACCTACGAGCGCAGAGCCGGCAACAGCCACGATCATAGACTTGCGCACTAGCTCGCCGTCGGTCTCAGTGCGTGACGAGTTTCACTTTTAGACGTCCCGTCGTTTAGGTTTGAAGCGCGCAACGCCGCTCAGGCGCCCATGACTTCCGGCGGATGTTTGGCCACACATAGCGCCCCGGCGCCGGTTCGACTGGCTCGTACTTCGCGTCGCCCAGCTTCTTCGGCGCCGCGACCTGCTTGCCCGGATGCGCCTGCAGCCAGTTGTTCCAGTGCGTCCACCAGCTTCCAGGCTGCGATTTGGCCGATTCGAGCCACGGATCCGGATCGTCGCGGAGCGTGCCGTCGGTCCAGTAGCTGCGCTTGTTCTTCGACGCCGGATTGATCACGCCCGCGATATGCCCGCTCGCGCCGAGCACGAGCTGCGTATCGCCGCCGACGAGCTGCGTCGACCGATACGCGCCCTTCCATGGCACGATGTGATCTTCCTGCGTGCCGAAGATGTAGCTCGGAATATCGGTCTTGCCCAAGTCCACCTGCGTGCCGCACATCGAGAGCCGCCCCGCCTTGCACAAGTTGTTCTCGAGATACATGTTGCGCAGATACCAGGCGTACATTGGGCCGGGCAGGTTGGTGCCGTCGGCATTCCAGTAGAGCAGGTCGAACGCCTGCGGCGCGCCGCCCTTCAGATAATTGTTCACGACATACGGCCAGATCAGGTCGTTCGCGCGCAGCGTCTGGAACACGAAGCCACCGCGATCGTGACTGAGCACATGGGTGGCGAGCAGATCGGCACCGTCGAGAATGCTTACCCGGTGCGGATCGGCGCGCACCGTGCGCATGACCGCACGTGCGTATGCGAGATTGTGTAGTCGTTCAGGTCGAAGTGCACGTACGGCTGCTTGCCAACCTTCCGGGCCAGTAATTTCTCACCGCTCCGATGACATGCGGGATCTCATTTCGATCGATCGAAAATGCCGGCCTCGAGATCCTTCCTGAAATGCTCCAGCCAATCGCTTTCGTCGCCAAGCACGTATTCCCTCACCACCCGCATCGATCGTCTGGCAACCGTGACATAGCCCTGTAGACCTAAACACTCGTCGGTTCTGGGGTCTGTCGTATCTGTTTCCTGCAGATCGAAATCATCTCTTTCCAGACCAATCCGCTGCAAGGTCGCGAGAAAGTGTTCATGTTCATCTGGTTCGATCAATCGCATCTTCAATCCCTTATGTGTTTAATGGAGACGGCGCGGCCCCGTGCTCGCTGGACCAGACGACGAGCGCTCAAGCGCACAGGTTTTGAGGTGGGTCTCATCGACTTTCGATGACGGTCTGATCCAAGATAGCGCGCAAGCAACTTCAACAGGGCCCTCCGGCGAGTGTGCCCCCGGGTGCTGGTGACCCGGGCCGACGACCGGACCATTCGCTTTCTTACTTCTACGTCGTAGATCAAAATCCGAAGTCGCCCAATACACGGCTCTGTTTTCCGCAGAAGCGTCCGCGCCTACTGCCCAGGCCGACCTTCCTTGCCGTGCCGTCGCGCTTGGGAGTGTTGGTACGGATTCGTCGCGCTTATCCTATCGCACGCGGCGATTGCAACGGCGTATCGTCGCACGAAGGCCTGGATCGACCGAGCATGTGGAGGCCTATTGTCACGCTGGGAATCCGGCGGGCATTTCGTTAGCGCGGCGCCCAGTGGAGCCTATCTGAACGGACGCCTTTCGCGCGGGCAGTCCTATTCGGGTCGATCATAGACCGTCGCCGTCCGATGGGTCCCGGCCACATTGCGAACCGCGGCTCTCGGCCATGTTCAGCCGGTCGCCCGCTCACTCGGCCAGACATTCAAAAGTCGCTTTCATGCCGAAAGCTGCCGCTCGCTTTGCTCCGTGACCCGGAAGAGGCTTGCCGTTGAACCTCGACTATGGTTTGTGTGCGCTTCCGTCGACAACAGTTAGTCGAGGCGGCTTGGCGAGTATTCGCATCGCTGCTGCAGTGAGCGTCTTCAATGACCTGCACGAGTGCCTCGCACGAGAACGGCTTTTGCAGTTAGAAATCGAAGAGCCCGGAAAATGTCTCCTTGCCTGACAGCGTCTCCCGTCATTGAACGAGGAAGCCGCGAGCAAATCGGCGTTTCCATCAGCGACCGTGCGACAGCACTGTCTTTTATGTCGGGCAGGTTCTCGTCAGGGATGGTGGATTCCAAAAGCGCCGGTACAGAGGAAACTGAGCGCAGTTTCGCCATCGTAGGCCACAGTTGCATGGTGGCCATATCAGTCCAGCAGGAAAGCGATACTGTCCGCGACAGACTCATTGTCGTCAGGCTTCAATCGGATCCTAAGCCTTGAGGACATCTTACAAACGCGGGATACGTAGGCAGACCACATGTGTCGCGATCTATCCCACAGTGCCAGACGGAGAGTTGGATCCGACCCACCGGTCGCAGCGCGCACCTCTGTCTACCACTTCGCAAGGTCGCCATTGAAAATCCAATATTTTCAACCAGTTGCGTGACCGCTTATCGAGGTGCCACCGTTTGGCACGCACTTTGCATTAATTCTTATCGAGGAGTGACGACACCCTCAAAACATGCTCTGCCATTCCTAACTGATTGACTAATTTACCCTTGGAGAATCGAAATGAACGCGCTGGTAATCAAAGACCTCCCCGTAGCCGTCGAGATGGATCGTACTGCAATGATCGCCGTCAGCGGTGGCAGGTTGCCGCAGCAGATCGTAAACATCATTCAGGCCGTTGGCGACTATGCAAATGACGCTCCTGTCCAGCACAGTTTCACTGGTAGTGGGAATTCTGTGACCTACTAACAGGAACACAGTGATTTTGAAGCTCAAGGTCCCCCCAACGGGGGGCATCGTTGAATTCGCTCCCGTTACCTTATCTACGCTGCCACGATACCGACCGTTCCGCCTCTCGACGGGTTATTGTGAGCGTGAGCACGACCGTTTTCTTGTTCCATTTGGAGCGGCAAGCGCGCGAGTGAGGCGCCTCTTTCGCTCCGATGCACATGCCGCGACTAGCGCACGTCCGCGCGGACCTGCGCGGCGCTCTTGTTGCCATGACGGCTCGCGCGCAGCACGGCCGCGACGAGCAGCGCGCCCAGCACCAGTCCGCCCGACACGACGAACA
>NZ_FCNW02000130.1 GCF_001544475.1 Caballeronia humi | reverse complement strand
CGATCGCTACGACTCGACCTACATCGCCAACTACACGAACATCTACGTGCTCGATGCGTTGAAACGCATCCCCGGCGCCAATCAGTCGAGCATCTTCGGCAACCCCGACTACGCGATGCGCATCTGGCTCAAGCCCGACCGCATGGCGCAACTCGGCGTGACCGCGTCCGACGTGCAGAAGGCCGTCTCGAACCAGAACCAGCAATTCGCGGTCGGCAGCATCGGGCAATCGCCGACGGGCGCGCCGGTCGAGCAGTCGTTCGCGGTCACGACGACCGGCCGACTCGCCGACCCCACAGAGTTCGACAACATCATCATCCGTGCGTCGAGCGGCGGCGCGGCGATCGTGCGGCTGAAGGACATCGGCCGCGCGGAACTCGGCCGCAAGGATTATTCGATCCGCAGCAAGTTCCAGGGCAAGCCCGCGACGGTGCTCGCCGTCTACCAGCAGCCGGGCGCCAACGCGCTCGACGTCTCGAAGCAAGTGCGCAAGTCGCTCGAGGAGTTGAAGAAGTCGTTCCCCGAGGGCCTCGACTACAGCATCGCGATGGACACGACCGAGTTCACCCGGGCGTCGATCTCGGATGTCGTGCATACGTTCTTCGAAGCGGTCGTGCTGGTCGTGATCGTCGTGTTCGTGTTCCTGCAGAGCCTGCGCGCCACGCTGATTCCGGTGCTCGCGGTGCCGGTATCGATCGTCGGCACGTTCATGGGCATGATGGCGCTCGGTTTCTCGATCAACATGTTGACCCTCTTCGGCATGGTGCTCGCGATCGGCATCGTGGTGGACGACGCGATCGTCGTGATCGAGAACGTCGAGCGGAACATGAACGTGCACAAGCTCAATCCGAAGGACGCGGCCAAGCGCGCGATGGACGAAGTCGCGGGCCCGGTGGTCGCGATCGTGCTCGTGCTCTGCGCGGTGTTCGTGCCGGTGGCGTTCCTGAGCGGCATCACGGGACAGCTCTACAAGCAGTTCGCCATCACCATCGCGATCTCGGTGGTGATCTCGGGCCTCGTCGCGCTGACGCTTTCGCCCGCGCTCGCGTCGTTGCTGCTCAAGCCCGGGCACCACGAAAAGAAAGGCTTCTTCCGATGGTTCGACAACGCCTTCGAGCGGATGACGCACGGCTACACGCGCATGGTCAAGCTCGTCATCAAGCGTTTCCTGGTGGCGCTGCTGCTGTTCGCGGGGATGATCGGGCTCTCGGTCGTCATGATGAAAGCGGTCCCGACTGCGTTCCTGCCGCCCGAGGATCAGGGCTATCTGCTCGGGGCGGTCATCATGCCGGATGCGGCGAGCCTCGATCGCACCGGCGAAGTCTCGCAGCACGTCACGGACTATTTCATGAAGCAGCCGGCGGTGAGCAGCGTCACCGTCGTCGATGGCTTCAGCCTGCTCGACAGCCAGAACAAGAACAACGCGAGCGCGTTCTTCATCGGCTTCAAGAGTTTCGACGAGCGCTATGAGTCCAAGAATATCCGGACCCAGAACGCGCGCGCCGTGCTGCTCGGCGCCTACGCGGAACTCTCGAAGGTGAAGGAGGGGATCATCCTGCCGGTCAATCCACCGTCGATTCCCGGACTCGGCACGACCGGCGGCACGGAAATGTGGATTCAGAGCAAGGGCGACGCCACGATCCCCCAACTCGCCGGCGTCGTGAACCAGTTCCTCGCGAAAACCCAGCAGCGGCCCGAACTGGCGCGCGTCACCTCGACCTTCAACGCGTCGTCGCAGCAACTGTTGGTGAACGTGGATCGCGACAAGGCGGAGACGCTCGGTATCCCGATCGAGGAGGTGTACAGCGCGATGCAGACGATGTTCGGTTCGCTCTACGTCTCGCAGTTCAACCGCTCGAGCCGGCTGTGGCAGGTGATCCTCCAGGCAGAACCGACGTACCGGATGAAGCCGCAGGATCTCGAGCAGATTTTCGTGCGGGGCAAGTCCGGCGACATGGTGCCGCTCAAGTCCGTCGTGACCACCAAGTACGTGACGGGGCCGGATCTCGTCACGCGCTTCAACAATTTTCCGGCGGTCAAGATCACGGCCAACGCGGCGCCGGGGTACAGCTCGGGGCAGGTGCTGTCCGCGCTGGAAGAAACCGCCGACGAGGTGATGCCGGCCGACTACGGCCTCGGCTGGAGCGGCGAGGCCTACGAGGCCAAGACGGCGAGCGGCACGTCGAGCCTCGTGTTCATCTTCGGCCTGATCATGGTGTTCCTGATCCTCGCCGCGCAGTACGAGAAGTGGAGCCTGCCGATCGGCGTGCTGCTCGCGGTGCCGTTCGCGCTCTTCGGCGCGCTGCTCGCGGTGCTGCTGCGCGGGCTGGAAAACGACGTCTACTTCCAGATCGGCCTGACGATGCTGGTCGCGCTCGCCGCGAAGAACGCCATCCTGATCTTCGAGTTCGCGGTGCTGAACCGCGAGTCGGGCGAGACGGTCTACGACGCCGCCGTCACCGCGGCAAGCGAACGGCTGCGTCCGATCGTGATGACGTCGCTCGCGTTCATCCTCGGCTGCGTGCCGCTCGCGATCGCGACGGGCGCGTCGGCGAACAGCCGCCATTCGATCGGCACGGGCGTGATCGGCGGGATGCTCGGCGCAACGGTCATCGCCGTGTTCTTCATCCCGATGTTCTATTACGTGCTCGAAACGATGTCGGAGAAGAAGGGCGGCAAGAAGACGCCAGGTGCCGGGGCGGCTCCCGCTGGCACTGCGCATGACGCGAAGCCGCCGGGCACCGCTTCAGGCGGCCCGACGGTCACGCCATCCGCACGACGCGAGGACGACTGACATGCGCGCCTCCGCTCTCGTCTCCACCGGTTCGCTCGCTGCGCTGCTCGCCTTGAGCGGATGCCTGCTCGGGCCGAACTACGAACGCCCGGCGGTCGACACGCCGGCCGCCTTCCGCTTCGCAGGTCCCGATGCGAAGGACATCGTCGATACGGCTTGGTGGGAGCAGTTCCAGGACCCCGCGCTCAACGAGCTGATCGGCATCGCGCTCGCGGAGAACAAGGACGTCAAGATCGCTGCTGCGCGCGTCGAACAGTTTCTCGGTCAGTTCCAGACGACGCGTTCGCAACTTTTCCCGCAGGCCGCCGCCGGTTTCGATGCCGAGCGTCAGCGCCTGCCGCTCGGCTCGACCGCGTTGCCGCAGGGCGTCGGGCCGGTGTTCAATCAGTTCTCGGCGACGCTCTCCGCGTCCTGGGAAATCGATGTCTTCGGCAAGCTGCGGCGTCAGACCGAGTCCGCGCGCGCGAACCTGCTTGCAAGCGAAGAGGGGCGTCGCGCGACGATTCTGACGCTGGTGGCATCGGTGGCGACGTCGTATATCAATCTGGTGTCGCTCGACCGGCAACTGGAGATCGCGAAGGCCACGACAGCGAGCCGCGCCGATTCGGTGAAAGTGTTCAGCCTGCGCTTCAAGTACGGCCAGGTCTCGCAAATGGAGCTGTCGCAGAGCCAGTCCGAATACGAATCGTCGCTGGCAACGATCCCCCAGATCGAACAGCAGATCGCGCAGCAGGAAAATTCGCTGTCGATCCTGCTCGGCCGCAACCCGCAGTCGATCACGCGAGACCGCGAAATCGACGACCTCGCGCTGCCCGCCGTGCCGGCGGGCCTGCCGTCGGAACTGCTCACGCGCCGTCCCGACCTGCGGCAGGCCGAGCAGAACCTGATCGCGGCCAACGCGCTGATCGGCGCGGCGCGGGCGCTCTACTTCCCGTCGATTTCACTGACGGGCCTCTTCGGCACCGCGAGCAGTCAGTTCTCGAACCTCTTCACGGGGCCGGCGCGCGTGTGGTCGTACGCAGGCTCGGTGACGATGCCGATTTTCACGGCGGGCAACATCGCCGGTCAGGTGAAGCAGGCCGAGGCGCAGCAGCAACAGGCGCTCTTTTCCTATCAAAAGGCGATTCAGGTCGCGTTCCAGGAAGTCGACGATTCGCTGATCGGGCTGCAGAAATCGCGCGAGGTGCTCGTCGTGCAGGGCCGCGAGGTCGATGCGCTGCGGACCTACGCGCGGCTCGCGCGGCTGAGGTATGAAGGCGGCTACACGAGTTACATCGAAGTGCTCGACGCCGAGCGCAGCCTCTTCAACTCGCAGCTGAACTACACGCAGACGCAGGGCACGGTGTTCAACTCGATGGTGACGCTCTACAAGTCGATGGGCGGCGGCTGGGTGACGAACGCCGAGCGCATGACCGCGACGATGTACGGCGCGAACGGCGGCCCGGT
>NZ_FCNW02000129.1 GCF_001544475.1 Caballeronia humi | reverse complement strand
CGCCTGCATCCTGACGGGTAACAAATTACATGAGGCAACGACCCTCGCGTGGTAGCAAAAAACCTGAGTCAATGCGGCGGGTGTCGCGCGACAATCAAGCTGAAGCGGTCAGTCGATGAGGATTGCTGTGTAATGATGATGCCGCAGTTGGTCTGGCTGCGCGACAATCAGGATGAGAGCGTGGTGGCGTGGAAGGTGATTCCTGGGTTGATTGACGCCGGCTCGCTTTGCCTGCGAGCCGCGCGTCAATCAGGATGAGAACAGCGGGTCATTCGGTCATTCGGTCATTCGGTGAGGTCGATGCCGTGCTGATCCTCCTGTATCGGTGGCACGCCAACGTTCTTTGGTGTCGCTCTACTGGCCGGGCGTCCCGGTCCCTGCTGCTTGCGCTGCAGGGCAGTACGGCGACGGAAGCTTTCGACGTTCAGCTCAAAGATGGTCGAGTGGTGGACCAGCCGGTCGACGGCGGCCACCGTCATGGCCCGGTCGGGGAAAACCTTGTCCCATTCGCCGAACGGCTGGTTGGCCGTTATGCAAAGGGAACGGTGCTCATACCTGGCGCTGATGAGCTCGAACAGCACCGACGTCTCTGCCTGATCCTTGCTGACATATGCGAAGTCGTCCAGGATGACCAGGTCGAAGCGATCCAGCCGGTTGATGGCGGACTCCAGCGCGAGCTCGCGGCGCGCGACCTGCAACCGTTGCACGAGGTCGGTAGTGCGAGCGAAGAAGACCTTCCAGCCCTTCTCCAGCAGGCTCAGTCCGATCGCCGACGACAAGTGCGATTTGCCCCCTCCGCTAGGCCCTAGAAGAATCAGGTTGGTGCCGTTACGCAACCAGCCGTCGCCCGCGCAAAGCGCCGAGACGTGCGCGCGCGACACCATTGGCACCGCGTCAAAATCGAAGTTCTCCAGTGTCTTGCCCGGCAGCAGCTTTGCGTCCCTGAGGTGACGTTCGACTCGGCGTCGATCGCGCTCGGCGATCTCGTGTTCGGCCAGCGTCATCAGCAGGCGCGCTGCCGGCCAGCCTTCCGTGTCGGAGCGCTCGGCAAAGCTGGACCAGATCTGCTTGATGGCGGGCAGCCGCAAATCGTTGAGCAGCAGCGACAGGCGGGTGGCGTCGATGTCGAGGCTCATGCCGTCACCTCCGTTGCCATATCGTCAAGCAGGGCTTCGTAGTCGCTCAGCGGTGCTAGCTGGACGTTCACCTCCGGCATGCTGTTCGTGCGCTTCGCTTCGAAACGCGAACACAGTGCGTCCAGGTCGGGTAACTGCCCATCGTCCAAACACTGCTGCAGCGCCTGGGCCAGTTGCGCTTCGCAGTTGTGCTCGTGGGCCAGGCTGAGCAGTTCAACCATGGTCCTGCATGCCTGGCGCTGCGGTAGCTGCTCAAGCAGTCGATCGAAGGTCAGTCGATACGCCTCGCGCGGAAAGATCTGATCGCGGTAGACCAGATTGAGCAGCGCCATGGGCTTGCGGCGCAGCGCGTGGATGACGTGCCGGTAGTTGATGACGTGGCCGTGCTTGCCATTGGGGCCCGCGCGGCCGCGCTGCAGTGTCATCAGGGCCGTGCCGCCCAGAAACAGTTCCAGCCGGTCGTCGTACAGCCGTACGCGCAGGTGATGGCCGATCAACCGTGACGGGACGGTATAGAACACCTTGCGCAGGACAAAGCCGCAGGTGGTCGTGACGTACACGCGCGTTTCCTCGTAGTCGCACGTACGCTGGACCGGAAGCGGCTGAAGCAGTGCCCGCTCGAGCTCAATGCGTTTGCCATTACGCGCGTTGATTCGACCGACGATCTCGTCGATGAAGCAGCGATAGGAACCGAGATTGTCGAAGTCGCGACTGCCGCGCAGAAGCAACGCATCACGCACTGCGCTCTTGAGGTGGCCATGAGGGCTCTCGATGGAGCCGTTCTCGTGGGCAACGCCACGGTTGTTGCGTGTGGGCTGCATGCCGTAGTGGGCGCACAGTGCATCGTAACGCGTGGTCAGATCCTTGCGCGCGTCGGCATCGAGATTGCGGAACGCCGCCGACAGGCTGTCGCTGCGATGCTCGCGCGGCGCGCCCCCGAGTGCCCAGATGGCGTTTATATGGACGCCGCCCGTTTGCAAAGGACTTCGAGGGGTCTGACGTGACAGGAACGGCTGCGGGTTTATATCCGGCCTTGTTGCAGCGGGTATTGTCGCTGCGGGCCTCTATGGATTCAGCTGACTCGCGCCTCATTTCTGCATCGAGCTCAAGGCTCTTCGCCATCTCCAGGTTTAGCGAGTCCCGGTCCGACCTGTTTTGCCATCACTCTGAAGTACCTGCGCAACCTTTTGACGTTCCATCCTCCGACTACAAAGTTGACTTGACCTACATCCGGAATTTGCTCGTGCTCCTTTATACCGGCCTGGCGCTCACGTACCCGTCCTGATAAGGGCGCCCGTGTGCCAGGATGGCCCAGATGATACGGGCCATCTTGTTCGCGAGTGCGACGATCACGACATTCAGTGGTCGCCGCTTTTTCATCTGCTCGATCCATGGATCATGCTGTTTTGGACTGCTGACAACACTGCGGGCGCCGTGAATCAGGAGCATGCGGAGATAGGTATCGCCCCGCTTGCTAATGCCTAGCAACATAAGTTTCCCGCCGGATCCCACCTGCTTTGGCACCAATCCGATGCAGGCAGCGAACTCCCGCCCGGAACGGAAGGTTTTCGGGTCGCCGATTGTCGCGACGGCGGCCGTCGAGGTCAGCAAGCCTACGCCGGGAATCTCGGCAATTGCCCTGACGTCTCTGTCTTCCTTTTTCCATTCGCGCATCCGTCGCTCGATCGCGGCGATCTGCCCGTCCAGCGCGCTTAATCCGTTCCACTGCTCACGCAGCGTGTCGATCAGCGCGGCCGGCAGGCGATCGGCGACCCGGGCCAGCACGTCCGGTATTGCCCTGTCCAGGGAGAGCCGCCCCTTGCCCATGACTTGGCCGTATTCGGTGAGCAGCCCGCGTAGTGCGTTGATCTGCATCGTGCGGAATTTGACCAGCTGCTCACGCATTCGGTGCAGCGCCAGCATCGCTTGCTGCATCTCGGTCTTGACCGCGACCGGCTTGCCCGGTTGCTGTACTGCGAGCCAGATCGCACGGGCGTCGGCGGGATCCTTCTTGTTGCGTATATTGAAGGCCTTCACGTATTGCCCTGACATCAGCTTGACCTGATGCCCCATCGCGGTGAGCAGCCTCGCCCAGTGCTGCGAACCGCCAGACGCCTCCATGCCGATCAGGCATGGCGCGCGATTCGCAAAGTAGGCGAGAAACTTCGCCCGTTTGATCGGCTTGTTGACGATTTCTCCGGTCTCTTCGTCGACGTGGTGTACCTGAAAGACGTTTTTCGCGATGTCGATACCAACTGGCGTAAGTTTCATGATCGACCCTCTCGGTTTGCGTAGGAACATGTGGATGATCCTCCAACCTCTTTTTGCGCGCCCGCCGGTCTGTGCGGGGCCACCTTCCTTGTCTCTGCTGATTCCAGCTACCGCAGGCTATCCGCGTGGTGAGCGGCGTCCATACCATTTCTGCAGCCCTTCAGCCAGCGCGACATAGCTCTCGCCGCCGAGAATGACGTGAGCGTGCTCAAAGCCTGAGCAGGCCAGCCGGAAGTGATAAAGGCGGTGGTCAAGCGCGGCACCCGCCACGGTGACGCCCAGGCTGTCCATCTCGGTGAAGTCGGACAACCCGAGGCGACCGGGTTCGTGTACCTGACGGAACATAACGTCATGCTCCTCGCCATGGAGTGCGCGCCAGTCGCGGATACGACGCTCCAGTGTGCGGCGCACGTTGCCCGGGAGGTCGGGATGGCGCCGAAGCATCTCGTCCAGTACGGCTATAGGCCGGATGCCGGGAGCGGACTGGAGCAGCGGCACGATCTCGGTGTCAAAGATTGCCGCCAGGGGATCGGGACGGCGACGCGCACGTGGTGCCTTCTTCTGCGATGGCAGTCGCCGGTCCTGATCGATGCGATAACCCGTGGCGGCGCTGAACCCGGCGCGCGCAGCCGCTTGAGCTGGTCCTTCCTTGAGTCTGTACTTCATGTAGAGCCTCATCTGATGGTCGTTGATGTGTCGGCCGGGCAACTCAGCCTCCCTTCGCTACATGGAAGAGCTGTTCATACCCGATTTACCGCGACCACCGATAAGGCACCCCGGCAGCGGGGCGGACTCCTCGGCGCAGCGTTGCGGCAACGGTTCCGGGCTACGCCCTCCACCGCTGCCGCAACACCATTACTCTCATCCTGATTGACGCGCTGCTCCGCATTGACTCAGGTTTTTTGCTACCACGCGAGGGTCGTTGCCTCATGTAATTTGTTACCCGTCAGGATGCAGGCG
>NZ_FCNW02000128.1 GCF_001544475.1 Caballeronia humi | reverse complement strand
AGGGTTATGCTGTTTCCAGTTGCCTCCTAGTGTTCGACGAGGGTTCTCCCACCGTTGCCTGGTCCTGGCCCAAACATTGTGGCGCGACAATCCGGATGAGAGACGCGCGACAATCAAGTTGAGAATGTCGCGGCAGAAATGATGATGCCGATGTTGATTGACACTGGCAAGCGTTTATTGATTGACGCGCGGCATTGATTGACGCGGGCGAGCGGGTGTCGCGCGACAATCAAGCTGAAGCGGTCAGTCGATGAGGATTGCTGTGTAATGATGATGCCGCAGTTAGTCTGGCTGCGCGACAATCAGGATAAGAACGTGGTGGCGGGGAAGGTGATTCCTGGGTTGATTGACGCCGGCTCGCTTTGCCTGCGAGCCGCGCGTCAATCAGGATGAGAACAGCGGGTCATTCGGTCATTCGGTGAGGTCGATGCCGTGCTGATCCTCCTGTATCGGTGGCACGCCAACGTTCTTTGGTGTCGCTCTACTGGCCGGGCGTCCCGGTCCCTGCTGCTTGCGCTGCAGGGCATACGGCGACGGTAGCTTTCGACGTTCAGCTCAAAGATGGTCGAGTGGTGGACCAGCCGGTCGACGGCGGCCACCGTCATGGCCCGGTCGGGGAAAACCTTGTCCCATTCGCCGAACGGCTGGTTGGCCGTTATGCAAAGGGAACGGTGCTCATACCTGGCGCTGATGAGCTCGAACAGCACCGACGTCTCTGCCTGATCCTTGCTGACATATGCGAAATCGTCCAGGATGACCAGGTCGAAGCGATCCAGCCGGTTGATGGCGGACTCCAGCGCGAGCTCGCGGCGCGCGACCTGCAACCGTTGCACGAGGTCGGTAGTGCGAGCGAAGAAGACCTTCCAGCCCTTCTCCAGCAGGCTCAGTCCGATCGCCGACGACAAGTGCGATTTGCCCCCTCCGCTAGGCCCTAGAAGAATCAGGTTGGTGCCGTTACGCAACCAGCCGTCGCCCGCGCAAAGCGCCGAGACGTGCGCGCGCGACACCATTGGCACCGCGTCAAAATCGAAGTTCTCCAGTGTCTTGCCCGGCAGCAGCTTTGCGTCCCTGAGGTGACGTTCGACTCGGCGTCGATCGCGCTCGGCGATCTCGTGTTCGGCCAGCGTCATCAGCAGGCGCGCTGCCGGCCAGCCTTCCGTGTCGGAGCGCTCGGCAAAGCTGGACCAGATCTGCTTGATGGCGGGCAGCCGCAAATCGTTGAGCAGCAGCGACAGGCGGGTGGCGTCGATGTCGAGGCTCATGCCGTCACCTCCGTTGCCATATCGTCAAGCAGGGCTTCGTAGTCGCTCAGCGGTGCTAGCTGGACGTTCACCTCCGGCATGCTGTTCGTGCGCTTCGCTTCGAAACGCGAACACAGTGCGTCCAGGTCGGGTAACTGCCCATCGTCCAAACACTGCTGCAGCGCCTGGGCCAGTTGCGCTTCGCAGTTGTGCTCGTGGGCCAGGCTGAGCAGTTCAACCATGGTCCTGCATGCCTGGCGCTGCGGTAGCTGCTCAAGCAGTCGATCGAAGGTCAGTCGATACGCCTCGCGCGGAAAGATCTGATCGCGGTAGACCAGATTGAGCAGCGCCATGGGCTTGCGGCGCAGCGCGTGGATGACGTGCCGGTAGTTGATGACGTGGCCGTGCTTGCCATTGGGGCCCGCGCGGCCGCGCTGCAGTGTCATCAGGGCCGTGCCGCCCAGAAACAGTTCCAGCCGGTCGTCGTACAGCCGTACGCGCAGGTGATGGCCGATCAACCGTGACGGGACGGTATAGAACACCTTGCGCAGGACAAAGCCGCAGGTGGTCGTGACGTACACGCGCGTTTCCTCGTAGTCGCACGTACGCTGGACCGGAAGCGGCTGAAGCAGTGCCCGCTCGAGCTCAATGCGTTTGCCATTACGCGCGTTGATTCGACCGACGATCTCGTCGATGAAGCAGCGATAGGAACCGAGATTGTCGAAGTCGCGACTGCCGCGCAGAAGCAACGCATCACGCACTGCGCTCTTGAGGTGGCCATGAGGGCTCTCGATGGAGCCGTTCTCGTGGGCAACGCCACGGTTGTTGCGTGTGGGCTGCATGCCGTAGTGGGCGCACAGTGCATCGTAACGCGTGGTCAGATCCTTGCGCGCGTCGGCATCGAGATTGCGGAACGCCGCCGACAGGCTGTCGCTGCGATGCTCGCGCGGCGCGCCCCCGAGTGCCCAGATGGCGTTTATATGGACGCCGCCCGTTTGCAAAGGACTTCGAGGGGTCTGACGTGACAGGAACGGCTGCGGGTTTATATCCGGCCTTGTTGCAGCGGGTATTGTCGCTGCGGGCCTCTATGGATTCAGCTGACTCGCGCCTCATTTCTGCATCGAGCTCAAGGCTCTTCGCCATCTCCAGGTTTAGCGAGTCCCGGTCCGACCTGTTTTGCCATCACTCTGAAGTACCTGCGCAACCTTTTGACGTTCCATCCTCCGACTACAAAGTTGACTTGACCTACATCCGGAATTTGCTCGTGCTCCTTTATACCGGCCTGGCGCTCACGTACCCGTCCTGATAAGGGCGCCCGTGTGCCAGGATGGCCCAGATGATACGGGCCATCTTGTTCGCGAGTGCGACGATCACGACATTCAGTGGTCGCCGCTTTTTCATCTGCTCGATCCATGGATCATGCTGTTTTGGACTGCTGACAACACTGCGGGCGCCGTGAATCAGGAGCATGCGGAGATAGGTATCGCCCCGCTTGCTAATGCCTAGCAACATAAGTTTCCCGCCGGATCCCACCTGCTTTGGCACCAATCCGATGCAGGCAGCGAACTCCCGCCCGGAACGGAAGGTTTTCGGGTCGCCGATTGTCGCGACGGCGGCCGTCGAGGTCAGCAAGCCTACGCCGGGAATCTCGGCAATTGCCCTGACGTCTCTGTCTTCCTTTTTCCATTCGCGCATCCGTCGCTCGATCGCGGCGATCTGCCCGTCCAGCGCGCTTAATCCGTTCCACTGCTCACGCAGCGTGTCGATCAGCGCGGCCGGCAGGCGATCGGCGACCCGGGCCAGCACGTCCGGTATTGCCCTGTCCAGGGAGAGCCGCCCCTTGCCCATGACTTGGCCGTATTCGGTGAGCAGCCCGCGTAGTGCGTTGATCTGCATCGTGCGGAATTTGACCAGCTGCTCACGCATTCGGTGCAGCGCCAGCATCGCTTGCTGCATCTCGGTCTTGACCGCGACCGGCTTGCCCGGTTGCTGTACTGCGAGCCAGATCGCACGGGCGTCGGCGGGATCCTTCTTGTTGCGTATATTGAAGGCCTTCACGTATTGCCCTGACATCAGCTTGACCTGATGCCCCATCGCGGTGAGCAGCCTCGCCCAGTGCTGCGAACCGCCAGACGCCTCCATGCCGATCAGGCATGGCGCGCGATTCGCAAAGTAGGCGAGAAACTTCGCCCGTTTGATCGGCTTGTTGACGATTTCTCCGGTCTCTTCGTCGACGTGGTGTACCTGAAAGACGTTTTTCGCGATGTCGATACCAACTGGCGTAAGTTTCATGATCGACCCTCTCGGTTTGCGTAGGAACATGTGGATGATCCTCCAACCTCTTTTTGCGCGCCCGCCGGTCTGTGCGGGGCCACCTTCCTTGTCTCTGCTGATTCCAGCTACCGCAGGCTATCCGCGTGGTGAGCGGCGTCCATACCATTTCTGCAGCCCTTCAGCCAGCGCGACATAGCTCTCGCCGCCGAGAATGACGTGAGCGTGCTCAAAGCCTGAGCAGGCCAGCCGGAAGTGATAAAGGCGGTGGTCAAGCGCGGCACCCGCCACGGTGACGCCCAGGCTGTCCATCTCGGTGAAGTCGGACAACCCGAGGCGACCGGGTTCGTGTACCTGACGGAACATAACGTCATGCTCCTCGCCATGGAGTGCGCGCCAGTCGCGGATACGACGCTCCAGTGTGCGGCGCACGTTGCCCGGGAGGTCGGGATGGCGCCGAAGCATCTCGTCCAGTACGGCTATAGGCCGGATGCCGGGAGCGGACTGGAGCAGCGGCACGATCTCGGTGTCAAAGATTGCCGCCAGGGGATCGGGACGGCGACGCGCACGTGGTGCCTTCTTCTGCGATGGCAGTCGCCGGTCCTGATCGATGCGATAACCCGTGGCGGCGCTGAACCCGGCGCGCGCAGCCGCTTGAGCTGGTCCTTCCTTGAGTCTGTACTTCATGTAGAGCCTCATCTGATGGTCGTTGATGTGTCGGCCGGGCAACTCAGCCTCCCTTCGCTACATGGAAGAGCTGTTCATACCCGATTTACCGCGACCACCGATAAGGCACCCCGGCAGCGGGGCGGACTCCTCGGCGCAGCGTTGCGGCAACGGTTCCGGGCTACGCCCTCCACCGCTGCCGCAACACCATTACTCTCATCCTGATTGACGCGCTGCTCCGCATTGACTCAGGTTTTTTGCTACCACGCGAGGGTCGTTGCCTCATGTAATTTGTTACCCGTCAGGATGCAGGCG
>NZ_FCNW02000127.1 GCF_001544475.1 Caballeronia humi | reverse complement strand
GTAGCCGCGATAGTGCAAGTCGTTACCCGTCTTGCCGACGGTGCACAACGCGGTGTTTCCCGCCGTCACACCTGACAGCGCAACGGATTTCTTCGGCTTGAATCCGCCTGCAGCGGCCGGCGCTTCACTCGTTACGGTATCGCTCATCGCCCCACGTCTCCCTTGTTCTGATTGAACAGCGCGTCGAGCTTCTGCTCGTATTCGTGATAGCCGATGCTTTCGTAAAGCTCGTTACGCGTTTGCATCGTATCGACGACGGCCTTCTGCGTGCCGTCGCGGCGAATCGTCTGATAGACGTTCTGCGCGGCCTTGTTCATCGCGCGAAACGCAGACAGCGGATACAGCACGATCGATACATCCACGCCGCGCAGTTCGTCGACCGTAAAAAGCGGTGTCGAACCGAACTCGGTGATGTTCGCGAGCACCGGCACCTTCACGGCATCGACGAATTGCTTGTACATGCCGAGCTCGGTCATCGCTTCGGGGAAGATCATGTCGGCGCCGGCCTCGACGCACGCCTGCGCGCGCTCGATCGCCGCCTGCAAGCCCTCGACTGCCAGTGCATCCGTGCGCGCCATCACGACGAAGTTCGCGTCGGTGCGCGCATCGACGGCCGCCTTCACGCGATCGACCATCTCCTGCTGCGACACGATCGCCTTGCCCGGCCGATGCCCGCAGCGTTTCGCGCCGACCTGGTCCTCGATGTGCATCGCGCCCGCGCCCGCCTTGATCAGGGACTTCACCGTGCGCGCGATGTTGAACGCGCTCGGGCCGAAACCGGTATCGACGTCGACGAGGAGCGGCAGGTCGCAGACGTCCGTGATGCGGCGCACGTCGGTCAAGACGTCGTCGAGCGTCGAGATGCCGAGGTCGGGCAAGCCGAGCGAGCCCGCCGCGACGCCGCCGCCCGACAGGTAGATCGCCTTGAACCCGGCGTGCTTCGCGAGCAGCGCGTGATTGGCGTTGATCGCGCCGACGAGTTGCAGCGGCTTCTCGGCGGCGACGGCGGCGCGAAAGGCGGCACCTGCGGAAGTGATCGTCATGTTCAGCTTCCTTTCGTGTTGGGTTCATCAGGCCCGAAGAGCGCGGCGGCGCCCTCTGGTAAAACCTGGCTCGTCGCCTGCGCGCGTCGCAGCACCGACCAGTAATACCGATAGCTCGCGCGATCGTGCAGCGTGTCGTGCTGACGCGTCGGCCCCCACTGTGCCGCCTGCGCCGCGAGCAGAATCTCGGCGGCGATATCGATTTCATCGGCGCGGGGCGAAAAAGCGGCGACGATCGGCTGAATCTGATCGGGATGGATGCTCCACATCCGGGTATAGCCGAACTCGTTGCGCGCACGCTCCGCGTCACTCGCGACGACGCTCATGTCGCGCACTTCCGTCGACACGTTGTGCGACGCGACCTTGCCGTGCGCGTGGCACGCCGCCGCGATCTCCAGCTTAGCGCGCCGCACGAGCGGATGATCGAACTGGCCAGGCGAGCGCATCGCGGTATCGGGGATCGCGCCGTTGTGGGCGGACACAAAATCCATCAAACCGAAGCTCAGCGCTTCGACGCCCGGCAGCGCGGCAAGTTCGAACACTTGCGCGAGTGCGCCGTGCGTTTCGATCAGCAGATGGCAAGGAACAGGCTGCACGACGCCGAATTCGCAGCGCGTCGCTTCGACGAATGCGACCATTTCGGCGGCATCGTAGACGCTGCGGATTTTCGGGAGCGTGATGTAGGCTGGCGCTCGCCGGGAATTGCGCAGGATGATGCGCACGTCGTCACGCCAGGCGCGGTTCTGGAAATCGTGGATGCGCACGCCGACGCGCCCGAAGCGGTCGTCCTCGCCGCCGATGAACGATGCCACGAGTTCCGCGTGCGTCGCTTCCTGGCCGACTTGCGCGCCGTCTTCGCAATCGAGCGTGATGTCGAAGACGGGCCCGAGCTGCGCCTGGATGCCAAGCGACTTCCTGATCAGCTTTTCGCTGCCGGCATAGTGATCGCACGGCGGCAAAACCGCAGGTTGCACTTCGCCGTCAAACAGCACTTCGGCGGGGGTGAGAGCGCGCATCGTCGGCGTCGGGTCGAGTTGGGGGATGAAAGGAACCGATTCGAACGCGCTCGGCGTCAAGCCAAACGCGCTCGGATCGGCCGCGAACGCTGCTTCAGGCGTTCGCGATCCGTGCAGGACCGCTTCGATCAAGCGGCCCTGCGGCGAACTTTATTTGCCAAGCAGATGCGCGACACCATCGCGCTCTTCGAGCAGTTCGTTCAGCGTGCCGTCCATCTTTTCACGCGAGAACGCATCGATTTCCAGGCCTTCAATGCGCTTGTACTCGCCGTTTTCGCACGTCACCGGCACGCCGTAGAGGATGTCTTCGGGGATGCCGTACGAGCCGTCCGACGGAATGCCCATCGTGACCCACTTGCCGTTCGTGCCGAGCACCCAGTCACGCACGTGGTCGATCGCCGCATTCGCCGCCGATGCCGCCGACGACAGCCCGCGCGCCTCGATGATCGCCGCGCCGCGCTTGCCGACGGTCGGGATGAACGTGTTGCGGTTCCATTCGTCGTCGCTGATCAGTTTCGTGAGCGACTCGCCGCCGGCGGTGGCGAAGCGGAAGTCGGGGTACATCGTCGGCGAGTGGTTGCCCCACACGGCCAGCTTTTCGATCGATGCGACCGGCTTGCCCGACTTCGCGGCCAGTTGCGACAGCGCGCGGTTGTGGTCGAGGCGCAGCATGGCGGTGAAGTTCTTCTTCGGCAGGTCCGGCGCCGACTTCATCGCGATGTACGCGTTCGTGTTCGCCGGGTTGCCGACCACCAGCACCTTCACGTCGCGGCTCGCGACGTCGTTCAGCGCCTTGCCCTGAACCGTGAAGATTTCCGCGTTGGCCGAGAGCAGATCCTTGCGCTCCATGCCCTTCGAGCGGGGACGCGCACCAACGAGCAGCGCGACGTCGGCGTCCTTGAACGCGACTTTCGGGTCGTCCGTGGTGACGACGCTGTCCAGCAGCGGGAATGCGCAGTCTTCCAGTTCCATCACGACGCCCTTCAGGGCGTTTTGCGCTTGCGGCAGGTCGAGCAGTTGAAGGATCACCGGCTGGTCTTTGCCGAGCAGATCGCCATTGGCGATGCGGAACAGCAGCGAGTAGCCGATTTGACCTGCGGCGCCGGTGACGGCAACGCGCTTTGCGGACTTAGCCATTGAGAACTCTCCTGGACGGTGCGTGAGACGCTAGGGAAAACGCCATTTTATGCGCGTTACGCGAAGCGTTGATGAAGCATGTCAGCCGTGCTGTCCGGGATCACGCGCAAAACGCCGTGGAATCACGCTGGGTCGCGCGATAGCGGGCGTTCGAGCTGCATGAAGCGCGGCGGCGCGACTGCCATGCCAAGATTCTTCCATGAGCGTGGGGCTGCGCGCGGCGGCGGCGCCGGGTCTCGTCGCACAGGAGGCGTTTCGAGAAGGCGCGGGACGTTGCAAGGCGGTACACAGGCAGCGGCGGGCGAATCGAAAGCCGTTCGGCGTGAGGCGATGAAGCGGCGGGGCGTGCCAGATTACGTGAGACATTGACCGGAAACTGTTCGATGCGCACCGGATCAATAACCCGCAAACCCTTGCTCAACAAGGAGTGTAGGATTCACCGGACATAAAGTCAACAGTATCTTATGTCTTATATAAGACATAGGAATTGTCGGGAAATAGGTGGACGCCACGCGGGCCTTTATGATGAAATGCGCGCATGAATTCGAACCCGGCGACGACGACCCCCACGAACGGCGCTGGTGCGACGGAAGTTGCACCGGCTTCGTCGCCGACGTTCAGCCCGCTCTATCAGCAAATCAAGGCGCTCATTACGCAAGGGCTCGAATCGGGTGAATGGAAGCCCGGCGAGATCATCCCGAGCGAAGTCGAACTCGCGGGCCGCTACAAAGTGAGTCAGGGCACGGTGCGCAAGGCGATCGACGAACTCGCCGCCGACAACCTGCTCGTGCGCCGTCAGGGCAAGGGCACGTTCGTTGCGACGCACAACGAAGACCGCGTGCAATTTCGCTTCCTGCGCCTCCTCCCCGACGACGGCGATGCTCATCCCCACGTCAGCCGTCTGCTTGAATGCCGGCGCCTGCGCGCGCCCGCCGAGATCGCGCGCCAGCTCGACCTGAAGCCTGCTGACCCCGTCGTTCTTATCAGGCGCTTGTTGCAATTCGATGGCGAAACGACTGTCTTCGATGAAATCTGGTTGCCGGGCGCCGTGTTTCGCGGCTTGACGGCCGAGCGTCTCGCCGACTACAAGGGCCCGCTTTACGCGATGTTCGAGACCGAGTTCGGTACGCGCATGATTCGTGCGTCCGAGAAGATTCGCGCGGTTGCAGCCGATGCGCCGGTCGCCGAATTACTGAAAGTGGCCCCCGGTTTTCCGCTGCTGTCCGTCGAACGAGTGTCCTATACGTACGGCGACCGACCGGTCGAAGTGCGTCGCGGCTGGTATGTCACGACCGGCTATTACTATCAGAACGACTTGAGTTGAAAGAGATGATGAACGGACGGCGCACCGGACCGCAACCGATGTGCAAGTCCCTCGAGAGTCGCCTTTCTATCGCGAGTTGCAAAGGCATTTTCTGCGGCGTTTCGCTGCAGCGCGAGATGAAAAGGCGCTAAAATCGCGGATTAGTGTGATAACAATGTTGGGGTCTAGCATGGCTGAAGCCGTAAAAAAACCAAGGCCCGAGTTCCGTAACATCGGGATCGGTCAACTCGCGAAGTATCGCCTGCCGCTGGCGGGCAA
>NZ_FCNW02000126.1 GCF_001544475.1 Caballeronia humi | reverse complement strand
AACGGAAAGTTAATCGCGACGGCGACGCCGGGAGAGCCCCGCCGCTTCGCTCAACCCCGCCGCGTCGCCAGTTCCGCGCCCTGGCGCAGCGCCTCGAGCAGGCTGCCTTCGTCGGCGATGCCCTTGCCCGCGATATCGAACGCCGTGCCGTGATCCACCGAGGTGCGGATCACGTCGAGCCCGACCGTCACGTTCACGCCCGCCTCTAGCCCGAGCACTTTCACCGGCCCGTGCCCCTGGTCGTGATACATCGCGACGACGAGATCGAAGTCGCCGCGGCCCGCACGGTAGAACAGCGTGTCGGCGGGAAGCGGCCCCGTCACGTCGAGCCCACGTTCCTGCAACACTTTCACTGCCGGAATAATCTTCTCCTCTTCCTCGCCGTAGCCGAAAAGACCGTTTTCGCCCGCGTGCGGGTTGATCCCGCACACGCCGATGCGCGGCTTCGCGATGCCCGCCTTCACGAGCGTCGCGTTGCCGCGCTCAATCGTACGCTGCACGAGGCCCGGCTCGATCTTGCGGATCGCGTCGATGATGCCGATATGCGTGGTCACGTGGATCACGCGCAGTTGCGGCGCGACGAGCATCATCGACACTTCGTCGATGCCCGTCAGTTGCGCGAGCATCTCCGTGTGGCCCGGGAACTTGTGGCCGCCCGCATGCAGCGCCTCCTTGTTGAGCGGCGCCGTGCAGATTGCGTCGATTTCGTTCGCCTGCGCAAGTTCGACAGCGCGCGCGATGTAGCGATACGCCGCGTCGCCGGCGATTGGCGAAAGTTCGCCGAACGGCAGGTCGTCGGGGATCAGCCCGAGGTCGATGCAATCGATCACGCCCCGCTCGTAGCGCGCCTCGGACGCCTGCGCGATGCGCCGCACCCGCGCGCTGCCGCCGACGATCTCGTTCGCGCGTTCCAGACGCCGCGCGTCGCCGATCACGAGCGGGCGGCATTGCGCGTAGACCGCGTCGTGCGTCAGGCTCTTGACAATGATTTCGGGGCCAACGCCGGTCGCGTCGCCCATCGTGATGCCGATTATGGGGAGGTAGTTGCTCATAGTGTGCTTTCGATGTAAGTAGGTTCAGCGCGTCGCGAGGGTGGACGCAGCGGTGTGTTCAGGTTTGGCCGTGCCGCGCAGGTGCAGGTACGCGCCATAGAGCGCGTGTTCGCTGCCGAAGGCGCCGGCCTTGGTGACGATCGCGGGTCGCGCGGTGCCGCCGGGCCGCGCCACGGCGACGCCCGCTTCGATTTCCGCCAGCAGTTCGAGACTGCGGATGTTCGCGGCGACGAGCATCGCCCGGGCGGTCTCGCCGCCGGTCGCTATCAGGCCGCCGAGGCGCCCGAAATGCGGGGCGACGAGCGCGGCTAGCATCGTCGAGAGATGCGCGCCTTCAGCTGGATCAAACGCTTCGTCACGGCCGATGCGCACGATCAGGTCCGCGTCTGCCTGCAATTGGGCGCCGATCCGGTCGAGCCATTCGCTCCAAGCGGCGTGGCGCTCGCCTTCGCGCAGCACGGCGGGCGGCACGACAAGTTCCGGGACGCCCGCGCGCTCGCGCAGCATTGCGCACTGGCGTTCGGAGACCGCCGACAGGCTGCCGACGAGGATCAGAATCGCGCCCGCTCGACCCGCTTCCGGCGAGGATGTCGCCGACGGTTGCGGCGCGGCATCGAAGAGATCGGGCAGCGCGGCGAGTTCGCGCGCGAGTCCGCCCGATCCGACCCAGAAGAACGGCTCGCTCATCGAAGCCGTGACTTTTGCAAGCACGCTTAGGTCGGCGCTCGTTTCGGCATCGACGATTAGCGCTTGCGCTGCGCCGTCGGCCGACGCGGCCGCCGCGATGCGTTCACGCAGCACCGCCCGATCGCCGCGCAGGGCATCGACGGAAAGCCGCTCCGTGCGCAAGCCCTCTGCTTCGAGCAGCGGCTGCAGGCCTGCGTTACGCCCGGCGTTTTCCAACTGCCACGTTTCCGTCGATTCGAGCGGCTCGCCGTGCACGAGCACGCGAGCGTCGCGCACCGTGCGGCCAGTCGCCGGAAACGCGGGTGCAACGATCGCGAGGCCCGCGAGCGGTTGCAGCGCCGCGACTTCGGCCGTCCAGTTGCCGCGCAAGGTCGAATCGATCTTCTTGTAGAGGCGCCGGCCGAGCGCGTGCAGCGCGTGCCATGCATCGGCGGTGCGCGCAGCTGCTTCGGACGGCGAGAGGCGTCGCGTGTCGGTATCGGCGGCGATGACCGTGGCGCTCGCGTCGGCGCCGGACGCGTCGAGCGTCACCACCGTGCGCCGCCCGGCGCCCGCGAAACCGATCGCGCAATCGGCGGCGCCCGAGAGATCGTCGGCGATGATCAGCATGCCCGTCGTTCTTCCTTCAGCCGCGCTCATTGCGTCGCCTCCCGTGTGATGCGCCGCTCCGCGACGCGCTTTGCCACCGCCGCCGTCAGGATCGGCGACACGATCGCCGTCACGACGACGCACGCGGCAACCAGCAGTGTCGCGCTCTTCGCGGCTTCGGCGTAGACCGGATTCGCCGCCGCGATCAGCGCGGGAACCGCCGCCGCGTTACCCGCTGTATTCGCCGCCGCCATGCCCGCGACGCCGGTGCCGCCCGTCAGGCGATCGGTGAAATAGAGCGGAATGCCCGTCACGATCACGACCGCGAGGCCCAGCCCGATGCCGAGCAAGCCCGCCTGCCAGACTTTGTGCAGGTCGAGGCTGGCGCCGAGCGCGAGCGCGAAGAACGGGATCATCACCGGCACGGCACGCGCGAGAAAGTCGCGCATTTCGCGATCGAGGTTGCCGAGCAGCATGCCGAGCGCGAGCGGCAGGATGCTGCCGACGAGCGTTGGCCACGGAAACGCCGAGAGGCCCGCGACGCCGAGCGTCACCATCGTGAGGAACGGGCCCGATTCGAGCGACATGATCGTGTACGCGCCGACGTCTTCCGACCTGCCGTACTGGCCCATCAGCGCCATGTAGAGGCCGCCATTGGTGTCGTTCATCGCGGCGACGACGGCGAGCGTCGAGATGCCGGCGAACAAACCGGACGACACCGGCTGCTCGCCCAGGAAATGCCCGAGCACCACGCCGGTCAGAATCGCCGTGCCGACTTTCGCCGCGAACAGCGCGCCGCCTTTCTTGAGCAGGTAGGGCGTCGCCTTCACGTTGATGCTCGCGCCCATGCAGACGTAGAACACGGCCAGGATCGGCAGCGCGCCGGTGAAGAGCGCGTTCGTGAACGAGCCGAAGAACTTCGGCATGCCGGGCAGGAACGTCGCGACGAGCGAGCCGATCAGGAGCGGCACGATCATCATGCCGCCGGGTACGCGCTCCACTGCGCGCTTGATGTAAATCTGAGCCATGCGTGTCTCCCCTTGAAATATTTGCGCGAATCGATCATTCTGTGATTGAAACAATCAAACCGAAGTGTAGGCGTTCTGCTCGATTCGCGCAATTTACGACTCGTCGGGGTTTACGTTGATCACAAAGCAATCGATTTACGGTTGAAATGATCGAAACAGTCATTTTTTCTGGTCTGCGGTCAGATAAGGAGCAGCATTGGACGCGTGCCCGATCCGATACACTGGGCGCCCGCCGGGACAAACACACGGGGATTCATGAAAGTTGCCAAACGCCGCGAGGCGATGCTGCGCGCCGTGCTCTCCGGCATGAACGACGTGAGCGCGCTCTGCGAGCACTTCGGGATGTCGGAGGCGACGGTGCGGCGCGACCTGCGTGCGCTCGCCGACGAGCGGCGCATCGTGCGCACGTATGGCGGCGCCGCGTCGGTGGGCATGCACGAGCCGGAGGAATCGCTCGATATGCGGCGCGAGAGCTTTCGCGAGCAGAAGGAGGCGATCGCACGCGCGGCGGCATCGCACGTGCAGGACGGCGACACGATCTTCCTCGACGGCGGCACGACCACGGCCGCGCTTGCGCACTGTCTCGCGGGGCGCCAGGGCATCCATGTGGTCACGAACAACCTGCTGGCCGTCGGGCTGCTCGCGCCGAGCGACGTGCCGGTGACGCTGATCGGCGGCGACGTGCGCCCGTCGAGCATGAGCACGCTCGGACCGCTCGCGCAGATCGCGCTGTCGCGCATCACCGTCGACAAGGCGTTTCTCAGTGCGGACGGGGTCGTCGCGGGGCGGGGGCTGTGCGAGGCGAGCGCCGAGCAGGCATTTTTAAAGGAATGTGTGATTCGGCAGGCGGCGAGCGTGTTCGTGCTCGTGACCTCGAACAAGCTGGAGCGCGCAAATCAGCAGCATTGGACGCCGCTCGAGCGCGGATGGACGCTGATCACCGATGCTGCGCGCGACGCGCCGGCGCTGGAACGGTTCGCGTTGCTTGATGAAGTGGCGGTGGTTTCGGCGGAAGCGGGGAAGTGAACGTCGCATCGGACTCGTGGATGCACCTTCGTTTTCTGCCAGATTCGTGCCGCAGCGACCTAGGCAGCAAACGACACCGTCTCAATAGCTCACTTTAAAGGTCGGCGAATCTTCTGGCTGATGACGCCGCCGGTCATAGATCCGTGTCGTTGCGATGTTCGCGTGGCCAAGCCATTCCTGCACCGACGCAATATCGGCGTTTCGCTCAAGTGCATTGGTGGCGGCAGTTGCCCGCAGACTATGGACGCGGAAACCGTGAACCTTGATCCGGGACTTTGCCGCGTAGCCGAGCACGATCTTATAGACGCCATCGGCGGAGAGCGCCGCCCCCGTGTGCCGGCGGGCGGGCTGGAAGAGCGGGGCGTCCGGTGCGTCGCGGTGGCCGGCGACTTCCAAATAGAGATGAATTTTTGCGGCGCTGTCCGG
>NZ_FCNW02000125.1 GCF_001544475.1 Caballeronia humi | reverse complement strand
CGACTCAACGCTTAACGGAGGCCGGACCACGACAAATCTTTAACTGCAAATCTGTCCGTTGGAGCGGGTCAATCTCAGGCTCTTTAACTGCAAATCTGTCCGTTGGAGCGGGTCAATCTCAGACTTCCGCCGCCATAGGTGGCTTGCCGCGCACACCGAAGCGCGGCAGCGCCGCGCGCCTGTTCGGCTACGACATCTTCATTTCAGTCGCGCTCGGGGCGCCACCGCGCGGCACCCAGAGCTACTCTTCTGATCTGGCGCGGCGGCTCCGCAAATGCGACTTCACCGTGTTCTTCAGCGAAGATAGTGCGTCGCCCCGCGACGAGCTCGACGCCGCGCTGCGCGGAGCACTGCATCGCTCAAAGATTCTTGTCGTCATCGCCAACCGAGGCACGCTTAAAGACGCCAGCGCCATCCAACCGGCCGGTCATTTCCATCAGCGTCAACGCTGCACCTTCAAGACCTGTCCATTGCTGAAGCGGTGCAGGATTGGCTGGGCTTTCGCGACAAGATCTGGCTCGACGAAGCGCAGATCAATGTGGAGAACGGTATTGCGAGCGATGCGGTGGTTGAGCGGCTGACAGTCGCACCCACCCGCTTCAAGTCGAACGTGGCTTGGCGTTGGGTGGTGCGCGTCGTCGTCGCGGCCCTGGCGATCCCGGCCCGGTCCGGATGTGCCCTGCGCGGCCATGACGGCGAAGTCACAACTGTCGCCGTCAGGGCCCCGGGGCGACGTGATCCTCTCGGGTGGAGCGGACGCGACCTTGCGGCTCTGGGATTGCCGCCACCGGACAAGCGATCGTCGTCACCGACAATGGAAGCCGAAAACGATCCGGCGCGACAGGCGGATCCCGCGTGGCAAGCGCCGTGTTCAGTCCCAATGGGCGCCGCATCGCTTCGTGCAGCACTGAAGACCCAAACCTGCGGCTGTGGGACGCGCCCCTCCGCCACCTGCTCGGCTTGCCGCTCGAGGGTCATGGCAAGGCGGTGCGGAGCCTAGCCTTCAGTCCTGACAGCAGCCGCATCGTATCGGTCGGTGTCGACGATGCGCTTCGAATGTGGGACGCCCGAAGCGGTCGCTCCGCCGGCGCCCTGATCGTTAGGCACGCAGGCCCGGTATCCAGCGTGGCCTTCAGTCCGGACCGGACCCGCATCGCGTCGGGCAGTGCCGACAAGACGGTGCGACTGTGGGACGCGAGCAGCGGCAAGCCATTACGCGCTCCGTTCAAATAATCGGAGAGCCGACCGGCTCGCCGCTGAACGCGGGTTCGATCGTGAGCGTAAGCTTCAGCCCCGACGGCCGGCGTATCGTTTACCGCGGCTCGGACTACAGCGCGCGCTTGTGGGACGCCGCGACCCGCAAGTCCAAACTGCAGTACGCGTCGTCGTCACAGGTGTTCAGCGTGACCTTCAGCCCGGACGGGCGCTACATCGTTTCCGGCAACTCGAGCGGGACTCTGTCGCTGTGGGACGGTACAACCGTCGAACGGCTGCGCTCGGACCTGGAAGCGCACACCCAAAGCGTGCTGAGCGTCGCCTTCACGCCGGACAGCAGCCGCATCCTCTCAGGCAGCGAAGACAGGACGCTGCGATTGTGGGATGTCGCTACCGGCCAGCCGATCGGGCCGCCCCGCAAGGGCTCGCTCCGCCTCTGGCCGGCCCCGTCGTCCTGGGCCTACGAGCTGTGTGCGAAACTGAGCCGCAACATGAGCCGCCAGCAGTGGCGCGAATGGGCCTCCCCGGAAATAGAATACAAGTGCCAGTGACCGGGCCTGCCGATTCCGCACGACGACTTGACGGACAGGGTTAAGGGCGAACCGCCGCTGTGCCCCGGAAAGCCTGCAACGCATCGAGTTATCTGAGCGAGTCGAAGCGCATCAGCTGATGGAACCAGGGATGCATCGATAGCGTTGGAAGGCGAGCCGCCTCGGGTGGCCTAAAGCGCGGATGAAAAACTGCGCAGGCGGTCGGTCAACGACCGTTCGCCATGGCGACGCAGCCGCTCCAACGCCCCGTTTGCTGGGGCGGGCGAATGACTGTTTCTGGCCCGAGAGTCGCCCGATGCGATCGGCATACGCGACCGAACTCCATCCCTAGCAGACCACGGTCAAAGCTCAAAAGCGTATCCACATCCAGGACACCCGTCGCATCAAGCGCTTAAGCGTTGCCAGCAAAGAGGTGCGATATTCCGTATCGGCTGGCATTAGGCAAGTGTCTCGCGGGGACAGGCTGGACGAGACGTTCTATCGCGCCGACCGCGCGCTCTACAAGCCTAACCGCTGTCTTGGAGCGCACGCTCCTCGACGCGGTATTCACAAGGCGCGTCCGCCACAAGAACGGCCTTGATACGCGCCGCATTGGATGCTTCACCGGCGATGCGGACGTGGTCGGCGCGTCGGAGAGTGGGAAAACACACGCCTTCAGTCGTTTGCCCTTTTCTTCCCCGCCCTGTGTGAGGGCAGGCAAACACAAGGTCACGTTGCCGCATTGCCGCATTTCTGTTGGCCCATTCAGCAGAGCAGACACCCCGGCGTGGACCTTAAAAATCAATATACGGGTCGCAAGCGTCTATGATTGTTGTGGGGCCGCTCGAATCGGGACCGCCGGCTCGCCGAGGTGGAACGCATTCCTAAAAACCCTTACTCAGCTTATGACCATCCCGAAGCCCGACAGCATCCGCCAGACCCATCGCCAGTCGCTCATAACTTCAGAACTGTATTCGAGGCCAAGTCGGCATCCGGATTATGAAGCAGAGGCAAAGGTGTTGGGCAAACTCGCCCATGCACTTGCCACGTCGGACGCAGAGATGTTTGGTACGCTTGCACGCGAAGCTGCGCGGCTGTGTCGCGCGGACAGCGCAGGCATCAGCGTACTCGAGTCGCCGCCCGACCGGCCCGCCAGCTTCCGGTGGGCGGCTCTCGCGGGGCAGGCTGTGCCTTTTCTCAACACTCACCGGCCCTTCGACGACAGCCTGTGCGGCGTTACGCTGGCAATGGGCAAACCGGAGCTTTTCGGAACGCCACAGCGTTTCTTTCCATCCATCGAGATGCTGTCCCCGCCCGTGGTCGAGGCATTGCTCGTGCCAATTCCTGTCCGGGACGACGCGTGGGGCGCCATCTGGGTGATGTCGCAACGTCCTGAAGTTCGCTTCGATGCCGAGGACCTGCGATTGCTCACTAGCCTCGCAGATTTCACCGGCGCGACGATGCATGTGGCGCGCATGAAGGCGCTAGCCGAGAGCCGGGCCATTCAGGCCGAAACTGCCCAGTCCGCCCTGCGCGAAGCGGAGGCGCGTAAGGACGAATTCATAGCGACGCTAAGCCACGAGTTGCGCAGCCCAATTGCCCCCATCGACAGCGCCATCAAATGTCTGGGACGTCTGGAACTCCAATCACAACAGGCGGAGCAGGCGCTCGGTATTGCCGAACGTCAGCTCCACAGGTTGCAGCGCCTTGTCGACGACCTGTTCGACGCCTCCAGAATCCGGCAGGGCAAGGTCACAGTCAGGCCAGAGAACAGCCTCCTGGCGGACATTCTGAATGATGCAGTTGCCGCTGTCCGGCCGCAAATGGAGGCGCGCAAGCACACGCTTAAAGTCACCGCGCCGTCCGATGCGGTGCTGGTTTACGTCGATTCCGGCCGTATTACCCAAGTGCTTGTCAACGTATTGAGCAACGCCGCGAAGTACTCACCAGATGGCAGCCAAATAGCTTTGACTGCGGCTGTAGACGTTCCGGCGGACCCCTCTGGGACGTCGACTGAGCCTACCTTGTCGATGACCGTCGCCGACGAAGGCTATGGCATATCCGCGCCAGCGTTGCCTCACATCTTTGACATATTCACCCAGCGCGGTAGCCGCTCTCCCTCGACGGAAGCCGGCCTCGGAATCGGGCTCGCCCTGGTGAAATATCTCGTAGAGGCGCACAGCGGCACTGTCGCGGTCCAAAGCGGCGAGTCGTCCTCGGGAACGACGGTGACCATTTGTCTGCCGTTGTCGCGCGGCCCCGACTTGTCTGGTACGCAACCCCATGGGATGGCGCCTTGCGCGGCGCCCTGCCGCGTGCTCGTGGTGGATGACGACAGGGATACGGTGGAGTCGCTGGCGCTTCTGCTTGGGCTTGATGCACATGTTGTCTACACCGCGACGAGCGCGGATGAGGCACTTGCCGCCCTTGATGGATTTACTCCCGACGTAGCATTCATCGACGTCAATATGCCCCATGTGGATGGATTTACTTTGGCGGCAGAGCTACGAACTCGGCCAGCGCTTAAACATCTAAAGCTCGTGGCATTGACGGGAGACGTGTCGGAGAACGACCGCGTGGCAGCGCTTGCAGCTGGCTTTGACCGTCACATGGCGAAACCCGTCGATATACAAGCACTTACTTCTATCCTCGCGACCGTGGGGGAAACGCCCCTGAAGAAACAGGACTTCGGCCCGCAGTGACCGACAGCTCGCGCGGGAAACACGGTGACCAAACGGGGTCGGAAAAGGGGAACTGCGGCCGACCCGACCGGGTGCCGGCGTCTATGCGGTCGCCGTTCGTCAGGTTTGGGCATAGGCATCCTGCCGTGTTAACGTGTCGGTAGGTGCGCAACTCTCAGCCAGGTAATGCCTACGCACGCAGCAGGCTCCCTTAGGGTACAGCGTTTGCGCCAAATATGGATAATGCTGCGACCGGTGGCGTGCAATTGTCTACCGTACTCCTTGTAGGCGATGACCTTGAAAACCGATGGGCCCTACAACTGGTCCTAGCAGGCTGTTGAAATACCTCATGTAGCGGTCATCCGTAACGAAGGCGTAAACGTTGAACTTATGTCATCAATGA
>NZ_FCNW02000124.1 GCF_001544475.1 Caballeronia humi | reverse complement strand
TGTTCTGCGCGCTTCGACGTCAAGCTGGTAGTCAATGAAGTCTCTGCGCCCTCTTCGATCTTGCGCGTTGCGTGGATGAAGATCCGATCTCCCTGCTACCTGGCTCGGACGCGGGAGAGCTATCTGGCGTTGCGGAGTCGATCGGTCGGCTCCCCTTCGTCTGGCAGCGCGCACCGTTGCTACAGGCTACTCGCGCAGCCTCGGATCAGGACGTTGTGCACGCTTCGCACAGAGACACAGAGTCGAGGCTGTTCCCAACACGAGTATCCTAGTCGATCGTCCTGGGCCACCCGACGCCGGCTTAGGGCAGCGGGCGTCGGCATATTCCGTCCTCACGCAGCGACTGCCGCCTGACGGGCGCTCGGCAGCATGCGATCAAACTCGCGCTTGACGATGCCGTAGCATTCACAAGCGCGCGCTTCGAGCCCGGCGCGATCGAGCACCTTGATGCAACCACGGCTGTGATGGATCAGCCCCGCGTCATGCAGCTTGCCGGCCGCTTCGGTCACGCCTTCACGACGCACGCCCAGCATGTCGGCGATCATCTGCTGCGTCACGCGCATCTGATCCGACGACGAACGGTCCGCCTGGATCAGCAGCCAGCGGCACAACTGCTTGCTCAGCGAATGGTGACGATTGCACGCGGCCGTTTGCGCCACTTGCGTGAGAAGCGCTTGCATATACAGCAGCATCAGCCGACGCAGAAAATCCGAGCGACCGAAATGTTCGCGCAGCGCACTTGCGCTCATCCGATACGCGAAGCCCGCGCCCTGCACCTGCACGCGAGTGGGCATCGTGTCACCGCCAGTCAGCACCGGCACGCCCGTCATCCCTTCACGGCCCACGGCCGCCACTTCAACCGAACCGCCGTCTTCCATCGTGTGCAGCAGCGTGATGATCGCGGTCGTCGGGTAATACACGTGATGAATGCGTTGTCCCGAGTCGCACAGCAACTGCTCGGTGCGCAACTGAACGAGTTCGAGATGAGGCGCGATGGCTTGCCATTCATGCGCCGGAAGCGCGCCCAACAAATGATTGCCGTGCAGGTCGGATTGAAGAGTCAACATGATTTTTATTCGCCTGGTCTGTGCGCTTTGCGCTGTATTTTTCTGGTCCGCATCGGAATTCGTGAGCGCATCTGTGTGGCGTTCATCGAAACTTTTTGCGACCAGCCCCGTAGCACCGTTATTGCCGTCTGTTCGAATACGTTGGCGGCTGTCGTTTGTGCTTTGTCATACATTAGCGAGAGTCGTGCCAGCTTCGCAAACGTCTTACCAGTAAAGGGATTCGCCGGGATGTGTCGGACCGAACGCAGGCGCTTCAGCCGAATTTGATTCAGTTTTGAACAGAAGGATAAAGGCGCCCTCATGGGTCGATAGCCGAGGATATTCCGCATTAAAAATCGTTTTAACGTTTGCGCGCCTTTACCGTCCGCGATTTGACCGGGAGCTAAACCGAATCAATACTGGTAAAACAGTTGAAATCCGATTTGTATCAGGACTGAATGTCCGCTCAGCGAATTCGCACTGTGGCTGAAGAAAACGAGTGTCACAGTCGACTCTAACGGCAAGTTGCGGGCGGTGCGGATTAGTTCTGAACTGGGGTTCGCGCAGGCCTCAATGGTTGTAGGCATGTGCATAAAAACGTTACATATAGATAGAACGCTCGTGCTTTTCCAAGCGTTGCTCGCGACACACTGTAAAAGCGCTCCCGGATGAGCTCGAGGGGCGACCCACCGCTTGTCATGCTATTGGTTGCCTTGCGATGGACGAGTTTCTCAAAAGCCCAGCTTGACAATCGCCTCGAAAAGTTTCAAAACACTTGAAAACTCCGAACACAAGCGAGCTAGCGCGGACGTGTTCGATCGGCCCCGTTCAGGCAAGCGACTGTCGATAGCGTGACGGTCGACGAGTCACTGATCGATTTCGTCTCACACGCCGACCTGAGTTCCAGAGCGGGGGTTGACGCGGTGCTGTTGTCCCTACGATATTCCTGCGCGAAAGGCCGTTCAATCATGGTCCCTGCAACAGGTCAGGATGAATATCTGAAAGCCCTGTGTGAGTCCCGTGCTCCAGTTGCCGTCTACCTGGTCAGCGGCATACGGCTCCTCGGCGTCATTGGGCGGTTAGAGCCATATTCGATTTCGCTAAGGTCTGCCAGCGGCGTTCAAATGGTTTTGAAGCACGCAATCGCGACTATTCAACCGGACACGAGAGGAACCCCCATCCGAACATGGTGACAACCGTCCCCGTACCGCGCCGCCCGGGAATCAGTAATCAAGGTCGTTCATCGTCGCAGGCGACCATGAGACGCATCGAGACAGCATGGCGCAAAAACCCAGACACCGTAGATGAACTAGACGAGCGTTGGTATTGTAACCTCCCAGCGAACCCGTCCGGCCTTATTGTCAGCGCGAGGAAGTCACTTCAAGTGGTGGTGGTGCGGCAACGACCAGCGGGCTGCCTCCGTACTGCTCGCAGAAATCGCGAATTCGGAATTGCTACGCTTTGTACAAAACCTCAAATTCGTCAGCTGTGCCGGCCGGAATGTAATGCTTCTCGAAGGAAAAATCTCTTAAGCAGGCTTTGAGCGCGCTCGTTCAGCACGGTATGTCCATATTCGCGCATTGCCTGATGCAAGTGCGCCCACCGGTTGCTGTTCGTGCGTCGAAAAAATCTGACGGCCGAGTCGACCATCAGCAGAACCGCACTGAAGTGGGCGTCATTTCACTCGATGGCATAGTGTACAAGGGCTCCGTGCGGGTCGGTGACGACAGTTTGACGAACGGATCGTCATCTATATCCGCCGCAACTACGGTTCATCGGCGAACAAACGCAGAAGTCGTCAAGGAGATCGGCTCCGCGTTCCCCGGCTCGGAAGTCAAGGAGATCGAAGTGGGGAGGCGCAACATGTCGGAGGGCATACCACGCAGCGGACAAATTTAGTAGCGTTTTTGCTTACGAATGAACGCGGCGGCAACGGCATGACGCATGGTCTTCTGCCTCGCGTAGAGCCCCTCTGACCGGTCAAACTTTGCTTATAGCGTCGTCTATAATCGACAACTACAGTTTCAACAATGGCGGGGAGCCGTACTTTATGAATCAAGCGCGTGGGCGATACTCCGGATCGCGTGACAGTGGCCAGCGCCCACCGCGACACGTCAAAAAATCGCCTTCCAATCGACAGAGCCAACCTTACGTAAAGGGGCATTCTCCTCGAGACGAAGTTCAGACTGCTTCCATTTTCAAGACGCGGTCGTTTCAGTTATTGGTCGAGGCGGTGGGCGCAGAAAATATCGCGTTAGGACTTGAGTCCAACTTGACGCGAGTAGCGGAACTGATGAAAGGCGAAAAATTCACGCCCGAAACGGCCTTTCACATGGAGACCACGCTTGGGCTGCCACATGGTTTCTTCGACCAGCCCAATCCTGTGTTAACGCCGGAGACAGTCGCTCGATTGAAATCGCCGCTGGACTTTGTTCAAACGGAACCCGAATCAGAAGAAGAAGTGTTTGAAGTGCCTTCCAAACCGGCTTCCGCTCAAGTTATCAGCCAGCAGCCATCCATTAAAGAACATTTGCCCGAGGAATCGGAAATGCTGAAGAAAGCAGCGGGCGCATCGCCAAGGGCCGTGCAGAATAATAAGAACACAACGGTAGTGCAGCCTGCGGCCGGCAAAACGCCAAAGGGCCGACGCGTGAAATCCGAGACGGTGCCGCAAGGCGGCCACCAGCAATCGCTCGCGTTAAATAACAGCGCGGCGGTGCAAAACATCCGACGTGCCAATCTTCACGTTCTTACGAGCCGTAATGGATCTAAAGCAAGGCTCGCTGCCGTCATGGAGCTTACAGGTTCCAACATGGCCCACAGGCTACACGGCAAGAAGCGCATGGACGATGCCGAAGCGAATCGTTTCACTGAACGCTTGGGTTTGCCGACCGGTTGGTTGGACACCCCGCGCTCGGAAGCAGAAATTCCAGATTCAATGTCCCAGTTGCTTGTTCCCGCTTCTCGCGCTAAGGCATCTCAGACGCAACGACTACCCGTTACCGCAATAGAAGAAAGTCCGGAAGCCGACGTCGACGTCGAGAACATGCGCTCCTCGCCAGCTCCGGCGAGCACGTCGGCCGAACAAAGCCCCCACATTTCGACAAGTGGTGCAGTTGATGAGACCGTGGTCGTCGGCGAGCAAGCGCGTACCAGCAATCCCCCCGCTGAGCTCGCCGCTCCCGCAATCAAAGAAAAAAGCGCCGCACTGCCCCCAGCAGCACCCGAGCAGGTTGCTACCACTTCCGACCCGCAACGTCATTCGCTGTCGCACCGCCCCACCACCTCCTTGACCAGTCTGGCAAATCTCGACGGAATCGAACCGATTGCGGAGGCTCTGATCAAGACCCTGGCGGGCAAAGCACGCGCAGGTAAATTGGACGAGTTCAAAGCGCTGGAGCTATTGCAACAAGCGGTGTTGCTATGATCAGACGCTTGGGTGGAACATGCAGTGGTTCGCTACGAACCGTGATGCAAATAGCGCGCTTCCAAAGATCATGCGTACCAACGTGAATCGTCCCCACCTGTGCTGACGAGCCGCCCCTTTTTAGTACCTACCTGTCCCGCCGCTTTTCAGCATCGCAAGACATCTGTATAGGGCGGTGTGTGACGTTGCGGCTCTCTCAAACGCTATCGAGCCATCAAATCTGCAAGGCTGATTTGATATTCGCGCATCTTCCGTACGATGTCGGACAGGACGACTTTCGCTTCACGCTCGCGTGCCGTAGTGATTTCATGTTGAAGCGTTTCACGCTGCGCGATCAGTTCTTTGAGGCCAGGTTGGTTGATTGCCATTCAGGAGATTTACTTTTGAGGCTATTTCAAAAGTGGAGTGGGTAATGCGGCTTACGAGGCATGTTGGTTGAAGGCCGAGAAGTCGAGCTTTCCGGC
>NZ_FCNW02000123.1 GCF_001544475.1 Caballeronia humi | reverse complement strand
TCATGGCTTGGGGGCCGATGGCGTCGGTGGCGGGCGCGGCGAGGGTGGGATCGAGTTCGCTCATGGGTGTCTCCGGTTTTTAATAAAAGCGGAACGATAAGTTCCGAAAAGTTCGCGTTGAATCAAATGTAGATCAACCGATCGCTATCGTCAACGACAAATTCTATTATTCGGTATGATTTGTATCTAAAAAAGAATGCGTCTATCATGAGTCCGAGGACAGACGTCGAGGAGAACAAAAGTGACAGATATCGCGAGCAGCAAGCCCGACCGGATGATGTCGGTGCGAAGCGTTTTCGGCATCGATTCGGGCCTGATGGTGCCCGCGTTCACCGAGCGCGACGACCACGTCCCCGATATCGACGACGCCTATCGCTTCAATCCCGAAGTCACGCTGGCGATCCTCGCGGGCTTCACGCGCGATCGCCGGGTGATGGTGCAAGGGCTGCACGGCACGGGTAAATCGACGCACATCGAGCAGGTCGCCGCGCGCCTGAACTGGCCGTGCGTGCGCGTGAATCTCGACGGCCATATCAGCCGGCTCGATCTCGTCGGCAAGGACGCGATCGTCGTCCGCGACGACCTGCAGGTGACTGAGTTTCAGGAAGGCATCGTGCCGTGGGCGCTGCAGCGGCCGGTCGCGCTGATCTTCGACGAATACGACGCCGGCCGCCCCGACGTGATGTTCGTCATCCAGCGCATTCTCGAGCGCGACGGAAAGTTCACGCTGCTCGACCAGAACCGCGTGATCCACCCGCATCCTTATTTCCGCATGTTCGCGACGACCAACACCATCGGCCTCGGCAACCTGAACGGGCTGTATCACGGTACGCAGGTGCTGAACCACGCGCAGATGGATCGCTGGAACGTCGTCGCGACGCTCAACTACCTGCCGCGCGCGGAGGAAGCGGGCATCGTGCTCGCGCGCGTGCCTGAACTCGCCGACGACGCCGGCCGCGCGCTGATCGAATCGATGGTCAGCGTGGCCGAACTCACGCGCAAGGGCTTCGCTTCGGGCGATCTGTCGACGCTGATGTCGCCCCGCACGGTCATCAACTGGGCGGAGAACTGCCAGATCTTTCGCGATCCAGCGATGGCGTTTCGCCTGACCTTCCTCAACAAGTGCGATGAGGCGGAACGGCCGACCGTCGCCGAATATTTCCAGCGCTGCTTCGGCCGCGAACTCGACGCCGGATGCGAGAGCCACGCATCGGCGCTCTTCTGATGCCAGCCGATCGCGCGACGGCGCTCATAGTCGAGGCGCGTGAGCGTCTGTGCGCGTCGGCCGTGCGCGCGCTTACCGGTGACGTCGCACTGCATTATCGCGACGGCCGCTTGTGGCGCGGCGACCGTCCGCTGCCGCTGCACGCGCCACATCTGCGCACTGATCCACATGACGACGATTTCGCGTCGCTGCGTGGCGCCGCCGATGGCGCGGCGTTGCGTCTCATGCATTCGGATGCCGAAGTGCATCGCGAACGATGCCCCGCCGATCCGGTCGCGCGGCTCGTGTTCGAACTGCTCGAACAACTGCGCTGCGAGACGCTGACGCCACCGGGCATGCCGGGCGTCGTGCGCAATGTGCGGCATCGCTTCGAGGCGTGGTCGCGTGCGTTTCACCGCTCGGGCCTGCTCGATGGCCACCTCGGCATCCTGCTCTATACGGTGTCGCAGATGGCGTGGTCGCGGCTGACGGGCGAGCCGGTGCTGGAGGAAACCGAAGGTCTGATCGAAGCGACGCGCGCGGCCATCGCGCCGGCGCTCGGCTCGGGACTCGCGGGAATCCGCCGGCGACGCAACGATCAGGCGGCGTTCGCGATTCACGCGCTGGAGATCGCGCGGCGCGTGAGCGAGATGATCCAGGCGGCGCGTGCTGACCATTCATCGGCCGGCGCCGACGATCCGGACGACGAAGCCGCCGCGCGCAAGACGTTCTCGCTGTGGCTCGGTTCCGACGAGGAAGAGTACAAGGAGATGGGCATCGCCGTGACGGGAACGAGCCGCGCGCTCGATGCATCGGCCGACGGGTATCGCGTTTTTACGACGCGCTACGACGAGGAAGTGCGTCCCGCCACGCGCGTACGCCGGGCGCTGCTCGACGAGTTTCGCGAGAAGCTCGATGCGCGCATCGCGGCGCAGGGGATCAACGTGAGCCGCCTCGCGCACGCGCTGGAGGCGGCGCTTGCCGATCCCGAGCGCGACGGCTGGTCGTTCGGCGAAGAACATGGCCGTATCGATGGACGGCGACTCGCGCAACTCGTGGCATCGCCGAACGAGCGGCGGCTTTTTCGGCTGGAACGACACACGCTCGTCGCAGATTGCGCGGTGAGCTTCCTGATCGATTGCTCGGGGTCGATGAAGGCGCACATCGAACCGGTCGCGACGATGATCGACGTGCTCGTGCGCGCGCTCGACCGCGCGGGCGTGACGAGCGAAGTGCTCGGCTTCACGACGGCCGCGTGGAACGGCGGCCGTGCGCGGCTCGACTGGCTCGCGCGCGGGCGGCCGCGTCATCCGGGGCGGCTGAACGAGGTATCGCATCTCGTCTTCAAGGATGCATTGACGAGCTGGCGCCGCGCGCGCCGCGATATCGCCGCGATGTTCAGGGCGGAGCTGTTTCGCGAGGGTATCGACGGCGAGGCGGTCGAATGGGCGTGTACGCGGCTCGGCGCGCGGCCGGAGAAGCGGCGCATGCTGATCGCGATCTCCGACGGCAGCCCGATGGACAGCGCGACCGCGCAGACCAACGATGCGTTCTATCTCGACAACCATTTGAAGGAAGTCGTCGCGCGGCATGAGGCGATGCGCGATGTCGAGGTGCTCGGGCTGGGCGTCGGGCTTGACCTGAGTCCGTATTACCGGCGCTCGCTGGCGCTCGATCTTTCGACGCCTCCGAACATGAAGATGTTGGGGGAGGTCGTGCGGTGGATGGGCGGGCGTAGCGCGCTTATTGAAGCCACCCCCGCACCGCGCTGACCATCAAATAGCAGCCAATGACCACCAGCACCCCGAACGCGATCCTTCGCGTCGCGACGCCCGATATCGGCGGCGGATAACGCCGCGCCGCAACCGTCGCTAACGCCACCGCCGGCACGGCAAACGCCGTCTGTATCCAGATTTCGTGGCCGAGTTGTCCGTTCCACGCGCTGAAGAGCGAGCGGATCAGCGCCGTCATCGCGAACAGCAGGATCAGCGCGCAGCGGATCTGCATGAGCGAAAACGGCTGTCGATAGAACTGAAACACGAGCGGCGGACCGGAGATGCCGAACATCCCGCTCAGCAGGCCGCCGAACACGCCGGAGAGAAAGAAGCCGCGATCGCCCGAGCGCCGCGCGAGCGGGGCGGGGCGCAACGCGGCGGCGAGGCTGCCGTAGAGGATCACCGCACCGAGCAGAATCTGCAGGATGCCCGACGCCGCGCCACTCAGGTAGTCGAGCAGCACCACGCCCGCGACCACCGATGGCAAGAGCCCAAGCGTCGCCGCGCCCACCGCGCGCCAGTCGATGTGATGGAGCGTGCCGGGCAACGCGATGGCGCTGTTCGCCAGCGTGACGAGGCTCACCAGCGCGGCCACGCTTGCGAGCGGCGCGAGGCCGAAGCCGCTCGCCGCGCCGAGCACGATCATGCCGAGCCCGAAGCCCGTCACCGTCTGGAAGTAGCTCGCGGCGCCCATCAGCGCGAGCAGCGCGAGCGCATGCAGCACGCTCGCGATGCTCACGGCGCGGGCTCGGCCGCTCGCGTGTCGGCCGTCAATTGCAGCACGGCCTGCGCCTGTACATTCGTCACCGCGATCACGTAAAAGATATCGTCGGCGCTGCATCCGCGCGACAGGTCGTTGGCCGGCTTCTTCAGCCCTTGCAGCAGCGGCCCGATCGCCTTCGCCCCGCCGATGCGCTCCGCCAGCTTGTAGCCGATGTTGCCCGCCTCCAGGCTCGGAAAGATCAGCACGTTGGCGTGTCCGTCGACCTGCGAATGCTCGACCTTGCGGCGCGCTATCTCCGCGACGATGGCCGCGTCGAGCTGAACGTCGCCGTCGATGGCGAGGGCCGGGCGCGCTGCCTTCACGCGTTCCGTCGCGGCGACGACCTTGTCGACCGCCGCGTGCCGCGCGCTGCCGCTCGTCGAGAACGAGAGCATCGCGACGCGCGGCTCGTCCATCAGCAGGCTCGCGGCGCTGTCGGCGGCGGCCATCGCGATTTCGGCGAGTTCGTTCGCGTCGGGCTCGACGACGAGCGCGCAGTCGGAGAAGATCAGGCCGCCCTTCATCGTGTGGAACGGCTCGCACAGCATCATCAGGAAGAAGCTCGACACGAGCCGGAACCCCGGCCGCACGCCGATGATCTGGATCGCGGCGCGCACGACGTCGGCGGTGGTGTTCAACGCGCCCGCGACGGAGCCGTCCGCGTAGCCGAGACGCACCAGCAGGTTCGCGAAGCAGAGGGGATTCAGCGCTTCAAGCTGCGCCTGGGCGCGTGTCATGCCTTTCTTGCTGCGCAGCGTGAAAAGTTCGTCGGCGCAAGCTGTGGCGAGGGGTGATGTCGCCGGGTCGATTACGTCCGTGTCCGCGAGGTCGATCTGCTCGCGGGCCGCCGCTTCGAGGATGCGCGCCGTCTCGCCGACCAGCACGATCCGCGCGATGCCCTCGCGCGTCGCGCGTTGCGCCGCCTGCAGCACGCGCGGGTCCTCGGGCTCGCACAGCACGATGCGCATGGGCGTCGCGCGCGCGTGATCGATGATGCGGTTGATCGCTTTCATGGGTTTGCGTATTGGTGTGAGAGGGCCGGAAGCTTCCGGCCCGATTCAGCGGTTAGACGTAGTCCTTGTACTTGTCGAGCATGCGTACGGGCTTGGCGAGTGCATCGCGACGGAACGGATCACCTAGTTCGCGTGTGCACATGATCTCGATGATCGTCGTCTTGCCGTGGTTCATCTGCAGATCGATCGCGCGCTTCAACGC
>NZ_FCNW02000122.1 GCF_001544475.1 Caballeronia humi | reverse complement strand
GTAAGCGCGAATTTCTCCGCACGTAGCGCGATGAAGTAAAGGACGTCACGCTTGCGTCCGCAACCTACACTTGCGGACGCAACCACGATGACACCTGACACGATTGACCTCGATTTCCTGCCGCTGAAGGTGACGCACCTGTCTCCCAAGGGCAAACGATCATTTGATCCTGATGGGAAGCGCCGCTTGGTCGAGGCATGCCTGCGCCCTGGAGCGTCGCTTGCGGGTTTGGCGCTGAAGGCTGGAGTGAACGCCAACCAACTGCGCAAGTGGGTCGAGATGTACCGGAGGGCGAGCGCAGTTGCTAGGGTGCCGAGGACGATCGAATCTGAACCTTCGGCGTTTGTTCCCGTGGTGACGATTGGAGGCGCGACGTTGAAGTCGGCGGAGACGGCGGAGTCTTTGACGGTACGTCGCGATTCTCCCCCAGCGCCGACGCCGGCGCCGTCGCAAGCGCGCCTGTCGGTAAGGTTGCCCAACGGCGTCGCGATTGATCTCGAATGCTCAGTGCAGGACGCGCCACTCGTCAAGGCGGTGATCGTCGCGTTGGGAGCGGGTTGATGTTCCGCTTTGACGATGGTCTGCGGATCTACCTACATCGCGAACCGATCGACTTCCGCTGCGGACTGAACACACTGGTGACGCTGGTCGAGCAATCAATGCATCTTGACCCGTTCGCGCGAGCCGTCTTTGCGTTTCACAATCGGAAGCGCGATCGCGTGAAGCTTGTGCTCTATGACCGGGCTGGATTCTGGCTCCTCATGAAGCGACTCGAGGCGGACCATTTTGTATGGCCCCGCCGCCAGCAGGCCGTGATTGAACTCAGCACCGAACAGCTTCACCTGCTGCTAGACGGTGTCGATGTCGACGCGGTGCGCCGTCATCCTGCGAGGCAGTACTGCCACGCAAGCTGAATTCCAGTATCACCGATGTTGCCGGTAAACAACGACCGGCCCGGTAGTTACAAATCTCCGTAAACCTGCGCGACGCCGTGCTTCGCTATTGTGAAGCGCATGAAAGCCCCTGAACTCTCGCGATTGCCGCGGGCCGCCAAGGCCTACATCCACGAGCTCGAAACCGGTCTCGCAGAACGCGACGCCAAAATCGGCGACCTCTGCAAGCGCCTCGATGCGCTCGAAGAGCAATATCGTCTTGCGTTGGCCCGACAGTACGCGCCGAAGAGCGAGAAGCGCAAGGACCGCGTGTTCAACGAGGCTGAAGAAGTCGCCGAAGCGGATCCGGTTGCCGAAGGCGACGCCGACGCGCCCACTCTACCGAACACCGGGTTGCCTGAGCTTGGGAAGCCCGAATCCCGCAAGCGTGGCCGCAAGCCGCTGCCTGCGGATCTTCCGCGCGAGCGTATCGAGTACGATCTGCCCGATGATCAGAAGATCTGTCCGTGTTGTGGCAAGGCAATGCACCGGATGGGCGAAGAAGTCAGCGAGCAGTTGCACATGGAGGTCAAGGTGTCGGTGTTGCAGCATGCGCGCTTCAAGTACGCGTGTCGTCACTGCGAGCATCACGGCACGCACACGCCGATCGTGGTCGCGCCGATGCCGGCGCAGCCCTTGCCTGGGAGCCATGCAAGTCCATCGATGATCGCCGCTGTTACGGCCGGGAAGTACGTCGATGGCACGCCGCTGTACCGGATGGAGGATGTGCTCGCGCGCTCGAACATCACGATCAGCCGCGGCACGCTGGCGAACTGGATCATCCGCCCCGCCGAGCTGCACTACAAGCGGATTTACGACGCGCTCAAGGCGGTTCTGCTGGGTCAGTGGCTGATTCACGGCGACGAGACTACGGTCCAGGTCCTCAAGGAAAAGGATCGAAAGGCACAGGACACGTCGTATATGTGGGTCTATCGAAGCGCCGAGGACAGCGAGCAGCCGGTCGTGTTATTCGAGTACCAGCCCGGGCGCGGCCAGGAATATCCGAAGGCCTTCCTTGGAAGCTACGCGGGCACGTTGATGACCGACGGGTGGCCGGCATGGCGGACGGTTAAATCGGCGACGCACCTCGGATGCCTTGCCCACGCGCGGAGAATGTTCACTGATGCGCTGAAAGGACAGAAAAACAAGCCCAGCGCTCGCATCATCAGGGCGCTCGAGTTCTTCCAGGCGCTGTACCAGGTCGAGGCGCTCGCCAAACAAAACTTGCCCGAGGGCGAGACGCTGGCCAATTACCGTTACCGCCTACGCCAGCAGCACAGCGTGCCGCTGCTGAGCGCCTTCAAGGCATGGCTTGACGAATTGGCACCGAAGGTTCTGCCCAAGAGTCTGTTCGGCGAGGCAGTCGGCTACTGCCGCAGGCAATGGCAGTATCTAATCCGCTACGTAGACGACGGGCGGTCTCCCGTGGATAACAATGTCATCGAGCGCGACATCAGGCCGTTTGCAATGGGGCGTTCATTGTGCACCTCCTTCCGAAACCTCGATAAACATAGGGATTTGTCCGTCGGCATCGTTGCGACACGGGCGATGTTTGCGTGCCAACGCCGCCGTAACAGCTTCGCTTTGCAGATCGCTTGCCCGGATTTGCCATGGGGCGTCAGGCATCACCTGCTCGGCAGGCAGCACTCGCTCCTTGATCAGACGGCGGATCACGTGACTGGTTACGCCAAGGCGTTTCGCTGCCTCGAACATCGTTAGCCACTCTCCATCCTTCTGCGCCGATTTGTAGGCGTGAATATCCCTTACCTGACGCATGGCGCTGACGCGCTTCGCCGTCCAGGTCATGCCCTGTCCGGTGCGAATGCCCATCCGGTTCAGCGATGCAGCGATATCCTGATCTGACCACCGGCCCACCATGCCGCGTATGACTGCAAGCGCTTCATCGGACGTACTGCACCCATGCTCACCGGTCTTCGGCTTGCGGATGCGGAGTTCGGAATGTTGGCCGCCTTGCCAGTGGATCGTCAGGGTGACCGCCCGTGCAGGCTCGTCGACATCGGCAACGATATCAACGATCAATGCGCGAACCAACTGCTGACGTGTGCGCATGGTGACGCCCGGCGCGCTCCACGCTGCGCGAAGATCCTCGGCGAGCTTCGTAAAGTCTGGCATGGGAGCCTGTCCCTCCGGTGCACCCGCCGTCTCCAGGCGCACCTGGCAGGCCTGTACACGGCGCAATGCCACTTCCCAGTTCTTCTCCAACTGCGCGGCAATCAGGCGGTTCTCGGGATCACAGGCGGCGTAGCGCCGCTCAGCCAGCGTGGCCTCATACCGTGCCTGCTGCAGTTCGAGCTCCATGATTCGCCGCTGCTCGTTCAGGGTATCCATGTGCATTTGCTCAGCCTGTTGTGCTGCTTCGATCGCCAATGGCTCCACGACACGTAGCAACTCCTCGCCGATTGCGGCATCGATACGTGAGCCGCCGAACGTCATGCATCGCGGCGGCATGTCGAAGCGATTGCATCGGTAGACTGCCTGCGGAATGCGCCCAGTATAGGCCACTGACAGGCGACGCCCGCAACGTGCGCAGGCAAGCAGGCCAGCAAGAAGCGCGCGCCCACCACGGCCGGATTTTACGTCGCCAGCCTTGCCGTAGGCATTGGCTGCAAGCTTCTCCTGGTTGCGCTCGAACTCGGCCCAGTCGATATAGCCGTCGTGATGCTCCCTGAGCATGACGTCCCAGGCCTCAAACGGCTTGCGGTGCTTGTAGCTCTTGCGCGCGCGACCTTCGACGATCGTCATCTGCTTGCCGCTCTTGCCATACGCGTAGACACCAGCATAGAACGGATTCTTGAGCACGGAGATCACGTTACGATATCGGATCGGGGTCCAATCGAAGTGCGTCAGCGTTCGGCCGTCGGACGGGCGCGGGAAGTGAACCTGCTCGGCCCTCATCGACAACAGGACCTGCCGCGCACTACCCAGTTGCTGGAAGCGGGTGAAGATCAGGCGTATGACTTCCTGTAACCGCGCATCTGGATCGAAACCCAGACCAACGTCACGATGCCAGACATAGCCAACCGGCACGCTGATACGCAACTCGCCACGCTGTGCCTTCTCGCGTTTGGCGTCAAGCATGCGCGTTCGAAGCACGTTGAGTTCGAACTCGCTGATGCTGCCCTTCATGCCAAGTAGCAGCCGGTCATTTGCTCGACAGGGATCGTATACACCGTCGAGATCGATTACTCTCGCTTCAACGAGACCACAGAGTTCGAGCAGATGATGCCAGTCACGCCCGTTACGGGCAAGACGTGAGGCATCCAGGCAAAGCACCGCACCGACATCGCCTGCGCACAACAATGCGACCAGGCGATCGAAGCCCGGCCTCGCAACCGTGCCGCTTGCCGAGCGCCCCAGATCATCATCGATGACTTCAACGTCGCGAAAGCCACGGCGCTTTGCTTCCTGAACGAGTTCATACTGTCGGCGCTGGCTCTCGACGTTCAGTTGGACCTGCGCCTGGGTCGATTGCCGGACATAAACCACGGCCTTGCGTTTGAGAAGATCTGCGGGCAAACGATCAACGTTCGTCATCGTCACACTCCTTCGCAGTCTTGATGCCGGCGGCCCGCATCAGCAGAATCGCAAGATGACTGAGTGCGTTTGCTCGTTGCACCATGCTCATCCCCTGGAGCTCGGGCGCATCGAACGTTATGCTCATCTGCTGCGGTATCGACTGCGACGATTGTTGACCTGCTGGAACGACGTTTGGCAGATTGCCCATTGCGTTTCTCCCGGACGTTGATGGAGCCGTCCTGGGAGTTTCCCCGCAAATGCCGATCGACCAGCAATTGATGCAGGTTATGCAGTGCAGCTACGGAAACTCTCGGTTCGCCGAGAACCATCGCCGAACATGTAGGGGCATCGAGCATCCACATCGCCATCAACTTGACTACGCCACCGTCCGTCTCCACGTGAACGACCGGGCTTCCGCCTCGATGCTCTACATCTCTGACTTTGACGCGACGCCTGTATAGCGGATGCCAGCGATAATGAACTTCGACTTCCTGCCCGATATGGGCAGAATGAACGGGCAATAGCCACC
>NZ_FCNW02000121.1 GCF_001544475.1 Caballeronia humi | reverse complement strand
TTCTCGCGAATGTTCTTTAAAAACTAACAGCCGATAAGTGTGGGCGCTTGATGGCGACGCGGCTTCCAGGTTTTCGGGCTTGGTTGCATGAAGCGAAAGTATCAAGTCTCACACTAGTATAAAGGTAGGTTTTGAGTGTATTTCCAGAGATGGAAAGATAAGCAGAACTTGTCAGTACGTTGAGTGAGCGACCGGTTGGTAAAACAACCGAAAACAGTAACAGGCATTGAACTGAAGAGTTTGATCCTGGCTCAGATTGAACGCTGGCGGCATGCCTTACACATGCAAGTCGAACGGCAGCACGGGGGCAACCCTGGTGGCGAGTGGCGAACGGGTGAGTAATACATCGGAACGTGTCCTGTAGTGGGGGATAGCCCGGCGAAAGCCGGATTAATACCGCATACGACCTAAGGGAGAAAGCGGGGGATCTTCGGACCTCGCGCTATAGGGGCGGCCGATGGCAGATTAGCTAGTTGGTGGGGTAAAGGCCTACCAAGGCGACGATCTGTAGCTGGTCTGAGAGGACGACCAGCCACACTGGGACTGAGACACGGCCCAGACTCCTACGGGAGGCAGCAGTGGGGAATTTTGGACAATGGGGGAAACCCTGATCCAGCAATGCCGCGTGTGTGAAGAAGGCCTTCGGGTTGTAAAGCACTTTTGTCCGGAAAGAAAACCTCTTGGATAATACCTGAGGGGGATGACGGTACCGGAAGAATAAGCACCGGCTAACTACGTGCCAGCAGCCGCGGTAATACGTAGGGTGCGAGCGTTAATCGGAATTACTGGGCGTAAAGCGTGCGCAGGCGGTTTGTTAAGACAGATGTGAAATCCCCGGGCTTAACCTGGGAACTGCATTTGTGACTGGCAAGCTAGAGTATGGCAGAGGGGGGTAGAATTCCACGTGTAGCAGTGAAATGCGTAGAGATGTGGAGGAATACCGATGGCGAAGGCAGCCCCCTGGGCCAATACTGACGCTCATGCACGAAAGCGTGGGGAGCAAACAGGATTAGATACCCTGGTAGTCCACGCCCTAAACGATGTCAACTAGTTGTTGGGGATTCATTTCCTTAGTAACGTAGCTAACGCGTGAAGTTGACCGCCTGGGGAGTACGGTCGCAAGATTAAAACTCAAAGGAATTGACGGGGACCCGCACAAGCGGTGGATGATGTGGATTAATTCGATGCAACGCGAAAAACCTTACCTACCCTTGACATGGTCGGAACCCTGCTGAAAGGTGGGGGTGCTCGAAAGAGAACCGGCGCACAGGTGCTGCATGGCTGTCGTCAGCTCGTGTCGTGAGATGTTGGGTTAAGTCCCGCAACGAGCGCAACCCTTGTCCTTAGTTGCTACGCAAGAGCACTCTAAGGAGACTGCCGGTGACAAACCGGAGGAAGGTGGGGATGACGTCAAGTCCTCATGGCCCTTATGGGTAGGGCTTCACACGTCATACAATGGTCGGAACAGAGGGTCGCTAAGCCGCGAGGTGGAGCCAATCCCAGAAAACCGATCGTAGTCCGGATCGCAGTCTGCAACTCGACTGCGTGAAGCTGGAATCGCTAGTAATCGCGGATCAGCATGCCGCGGTGAATACGTTCCCGGGTCTTGTACACACCGCCCGTCACACCATGGGAGTGGGTTTTACCAGAAGTGGCTAGTCTAACCGCAAGGAGGACGGTCACCACGGTAGGATTCATGACTGGGGTGAAGTCGTAACAAGGTAGCCGTATCGGAAGGTGCGGCTGGATCACCTCCTTTCTCGAGCTCAAAGTGTTTAAGTTGAGCGCTCACGCTTATCGGCTGTAAGAAGACAGGCTAAGGGTCTGTAGCTCAGTCGGTTAGAGCACCGTCTTGATAAGGCGGGGGTCGTTGGTTCGAATCCAACCAGACCCACCACCCCAAGTGCGTGCGAAGACCGGATGTAGACAGACTTTTTAGCATGGCACCCGGGGGGATTAGCTCAGCTGGGAGAGCACCTGCTTTGCAAGCAGGGGGTCGTCGGTTCGATCCCGTCATCCTCCACCAATCTTCAATGGATAAGGTTCTGGCAACAGAGTCGTGTATCCATTGGCGATTGAGCCAGTCAGAAGATGTGAAGGCAACTTTATATCGGCTGAACGTTCTTTAACAATCTGGAAGAAGTAGTAAAGAGATTCACGAAAGCATACTTAGAGATGGGTGTGTGAGTAGGTGAATCAGGGTTGTGATTGTATCGAAGTATGAAAAGGTAATCGAAAGATTGCTTTGGAATACGGCACAACGCGAATACTCAACCTATGGCGAAGCGTCGAAAAGACACACTCGTTATAGGGTCAAGCGAACAAGTGCATGTGGTGGATGCCTTGGCGATCACAGGCGATGAAGGACGCGGTAGCCTGCGAAAAGCTTCGGGGAGCTGGCAAACGAGCTTTGATCCGAAGATGTCCGAATGGGGAAACCCGGCCCGTATGGGTCATCCTGAGCTGAATACATAGGCTCAGTGAAGCGAACGCGGTGAACTGAAACATCTAAGTAACCGCAGGAAAAGAAATCAACCGAGATTCCCAAAGTAGTGGCGAGCGAAATGGGATCAGCCTGTACTCTTTATCTTTGTTGTTAGTCGAACGCTCTGGAAAGTGCGGCCATAGCAGGTGATAGCCCTGTAGACGAAAACAGCGAGGAAGAACTAGGTGTACGACAAGTAGGGCGGGACACGTGAAATCCTGTCTGAAGATGGGGGGACCATCCTCCAAGGCTAAATACTCGTGATCGACCGATAGTGAACCAGTACCGTGAGGGAAAGGCGAAAAGAACCCCGGGAGGGGAGTGAAATAGATCCTGAAACCGCATGCATACAAACAGTCGGAGCCTGGAAACGGGTGACGGCGTACCTTTTGTATAATGGGTCAGCGACTTACGTTCAGTAGCAAGCTTAACTGATTAAGGCAGGCGTAGCGAAAGCGAGTCCGAATAGGGCGTTCAGTTGCTGGGCGTAGACCCGAAACCAAGTGATCTATCCATGGCCAGGTTGAAGGTGCGGTAACACGTACTGGAGGACCGAACCCACTAACGTTGAAAAGTTAGGGGATGAGCTGTGGATAGGGGTGAAAGGCTAAACAAACTTGGAAATAGCTGGTTCTCTCCGAAAACTATTTAGGTAGTGCCTCGTGTATCACCTTCGGGGGTAGAGCACTGTCATGGTTGTGGGGTCCATTGCGGATTACTACGCCATAGCAAACTCCGAATACCGAAGAGTGCAATCACGGGAGACAGACATCGGGTGCTAACGTCCGGTGTCAAGAGGGAAACAACCCAGACCGCCAGCTAAGGTCCCAAAGATTGGCTAAGTGGGAAACGAAGTGGGAAGGCTAAAACAGTCAGGAGGTTGGCTTAGAAGCAGCCATCCTTTAAAGAAAGCGTAATAGCTCACTGATCGAGTCGTCCTGCGCGGAAGATGTAACGGGGCTCAAGCCAGTCACCGAAGCTGCGGATGCACATTTATGTGCATGGTAGGAGAGCGTTCCGTAAGCCTGCGAAGGTGCATTGAAAAGTGCGCTGGAGGTATCGGAAGTGCGAATGCTGACATGAGTAGCGATAAAGGGGGTGAAAAGCCCCCTCGCCGTAAGCCCAAGGTTTCCTACGCAACGTTCATCGGCGTAGGGTGAGTCGGCCCCTAAGGCGAGGCAGAAATGCGTAGCTGATGGGAAGCAGGTTAATATTCCTGCACCATTGTTAGATGCGATGGGGGGACGGATCGCGGAAGGTTGTCCGGGTGTTGGAAGTCCCGGTCCTTGCATTGGAGAAGGCGCTTAGGCAAATCCGGGCGCGGAATTCAAGGGTGTGAGGCGAGCGACTTAGGTCGCGAAGCAATCGGAAGTGGTTCCAAGAAAAGCCTCTAAGCTTCAGTCTAACAAGACCGTACCGCAAACCGACACAGGTGGGCGAGATGAGTATTCTAAGGCGCTTGAGAGAACTCGGGAGAAGGAACTCGGCAAATTGGTACCGTAACTTCGGGATAAGGTACGCCCTTGTAGCTTGACTGGCCTGCGCCAGAAGGGTGAGAGGGTTGCAATAAACTGGTGGCTGCGACTGTTTAATAAAAACACAGCACTCTGCAAACACGAAAGTGGACGTATAGGGTGTGACGCCTGCCCGGTGCCGGAAGATTAAATGATGGGGTGCAAGCTCTTGATTGAAGTCCCGGTAAACGGCGGCCGTAACTATAACGGTCCTAAGGTAGCGAAATTCCTTGTCGGGTAAGTTCCGACCTGCACGAATGGCGTAACGATGGCCACACTGTCTCCTCCCGAGACTCAGCGAAGTTGAAGTGTTTGTGATGATGCAATCTCCCCGCGGCTAGACGGAAAGACCCCATGAACCTTTACTGTAGCTTTGCATTGGACTTTGAACCGATCTGTGTAGGATAGGTGGGAGGCTATGAAACCGGAACGCTAGTTTCGGTGGAGCCGTCCTTGAAATACCACCCTGGTTTGTTTGAGGTTCTAACCTTGGCCCGTGATCCGGGTCGGGGACAGTGCATGGTAGGCAGTTTGACTGGGGCGGTCTCCTCCCAAAGTGTAACGGAGGAGTACGAAGGTACGCTAGGTACGGTCGGAAATCGTGCTGATAGTGCAATGGCATAAGCGTGCTTAACTGCGAGACCGACAAGTCGAGCAGGTGCGAAAGCAGGTCATAGTGATCCGGTGGTTCTGTATGGAAGGGCCATCGCTCAACGGATAAAAGGTACTCTGGGGATAACAGGCTGATACCGCCCAAGAGTTCATATCGACGGCGGTGTTTGGCACCTCGATGTCGGCTCATCTCATCCTGGGGCTGTAGCCGGTCCCAAGGGTATGGCTGTTCGCCATTTAAAGAGGTACGTGAGCTGGGTTTAAAACGTCGTGAGACAGTTTGGTCCCTATCTGCCGTGGGCGTTGGATATTTGAAGGGGGCTGCTCCTAGTACGAGAGGACCGGAGTGGACGAACCTCTGGTGTACCGGTTGTCACGCCAGTGGCATCGCCGGGTAGCTATGTTCGGAAGAGATAACCGCTGAAAGCATCTAAGCGGGAAACTCGCCTTAAGATGAGATATCCCCGGGGACTTGATCCCCTTGAAGGGTCGTTCTAGACCAGGACGTTGATAGGTCAGGTGTGGAAGTGCAGTAATGCATTAAGCTAACTGATACTAATTGCCCGTAAGGCTTGATCCTATAACCAGTGTGTTTTGCGGTCATGGTTAATGCTTCAGCATTTACCAGGACCCCACCCCCGAAGGGGGTACGCAACCAGGTTGAGATTCAAGCGTTGTGCCAACAAGCACAGCCCAAATAACACCAGTAACACCCGTAACACCGAACGCGCTTAACCTCGCGCAGTTCGACTACTTCTTCCCAGATTGGCTACGGCGTTTCCCAACAGAAACACCGCAGCAACAAGTCATGCCTGATGACCATAGCGAGTTGGTACCACCCCTTCCCATCCCGAACAGGACCGTGAAACGACTCCACGCCGATGATAGTGCGGATCTCCCGTGTGAAAGTAGGTAATCGTCAGGCTCCTCATGCCTCAAACAAAAACCCCACCCCAAAAGTGGGGTTTTTGCGTT
>NZ_FCNW02000120.1 GCF_001544475.1 Caballeronia humi | reverse complement strand
GGTGCCGCCAGCCGTTGCACCGCCGAAGCCCTTGCCGCCGGCCGTCGTCGTGTTGATGTGGCTCGTCGTTGCGTTGGCCGTGTTGCCCGTGACGTTGTAGCCTTTGCCGGCCGTTGCCGAAGCGTTGCCGTTTGCCGCGCCAGCATCGGTTGCGCTGAAGTGGCCGTACCCGAGGACAGCAGCCGAGGTCGAGCCACCCGAGGTTGAGCTCGAGTTGGAGTTCGTGCCCGTTGCGAACGCCGCAACGGAGGCGAGGGAGAGGACTGCGGCTACGATCAGATTGCGTTTCATGGTGTGTCTCCAGTTTGATGGCGCGCGGTTATCCAGCTACATGGACGCCGACATGTAGCAGGTGCAACGAAAAAAGCGGTTATCGGAGGACTTAGGACGCGCGGGTGCTTTCACCGGAGCATCCTGCTCCGGGCCAAGTAAATGCAGTTGTTTGTCTTAGGCTGAATGCGCGTTCAGCAATGCTGCTTTAAGATGTATATCGGCTTGAGGATAGGCGGCGCTTAGGCGGTGCTGCGCATTGGGACTTGACGCACTATCATATGCGATGGTGTCGCCTGTGCGCCCCCAGCCGCGGATGGCGGATACAGCAATGCTTTTTCTTTTTGTGTGTTCTTCATCTCGGTCCCCGTAGCATCGTATGTCGATGCCTTTTTGTAGATTCCGTTTATCTTCACTTTGTTCCTACGTTTGACGTGACTCTACGTAAAGCCCAAAATTAGGTGCGTTCGACAGACAACACTAACCTTTGCACGGACTCTTTTCACGCATCAGTTGGTTCGAAAGCGCTCATTGAACATACGGGCACACTGGAACGCAATGCGAGCAAGGCGGCGCTGAGGTGGATGGCAATTCATTCCGGTTGCATCGGGCTCGGAGGTGCACCGCGGTTCGTGCGTGAGGGCGAACCGGATACGCAGCCCGACGGCCAACTCCTTGACCGATGCCGGTTCATGCCCCGGTCGGCGCTGCAGACTTCTCGGTCGGCCAGGCTCACCGCCGGTTGGCGCGGCGGGCAGCGTCGCGGTGCCCGGCGCCCATACACGGGTGCTCGATTGGAAACCCACCGCATAGTGCAAGCCGAGTTCGCTGAGGGCATCGCGAAACGCCGTGTCGTTTCCGTATCCCGCATCGGCCAGTACGACACCGTCCGGTGCACCGCTTTGCCGGGCCTCGCGCAACTGCATGAGTGCGATCTGCGGCTTGGTCGCAAACCCGATCTCATCGGGCACGCTAGCCTGCGCCGGCCGTAGCGGATCATCGGCCCATTTCCTGTGGCAGATAAAGCTGATAAGCCACCGACAGGCTCACGGCCACCTGGCAGTTATCCTGTTGATATGACTCCGCGTGTCCGCACATGAATTTATGGCCTGCGGCCGAGACCAGGCGGGGCGGCCCTCAGTCTCCTCGTCCAGATAGGCCGCTAGGAATCCTCCATCGCGACACGACCCGCAGCGCTCGTCATCACCGCCTCAAGCCCAAGCTTCCCGCGATGGCGAATGGTTAGCGTTTCGGTCTCTGGATCGAGCCGCGTCGCCAGCGCGGCAGACTTTTCATTCTTGCGCAGCATCAAGAAATGGCCTTTGTCGAGCGGCTCGGGAGCTGCCGGATCAAGCATCGCGCCGAAAAGCGCGGCGCTGATCGCTCGCTCATCCCCTCGCGTCGGACCCCATACCGGCTACTCCTAAAGTCACCCCGAGCGCGGCACTCATGACGCTGATGACGCCGCGGCGACGCTGATAGCAGCGCCCTCACATGTCGTTCGTTGGTAACCAGAACTCGCCAACGGTGATAGATGAGTTGTCTAAGAGGTCTGTGAAGCCGCCAGCATGGTCTTTATCGGCATGCGTGCACACGACGATATGCAGGTGATTGAGTTCAGTCCTTGGCGAGGAAAGGGCCGCTACAAGCGCCCTGCTGCTGTAGCCTCCATCTACCAAAACATTTTGACCGCACCGCTGAAGCAGATATGAGTCGCCAGAAACGGGCAACGCCACGAGCTTGTTCATTTAACTCCATTGATTAGGCACAAAAGCACGAGGCGTGATGGTCTTCGCTGCGTCGAGGAGGCAGCGTGATCAGCTAGCCCAGCAACTTCGCGTTTATGCTTTAAAAGATTGCGAACCTCAATGCAGAGCCGGGAGGTTCGAAAAGCATGCGTCGGTGACATCGGCATATGCATGACAAACTTTCATTTCATATGCCTTCTACGCTTCGATGGAAATTTTTATGCAGGACTCTTCTACACCGAAGGTCATAGCAAGGCGTCGTTTAGCTTCAGCGATAGTCAGTGGTGTTTCGTCAAGCAGCTCCTGCACGTCCTCGGCAACGGACTTCTGCTCTTGCTCAACTTCGGGCATTTCACCTGCGTTCCAAAGTTTGGCTTTCAGCTTCGGCGGGAAATTTTCGGGGCGACCAACGCCGGCTCCTACTAGGTAGACGGGATTCGTGCCCTCTTTGTGATACAAGGAAACCCACATGGCCTGACCTAGGGGGATCGAGTTGCCAGCCTTAATCCTCGCCTCGTAGGCGCGATCGAAACGAGCCAGCATTTCTTTTGCATCAATGATGTGTGCCCACCCCTCCTGCGGAGCGCCGTGTTTGTCGACCGACACTGCACATACGTAGTCAACCTCACCGAGCGTGGCCCACCCGTCATCTGCCCGAGGAAATGCGATGTGACGATCCTTGGTGGTACGGATGCTGACGAGCTTCACCTCTTCGCCTCGCGTAATACGCCGGACGCTGCCCTTTCCGGAGCCCTTCTGCCCGCGTGGCACGCGACTGATTTTCCAGCCTTCCTGCTCCAGTGCTACTGCGCCAATTTTTTGCAAGCGATCCCGCAAGTTATCACTTGCCAAAAAATTCAGGCTGGCAACGAATTTGTTCATAAAGGCCCCGATTTTTTATTTTGGTTTTATAAGCCTACTGTGCGAGCAACTCGGCGTCAATAAATTTGATTATATTTATACTATAAGAAACAAATCGTCCGTGACACGCATGGGGCTGTTGACAGTCGGAGCAATGAACCAAGCGGTTCCCGGAGGGATTCTTGAGTCTCCATCCACTTCGGAGCTGAAGGAGCCAAGACGGCAAGGGCGATAACAAGTTAATCGGCCTGCAATTAGAGGCACTTTCAGGTGCCTCTGTTTTTTCCTGCGCCCCGGTTCCGTAAGCGTCAGCGTTCATCGGTCACTGATCAACGTTGATCATTTGTCAGCGGAAGGCTAGGAAGCCTCATGACTGTTGTCGCCGACTCCGTTTTGATCCGGATGCCGAGATTCCCGTGAACCGACCCATTGTCGAGCTAATCCTAAAAAGGGGGCATTGCGGGCTCCGGGGCTTCACGGATCTCGCCGAATCCAGGCCGCACGCGCTTCAGCCTGGTCCGCCTTTAACAAGGAAAAGGTTCAACGGCTGAACGTTTTGGCCTCGACCGACGAAAGTGCGATCGTCGCACTTTCGTCGTTACACGTGCAGGAGAGAGGCCCGTACGAGAAGGGCGTGTTACTCAGACGTGCTCTGGCACAGCGGTAAGCTTGACGCCGAGCGCATGCATTACCTTGTTAATCGTTTCAAAGCGTGGTTTGGATCCTTGCGCAAGCGCCTTATAGAGGCTCTCCCGACCCAGTCCGGCATCTTCTGCAACCTTGGCCATTCCGCGCGCTTTGGCGATATCTGCGAGCGCGGCAAGAAGTACGTCCTGATCGCCGGCCTCGAGGGCTGCGTTGAGATAAGCAGCGATCATTTCTTCGCTGTCGAGGTATTCGGATGCATCAAAAGGTGCGGTATGCACTGTATCCATGGCGATCATGACTGCTCCTTCTTGAAACTTGCCCAGAGTTCTTTCGCGCGACGGATGTCAGAGGTCTGGCTTGACTTATCGCCGCCCGAAAGCAGCAGATAGACAACCCGGCCCTCCCGTGCGTAATAGACGCGATACCCCGGACCGACATCGACGCGCATTTCTGAAACACCATCCCCGAGATCCTTGTGATCGCCGAAATTGCCTTGCTCTGCACGTTTGATGCGAACAATGACTGCCGCTCGAGCTTGCAAATCTTTCAGCCTTGACAACCAGTCAGAAAACTCGTTAGTGCGGGTGATCGTGTTCTTGTTCATGAGTTTGGACTGTATCCGAGTAGATACAGATCCACAAGCAGAATCTCTGTCCGTTGTGCAGGAACCGCACTCGGGAAAGGCACAAACTAACGCCGTGTCAGTTTGTCACCTGTTGCACTCGGCGCTGACTCCCTGCTTCTTCACATAAGAGCACAGGCAGCTGTCGCTCGTTATTGCGATTTGACAATCGAAAACCAAAGTCGATAGTAGCTGGGCGCACCCGGACAAAAGGAGGCCAAGCTCCGTTTGTCCGGGGTGAGCGCTATTTCGATAGTCAGAGACCTCTCGCGATTCAACGCGTACCGAGTCGCGCATAGTAACCGGCCAGTTCCTCGACCACGCGCTGCTTTTCGGCCTGAACATAGATCGTCGTGGTCTGCAGCGACGCGTGGCCCAGCACCTTCTGCACGACATCCACCGGCACCTCGTCGGCGACCGACTGGGTGCCGAAAGTGTGGCGGAACGCATGGGCATTCGCCTGCCCGAGCCTCACGCGTTCGTCCAGGCGCAACCCATCCATCGTCTGAACCAACTCGGTGACCATTCGACTAATCAGCCGGTTCAGTCCATCTGCGGTATAGCCCGCCTCTTTCGCTGGTTGCCCGTTACCGCCCTCCGCGCCCTGCACGGCCCGATGTCGCCGGCGTGACGCGTCGGTCCACGGAATGACCACTGGGCTCAGCAGCGGCCCGCTCTGTTGGTCTTCTTCGGTCGCGCCATCGAAATCTTGGGCCCGATCGCGCCAATGCGCGCGCAGAGCGGCCAGCGTCGCGGCGCTCACCGGCACCGTGCGTTCGCGCTGGCCCTTGCCAACGATGGTCAGCTCCCAAACCGGTCGCTCGGGGGTTCCAAAGGACGAAGGGCGCAGATGCTCGCGCCGGGCGCTTGCGGCTTCTTCGCGCCGCAGACCCGAATCGCCCATCAACAGGATCGCCGCGCGCACGGCGCGCCACTGCACGCCGTTCCGGGACTCGCGCCACTGCGCGCCGTTTTGACGCATGTTCGTGTCCATGCGCCACTGGGCACCGGCCGTCGCCCCGCTCTCTGCTGCTGAGCGCGCATCGAGCTCGTCGCGCAGCTTGCGCCACAGATCGGCAGGCAAGGCGCGCTCAATTTTCATCGCACTCGCGCGCTGAATCACCGACGGATCATTGACGGCGGTCCATGGGTTGCCGGCCAGATACCGCACGTCGACCCACCACGCGAACGCGGCGCGCAACGCCCGCACCGCGTAGCGTTGAGAATCGGCTGAAAGCGCGGCCGACCCGTCCGCCGTTGAGGCAAAGGGTCGCCAGCGCGGCGAGTGACGCGCGAAGCGTTCGCCCACGAAACGCGGATCGGGGCTTTTCAGGAAATCCTTATAGGCCTCGCAATCGTCGACCCGCAGGTCACTTAAGGCCTTGCCGCGCAGCACCACCGCCCACAACAGAAAGCGCTCGAGCTCCTTGGTGTACGCGCGCAGCGTTTTCGGCTGATCGCGGTAGCGGTTCAGGTACGCGCGCACCGCATCGAGGTCGTGCTGCGCCTG
>NZ_FCNW02000119.1 GCF_001544475.1 Caballeronia humi | reverse complement strand
ATGGAAATGGCCTCCGGTGGAAATTAACTCCAGCCTACCCGCTGAGAGGCGGGGGTGACCATCCCATTACAGCATGTCCATGAAGTTAACAGCCCCCTTCATGTCTTTTTGAAACCGTCTCTAAAGCAGCAATGACGATTGCGCCGTCCATACACATGGCCAACAACGAAGCGGTCACGAGATAGGCGCGCAGCATTTCAGCAGTAGTGCGACTCATCCTCATCTGGCTCCTTTCGCCAACTCATGTCGCGACAGGACTTTCGCCGGATGAATGCTAGAGAATCGAACCTGAAGCAAACCTTAAACATGCGACCAGATTGCGCTGGCGTACGCGTCAATCGGCGCGTTGTGGGGTCTCCGCGGTAGCTGCTCGTCAGCTCTCGACACTACCGACGCGAAGCTCTGCGCAAGAGAGCTTCATGGGGGAAGGCATGCCGAGATGAAACTTGGTGCGACGCAAACCAGAGGGGCCTTTCCTTAAAAAAAATTGCCCGGCTTACGCCGGGCCACGACGATTGTTTTGATGATTGGCTTCCATTTCGCTGATCCTGTCTGAGCCTCGACGCGTCGACCGCTATCGAACCGCCAGTCTAGTCGGCAGACACGCCGGGAGTTGACGTAAATCAAATGAAAGCAAGGAGGGACGTCTTATACCTGGGCATGGATTACCTTTGAAGGCTATCTCTACTCTACGCTTCAGCCACGCGTGTTCCGCGATCAACACGGAGTCTCACCATGAATCAGCCAGCCAGCCCCCACTCGCCTTCAGCGCGCTTCAGTCGGCTTTTGCTCTGCGTGGACTCGAGTATCGCGTCCATCCATGCTGCTACCTATGCCTGTCAACTCGGCGTAGGCGGCGTTCAAATCAGGGTAGTGAGCGTGCTCGAAATCCCCCGTGCACTGCTACCGATCGGCTGGCCGACCGGGCTGAATATCGCGGCTTTTTCAAACGAGTTGAGGGAATCCGCGAACGTCGCGCTATCGAAGGTTCGGCGCATTTTTGAAGACCATGGCTTAACGGTAGAGGCCGAACTGATAGACCTCGCCAGGTACGGGGGCGACGTGTCCCATGCCCTCGCGTCGGAAGCGCAGAGGTGGAACGCGGATCTGCTTGTTCTTGGGGCGAGACAACATCATGGCTTGTTGCGATGGGTAGAGGGCGCCGTCTCAGGACCCGTGACCAAGCTTGTGAAATGCCCGGTGATAGTCGTCCCGGAGAGCTACGAGCCGCAGCTTCAGCATGGACCGACGAAGATTCTCTTCGCTGTCGACGGAAGCCCGGCGTCTCATCAGGCTTTGCTGACAGGCATGACGCTCGCCGCGAGAGGGGCGCATTTAAGAGCGCTGTTTGTCCTGGATCGGACGATTCGATTCACCGACGTGGTTCCCGTGGACGTGCGGGAGGAAGCGCTTGTCGACCAGCGGGAAGAGGGAAAACGGGCGCTCGCCGCGGCAGCTGAAGTATTCACCTGCCTTGCCCCGAGTTTTCCCGCTGACTACGGCTTCCTGCATACAAAGCGGAGCGGCGACGATATCGCACACACCCTGGTTCGCGAGGCTGTTCGCTGGCCCGCAGACCTGCTCGTCATGGGCACGCATGGGCGGCGTGGCGTTGCAGGCTGGGTCCTCGGTAGCGTGTCCAATCGCGTCGCGCGTATTACTGCAACCCCGCTGCTGCTGGTTCGCGCAGCAGCCGATCACGCAGAGAGCCATGGAGAGACAGATACCCCGACCGTAGAAATCAGATCTTTGTGGAGCCAGTCCTAGATGGCAGCGCCCGCTTGAGCCGTCTGATTTTGTGGTCTTCCAGTAACGCCCGCCAGTCCAATTGCGACAGACCATAGACCAGGCCGAGCAGAACGAGTTGCGACCCGACAAAGTAAACGCCCGGATAGGCACCCAGTAAGTCGCCTTCCCCTTCCAGTCTGGCTGACGCGAACTGCGCCAGGCTTGTCCATGCGAGGTAGCTCGTCGTACGGCCTAAAAAGAATGCGAGTGCGATTGTTCTGAGGCCAAGCCCCGTCAACCCATACGCGATGAAAAGATAGTTTGACGGGAGCGGACTGAATGCATAGAGGAGGAAGACCGTTGCGGTCATGGCCTTCTTCCGCTCCAGCCATGACGTTGCCACGGCGATATTCTGCCGGTCCATGTCGCGCATGAGTCGCCCATGGATCAGCCAGTGGGAGCACCGCCAGCGCAACCCGCCCGCCCGTCGCGGCCAGCGCGGCGACGAGAGCCATGAGCACAGGATTGAGGTCAGGCTGCCGGAAGCCGATCCACGACAGGACCATCCACGTCGGTGGAGCGAATGCGGGAAGCAGGTTGAGCGCAAAGACCGCGCCGAAAAGGACGGTCAATGTCACGACGACCTGAGCGTATGTACTCATACTTCACCCGGCAAGCAGCGCGGCCATGGAGAAGAGCCGGGCGAACATGGGCACAGTCATCAATAATGTCAGCGCAGCGCCTGTCGCCAGAAGCACCACCCAGAGATAGGGATTCGTCTGACCCGTGCCGGCTCCGACGTGTCGGCGGCTCATCACGCGAACGACAAAGATCAACGCGACGTTGCCAAAGACAAGCGATAGAAAGCCGTAGGTACGGGCGATGGTTGGATCGAGGCCACGCTGGACCAACAGGGCATAGACACCCAGTACGGCAAAGGCAACGACGGCGCCGATCGCAAAGCATTGAATCATCGCCTTGCTCGACAACAACGCAATGCCGGCGGCCCGCGGCGGCCGGCGCATCAATCCGCCGCGTTCAGGTTCATTTTCAAATACGAGTGAGCACACCGGATTGATGATCAACTCCAGAAAGACAATGTGTACGGGCGCGAGCATCGGTCTCCAACCAAATATGATCGGGATCATCACGGCACTGACCATCGGAAGGTGAACCGCGACCGTGTAGCTGATCGCCTGAACGAGGTTGTCGTAAATGCGGCGACCCAGTCGAATCGCGGTGACGATCGGAGCGAAGTCGTCGCGTAGCAGAACCAGTGATGCGACCTCGCGTGCGACCTCGGCGCCGCGATTGCCCATTGCGATGCCTATATGAGCTGACTTGAGCGCCGGTGCATCATTGACGCCGTCTCCTGTCATGGCGACAACATCACCGCGTGCCTTGAACGCTTCCACAAGCCGTAGCTTCTGTTCCGGCCGGATGCGCGCAAATACACTGGTCGATCGAAGCGCACGTTGAAGGGACGCGTCGTCCATTGCGATTAGCGCCTGACCGGTCAGCAGATGCGTGGCATCTATGCCGACCTCGGACGCGATCGCTTGCGCCGTGGACGGGTAATCGCCGGTGATCATCACCACCCGAATGCCGGCTGTGCGGCATTCGGCGATCGCCGCGGCTGCGTCAGGGCGCACCGGGTCCATCAGGCCGACCAGTCCGACGAAGCTGAAATCGAACTCATGCTGGTCCGCGGGCCATGGCGACCCAGGATGATTCGCCTTGGCCACGCCGAGTACGCGGAGTCCGCGCGACGCCATCCGCGCGGCTTCGGCAAGGATGGCATCGCTCTCGAATCCGTCGAGATGGCAAAGCATGCAAACCGCTTCAGGTGCGCCCTTGCACGCTACGGCGTGATGCTGACGTTCAGGTGCGCGCCATGCATGCGCCATCGTCGGCAATGCCGGTGAAAGTTCGTATTCGTGGACGAGCGTCCAATCAGTATGCAGGCGTTCCGCTTTCTGGAGAAATTGACGGCCCGTCTGGTGAAAAGCGCGTTCCATCGGATCGACGGGCTCGATCTCACTCGCCAGAACGAGATATTCAAGGAGTTCTTTGAGGTGTTCGTCGATTTGCTGGGTTTTCGTATCGATGATCTGGTCCCGCCCTCCTGCGGACAGGACGCGAACGGACATCAGGTTCTGAGTGAGCGTGCCGGTCTTGTCCACGCACAGCACCGTAGTTTGGCCGAGTGTTTCGATCGCATTCATGCGACGCGTCAGAACGCCGGCTTTGGCAATACGGCGTGCGCCCAACGCCATGAATACGGTCAGAATCACCGGGATTTCTTCCGGCAAGATTCCCATCGCCAGGGAGATGCCAGCCAGAACGCCCGGCAGCCAGCTACCGTAGCGCCATCGATAAAGCACAACCAATGCTGCGCACAGCAGTATCGCCAGCATGGCGAAACGCTTGACGAAAAGTCCCATCTGGATTTGTAGCGGTGAGCGGCCTTCCGCGATGTTCGACAACGACTTGCCGATCCGCCCAAGCTCTGTCTGCGCGCCTGTCGTGCTCACCGTCATCCACGCCTGACCCTGGACCACCATCGAACCAAAATAGAGTCGATTATCTTCACTGTCGATCGCGCTCTTTGCGACCGCCTCCGATTCCCCCGTCAGCAGCGACTCGTCAACACTCAGGCCGTGGACTTCGACGGCTACTCCGTCAGCGGGAACCCGTGCCCCCTCGTCGACGAAAACCAGATCGCCGGGTACCAGATCGGCGGCGGATATCAGTCGCCGCTCACCATCGCGCAGCACCTGTGCTCGTGGTGCGGACATTTCGCGAAGTGACGCGAGAACGCGTGCCGTCCGATGACTTTGCACTGCCGTCAGGGCGACTATGGCGAGAACGAACCCGAGCAACAGGAAAGCCTCAGACGCGTCGCCGATCACGAAATAGATCAGACTCGCGGCGAGTAGCAGAATGAACATCGGCTCGCTCAGCACGTCGCGAGCGGTTTTCCACCAACTGCGGCCTTGCTGTGACTCGACGATGTTCTTGCCGAATCTGCCGCGTAGGAGTTCGGCGCTCTCGCTCGTGAGGCCCTGCCGAGCGGGGACGTCAACGCTCTCACCACCTGTCCGTTGCACAGGCATTTCGAGAGTGGCAGGGTGCGACTGGGTGTTTAATGAATGAGGCATCTGCGGGGCGTCCGATCTGGAAGGTCTGCATGATTACGGTATCGATGTCGATCGAACCTGATCCAGCATTGCGCCATGACGGCAGGTGCCTGTTGATAATCGTCAAGAAACTGCGGAACAGAGCGCCTCTGCAGCGGTAGACTTCGAATATGTGCTTCTCGGTACTCAGGCACTGTTGTTGTTGACCCGCTTCGGGCTTCTGCCACAGCCCCGAATAGCAAACCCACGGCAGCCGTTATTGCCATCGCCAGCAGACCCCAGAAACTCACGCGCCACATGCCTTTGATAGTGCTTGCGCCACCGGTGTAAGCTGCGAGTGCGCCGAGAACGGCCAGGAACGCCAGCGATGCGATGCTGACGGCCCCGATCAACCAGCCAGAAACTGACAGAAGCGCGACCAGTAATGGCAACGCGGCCCCGATTGTGAAGGCCAGCGCTGATGCGAGTGCAGCCTGGAGCGGTCTGGCGCTGACAGCCTCCGAGATGCCTAACTCGTCGCGGGCGTGGGCAGCGAGCGCGTCTTTGGCCATGAGTTGCGTGGCGACCTGGTCCGCGAGCGCCTCCTCGACACCGCGTTGAACATAAATTGCTGCGCGCTCAGCATGCTCGCGCGCGTGACCGGTCGAAAGCTCGACGTGCTCCCGTGCAAGATCCGCCTGCTCGGTATCGGCTTGGGAACTGACGGAGACGTATTTGCCGGCAGCCATCGCCATTGCGCCCGCCGCGAGGCCGGCAACGCCCGCCACGATAACTGCGCTATGCGTCGCACTGGAGGTAGCTACGCCGACAATAAGGCTGGCGGTGGAGACAATCCCATCGTTGGCACCCAGAACGGTCGCACGCGGCCAGCCTATATGTTGGGTGCGATGGCGCTCGCTCCGGCTGTGGTCCCCCCGGCGTCACAGTAGATGTCGCCTCTGAATTTTTGTTATTTGAAGAACTCAGAGGTGCAGGTTGAAGACGAAACAGACGTATTCTGTAG
>NZ_FCNW02000118.1 GCF_001544475.1 Caballeronia humi | reverse complement strand
GCTGGTATAAAGACTTTGCCCATTCGTCAATGCGCGCGACTTGATGAGGGATGCAGTCGAACTCGCGCCTGGCGTTGCCGGTGGCCTGCAGGCAGATGTCATGCTTCGTGTCTGCCCAATCGATGCCAACATAAGCGGTGAACTGCTGATTCGATAGAGGTGCCATGTGAACCTCCGCAAGTGGTAAATTGCCTTGCAGGGACATGCATACTTGCGTTCAGCGAAGGCAATATAGCGAGCCGGTGTCACGGCGAACCCTGAGTATTCGTTATCGAGCGCAAGCGCACCCATAGACTCGAAACTAAAGGCACAAACGTCAGACGTTGGGGCAAATTATTCGTAGTCCACGGGTGCATGTCCCGCTTTCGCTGGCAGTACCTGCCAGCTGTGACCAGTATCACGGAAGGCGGGACGGACTATCTATATTAGGCAAATATTGACGAAGCAATCCGTTGGTATTTTCGCAGGTGCCGCGTTGCCAAGGGCTGTGTGGGTCGCAGAAGTAGACGCGCACGCCAGTGGCTGCAGTGAGTTCTTGGTGCCGCGACATTTCTTTGCCCTGGTCGTAGGTAAAGGTTTGTCGCAACGGCGCGGCAATCGAGTTGAGTTTGGCAGAGAAGCCCGCTAACGCGGAGGCGGCGGTGGCGTCTTCCATCTTGGCGAGTAGCACCAGGCGGCTAGTCCGTTCGACCAGCACGCCGACAGAAGATTGGTTGGCGGCGCCCTTGATGAAGTCACCTTCCCAGTGACCAGGCAGTAGTCGGTCTTCGATTTCGGGCGGCCGCACATGGATACTGACCATGTCGGGAATCTGCCCGCGCCGATCTGTGCCGCGTGTGCGGGACATGCGGGCGCTATGACCGTGGCGCAAGCAGGCGATGAGCTGCCGGCGCAGTTCGCCGCGCGGCTGGGCATAAATGGCCGTGTAGATGGTTTCGTGCGAAACGTGCTGGGTCGGGTCGGTCGGATAATTGGGTAGCCACGTCTCCTCGCGGAAACGCGGCCCCCGAAGAACTGTACGTGCGAGTTTCCCCGCATACAGCTCGAGCACAGCATTAAACGTCACACGGACGCCGGTCGTACCGGCCTTCTTACGACCTTCGCAAACGTCACATCGTTGATTCGCCTCATTGCTGAGGCGAGAGGCGCTGAACCGTAGCCCCACCGGTCACTCACAAGCTGCCCCTCGTTGAACCTAAAATGCTGGTCTGCGACAACTGCACCACGCGGAAGTCTGCACCCTTTCAGGTCGGAGCAAAGCTCGAACCCCTGTGCGACCCATTACAGGCCGCCGTTCGCTTTCTCCGCGTTCTCTTACCCGCTTGATCAACAGCTTCCCTTGCGGGTTACCTGCCAGATAACGCGATGAACTGCGACGCTGGCGGACAATCGGGCTTACTGTGTTCCGCATAAAGGACAAGAGCAGGTTAGGTTCTGCCTTTTCGCCGACAGTCGTTAGTCCGTGTGTCCCGACGCATGAGAGGGACAGCCGACTGTATGCCTTTTGGCTCAAGCCTGACAGCGCCTTTGGCTTGCTACTGATCACGACGTTTATCAGCAGTTCGCATTTGCTAACCATACTGCCCAACCTTGCACCCCATCCGCCGCGGCGCTGGCAGAAAACGACTTCCTCTCACGAGGTCACCATTGCTCAATGAGCGGGTTACGTTGTCCCGGTGGCTTCATACCGGATCGTTACCAATCCCGCATGCACCGGTAGGTTACGGCTGACGGAACAGCCGGTTTCCTGTCTGGCAACCAACGCCAGATGAAACAATCCCTTACGCGACATCACATCGCACCATGCGCTTCAGTGTGCCCGATATCTGCTGGGGTGACCATTTCCATTCGAGCAGGGTGAGCACGACCCGCCAGCAAACGCTTTGTAGGCAAAGCTTCGCGGGGCGTCGGCCCGCGCTACGGCGGGCGGCGCTGAGCGCTTCAGCCGGCACCGATGCATAGCCAGCAGGAGAGCTGTTTCGCGTCAGTTCACGGCTCACGGTGGCCGGCGAGCGCCCGAGTATTCGAGCTATGGCCCGAATACTCACGTCCTGTAGCCGCAGGCTTGCGATGGCTAGGCGTTCTTCAGGTTGAAGCTGTTGGTACGAAGTTTGGTCGGGCATTGCGACACCTTATACGAGATAGGTGTTGCACTTCGCTTTTGAGGCCGCCCTACCAACAGTAAAGCTGCAGCACGAGTGTATCCGACGCTGCGGTCTTCCAGTTTCCCTTTGGCGATCTGTGCTGACTTCGATGCCGCTCAACAGGATGCGAGCACAACGAAAATTCTTGAATTACAGCATGGGTCGCGTGGGTCGCTTGATCGCCCAATGATCCTGCTCAACGAGTTGTTCAGCTACTTGCTCTGGCGAACCTTTCTTGGTGTTTCCCATTTCGGCGTTGAAAGCATCCAGCGCGACCAAGTTCGCACCGCTCTTTATCGATTGTCCCCGTCTCGGGTTCAGCGGAGGACGCGTTTGCGAGGACGGCTTGGCAGAATGGTAATAACCGGAGGCTCGGCGCTGGAGCGGCAAGGCGCTTTATGACACCCCTGTGCGCGTTCACCCCTTCAAAAGATGGTGCCTGGCAGAGATGGACGCTCGTTATGCAAATCGCGCTGCCGCATATGTGGGTGCGCAGTTCCTGCCTCGTTTTAGTCTAAAGAGCGCGAACATGCCGTTCTCGCGCAGGATGACGATGGCTTCGCGCCTTTAGGAGAAACGGTTTAAAACGGGGCCTCAGAGTTTCCAACAATCTCGCCTTCAGCTAATGACCCAGGTCGCACCCGAAGCAAAGTTCCGGCTCGAGAGACGCAAGGTGCTCGTACGTTTGCGAGCGTCGAGCTGACTGATTCACTTTGGCGGTTGACAAGTGCGGCTTGCGGGCGCAGCTCTGCTTCATCACCATCGCGGTCGCATTCACGGCCTTGCGCGGGAGATTCGCCCTCCCCGTTGGCACTGCGCTTCTACTCGCCTTCAATACGCGCCGACCGATATAGCCACCGTGAACCTTGGGGGCAATGTGAGCTTTTAGCGTGGCCTTCATATCAGCTATCGCTTTTCCCCGTCAATCGACGACTGCTTTGCTATTAGTCCGCGCGAAAAAATAGACCGCGCCACTTCGCACCTGCTATAACAAAGTGACGCGCACACGATAAGGTTGACAGTCACGCGTCACCTTTGCATATCCGACCGTCAGCGGTATGTCCAACGCGAGACTCATCACGGGTCGGACTAGCCGACTGCACGATCGCGCTCTGCTCACTCGCGGCACGACCGACGCTCCTGCGCTAGCCAGTTGGCACGAGCCTTCTTCGTTGAAGAGGTGTCACATGAACCGAATCTCCTTCACACATCGAACGGCCACGTTGCTCATTGGAGGCGCGTCGGCGATGCTGATATCCGTCGCAGCAATTGCGCAAGGCGCGTCAGCCGCGACGAATAGCGATGGAGCGCCGGGAGACGCGCCGTTCATTGCCACATCTCATGCGAGCAAAATCACGGCGTCCACGATCCCGGGCGCCGCCGCGCTCGCTGTTGCCACGGACTGGCCTACCTTTGGGATGAACAAACAGCGTCTCGGCTACAACGGGGTCGAAAGCGTGCTAAACCGCGACAACGTGTCGCAGTTGCACGTCCACTGGGCCACCGACATAGGCGGTCCCATTACCACCCAGCCTACCTTGATGACGGGGGTGTTGGTCAACGGTAGGCCGACCGATGTGGTCTACGCCGCTACGTGGTCCGGCAGGATCGTCGCCTTGAACGCAGCCACAGGCGAGCTTATATGGAGCGTTCCGGCGCCCACTGTGCAAACCCGCTGCGGCAATTTCAATGCGTCTGGGGGCTTTGTCGGGACTATTGGCACTCCGACCTTGGACCGCAGAACCAATCGAATGTACGTCGTTACAGGATACGGATTTCTGCATGCACTAGATCTATCGACGGGCGTCGACGTGATGCCTTGGGTCCAGCTGATCGACACGCCAAGCGCATCGCCGAAGACGATCGTGTTCGGTAGTCCCACGTTAAATGGTTCCGATATCTACATCACGACGGCTAGCCCCTGTGACGTTCGGCCGTATCACGGTCAGATTGTGCGGGTTTCGACGACTACTGGGGCCATCCTTCAAAGATGGTATCCGACGAGTGCGTCGGGTCCGGATGGAGGCGGCATATGGGGTCCCGGCGGCGTATCAATCTCGCCGAATGGCCTGTGGGTGTACACGGCGACGGGCAACGCGTTCCCTAACGCACAAAATGGTGCTTATGCGGAACATGTCGTCAGGCTCACCACCAGCCTGGCCGTCGATGCGGCGAATACGCCGCCGCCGCCGAATATCATCGATGCCGACTTCGGCGCTACGCCACTGCTGTTCCAGACTGCAGTATGCCCTCCAATGTTGGCTGCCATGCAAAAGACCGGCAGGCTGTACATCTACAACCGGAATACGCTTGCTAGCGGTCCTATATATTCCTTCCAGATCGGCCGGAGTACACCGGCAGGCAACTTCATCGGCATGCCGGCGTTCGATCCGGTGCTGAACCGACTTTATCTTGGCAACCCGGTTGATTCGAGTTCGGGGATCGTCCGCCACGGCTTGGTGGCGTTGTCAATTCAATCGGACTGCTCGGTCGCTATCGTGTGGAACCTTTCGGTCGGCGTAAATTCAGCCGGACAGAACCCATCGATCTCGCCCATCGTTGCGAACGGCGTGGTGTACTATGCGGACGGAATCGCAAGCGAGGTGTTTGCTGTCGACGCACGAAGTGGCGCGCAGCTATGGAGCACCAACAATCTTCCAGTTGCCGATCGTGTGACAGGGGGCATCTTTACTTCGCCAACGGTCGTGAACGGACAGTTGTTTGTGGCAGGCTTCGATCACAAGATCCATGCGTATGGTCTATAGGGCGGGATACTGAGGCACAAAACACGCTCGATGCGTTGTTCGTCAGCACGACGACCGTACGAGATGTTTTCCGGTCTGGATCCGCGTTGAAGGTTTCGCTCGCCTGTCGATTTTCTGAGCAAGTCTGGCGATGACGCCATGAGGAGTTTGTCGAGTGCCTTGCTGGTCGCGGTCGACCGTTGTGTGGCGGCTGCGTCTGCAACCCGGCGCCACCACAAACCCAACGCGCGCAATCGAGGTCGTTTCTGCTCGGCCGTCGCAACCGGCGAAAGGCGGCAAAGGTGCGGATTCAACCGGTCGCTTCATTAATCAACACTCCCGCCGCTCACGCAGCTTATTGTGTTGCCTTCCACTCGAGAAGTTTCTCGCCGGCACGGACCTGGGTGACGGCAAAGACCCCTCGTCCATGAACACGGACGAACGTACAACCATGCGTCGCATGACCATTTGCTCTTCTTTGCTGGAGTGACAATCTAACAATGATGTGGCGCCAGCGTCGCGCCTTAGCATAATGCGATTGACGCAGCCGCTCCTATCCGTTTATGCCCTCTCCGACCGGTCGCAGCCGCATGAATCGAAAGCCGCCGCGCGGCACCATCGCACGCTGTCGTGAGCGCATCGTCGAAGTGCTGGGCGAAGGGCGCGGACAGCGCGTCATGATCCGGTCCATTCACGCCGATGGCTTCGAACGCCTCACCGCGGTCAAACTCATCAACCTGCTGCCGTTGGATGATCAGCTATTTTGACGCAACTGAACGACAAACGCCGCCGCTGCTCTACGACTGACTAACCGCGTCCTTGAACGCCTTGCCCGCCGTGAATTTGATGGTTTTCGCGGCCGCAATCTCGATTGCTTCACCGGTCGCTGGGTTTCGTCCCGTTCGTGCTGCCCGGGGTATTCGTACCTTTCATGTAAATTCTGGCGATGAGTTTCCGCAGCCCTTATCCAGCAAGACTCCGCCGTGCTCTGGCATCTTGTCGAAGCTCAATC
>NZ_FCNW02000117.1 GCF_001544475.1 Caballeronia humi | reverse complement strand
CAAGGCATTGAAAAATAAGGAATATTTTTGGGGCGCGCTGCGTTATACCAACGAGCAGCGCCAATCGCATGATGGCTGCGGGCCAACAGCCGGCGTCCACCTGTTGGCGACACCACGACACGTCCGTGCCAGCGTCCATGATCGCAAACGAGATTTGCGAAAGCCGCTATCGAAGGCTAGTATCGAACGTGGACATGCAGTTTGTTACGACAAGTGAATTGTCGGTCTATTTGGAGCGTCGAGTCGCACAAATGACAAGCTTTGCAGAAGCGATTCGTACATTCCACAGCGACAGCCAGTCGCGCGACGCTTTTTATGCAGGCATCGATAGCGCACTGGCGGCGAACCGCGTCCCGCGCGCCACCCTCTTCGCGATCCTCGACGAAGAGCACGCTGCGACGCCGCTCCCGCACGACATCTATGCGGCCGTGAAGCGCCGTATCGAGAACACGCCGCACCCCGATCCCCTCGACACTTCCGACGAAACCCGCGTGCAGACGACGCCTTCGGGCGGTTCGTCGCGTCAGTCGGCGTCGCAGGGGGCGTTCGGCAACGGCCAGGTGGTCGCGGAACTGGATCAGGTGAAAGGCGTAGGCGATACGCTCAATGCGCGCTTCGTGCTCGAGGAGTGCCTGGGCGTCGGCGGGATGGGCACGGTGTACAAGGCGCTCGACCTGCGCAAGCTCGAAGCGTCGGACCGGCGGCCCTACGTCGCGATCAAGGTGCTCAACCTGCAGTTTCGCGGCAACCCGAAGTCGCTGATCGCGCTGCAGCGCGAGGCGCGCAAGGCGCAGACGCTCGCGCACCGGAACATCGTCACGGTGTACGACTTCGACCGCGACGGCTCGGTCGTCTACTTGACGATGGAATATCTGTCGGGCCAGCCGCTGTCGCGCATGCTTCGCAACCCGAATTTCAAGGGCATGCCCTTTTCCGAGGCGTTCCCGATCTTCAAGGGCATGGCGAACGCGCTCGCGTACGCGCACGAGCGCGGTTTCGTCCACTGCGACTTCAAGCCGGCGAACGTCTTCCTCACCGATACCGCCGAAGTCAAGGTGATCGATTTCGGCATCGCGCGCGTGTTCCAGCGGCCTGAGGAGGAGACCGAGGCGACCATCTTCGATCCCGGCAGCCTCGGTGCGCTCACGCCCGCGTACGCGAGCCCGGAGATGCTGGAGCACCTGGAGCCCGATCCGCGCGACGACGTCTACGCGCTCGGCTGCATCACCTACGAATTGCTGACCGGCAAGCATCCGTTCGACCGCGTGCCGGCGCTGCAGGCGCGCAGCGCGAACATGAAACCCGCGCGCCCCGGCGATCTCGGCAACAAGCAATGGCGGGCGTTGAAGGCGGCGCTGTCGTTCGACCGCGAGGCGCGCACACCGACCGTCGCGCAGTTTCTCGACGAGTTGAGCGAGGAGCGGCCGGCGGCATCGACGGGCACTTCAAAGAAGGCGCTGATTGGCGGGGCGGCGGTTGCGGCGGCCATTCTGGCGGCAGGCGGCTATTACTTTTACGATCAGTCGAAGAGCAACGAGGAAGCTCCGAAGGAAACGGATGTCGCGGGGAGCGTGGTTGCGCCTGCAACGGCGCCGACGGCGCCCACGCCGCCCGCGCCGCCGTCAGCGCCTGCCGTTGCCGCGGTGCCTGCCGCGCCTCCTGCGCTTACGCTCGACGCAGTCACGCCCGTGCTCGCGGGCGTACCGTGCTCGGCGCTCGTCGCGTCCGTCCACGACAAAACCATCGATGTGCAGGGCTTCGTGTCGGAGCAATACGGCACGACGCGTCTGAAGCAGGTCCTGGCCGCCGTGCCAGGCGCGTCCACGGTCAACCTCGGCGTGACGCAGGTCGCCGAGAGCAAGTGCGACGTGCTGAAAGTCTTCGGCCCGTACTGGAGCGCGAATCATCAGACGGGTCGGCCTGCGTCGCTGCGCACGCGCGCAGCCGGCGCGAAGTTGACCGAAGGCCAGCCGCTCATTCTCGACGTGATGACGCCCGGCTACGATTCCTACGTGAACGTCGATTATTTCCAGCTCGACGGCACCGTGGTGCATCTCGTGCCGAACGAGCGCGCGAAGGACAATCAGGCGCCGCCGCACTACACGGCGACGATCGGCACGATGGGCGACTGGGTGGTCGGCGCGCCGTTCGGATCGGAACTGGTGGTACTGGTGACGACGCCCGCGCCGCTTTTCGATACGCTGCGCCCCGGCAGCGAGCCGAAAGCCGACTATCTGCGCGCGGTCGAGAGCCGCATGACGCAGCTTGCGGGGAAGTACGGCCGCGACCACGTGGCCGTCGATATCGTGCAGATCAGTACGCAGGCGCGCAAGAAGTGAGCGATTGAGCGCTGTTTATCTGCGCGCGGTCGAGCCTTGCACGACGCCGCTTGCGGGCAGTACGTCGCCGTCGATATCGTGCAGATCAATACGCAGGCACAGGAGGTGGGCGATCAGGCGCTTTGTATCTGCGCGCCGCCAGGAGCCGCATGAAGGAGTTTGGGGGGCAAGCAGGACCCCGACGACATACCCTTCGATATCGTGCCGATCAGCGCGCAAGAACTGAACGAAGCGCCGTCTCGGAGCCTATTTCATATCGCGCGCGACGCGGAAACCGTTCTGCGACTGCCGCACGCTTGCGCTGTACTTGAAGCGCGTCGCGGACTGCATGTACGCCGCGCCCTCGCGCCACGAGCCGCCGCGGATCACGCGCACGGAGCAAGCGGGGTCGTCCCAGATGCGGCCGTCGGCGGGGGCGTTCTTGTAGGAGCTGTGCCAGCAGTCGGCGACCCACTCCCAGACGCTGCCGTTCATGTCGAAGAGGCCGTACGGATTCGCCATGAACGAGCCGACGTTGGCGGGACCGTCGGCGGACCACGGGTCGCCGCAGTCCTTGCAGTTCGCGGTGCCTTTTTTCATCGCGTCGCCCCACCAGTGGACGGTGGACGTGCCGCCGCGCGCCGCGTATTCCCACTCGGCCTCGGTCGGCAGCCGGTACGCCTTGCCGCCTACCTTTGCGAGCCATTTCACGTAGACCTGTGCGTCATCCCAACTGACGTTGCGCATCGGCGCATTGTTGGCCGCATTGCCGTCGATGGCGATGCGCGTGCACGCGCCCGCGTCGACGCACGCGTTCCATTGTTCGACGGTGACCTCGTACTTGCCGATCGCGAACGGCTGGCCGATCGACACGCGATGCGGCGGCTTTTCGGCGGGATCGTCAGAATTGCTGCCCATCGTGAAGCTGCCAGGCGAAAGCGGGATCAGCACGGGACACGACGGGCAATCCTTGATCTCTCCGCCGCTCGCGGCTTTTGCGGCGGTTGAGGGGGCGGGGGTTGCGGGGGCGGCTTTGGCCGTTTCAACAGGCGGTGCGGCTGGCTTGGGCTTGGGCGCGGGCGCTGGAGTGGGTGCCGGTGCAGGCGCAGGCGCAGGAGTCGGCGTACGCGCAACAGGCGCCTCCGATTTCGCCCCGCCGGCGCGCAGCCGCTCGATTCGAGCTTTCGCGAGTCCCGCAAACCGGCCGTTCGGGTAAGCCTTCAGATAGGCTTCGTAATCGGCTGGATAGGTGCTGTCCTTGATCGAATCCCAGAAGGTCAGTTCGTATTGTTCGCTGCTGTCCTTCGGCAGGATGCCGCGCGTGCGCATCGTCGACGGTTTCACTTCCTGCAACGACGCGACATCGATTCGCTCGCGCGCAACGCCGAGCTTCACGCGCTGGGTGAGCGTCGATGCAACCCACGGTATCTGACGCCCGCCGGTGCTGCGCGCGACCTTTGATGCCACCGCGCCGAACATCGTTGCGACATCGTCATTGCCCAACGCCCAGGCGCCGAGCAGCGCGGCCGTGTAGACGCCGTGATTATCGCCATCGATCGCGAGCGAACCGGGCGCCGTCGCGTACGCGACCAGCGTGTTCGGGGGCAGCGCGAGCGGACGCATGGCAGCCGCGCCGAACGGATCGTTCAGACAGGTATCGAGGATGACGAGATGGGTTCTCGCGCGGCCTTGGCCCGAGCGCGCCATCTCATCGAGCACGCCTTGCAGCGCGATGCCCTTGGTGACGAGCCGCGCGGGCGAACCGCTGTCGGCATCGACCGGGATCAGCAAGGTGTCACGCGAAGTCCGGATGCCGTGGCCCGCGAAGTAGAGCACGCCCGTGCCGCCCGCCGCGAGCCGGCGATCGAAGTCGGCGAGGGCGTCTTTCATCTGCGCTTCGTTCAGGTTCGCACGGCTGATCACGTCGAAGCCGAGCGAGGCGAGCGCGGTACCCATGCGGCGGGCATCGTCGACGGGGCTCATGAGTGGATGATTGCCGTAGTCCGCATTGCCGATCACGAGCGCGACGCGTTCAGTGGCGGACGAGGGCTCGGGCGCGGGTTTGGGCGCGATCGGCGCCGCTTGCGCGGCCTGGACGCCGATCGCGCCGAATATGCATACGATCAAGAGTTTTCGCCACATATTCACACCCTGTCTATCCGGCATGGAAGATTTTGGCCGACGGCGCGCCCGATGGTCACGCATGTCATGCTCCGGCGCGTGCCGCCGGTTGCGGAACTGGCATCGACAACGATAGCACGCTGATTGGCCGTGCTAAGTCCCTTTGTGCAGGGATTCCTTATGGGGGATTCCATGACATCGGGCGCCTGCAACGCAGGTCGAGTACCCGCACATCGCGCATCTACGTATCTTTTTGACGACTTCCGTTCTAAGCTAAAAGACGACACCCCGGACGAACCGAACGAAGGCGAGGGCGGTGAACACCGCGCGCCGGCACCGATCGTTTTCCGACCTTGCGGGAGGCTGCGTAAACATGCTGAGAAGAACAATACTTGGCGCGCTGGCTTCGATCGCGGCGCTCGCCGCGGACTCGTCGTTTCCTGCGCCGAAACCGCGCACGCCGTCGCCTGCCAATGCCGAGGCGTACATCATCTGGCCGCCGGACGGCGCCGTCCTCTCGGGCGGCAAGCTCTGGGTCCGCATGGGGTTGCGCAACATGGGCGTGTGTCCGAAGGGTATCGACCTGCCGAACGTCGGGCATCACCACCTGCTGATCGATACTGACCTGCCGCCGCTGGATCAGGAGATTCCCTCCGATCGCAATCATCTGCACTACGGTGCGGGCGAGACCGACGCGCGGATCGAATTGCCGCCCGGCAAACATACGCTGCAACTGCTGATGGGCGACCTGAACCACGTGCCGCACGACCCGCCCGTGTATTCGAAGAAGATCACGATCACGATGCGATGACACCGGCACCGCGCATCCGGGCCGAACCCAGCGGAGGGCACACGCCATGAACAAGCTATTCGCCGCCGCCGCGCTCGCGGCATCGCTGTATTGTGGCGTCGCGGCAGCCGGATCGACACCCGCGCCGCCGAACGCGTACGCCTACATCGGCTATCCGAACGACGGCCAGGTGGTGCCGGCCGGGCGTCCGTTCAAGGTGTGGTTCGGGCTGCGCTACATGGGCGTCGCGCCGCGCGGCGTGCAGTATCCGAACACGGGGCATCACCATCTGCTGATCGATACGGACCTGCCGCCGATGGACAAGGAGATTCCCTCCGACCGCAATCATCTGCACTACGGCGCGGGAGAAACGGAGACGCTGCTCGAATTGCCACCCGGCAAGCACACGCTGCAACTGCTGATGGGCGACGACAAGCACATCCCGCACAACCCGCCGGTCTATTCGAAGAAGATCACCATCATCGTCAAATAGCGGGCGTTTCACAGGCGCTCCGCTTTCCACTCCGGGACATCGATCGACGATGCTCCTGCGATTCCGTTCACTCTCAAATCTCCTCCTGACCATGTGTCGCTGAAGGTCCAACACTTCCACACGAAGCTGTTGGGTTTCAGCGATCAGCGTTCGCGCGTATAAGGTCGGCTCGCACTCGTTCCATGTTCGATAAATCCCTTTATTTTCAAAGGCTTGA
>NZ_FCNW02000116.1 GCF_001544475.1 Caballeronia humi | reverse complement strand
TTCGAAACGATGAGCGTCTTCAGCGGTGATTTCAGGGAACTCCATGGCGGGCATTGGCTTGGACATGGTTCGGCCTCATGCGAGATACAATACCAGAACAATAATCGCTTTTGTCGTGTTTGTCAACTTTGTCGCCTCAGCCTCAGCTTCAAGACGATGATGTTTGCAGACGACTGGTAAAATTTGGCGCCTGATTTCAGGCATGCACCGTGGGATTCGAACAGCTCATTGCGCTTAAAGCGCAGCTGAACCAGGGCGCGAAGGGCAAAAAGGCCGCATCGCGCCTGACGTCAGCGCCAGTAGGCGCCGGAACGGAAATCAAGCAGCCACCGAAGCGTCCGCGCGTCTGCTGACGCGGCCGGGCGCGCGGTCAATACGCTGCAACGACATTTTCCGCACGCCTTTCCACACAGTCCCGCGTCAAAGGGTTCCTCTCAAGGTTGGGATTCTCAAGGATGTGCTGAGCGGCCTCGCTTGGGCTGAGCGAGCGAGACGCTCGTAACGGCGTCAAGCTCTGGTGTCGCGGCCAGCGCTATTGGACCTGTCTCGTCGAAGGCAATATGCGCGTGGATCTTACCGGCGCAATCACCGGCGTTGTCTCTGCTGCGGAGGCGGAGTACGGCACAAGTCAAGAGAAGGCTCGGCTCGCGCGCAGGCAAGAGCAGATTGCGAACAATTGACATGGTCGACCGCGTTGACCAACAAGACGCGCCTCAATTGCCGGTTAGATTTTACATAAATCTATTTATCGAACTTTCGAACGGTCGTCTGATTCATTGGTCAGTGACCGCGGCGGTTCCATTTGAACACTCCTGACACAATTTGACATAATTGTTTATCGTGTTCTCGATGGGTCCCCGTTTTCTTTGCCGTTTAGTTTGTCGCTCGGCGGATGTCGCGGTTGTTTGATATTTTGTTTGGCGCGGTCATCTGCTTCGAGCGCCTGAAGGACCTTTAGGAGATTTTCGATACCCTTTTCATCAAGTCTCCCGTCTTGGCGCTGTCGTTCGTACAGCTTTTCATAATGCTTCTCAATTAAGTTCAAAGCTGCAAGGCAGACCAAAAGAAGCACACACGCCGCAACGGCTAACGAATTCCTCTGGAAACGGTACCGGACAATCTCCCAATAGTCCTCTGCAATATTTCCATCGAAAGCGATGTAAAGAAGGACTCCCATGGACGCCAATGCCACTGCCGCAAGCTCTACCCACGGTGGAATCGATGACCTCAATGTGCGCAGACGATGCACCTTCTGCCATCGCTGCGCGTTGCGCAAAAGCAAGTCGTCAGCGACCAAGCCGGCGGCGGCAGGCGAGAGGTCAAGTTGTTCCGCAGCGTATTTCTCAGCCTCGACCTTGTCCTCTTCTGTGATTACCTTGACCGTTGTCCCGCGCGATTGAATTCGTCTGAGGCGTTCAACGCGAAGCCGTTCGTACCGGTCATACTCTTTCAGTGCCTGCTCCACTTCATCGAAGGTTGGAATGTGCACGCGCTTGTTTTTCTTAGCGGCGGCTTCTGTGCGCTCCTTGTCTTCCGCTCTTGCCTTCCTTATGTCGTAGAGCCATTTGAGGAAACCGCCAAAAGCAGCGATGCCGCCCGCTCCGGTGGCGATATACGGCCACCACGAGTCAAACAGTTCAACGGAGGATTGAACCCACGCGGGCACGATCCACCTCGAAGTTGTTGTCGATCCAGCGCTTGGCCCACTCAATTCCGCGCTCGTGCGCCTGCCATCGGTATTCAGGGTTGCCGAGGTCAGTGAAGACGAACCTTTCTCCGGCGTTGCGCTTGATCACCGCGCTTGACACGAACAGTCGGTCCTTGGCCAGAATGGTCGGGGCCGCATCGATCTCCCATCCGTTGTGCTCAGCGAATCGACTCGCGCGCATATCCGCCCCCGATTTTTTCGCGACGATAGTCTGAAAGAATAGGCGTCGACGCGATCTTCTTCAACGTCCGGGTCGCTTAGAGTGGTGTCCTCGTCAAATAAAAAGCGGAGAAGTTATGTCCGAAGGCGTTTATGGGGAACAGGCGACAGGAAGAGTGACCCACGGGCTGCTGCGTCTGAGCACTGCGATGCGCAGCCAGGCATGGGAATGGGCGGAAGGCGCGAAGCTCACCCCGACGCAGGGTGAAATCCTCGTGCTGCTGATGCAGCGCAAGGGTCCGATGCGGCTGGGCGAGATCGCGCGCGAAACCGCGCTGACTGCCGCTACCACCAGCGACGCGGTGAGCACGCTTGAGGGCAAAGGTCTCGTCGAAAAGCGTCGCGCAATCGACGACGGCCGCGCCCTCGCGGTTCGGCTGACCGCCCGCGGGCGCACGGCGGCCAAGCGCGGGCTGCAATGGCCGAACTTCCTGGCGAAAGCTGTCGGCACGCTGCGGGACGACGAACAGGCGATGCTCTACCGCACGCTGCTCAAGACGATCCGTCAGCTCGAAGCGCAGGAGCAGATGCCGACGCATCGAATGTGCTTGTCGTGCATGCATTTCGAAGCGAGCAAGTCACCGAAGAAAGCGCCCCATCACTGCGCGATACTGCAGATTTCGATGACTGACACCGATCTGCGCCTTGACTGTTCTGTATACGAAGAAGCCGACGTCGCCACCCAGAAGAAAAGCTGGAAGGTTTTCGCGCAGGCGACTTGAGATGCGACGGCATGTGAAGACCCATCCTTGTTCTCTGCATCGACTATGGATTCGCCGGCTGGTCGGAGAAGGCGGCGCAGCTCGGAGCGTCAACATACTGCGGGGTTAGAAACGGCGTCATCCCAGCCATTCTTCCCGCTTCGGTAATGCGCTCAGCTTCGGCGTGTGATAGACCAACCCCGATTACCAGTGAGTACGGCGTTCGCCCAGTACTCTCCATCAGCTGAAATTGGAAATTTGGGTAATATGCGCGGTAGTCATCGACAACTGCTTGTGCTCTGGAAAGATTGCTTTCAAATATCGACTGGACGACAACATTCCACCTGCCTGTGAGACAGTCGATAGCTGCAGAGGTGCCTGGCGCCGATGAGGACGTCACTGGCTCGGCAGGCAGCGAACTGGGCGCTGACGTCCGACGGTCAACAGCGTTATCAATCACTTAGGATACCGTGCTAAAGTTCCAGGCGATAATCAGCGCCGTCCCGAAAAGCGCCAAAAGAACCTGCCGAAAAGCTGGTTCCACGAGGGGGAATTCGTGACCCAAAACCTTCAGCCCTCCTCCCACGATCGCCGTGACGATGCAAAGTAATCCGAATGTCGTCATCGCCTCGCTCGTGCCCATGGCTCCCCCCATCCGCGGCCGATATTGCGCTTCAAACGTAGGTTGCATCACCAGGATTGAGCTTAGGTCACGCCGCCAACTACCACAATTAGCTCGTTCTATATCCAAATAAGTTGCTCAGTCATCTTTTTGTTCTTGACGTGCGTGCCATTCCGCTGATCGAAGCGAAAGACCTGATGCTGGCCACGCTGGGGCGAACGCCCTTCTCCCGCGACGGCTGGCTCTTTGAACTGAAGTAAGATGGTCACCGCTGTCTAGTTCGCAAGGTCGGCGACAGAATCGATCTGATCTCGCGTCAGGGCAACCTCGTGAACCAGTCGTTCCCAGACGTTGTGTCGGCCGTTGGAACTGTGCCGGGCAACTTCATCTGGGACGCCGAACTGACGGTCGATGAGCCGACTGGTCAGTCGTCGTTCGAGCGCCTCCAAAAAAGAGCACGAACGTCAGTCGCCACGCGCATTCGTGCCGCGATTCGCGAGCACCCTGCCCGCCTCTATGTTTTTGACACGCTCGCCGCCGGCGAGTAGGTCCGAGGGATCTTGACTTTGAGGCAGATGCCTGCGATTTGACATAAAGCGACTTCGCGACAACACTGTGTTCGCCCAGCTTGATCCTTCGATTCGCTCGTATTCCCGACCGTTTGCGCATTTGCGCCCGGATGGGGTCGCGCTGCGCGGTTCTGTCCGCTTCTCCGGACGCTCGTTTTATGGGATTGATGTATGAACAAGCAGGAACTGATTGATGCGCTCGCCGGTCCACCGTGGATACCAAGGCAATAGGGGTGCATCGATTGACGCGATCCTTCGCGGTCACGCGCGCGGTCGCCTGAGGAGACGGTGCGCCACTGATTCGGTTCGGTTCGCTTTCGACGGGCGCTCGCGCACCAAAGGAGCGTGCGCAATCCGTCAACCGAGAAACCAGTACAATTCCAGCCTCAACGTCGATCAAGGTTACGGCGGATAAGGCATTTAAGGACGCCGTCAACGCATCACACGTCGTCGGTCATGAGGTTGGATTTGCGACTCGTAAATTTTCGGGAGTGAGGCGAGAAGGCGAATGAGTTCGAAGCGTAGCGGAAGGGGCGGATCACGCGCCCGTCAAACTCTTACAAAGACAATGCTCCTCCCGATCGACCAAGCGTCCGCGCGGGAGCGGTCCTTGTCTCTATCTGCTCAATCATTGGCTGACGAGCGCCGAGATCGGTGCGTGGGGCTGGCGCATCCCGTTCTTCATTGGTTGTGCGATCGTGCCCGTGATTTTTCTCCTGCGTCGAACCCTGCAGGAAACCGACGAGTTCAAGGCGCGCACCCATCATCCACGTGCACGCGAAGTACTCGCCACGATGCTGCAAAACTGGCGCACGGTGTTTGCAGGCATGCTGCTCGTCGCGATGACCACCACCACCTTCTACCTGATCACAGTCTACACACCGACCTTCGGCAAGACCGTTCTGAAACTCTCCACCGCCGACAGCCTGATTGTCACGTTGTGCGTGGGGATTTCAAACTTTTTCTGGCTGCCGGTTGGCGGCGCACTCTCGGATCGCATCGGACGCAAGCCGATTCTCATTGCCATCAGGGTGCTCGCCATTTGCACATCATACCCGGCGCTTTCATGGCTCTCATCTGCGCCGAGCTTTGGCCGTATGCTCGCCGTGCTGCTGTGGCTTTCATTCTTCTTCGGCATGTACAACGGGGCAATGGTGGCGGCCCTCACCGAGGTCATGCCCGCCAATGTTCGCGTGGCTGGATTCTCGCTCGCATTCAGTCTAGCCACGGCGGTTTTCGGCGGTTTTACGCCAGCCGCGTCGACATATCTGATCGATGTCAGCGGCGACAAAGCCGCGCCGGGCTACTGGCTGAGTTTCGCCGCCTTTTGCGGACTGGTCGCGACGCTCGGGCTGTATCGCCGAGGGGGCGCTGCCGAGCGCTCCGCTTCGCTTATCTGAGCTTGCCGCAGCGCTTTCGCGTCAGATGCGGCATCAAGCGGGTCACGGCACGGCAGGCCAGCTCGCATTGCAGTTGCTTTGTTGGTGACCGAGCCTGCTCTGACGATCTGCGCGCTGCCATCGGACCGAAGACGCGCTGGGTTATCCTCAACTCGCCACGAACATGTGCTCGTGATGGCGGGCGATATCTACGAACCCTTGCGCTACAGCTGGGCCGTTCTAAACGTCCGTGCAGGTCGAACCGCGGTCAACCGCGTATCGAAGGTGTATTCGATGACGGGCTGGCGCATCGGCTTGCGGGCGGTCCGGCGTGGCTAATCCGCGCGATGCAGACGCCGCAATCGCAGAGCACGTCGAATCCGAGCACGATCTCGCAAGCGGCGACGCTCGCGGCGCTGGAAGGCGGCACGGATTTCCTGATCGAATGGATCGATGAGTTGCGCACCTGCCGCGATTCGTGGTCGATACCTTGGCACGCTGCCCCGGCCTGCGTTGCGATGCACCCGATGGCGTGTTCTATGCCTTCGTGGACTGCTCGGGCGCGATAGGTGCTACTACGCCTTCGGGCGATGTCATCGTACCAATCTCGACTTCGCCAACTATCTGCTGGAAGCGGCGCATGTCGGCGTGGTGCACGGCATCGCGTTCGGCGTGGAGAACCATGTGCGGATCGCGTATGCTGTTTCGATGTCCACGCTGTGCGACGCGTGCCGGCGCATCGAGACCGCGTGTGCAGCGTTGACAACCGCTGTCCCCGCGATCTGAAGCGCCTAAGCGTCAGACGCGATACCCGCGGCACGTGTGCCCTGTCGCGGGTTTTTATTTTTTTCGGATGGCCTTCCATGCTCTATCTCATCGAAGACGCTACCCCCGAGCCGGCGCAATTCGGCGCCCTTCCCGCGCTG
>NZ_FCNW02000115.1 GCF_001544475.1 Caballeronia humi | reverse complement strand
TAATTTCGTTTGTGCGGGTGGACGGCACTAACGCTCCGACAGGCCAAGTCATCATGGCCGGTGAAATGCGTGTTGAGTTGTCCACCGAAGCACCGTTCATCAAGTCAAAACGGGTCAAGCCGGGGCGCGATGACATCCCATATTGAGGCGACCAACGCGTGTCCGTGGTCTTACCGGCTAAACGGAAGCTGTTGCGTAATGAATCAAAGGACAGACCAAGCCGCAAGCCAAAAACCGACATACAGGAAGAGACTGAAAAGGTATTTTCAAGAGTATCGGCAGTCGTGCTGGACTCTTTGAACCGCGAAGGTGTCGGCTGGCGCCATAAGCCGCACGCTACCACCGTCGTCGTAATCGATGCATTGACAATGGCGGGGTTCCGGCGCCAGCCGAGGCCGGCGCGCGATTCATTGCGACAGAGGCGCAGTCACCACACACTCTAGTCGCAATAGCCTTGCGATGCATACGTACCGCCGCCGGACGCTCTCTTGTTACACAGCGTGTTCAGCAGCGAGGCAATGTTGCCGGCTCCGTAACCGCCATAATTTGCATTTGGGTACTGCGCGTTTTGGCGGAACTGGGAGGAGTAGTTATCCTTGGCCGCATTGGGATCCGAGGTTCCCCATGACGTCACGCCAATGACCGCGAGCTTCGAAGCGATACCTGCAACGGCGTCACCTTCCCGCACTGGGTCGCGAGACTTGAAATTCACGATCCACGGGCCGCCGCTCGAGCCGCTCGTGAGGTCGCTTCCTTGCCAGAGCTGCCAGGCTCCGCCGACCACTGTCGTGTAAGTCGGCCCATCCGTGCGCTGCATAATCGCGCCACTGTCGAGAAGGTACGGATATCCGAAGGTCGAGACGGCAGCAGTCTGTAAATTGCCCGTCTTCGGAGATGATACGAACGAACAGTTGTTCCAACCATAACCTAGATATCCGGTGATGTCGCCGATGAACTGATTGTCAGTGTTCTTGGCGAGAGCGATCACCGCCAGATCATTGTTACGGGCTGCGCCAGATCCTGTGTCAGTGCCATTAGCCCAGCTCGCCGGACGAACGAAGGCAGTCCAATTCCATATGCCATATGGAGCATTCTGTTTTGCTGTCGCGCCGATCGCACCATAATGTCCCGGGACAAATTGATAGTCGGAATAAGTCGAGTTTCCACTGCCGAAGCCTTGGATGCAGTGTGCGGCCGTTACAAGAACGCTTCTGCGGATGAGGCTCGCAGAACAGTAGCCGGCAGAGAACGTGAGCTTGCCGATTGTCCGATAAGGGAAGCTTGTGCTAAGAAGATTGGCAAGCGTAACGCCCGAAGCGCTTTGATCACCGTCCTGCACGCGAGTAGATGTAAATGGAATGCCGAAAGATCCATATGCACGAGGTCTGGTGTCCGTTACGATGCCTTTTTGCGTCATAACGCCGGGGAGGTATGGCCCCGCGTCGGTATTTGGCGTTACTGACGATGTATCGGGCGCATACAACCGATTCACGACCGGCTTTGAATTCAAAAGCTCCGTTGTCGACAGCCTCGTCTCAGATAAGTTGAGATTCATGACAACGGTGTCCTCGGCAAAGGCCGCCCCGCTCACGGATGCTGACAAAATCGCTGCGACAGTCGCTGAACGGGGTACGAAACGATAGCATTTTCTCATCGTATGTCTCTAAAAGGCCCTAAGATCGGCAACGCTAGGTCGTGTTCCCCATTAGCGGATGCGCGGCTACCGCAATGGCTAGCTAGGGCAACGCGCCATGTCTGGAGGGTGCACTCTTGCTCACGTCAGAGCGGGTTAATATCCAAATGCCTCCTCTCGACGGCCGAGCAGTGGCGAGAAAGTACCGGCTCACAGCCAGCCCCGCACTTTCTTGGTGGTGGTGACCGCGCTGTCATCGATGTACGAACGTGCCGAATCCCATCAGCTCGCGATTCGACTACCATTTTTAAAGTCCGCCCAGCTTCCGGTCATGCCGGCAGTGATTTCGTGTCACGGGGCGGCGTAATGGCGCCGGGGATGGGCGCCGTAATGGCGCCAGCAGAAACAAGGTAGAACGCGGATCGAACGGTTTCAAGATTGCGGTCTTTTGCCGTTTTTGGCAACCGGATTTTCGCCGTTGTCGATCATCGGTTTGGGCTTGCGGAAGCTTTCGCCCTCTATAACGACGCGATAGGCGCCGTGTCGTAGGCGATCGAGCGTAGCGGCTCCACGAATTCGGTTGTCGGGGAAGGCGTCGCCCCATTCGCTGAAGTCCAAATTTGAAGTCAAGATTGAGGCTGCGCGCTCGTACCTTGCAGCGATCAGGTCATGGAAGTCCTCATCGTGGGGCGCACGAAGGGGCTTGAGCGCGAAGTCGTCAACGATCAGCAGTAGCACACGCACGAACTGCCGGAACTTGCGTCGTATAAGTCCGTGGCACGCGCCGCATGCAGCTTCTTGAGCACTCGGTCTGATTGATAAACAGCCTCGCGACTTGCCACTCGGCGTCAGGACCGCACCGCGATAGATACCTGCGACTTGCCGACGCCTGTCTGCCCGACCATCAGAACGCAGACCTTCTCGTCGATGTATCGGCCCGTAGGGAGGTCGTGAGGTCGTGAAGGTGTGAACGGTTTAGTTTGGGCAACCGGTCGAAGTTGAAGTTCTCGAGCGTCTTGCCCAGCGCTAGGCGTGAGTTCGAAACGACGACCTTCAGGCTCGCGCAGGACATCGGCGCTCGCGAGGGCGCGCAGCATACGGTAGAGCGTCAGTGCGTGAGAGCGGTAAGCGCAGCGAGTTCAACTCGTGCGGCGAGCGTCCGCGAGGAGATCGGCGATGCCGAGCGTGGGCTACATGAATGGCCTGCGAGACCTGATACCCATCGATCGAGCGACGGATCGCATTTGCGGGGTCTTGATCGTCTTTCATGGGCCTCCTGGCTTGACAACTTACGCCGCGCGCTTCGAGTGAAGCCACCCGGGGGCTCTAAACCAATGTACTCCCCACGTTTGAGTGGCGAACTCTGTCGACGCCCGCTTCACTTCATTCGTTGCCACACAACCTTGGCCGCCCATAACCGAATCTGCCCGGCGTGACATAGGCCAATCGATCGCCGTCGATAGTGAAGGGACGCCTCTGGACATCCCCGGCCCGGTTAGGGAACGTGCTTCTCTGGATGTGGAAGACGATGACGTGAGCGTTGGTGTGAACCGTGTACGTACCGAAGTGAGCCACGTTTCCCTGGGCGATTCCCGCATTCTCGTCAGCCGTTCCTAGCAAACGGTTGCCCGAAGCGAATTTCGGCAGGTTGGCGCGAACACCGACCAGCGAATAGCGGCCATCGCTTCCGAACACGAGAAGGACTGCTGGGAGATTGCGGGCGCCCCCGGAACCGCGATGCCGATCGCGAGGACTATGATCGCGACAAAGGCCAAGGCTTTCAGCATTGCTTTCATGCTTTTCTCCAGCGCGTTGTTGCACCCGGCGGTCCGCAGAATCCGACACCTTTTACTTGGCTCGCTTCCATTCGTTGATCGGGATGATCTCTCCGTCGGACGTCTTGACGGGGGACCCGGTCGTGGTCAGTTTGTCGCCGCTCAAGACGACCTTCTGCTTGCGAACTGCTCCGTCGAATGCCGGAGACGTACTGGACTCGACGTTATAAATTAGGGTGCTGGTGGACTCGTCGACTGTATATGTTCCGTAGTAGGCGAGGACAGGACCGATGGGCACGCGCGGATTGGCGACCGTCTTCGGGCGGTCCTTGCCCATGAGAAAGAACGCCACATGACCGGTGGGATCCAGCATGAGGTTGCCGGACGCCCAGGGAACGATTGTCTTGCCGTTGGCGAGCTTCTCCGATCCGGATGTCAAGGTCCAGGTGCCGACCACCTGCTGTTTCAGGTTCTGCGCACCCGCTGGAAACGCGGCGCCTGCGCACATAAAGGGCGAATAAGGTCTTTGTAACTGGGCCACGTCGATTCATCGCGCTTTCCGTACATCGTAATACGTGACAGGCAGCCTATGCGCCGAACACGGCCGAAATCGTTTCTGTTCCGGCCGCGAGGTCACTCAAAGGCATCACCCGTCGCCCGCACGTCCGTGCAGCAACGCGTGAAAGAATATTAGTGGTTTGTAACAGAAATGATAGCTTTACCGGCGCGCGGCGAGACATCCCGATGGTCTGCCACTTGTACACTATGCCACCGAGTGAAATGACGCCCACTTCGGTGCGGTTCTGCTGATGGTCGACTCGGCCGTCAGATTTTTCGACGCACGAACAGCAACCGGTGGCCGCGCTTGCATCAGGCAATGCGCGAGTATGGACATACCAATTCCGAATTCGCGATTTTTGCGAGCAGTACGGAGGCAGCCCGCTGGTCGTTGCCGCACCACCATCACTTGAAGTGACTTCCTCGCGCTGATAATAAGGCCGGACGGGTTCGCTGGGAGGTTAAAATACCAACGCTCGTCTAGTTCATCTACGGTATCTGAGTTTTTGCCCCGTGCTGTCTCGATGCGTCTCATAGTCGCCTGCGACGATGAACGACCTTGGTCACTGATTCCCGGGCGGGCGCGGTACGGGGACGGTTGTCACCATGTTCGGATGGGGGTTCCTCTCGTGTCCGGTTGAATAGTCGCGATTGCGTGCTTCAAAACCATTTGAACGCCGCTGGCTGCTGCGCGTCAAATGGAATGAACGCCCCCACCTACGAAATGGGTGACGCCGAAGAGGCGGACCCTCACGGGCCGACGGCATCAAAGTGCCCAATGGAAGATCATTAAGGTCTTCACAGGCTAACCGGAGGCTCCAAAATGAAGTATTCGACGGTCGGGGTGGACATTGCGAAGAACGTCTTCCAGCTTCACTGGGTGGATGCCGGCACGGGCGAGATTGTGAACAAGCAACTGAAGCGTGCCGCGTTCCTCGAGCATTTTGCGAATCGCGAACCTTGCCTCATCGGAATGGAGGCCTGCGGTGGTGCGCAGCATTGGGCACGGCGATTGATTGAGATGGGCCATCAGGTCAAGCTAATGCCGGCGAAGTTCGTCAAGGCTTTCAATATCGGCAACAAGAACGATCCTGCCGATGCTCGCGCGATCTGGATGGCCACGCAGATGCCGAGCAAGCCCGTCGCTGTAAAGACCGAAGCCCAGCAGGCTGTATTGGCGCTGCATCGGTTGCGGCAACAGAAGATCAAGGTCCGCACGATGCAGATGAACAGTCTACGGGGCTGGCTAACAGAATACGGCGAGGTGATGGCCAAGAGTCGCGCCGCGCTGGATAGAGCGATTCCCGGGGTACTGGCGAAGCTGGCCGAGCGTCTACCGGCGATGCTGATCGACTCATTACGCGAACTCTGGAATGACCTTGATCGACTGGACAAACAGATCGCTGACATTGAGCGACGTTTGCAAACGTGGATGAAAGAGGACAAAGCATGCAAGGCAATCGCCGCGATTCCCGGCGTTGGTCTGCTGACGGCAACGGCCACTGTTGCCACGATGGGTGACGCGAAGGCGTTCAGGTCCGGACGGGAGTTTGCAGCGTGGCTCGGTCTCGTACCAAAGCAGATCGGCACTGGCGGGAAGGTCCAGCTCCTGGGTATCAGTCGACGTGGCGACACGTACGTCCGTACCCTTTTGATTCACGGCGCACGCAGTGTGCTCTTCCATGCGAAACATGCTGGAGGCTGGGTCGAGCAGATCCGAACGCGACGACCATCGAACGTAGTAGCCGTTGCATTGGCCAACAAAATGGCGCGCACGATCTGGGCTGTTCTCGCCCACGATATACCGTACAGTTCGGATCACGTCAGCTTACGAGGAGTTCGAAACTGAAAGTTCAGAGATGTTAAGAAGTTCAGGCACGAGGTCGAAAGGTTGCGCTGGCAATTGAGTGCACGGCCTCAAAAGCGAGGTGCAACGCTTGTCTCGTATAAGGTGTTGCAATGCCCGACAAAACTACTTCGTACCAGCAGCTGAAACCTGAAGAACGCCTCGCCATCGCAAGCCTACGACTGCAGGATGTGAGCATTCGGGCCATGGCCCGAATGCTCGGGCGCTCTCCGTCCACTGTGAGCCGGGAGCTGACGCGCAACGGCTCTCCTGCTGGCTACGCTTCAGTGTCAGCCGAAGCGCTGAGCGCCGCCCGCCGTAGCGCTGGTCGCCGCCCCGCCAAGCTGTGCACGCAAAGCGTTCGCTGGCGGGTTGTGCTCACCCTGCTCGATTGGAAATGGTCGCCCCAGCAGATATCGGGCACACTTAAGCGCATGTATCCGACCGACCCGACCCAGCACGTATCGCATGAGACCATCTACACGGCTATCTACGCTCAGCCGCGCGGCGAGTT
>NZ_FCNW02000114.1 GCF_001544475.1 Caballeronia humi | reverse complement strand
CAGTTGCTCAGCCGACGTTCGTCAGGTGGGGGAGTTTGAAGTGACCATACCCGGAGGAGTTTGACCGACCGCCGGGGATCTCGTGTCCTGGGATCACCGGGCGTTTGGGGTGCGCGAGTTCGCCGTCGACAACATGAAGATCAGTGCGGCACACGCCGCACGCGTGGGCGTCAATCAGCAACTGGCCGGTGCCTGCGACGGGGTCAGGGACGTCCAACTCCCGCAGCAAGGGCGAATGTCCGTCGAAAACCATTGCGCGCATGTCGCTCTCCTCAGGTATCGCATTCATTTCACTGTACCGGGTCGGTTCCGGTTTGATCTGAGTCAACGTTCGGATGACGCCCTCTGGCACGATCAACGAAAGTGCCACCACGGGAAAGGATGACAAAATGCATCCGCTTACACACCGTTCCGCATGGGACCTTGACGAGAACCGATTGCCCCCACTGAGTGGCGCCGAGGCAAAATTGCGTTTCGCCGTGCAATATGCCGTGCTTGCGCCGTCAAGTCACAATTCGCAACCGTGGCACTTCATTGTCGACGGCGACACCGTGATGCTCTGCGCTGACCGGACGCGCGCGCTCCCCGTCGCCGACCCGTATGATCGCGAATTGATCATCAGTTGCGGCGCAGCGCTTTTCAACCTGCGCGTAGCCATGAGCCACTTCGGGCTCGGCTACGCGATCACGCTGCTCCCCGCGCCCGCGGACCCAGATGTGCTGGCGCAGGTGCGCGCGCTACCCGGCCATGTGACCGATGCGACTCTCCCTGCGCTCTTCGGTGCCATCCCGAAGCGGGCGACGACGCGCGAGGCCTTTACCTCGGAGGCAGTGCCGCCCGAGATTCAGGCGGAGCTGATCCGTGCTGCCGAAGCCGAAAGCGTGGAGGCGACATGCGTCGATGAGGCGCCGGTAAGTGAACGGATCGCCGACCTGATCGCCGAGGCCGATCACCTGCAGTTCCGCGATCCCCGCTTCAGGCGGGAGCTCGCAAGCTGGATCCATTCGCGACGCTGCGCGGATGGCATGCCCGCGTACTCCGCCGGTGTCAGCGCGCTGCTCGACATCGCAACGCCGCTCGTCGCCTCAGCGATTCGCACGTTTAATCTTGGCGGCGGGATGGCCGCGACGCATCGGTCGCTTGTCGATGGCTCGCCACTGCTCTTTTGCATCGGAACGGGCGCCGATAATCCGAGCGCGTGGCTTGCTGCGGGTCAGGCGCTGGAACGGGTGCTGCTAACAGGCGTCCTGCACGGACTTACCGCGTCGTATCTGAATCAGCCCATCGAAGCAGACCAACTGCGTGATACGTTGCGCCGGCAGATCGGAATGGACGCGCAGCCTCAATTGCTGATACGAATGGGGCGCGGGCCGCAGGTTGAGCATTCGCCGCGGCGTGACATGGGCGAGGTGGTTTCGTGACGTGCGGGTGCACGGATAGATCCAATTATTCGCAAAAGCGAAAGTAACCGCTGTGCATCAGGCACGGGTTTGCGGCCGAACGCTCGAAGCAAGCGTCGGGCCGCGCCTTCGATTTTGTCCCTGTGTGCGTCGAATGCCGCTAGCAAATCCTCTTCGCGCAGCGACGCCGCACCGAAATGGTCCTCCAGCGCCTCCGCCGAAACCCTGCGCTCGATGCGCTCACCGTCGACGACCGTCGAGAAGATGAGCATCAAGCTACGGCCGCAGTGGGCGGGCACTTGTTGGGGAAAGCTTATGATCATCGTTGAGCTCGATCGCCTGTTCAAACGGCAAGCGGTCCGCTGCAGCGGGCGGAGTTAAAGTCACCGCTACCTCGGTAACGCAGTGTGTCAGGCCGCGTAACGAGCGCGGTTGACGCAGATCAAGGCGACGGGCGCGCCTGAGAGCATCATCGGTGCAAGCAAGTGACGCACAAGTGCCAGACCCTCCTTTGCCATGCGAGGCGCCAATGAAACATCTTTTCACGCTGGGACACGCAGTGCTTGACCGGGCCGAGCCTCGGCCAGTCGTCGGTGTTGCGCTACCTCGCATCGAGCTCCCTGCACCAGAACGCTGCGGTGGCCGACCGGTTATGGAAGTATTCGCGCTGCGCCGTACCACGCGCGAATTCGCCTCCAACGACCTGAGTCTTGCCCTGCTGGGCGACCTGCTATGGGCCGCCAATGGCATCAATCGCGACGAAGAAGGCGGGCGCACCGCGCCGTCGGCACTTGGCGTTCACGAGATCGACGTATATGCCGTGCTGTCTCGAGGGCTATACCGCTACGATCCGTTGCGGCACGGCCTCGATCTTGTGGTTGCGAAGGACTTGCGCGGTCTCACCGGCTATCAAGACTTCGTCGGCGCCGCGCCGCTCGATCTTGTGTATGTCGCGGATTTTTCGCGCATGGGCGACGTTCCCCCATCGAATCGCGAGGCATTCGCCTCGGCAAGCGCCGGTGCGATCGCGCAGAATGTGTATCTGTTCTGCGCTTCTGCCGGTCTCGCCGCGGCCGCACGCGGTTGGTTGAACCGCAGCGCCCTTGCCGAGCAAATGCAACTCAAGCGCAACTGCGTACCCGTGCTGGCTCAGACGGTGGGGCATTTCGTCGCCCCGACTTCCCAATGATCCAACCGATAACGCAACGCGCCTCAGCGAATACGCCACCGTCGAGAGTGCACCGATGACCCTTCAACACCACCGTTTCAACCTTTCGATCGCCGCCGCCATTCTTTTCACCGCGACGCGCGCGTTTGGTCAATCTGAGCCGACACCGCTTGTCGACCAACAGCATTGCATGTTCTGCCATACCGACAATGCCCCATTTCTCGCACCATCGTTTCAACAGATTGCCGAACGCTACCGCAACGTACCCAATGCCGCCACCATGCTCGAGCACAAGCTTCGAATGGGTGGACGCGCTCATTGGGGCGACATGGCAATGCCCTCCGCTGGCGAACGCGGGGGCCCGCTTTCTGCGGAAGACGCTCATACCCTCGTGCAATGGGTCTTGAGCCATTAACCCTGAGATTATGGAGAACGTCATGCGCATTACCGTCAAACTGGATGGCTTTGGTCCTCTCGCCTCCGCCGCTTATGCAATCCTTTGGCTCGACAGAGAGACGCTTCGCTGGTCACGCGAGGGACACGACGCCCTGGCTTTGCCTGAATGGGGAACTCTGCAATCGTCACCTATCGGCACGCTGATTTGCGGAGCGCACGACATGGGCCCGATATTCGTGCTGAATCTGCTTCGAATCGACGCGTTTGCTCCTCGGAATAGCGAGACCGCGCCAGAGATTTCTTCAGGAAGCGCGCAAGGCGTGGCGGAGTATTACGCGAGCGGGAGCAAAGCAGCCCAAAAGGGGCACTGGCACGTGCAATGCATCGAACGCGAAACGATCCAGGCCGAGCACGAAGTCTTCTCAGACGAACAGGACCCGGAGAGCGATGGTGGCAGTGATGTCGGCGCGCGAGGAGCGTATGGGACCTGACGGGACCTGACTTCCCGGTCCACCGAGCCTGTGGCCAGATCAACACATGCACTGCGCAGCCACGAAAGAGCCTGGCCGACCACCACCAGCCAACCTGACAACGGCTTCCGCCCGAATCGGCTCCAACGCGTACGTGAGGAAAGCGTACGTCAGGAAAATCCCGATCACGATTCGCCGTTCGAGGTCGGATTAAGTGCCACAACAAAGGTCGCCACCTCAATGGCGATTGAAAACGCACCGTAACTAACGGTACTCTCCGCGTCGAATAGCAGACCACGGATGCCTGCGAACACGCCCCCGAGCGAAACGAACACTCCGATTGTAGCGACGGCTACCCGAATGTCAGAGCGTTTCATTGTCTTTTTCCAGCACGCCAACCGCCGCGTCAAACGCACGCCGGACGGCGACCTCCGCGTCCTCGTCCGTGCTGCGTTGGACAGGGATCAAGTTGTAGTCCCGCGTGATCAGGTGATCAGGTCGAGACGCGCGTCATACAGCCGATGCCCCGGACGGTCATACCACGCTTCGATCGCAAGGTGACAACCTGCTATGCGCTTTGCGAAACGCTCCAGACGCACTAATTTAGCACCCGCCTCCGACTCCCCCGCCGCCGACCCCACAAAACCGAAATGGGCGATTTGCATTCCGACTCCAATTACACACCTCCAGACATTTGCCGCTTGATCCATCAATTGGCTTGGCGATGTGCGCCTTCGTTGTTCGTCAGGAGACCCGACACCCTCCACCCATCTTCGGCGACCGCTATCCGGGGGCGTTGACATGAGTCAAGCATCAACGCAGTCGTCCCGCGGGAGTAACAACGACGCTTCGACGACAAGAACGTCCTAACGAGGTTCATCAGAAGCCTGAGTCGTCAAGCACGTACTCGCTGAGCACTCGACCATGCTGGCCTGAGGGCTCTATACTCGCGCGCCCGGCCCTGGCATCAGCACAACTCTTGTGGCTCGACCGTTCTGATCGTCGTGTCGCTCGCGTCGCCGATCCATGTGGCGGAGTTCCCCGCGACATGCTGTTTCGTGCGCTGCCACGCTCGCGCACGCTTGCTCGTCTGAACATTCGAATGACGCTCGCTCAGGCGCTTCCTGAGGCGCGGCCTCCGTGTGCCGAAAGTCGCTCCATCGCGTATCGCTCGTGCAAGCGGTCAGCGCCGCCGCCGGCGACGCCAACACCGTTGATACCTTCATGTCTTTCTTAGGTTCAAGGGGTCGTTGCAACACCTAATGTTTATGACGCAAGTAGTAGATCTCTCAGTGCTTCTGCTGGTGATTTCCATCCGAGGCTTTTACGCGGTCTGCAATTTAGTGCGTCTGCGACGGCATCAAGTTCGCGCTGCGTGTACCGGCTGATGTCGGTGCCTTTCGGAAAGTATTGACGTAACAGACCATTCGTATTCTCGTTGGTCCCGCGTTGCCAAGGGCTTTGAGGATCGCAGAAATAGATCTCCAGCCCCGTATCGATTCGAAGCTGCACGTGCTGGGCCATCTCTGCGCCTTGATCCCATGTGAGCGAGCGTCTCAAGTGCTCAGGCAATAACACGATCTTCGCAGCTATGGCATTGCGGACAGCCTCCGCTCCATGACCCGCCAGGGGTGGCCCATTCTTGACCCGCACGCCGGTGCCATGCCCCTCCATCGGCGGGAGATGAAGCAACATCGTGAAGCGGGTGGTCCGCTCGACCAGCGTACCCACCGCGGATCGGTTAAGACCGATGATTAGATCACCTTCCCAGTGACCCGGAACGGCACGATCATCAGTCTCAGCCGGTCGTTCACTGATCATGACCTCCGGAGTGATGAAATGCTTTCCACGCTGTTGCGTCCTGGCTCGAGGCACACGAAGTGCGCGGCCCGTACGCAGACAGGCAGTAAGCTCTTTTCGCAGAGCGCCACGGCCTTGGATGTAAAGCGCTTGATAGATGGCTTCGTGAGAGATTCTCATTGATTGGTCTTCGGGATAGTCGACCTGCAATCGTCGACTGATCTGTTCGGGACTCCAGCAGGTGCCCCAGCGCCGGTCCGCGCGGCGGCCTTGCCGTCGCCCTTTCCATGGTACGTTAGGTCCGGCAATCAGCCTGCCTTCTGAGTCGGTGACTGCTCCCGCCAATCGACTCTGCACATAATTCTTTAATCTCTCGTTCTCTGCCAGTCTGGAAGCTTTCGGACGTTCCGCGGCACGCTCAGCTTTCCACTGAGCAACCGTCGCCCTGTATAACAATGTACCGCTGCGGGTTGCAGCGTTACGGCGCAACTCGCGCGAGATGGTCGACGGTGAGCGCTGCAGTCTTCGCGCGATCTCACGAATCCCACAATCCTGCGCCCGTAGCAGCGCAATTTCCTCGCGTTCAGAAAAAGACAGATAAGGCGCAGCGCCCGGCGTCAGCTCGATCGGCGGCATTCCGCCCGCTTCACGAAACCATCTTGGCCCCAAAGGTTGTGACACGCCACACGCCCGCGCCGCAGCCTCGCTCTCCATGCCTTGCGCGACACAATTCCAGAATGCTCGCTTTGTTGCTAGCTGATTGACGCTTGGCCTGCCGGGAGATTGCATTATTGGTCTTCCTGTCTGCTCCGAACCCCAACCATGTTGTCGTCCCATTTGACACCCCCTTTAGGAGATGTTGCAACGACCAGTTGAATCCGCCTTTTCCACCCCTGTCCTTGTGCAACACCCGACGAATTGAAGACAAAGCGCTTAATGCCAGACCTATTTGATCTGAGTCATAGCGTCAACTCACGGACCGTCAAAGCCGGACCATTGACATGAATCGAAGCTGATATGCCCGGTTCGGGAAGATTAAGACCAATTGTTCCGTTGCTTAGTACTACAGCCGTCTAGATATGCCGGAGGCACGCCGCCGCGTCGTCGATAATGGCACTGCTGGGCACGGTACTGATGTCGGCGTCGCCACATTGACCACGACATCACATGCTCAATGGAGTGGAGCGTTCGC
>NZ_FCNW02000113.1 GCF_001544475.1 Caballeronia humi | reverse complement strand
CTGCTTTCTTTGCTTACTTTCTTTGCAGCAGCAAAGAAAGTGAGTCCCGCCCCGGACAGGGGCAGAGCTAATAGACCGAAAAGAAAACAAGTTCCCTAGAAGCGCATCAACATCAAACGGTGTTAACAAGCCCATCCCACCCCAGCCCCAGCGCCAGCGACAAAAACGCATGCATACCTCAGCCCAACCCGACGCCAATTCACCCGCGCCCGTCGTGCTAAGCGTCGCCGGCATCGGCAAGACGTATGTCGAACCGGTACTGTCCGGCGTCTCGCTCGACTTGCGCGCAGGCGAAGTCCTCGCGCTGACGGGCGAGAACGGCGCGGGCAAGAGCACGCTGTCGAAGATCGTCGGGGGGCTCGTCACGCCCACGACCGGCACGATGACGCTCGCAGGCGGCGCCTACGCGCCGGCTTCGCGCAAGGACGCCGAAGCACTCGGCGTACGGATGGTGATGCAGGAGCTGAACCTGCTGCCCACCTTGTCGGTTGCGGAAAACCTGTTTTTGAACCGGCTGCCGCAAAAAGGCGGCCGTTTCGGCTGGATCGACCGGCGCGTGCTGCGCGAGAACGCCCGGCACGCGATGGCGCAAGTAGGGCTAGATGCAATCGATCCCGACACGCCCGTCGGCGCGCTCGGGATCGGGCATCAGCAAATGGTCGAGATCGCGCGCAATCTGATCGGCGATTGCCGCGTGCTGATACTCGATGAGCCGACCGCGATGCTCACCGCGCGCGAAGTCGATCTGCTTTTCGAACAGGTCGGACGGCTGAAAGCGCGCGGCGTCGCGCTCGTCTATATCTCGCACCGGCTGGAGGAGCTGAAGCGCATCGCCGAGCGCGCGGCCGTGCTGCGCGACGGGCGGCTCGTGCATCTCGGCGATATGGGCGAACTCACCAGCGACCGGCTCGTCACGCTGATGGTCGGGCGCGACATCGGCGAGCGGATCGATCTGGGCGAGCGGCGCATTCGCGAGGTCGCGCTGAAGGTGGAAGGCATGACGCGCGGCAACGTCGTGCGCGACGTGTCGTTCGACGTGCGCGCGGGCGAGATTTTCGGCGTGAGCGGGCTGATCGGCGCGGGGCGCACCGAGCTGATGCGGCTCATCTACGGCGCGGACACGGCCGATGCGGGCGTCGTCAGGCTCGCGCGCGGATCGGGGGCGCTTCAGGCCGTGAAGATCGATTCCCCATCGGACGCGGTGAAAAACGGCATCGCGCTCATCACCGAGGATCGCAAGGGCGAGGGCCTGCTCCTGCCGCTGCCGATCGCCGCGAACATTTCACTCGGCAACATCGGCGAGGTGGCGCGGCATGGAATCGTCGATGCGAAGCGGGAAGCCGCGCTCGCGCAGACGCAGATCGACGCGATGCGTATCCGCACGTCGGGCCCCGCACAGGCCGTGTCGGAACTGTCGGGCGGCAACCAGCAGAAGGTGGTGATCGGCCGCTGGCTAGCGCGCGACTGCATGGTGCTGCTCTTCGACGAACCGACGCGCGGCATCGACGTCGGCGCGAAGTTCGACATCTACGGCCTGATGGGTGCGCTCGCGCGGGAAGGGCGTGCGCTCGTGGTCGTATCGAGCGACCTGCGCGAACTGATGCTGATCTGCGACCGGATCGGCGTGATGTCGGCGGGACGCATGACGGGCGTGTTCACACGCGAAAACTGGACGCAGGATGCGCTCCTCGCCGCCGCGTTCGCGGGCTACGCGAACCGCGAGGCGATCCTGCACGAGCCGGCAGAACCCGATGCAAAAGCGCCGGATTCCCACACTTTGGAGCATTGAATGTCAGGCCAGCCGAGCGGGACCGATTTGCAGACCGAGCCGCCCAAGGCAGCGAAGGCGGTGGGCACGCGGCTCGGTATTTCGAATTACCTTGGCCTCCTGGGCGCGCTGATCGCGATGATCGCGCTCTTTTCGGTGCTGAGCACGCACTTCCTGACCTACGACACGTTCAGCACGATCGCGAACCAGATTCCCGATCTCGTCGTGATGTCGGTGGGGATGACGTTCGTGCTGATCATCGCGGGGATCGATTTGTCGGTGGGATCGGTGCTGGCACTGGGGGCGGGCGTGGTGAGCGTCGCGGCGCTGCAGTGGCACTGGCCGGCGCTGCCCGCCGCGCTGCTCGGACTCGCCGCCGCCGCGCTGACCGGCACGTTGACGGGCGCGGTGACCGTGGCATGGCGGATTCCATCGTTCATCGTGTCGCTCGGCGTGCTCGAAGCGGCGCGCGGGCTTGCGTATCAGTTGACGAATTCGCGCACGGCCTACATCGGCGATGCGTTTGATTTCTTCTCGAATCCGATCGCTTTCGGCATTTCCCCTGCATTTTTGATCGCAGTTGCCGTAATGATAGTGGCGCACCTCGTTTTGACGCGAACCGTCTTCGGGCGCTATCTGGTCGGCATCGGGACGAACGAGGAGGCCGTGCGGCTCGCAGGCGTGAATCCGCGGCCGTACAAGGTCATCGTATTCGCGCTGATGGGCGCGCTCTCCGGGCTCGCCGCGCTGTTTCAGATTTCGCGGCTCGAAGCCGCCGATCCGAACGCAGGCGCCGGGCTGGAATTGCAGGTGATCGCGGCGGTCGTGATCGGCGGGACGAGCCTCATGGGCGGACGCGGCTCGGTGATCAGCACGTTTTTCGGCGTGTTGATCATCTCCGTGCTGGCGGCGGGGCTTGCGCAGATCGGCGCGAACGAGCCGACCAAGCGCATCATCACGGGCGCGGTGATCGTGGTCGCGGTCGTGCTGGATACGTATCGGAGCCGGCGGCGGCGCGGTTGAGCGCTTTTAAGAGTATGTGGAGTCAGCACGGGGCGGGACATAACGCCGGCGAGGACAGGAACACGCGAGACACAAGAAACACGAAACACCATCAGAGCGGGCAACCGGACGGGGCGCATCGACGGCCATGCGTGGCAACGCTGAAAAGCGAACGCGGATTCACGTCGGGCGTACCGGTAGCCCTCCATCAAAAAAAGCAGGAAGTCGGACGAAGGACCAAGTATGGCGACGATCAAAGACGTGGCAGCCATTGCAGGGGTGTCGTTCACCACGGTATCCCACGTAGTGAACAATTCGCGGCCGGTGTCGGCCGATGTACGGGCGAAAGTCGAGCGCGCGATCCGCGAGCTGGACTACGTGCCGTCGGCGGTCGCGCGCTCGCTCAAGGCGCGCTCGACGGCGACGATCGGCCTGCTCGTGCCTAACGCGACCAACCCCTATTTTGCGGAACTGGCGCGCGGCGTCGAGGACGGGTGCGCCAAGAACGGCTATTGCGTGTTCTTCTGCAATTCCGACGACGATCCCGCCAAGCAGCGCAACTATCTGCGCGTGTTGCAGGAAAAGCGTATCGACGGGCTCGTGATCGCGTCAGCGGGAGAGGATGCCGTGCTCGCGCAGAGTCTTGCGCACTCGCGCGAGCCGCTCGTGATCGTCGATCGCAACATCGAAGGCATTTCCGCCGATCTCGTGCAGATCGACCACGAAAAGGGCGCATATCTCGCGACCAAGCATTTGCTGCAACTGGGGCATTCGGAGATCGGCTGCATCACGGGGCCCGTTTCGACAGCGGTCAGCGCGATGCGCGTGCACGGCTTCATCCGCGCGATGGCCGAGCGCGGCATCGAGATCGAGCCGAATGCAATCGTCGAAAGCGATTTTTCGGCGACGGGCGGGTATGCGGCGGCGTCGCAACTGTTCGATACGCTCAAGCCGAGCGCGATCTTCGCGTGCAACGACATGATGGGCATCGGCGCGTTGCGGGCGGCAGCGGAGCGCAAGATCAGCGTGCCGGGCGACTGCTCGATCATCGGATTCGACGACGTGGAACTGAGCCGTTATACGTATCCGGCACTCTCGACGGTCGGGCAGTCGGTGCGCGCGCTCGGCGAGATGGCCGCGCAGACGCTCATCGACCGGATCATGGGCAAGATTCCGACGAACACGCGGCGCCGTGTCGTGGCGCCGCGTCTGATCTGGCGCGAATCGACGGCGGTCGTTTCGGAAACGCGGCGGCCGAAGCGGCGTGGCGCGCGCAAGGCATGAGGTGGCGGTTGCCGACCTCGTAGTGGCGCGGCACGCGGAAAGCGTGACCTGGCGGTTGCTACTTTGTAGCAGCGCGGCGCGTGGAGCGCATGAGTGAAATCCGTGACGGGGTGAATGCGATGGGTCGCGCGCGCCTGCTGCGAAAGGCGCGGCATCGAACGTCCATTGGGCGGCCACGGCGTGAAACGGAGCCGGTTCGAGCGTTTTTTTGGCTGCGGGGCTTGCGCAAATTGGCTGTCGGCGGCAAGGTTGACGCCCTTATTTCAAGATAGGGGCGGCGAAAGGCGCGAGCCAACCAAAGGCCGTTTCCCGGAACGCGTCGATGCAAAAGCGTCGCACCGACGCGATGAACCCGCCCCCACCTCACCATTCCAGCGAGACACGCCATGACCTCACTTCCCACCACCGAGCGCCACGGCCGCGTCGTCGTCGCCGGTAGCCTGAACATGGACCTCGTCGCGCGCGCGCCGCGTCTGCCCAAGCCGGGCGAAACGCTCGCGGGCCACGCCTTCGCGCAAGTGCCGGGCGGCAAGGGCGGCAACCAGGCGGTGGCGGCGGCCCGGCTTGGGGCGAACGTCGCGATGCTCGGCTGCGTCGGCGGTGATCCGAACGGCGCGACACTGCGCGCGGGACTCGAAGCGGAATCGATCGATTGTGCTGCGTTGGGCACGAGCGCCTCGGCACCGACGGGCGTCGCGCTCATCATCGTCGACGACGGCAGCCAGAATGCAATCGTGATCATCGCGGGCAGCAACGCCGATGTCACGCCCGCCACCATCGAACAGCACGAGTCGCTGCTCGCCGCCGCCGACGTCATCGTCTGCCAGCTCGAAACGCCGCCTGACGCGGTGCGCGCGACACTCGCGGCCGGCCGCCGCCTCGGCAAGACGACGATCCTCAATCCGGCGCCCGCCGCGAGCACGCTGCCGGCCGACTGGTTCCCGCTCGTCGACTACCTGATCCCGAACGAACTGGAAGCGGCGACGCTTTCCGGCATCGACATCGCCACGCCTGACGACGCCCGTCGCGCCGCTGCCGCACTGCGTCAAAAAGGCGCCCGCAACGTGATCGTGACGCTCGGTTCGCAGGGCGTTTTCGCCCTGCTGGAAGGCGGCGACGGCGAGCACCTGAGCGCGCCGAAAGTGAAAGCGATCGACACCACCGCCGCCGGCGATACCTTTATCGGCGGCTTTGCGGCCGAACTCGCGCGGGGCAGCGCGGTCGCGTCGGCGATCGTCTTCGGGCAGCGTGCAGCGGCGCTCGCCGTGACACGCGAAGGTGCGCAACCTTCGATTCCGCATCGCAGCGAAATTACGTCGTAATCTTTCTTCAATAACGGTTTAAAACGAACGTTTGTTCGCTGGTTTATTTCGTCAGACGAAAAATTTTCCTAAAGTGCTTGCGAGCGCAGGCCGTAATCCGGTGGTAAGCGGGACGCCAGAAAGCGCCGCTTCGGCGGCGGTCGATAGCCGCCGCCGATCCATTCGGCCCTTATCCGGCTACGTTCTCGTTTCGTTCGCTGCGCTTTTGCATCAAGGAAAATCATGACAAAGAGTTTGACGATCAAGGCGCGCCTTGGCATCACGATGGCCTTTCTGGGCGCTCTGCTCATTGCGATCGGCGGCCTTGGCCTTGCCGGCATGAGCCGTTCCAACGACGCATTTCTCGACACTTTCTCCAATCAGATGCCGAGCGCGATCGCGGTCGGCAACACCGAACTCTATGCGGCGCGCGAGCGCCTCGTCTTCGATCGCGCGGCGCTGCTCGTCGGCACGGGCGAGGTCGCGGCGACGGTCGATCGTGCGCGCCAGATGCGCGGCCGCGCCGATGCGTACTGGAAGGAATACCTCTCGTATCCGCAAAGCCCGACTGAAAAGCAACTCGCCGATGCCGCGCTCGCACGGCGCGTGGAACTGCAAAAACGCGTCGACGCGGGCCTGGAAGCCATCGCGGCCGCCGATCAGACGCGCATCGTGACGGAAGCCAAGGCGATGCAGGCGGCCTACAACGAACTGTCGACGGCCAATGACGCGCTGCGCAAGGAACTCACCGATTCCGCCCGCGCTGGCTACGACGAAGCCCAGCGGACCTTCAGCCTGTTCCGCACGATCAGCCTGACGGCGATCGCGCTCGGCCTTGCTGCTGCGGGCTTCGCGTGGTTCGCGCTGCGCCGCGCCATCGCCCGTCCGCTCGACGAGGCGCTCGGCCACTTCGAAGCGATTGCCGCCGGCGACCTGCGTCACAAGGTGAGCGTGACGCGTCGCGATGAGATGGGCCTGCTGCTGGAAGGGCTCTCGAAGATGCAGGCGAGCCTCGTGACCACGGTCGAGACGGTGCGCTCGGGCAGCGAGTCGATCGCCTCGGCGACGAAGGAAATCGCGGCGGGCAATATCGATTTGTCGTCGCG
>NZ_FCNW02000112.1 GCF_001544475.1 Caballeronia humi | reverse complement strand
TCGGGAGAGGCGTTCACATCGGCCGATGCGCCGATCGGCTGGACGTTGCCGGGGATATCGAGGGATTGGGTGTACATGACGATCGCTCGCTCAAGGAAGTCGCTGTTCGGCGATTATAAACCGACCGGCCGGTCGGTTTATAACTTTTTTTTGAGATTTATGGGAGGAGATTCGTCTCGACGTGCAGGAACACCCCCGGGGCGGGGACTTCTGCGCGCTATTTGAAGAGAGGCGCTGCAAATGGCAAGGATGTGCTCGCCGCCAGCCGGGGGCGGCAAGATTGCGTGCGCATTGCAAAGTGGCGCGTCTCATAGCAAAGGGGGCTCCGAACGCAGCGGCCGCCTTACTTACGACGTTTTTGCGGTCGAGCGAAAGTGTCAACCATGTCCCCGCACGTTTTTCCCAGGACGCCAGAACACGCGGAGCAGGCGGATGCGGCGTCCGACCATCCGCGACCCGCGCCGTCCGTACCGAAATCGCGCCTCTTAAAGCAAAAAGCCGCTCAACTCCCGCGCTTCGGGCGTCGAGAATGGTGTCAACCATGTCCCCGCACGCTTTCCCGAAACGCGGCTTGCAAGCAGATGAAACGTGCCAGCGTGACGATTCGCGCCGATGCGGCTCACCCAAATCGCGCATTCCAAAAGAAAGGGCCGCTCAACCGCAGCGGCCCACGTACTACCGGCGCGGCGAGGAAGTGTCAACCATGTCTCCGCACACTTTTCTCACGATGCAAAATCAGCCCTTGCGCGCAGGCTCAAAATCCTCCGCATCGACGTCATACCCAGAGGGTTCCCACCGGATCGCCAGCAACGCGACCAATCCGGCCAACGGCGCGACCGCGATGATCCAGAAAACCTTTGTTCCGAGCGCCGCCGACAGCACCGGAAACAGGAACAGCGAAACCGTCGAACTGGAGCGCATCAGCGTCTGATTGAAGCCGACGCCGACGCCCCGCAGTGAAGTCGGATAACTCAGCGACGCGAACGTCATGCTGTGCGAGCCCGGCCCGAAGCCCTGCCCGAGCAGGAACGCTGCAAGAAACGCGATCGCCGTGACGACTTCCGCGCCGTTCTCCGGCCGCCCGACGATCGCGAGCCCCACGAGCGAGACCAACTGGAACGCGTAGCCGCCCACCGTCAGCTTCCACGCGCCGACCTTTGGCACCGTCCGAACCGCGACTAACCCGCCGACGAACGCAAAACACAGGTTGAGCGCGAGCGAGGCGAGGATCGTAGTCAGCATCGACTGCTTGAGGAAGCTCGAAATGATGACCGGTAACCCGAACGCGACCGCGTTATACGCAAACGACGACGCCACCGCGATGACCGTGGCGAGCACGGTCCGCCGCAGGTACACGCCACGCAGCAGCTTGCCGTAGTTGCTCCACGCCGCCTTGCGAGGTGCGATTTTCGCCGCTGAACCGTCCGCTTCGACCCGCGTATCAATGCCGTAAGACCGCTTAAGAATCGCAGCCGCAGCCGGGAGATCGCCCTGATTAGCCGCCCACACCGGCGACTCGCTGATATAGCGGCTCCGGATTGCGATGATCACGATCGCCGGCACCGCACCGAACCCGAGAATCAGCCGCCACAGCCAGCCCGAGTGGCTTTCCGGCAGCACCGCGTACAGCCCGAGCACTAATAGATACGACACGCTGATCGCCGCATACCACGTCGGGCACCACATCGCGATGCGCGCGGCCTTGTTGCCGCGGCCCTGAAGCCGCGAGAATTCAGCGAGAAACGCCATCGCGACAGGCAAATCGATGCCGACGCCCAGTCCCATCACGAAGCGCGCACCGCCGAGCACCCAGGCGTTCGGCGCGAGCGCGCAGGCGATCGCCGCGATGACGAAAAAGAACATATCGGCCATGAAGACGCGATATCGGCCGATTTTGTCGGTGAGGTAGCCTCCGATCAACGCGCCGATGATCGCGCCGAACGTGATCGCCGACGCGACAAAACCAGTGCCGGTCGGCGTCAGCGAGAATTCGCGGGCGATGTCCTTGACGCCGAACGCGAGCGCGCCGAGGTCGTAGGCATCGAGAAAGACGCCGCCGAGCGCGATCGCGATGACGACGCGCGCGTCGCTGCCGATCGCCGCGCCCCGGTTGACGAGGTTGGAGACATCGGCGGCGCTGCGGATGACGGGGCGAGCGTCGACGGCGCTTGGAGTGGCCGGCGCGTCGAAGCGCTCGGGCGCAAGGGAAGCTGACATGAGATACCTGGTAAAAATAGGTTGACGAGGCAATGATCGCGCGATGCTACGTCGCGGGCTGCCTGCGGACAAATTCATTTTTGTTATTTGATGAATGACGGGCCGGCGTCCGGATGGCGCAATGCGAAAATGGCGTCTCGTTATTCGCGCCTGAACAGCATGCCTTCCAAACCACCAGAAATTCCACGCGTTGCCATCGTCGGCGGGGGCCCTGCCGGGTTGATGGCGGCTGAGGCGGCGTCGGCCGGCGGGGCGCGCGTCGATGTCTACGATTCGATGCCGTCAGTCGGCCGTAAATTTCTGATGGCCGGCAAAGGTGGAATGAATCTCACGCATTCTGAAGCGTCGTCGCAATTTCTTGCCCGCTATGGCGCACGCGCTGAGCAAATCGAGCCATTGTTAAATCGTTTTGACGCAGAAGCGCTGCGAAACTGGGTCCATGATTTAGGGATCGAGACATTCGTCGGCAGCTCAGGCCGCGTCTTCCCGACCGACATGAAAGCCGCGCCGATGTTGCGCGCCTGGCTGCATCGGCTGCGCGGGGCGGGCGTGCAGTTTCACATGCGGCATCGCTGGACCGGATGGGCGGACAACGCATCGACCACGCTCGCCTTCACCACGCCCAACGGCGAAGCGCACGTTTCGGCCGATGTCATCATTCTCGCGCTCGGCGGTGCGAGTTGGCCGCGCCTGGGCTCGGACGCCGCGTGGGTGCCGCATCTCGAAGCACGTGGCGTGCGCGTCGAGCCGTTCGAGCCGTCGAATTGCGGCTTCGACGTCGACTGGAGCGAGCACTTCAGCAGCCGGTTTGCGGGCGAGCCGCTGAAATCGGTGGCGATTGGACTGCCGCGCGACGACGGCGGCATCGACTGGCGCGCCGGCGAGTGCCTCATCACCGCGACGGGAATCGAAGGGAGTCTGGTCTATGCGCTGTCGGCGCCGATCCGCGAGCGAATCAAAGGCGAGAACAAAACGATCCTGATCGACCTCGCGCCGGGTCTGTCGCCAGAAAGGGTGATGGAAGAGGTGACACATCCGCGCGGCGCCCGGTCGATGTCGAGTCATCTGCAAAGCCGGCTGCACATCACAGGCGTAAAGGCGGGATTGCTGCGCGAATGCGTCAGCAAGGAAGATTTCGCCGATCCGCCGACGCTCGCCCAACGCATCAAATCGCTGCCGCTGAAGGTGCTGCGCCCGCGTCCGATCACCGAGGCGATCAGTAGCGCGGGCGGCGTCGCGTTCGAATCACTCGACGCGCGTTCGATGCTCACGGCGCTGCCCGGCGTCTTCTGCGCAGGTGAAATGCTCGACTGGGAAGCGCCGACGGGCGGTTATCTGCTGACGGCGTGCCTCGCGAGCGGAATCGTCGCCGGTGAGGGCGCGCTCGCGTATCTTGCGGCGCGCGCCTGAGCGTGAACTACGCGGCGACGAGCCGCCACAACGACGTCACTTCCTTCGAGCGCGCGGCGTAAAGCGGATCGGTTTTGTCGGCGGCGCGCGGATGGTGCGGCTTCACGTCGAGCCGTCCGTCGACCTTTAGACCGGCCGCATCGACCCATTCCTGCAACTGCGCACGCGTGCGCAGACCGAGATGCTCCGCGAAATCCGAAAGGATCAGCCAGCCTTCACCGCCGGGCGTCAGATGCGCGGCGAGGCCGCCGAGAAAGCCACGCAGCATGCGGCTTTCGGGATCGTAGATCGCGTGCTCGATCGCCGAGCTCGGCCGCGCGGGCAGCCACGGCGGATTGCACACGACAAGCGGCGCGCGGCCTTCGGGGAACAGGTCGGCCTTCACCACGTCCACCTGCGACGCGAGCCCCAGCCGCTCGATGTTTTCATGCGCACAGGCGAGGGCGCGTGCATCCATATCTGTCGCGACGACGCGCTCCACGCCCCGTTGCGCCAATAGCGCCGCGAGCACGCCGGTGCCGGTGCCGATGTCGAACGCGAGCGTCTTCGACGGCAGCGGCTGGTCCGCCACGAGCTTGATGTACTCGCCGCGCACCGGCGAAAACACGCCGTAGTAAGGGTGAATACGCGCCCCAAGCGCGGCAATCTCGACGCCCTTCTTGCGCCACTCGTGCGCGCCGACGAGCCCCAGCACCTCACGCAGCGACACCACCGACGGCCCGCTCGACGCCCCGTACGCTTCCTCGCAGGCCTCGCGCACGTCGGGCGCGCGGCGCAGCGGAATCGCGTATTGCTCGTCGAGCGGGAGCAGCAACATCGCGAGCGTGCGGGCGCGTTGCGACTGAGCGAGCCGGTGAAGATTGAAGCTGTCGACCGGGGAAGGCGGCGGCGCTTCGTCCGCTTTCTTCCGTGTTTTCTTCGGTTTGTTCTCGATTCGTCTCACGACGGCCTGCAACAACTGCCGCGCGTTCTGAAAGTCGCCGCGCCACAGGATCGCCGTGCCTTCGCAGGCGAGGCGATAGGCGGAATCGGCGGTGAGCTGATCGTCGCCGATCACGACGCGCTTCGGCGGCGCGTTGCCGCTTTCCGAGCGCCAGAGCGCCGAGCGGCTCTCGCCGTCCTCCTCCCAATGGAGCTGAAGCGGATTGACGGCGGGACTGACGGAGTTCTTGGATTGCATGCGAATTGGATACCGAAACGAGGTGGGGCCGGCTGGCCTATGCCTACATTCTGAGGCTTTTCCACGAAGCGTCTCGTTTTTGCGTGAAAGGCGAGTCTGTGCGACGGTCGCGACCGGTCAGGCACAATCGACGTTTTGTTCAGCCCGCGACCACCGAATGACGCTTCGAATCCTTGCCGCCGCATGCCTTTGCGCCCAGTTCCTGCCGCTGACCCCCGCTTTCGCCGATACCTCCGCCGACAACGCCCACTGGGTCAGCGCCTGGTCGACGGCTTTGCAGGCCATTCCCCAGCGGGCGAACTTGCCGCCGCTGTATCGCGCGCCGGAAGTCGGTGGGCGGACGGTGAGGCAAATGATCTACCCCCGCCTCGATGGCAAGCGCGCGCGTTTGCGGCTGAGCAACGTGTACGGCACGACGCCACTCGTGATCGACGCGGCGCACATCGCGCGGGCCGTGAGCGGCAGCGGCGCGGCGGCTCGCCCGGGCACGGACCGCGCGGTCACATTCGCCGGGAACAAGAGCGTGACGATCGCGCCGGGCGGGCAGGTCGAGAGCGATCCCATCGCCTTCGATGTCGCCGCGACCCAGCCACTCGCCGTCAGCCTCTATATAGGTAAGGACCAAAAACTGGCTGCGTGGCACCGGGTAGCGAGCCAGATCAACTACGTGTCGACACCCGGCAACCACGCTGACGAGACTGCCGCCGACGCCTTCCGCACCAGGTTCACCCAGTACGCGTGGCTGTCGAGCGTCGCCGTCGACGATGCGTCTGGGCAAAGCATCGTCGCGATCGGCGATTCGATCACCGACGGCATGCGCTCGACGCCCAACGCCAACCGCCGCTGGCCTGACGCGCTGGCGCGGCGGCTCGCGGAGAAGGGCGTCTCGGGGACGGCGATCGTCAACGCGGGGATTAGTGGCAACCGGTTGCTGAGCAACTCGCCGTGCTATGGCGAGGCGGTGATCGGCCGCTTCGAGCGCGACGCGCTGCGCCAGCCTGGCGTGCGCGCGATCATCGTGCTGATCGGCATCAACGACATCAATTTCGCCGCGATGCCCCCGCGCGCCGGCCTCGATTGCGACGACCCGCACACGCAAGTCACCGCCGACTCGCTGATCCGCGGCTACCAGCGGCTGATCGCGCAGGCGCACCAGCGTGGCATCAAAATATATGGGGCTACATTGACGCCGGCTTCTTTGCCGCCGGAGCGCGAAAAGATCCGCCTGGCGGTAAACGAATCGATCCGGTCGAGCCGCGCATTCGACGGCGTCATCGATTTCGATCACGCGTTGCGCGACCCGGTGCGCCCGGACGCGCTTCAGCGCCGCTACGACAGCGGCGACCACATCCACCCGAGCGACGCTGGCTACGCGGCGATGGCGGAAGCCGTCCCCATCGACGTGATCGCCGCCCAGCAAGGGCGCTGAGCGTCTCAAAAAATATTTGTGTCACGTCCTTGTCATTGGCGTCTGGTTCACCTACTATTCGTCTCCTCGTTTCACGACGAGGGCCGCGAAGGAAACAAGCGGTCTCCCAAGTCGGTAAGTTTGGAAGCGAAAGCGAAAAATTTGTTGACAAAGGGAAAAAGATTCTTCATAATCTCGTTTCTCTGCTGCTGATGCAGCGACGCAGAACGAAGCGCCGAAGGTTGAGTGCGGGTTTCTCGCGAATGTTCTTTAAAAACTAACAGCCGATAAGTGTGGGCGCTTGATGGCGACGCGGCTTCCAGGTTTTCGG
>NZ_FCNW02000111.1 GCF_001544475.1 Caballeronia humi | reverse complement strand
ATGGAAATGGCCTCCGGTGGAAATTAACTCCAGCCTACCCGCTGAGAGGCGGGGGTGACCATCCCATTACAGCATGTGCATGAAGTTAACAGCCCCCTTCATGTCTTTTTGAAACCGTCTCTTAGCATGTTGATTGGCCATGATATGCGATATAACCGCTCGTGTACTAACGACCCGATCCAAAGGCGCTCGGCCGACGCTGGTCCCGCTCCTGGTTTCTCAATGGCATAACCAGTGGGCCACAAGCGCAATACATCGCGTTCGCGGTCCGTTTTGCCGGGATGTATCAAGACGAGCGACGAAGGTACGCCGTTGTTTAGTACCGGCAGCGCCGGCAGGGTCATTGCTGAAGCCTTAGGCGAGGCTAGAGAGGCGAAGCTGCGAGCAGAGAACTTCGCTCCATTGACCCAACCTTGGGTTCGAAGGCTAGCCTCTATCTCATCGATGCTCGCGGACCACTGAATGGCTAAAGGTTCCTTGCGATCGCCTTCCATATCGGAACGATAGCAAGGCAAACTCTGCCACAAGGTATTGGTCCATTGCGACGTTGTCGCGATGAGGCGGCCCTCATTCAGCGCGCTGTCGGATTTCATCGTCGGAGCACCGACATCAAACTGAACAGCGACACTGACGCAGACCACCGTTAAAATGACGGCAGGCATGAACCCACGCGACGGCGGCACGACCGGCTTGCGCAGCACGGCAGCAAAAGCGACAACCGAAACCCATACCAAAGCAAGCGCCGCGCCTCCAACGGCATCGGAGAACCAGAACCGACCGAAATATAGCCCGGCGAGAGCCACGCAGGCTACGGCGACGGTGCTTGTGGACACGACGAAAACGCCCGCCAGCGTACCGACCCGTCGCGCAAGCAGGAAGGTGATAAACCCATAGATGGTGACCACCGCAGCTACGTGATTACTCGGAAACGCGTATGCTCCCCAATTCAGTGTCTCTGGCGGAGCGCGGTGGATGGCGAATTGGAGGGTTACTGTCAGAAGCTGTGAAAAGACAATCGCAGCAAGCCAGTAGCCCAGCGTGCGCCAACGGCGTTCCCAAACCATCCACGGCGTCGCTGTTATGACCAGCGCTAACAGCGTGATGACACTGCCGAGCGTCGCGAGGCCCGCCATGGTGGAATCACCCCAAGGCGTACGCACAGATTGAAGGAAGTGGTAGACAGACCTGTCAACCACTACGAGCGGGTCACCGCTGATAACGTCCTGCAGGATACCAAAGAAAAGCCAACAAGAAAGAAGCACAGTGAGAGAGGCAGCCACGACGGGTCCCGCAACGGGTCGGTCGGGATTCAGCACCCGGATGATCACGCGACCTGCCCAACCGTCGTGGAGACCGGCCCAAATCGTCAAGCTAAGCCCCGCATCATTCACCCAGGCACTCGCGTGCGACAAAGCAAAGCGTGTGACGCGGATGCACAGCCAAGCGATCCCGACCAGCAACGCGATGATAACGACAAGCCGAAACGAAACGACGCCCGCGACCTGAACGGATGCACCAAATATCACGCCCGGCAGAATATGGGCGGGGGCCCAAAGCAGCGCCGAAAGGATGTTCATGACATAAAAGCGCATCGGAGTCATGCCCAACATCCCCGCAACCACGGGCACAATTGCCCGCAACGGGCCGATGAACCGGGCCAACACTACGCTTTTCGCGCCATGCTTCTCAAAGAAGCTGCGTCCCGCGTCGAGCGTCCGGGGGTGTCTTCGAAAAGGCCAGACCGTGACAATTTTCTTCTTGTAGCGGCTGCGAAGCCAGTAACTGATTCCGTCTCCGACGATCGCACCGACAATTGCCCATGCGAACACCCACCCAAGGTTGAGCGAGCCGGTTCCTACCAGTGCACCGGCCAGGAACATCGCAGTACTTCCCGGAACGAAAGTTCCGATAACCGCGATGGCTTCGAGGAATGCCGCCAGAAAGACGACCAAGAGCGTCCATGCCGGATGTCCGGCCAGCAAATCCAACAAGTGGACGTAGGCATGCTCCATCAATTTCCCATTTGTAGGCTATCGGAGAAGCGATTGTTAAGCGATGCATGCGTCACATTTCAAGTTGCTGGCTGCACGGGTGAACACGCCGCCGGAGTCGGAAGGAGTTCCTGCAGACCTTTGCTTATTACCTGGCGCTCATAAATCGCCGTTCGCGTGTTCGAAATAGCTAAGATACTGCGACTCCAAGAGCCCATCCCGCGCCGTATGTGAACGCCGCTGCCGCCAGACCAACAAGAACTTGCCGGGCTGCCGAAAATCCCGCGCTGCGCCCATTGAAAAGCGATGTGAAAAGGCCTATTGCCGCCAATGCGAAGATGCTGAAGCTAATGCATTGCGCATTGGCACTCATGCCGGATGACCACAGATATGGCATGGCCGGGAAAATTGCGCCGAGCGCGAAAAGGCAAAACGAAACGCCGGCGGCCGACCACGGGTTCCCACCTAGCTCTGCGGGGTCAATGCCCAGTTCTTCGCGAACGAGCACGTCGAGAGCCTTGTCCTTATCCTGCATGATTTTCGATGCAAAACGCTTCGCGTCGTCTGCGCTTAAACCCTTTGCTCTGTAGATTAGCGCCAGTTCGTGCTCCTCTGACTCCGGGCTATGCTCAAGTTCGTTTTGTTCCTTCGAGACCTGCGACTGCGCGAGCTCGCGCGCGTTTGTCACTGATAGCCATTCACCCAGCGCCATCGAGCAGGCGCCCGCAATAAGCCCAGCGAGTGCCGTTAGTAAGATAGCTTTATTGCCTGTCCCTGCGCCCGCGACACCCATGATCAAGCAAAAGTTGGAGACTAACCCGTCGTTCGCTCCCAGCACCGCCGCACGCAGGTCGTTGCCCGAGGCAACGCCTCGGTGCCAAGACTCCGACTGCGCGATATCGACCCCCTGCGCAGCAGGTGGGTTGCCTGCATTGGCCAATTGTTGGACCACGTTCGCGTGTCGATGCTCGTCTTCTGACATTCGGGCCGTATCTGGGTTGCCTGCGTATTTATTCCTGTCGGCGAATTCGGCGGCTGCGATCGACGGCAGGACGAAGCGTGGTCCCAGCAAATGCACGAGTCCCTTCATCAGGTGCGTCTTGGTATTGAAGCCCGACCTCGCCTTCCTACCGTTGGCAGTGAGCTTGTCTGCCCAAACGCGTGCGTGCATTCGCTCGGATGCCGCGAGTTCGCCGAAGATCTGCTTTCGGGAAGGGTCCTTTTCCACCCGCGATAATGTTTCGTAGATTGCCGCACTATGAAGTTCGTCGGCGAGATTCGCCCGAAACCTTTTGAGTTCTTGTACAGAGTTCATTTAATCACCCATCGCAATACTCGCAGACTCGAAACTCGGCAAAATTGTACGGACTTACCACCGCACAAATCTGAATGAGAATAGAAACACTTCAATATGTTCTCTTCAACGTACACTTGGACCCACGAACTACAGCGGACGACTGGTCGTTTCACTGTTCGCCCGAACGAAGCAATGGTTACGCAATTCTGAGGATTTATTGGTCGATATTGCGAACAACTCTTTCCCCGCCCATTCAAAGCATGCGTTGCAACACCGAGTCGCGAAGAACGAGGCGGTGGGAACGGTGGGGCGCGGGCATCGCGAAGGATTCCATGAGCGTGGACAGGCTACTATCTCATAGGAGGCTCAAGCCCATCGCGGGCCACCGAGACTCCGACCGCCTCGAAGTTTGGTGCGCAAGAATCGTTGACCCACCGAGCTGTTTCCGCCTTGCGCGCCGTCGATCACGTGGCCGGCGTCGAGCTCGAAAAAGAACGCCTGCGCCTCAATATGTTCCTATGCGCATTGCGCCACGTTCCACGAGACAATCGTACCTTTACGTTCGGGGATCAGGCAACCCGTTCGGATGGAGCTGAGCGCTGACATGCCGCGACCGTGAACAGGGAAATGTCGGACCTTGATAAACGGGTGACAGCGACCAAATGAAACCAGCGGCGAGAAACGGATACACGGACGGGAAGCGCTTCGCTATGATGGCAGAACACAAACGATGTCTCACCTCATAAGCGTATAGCAATGAAGGAATAAAGCGGAAGTCGCTGCGCATGACGCTCGTCAAGCACCAGGAACGAATTTAGTGGATCAGCGCGCGGTTCGCGTCGGTATCTTCCAGTAGATATAGCACGCGGTCGTACTGCACCGTGAGCGCCTTGGTGAGCCGTCGCGCTTCGCGCCACGTCAGCGCCCGTTCTAGACTCTCGTCGGCGCGCAGTGAACGATGCCCGTCATAGTCGCTTCTCGGCGGCTTGGCAAAGCGCGCGGGACCGCTATGTGAGCCAGCGACAAACCCCGTTCGGCCATCATCGCGACCAAATCGCGTAGGCTGAGCTCGTAGCGCAGGTACCGACGACACGCAGAATGATGATCTCCCCATCAAAATGGCGTCCACCGAACAACTCCTCCAGCCTTTTCAGCTTGCTCATCGCAGGTCATCATCTTCGTTTTGCTCCGACAAACTCTAGCCGATTCGCCGATCCTCTGCATCAGAACCGTGCCTGAGGAGGTCAGGGCTGTTGCGGTAGCCACGCTCATAGGCCATCGCATAGAGACAGCTGGCCGTAGGATAAACGGAGGGAAGCCATCGATCCGCGAATGCCGCAGCACGCACGCTATCGGCAGCCGACCTGCGCAAGTACGCTGGACGGTGCCACGGTGTATGTGCACGTCCGGATTTACCCCGGGTCGTAAAAGCGGAACTTCCTCTGGCTGAAGATGTCCTGCAGGCTAGCCCAATAAAGTAGGTATTCTTGCATCTTGTTGATTTCCAGTATCTGGTGGCGCACAGCGTGGCTTCAAAGCTCATTCTTTGGACGCGGAAGCGGACTTGAGGATGCAGTGCGTTATCTCTGAGCAATGGAGCGAGAGATGACTGATCGCTTTGAACTGCAGGTGCGCAAGAACGACGTTCAACTGTTACCAATCGTCGGCGCCGGACCGGTCAAGCTCGCGACGAGAGTGGGTAGCAACAGTATCGATTATGTCGCGCTCGTCACCACCGAGTCCGCTCTCGTGAAGCGTTGGCAGCGGTTGTTGGAGCACGCGCAGTGCCCCTACAGGTGCCGAGCGTTGACGGATCAAGGAGACTTCGACATCTCCGTGTACGGGAGACCCTCTTGGAAATAAATACCACCTCTCGCGGTATGCCTGCTTTGCACGCGCTGAATCGATAGGGCGCAAAGGCGAATGTTTAGAGACTACGATGTTTCAAAAAGTGGAGGATACACACCAGAATGACAGAAAATTCCAGTTACGTACCGAGGAACTTGGTTCGAGCGATCTTGTTGTCTTCGAGCCTTCTCGTCTGCCATGCGGGCATTGCGAATCCCAACGTCTGCGAGCGACAAAACAGCGTCAAGGTGGCGGGAGACGTCCCCGCCGCAATCAGCTATGACGTGTTTTCTGCAATTCATCCTATAGTGGCCTCGCGTATTGCAAGCCTGATGCCTACGCAGCAAGTCAAGATGTTGCATGACGGCACCCGCGCGTGCATTGTTGCTGACGACGGGGTAGCGGATCCATCTGCCGTTCTTCTGCGGATTCCAACTGAACCGGTCAATTATTGGGTAAGGCGCTGGGATATTTCTCCTGGTTAATGAAGTCGATTGCGATGCGTCGCGGGATTTCGCGGTCTGTCATGATGTGCCTCCCAATCCGTAAAGCTTTGCCTTCGTTGTCGCAACCATTCGCGAAATCCCAGCGATCTTCTCCTCTGGAAAGAGGTTGATCAAGTAGTCGCGCTGCGCCGCAGTACAACGGGTTCTATCTGGTGGACAGAAGCGCTGGCGCATGACTGCTCAAGTGCCACGGAGGACATCCGATGTCGACGCGACGAACCGTAGCAGTGATTTGCCTGGGTCTTCTTTTGGGCGCTTGCACCCGGCAAGACAGCGTTTTCTCGATGTCACCTCGATTCACGGGACGCTCCGACGCTCCGGTCGCGTCGGTAGCTAACTGCATTGCATCTCGCTGGGATCGCGCCACCCGCGCGCTCAAGCGTCGCCGTAGCGATGGAGTGATCAGCCTACGCACCGAAACACTTTTCACTGGTGTTTCGATTGGGGTGCGTTTGCGAAGTATCCGAGGCGAGACGCTCGTGGAATACTTCGAGCGGCGATACGCAGATCCGCTTTACGTAAAGATGGTGCGCAGTTGCCTAGCAGCGGAGGAAACGGCTGTGCCGAGTCGACTTGAGCGCTGATGAATAGTTCCTCGGCCGCCGGTGGTAGTTCTCTGAAGCAGCGTGAGTATCGCATTGTTGAACTACTGCCCGGCCAAGTCTGATTCGCTAACGTCCCCTGTTCCGCCGGGGTCGAACGGCCCAGCCGACTGGTCGGCTCGCCAAGATGGAAGACGCCACCGCCGCCTCCGCTTTAGCGGGCCTCTCTGCCAAACTCAACTCGATTTGCCGTCCCGTTGTGACAAACCTTCACTTACGACGAGGGAAAAGGAATGCTGCGGCATCAAGAACTCGCTGCTGCCACTGGCGTGCGCGTCTACATCTGCGACGCGCACAGCCCCTGGCAGCGCGGGACCTGCGAAAACACCAACGGATTGCTTCGTCAATATTTACCTAATATAGATAGTCCGTCCCGCCTTCCGTGATACTGGTCACAGCTGGCAGGTACTGCCAGCGAAAGCGGGACATG
>NZ_FCNW02000110.1 GCF_001544475.1 Caballeronia humi | reverse complement strand
CACGATGGCCTCGCACGCTACACTTAGACAGCCTTTGGCTGCATGACTGAGGCGACAAGTACCTTGACACGCGCCGAGCCATTACCCCATGACGACGACCCGTTTCGCAACACGCTTGAGCTGTTGCCCTTCGCGATTCTCGTGACGAACCTGCATGGCGAAATCGTGCTCGCCAATGCGGCATCGGAGAAGCTCTTCGGCTACAGCCGTGCCGATTTGATTGGCGCATCTGCCAATGTGCTCGTGCCTGGCTTGCGCGACGGCGCTCATGCCGCGCTGCAGATCGATACGGCTTCGGGTCACGCGCTCAGCGCAGCGCATGGCTCGCGCGATGTGTTCGCCCGTCGCAAGGAAGGCACCGAATTCCCCGTTGAGATCACCACCAATCCTCTGACGTCGCACAAGGAAGCGCTGATGCTCACCGTCGTCATCGACCGGTCGGAGCGCTACGAACTGCAGCGCAACCGGCAGGACCTCGCGCATCTCACGCGCGTCTCGACGCTCGGCGAACTTGCGGGCTCGCTGGCTCACGAACTGAATCAGCCGCTCACTGCGATCCTCAGCAACGCGCAGGCGGCGCAGCGTTTCATGGCGATGGAGCCGATCGATCTCGACGAAGTGCGCGAGATTCTTTACGACCTCGTCGCGGACAATCGACGCGCAAGCGAAGTCATTCGGAGGATTCGCGCGCTGCTAAAAAAGGGCGCGCTGGCAGCCGCGCCGCTGAGTCTCGCGGACGTGATCACCGACGTCGCGCTGCTGCTGCACAGCGACGCGATCGTGCGCTGCGTGCGCGTCTTCATGAATATCGATCCCGCGTTGCCCCCGGTTCATGGCGACCGCGTGCAGTTGCAGCAGGTCGTGCTGAATCTGCTGCTCAATGCGTTCGACGCGATGGAGTCCCACGGCGTGCCCGATCGCGAGGTCGTGATCGAGGCGTCGGTGGATGACGAAGGCGCGGTGCGGGTCGCGGTGCGCGACTGCGGGCCCGGCCTCGCGGACGATATCGTCGAGAAGGTCTTCACGCCGTTCTTTACGTCGAAGCGTGACGGGCTCGGACTGGGACTGTCGATCAGCCGGTCCATCGTCGACACGCATGGGGGGCGCATGTGGGCCGAGAACAATGCGGGTGCTGGCGCCACCTTCTATTTCACGCTTCCCACCGGATCCGCGCCTTGCCATCACACAAAGCCATGACTTGTCGCAAAACCGCACCCGCGACGGCCGGATCTCGGCACTTTTCTACGTATCGGCGAGCTATCAGCTCGGGCAGCACTGGCTCACGTGCGCCACATGGAATCGCGTGATCACACGTTAGAAGGGGTACGCGATGGAGAGATGCGCAACTTCGGTCGTACAAGCGTAAGCGCCCGGTGATCCCAGGAGTTCGGCAGCCGACGTCAGTCTACTGTTGGAGCTGAGGCTGCCAGAGATGCGGCAATAGCTCATCAAGCCGGCTGGCGGGCTGCGTAGGGAGGCGGGTCAGGATGTCTTTCAGATAGGCATAGGGATCGTGCCCATTTAGCTTAGCCGACTGGATGAGACTCATCACTGCGGCCTGACGCCGGCCCGCGCGAGCGGAACCCGCGAAGAGCCAGTTTCCCCTGCTAACGGCAATCGGCCTTATCTGGTTTTCGCACCAGTTGTTATCGATGGGAAGGTGGGGATCATCGAGATATCGGGTGAGCGCTGCCCACCGCCGCAGACTGTAGTCGAGCGCCTTCGCTATGGACGAACCTTCGTTCACGCGTGCGCGCTGCAGAACCATCCAGGCGTGCAGTGCTTCGGCGATGGGACGCGCGCATCGTTGGCGAAGTGCCCATCGATTTTCGGAGCAGAGATCACGCGCTTCGCGCTCGACATCGTACAGTTGGCTGATGTAGCGCAACGCATCCTCGGCAATCTGGCTTCGACTGGCAACATGCAAGTCGTAGAATTTACGGCGCGCATGGGCAAGACAACCAACCTCGGTCACGCCTTCGGTAAACAGCTGCTTATAGCCCGCGAAGTCATCGCACACCAGGTGGCCGCGCCATTGATCGAGGAAGGCTCGCGCATGTTCGCCCGCGCGGCTCTCGGCGAAGTCGTAGACAACCGCCTTCAATGGTTCGAATGCTCCCGGGCAATAAGTCCAGAGATAAGCGCGGTGCGTCTTCCCCTTTCCCGGACTGAGCATCGAAATCGGTGTCTCGTCGGCGTGCAACACGCGATGCTTCAGGATCTTCTCTTTTAGCGCGTCAACTAAGGGCTGCAGTTGAACGCCACACGTGCCCACCCATTGACCCAGTGTCGATCGGGGAATGGCCAGGCCGGCACGCGCGAAGATGCGTTCCTGTCTGTACAGCGGAAGGTGATCGCCGTGTTTCGAAACAAGCACGTGAGCCAGCAGGCCCGCCGTCGGAATGCCTTTATCGATGACGTGCGCCGGCACCGGTGCCTGAGTTAAGGTCTCGCAGTGAGCGCACACCCATTTGCCACGAACATGACGCTCGACGGTGAACATGCCCGGCGTGTAATCGAGCTTCTCGCTGACATCCTCGCCGATGCGCTTGAGCTCACAGCCACAGCCGCAAACGGTCGACTCGGGCTCGTGATGGACATTGACACGTGGAAGGTTCGCCGGAAGCGGTGCCCGGCGCGGCTTGTTCGGCGCGTCTTTGGTCTTTGGCTCGGTGGACAGCCTCTCCAACTCGAGTTCGATCGCGGCCAGGTCGGCATCGATAGATTCATCGAGCAAGCTTTGCTGTTCGTGACCGATCTTCTCGCTTCGGGCAGCAAACTTCCAGCGTTTAAGCACGGCCATCTCGTGCGTGAGTTGCGCGAGCTTCGCGTCGCTGAATCGTAGTGCTGCTTCCGTGCGATCGACGATCTGTTGTTGTGCCTGAACTTCCGTCATCAATTCCAGGGCGAGCGCACGCAGTTGGTCTGCGCTCATGTCCTGGAGTTGTGTCCTATCGATCATGACCAATAGTGTGCCAAAGCCCGTGCGACAAGGGCATTGGCACACGCACCGATTGCCGCGGCCCCGCTCACACCACGCGAATCACGCCGTCCTGCCCAATGCGCTGCCACGGCAATCCGAGCACGAGTCCGGCCAGTTGCTCCTGCGTGATCGCCCGACGCGTGCCGTTTCCGGGCTGCGGCCAGACGAACTGTCCCTGGTTCAGCCGCCGTGCTGCCAGCCAGATTCCGATTCCGTCGTGCACGAGCACTTTCATGCGGTTGGCCCGACGGTTGGTGAAGAGATAGGCGTGGTGGGGGTGAGCCGCCTCAAACACGGCGACCACGCGCGCGAGTACTGTATCGAAACCCGCTCGCATGTCCAACGGGTCAACTGCGAGCCACGCCTCGTCGATGCGGATCATTTTAACCACTCGCGTAACCACGCTGCGCACTGGGCCGCGTCTGATGTCGGCCAACTGACCGTGATCGATTGCTGGCCGCGCCGTACCTCGACGCGGATTTCTCTTTGATGATCTGCGTCGCTTAGTTGAAGTGGGACGAAAGCAGGTGGTATGGGCGCCGCTGCTGGTGGCTTCATTGCCACGATATCGCTGCCCGTCGTCGTTGCGCCGCTCTCGGCCTTCTCCAACCAACGCCGCAGCAAGTTGGCATTCAGTTTATGCATCATCGCGATCGCGGCAACCGACACGCCTGGTCCTTGGCAGGCTGCCACTACTTCCGCTTTGAATTCGTCCGTGTATCGCCGCCGTTTGCGGCGACCCAAGGGGGCATCCTGGTCAATAGTGTTCACTTGTCCGCCTATTCGTTAAGTGGACACGATGCTCCCAAGGCTGCTACGTCGATTCAAGATGCCATCACCGGGCGCTTACGTACAAGCAGCCCGCAAAAGCGCCGTACTGGCGCTCACGCTCGGCTTGAATTTCGCGCCATGGTCAAATGTTTGGGCGGACCAAGGAGGCGTCGCGTTTTGGTTGTCAGGCCAGTATGCGAGTCTCGCTGCCCTGCCCGCCACGCCGGGATGGTCGGTGGCCGTGATTCCCTACTACTACAATGGCAGCGCGAGGGCGTTGTCACGTTAAAGTGTTGGCGACGCAATTGCGCAGGGGACGCACATTTGCTCAGAATGCGGACGGATTTTGGGTGACCTCAGTGAAGCGATGCCATGTCGCGAAGCGTTCGCCGAGCTGTTTGCGGTAAAGGGAGGCGCGCAGTAGATGTCGCTTGATCGCGAAGTGCTGCCTGATCGGGCCGAAGCTCGACAGGAACACCTGCGTACGTTCCGGATCGCGGAAGCCACGCATGCGGCGCTCCCGTTCACGCGTAGGCTGATGACTGTTTTCGGCTCGGTTGTTCAACCGGGCGCTTGCTTTGACGAAGACGTGCTTGACGTTTGCCAGCTCGGGGATTTCGGCTTTCGCGGCGGGATAGCTGCGCAACTGGTCGGTGACGATCTTGCGTGGCACTTCGGGACAAGAGGCAAGCACGCGCTTGAAAAACCGCTTAGCTGCGGCCTTGTCGCGACGCTTCTGCAGCAGGATATCGAGTTCGGCACCGTGCTGATCAACTGCCCGCCACAGCAGATAAGGCTCGCCGCGCAACGTCACAAACACTTCGTCCAGATGCCACGTGGTGCCGGGCTTGCGGCGAGCAGTCTTCACGCGATGGGCAAAGGCCGCCCCAAATTTGTTGCACCAGCGCCGAATCGTTTCGTAACTGACGACAACCCCGCGCTCGAACAGTAATTCCTCGATGTCGCGCAGGCTTAACTGAAAGCGGAAATACCACCGCACGGCGCAGCTGATGACCACCGCCGGAAAGCGGTGACCGTAATAGAGCGATCTTGTATTCTTCATCGCGCAATCTTACGCGACCGCCCCAGCAACGTGACAATGCCCTTGGAGCCGCTACGCTCGATCGCCTACAACACGGCGCCTATCGCGTCGTTATCGAGGGCGAAAGCTTCCGCAAGCCCAAACCGATGATCGACAACGGCGAAAATCCAGTTGCCAAAAACGGCAAAAAACCGCAATCTTGAAACCGTTCGAATCCGCGTTCTACCTCGTTTCTGCTGGCGCCATTACGGCGTCCATCCCCGGCGCCACTGCGCCGCCCCGTGACACGCAATCGCTGCCAGGCATGACCGGAAGCTGGGCGGACTTTAAAAATGGTAGTCGAATCGCGAGCTGATGGGATTCAGCACGTTCGCACAGCGATGACAGCGCGGTCACCGCCACCAAGAAAGTGCGGGGCTGGCTGTGAGCCGGTACTTTCTCGCCACCGCTCGGCCGTCGAGACGAGGCATATGGATATTTACCCACTATGACGTGAGCAAGAGTCCAACCCTCTGGACATGGTGCGTTGCCCTAGCTAGCCGTTGCGGTAGCCGCGCGTGGAACACGACCTACCGTTGCCGATCTTAGGGCCTTTTAGAGACATACGATGAGAGAATGCTATCGTTTCGTACCCCATTCAGTGACTGCCGCAACGATTTTGTCAGCATCCTTGACCGGGGCGGCGTTTGCCGAGGACACCGTTGTCATTAACCTCAACTTATCTGAGACGAGGCTGTCGACGTCGGAGCTTTTGACCTTAAAGCCGGTCGTGAATCGATTGTATGCGCCCGATACATCGACAGTAACGCCAAATACCGACGCGGGACCATACTCCCCCGGCGTTATGACGCAAAAAGGCATCGTAACGGACACCGGACCTCGTGCATATGGATCTTTCGGCATTCCATTTACATCTACTCGCGTGCAGGACGGTGATCAAAGCGCTTCGGGCGCTACGCTTGCCAACCTTCTTAGCACAAGCTTCCCTTACCGGACGATCGGCAAGCTCTCGTTCTCTGCCGGCTACTGTTCCGCGAGCCTTATTCGAAGAAGCGTTCTTGTAACGGCCGCACACTGCATCCAAAGCTTCGGCAGTGGGAATACGGCCTATTCCGACTATCAGTTCATCCCAGGACATTACGGTGCGCCTGGTGCCACAGCAAAGCAGAAAGCTCCATATGGCATATGGAACTGGACCGCCTTCGTTCGTCCGGCGAGCTGGGCTAACGGCACCGACACAGGATCTGGCGCAGCCCGGAACAACGATTTGGCGGTGATCGCCCTCGCCAAGAACACTGACAATCAGTTCATCGGCGACATCACCGGATATCTAGGTTATGGTTGGAACAACTGTTCGTTCGTATCATCTCCGAAGACGGGCAATTTACAGACTGCTGCCGTCTCGACCTTCGGATATCCGGACCTTCTCGACGGTGGCGCGATTATGCAGCGCACCGACGGGCCGACTTACACAACAGTGGTCGGCGGAGCCTGGCAGCTCTGGCAAGGAAGCGACCTCACGGGTGGCTCAAGCGGTGGCCCTTGGATCGTGAATTTCAAGTCTCGCGACCCAGTGCGGGAAGGTGACGCCGTTGCAGGTACCGCTTCGAAGCTCGCGGTCATTGGCGTGACGTCATGGGGAACCTCGGATCCCAATGCGGCCAAGGATAACTACTCCTCCCAGTTCCGCCAAAACGCGCAGTACCCGAATGCAAATTATGGCGGTTACGGAGCAGGCAACATTGCCTCGCTGCTGAACACGCTGTGTAACAAGAGAGCTCCCGGTGGCGGTACGTATGCATCGCAAGGCTATTGCGACTAGAGTGTGTGGTGGCTGCGCCTCTGTCCCGATGAATTGCGCGCCGGCCTTTGCTGGCGCCGGAACGTCGCCATTGTCAGTGCATCAATCACGACGACCGTGTAGCGCGCGGCTTATGGTGTCAGCCGACGACTTCGCGGTTCAAAGGGTCCAGCTCGACTGCCGATACTCCTGAAAATACCTTTTCAGTCTCTTCCCGTATGTCGGTTTTCGGCTTGCGGCTTGGACTGTCCTTTGATTCATTACGCAACAGCCTCCGTTCAACCGGTAAGACCACAGTCACTCGCTGGTCGCCTCAATATGGGATGTCATCGCGCCCCGGCTTGACCCGTTTCGACTTGATGAACGGTGCTTCGGTGGACAGCTCAACACGCATTTCACCGGCCATGATGACTTGGCCTGTCGGAGCGTTAGTGCCGTCCACCCGCACAAACGAAATTA
>NZ_FCNW02000109.1 GCF_001544475.1 Caballeronia humi | reverse complement strand
CGGCATAAAGGGCGCGCCATGCCGATCATCGAAACGAAACTGAACCCGCGCGGCGAAGAATTCCGCACGAATGCGGCAGCGCTGGAAGCGGTCGTCGCGGATTTGAAAGAGAAAGTCGCGAAGCTCGCGTTGGGCGGCGGACAGGCCGCGCGCGACAAACACGTCTCGCGCAACAAGCTGCTGCCGCGCGACCGCATCGCGCAATTGCTCGATCCGGGCACGCCGTTTCTCGAACTGTCGCAGCTTGCGGCCTACGGCATGTACAACGACGACGCGCCGGGCGCGGGCGTCATCACGGGCATCGGGCGGATTGCGGGGCACGAGTGCGTGATCGTCTGCAACGACGCGACGGTCAAGGGCGGCACGTACTATCCGATCACGGTCAAGAAGCACCTTCGCGCGCAGGAAATCGCCGAGCAGAACCGGCTGCCGTGCGTGTATCTCGTCGATTCGGGCGGCGCGAACCTGCCGAATCAGGACGACGTGTTCCCCGACCGCGATCACTTCGGGCGCATCTTCTACAACCAGGCGAACCTGTCCGCGCAGGGCATCGCGCAGATCGCGGTCGTGATGGGATCGTGCACGGCGGGCGGCGCCTATGTTCCGGCGATGAGCGACGAGTCGATCATCGTGAAGAATCAGGGCACGATTTTTCTCGGCGGCCCGCCGCTGGTGAAAGCCGCGACCGGCGAGGAAGTCAGCGCAGAAGACCTCGGTGGCGGCGATGTGCATACGCGTCTGTCGGGCGTTGTCGATCATCTCGCGCAAAACGATGCGCATGCGTTGGGGATCGCGCGCAGTATCGTCGGCAACCTGAATCGCGTGAAGGAAACGCCGCTCGCGCTGAGAGAACCGCTGCCGCCGCGCTACGACCCGCAGAGCGTCTACGGCGTGATTCCTGTCGATACGAGGAAGCCCTTCGACGTGCGCGAAGTGATCGCGCGCATCGTCGACGATTCCGCTTTCGACGAGTTCAAGGCCCGCTACGGCACGACGCTCGTCTGCGGCTTCGCGCATATCTGGGGGCATCCGGTCGGGATCATCGCGAACAACGGCATTCTCTTTTCCGAATCGGCGCTGAAGGGCGCGCATTTCATCGAACTGTGCTGCCAGCGCAAGATTCCACTCGTGTTCCTGCAGAACATCACGGGCTTCATGGTCGGGCGCAAGTACGAGAACGAAGGCATCGCGAGGAACGGCGCGAAGATGGTCACGGCGGTCGCGACGGCGAAGGTGCCGAAGTTCACGGTGATCATCGGCGGGTCGTTCGGCGCGGGCAACTACGGCATGTGCGGCCGCGCGTATTCGCCGCGCTTCCTGTGGATGTGGCCGAACGCGCGCATCTCGGTGATGGGCGGTGAACAGGCGGCCTCGGTGCTCGCGACCGTGCGGCGCGACGGCATCGAGGGCAAGGGCGGAAGCTGGTCGAAGGAGGACGAGGAAGCGTTCAAGGCGCCGATCCGCGAGCAGTACGAGGTTCAGGGCCATCCGTACTACGCGAGCGCGCGCCTCTGGGACGATGGCGTAATCGATCCCGCGCAAACGCGCGACGTGCTCGGTCTCGGACTCGCCGCGTCGATGAACGCGCCGATTGAAGACACGCGCTTCGGCGTGTTCAGGATGTAAATTGCCATGTTCAACAAAATACTAATTGCGAACCGCGGCGAGATCGCGTGCCGTGTGGCCGCGACGGCGAAGCGCCTGGGTATCGGCAGCGTCGCCGTCTACTCCGATGCCGATGCGAAAGCCAAGCACGTCGCCGTGTGCGATGAAGCGGTGCACGTCGGTGGATCGGCGGCGGGGGAGAGCTATCTGCGGATCGAACGCATCATCGATGCCGCACTGAAAACCGGCGCGCAGGCGATTCATCCGGGCTATGGTTTCTTGTCCGAGAACGAAGACTTCGCGCGCGCTTGCGACAAAGCAGGGCTTGTGTTCATCGGACCGCCCGTCGAGGCGATCTCCGCGATGGGCTCCAAGGCGGCAGCGAAAGCGCTGATGCAATCGGCATCGGTGCCGCTGGTTCCGGGCTACCACGGCGACGATCAAGACCCCGCACTATTGCAGAAAGAAGCGGATCGCATCGGCTATCCGGTGTTGCTGAAAGCGAGCGCGGGCGGCGGCGGCAAGGGAATGCGCGTCGTCGAGAAGAGCGCGGATTTCGCTGCCGCGCTCGTCTCGTGCAAGCGTGAAGCGGCATCGAGCTTCGGCAACGATCGCGTGTTGATCGAAAAGTATCTACTGCGTCCACGCCACGTCGAAGTGCAAGTCTTCGCCGACAAACACGGCGGCGCTGTCTATCTCTTCGATCGCGATTGCTCGGTGCAGCGGCGGCATCAGAAGGTGCTCGAAGAAGCGCCGGCGCCGGGCCTGACCGGTGAAGTGCGTCGCGCGATGGGCGAAGCGGCGGTCGCGGCCGCGCGCGCGGTGAATTACGTCGGCGCGGGCACCGTCGAATTCATCATGACGCACGACGGCCAGTTCTACTTCATGGAGATGAACACGCGCCTGCAAGTCGAGCATCCGGTGACGGAGATGGTCACGCGCCTTGATCTGGTCGAATGGCAACTCAAGGTCGCGGCGGGCGAACCGCTGCCGCTGACGCAGCAGGAACTCAAGGTCGAAGGCCACGCGATCGAAGCGCGCATCTACGCGGAAAATCCGTCGCGCGGGTTCCTGCCTTCGACGGGTACGCTCAAGCATCTGCGCTTGCCTCAAGCGGTGGAATTCACGCTCGAAGACAACGTGCGCATCGACAGCGGCGTGCGCGAAGGCGACACCATCACGCCGTTCTACGATCCGATGATCGCGAAGCTGATCGTCCACGGCCGCGATCGCGCCGATGCGCTCGCGCGCATGGCGCGGGCCTTGCGCGAATGCGAAGTGGTCGGGCCGCATACGAACGTGGAGTTTTTGCAGCGGATCGTTGCGAGCGAGCCGTTTTCGCAGGGCGATCTCGACACCGGCCTGATCGAGCGTCATCACGACACGCTCTTCGCGCCTTCGACCGTACCGCAAAAGCAGGCGCTCGCGCTCGCTTGCGCGGCGCTCCTCACGCGCGAGGGCGGTGAGGCGCATGGCAATTCGCCGTGGGATGCGCTCTCGCACTGGCGCATGGCGGGCGGCTACGCGCAAGACCTGAACTGGCGCGCAATCGATACCGACGAAACGCTGCAGGCCGTCTTCACGCGCGATTCGACGCAAGGCAACGCCGAAGGCAAGCGTCTCGAATTGCTCGGCGAAAACCTGCGCTTCGACTGGTCGCATGCGGACGAGCCGCATACGTTCTCGGTGCTGCTCGACGAGACGCTCATCAAGGGCCGCGTTTTTATCGACGGCGACGTTTTCCACGTGTTCTACCAGGGCGCGTCGCTGGCGTTTGAATGGCAGAACCTGATGGCCCACGCCGCCGACGCCGAGCACGAAGGGCGCCTCACCGCGCCGATGCCCGGCAAGATCATCGCGGTGCTGGTGGAAACGGGGGCATCGGTGGAGAAGGGCGCGCCGCTGCTCGTGATGGAGGCGATGAAGATGGAGCACACGATCGTGGCTCCGACGACCGGCACGGTCGGCGAAATCCTGTTCAGCGTCGGGGATCAGGTCGCCGACGGTGCGCAGTTGCTCACCATGGAAGCCAGTCGAGCCTGAGCGGTTTCCGTCCGAGCAGCGTATCGGTGCTCTCGGACGTCACGAAAATCTCTACGCGCCGGTTCTGCGCGCGTCCCTCAGGCGTATTGTTGCTCGCGATGGGCTGCAGATACGCCATTCCCCTCGTCCGGATGCGCGCGGCAGGCACGCCGCGTGCGATAAGCGCATTGGCGATCGCTTCGGCGCGCATCAGCGAGAGCGCGTCGTTGTAGACGCGTGTTCCTTCGTTGTCAGTGTGGCCTTCGATCAGGACCGGCCGTGTGCTGCGCTTGAGCAGCACCGCGGTGCGATCGAGGATGGCCACGCTGTCGGGGCGCACGGCGGTTTCGTCGCTATCGAAGAGCGTTGCTTCGAACATGCGCATCTCGACGCCGCTTTTAGCCATGCTCACGACGACGCCGGCCCGGGCGTTGTCCGCTTCTTCCCGCGATCGATCGAGCCCCGACGAGCAGCCGGTAACGAGAAGGGCGATAGCGCAGACGCTGTAAATGGGGTGGATGACTTTCACTGCAATTCTTAGAGCGGATGCCAGAGAGAAGGTCGTTCGATTATAAGGAACGCGACCGATCGAATTGTAAAGAACGATATTCCGGGCGAAAGGCTGTCGAAACGGCCCCGACATACAATGCACGAGCCATCCCTTACCCTATTCCAATGATCCAGCACGAATCGATTCCCTCCGAAGACGAAGAAGACGCCCGCAGAAAGCGGCTGCAACGGGCGTCAACGGCGGTGCTCTATGCGGTGCTGGTCGCCGTCGCCTTGTGGACCGTGCGCACCTTCATCCCGGCCGTGGTCTGGGCCGCGGTGATCGCCATCGCGCTGTGGCCCGCGTTCGGCTGGCTAGAGCGGCGGCCGTGGCTCGGCAAGCACCACACGGTGCTCGCGTTCGTACTGACGGCCGCGATCGGCCTTTTGTTCGTGTTGCCCTTCGTGGCCGTTGCGACGGAGGCCGGTCGCGAAGCCGGCGACGTGCTGCACTGGTTCCAGGAAGTGCTGCGCACCGGCATTCCGATGCCCGACTGGGTCAACCAGTTGCCCGCCGGCGCGCGGCAGATCGCGAAGTGGTGGACGGATAATCTCGCGATGCCGCTCCGGTCGTCGCCGGCGGTGCAGAAGCTGCACGGCGCCAACCTGGTCGCGATGACGCGTCACTTCGGCGGGCGCGTCGCGCATGCCCTGATCATCTTCGGCTTCATGCTCGTCGCGCTGTTTTTCATCTTTCAGGCGGGTTCGCGGCTCGGCGAGCAACTGTTCGCGGCGTCGCGGCGCGCGTTCGGCGGCGAAGGCGCGATGGTCGCGCGGCGCATGGCCGATTCGGTGCGCAGCACGGTGGTGGGGCTCGTCGTGGTGGGGCTGGGCGAAGGCGCGCTGCTCGGCGTCGCGTACGCGATCGCGGGCGTGCCGCATGCAACCTTACTCGGGATGCTGACCGCGATCGCCGCGATGCTGCCGTTCTGCGCTCCCATCGTGTTCCTCGGCTCGGCGTTGTGGCTGCTGGCGCAAGGCTCGATGGTGGCGGCGATCTGCGTCGCGGCGTTCGGACTGGTCGTGGTGTTCGTGGCCGAGCACTTCGTGCGGCCGGTGCTGATCGGCGGCTCAGCGCGGCTGCCGTTTTTGCTCGTGCTGTTCGGGATTCTCGGCGGCGCAGAGACTTTCGGTCTGCTCGGGCTTTTCATCGGCCCCGCGCTGATGACGATTCTGGTCGTGCTTTGGACGGACTGGGTGCGGCGTTGAGCGTTCGACGGGGCGCACGCTGTGCGCCCTTTATTGCTTAAATCACGTACAGATCGACGTATTCATTGACCGGCATCGCTTCGAGCTTTGCCTGATCGAGCGATACCGCGAGGATCGCCTGTTGCTGCTTTTGCGGGAAGCGGCGCGCGAGGTTCGTCTTGAACTTTTCGACGAGCAGCGGAATGCCATCCGCGCGACGGCGCTTGTGTCCGATCGGATATTCGACCACCACCTCGTCGAACTTCGAGCCGTCGTTGAATTCGACGGTCAGCGCATTCGCAATCGAGCGCTTTTCCGGATCGAAATAATTCTTCGTGAATTGCGGGTCTTCGATGCATTCCATCTTCGCGCGCAGCGTATCGATGCGCGGATCTTGCGCGATGGAATCTTCGTAATCGGCGGCGGTGAGACGGCCGTAAATCAGCGGCACGGCGACCATGTACTGGATGCAGTGATCGCGATCGGCGGGATTATCGAGCGGCCCCTTTTTATCGATGATGCGGATCGCCGCTTCGTGCGTGCGGATCGTAATGCGCTTGATGTCTTCGACGCTCTTGCCTGCCTGCTTCAGTTGCGTATGAAGCGTCATCGCTGCTTCCACCGCTGTTTGCGAGTGAAACTCAGCGGGGAACGAAATCTTGAACAGCACGTTTTCCATCACGTACGAGCCGTACGGACGCTGGAACTTGAACTCGTTGCCCTTGAAGAGCACATCGTAAAAGCCCCACGTTTTAGCGCTCAGAACCGACGGATAGCCCATCTCGCCGGTCTTCGCGATCAGCGCGAGACGCACGGCGCGCGAGGTCGCATCGCCTGCGGCCCAAGACTTGCGCGAACCGGTGTTCGGTGCATGCCGATACGTGCGCAGCGAATGACCGTCGACGAACGCGAGCGATACCGCGTTGATCAACTCGTCACGCGTGAGTCCGATCAACTGCCCGACGACCGCCGTCGAAGCCAGCTTCACGAGCAAAACGTGATCGAGTCCGACCTTGTTGAACGAATTTTCGAGCGCGATGCAGCCTTGAATTTCATGCGCCTTGACCATTGCGATCAACACGTCTTTCATCGTCAGCGGCGTTTTGCCTGCTGCAATGGCGTTGCGCGACAACCAGTCGGCGGTCGCGAGAATGCCGCCGAGGTTATCCGACGGATGGCCCCACTCAGCGGCAAGCCACGTGTCGTTGAAGTCGAGCCAACGGATCATCGCGCCGATGTTGAACGCGGCCTGAACTGGATCGAGCTGGAATTGGGTGCCCGGCACCTTGGCGCCGTTGGGGACGACCGTGCCCGGCACGATCGGTCCCATCAGCTTGGTGCAGGCGGGGTAGGAAAGGGCTTCGAGTCCGCAACCGAGCGTATCGATCAGGCAGTTGCGCGCGGTGTCGAGCGCAAGCGTGCTGTCGATTTTATAGTTGAGAACATAGTCGACGATGTCGATCAACACGCGATCGTGATCGGGGCGGACGTTGGAAATATGGCTCATGGTGGTACCGGGTGATTGCAGTTATTTGCGCTTGTTCAACGGCTCGAATTGCAGGTTTTCGGGACCGGTGTAATTCGCGCTCGGCCGGATGATCTTGTTATCGATGCGCTGCTCGATGATGTGAGCGCTCCAACCGGCGGTGCGCGAGATCACGAAGAGCGGCGTGAACATTGCGGTGGGCACGCCCATCATGTGATACGAAACCGCGCT
>NZ_FCNW02000108.1 GCF_001544475.1 Caballeronia humi | reverse complement strand
CAACGCCAGGCGCGAGTTCGACTGCATCCCTCATCAAGTCGCGCGCATTGACGAATGGGCAAAGTCTTTATACCAGCGCTTTGGTGGCCCTATCGCGGTTGCCCTTGAACTGGCCAGGGGACCGATCGTCGCTGCACTGCAGAAGTACGACTTCTTCGTGCTCTTTCCGATTAACCCGTCGACACTCGCCAAATATCGCGAGGCGTTCAAACCAAGCCGCGCCAAGGACGATCCCACCGATGCAGAGTTGGCACTCGAACTCCTGCTGCGCCATCCCGAGCGGTTTGCTCCGCTCAGACCACAGAGCGTCGCCATGCGTTCGCTGTTCAGCCTGGTCGAGCAACGTCGCGAACTGGTCGGCGACAAGACCCGATTCACCAACCGCTTATGTGACACGCTCAAGCAGTATTACCCGCAGGCTCTGGAGTGGTTCGAGCAGAGAGATACGGTGCTCTTCTGCGACTTCCTCACCCACTGGCCGACGCTCTTGACGGTCAGGCGCGCCCGCAGGACGACCCTTGAAGCGTTCTTCCATGCCCACAAGTGCCGTATCAGGCTGATCGCGGTACGTCTGGAATCGATCCGCGCCGCTACGCCCCTCACCGAAGACCCTGGCATCATCACGGCCTGCCGATTGCACGTGCTGGCGCTGGTGGCGCAGCTGCGCACCGTGCTCTCGGCGATCGATGTGTTCGATAGGGAGATCGCGGCGCTCGCGCGGGCGCAACCTGACTTCGCCCTGTTTGACCGCCTGCCGGGCGCCGGCCCCCAAATGGCGCCGCGCCTGCTCGCGGCCTTTGGCGAGCAGCGCGACCGCTTCCACGGGGCTGATGAACTGCAGAAGTACGCTGGCATTGCCCCCGTGACCGAACGTAGCGGCAAGAAGAGCTGGGTGCACTGGCGCTGGCAATGCCCGAAGTTCCTGCGCCAGACGTTCGTCGAATGGGCCGCCCAGACCATCAACAAATCGTTCTGGGCCAGCGCTTACTATCGGCAACAACGAGCGAAGGGGAGTACGCACCAGGCTGCCGTCAGGGCATTGGCGTTCAAGTGGATCCGCATCCTGTACCGATGCTGGCAAACCAGAACGCCGTACGACGAGACCACCTACCTTAACGCTTTGAGGAAACGCGGTTCGCCACTGCTCAGGCACCTCGAACTTCCGGGGTAACCAGTCTCGGTGGCGGTTACGCAGCTGGATTCCGGATCGGTGGATTGCCTCCGTTGGACTCGATGGTGCCAGTTGTCCACGGCCGGCCGGCGGGTCGCCTGTCTACGACCATGCCGCTGGCCGGCGGTGGGCAACCGGCCAGGCGCCCGCATGGCGTTCCGCTCGACATACTCCGTCTCATAAACGAGCGGCGAGCGATACCCTATGCCACAAGGGAGGGCATATGAGCCGCATCTGCCCTCGATAACAGAGGGCAGATCAATCGGTTTATGTGCTCGTGCGCTCGTGCGTCTCGAACCGGAAGCAGAAGCGCAACTTCCCGCTGAAAAACCTTGACGGACTACCTCAGGGCCTGAAGGCACCGACCTGTCGGTATACAGTCAAGACGAACTCGACGCCATCGCCGACAGCCTAAACAGCCGGCCTCGCGCGACTCACGCGTTCCATTCTCCATTCGAGGTCTTCGCCGCCACGCTCGCCTCAGCCAGTCAGCCTCACCGTTCTAAACACTAGACTCCGTGTTGCACTTCAGTTTGAAACCGCCTAGCATAAGCATAAGCCATCCTACTGATGGTGCTGTTCGCCGCCTTACCTTACCGCCACCAAGACCTGGTCGATCCCTCCATCCACCTTGGTCGTCTTATTCCTTATAGGGTCGGGCGCGACAAGGTCCGAGGGCGCCACCGTTCGCGCTATTGGACGACGCGGACGCTACTATCCGGCGGCGACCGGATATCATGACATGGTCGTCCTTGCTGCGAGCGAATTTCTGCTCTCACTGCGACTCGAGTTGCCACCGCAAAAAAGGATGCGTAGCGCCCGCTGGCGTGACCCACGTCCCGTTCGGGCCGAAGTCCCAACTCGGCCCAAAGCTTGCCGGATCGCTCATCTGCGCCGTCGTGAGTCCGCTCGATGCCGGCACGTTCGGACCGCCGTTGCTCTGGCCGGTGATGTCCTTGTCCCAGTAGACGTTGGTCGCGCCCGTCGGCGTATTATTGATGAACAGTCCCGCGCGCGGCGCCGGCCCGAGTTCGTTGGACACCACCGCGACCGAGAACGACTCGTCTACCTTCCCCGAATTCGCGGTGACGAGCCCTGCGTCGCTGCCAGACCAGCCGCCGACGGTGCCCGCCGCATACGACTGCCGGATCGTGCCCGTGCTCGAATTCACGCTGACAAGCCCGGAGCTGACCGGCTCCTTGCTGCTACCGGTCTGGCCGGTTGCGAACGATTGCAGGATGGTTCCGTTGTTCTGCGCGACCAGGCCGGCCAGGACCCCCGAGGTTCCCCCGCTCGCGCTGCTCCATGATCGCTCGATGATCCCGTCGTTGCGCCCGACGAGTCCGCCCGCACTAGCGGGCTCGGACACGGAACTGGACGCGGAGCCCATCGAATACGAATAGGTGATGAGACCGCGATTGCGTCCCGCGAGCACACCGCCGAATCCCTGCGATGCCGGTCTCGACCCGCCGTCCACGCCAAGATTGCGTACCACGCCCGCAGGTCCGATCACCGCGAACAAGCCGGTGTACACGCCTGGATTCCCCTCGTTGTCAGTCTGAAAACTGTAGAGGCCGCGCAGCACGTGGCCCATGCCGTCGAACTGGCCGTTGAATTCCTGATCCGCGCCCACGCCGATGCCTCTGAACGCGCGATCGCCGGCGGGAAGCGTCACGTCCTTACCGAGCGCGAAGTTGCCGTCGAGATCGGCGGCGACATACTTCATGTCCGACGGCGAACTCACGAGCAGGTAATTCGTGAATTGCGACTTCAGTCCGCTGTAGGGCGCGGCAGTCCATGCGGAATTGGTGAGGATTGTGCCAGACGTGTAGAGGCCGCCGTTCCTCGGACTCAGCGTCGAAACGATGCCCGTGCTGCCCGACCAGTCGATGATGCCGTTCACGAACACGGCCCCGGCGTTGAATATGCCGGTCGCATCGGCGCGCAGCTTCATGTTGCCCGCGCCCGCGTTGCCGAGCGTCGTCGTGCTGTTAACGGTAATCGAATGGAATGCATTAACGTTGAACGACGCGTCGCCGATCCAGCGCATCGTCGATACCAGGTTGACGTCGTCCCGTGTCGCGTCGAGCGTCACCGAGGTGCCCTGATTCAATTGCTTCGTAAGCGTCGCCGCCGTCACCGGGTCGACATCGAAGTGCAGCGCGCTCAGGGTCCACGAGCCCGCATGAATATCGGCATCGTCGAGGTGCAGCGTGCTGGCGGTCGTATCAACGGCGCCGCCGCTGCCGTCGGCATTCGTCGCATCGATGCGCCCGTGCACGTGCGCCGTGCCGTGCTGAGCGACAAGCCACACGCGGCCGTCGCGCGTGCCCGCGCCGGTCGCGCGCAGCGCCGAATTGTTGCCCGCAAGCGCATACACGTTCCCGTCCGCCGCCTGTAGCGCGATCTGCACGGCGGAGATCGAGCCTTTGTTGACCGCGTCGCCGCTGCGGGTCGCCGTCGATTGCACGTAGGTTTGCGGTACGCTCGTCGTGTCGCGCACCAGCACCTGGCTGCCCGCCGCGAGTTCAGCCGTACCCTTGGGTGCGCTGATCGTGCCGTCGTTCTCCGCGAGCGCGCGCGCGATCAGGAACACGTCGCCGCCCGTCGAGCCGATCTTGCCCATGTTGACGACCGCGCCCATGCCGCCGTCTTTGAAAGTCAGCGGTCCGCCCGCCATGAACGCATCGTTGCCGACATCGAGCGCCGATGCGACGAAACGACCGCCCGTCGTCACCACGCCGTTCGCGCCGATCACGACGCCTTGCGGGTTGATCAGATAGAAGCTGCCCGTCGCGTTGAGATTGCCGTCGATCTGCGAGAGCTGCGCGCCGGTGACGCGGCCCAGCGTCGCGCCGTTGCCGTTGTTCACGGTGACGGTGTTGCCGTTGCCGATCGAAAAGCTGCTCCAGTCGATCACGCCACGCGCCGAACTCTGGCTGATATCCACGGCAGTGCTTTGCGTGGTGATCGTGCCCGCGCCGGCCTTGAACTGGCCGCCCTGCGGCAACGAGCCCGCAGCTAGTGCGGTCGAGGCGTGCAGGGCGACGAGCGGCATCGTCAAGCGCCAGTCGAATGCCGGGCGATGCCGTCCGCGTTCGCGGGACCATTGACTCACCTTGCTGCCATTGACGAGATCCGACATGTCAGCTCCCTTGTGTTCATTGACCGCCGAGCTGCCAGCGCAGAATCGGCAACGTGCTATACGTGGTGGGCATCGCCCATGTGCCGTCCGGCCCGAAGTTCCAGCTCGACGCGAAGGCGGTCGGGTCGCTCAGTTGTTCGAAGGTGCGGCCGTTCGCGGCAGGGATCTGCGTGCCCGTAAAGACGCCGGGAGACTGCGCCAGGTATTCCGCGTTGTACCAGTACACGTCGTTCGCGATCGTGCCGTTATTCGTGCTCGCGACGCGCCCGAGATTGCGTGCGCCCGCGGCGCCGCCGCTGTCGGACGCGTACGACTGGCTGATTGTGCCTTCGTTGAGCGATACCAGCCCGCCCGTGTATGGCGTTTGCACATCGCCTCTCGAATACGATTGGGCGATGTTGCCGCGATTCACGCCGGCGAGCCCGCCGCCCCGCGCACCGCCTGCGGCGAGCAAGCGGGTGCCATACGTGACATACGACTGCACGATCGTGCCGCTGTTGATGCCGGCCAGCCCGCCGATCGGCCCGGCGCCGGTGACGGCCGCGCCGCTGCTCGAGCGCTCAATCACGCCATCGTTGATGCCCGCGAGACCTCCTGCGCCTTTCCCGAAGAACGGGTCCTGCGCAGTCACGCTGCCCGTCGATACGGCCACGTTGCTGATGGTCCCGGCATTGCGCCCCGCGATCAGCCCGACCGGCGTGGAGACGGTGAGCGCCTCGGAGCCGTCCATACGGAGATTGCGCACGACGCCGCCCGCGCCGATCTCCGCGAAGAGGCCGGTAAAGGCGTCGCTCGCCTTCTGGTTCTGACCGTAGCCGTTCATCTGGAACGAGGTAAGCACACGATGCTGCCCGTCGAACTGACCCGTAAAAGCGGTGTGCGTCGCGCCGCCAATGGGATCGATCACGGTCTTCGGGCTACCCGAGCCGAAGTCGCGGCCGAGCGCATAGTTGCCCGCCATATCGTTCTCGATGTTACGCAGATCGACGAGCGTGTTCACGAGCCTGTAGGACGTGAGTTGCGTCTGGAGGCCGCTGAACCGGGCGCTCCACAAAGGGTTCAGCAGCACCGCGCCGCGCGTGAACGTGCCGCCGCCATCGATCAATGCCGTGATACTGCCGGTGCTTGCCGACCAGTCGAGCGTGCCGCGATTGAAGACGCTGCCGCCATGATTGAAGCCACCGGCATCCGCGCGCAAGGTGAGAGCGCCCGCGCCGGTGCTCGCCACCGTCACGTCCGGATCGATGGACACCGAGCGCGCTGCGCCGACGGTCAGCGCGCCCACACCGCTCCAGCGCAGATTTGACGTGACGTGGATATCGTCGCGCGTGGCCGTGGCGTCGATGGACGTGCCGTTGTTCAAATTGCGCGACAAGTTCGGCGCCGTGACCGGACCGATATCGAGCTTGTCCGCGGTGATATTCCATTGCGTGGCGCGCACGGCGGCATCGTCGAGATGCACGGCAGTGCCCCGCGCTTCCACCGTTGCGCCGCCGCCCGTGTAGTTCCTCGCCTCGATGGTCGCATGGACGTGCGCTATACCGCGATCGGCGACGAGCCACACGCGTCCGTCGAGTACGTCCGTGCCGGTCGCGCGGATCGCGCCCGAGTTACCGGCCAACGCGTATACGTTGCCGTCGGCGGATTGCAGCGCGATGCGGATCGCATGGATACCGCCCTTGTTCACCGCGTCGCCGTGCGAGCCAGCGGCCGTGACGAAAGTCTGCGGCGTGGCGTCGGGATCGTAGAGCAGCAGCCAGTCCTTCATCTGCACCTGATCGCCCACGGCGATATCCACGGTGCCCTGCGGCGCGCTGATGACGCCATCGTTCTCCGCGAGCTTGCGCGAGATGAGATACACGTTGCTGCTGGTCGAATTGATCGTGCCGAGGTTGATAACGCTGCCGTTGCCGCCACCAGAAAACAGCGACGTCTGGCGATTCATGAAGGCATCGTTCTCGGTGTCTAGCGTTGACGCGACGAAGTTTCCGCCGGTGGTCACCACGCCCGTCTTGCCGATCAGCACGCCCTGCGGATTGATGAGGTAGAACTGGCCTGGCGACTTCAAAGTGCCATCGATGACCGAGCGTTCGCCGCCGTTCACGCGCGCGAGTGTCGCGATGAAGAAGTTGCCGTTGACGCTGACGGTATTGCCGTTGCCGATGGAGAAGTTGCGCCAGTCGATGACCGCGCGATCCGACCCTTGCGTGATGATGAGCGTGTTGCCCTGCGTCGCGATGGTGCCGTCGCCCGCGATAAAGCGGCCGCCTTCGGGAAGCGGTCCCGCCGCAAGCGCATGCGTCGCACACAGCATGCAGATCGACGACGCCAGCAGGTTGCATATCGATAGAAGGGGGCCCATGAAAGGGCGCAAACGCATAGCCGGTGCCGTTGAACGGGTAACGTTCGCCATATCTGTCTCCTTCGCTAAGCGAAGCGCACTTGGACGATCGTTGATTGCGGAGCGCCGAGCCGTTTAACTTTAGCAGAGGAATATGAAAAAGATAGTTCGCACGCAGCTGTGTAGGCAAGATTTTCTAATCGCTTCACGCCCTCATGCTTTGGAATGCGTAGCAACGCGCTATAACACGGCCATCATGATGTATCGACATACCTAGAAGCCGCGCGCAGCCGGGATTGCTTGGCCGCACCAAACTTGGAAGCCCGTTGTCCTCGGAGTTAATGCTTGAGGACTCACTGAAAATGGGGCCTCTTTCGAATCTCGAGTGGGTGAAGTGCCGGGTCAAGTGCGGGCGCAAGCCCGGCGAAGAGAACACTTGACGCG
>NZ_FCNW02000107.1 GCF_001544475.1 Caballeronia humi | reverse complement strand
CCGCTCTGAATCTGCCGCTCGGTCTTCCGGATTGATCGATTTCAACCGGGCGATGGCCTTGACGAAGAACGAGCGTCTCGTTTGACGAATCAAAGTCTGGGCTTTCGAGGCGGGATGGCTACGAAGTTGGTCGGTGACTGGCACCTCGGCAGACGCGACGAGCTTTCTTATGATCCGCCCTTCGCTACCGCTGCTGTGGTCCGGCAATTCACCAACTGTTTCGGTGCGGAGATCGGCGGCTGTACTTTGGAAGCGGTCACTGGGGTACCTCGAGTCTGATAGACGGCTCAGGGTCGCGCGCTGCCGCTTGCTGTGAAGCGACGATCGCTCGAACGTTCGCGCAGTGAATCTCCGAGCCCGGCCACCTACGGACGTTGGCTCACGCTTTCATGCGGACGTTCGAACGTCGGCTCCGCCCGGACAACGGCCCACCATGAGCATGCCTGAGTCAGGAAAAAATGGCGCTGTGTGTTGCCAAGTCAATTGGGGGCCGCGCCGCGATCGCTCCCTCGCGGAGTACGCCGGCATAGCCCGCGTGTAGACGAACCGCAGCATAGCCCTACCGAACTAAGCTCGTGTCAACAGGCGCAGGATCCGCGGGTCATGACGCACATCGATGACCGTGCTTACGCTGATATCGGTCGCGTCGTCGTGTAACGGGTTCAGAATGTAATTGAATGCGAAGGGCAAGATAGCGCTGGGCAACTTGAGTAACGCGGTGGCGCCTCCCTGAAGCCATTCGCTGCCAGAAGCCTGTGTCCAGGACGGATTTTGGCGCCAGTCTTCGGGCAGTGCGCCCTCTCCCAACTCGGCGATCTTGACTCGCTCACCGACCTCCACGCGCAACAATCGGTAGGTGTCGGGCAGGTCAGCGGCCGAGCCGATCTCCTGATGAACGAGCGTTTCCAGAAGCGCGCCGGCGGGATGCTCAGCCAGATAAACGACTGGTCGTCCCGTGGTATGCCAGCGCCCGGGGGCGCGCAGCCCGCCTACTCCTTTCAGATCGGCGAATTTACTGATCCGCCAGAGCACCATCAGGCGAAATACCCTTCGTCGATCTGTACAAGCGCCTCCTCGACCAAGCGGGCGCCCTGTTCCGTACCCGCCATCACAAGAGCGCTGCGACCAGCGAAGCGATTTTGTGGATTGCGCAACCAACGCATCGCCTTGTCGTTGCCACCGAATGCCGCATGCGCCTGCGCGATAATTCTGGCCAGGCGAATGGCACGGTCGGATTCCTCCGTCGAAAGTCGTTCATGCTGCTGTCGACGGTGCGTCAGCGTGCGCCGCGGGATAATGAAGGTCAACTCGTCTGCCTTGAGGCCTTGCGCACTGAGTCGATCAATCACGTCGACGTCGACCCGTTCATGAGCCAGGTCGGCAAGGTCAGCGTCGCCGCGAATGCGGCTTGCCAACAGGTGTTCGAGAAACGCGAACTCCGTGCGGCGCGGATCTCCGGCGCCGGTCGGTATAAAAGCGATGGTTTCCATCGAGGCTCCATATCGGCAAAATGCCCACTCATTATAGGCGTTTTGCCATGACGCAACAACCCGCGTCCAGCGACCTTACAAATGCGGGTTGCTGTCGACACGAAGTTGCCACTCCGCCGAGATAATTGGCTCGTAGCGGAGGGTGAGATTTTGCGAAACGGGGCTGACTTGGAGGGTGGTGTCCTGCGGATACCCAATAGGCAAGACCCAGCCAGGAACGGTCAATCGCGCAGAGCATTTTCTGGCCGTTCAGACGGCGGCTCGGCAACGGCAAGCGGCCATTCCATTTTGCGTCGGGACCGCAGGCGCAAGGGGAGAAAGGGAAACGATTCTTCGGTAGAGTGTTTGCTGATGGCGCCGCTACCTTCGGCATTGAAAACCACAGGAAGGCGCACGACGCCGGCAATGACAGCATGAGCGTGGGTGGGAGCAAGATTGAGGCATCCGCATCCGGCGCAGAAAGCGGCGCGTCGGCTCAGCCACGGAAATAATCACCGTACGACAGGAGGCGATGCCCCGTGCTAAGAGCTGCAATTTTCGATGTCGACGGAACGCTGGTGGACTCGGTTGATCTCCACGCTCGCGCCTGGCAGGAGGCGTTCGCTCACTTCGGCCATGAGGTGACGTTCGAGCAGGTGCGCAGTCAGATCGGCAAGGGAGGCGACAAGCTGATCCCGGTATTTCTCTCGGACGCCGAGCAGCAGGATCACGGCGAAGCGCTTGAGAAATGGCGCGGCGACCACTTCCGATCGCACTATCTGCCAATGGTTCGCCCGTTCTCGTGCGTTCCAGAGCTGATCGTGCGAGTTCGTGAAGCGGGCATGAAAGTAGCCGTGGCGTCATCCGCGAAGAAACAGGAGCTCAACGTATATCTCGACCTTGCGGGCATCACCGATCTTCTCGATGCCTCGACTTCGTCCGATGACGCCGAAGCGTCCAAGCCGTCGCCTGATATCTTCAATGCCGTGCTGAAAAAGCTAGACGTCGCAGGCGCCGACGCGGTTGCTATCGGCGACAGTCCTTACGATGCGCAGGCCGCGCGCGCGGCGGGAATGGGCTGCATCGGCTTCCTGTCGGGCGGTTTCACCGAGGCGCGTCTGCGCGATGCGGGCTGCCACGCAGTCTATCCCGGCCCGGGCGCGATGCTCGCCTGCTTCGATCTACCCGGTCCTTCCGAAGATCCGGCAAGTCGACGCAAAGCCTCGCCGAGTGGGCACCTTGGATAACGTCCACGTCGGCGCGTCTCGCGCCCGCGTTCGGTGTTTGGCTCCTGGCGAGCGACTGCGCCTTGCACGCTCTGCAACATGAGTCGTGCGCAAACCGGTGCCTTGGGCCGGCGAATGCCGTGCGTTCACGACTGGGGAGTCGCCATGAGGATCGCTGAAGCCTTCCCACGCTCGATTGGTCAAAGAATGGTCGGGTCCCGCGGCCGTGAAACGATGTCAGGCCGGGAGCGGCCAGGAGGCGCCATTCATCAAGCGCCCAGGGTGGCCATTCGTAGGCCCGCTCCACCCCAGCAAGCGGCCGTCCGATCGACACGTCGACGGTTGCTTTAGGCAACCGGGTAATTCGATCTTACCGCCACCTCGCTGCTTTTGACTGGCCTCGGCGAACTCGAACTGGCGATCGAACGTCGGAAACCGTCGACAGGCGTCAGATGGTTCCGTCTCACCGACCGCTGTTTAGCTCCGGCAAGCGCCTCTAGCCCTCCTTCAGCAACAAGCCTTATCAGCACGTTGCCGTGCGGGCTCGGCCGGGCGGTGCGCCTTCATTTCCGCGCTTTGCAGGGAGTCCAGTCGATTTTGTGCTTTCGAGTCTAGCTAACTTGCGCTCCCTGGGCCGACGGCGCAGACAAAGGGATCGATTCGCATTTGAAATGTCGGAGGAATGTAAAATGCAGCCAGTCCCTTATCTAGGTACGGAGCAGAAGCCCTGCAATGATTGTTCGCATAGCGCAGTATTCAGGCAAAAGGCGCCTTTTACTGGGTATCGCCTCTATCGCCGCCGTGCTTCTCGCGCAGCAGGCACTGACAATGTTCGCTCATGGGCGGCTGACCTTTCTTCTCATTGGCGCCTCGCTTCCACTCGTCACATTGTTATTCGGCGCATTGTCAGGAGCCTTGCTTCTCGGGTGCGGTGTTGCATTCGGCTCGCTATGGATGGAGCCTATTGGCAAGCTCCCGGTGAATGGACGTGAAGACCAGATTGTCCTTTTCGCCTTTCTGGTCGTCGGCGGGTTACTGGTTGCCGCCGGACATCAATTGGCGAAGGTCGCGAAACGCGCAGGAATGGCGGAAGCTGCTGCTCACGATGCGGCCGCGCGCCTGCTCCGAGTAGAGCGCGACGCACGGCACCGTTTTGATGTGGCGTTGAACAGCGCTGGGGTGCCGTTCTGCATCTTGACGCCAGTCGTGCGCGACGGCAAGGTCGCCGAACTTCGATGGGACTACCTCAACGCGGCGGCCGCGCAGCTATTTAGTCAACCCGCGGCGGTCGTGATCGGGAGTTCGACTTCGTATCTACGTCCGGCAGGATGGGACGCTGATGTCCTATTCGACCGCCTGGCGCCGCTCGCTAGTGGGGGAGGCCGTGACGCCTTTGACGTGCGCGTCGAAGGAGACAACGGTGAACGTTGGTTTCATGTGGTCGCTGCCTCGCTGGAAGGTTCGATAGTCGCGTGGTTTGGCGATATCACGCCGCGCGTGCAGGCAGAACAGGCGCTATCGAATGCCGACCGCCGCAAAGATGAGTTTCTCGCCACGCTCGCACATGAACTGCGCAATCCGCTTGCGCCGATTAGACAAGTTGCAGAGATACTCGAACAAGCCGGCGTGACAGACGAACGCAGGCGTTGGTGCATTAACGTGCTGCGTCGCCAGTCCGCCGCCATGGCGCTCCTACTGGACGACCTGCTCGATGTTTCACGCATCACGCGCGGCGCGCTGACATTGCGCAAGGGGGCCGTGGCCCTCCGTGACGTGGTCGATGACGCCGTCGAGATAGCAAGGCCAACACTGGAAGGCAAGGGCCACGAGTTGGTCCTCGATCTTCCGGCCCGACCGGTGCATATCGACGTCGATCGGCTCCGACTGGCGCAGGTGCTGGCCAATCTCCTGACGAACGCAGCGAAGTACACGCCACCAGGCGGGCACATTGGATTGAGCGCGAGAGCCGATGAACCGGAAATCGTACTTTCCATCACTGACAACGGGATCGGGATCGAACCCGACACGTTATCGGCCATCTTTTCGATGTTCTCGCAAGTTAATCGAGACCACCACCGCCAGGGCGGCCTGGGCATCGGCCTTGCCCTGTCGAAGTCGCTCATCGAGTTGCACGGTGGTCAGATTACCGCGTCAAGCGCCGGAAAAGATAAAGGAAGTTGCTTCGCGATCCATCTTCCGACGCACTGCAAGGTATTGCCATCACCGATTGTGATACGAGAGACTCCCGCGGCTTCCTTGACGACCAGGAAGCACCGGATCTTGGTTGTTGACGACAATGTCGATGCGGCCGACGCATTGACGGCGCTGCTCGAACTGGAGGGGCACGAGGTGCGCACGGTCTACTCGGGCGAGGAAGCCGTCGACATACTCAGCCACTACAGCCCCGAGGTAATCCTGCTCGACCTAGGCTTGCCTGGCATGAGCGGAATTGACGTCGCTCGGCAGATTCGGAAAACGCCGTCGACCAAGGATGTCACCGTCATCGCCATAACCGGGTGGGGGCAGCCTCAGGACCGGGCGCGTACTGCTCAGGCCGGATTCGACTTCCACTTCACGAAGCCCGTCGACGTGGTGCTGCTTAACGAGGCGATAGGCAGCGCATTTGCCGCCGCATAGGTCGAGCGGCGGGCATGCAGCGAAAGTGCCGCCCGGCGGCCGTGATTTGCTGCCTCACCGACAGGGAGACAGATAGCGAAGCGGTGTAGTCGTGCATTCACGATGATGAAGTGGGCCGCGTTGCCGCGAAGCCAACGTTCGACAGGCAGGTGGAGGAACCGCGAACGGCGCGCAGGATGGTGCGGCCGAACCACAGTCCAGTCCCTCTCTATCTCGATGTAAATCGGGGTAAAGACCTGTTTCGCCGGCGGCGTCCTCTACTTCCATCATAGAAGGAAAGGCCCCTAGCTCGCCAATGTCGTTGTCCCCGACAACCCGCCGCCCGCCCCATAAGCCGCTCGGGAGGCGATAGATACGCAGGATTACGGCCTTGTCCTCGTTATCGTTCATGCCTTCTCCCTTAACAGGCGCCCACCTACAAGCAGGCCGTGCTTCTCGCAGTTCCTCTACGGCGGGTTCAATGACGCGGCGTCGGAGTTCTTTGAAGTGAGCGCGCTGGTTCGGCTTGGCGTCTATCGCGTTCTGGAATTCTTCGATTGTCGGCGTCCACCGGCTTAGACCGTCCCAAGACATCAGGCACTCGAACAAACGCCATGAATAGATCGAGCGGAGGGCGGCTGCGTGCTTGAGCTTGTACGTGGTGAATTCTTCCGCAGACCAAATAGGAACGGGATCAAATCGGGATGCCACCGGACCTCTACCGTGCAAAAAATACCCGCCGAAGCGGGCACCAAGTCAAAACCAAGCAGAACGCCCCCAAGCAGGCGCAGCCCTAGGATAGCCACTATCGGGAGCCAAGTGCGGAATAAGTGGGAACAGGCATAAAGAAACCCGCCGGATAAGGGCGGGCGTCAACTGGGGATACTGTTGCTGCCTGCGCCCTTCGTGACCCCACGCAGGACGCATATTTATTTTAGTAGCTATTCCCGTGGGCACAAGTCCGCCGCACACAGGCCGATAAACCCGGCCTATGCACAGCCGCGACGCGGTTCCGGACTTGCACACACTTGAGCCTGACGCGGCCCGGCCTTGCCTCGCTCAGATACAAAGCAGATTCAAAACCCGTGGCTTACGGTCAGGTTGCAGCCAGTATTTCCCCTAGGTTCTCTGCCAAACATTTTTGACAAAATATCTGTCTTGCTTTTGTACACCTCGCAGAAAACTGGAGGGCCTATGTATTCGGAGATTCGCCTGGACGATATCGACAGGGGAACGAAGTGGTGGGAGTCGCTCTCGGAGGCTGAACGTTCGGAGTGGTTCGCAAAGGTAGGAACCACGCGCCCGGCAGACGCTTGGGATGCCTTTAAGCGTTCTCGCAGGCGTGGTGATTTTAGGGAGCCAGAGCTTCAGCTAACCGAGGATTTACACAGAGGGATGGAGTGGTGGAAATCGCTCTCCGAGGAGGAGCGTGCGGAATGGTTTGCCAGACTAGGCACCCACCGCCCGAAAGACGCGTGGAATGCTTTCAAACGCTCTCACGGTTACGCCAATGGGGATAACAACCAAAGGAGGTAAGGCAACTGGAATCTGGGCAGCGAAGGTCAAGGGGCAAAGAAAGCCCGCCGCAGCGCTTACCCGGCGGGCACAATCCATCACGTCGGGGTGACGCGAGGGAGACCTCTTACGTTGTAGCACGCCCGACCCGCAATGCAAGTCGCATCGATTATCCCCAAGTGCACCAGTCCGCTGCCTCGCCACAGGGCGTAGACAGCCGCTTCGCGGTTCCGGACTTGCGGGCGGATACTTGAGTCTGACGCACGCCGCTCGGCGTGCCGGTGCGTATCGCGCAGAGCACCGCCTACGCGCAGTCGTGGTAGGCAGGGCGGTCTGACCTGATATGTCGACTCCAAAAAAACATTTACCGAGCGTTGCACGTCGAATTCGTGCCGGCGAAATGCTCATGGCCGGCGAAACAATCGAGTCCGTCGTGCAGCAGCTTGGCATCTCGACCCCGAGCGC
>NZ_FCNW02000106.1 GCF_001544475.1 Caballeronia humi | reverse complement strand
CCGAAAACCTGGAAGCCGCGTCGCCATCAAGCGCCCACACTTATCGGCTGTTAGTTTTTAAAGAACATTCGCGAGAAACTTTGCTTTCTTCGCGTCCGTCATCAGACGGGAGGCGAATTATGAAGATCGGTCACCATCCCGTCAAGCCCATTTGAAAAAAAACTTTTTGGGCCAGTGGTTGACTGGAATCTTCAAAGACGTATCGCATGGCTTCTGACAAGGCGACCGCCAGAGTACGAGGCCGTGCCTTGTCTCGGCGTACGCAGCGTCCCAGCCGTAGTAGCGGTAATCGACAGTTGCGGCACGCCATGGTCTGACGCTCGACCACGCCAGCATGGGACGGATCGGCCATTGCGAAGCGTTGTGGGAGCCGTTGATCGAAACTCTGCGTCGCTATAGGTGACGTCGCGCTGCACACGGACGACAGCCCGATTCCAGTGCTCGCACCGGGTCACAAAAAAACAAAGACGGGGCCGACTGGGCGGCGACATGCGGGACGATCACCGCTCGGGCTCGCGAGAGTCTGCCCCGCTCTGGTTCGCGTATTCGCCTCGCATCGACGACCGCCATCCTTGCTGTATCCCCCACACACTGGCAAGCCAACCAAGGAAAACAACTCGGTTATGTTCGGCGTTCTGCAACGTGCCCGCACCGCCTACAGATTCAGCCAGCTTCAGGCCAGCAACGTCATCCTCAAACAGCGTGTGCCAATTCCCTACCGTCCCTTGGTCGCCGCGCTTAGTGGTCTGTGGCCTTCGCCGCGCCAATGCCGGTCATTGACCGGACGAATTGACTAGCAAAACGTCTTCTTTCTTCGTCAGCTCGAGCCGACGTGTCAAGGACCGACAGGAGCCACGCACTCAAGAACGCCAACGACATCGAAAACAACGCGGGATTGGCATACGGGAAGATCGCATTCTCGTGTTTGAGCATTCCGACCCAAACAGTCGGCCCAACGACAAGCAAAGCGACTGCGGATATAAGACCCACAAGACTGCCCGCGACCGCGCCACGAGTGGTCAATCCTTTCCAGAACATTGACAAGAAGAGCACCGGGAAATTCACAGAAGCCGCGATAGCCAGGACCAATCCCGACAGGAATGCGATATTTTGCTTTTCGAACACGACACCGAGCGCCATTGCCAACAAGCCAATCGCAAGGGTAGCAAGCTTCGAGACGCGAATCTCTTCTCGTTCAGTCGCTTTCCCTTTTCGAATGACTGTCGCATACAGGTCGTGCGAAACGGCTGAAGCACCTGCGAGCGCCAGACCCGCCACCACAGCAAGAATAGTCGCGAAAGCGACGGCCGAGATGAACCCGAGAAACAAGTGGCCGCCTACTGCGTTTGCCAGATGTACGGCAATCATGTTACTGCCGCCGAAGATTTTGCCAGTTGAATCATGGTACTGAGGGTCTGCACCAACCATTACGATTGCGCCAAAACCCAGTACTAAAACCAGCAAATAAAAATATCCGATGAATCCCGTCGCATAAAATACAGATTTGCGTGCTTCCTTCGCGTTTGCGACGGTGAAGAAACGCATCAGGATATGCGGAAGGCCGGCCGTGCCGAATACCATCGCTATACCCAACGACACCGCGTCGACTGGATTCGAGACCAATCCGCCCGGTGACATGATTGCCATCCCCTTGACGTGTGCATTCGTTGCAGCGGAAAACATCGCTTCGAAGCTAAACCCAAATTTCATCATCACCATGAATGCCATGAACGATGCGCCGGAAAGCAACAGTACGGCTTTAACGATCTGAACCCATGTCGTCGCCAGCATCCCTCCAAACGTCACATAAAGCACCATCAAAACGCCAACGACCACGACTGCAGAGAGATAGCTGGTACCGAATAGCAATTGAATAAGCTTACCCGCTCCGACCATTTGGGCCACGAGATACATAATTGTAACGGTCAACGTGCCGAATGACGCTGCGACCCGCACGGGCTTTTGTGCGAGACGATACGACACCACGTCAGCAAATGTATATTTGCCAAGATTGCGGAGCCGTTCCGCGATGATAAATAAAATGATGGGCCAACCTGCTACGATGCCAAGCGCGTAAATCAAACCGTCGAACCCTTTATCGAATATCATTGCAGAAATACCGAGGAAGGATGCGGCGGAGATCATATCTCCCGCGATCGCCAAACCATTCTGGAAGCCGCTCAGGCCTCCTCCAGCAGCGTAGAAGTCGGATGCCGAGCGAGTTCGTCTAGCCGCCCACGTCGTGATACCGAGCGTGGCTAGGACGAAAAGCAAGAACATCCCGATAGCGCTCCAGTTCAGTGGCGCAGAATCTCCCGATCCTTGAAACGCAAATGCGGTCTCGCTCAACCCGAGCGACGCAACCACCGAAATAAGTTGGCGGTATTTTTTCATGACTGGGACTCTCGCAGCAGCTTTTCGTTGAGCGGATCAAGGTCAGCGTTAGCACGATAGACATAAATGCCCGTCAGCACGAATGCGATAACGATAATCGCGATTCCAACTGGAATGCCCACCGTAACAACTCCTCCAAACATGGACATCCCAAGTGTCTTTGGCGAGAAAGCGACAAGCAAAACGAAGCCAAAATAGAGTACGAGCATCACCAACGCCAATGACCAGCAAAGCCGCGTTTTCCTTTGAACAAAAATCTCGAAATCAGGGTGGTTCCCGATTCTATCCAGCTGTGAAATGGACATGAGCTATCCTAATTAGTTAAATCACTGGTTACGTTGAGTTTGAACTACTGCGAAGCAGGCGCGGCGGTGTCGGGGTTTGAACGAATGGCGATCACGCGTTCTGCGTACAGCCGGCCGATCAATAAACCGACCGGTCGGTCTGTCATACAGAGCAAGATTACATTTTGATCACGTCGTCCAGCAAGCCGGTGTTTACCCGCTTGAGGATGTCTGCACTCACCGCATGCGTTGCGAACGGCACAGTTTCAGCCCGGGCCTGATACGTAGCCGGCAGGCGCAGTCGCGAGATCAAGTGACAGCGCCCTTCGGCGAAATCCCTGGTGACGAAGCGGCTCAAAAAAAACGTCTATTGGGTCCACGAAGCTGGGCGTTTATCAAAGAAGGCTGCGAAACCTTCTCTCGCCTCGTCCGTTCCCCGAACTCGCGAGATCGTCTTGGCGCTGTATTCGTATAGCTCACTCCCTTTCGGCGCCTCACCGATGACATCGAAGAACTTCTTGACCTCTTCGAGAGCCCGAGGACCATTCTTCCGCAGGTTTTGTGTCACGGCGCCGATCGCGTCATCGAGGGCAGCCACATCGACCACCTGATGAATCAGGCCGATTTCCATTGCCCACGCCGCCGAAATCTGCTCGGCGGTCAGCGCCAGTCGCCGCGCCTGACGCTGGCCCACCGCCTCGACGAGGTACGGTCCGATGACCGCCGGCAGGATTCCAAAGCGCGCCTCGCTTACGCTGAAGCGAGCGCCCGAACTGGCGACGACGATGTCGCACGCCGCACACAGGCCGACGCCGCCCCCGAACGCATGACCCTGTACCCTCGCCACAGTGGGCTTGCCGCAGAATCGGATGGCCTGCATCATCCGCGCGAAACGCTGCGCGTCCTGAAGATTGGCAGTTTGATCGTTTTCGCTCGCGCGCCGCATCCATTGAAGATCAGCGCCCGCGCAAAAAACAGGGCCGCCTGATTCGAGAACGACCGCGCGCACATCATTGCGTGTGGAAATATGCTCGAAGGCAGTTGTCAGTTCCTCGATCATGCGTTCGTCGAACGCATTGAACACGGCCTCCCGGTTGAGGCGCACCGTCACGATGCCGGCGTCCGGCTCGCTGACGATGACTGTGGATGTGTTTGTCGTCATTGCTCTCTCTCAGTCGTTTCAGGAGGATGATTTCGGCGTGTTGCGGAGGTCGACGACACGTTTTGCCTTGCCCGTGGCCGTGGCCGGAATCTCTCCCGTGCGCAGGATCGAGACCGACGTGGAAATGCCCACCATCGTTTTGATGCGCTGCTGCAGTTCTCGTGCGAGCGATGTCCGATCGCCATCGCCAAGAGACGAACAGAGCTCTGCTCGAGCTTCGACGCGAACGCCGAGCGAATCGAGATGTCCTTCGCGCGTGAGCGTCAACTGGTATTGCGGGCTCAACTTCGGCATAGCGAGAATGAGTTCTTCGATCTGGCTCGGAAATACATTGACACCTCGCACGATCATCATGTCGTCGGAACGGCCCGTGATCTTCGCCATGCGGCGCATCGAGCGCGATGTGGGCGGCAGAAGCGCGGTGAGATCGCGGGTGCGGTAGCGAATGATCGGCATCGCCTCTTTCGAGAGCGATGTGAAGACCAGTTCGCCGGGGCTTCCGTCCGGAAGGACTTCACCCGTAACCGGATCGATGATCTCGGGGAAAAAGTGATCTTCCCAGATGACCGGGCCGTCCTTGCTCTCGACGCACTCGCAGGCAACGCCCGGGCCCATGACTTCGGACAAGCCATAGATGTCGACGGCGTCAATGCCGGCGCGTTGTTCGATTTCGCTGCGCAGCGCCCCCGTCCACGGCTCCGCACCGAAGATGCCGATCTTCAGCGACGACTGAGCCGGGTCCATTCCCTGACGCGCCATTTCGTCGAGCAGATTGAGCATGTACGACGGCGTGACCATGATGATGCGTGGCTCGAAATCGCGGATGAGCTGGACTTGCTTCTCGGTTTGTCCGCCCGACATCGGTACGACCGTGCAACCGAGCCGCTCCGCTCCGTAATGAATGCCCAGGCCGCCGGTAAAGAGCCCGTAGCCGAAGGCGTTGTGCAGCATGTCACCGGGCTGGCCGCCGGCCGCGCGGATTGAACGGGCGACCACGTTGGCCCACGTGTCGATGTCCTTCGCGGTATAGCCGACGACCGTCGGCTTGCCTGTCGTGCCGCTCGACGCGTGAACGCGCGACAACTGACGGCGCGGCACCGCGAGCAAACCAAAAGGATAGTTGTCGCGCAGGTCCTGCTTGGAGGTGAACGGAAACTTCGACAGATCCGACAGTTGCTTCAGGTCGTCCGGATGGACACCGGCCGCGTCGAACGATTGCTTGTAGTGCGGGACGTTGTCATAGGCGTGCTGGAGCGACCACTTCAGCCGCTGCAGCTGGAGGCTGCGCAATTCGTCCTCGCTTGCCGTTTCGATTGCGTCGAGTTCGTTGCGTTGCGCGGTTTCTTTCAACATGAATGTCTCCGATGACATCAAATCAGTGAGCCTGCTCTGCGGCAAGGTCAAATGGACGGGTAGAAGGTGGCGGCTGACCAGTAGCGGTCGGCGAGCAGGGGCGAGATCCGGTAGCGGTCCTCGCCATAGTGAGCGGCAAGATTGAACAGGACGCGATGGACCGTCGCGACACCGATGGCGTCCGCCCATTTCAGCGGACCGGCCGGATAGTTGACGCCCTTCTCCATTGCGAGATCGAGGTCCGGGACGCTGCACACGCCCTGATTCACCGCGTCGGCCGCCTCGTTGACGAGCATGGCGACGGTACGCATCACCACCATGCCCGCGACGTCGCTGATCGATGCGACTTCGTAGCCGCATTGCTGCAGTGTTCCGACGACCGCGTCGAACGCCGCCCGACTGCACTGGCTGGCGCGCGTCACGGCGAGCGTTCGCGCCGTGCCATAGTCGAGCGCGAGGTCCACGAGCACGATATCGTCATGCTCAAGGTCTCGCGCGCGGCGGGTCGCAGTTTGCCCGTCCGTGATCAGAAGCAGCGCGCCCCCAATTTCGGCGATAAGCCCAGGAACGTTGCGCGTGCTGTCGACACAGTTTTCACCGGCGGCTTTCGCGAGCCGCTCGACAAGCGGATTCAGCAATGTCGCTGATCGCGCGATCCGGACGCGTCCCGCGGCTTGCTTCGATGGCTCGATGCTCGCTTCGGCATTGCCGTCACCGGCCGCGTATCGATAGAAGCCCCTCCCCGACTTGCGGCCGAGAAATCCTGCGCTGACTAGTTCCTGCTGGATGAGCGAGGGCGTGAAGCGCTGGTCGAAGAACATCGCTCGGAACACGGACTCGGTGACCGCGAAGTTGACGTCGTGGCCGATGAGGTCCATCAACTCGAACGGGCCCATCCTGAAGCCGCCCGCGTCGCGCATGATGCGGTCAACCGTGGCGACATCGGAGGCTTGTTCGTTCAGCACGCGCAGTGCTTCCGCGTAGAACGGCCGCGCCACGCGGTTGACGATGAACCCCGGCGTCGAGCGCGCCCGCACTGGCAGTTTGCCCCAGGCGACGGCGGTTTCATGAAGCGTATCAATGATGGCCGGGGACGTGGCAAGGCCGCTGACGACTTCGACGAGTGCCATCACCGGTGCGGGGTTGAAGAAGTGGAGGCCAGCCAGCCGCGACGGATCACGCAGCGACGCAGCGATGGCCGTCACCGAGATCGACGACGTGTTGGTCGCGAAGATGCAATGCTCATCGACGATCGATTCAAGTTCGCCGAAGATTTTCTGCTTCACATCGAGCCGCTCGGCAACCGCTTCAATGACCAACGCCGCGTGTTTCAACTCGGTCAACGCAGTAGCGGCGATGACGTTTCGGGTGGCGGCGTCCGCCTGGACCTTCGTCGACCGGCCCTTGTCGGCCAGCTTCGCAAGTGACGCCGCGATTCCCGACAGCGCCTTGTCGACTGCGACCGGATCGATGTCGAAAAGCACGACGGGATGACCGGACATCGCCGCGACCTGCGCGATGCCTGCTCCCATCGCGCCGGCACCGATGACCCCGACGACGCTTGCCTTGGAAAGAGGATGTGCCATCGTCAAGGTCCTCAAACGCGCTCGATTGCGATGGCGATGCCCTGCCCCACGCCTATGCACATCGTGCACAGCGCGAACCGGCCGTGGCGGCGCTCGAGTTCGTACATGGCGGTCGTGACGAGCCGCGCGCCGGAAGCGCCGAGCGGATGACCCAACGCGATGGCGCCACCGTTCGGATTGACGCGTGCATCGTCTTCCGCGACACCCAGCTTGCGCAACACCGCGATACCTTGCGATGCAAACGCCTCGTTGAGTTCGATCACATCGAACTGGTCGAGCGTCATGCCAAGGCGCGCGAGGAGCTTTTGCGTCGCCGGAGCCGGGCCGATGCCCATGATGCGTGGCGCGACGCCGGCAGTCGCCATGCCGAGGATGCGCGCGCGCGGCGTGAGTCCGTTGCGGCGCGCCGCCTCTTCACTGCCGATCAGGAGCGCGCATGCACCGTCGTTAACTCCCGAGGCGTTGCCTGCCGTCACCGATCCTTCGGGACGTACGACACCCTTCAGCTTCGCCAGCGTTTCAAGGGACGTCTCACGCAGATGCTCATCGAGTTCGACAGCCACCGACTCGCCTTTCTTTTGCGGCACGTGAACAGCGACGATCTCCTGCGCGAACGTGCCGTCGGCTTGCGCGCGAGCGGCGCGCTGCTGGCTGCGCAGCGCGAAGCGGTCCTGTGCATCGCGCGCGATACCGAAGTCCACTGCGACGTTTTCAGCCGTCTCGGGCATCGAATCGACGCCGTATTGCTCGCGCATCTTCTTGTTGATGAAGCGCCAGCCGATGGTCGTATCGTGGATCTCGGCCTGGCGGGCAAAGGCAGTCGCGGCCTTGCCCATGACGAACGGCGCGCGCGTCATGCTCTCGACGCCGCCCGCGACATACAGATCGCCATCGCCGGCGCGAATGGCGCGCGCAGCGCTGCCGACCGCATCCATGCCCGAACCGCACAGACGGTTGATGGTGGAACCCGGCACGTCGATAGGCAGGCCCGCGAGAAGAGCCGACATGCGCGCGACATTGCGATTATCTTCGCCGGCCTGATTGGCGCAGCCGTAGAGAACGTCGGCGACCTGCTCCCAGTCCACTGAGGCGTTGCGGCTCATCAGCGCGCGAATCGGAACGGCGCCGAGATCATCGGCACGAATGTCCTTGAAAACGCCGCCGTAGCGGCCGAAGGGCGTGCGAATTCCGTCGCAAATAAAAGCTTCAGTCATTAATCGTCTCGGATTTGATGTGATAAAGAATTGAGGGTCGGCGCTCAACGTTCGTCGTAACTCACGACGACGCGATCGCTCACCGGATGGCACTGGCACGTCAGCACGTAGCCGTCGT
>NZ_FCNW02000105.1 GCF_001544475.1 Caballeronia humi | reverse complement strand
GTTATCCGCCGTCTCTCTATTGATCCAGTCCTCGTCATCTACTCGCACATTACCAGTCATTATCTTTCCATAGGATGACTAATCTATGCGAGGTTAACATAACTTCTCTTGGAGTTGTGGGTAATTGCAAGCTTCGCGACTCGCGGACGTCAAAGCGTCGGATCTGGATTTCGTGATCGGCTTGAATATCAGAGCGACGTTTTTGGCGACGCGTGCGGCCGTTCGCAAGATGCTCGAAGGCGACGCGGCTGGTGACCGTGCCATCATCAACATCTCGTCGCAGATGGGGCACGTGGGCGCGCCTGATCGATCAGTGTACTGCATGACGAAGCACGCGATGGAGGGTTTAACAAAGGCAGCCGCTGTTGAACTCGCGCCCAGAATACGCGTGAACACGGTGGCACCCGCGTTCGTCGATACACCGATGACGCAGCCGTTCTTTGAGAACGAGCAGTTCAAGCGCTGGGTCTTCGACCGGATTCCGATGGGTCGTCTGCTCTCAAGCGACCACGTCGCTGCAGCGGTGCTGTATCTCGCGTCTCCTGCTGCCGCAATGATCACCGGTACGAGTCTGCGTATCGACGGAGGATGGACGGCGCAATAAGCGCCTGATCTCGCAGCACCGGCATACCCGGTCGGACACGGCCTAAAGGTCGTGACACATGTGACGATTGCGATCTCAACGCGCATTCCCACTAAATTGCGGGAGGAGAAGCCGAGTCGGATCATCTGGATATGCGCCGACTTCAGGGAACAAGAACCGAAGAATAGAAGTCGCGAATACTAGTAATTGCCGTACGATCGGTACAGTTCAATGTTATGTGATCGAGTATTGCCGGGCCAGACGAGACCGGACGCACATTGCATCCATAGAGGTATTGGCGCGAGCGCGGCATTCGATGCCGCGTCGTCGGATGAAGGAGAGCGATGTCCATCTCGCATCACTTCATTCGACGTCTTACTGAAACAATCCGGCTTACGAATTCGGTTTTTGCAGCGGACGTCATGCGTGTTTACTGTAGTGGATCTGTGTGGACCTGAAAAGCATTCGCACTGTCACCGCCGGGCAGCAGGCGGAGCTCCGACTTGTACATCGCCCCGCCTCGGCGGCGAAGGCCGCGGCGGGCCGCGCATGCAGGCCCACGGGATTCGGCAGCGTGACTTCGTCGGAGAGAATCGCGCCGGTCGCGCCGGTTGGCGGCAATTCATGCGGGCGCGTTGTCTTGCAAGTCACTAGTATTTGGAAATCGAGCACCCGAGCCGCAGGTCGCGGTGGTGTTTCAGAAGCGCCTGCAGAATTCGCAGAAGCGCTTCCCAGAGCGACTCGCCAGCGCCGGCCAAGGCGCGTGGCAGGTTCAGGAATCTAACGTTGAGCAGGGGGCGTCTCATGACGACGATATCTCTCACACTCACCCGGGGCTTCGTCGGACTGCTTTCGGGCATCGTGCTCCTTGTCTGGGAAACGTCGGCGTGCGCCGGCAATCTCAGCTTTCTCAAGGACACACCGATCACCTACATGAAGCAGCCCGACCGGCAGGCGCTCAACAAAGCTGCTCGTTCCGCTCTCGATACCAAACAAGACGGCGAATCTCTCAACTGGAGCAATGAAGGAACGGGTAATCCTGTCGCCATCAAGGGGACCATCACGCCGCGCGACTCAGTAAAGGACGGCGAGCGCACCTGTAGGAAGCTGACGATCATCGCGGTCGCCAAAGGTCAGACGGAGACGTGGAAGCCGACTGCCTGCAAGACTGGCAAGGGCGCGTGGCAGGCGCAGAAGCGATAGCGCCACGTCCGAGGCGATGCTTCTGTGCCACACGGCGCGGCCGGGTGGCGCATGGGCACGTGAGCGGCGCAGGTCTGGCCCAGATTGGCGACATGCGCCAAGGTGGTCAAGATAGATTGGCGATCGTCGAACCGGTGAGGTTTTTCTGACCGCTGCGTCCTTGTTCCTGCTCTTCGAACGTTATTGCCATGGATACAGTCAACGCTCGGTGGCATGGTCTCAGGGGACGTCATTGGCCTGTTCATCGGTTCCGCGATGCTCGCGATTGGCTATCAGCTGTTCTGGCGATGGGGAAGGGACCAAGCCGCAGTTGGAGCACTCAACAGACAACAGCAGACTTGAGGTGGGCATGGACTTCATCCGGGTCGAACTCCGACGATACCGACGCCGCGCGAATCCAGAAGCGCGTGAAAAGCCAGGGAGCATCATGACGCTACGGTCAAAATACATCACCGCGCTGACAATGGCTGCACTATGTGGCTCGGCGGTCGCGACCGACGCCCCTCCGGGCGACCCCGGCGCACAATGGCAGATCGCAGTCGGGCCTTACCTGTGGTTGCCCACAGTGAGCGGAACGTTCCGGTTCACGTTTCCCGGAGGCGGTGCCGACGCGTCCAGCGGACCGTACAACTATCTGCAGAACCTCAGATTCGCCTTGATGCTGCAGGGCGAGGCGCGCAAGGGGGAGTGGAGTGTTTTCGCCGACACCATCTACCTCAACTTCGGTCGGCATGAAAGTGCTGTCAATGCGACGAGCGGCGCCCTCGGCACGCGCGGAACACAGCAGGACGTTCAGACGAGTTTCGCGGGAACGCTGGTCCAACTGGGCGGGAGTCGTACTGTAATATGGCAGGAATGGGGACACGTCGATGCGATCGCGGGCATGCGCTATCTTGGCGTGAAGGGAACACTCGACGCAATGATCCGCGCGACGATTGGCTCAGGACCGGGGGCCAGTGCGAACTTTCATGTCGGGCAGATGCAGAACATTTTCAATGGTTTCGCGGGCGTACGCGGACGCGCGACTTTCACTCGGGACGGCGCATGGTACGTCCCTTTCTATCTCGACGTGGGGACGGGCACCTCAAAGTTCACATGGCAGGCCCTGACGGGGGTGGCCTACGCGACGAAGCGGGTCGACTTCGGCCTGCTATATCGGTACCTCGCATTTTATGGCTCGGGCGATCAACTCGTCCAAACGCTTCGCTTTAGCGGCCCAAGCGTGAATGTGACCTTCAAGTTCTGATCGCTTTTCGGCGGCCACGCTTATCGCAATTTGCGCCGTGACGTCGCCCGCGCTGTCGCTGGCGAGCCCCTGATCGCGCCGGTTTGCGCATCGATGCGTGTGCCCGGGTGCGTGGCGCACAGATGGAGAAACGGGCTTCGCCGTGACGTCTGGTGACTGCCGCAAGCAGTCGTCTGTACGGCAGCGCACAGAATAGGGAATGAGGCAGACGGATACTGATCGCCCTACAAGGCCGAGCCCGGGATACCGATGCGAGCCTACCTCTCTCTTCCCCTGTGTCTTCTGCCCTTTCTGGTTGCCGGCTGCAACACGCCGCCGATTCCTCCAGGGAAGCCAGTCGATATTCCGACCGCTTTGGAACAAGTGATGGAGGGCCTGTGCAACTTCAAGAAGAATCAGGCCGCGCGACAGCAGGACTGGGGCGTGGCTATCGACTCGATGACCGTGGAGCTTGAACTGACCGTCGACGGAACGAAGAATCCTCCGGTGGCGGTGGCTCCGGATGTTCAGTTCATCCCGACCGTCAGTTACGGGCAAATGATCACGGCGATCAGAGGAAGCAGGATCACCGTTTCGCTGAAGAATACCGGCGGCGCGTCCGCCGGCATGAACTGCAACGCGCCCAAGGCGGCGAAGTAGGCGTGAAGCTGAAGTCGGCGGAGTTGCGTAGCGGGCACCTCATGCTTGGCTGCACGCGGTGTTCAACGCCGTCGACCCGATGCCTGGGGCAGCCAGGCGGTCGGGTGTCGTCGGTTTCCAGACGGTATCAGCCGGGCGTACGCACCCAACCTTCCATCAGCACACGGGCGCTGCGGCTCATGATGGCCTTGGTGACCGACCAATCGCCGTCGATGAGCGCGGCCTGCGCGCCGACGCGCAGCGTGCCCGACGGATGTCCGAAGCGAACGGTATCGCGCCCCTCGCCGCCGGCGGCGAGACTCACGAGCGTTCCCGGAATGGCCGCCGCAGTGCCGATGGCAACCGCCGCCGTGCCCATCATCGCGTGATGCAGCTTGCCCATCGACAAGGCACGCACCAGCAGGTCCACGTCTTCGGCGCCGATCTGCTTGCCGCTCGACGCCACATAACCCGCGGGCCCCGCGACGAAGGCGATCTTCGGCGTGTGCTGCCGGCTCGCGATGTCGTCGATGTGCTGGATCAGGCCCATGCGGACCGCTCCATGTGCGCGGATGGTCTCGAACATCGCCAGTGCCTTTGGATCGCTGTTGATGGCGTCCTGCAGTTCGGTTCCCGTGTAGCCAATCTCTCCGGCGTTCACGAAGATGGTCGGGATGCCCGAATTGATCATCGTGGCCTTCAGCGTGCCGATGCCCGGAACGTCGAGATCGTCGACCAGATTGCCCGTGGGGAACATCGCGCCGCCGGCGCCGTCTTCCTCGGCCGCCGGGTCCATGAATTCGAGTTGCACTTCGGCCGCGGGGAATGTCACGCCGTCGAGTTCGAAGTCGCCGCTTTCCTGGACGGCGCCCTGCGTAACGGGCACATGCGCGATGATCGTCTTGCCGATATTGGCCTGCCAGATGCGCACGGTAGCCACGCCGTTATCCGGCACGCGTTCAGGATCGATCAAGCCGTTCGTGATCGCGAACGGTCCCACGGCGGCGGAGAGATTGCCGCAGTTGCCGCTCCAGTCGACGAACGCGCGATCGATGGCGACCTGCCCGAACAGGTAATCGACGTCGTGACCGGCCTTGCTGCTCCTCGCGACGATCACCGCCTTGCTGGTGCTCGAAGTCGCGCCGCCCATGCCGTCGATCTGCTTGCCGTAAGGGTCCGGGCTGCCGATGACGCGCAGCAGCAACGCATCGCGCGCGGCGCCCGGCACGCGTGCGGCCTCGGGCAAGTCCTCCAGACGGAAGAACACGCCTTTGCTGGTGCCGCCGCGCATGTAGGTCGCGGGAATTCTGATCTGAGGTGCGTGGCTCATTGCATTGTTGTCCAGGTTGTCGGGAAAGAACCACTCGTGTCGTGCGGTTCGCTGTGTTCAGGCAGCCGCCTGCGACGATTCGAGGAAGTCCTGCGCGAAGCGTTGCAGCACGCCGCCCGCCTCGTAGATCGACACTTCTTCCGCCGTGTCTAGCCGGCATGTTACCGGCACTTCCACGCGCTCGCCGTTCCGGCGATTGATCACGAGCGTCAGATCGGCGCGCGGCTTGCGAACGCCAGTCACATCGAAGGTCTCCGTGCCGTCTATGCCGAGTGTCGTGCGGTTCACGCCGGGCTTGAATTCCAGCGGCAGCACGCCCATTCCGACGAGGTTGGTGCGGTGAATGCGCTCGAACCCTTCGGCGACGATCGCTTCCGCGCCAGCGAGGCGCACGCCCTTGGCGGCCCAGTCACGCGACGAACCCTGACCGTAGTCCGCCCCGGCGATCACGATCAGCGGCTGCTTGCGCTCCATATAGGTTTCGATCGCTTCCCACATGCGGACGACCTTGCCCTCCGGCTCGATGCGCGCGAGCGAGCCCGCCTTCGCCTTGCCGTTCTCGCGCACCATTTCGTTCAGGAGCGTCGGATTGGCGAAGGTGGCGCGCTGGGCGGTCAGGTGATCGCCCCGGTGGGTTGCATACGAGTTGAAGTCCTCTTCCGGCAGGCCCATCTTCGTCAGGTACTCGCCGGCGGCGCTGTCGGCGAGAATCGCGTTCGATGGCGACAGGTGGTCGGTGGTGATATTGTCGCCCAGCACGGCGAGCGGGCGCATGCCTTGCAGCGTGCGCTCACCGGCGAGCGCGCCTTCCCAGTAGGGCGGGCGGCGGATGTAGGTGCTCTGCGGCCGCCAGTCGTACAGCGGCTTCGCTTTCTCGCCCGTGTCGGCGGACACCGCGAACATCGGCTCATACACCTTGCGGAACTGCTCGGGCTTCACACTGGAGGCGACGATCGCGTCGATCTCTTCGTCGGACGGCCAGATGTCCTTGAGCCGCACCGGATTGCCGTCGGAGTCGGTGCCGAGCACGTCTTTCTCGATATCGAAGCGGATCGTGCCCGCAATCGCGTAAGCGACCACGAGCGGCGGCGACGCGAGAAACGCCTGCTGCGCATACGGATGGATGCGGCCGTCGAAGTTGCGGTTGCCGGACAGTACGGCTGTCGCGTACAGATCGCGCTCGACGATTTCCTTCTGGATCACCGGGTCCAGCGCGCCGGACATGCCGTTGCACGACGTGCACGCATACGCGACGACACCGAAGCCCAGTTGTTCCAGTTCCGGCAGCAGTCCGGCTTCCTCCAGATACAGCGTCACGGCTTTCGAACCCGGCGCGAGCGATGTCTTCGCCCACGGCTTGCGGGTCAGGCCAAGGCGGTTGGCGTTCCGGGCCAGCAAGCCGGCGGCGATCATGTTGCGCGGGTTGTTGGTGTTCGTGCAGCTCGTGATCGCAGCGATGATCACGGCGCCATCGGGCATCAGGCCCGGTTCGTTCTCGACCTTGCCGCTGATTCCACGCGCGGCCAGCTCCGACACGGGCAGGCGGCGGTGCGGATTGGACGGCCCCGCCAGCGTGCGCACGACCGTGGAAAGGTCGAACTGCAACACGCGTTCGTAGTCGGCGGTCACGAGGCTGTCGGCCCAGAGGCCGGTCTGCCTCGCATAGGTTTCCACCAGCTTGACCTGTTCGTCTTCGCGGCCGGTGAGCCTGAGGTACTTGGTGGTCTGCTCGTCGATATAGAACATTGCGGCGGTGGCGCCGAACTCGGGCGCCATGTTCGCGATGGTCGCACGATCGCCGAGCGTGAGGTTCGCGGTGCCTGCGCCGTAGAACTCCAGATAAGCCCCGACGACCTTTTCCATGCGCAGGAACTCGGTCAGCGACAGCACCACGTCGGTCGCGGTGATGCCCGGCCCCGGCTTACCCGTCAGCTCGACGCCGACGATATCCGGCAGCCGCATGTACGAAGCCCGGCCCAGCATGACGCTTTCGGCTTCGAGACCGCCCACGCCGATCGCGATCACGCCGAGCGCATCGACCATCGGCGTATGCGAGTCGGTGCCGACGAGCGTATCCGGGAAGGCCACGCCGTCCAGCACCTGAACCACCGGACTCATGCGCTCCAGGTTGATCTGATGCAGGATGCCGTTGCCCGGCGGAATCACGTCGACGTTCCTGAACGCTTTTTTTGTCCAGTCGATGAAGTGGAAGCGGTCTTCGTTGCGACGGTCTTCGATGGCGCGGTTTTTTTCGAACGCGTCCGGATCGAAGCCGCCGCATTCGACGGCCAGCGAGTGATCGACCACGAGCTGCGTCGGCACGACCGGGTTGACCAGCGCAGGATCGCCACCTTGAGCCGCTATCGCATCGCGCAGGCCGGCGAGGTCGACTAGGGCGGTCTGGCCGAGAATGTCGTGGCACACGACCCGTGCGGGAAACCAGGGGAAGTCCAGCTCGCGCTTGCGTTCGATGATCTGCTTCAGCGATGCGGCAAGCGTTGCCGGAGGGCAACGGCGCACGAGGTTCTCGGCGAGCACACGCGACGTGTACGGCAACTTGTCGTAAGCGCCGGGTTGGATTGTCTCGACCGCGGCGCGCGCGTCGAAGAAATCCAGCTTCGTGCCGGGCAGAGGTTTTCTGTTTGAAGTGTTCATACCGTGGGGAAGAAAATGGTTTTGATCGGGGATAGTGGCCGGGCTTCCCGATCAATTATCCCTGTTTCCCAGTCAGCGCTTCGCGAGCGGCTCGAATTTGAGGTTTTCGGGTCCCGTGTAATTGGCGCTCGGCCGGATGATCTTGTTATCGATGCGCTGCTCGATGATGTGCGCGCTCCAGCCGGCGGTGCGCGAGATCACGAAGAGCGGCGTGAACATTGCGGTGGGCACGCCCATCATGTGATACGAAACCGCGCTGAACCAGTCCAGGTTCGGGAACATCTTCTTCGCGTCCCACATCACCGATTCGAGGCGCTCGGCGATATCGAGAAGCTTCATGTCGCCGGCTTCTTTCGACAGTTTCTTCGCGACTTCCTTGATTACCTTGTTACGCGGATCGGAGATCGTGTACACCGGATGGCCGAAGCCGATCACGACTTCCTTGTTCTCGACGCGTCGTTTGATATCGGCTTCGGCTTCGTCGGCGGATTGATAGCGCGACTGGATTTCGAACGCGGCTTCGTTCGCGCCGCCGTGCTTCGGGCCGCGCAGCGCGCCGATTGCACCTGTGATAGCAGAGTAGATATCCGATCCCGTACCAGCGATCACGCGACCAGTAAACGTCGACGCGTTGAACTCATGTTCGGCGTAAAGGTTGAGCGACGTATGCATCGCCTCGACCCACGACTTCGATGGCGCCACGCCATGCAGCAAATGCAGGAAGTGTCCGCCGATCGAATCATCGTCGGTTTCGACTTCGATGCGACGGCCGTTATGTGAATAGTGATACCAGTAGAGCAGCATCGAGCCGAGCGAGGC
>NZ_FCNW02000104.1 GCF_001544475.1 Caballeronia humi | reverse complement strand
GATCTGGCGAGGTTTGCGAAGACTCATCGATATTCAACTCGGCTTTGAACTCGCCAAAAATTGTGGGTAATCGAAAGTTCGACGACCGCGTGCACGGCGCCAGCATAGATCGCGCCATCATTGCCGTTCGAGGGTCAGTTGCTCACCCTCACGCATCACTGCGTCTCCGATCTGCAGGGCTCGTGCTGCCTCGTCGACTTGATCGCAGTATTGCAGCCAGTGATCGTAGCGGGGACCCGTACAGGGTTGTCTCCAACCCTGGTGGAAAGTTACTGGAGACGTACGGTGCAATCACCGCAGACAGGCCCAGCGCTGCGCTCGTCCACTTTTATAAGAGCTATCGGGCCGGGGTGCGCGCAAAAATCGCCGCGTGGCATCTGCGGGAGGAGGCATTCCGTGATTCTCCGAATGCTCAGGGTGGCGGCTGTCGATCGCATTCTTCTCAGATTCAAGCTGCGTATGCCGTTGCATGGAGCGGCACCCGGCCAACATGCGACATTCAGGCCGTCTGTGCTATTTGTCGACAATCGAAAGCTTTCTATGCTATGCCGCGCATGACGGCTGCGAACAGAGTAATTCGTATCGGTCGATTGGTCGATTCCCGTGCCGGGGACCGCGCGCAGAATGCAGTCTTCGCATTGCGCATGCAGGCGATCAATCGGCGTTCTTCCAGACGACGTAATACACGACCGCAAGCGCGACTACAGCGACCAATGTAACGAAGGCGCATCCGAGCGCAAGCAATCTGACCATCATCGTCTCCTGGGAGCATTTGTTGCAGCCTGCAACGGTGTTATCGGCCCACATGTTCGCAAAAAGAGCCGGACGAGCCGGTCGAACACGCCACTCTCCGGCTCTCTCCATTCCGTACCTACCTTATCCCGCAGTCTTGCGACCTCCATTGCGCTGGGTCAAGAAATGTGGCATCGGCGATGCTTTGTAATGTGCCGATTAGCATGGATGCGAAGGCCCAGGCCTTGATTACATCAGTCGCGCATCTGCCACGCTTGCTCACCAGCATCGGCAGCCATCCAGAAACATCTCCCCGCAAATTTTCAATCTGAACTACACCCTCTCGGGTAGATCAGCTAACCGCGTGCTTGCGGACACCTTTTTCGCTGTCGATGTGCCTGCAGTTCCATGACACATGTCAAAGCCGCGCACGTTGGGGGGCTGTACCGTGTGGAATACCACGTTCCGTTGGCCCCACCCTGAATTATCGAGCAAAATAATGAAACGACCGTTGGAAGTATTCTTTCAAGGCATCCCGCATTCGGATGCAATCGAGGCATCAATCAAACGCCACGCGACCAAGCTCGACGGGTTCTGCTCCGACATCATGCGCTGCCGCGTCAGCGTAATGCTCAACGAAAAGCATAGAAATCAAGGCAAGCTGTTCAATGTCCGTGTCGACACAACCATTCCCGGACATGAACTGGTGTCCAACAGGGAGCACGACGAGGATGTGTACGTTGCAATCCGGGACGCATTCAAGGATGCAACTCGCATGCTCGAAGATGCGGTACGAAAGCGACGAGGTCAGATCAAGCAGCATGAGGCACGTATCCCGGAGTAGTCGTGCATCTTGACGGGGAACAGGGATATGGTCTGATCATCAAGCCGCTGCCGGTACTGGAGAGAGTCGCGACCGTGAAGATGCCGATCAACACGTGATGCGCTCGCGTTTCGATCTCAGGGCCCTCGCGCGGTTGCGGCATCGCGGCCAGTGGAGCTTTGCCACGGGGCCGCGAAAGTATTCGCCGATCCATCGATCGTCGCAGTTCGGGACTCCCAGGAGCGGTCCCACGGCAATCACGCGCTGCTGTGACAGCATGGCGACACGGTCGCAGATCGCGCATAGCGTACGAGATCGTGCGTGACGTGATAGACCGTGAGCCCGAGCGCGTCGCGCAACGTATGGATCAACTGATCGAAGGCGGATGCGCTGACTGGGTCGAGCCCCGAAGTCGGCTCGTCAAGAAACAGGATCTCCGGATCGAGGGCGAGCGCGCGGGCCAGCGCGACGCGGTTGATCATGCCACCGGAAAGTGGCGCCGGCGCCTTGGCCATCGCGTTGGGTGGCCGGCCGACCAGCGCGAGCTTGACGCGGGCAAGTCATTCGGCGGCAGAGCATGCAAGCGCGGTAGGTTCGATCAGCGGCAGCGCCCCGTTGTCCAGCACGCTGAGCGACGAGAACAGCGCGCCGCGCTGGAAGAGAATGCCCATGCGCTCTTCGGCGCGCATGCGTTCGTCCGGTCGGAGTTCGGCGAGGTTCAAGCCAAACACGCGGATAGAGCCGGCGCCGAACTTTCATAGCCCAACGATCGATCGCAGCAGCACCGACTTGCCGCTGCCCGAACCGCCCACCACGCCGAGGATTTCGCCGTGCATGACGTCGAGGTTCAGGTGTTTGTGTACGATCTGCGTACCGAAACAGTCTGATAGATCGTGCACTTCGACGACCGACTCGTGACGCTCGTTCTGGTGGTAGTGGTTCACCATCCCATCTCCAGGAAAAAGAGGGCGGCAATGGCATCGAGCAGAATCACGACAAAGATCGATTGCACGAAGCTCGAAGTCGTATGCTCGCCAACCGACTGCGCGCTGCCCTCCACGCGGAGGCCTTCGAGGCAGCCGATGCACGCGATCAGGAACGCGAACACGGGCGGTTGCTCATCCCGATGAAAAAGTGCCGTTTCGGTCGCGCCAAGAAACGTGAACCGCGCCATGTTTCGAGTGTTTTTCGACGTGAGCACCAGGGTGAGCACGCATTGACGCAGTCGCAATTGACCGAATCAGTCACATCGATCGGAACGCGCCGCATTCGTTTGATCTGAGTCAGGCGCCGCGCCATGCGCGAGCGTTATGCTGCGCGAACTGAATCTGCGCTACGCGCCTGGAGGGTGAGCCATGGAACCAAACAAGAACACGGCGCCGAAAGCTGGTGGCTTCAGGCGCATCGTTCTTTGCGTGGATTCTTCGGAAGCGTCCCGATGCGCCGCCAAGTTCGCGGGGCTTTTTGCGCAGGCCGGTACCGAACTCACGATTGCCGCTGTGGCGCTCGACCCGAATCTGCTCGCTCCGCACGCGGCGCTCTCCGGGTTGGATTTGGACGTCGCACATAGGAAGTTGCTGGAAGACGCGGAGCGCGCTATCGCGGAGTCGAGCAGTGCGCTCGCAAATACGGCGGCTTCCGTGCGAACTCAGGTGATCGATCTTGCAAACGAAAGGGCCGATGTCTCGCATGCGCTCGCCGAAGAGGCACATGAGGACCGCGCGGATCTGATGATTGTCGGTATCCGACAACAGCACGGCCTGGCGAGGTGGTTCGAACCGTCAGTGGCAGACAGGCTCAGTCAACTCGCACCCTGCGCGGTAATCGTGGTGCCCGCAGGATACGCTAGCACGCGCGAGATCGGCACTCAGCGCATTCTGTTCGCGGTAGACGGCAGCTCTACGTCGCTCGCGGCGGTGAACACAGGCGCCACGCTCGCGACGCCCGACACACTAATACGTGTGGTCTATGTCGTGGATCGCGCGATACGCTACAGCGATTTCGTGCCCATGACACTGCTCGAGGACGCCTTCGTCAAGGAGGGCGAGCTGGCGATCGCGGCCGCGGCAGCACGGTTGGAATCCCTGCACAACGTCGCACGCTCGCTGGTTTCGGCTGATCCGATCAGAACCGACATCAGCGCTGGCGACGTTTCGCATGCGCTCTTGCGCGAAGCCGAACGCTGGAACGCCGATCTCATCGTGATGGGAACGCACAGGCGTGGGGTGGCGCGCGCATTCTTTGGCAGCGTCGCCAACCGGGTCGCTAGCCTCGCCACCATTCCGTTGTTGCTGGTTCGCGAGTAGCGCGATGAGAACGCCCTGAACGCGGTCTAAACCATCAGCGGGGCAGGTGGGCAAAAGGGTAATGGTTTCTGGGACTCGAGAGCATCCAGCCACTCGTGCCGGCGGCCTCGCAGGCCTGCACCTGCGGACGAATGGCGTACGCGCCGAATGCGCGATGATCGAACGCATAATCTCGAAACTGCCGGAGCCAGGGCCTGAACGGCACGCCCTGCGTCTTCTCCCTGACGAACTCGAGCGCCATCAGTTCCTCGAGCGCGGCGCGGTCAATCCGGTTGGGCAATGCCCAGTCGAAGTCTGCAAGCGGCTTGTTGTTGCCCAGGCGGGTGTCGCGGATACGCCGCCCGAGCGAACGGCGCGCGCGCTCCTGCTCTTCCCACCTGCAGCAACGGCCCGACCCATGACGCGTCGGCGATCTCGCTCCAGTGCGCCAGCAACCCGTACATCCGTAAGGCATGGGCGCGCTCGTCCAACTGCTCAGTCCTGTTTGTCAGGATCGGCCTCCGCTGCGAGCTGGTCGTAAATGTCGAGCCGGTGCGGCGTCACGCGCTTGTCCTTGTCACCCGTGTTCCGGCAGTTTGATGGCGATGGGCGGCGTGGCTCCCCCGGCAGCCCGCCGGCGCTCCAGTGTCAGGCGCCCCAGATTCTGGTGCGGCGCGGCGCCGCTCGCGAGGGTTTCCTCGATCGCGGCCTGAAGCTCGGCGGCGCCATACCAGTCGAGCAATCGCAGCAGTTGCGCGGTGATGTCGCCCAGATTGCTGCCGCGTTCGGCCGCGTGCAGCATCAGTGTCCGGGCAGCCGGTGCGGCGTGCGCGAGATGGTCCAGGCCGCGGTGGTGGCGAGCCTCACGTTTGTGCTCCACCAGCGCATCGATGTGCGCCGCGCTCGATCTGCGCGCCGCGGTTGTAACTGCGCGCATGCGCGGCGACGACATCGGCGCCATCGAGGATGCGCACCTGATGCTGGTCGACACGAACCGTGAGCGTGCGTCGCCCATGCGTGTGCGGTATCGAGTAGTCGTTCAGGTCGAAGCGCACATAGGCGTCCTGCCGGCTGTCACGGGAAGCTGCAGTCCGCACGGCTGTATTCAATGATGAGGAAGTCGTTGACGTTGTCACTCCTTCTCATTCGGAAATTGCGATCGTTGAGACGATCATTGCCATTGAGCTGGTCGATCCACAAACAGTAGCCGCGGTAATCCACGACGACCCTCGGGTTGTTCGGCATTTCCTTGTTGCTGTGAATCCGTGGAGAACTCTGCTCGTCGAGTGGCAGAGCTACGCGTGAATTGGCGATGATTCCGTTTGCTCTAGATCAACTGGGGTTCGGCGGTCTTGCATTATCTATGGTCCGTTGAGACATTCCGGTTGGAGTCGAGATGGCCTTCCTCGATAGATTATTTTCGCGTCAGCGCGCGCGCACGGGTTCAGATTTCGAAAAGAGGACCACCGATGCGGTTGCTCGAGTTCTCGCAATGAACCCGCGATTGAAGAACGCGCGTCGTTACGAAGAGAGGCTCACGCATGCGCTCACGACGGCGCTGGACTACACGGACAATCTTGTCGCCTCGTTGCCGCCGCTGCGCGATGCCAACGCCGACGCATGGTCGTCTGATCTGGCGATTCGGGCGTTCTTCGCGACACCCGACGATCTGGCTCAGGCCTTTAGTCGGTCGGAAACACTGCGTGCTTATTTCGAGAGCCGGGCCGATTTGACGGACGCGTATGCCGTCCTCGGCATGGCGATGACCGAGCGGCACGTATTGGGCGTCGCCCAGGAAGGAAACTCTGTCCGTCATGACGTGCCCCAGACTACGCTGTGCTTCAGTGACCATCGTGTCAAGATCTGCAGTGAATCAGATGCGTCATTGCATGCAGAGATTGGACGTCGAATGATCGATCAACTTACGCTGGAAGGCCTCGCGCGTCTCGCCGCCAATCAACGCGGGCTGGTGAAACAATCGCGGGCATTGATCAAGGAGCGTGTCGACCTGTTGGAAAGGCAAGGCGCGGGCATGCGTGCGGTCGTTGGCGCGCCTTTAATCACCGAATCAGCCGAGTTGGCTCGTCTTGGAATGCAGATGGAAGAGAATTCGCATGCGCTTGCCAAGCTCAGAGTGCCGGGGCAGCTAGGTGAGCTTGAACTGGAGTGTGTATGCAATGTGTTCTCGACACCATCTGACCACCTCTACGTTCAGAGCAGACGCGTGCGCCTGGACATGATGAACATAATACGGCCCGATGGAGGGGACGCGGGGCACGAGATTGAATTCCACTTCGCACGCGTTCCAGGCAATCCGGCCGTAGTGCGAGCGTTCGTGCTGGTGCGGATCCCACGGGGGGAGTTGCTACCGGCCGGACTGAACATCGATGCGGCGTTGCGGGCAATCTGAGATCATCGATAGCGGTCGTCCCCGGAAAGGCTCACAATCGAGCGCGGCTATTCGTAGAGCGCATTAATTCTGTCAATCCAGATTGGCCGCCGTACAACCGGTACCCGGTTGAATTGACGATATTGTTTCCAGTCCGAACGAAATAATGTCGTCAATTCGCATAAGTCCGCATTAAATTCGTCATTTCACGTCCTAGACTTCGAATTCCGTCCGTAAGGTGTTGATCTTATGGAAAATTCACTCGACAAGAAGCAGCCGGTGGCGCTTGTCAGACCGAGAGGCGCGCACCGTCTTGAGGTGTTCAGTCCGAAACTGGACCGGCGGCTGACGTTTTATCGGCGCTCCGCGCTTGAGCAGTGGATTCTGCTCGAAGCCGATCCTGCGGTTGGCGCTTTCTGCGAAAGGCCGGGGTTTATCCAGTACGGCGGACAGCGATATCTCGCGGAGTTCTGGGTTCGTTACGTTGATCGCGAGGAATTAGTCCTCCTTGGCGATTCGATTGTCGATATGGACGCGAGCCCTGCCGTACATCTGGCTCAGGCGGAGTTGACTGTCGGTCGGTCCTGCCGGCTGAACTCGCGGCGTCACGCATGTGGATCGACAACTGGCAGCGTATGCTGCCGTACATCGTGGCGAACCGGGGACTGGCTTCAGATGCCTTGTCGCACGCGATCGAACGCTTCCTTCGCGATCCGCAAAGACTGCTCGCAATCGAGCGGGAGTTCTCAACAGGCGATCCGATTGTCGTGCGTACGGCAGTGTTCGGGCTGCTGTACAGCGGCCGCGTGTGCGCTCAAGCTCTGAGAACCGAAGCATTGTCGCTCCTTACGGAGTTTGTCGCTGCGGAGCCAGTGCCATGAGCCGGCGCAAACCTGACTTCCAGGAACTCGACGTCACAGCCTGGCCTGATGTCGCCTACACAGAACTCGACAAGGAAGAAGTTCACGCCTTCCAGGTGCGCATGCAGGCGATCGAGCGCTACGCGCGGGGCGAGTGCGTAAAGGATATCGAGCAAGCGACCGGCGTCAACCGGCGGCAGCTCTATCGTTGGCTCGAACGGGGTTTGTCGCTCCATCCAGACGGACGCCCTTACGGATTTCGCGCACTGATCAAGCATGTGAGGATCGGTGGATATGTCCGGGTGAGTCCAGTGACGGTTCGGGGCGAACGCGGCAGTCGCGGTACGGTCGGGGCGCTGTCGCAACTTTTCGAGCGCCACCCGACGCTTGCGGCCTGGCTGCTATTGCAGGTCAGGCAGCGCCGCGTGCTGCTGCAGCAGCTCAACACCGATGGACGATTGCGGACACGTCTGCGGGGCTTGCGGTCGCTGCACGACGAATTCCTGCGACAGTGCAGGATGGTCGGGCTGACAGCGGCGGATTATCCGTTCAATACGGCCGGCCACGCGATCCGCTCGCTGTCGCAGCGCCTGAAGGCGGAGATGCTGCGCGGTTTTGGAACGGCCGCCCGCTCGGCGGGGGCCTCGCATCTGAAAGGTCTGCCGCGCACAGAGGGCACAAAGAGCCCGGCCGCGACGCGCCCGTATCAGGTAGTGGAGTTCGACGGTCACCGCCTCGACATCCGCCTGAAGGTGGTCGTTCGCGATCCACTGGGCTTCGAGCACGAGTTCGAGATGGAGCGGGTGTGGCTCCTCGTGATCATCGACGTGTGCACGCGTGCCGTGCTGGGTTTCCACATCGTGCTGGCCAGCGAGTATTGCCGCTACGACGTGATCAAGACCATCGAAAAAGCGCTGGAACCCCATCGCCCCAAGGCATTCAACATAGCCGGGCTCGGCTACGGACCGCAGGATGGGCGAACGAAACGTTGACGGCACTGTGCGAATTCATCGGCTGCTGTGTCGACGCCGGTCCGCGCTACAGTCCCGACGAGCGTCCCTACATCGAGCGCTTCTTCGGCACGATCGCGAGCCGCCTGTCGTCGCGCCTGCCAGGCTACACCGGTTCGCATCCACGCGATCTGCGCCGCGCTCTTTCCGACCCGAAAGACAACCTGCGCCTGTACGTGTCTCTCGACGAACTTGAAGAACTTGTCGAGTATGCGATTGCTGCCTACAACGGCACACCACACAGCGGCCTAAATAATGCCACTCCTCTTGAGGCGATTGAATATTTCGTGCGCGGCAAGCAAACGCTGGTGACGTGGCTTGCCGAACAGCGCCGTCGCACGCTGTGCCTGATGCAGTCGGCACGGCGCTGTCGGGTTCGCGCCTATCTCGAGCAGGGCGTGCGCCCGCACATCAAGCTTCATGGCGTGCGCTATACCAACGGCGTGCTGGCGACCAGCGCTCACCTGATCGGCAGGAATCTGCTCGTGTATATGAATGCCGATGACCTGCGCTGCGTGCGGGCGTTTCTACCGGATGGCACCGAACTGGGCGTGCTCGAAGCGCAGGGCGCGTGGCGGGTGGTGCCGCACAACCTCAAGCTGCGTCAGGAGATCCGCAAGGGAAAAGGCAAACGTCGCAATCACGTCGGGGCCGACGTCAATCCAATCGAAGCGTACGTGCGGGAGAAGCTGGCACAGGCGAAGACGACGCGCAAGGCCGCGACCCAACTCGCTCAAGCGATGCGGTTGCTCGCGACGGCGCCCACCGTGCGCACCCCGGCCGGACCGCCGCGAACGGTCGAGCCCGGTGCCGCGCCAGTGTCGACGGTCGCGCAATCGCCCGCGACGTCACCTGTCAATGAGGCGGATCTCGCGCCGCGTGCACCCGTGCGGCCGAAGAAACTCTCCATTGGTACCGGGCAGGTTTTCTAACCCTGTCATTTGCTTGGGAGGTGTCATGTCGCCCCAGTTACTGCGTCCGATTGATCGTAAGCGATAGTTTTAGCACACCGAACAGGGAATCACTTGCAAGCGAAGGGCAAGCATGGCTGCGTCTAGCGGTCT
>NZ_FCNW02000103.1 GCF_001544475.1 Caballeronia humi | reverse complement strand
AGGGAAAACAAGACAGGAAGTTAACACCGAGTGGAAAAAGTTAACAGTCCCTTCGCATAATTTCGCAACGGCTTCTACTAAAGGATGTCGCGCGAAGGACTCCCCCGGAGCCATCGCTGGGCACCTCAAACGCCGCCGGGGCTCGCCGCCGATATCGCCGGGACCGGCATCGGGCTCGCTGGCTGGTGTGTTATGGCGTGATCTCGTTCCCTAGTCTCCGAAGTAACCGGTATGCCAGTGCTCGTCGCCGCATTCGATCAGGCCTGCGCTGTGCGGCTCGAACATGGCGCTCAAGCGCTTGGACCAACTCGCTAACATAGTTCTTAAAAATGAGCATAGCGTGAAGCAGCAGCGCATGGTTTTAGCGGTACGGAGCCGCGCCTAGACCGGACAGATGAAACGCGAGACGCATTGACAAGTCACTAGTCTTGCGTATTGCGGCGTCTCATTATTGTCCATGCAGATCATCGACTGGTGGACGGTGGACGTATAACCAGAAGTCATTGAGGACGGTTCTTTCGCCAGCGAGTGGCTTCTATTCGGGGTGCCCTTGCAATGCACAGAGGAATCGCTCCTGCATGCGGTAGAATGAGTCGCGATTCTGCAGGACTTGACATGACCGCCGATCAATCAGGCATGCCCCTGAAGTGCACGATATGGACCAAACGGAAGCGCGTCGGGCCTTGTGTTCCGCGCATTCTGGTGGTCGATGATTATGCAGACACCGCTGACGCGATCAGCATGGTACTCGCGCTCGACGGTTTCGACGCTCAGGTCGCCTATCGCGGGAACGCGGCCGTCGACGCGGTCGCACGCTGGCAGCCGCAGGTCGTATTACTCGACATCTGTATGCCAGATATGTCTGGGCTAGAGGTCGCTGTAAGGCTTCGAGAGATCGAAAGCACGTCAGAGACGGTGCTCATCGCACATTCGGCATTGGCGACTGAGGCCGATCTGGCCCGCGCAAAGGGGTCCGGTTTCGATGCATTCTGCGCAAAGCCGACAGATGCCATGAAGTTAGGCCCACTTCTTCGCCATTTCACCGTGCTCGTGGAGCCGTAAGTTCCCCGAGCGACAGGCATGGGAGCTTTTCATCGCGGTTGTTCGCCGCCGTTCGATCATGAGGCGCAGGCCGATCAAAAGCTCCCCGTCCTTCACATAGCGAAGACCCCGATACACACCCTGCGGTGTGCTGTTCCGACGGACAGTCTAGAGCGCGATGAGGTTGAGACACCGTGCAGAATGCCGCGGAGAGCGCCGTTGATCACACTTCAATAATCAAAGCTGAAAAAGAGCGTGTGCCGCTCGTCTGCAGCAAGCGTTTGTTTGTTTGCGGGGCTCGCGAGCGCGCTGCGCCTACGCTAAAGCGAGCCAACGGAAATACTAATAAACATGTCGGGGGCAGCGGCTTGCGCATTGCGATCGGACCGCACTACGGCTCGTCAAAAAGGCGCACTTTCCCGGCCCACAGAACTCTTGATGAACAAACATCAACACCGCCTCATCTATAATCCAAGCACTACAGTCTCTTAGCGCAGGAAGCCTACTTCATGAATCAATCGCGCGGGCGATACTTGGGGCCTCAACACACCGGCCAGCGCCAAACGAGCCACGTCAAAAAATTGTCGTCTAACCGACAGGGCCAACCAAATGTGAAAGGATCTCCTGCTCGAGACCTGACTCAGACCGCTTCCATTTTCAAGACGCGATCGTTCCAATTGCTAGTCGATGCGGTGGGCGCAGAAAATATCGCGTTAGGGCTTGATTCAAACCTGACGCGAGTGGCCGAACTGACAAAGGGCGAGCGGTTCACGCCCGAAACGGCCTTTCACATGGAAACCACGCTGGGCTTGCCCCACGGCTTCTTTGACCAGCCCAATCCTGTGCTCGCGGCTGAGACCATCGCTCGTTTGAGATCGCCACTCGACTTCGTTCAAACGGACCCCGAACCAGAAGTAGCGTCCGAAACGATTAAGCCGGCTCCCGCACCAAAAGTCAGCCAGCAGCCATTTCTTAAGAATCGTGTACCGGAGGAACCGGAAATGCCGAAGAAATCGACTGGCGGATCGCCAACGCTCGTCCAGAGCCGTAGAAGTCCTGCCGTGCAGCTTGTCGCTCTTGCCCCTGTCAAAGACTCACCAGCGAAATCCAAGACCCCTGCAAAAACGAACCAACAGCCGCCGCTGGCGGTAAATGACGGCGCGGATGTTCAAACTATCCGCCGCGCCAACCTCCACGTTCTCACGACCCGAAACGGATCGAAAGTGAAACTTGGCGCGGTCATGGGGCTTACCGGTTCCAACATGGCCCATCGGCTACACGGCAAGAAACGCATGGACGATGCCGAAGCAGATCGTTTCACGGAGCGCCTAGCTTTGCCAACCGGCTGGTTGGATATACCGCGTTCGGAAGCAGACATCCCTGAGTCGGTGTCCCGTTTGCTTCTTCCTGCTGCCCGCGGTCAGCCATCTGTCAAGCCACGACAGCTGCCTGCGGCCCCAACAAACGAGCACGCGCTAGTGAAGTCAACCCGTGCGAAAGCACGCGCTTGGACGGGTGCGACGGTCGATGCCGAAAGCCCACCCGTTCCAGCGGGTGCTTCGCCGGCAAAAGAGGCGACTGTTGTCAGCCTGCAAGATCATGTGAACGCCCCCTCCGCTGAGCTTGCCAGTCCCGCAACTGGGAAGACAAATGACACAGCGCACGAGCAGATCTCGGCTGCTGCAGTCCCGCAGCTACACTCCATCCCGCCGCGCCCGTTCACTTCCGTGACGAGCTTGGAAAATCTCGAAGGTATTGAACCGATAGCGGAGGCGCTGATCAAGACCCTGGCAGGCAAAGCACGCACGGGCCGACTGGATGAGTTGAAAGCGCTGGAGCTGTTGCAGCAAGCGGTATTGCTTTGAGCCGACGGTCGGAAGTAAATGCACGGGGGCCCGCAACGGCCGCGCGAAGTCGGGCTTGCACAGATCTGGCGTCAGGCGCTCACGAGAAAATCGTCCCGATTTTTGTCGATGATCCAGTGCGGCGCCCGTCCTCGACCGCTCCATGTGGCACCGCTTCGCAAATCGCAATACTTTGGCACAGCGGCGGTCGTAACTTTATGGCTTTCAATCTCCCGACCCATCAGATCCGCGAGGCTGATTTGATATTCACGCATCTTGCGCACGATTCTGGCGAGGACCACTTCTGATTCACGCTGGCGTGTCGCAGTCACCTGCTGCTGAAGAGCTTGACGCTGTGCGAGCAGTTCTTTAAGGCTAGCTTGTTTAATTTCCATTCAGGAAGATTTGCTCTTTGATGTTAATTCAAGATGTGGCGCACATGGTGGCAACTAATGAGGGCGACGGGTAATCTCTCGCGGTTCGCTACGCGACCGATAGGCTGCGTCCTGTGCACATCCACTGCGACGGAGCGCAGGCGATGTGACGTCACGACACGTTAGTGATAGGCCGTCGGCTCGACCCGCAAGGCCACATACATGCGAAGGCAAAGAGTAGTGTCTCCTGGAGGCGGCGAGATGAGCAGCGGCCACCACTTTAAGCCGGACCACCTGCGAGCAGATGCGACGACCGTACAGGCCTAGAGCGGCTGAATGTTGGCCGCTTGCTTGCCTTTCGGGCCTTGCTTTACTTCAAAGCTGACCTTCTGGTTCTCGTGCAGAGACTTGAAGCCGTCCGCCTTTACTTCAGAGAAGTGCGCAAACAAATCCTCACCGCCGTCATCCGGCGTGATGAAGCCAAAACCTTTTGCGTCGTTGAACCACTTTACGGTACCGGTTGCCATCTGCTGATTTTCCTAGAGATCATGCATTTTGAGTCGTCACGCCGCATATTGAATTCGAAACGCGACCACATCCTTATAGCACGCGAAAATCCCTCCGACCACCCGGATCTGCCCTTCGTGTTCACACCGCCCCCAAAAAAAGCTCGCCTTCGTGCTCCGACGGCACCAAAAAAGTTCGACCAGTGCAATCTCGTACGCCCTGCCCCAGTCTTTCGCAGCCGCGAGTCAAGAATGGCGAGGTGCCAAGACCAACCTCCTCGCACTATCGGTGAGGGTCTAAACGGTGATGAGACAAGCGCCGGTGGACTTCGCCAAGAACGATATCATCAGCTCCAGATACCTTCCGGAGAATACTCATGAACAAGCTATTCCGGTCGCTGTGGCCGCATTTTTCTCGGTCGGAATCGCTTGCGCCCAAACGTCCGCTGCGGCTACGACGTTTACCCGAAAGACCGGGTCGACTGTAGCGACTGGGTCGACCGGCGAGGCCCCGGAAACCCATAAAAATGAAAAGCTGCTGTCGAGCGCAACCAAAACGTCATTCACTAAGAAATACAAAACGGTCGACAAGGGTAACGCTGCTGCTGGCGACTGAAGCCGTGGAGAAAGACGGAAAGCAACTTGCGAGCGCCGCGGTAGCCTCATTCATGAAAAAGTGAAAGGCTGATGCAGGCTCGTAATCGTTGGTCGAAGACAGGATGGCAGCTGTTGAACTTGTTCGTGAGCTTAGTCATTGCGCGGATTGAACAGCCGCCCCGACCTTCGCATCCATCTCGGGTTGTCAAGCTCCCTTAGCGCCGCGGTAGTTCTGGAACGACGAGGTCTCGGTTGTCCTTCCGTGGCAGGCCAGGGAAAGGCCAAGTGTCATTTCGAAAGCGGAGCAGAACGCATGCCTTCCCAGCCTCGAGATTTGACGAGCAATGGCGAGCAATTCGATAGTCGCGCTGCTGCTTAGCCGCTTATCATTTCCTTATCTCGCTTCCGAGTTCGTCGCCCGATCAGGCGCTATTGCCTTGAGGCGTCATCGAGCACTTGGCGGACCTCGCGCGCGAGGTCTGCTTGTCGGTATGGTTTGTGAATGACATTGAAACGCACGCCATTGACGTCGGTCACTTCCGCAGCGACGTCAGCGTATCCAGTCGCCACGAGCACGCGGAGGCCTGGCTTCAGTCGTCTGGCTTCGCGAGCCAGTCCAACGCCGGTCAGGGTGCCCGGCATTACGAGGTCCGTGAAAAGCAAGTCGAAATCTTCGCCCGACGCAAGAAGGGTCAAGGCGTCCGCTGCATTCAGCGCAAATTTGGTCGAGTAGCCTAACTCGTTAAGCATCGCCTCCGCCACTTCGCCCACGTCTTTCCGGTCATCCACGACGAGCACTTTCTCGCTCCCGTTTTGCCGGACCACATGTAAGACACCGACGTGCGACTCCTCGGGCATCTCGACTGCCGGGAAGTAAAACGTCAACGTCGTGCCGACCCCATGTTCCGACGATACGGCGAGTGCGCCGCCGGCCTGGCGCGCGAAAGCCGCCACCATGCTCAGGCCGAGTCCCGTACCTTTTCCTTGGCCTTTGGTTGTAAAGAACGGCGTAAGCACCTTACCGACGACGTCCGGCGTCATGCCAGTTCCATTGTCAGTAATCGAGAGGGTCACGCATTGCCCTTCAGGCAAGTCGACCGGAGCTTTCGAATCACTTTTCGCTACATCGAAGTTATCGGTCTGCAGCAGCACTTGGGCGTCAGCCTGGCCGCTCAATGCATCACGTGCGTTCAATATGATGTTGAGCACAGCCATTTCCAGCTGTCCGACGTCCAGCTGACAATTCCGGAGGCTCTTCGTAAAGGCGGTTCGAATTGAAACTGCGTCTCCCAGCGTTTGCCGCGTGAGTTCGAGCAAGTCCTCGCAAACATCGTTCAGATTCACTGTGCGGCCCACCAGCACCTGCTTTCGCGCGAAAAGCAGCAATTGTTGGGTTAAAGACGCCGCGGTTTTGACTGCGCCTCGAATCTTCGCGATATTCCTTAGAATTGTCTCGTCGCCAGCGTCCGTTTTGACGCTCACGTCGAGAAGGTCGACATACCCGACCATGACTTGCAGGAGGTTATTGAAGTCGTGAGCGACACCACCTGCCAGTTGCCCCAACGCTTCCATCTTCCGTGCTTGATGCAAGCCTTCCTCAGCCTCATGTCTACGGCTCACGTCAACCTGGGATGCGAAGAAGTACACCAGCTCATTTTCTTCGTTGAGAATGGGTGCGACAAAAAGCTCGTTCCAAAACGTCGTCTTGTCCTTCCGATAATTGAGAATTTCGGCGGCGAACTCTCTTCCTTCTGATAAGGCGAGACGAAGCTCTGCGAGAGCGGCCGGGTCCGTCTTTGGACCCTGCAAGAACCTGCAGTTACGGCCGTAAATTTCGCGGTCACCATAGCCGGTGAGTTTCCGGAACGCGTCATTCGCAAAGATAATCGGGTGGTCGGGATGGCGCGCGTCCGCGACCAACATGGGGGTACGTGTCGTCGTTACGGCCGCGAAGAAAAGGTCAGCTTGGCAATGGCCGAGACCCAGACTATTTTCGGCGACGGGGTGTGGGCCATGTTTTGCTGAATACATGATTGCTTCTCCTCGGAACGTTGATGCGTAGACGCCACCTCAGTTCCGCTGCTTGCCGCATAAGCGGAGGGCGAATTCGATACGCGTGACGCCATTTTGTTGGTGGTCATTTGGTCTTCACAGGAATTCCCCTTGGTCCGCTTTCTTCGAAAGTGCCCTCCGCGACCTCGTCGCCCATTCTGGTTTCTCCGTTTTCTGGTGTGTTTGTAAGCCTCGCGCGTGCCTCGTGCCAAAAATCGTCGTCATGCCCTTCTGGGCTGCCTGCTGCCAACCAGAGGTCATACGCTCGGCTTCGTATGTCGGACTCGGAAATTTCTGTACTCATCTTCCTTTCCTAAATTGAATGTCGAAGGATGGGGTTTTTAAGAACATCTCCCCTAGGTTGAAAAACGCAGGCCAATGGATACCTACTATCGGTACCCATCATGGCCCTTTCGTTACCCGGTTGTGGTAAAGATTGTCGAAAGGTGGTATGCGCTCAGTAAACGGCCCTATGGGGTGCTTTACGCTTGCTTCGCGAGACCGGTTCGCGCGGTGGGAGATGCGTGGCCCGGGATGGCACCGCGTGTCAGCGCCAGTTCGCAACAACGCACGGGTTAGATTTGATGTGGCGAGCGTCGGCAGCATGGAGACTCGTCGCAGGCGGCCGGAGAACGTCGTCAAATAAGTCTGCATGGATTAGCATCTGAAAGTTGAAAATCGTTCGCTAAATATGCTATTGACCGGTGCGTCCAATTTCAGATGCACTATCCTTAGAGAGCTAGCTGCGAGCAACCGTGGCTGCAACGAGCTAACAAACACTCATTGGAGGTTGGCCGTCATGAAGTCGCTAATCTATACAATATTCGCCGCGTCGGTTCTCGCAGCTCCGGTCGTGTCAATCGCACAGTCGGATTCGCCTGTGACGCGAACTCAGGTTCGTGCTGAACTCAAGCAGCTCGAACTGGCGGGCTATATGCCAGCCAGCGGAGATGAACCGAGTTATCCCGCAAACATCCAAGCCGCAGAAGCGCGTATTGCAGTGCAGAACGACGCGGCGAGCGGGTATGGGGGAGCGGTAAGCGGTTCGTCGGCGTCTGGAGGCGGAGCGGCAACACACCCTGCATCCGCAGGTGATATGAACAAGCTATATGGCGGTCAATAAGCCACTGTCGAACGCACTTCTGAGAGCGCCGCTTCGAAAGCTACTGGTGGCGGAAAGCGAGCTAGTGTCTCGGCCTATTTGCTCGTAACGAGAGGCCACTCATGTACCAAACATCCACCTTCGACTACATGGGCTCGGCGATTGTTCCAGTCGTCGTAGAAGACCAGTCGGGTTTCCGCTCGATGGCCACTGCCACTGACCGCAACGGCGACGAATATAGAACCGGAGCGCTCGGCTGGTTTTCGAGCGAAGGGAGAGCGCGCCAATTCGCCATCGAATATGCGCAAAGCGAAATCAGACGACGTTGTATGGCGTCTCTCTTAAGCGAGAAATAGCTGGGCCTTGCCCGGTTAGCGCTCGAAAGCGTCATCGTTCGGGTGACTTGCCAGACCATGCGCCAATCACCGTATCCGTCCCCGCAAGAATGCGTGGTTCATTTGGTGTCTTAAACTTGGCGGCAACGGTTTCAAGTTAGCGAGGCTACCAAACGCAAGATTGGCTAGAAAGAGGCCATATCACCGGGCGTTGATGCGTTTGGCGCTTCGAGCCAGGAGCGCGACATCGTCGTGCGAGTCTATACTTCGCCGGCTGGCGCAAAGGAAACCGAGAGCAATTCGGCGAGATGCCATAACGCACAGGGCCGCCGGCAGTACCCATCAAACCCTCGTTGCTGCAGCGTCCCAATGCTTTCTTGTACGGGTCTGCTCATCGCGACCAACAGCCGAGAGTGGTTCTCCGGTTCGTCGTGCATTTCTTTGATGAACGATGTGTCGCCAGTCCGTCCCAGCCGTGTATCAAACAAGACGGCCTGAGGCTCCCATGCCCGAACGATGGCGCCGGTCGCAGAGAAGTCTCGTTCGTACATGGCAGCGAAGCCTTTGATACCGAATAACAGGACAGATGATTCGCCAACTGACTTTTCCGAATGAGCCACCAATATTCGGCGGCAGCCGACCCCAGTAGGCAACCGCTTGGGGCTCCAGATACCGTACTCGCTTCCTGCTGCTTCGAAATGACGTCCTGTCATGTCCCTGCCCCTCGTTGGTAGTTGGCCGAGGAGTAACACCTGCGAAAGGGCCTGGTGTTGCAGGTCTGCGTAACCAACGAGTAGGTTACTACCAAAATTGAAATTCCAATTGTCCGCGTGTTGCCGAATTTCCATCCGGGGTCGAAAGCACCTCAATATCAGAAATCGGAGTGGACGTAGGCGTCAAATTTTGGCCATCGCATTGAACGGTGCGCGCATTCTATGTGGTGTCGCTGGCATTCGGCGACAGGCTACCTGTCGGAGGAAATGAAAGAGGTCATCTGGTCAATAGTGGCTGGCGCCTTAATCCGTTCAATGGCCTTGGCACCGACTGGCCCATCGCAATCTTGCGGCCGGGATGGGCCGTTTAGCTGACAACGAACGGGCAGTTCGGCCGTCACCGGTGCTCGTGCGGTCAGCCCATGTGCAGCCCGCCGTTCAGCGAGAAGTCCGCACCGGTCGAGAAGCCCGACTCGTCCGATGCCAGCCACGCCACGATCGAACCGATTTCTTCGGGACGGCCGAGGCGGCGCACCGGAATCGTCGCAACGATCTTCTCGAGCACTTCCGGACGGATCGCCTTCACCATGTCCGTGCCGATGTAGCCCGGCGACACGGTGTTCAC
>NZ_FCNW02000102.1 GCF_001544475.1 Caballeronia humi | reverse complement strand
GGCGTCCCCTAGGGGATTCGAACCCCTTTACTCACCGTGAAAGGGTGATGTCCTAGGCCTCTAGACGAAGGGGACAGGAAAACTTTTTATGGCCCGTGGCGAAAAAAAACCGGCTCATCAGCCGGATTCCTTGACTCACTCGACGTGACCCACACGAGGCTTGTTGGCGGAGCGGACGGGACTCGAACCCGCGACCCCCGGCGTGACAGGCCGGTATTCTAACCAACTGAACTACCGCTCCAGCGCTTTCATCGATTGCGGCGCCGATGGCAACCGCCGATGTTTCTGGCGTCCCCTAGGGGATTCGAACCCCTGTACTCACCGTGAAAGGGTGATGTCCTAGGCCTCTAGACGAAGGGGACAGGAAAACTTTTTATGGCCCGTGGCGAAAAAAAACCGGCTCATCAGCCGGATTCCTTGACTCACTCGACGTGACCCACACGAGGCTTGTTGGCGGAGCGGACGGGACTCGAACCCGCGACCCCCGGCGTGACAGGCCGGTATTCTAACCAACTGAACTACCGCTCCAACTCATCCATCGCTTGACGAAAGCTTCGACGCTTTCGCAATGTGCAGCGCTTTCTAGCAGCCGCCGATGTTTTGGCGTCCCCTAGGGGATTCGAACCCCTGTACTCACCGTGAAAGGGTGATGTCCTAGGCCTCTAGACGAAGGGGACAGAAACTTGGGTAAATCTCTGTCTTGCTACGTTCTTCGCTTAAGTCTTCTGCTACTGCAGCGAAGACCGAAATTCTATACAGCTTTCTGTTACTTGTGAAGTCTTTTTTGCGACAACCTGACTCAGCAAAAAGACCTCAAACCGTTCTGTGGTGGAGGTAAGCGGGATCGAACCGCTGACCTCTTGCATGCCATGCAAGCGCTCTCCCAGCTGAGCTATACCCCCTTGCAGAACAGAAACGAGATTCTAAAGGGCACTTTTGAAGTTGTAAATACCTTTCCCCGCCCTGTCTGAAATTTTTTTATGCTCCACGCCCGAATCTTGCGCAATCCTTCTCAAATCACGCCGACGTCTTCTCCAGCCGCTTGAGAACCGTCTCACGGCCGAACAGCATCAGCACCGCATCGATGGATGGCGTGTGCGTCGTGCCTGCCACCAGCAGACGCACCGGCATCGCGAGGTGCGGCATCTTCAGCTTGTGAGCGGTGAGCGTCGACTTGATCGCGGCCGCGATCGCTTCCTTCGTCCATTCGACTTCGCCGAGCGCCGTGCGTAAATCGGCGAGCGCCGGGCGCACCGCGTCGGTAACGTGCTGCGCGAAGGCCGCCGGGTCGATAACCGGCTCCTTGTAGAACATAGCAGCGTTTTCGGCGATCTCCTTCACCGTCGACGCGCGGTCCTTCAGCAGCCCGACCACCAGTTCGAGCGGCGCGCCCTGCTCGGTCGCGCTGGCATCGACGCCAAGTTCGGCCAGGAACGGTTTGGCGAGCGTCGCCAGGCGCGCGTTGTCGGCTTCCTTGATGTAGTGTGCGTTCAGCCAGTTGAGCCTGTCGTGGTCGTACTGCGCCGGCGACTTGCCGAGGTGATCGAGATCGAACCACTCGACGAACTGCTCGCGCGAGAAGATTTCCGCGTCGCCGTGCGACCAGCCGAGACGCGCGAGGTAGTTCACCACGGCTTCCGGCAGATACCCGGCATCGCGATAACCGGTCACGCTCATCGCGCCGTGGCGCTTGCTCATCTTCTCGCCCTGCTCGTTCAGCACGGTCGGCAGGTGGGCGTACACCGGCACGTCGCCGCCCAGCGCGCGCAGGATGTTGATCTGGCGCGGCGTGTTGTTTACGTGATCGTCGCCGCGAATGACATGCGTGATGTTCATGTCGAGATCGTCGACGACTACGCAGAAGTTATACGTAGGCGTGCCGTCCGGGCGGGCGATCACGAGGTCGTCGAGTTCTTCGTTCGAGATTTCGACTGTGCCCTTCACCGCGTCGTCCCAGCTCACTAAGCCGTTCAGCGGATTGCGAAAGCGTACGACGGGCTGAACGCCGTCCGGCACCGGCGGTAGCGTCTTGCCGGGTTCGGGGCGCCACGTGCCGTCGTAGCGCGGCTTTTCGCCGGCGGCGCGCTGGCGCTCGCGCAGCGCGTCGAGCTCTTCGGTCGACATGTAGCAGTGGTACGCGAGGCCTTGCTCGAGCATCTGGCCGATCACCTCGCGGTAACGGTCCATCCGCTGCATCTGGTAGAACGGGCCTTCGTCGAAATCGAGTGCGAGCCATTGCATGCCTTCGAGGATCGCGTCGACGGAGGCGTCGGTGGAGCGCTCGACGTCGGTATCTTCAATGCGCAGCACGAAAGTGCCCTTCATCTTGCGCGCGAACGCCCACGGATAAAGCGCGGAGCGGATATTGCCGAGATGGATGAAGCCGGTCGGGCTCGGAGCGAAGCGGGTGCGGACTTGCGTGGTCATTGGCGTTTTACTCGATGGCAGAATGCGCTCGCGTTTCGGGGCGAAGAACGCGACAGAAAGTCACGTTAAGTCATCCTTAAGCGCGGCGCTTCAGAATGCGAAGCTCGGGGCGCAGCATGCGAACGATGCGTCGGCGGTTCAGTTTTCAGCGTGCGGGATGCGCGCAATTCCCGCGCCGCGCCGCCGAACAAAATGAGACGGAATTATACTCGCCGCCCGCTTTTTACCGGCGCCAGCGTTTCGAGTTGCTTTATGATGTGCGCGCTATTTTCCAGGATGCATGCACGTCGTGGGCGGTCGCATCGATCGCCCGATATGAGAGATACCCCTTGAAATCATCGTCCCCTCGCCTTTCGCGCCGTGCGTTTTCGGTTGCGGCCGCATCGGCCGCGCTCGCCGCGTGTTCCACGACCGGCAGCAACATCGTCGGCAATAGCGGTTCTTCGGGCGCTGCAACGAACGCGCCGCCGCCCAAGGCCGAGCCGCCGCGCCAGTTGCGCGTCGGGCTCGCGCTCGGCGGCGGCGCGGCGCGCGGCTTCGCGCACATCGGCGTGATCAAGGCGCTCGAGGCGCGCAACGTCCGCGTCGACCTGCTCGCCGGCACGAGCGCGGGCTCGGTGATCGCGGCGCTGTCGGCGTCGGGGATGAACGGCATCGCGATCAACAAGCTCGCGCTGACGATGGACGAAGCGTCGATCAGCGACTGGGCGATGCCGTTTCGCACGCGTGGCATCCTGCAAGGCGTCGCGCTGCAGAACTACCTCAACAAGACGCTCGATAACCGGCCGATCGAAAAGATGGCGAAGCCGCTCGGCGTCGTCGCGACGGATTTGCGCAGCGGCCAGCCGATTCTCTTTCAGCGCGGCAATACCGGCGTCGCAGTGCGGGCTTCGTGCAGCGTGCCGTCGATTTTCGAGCCGGTGAAGATCGGCGCGCATGAATACGTCGACGGCGGACTCGTGAGCCCCGTGCCCGCAGCGTTCGCGCGCAAGATGGGCGCGGACTTCGTGATCGCTGTCGATATCTCGGCGCGGCCGGAATCGGCGCTCACGCAAAGCTCGTTCGACGTGCTGATGCAGACGTTCACGATCATGGGCCAGACGATCAAGGCCTACGAACTCGATAAATATGCCGATGTCGTGATCCGTCCGAATCTGGCGGCGATGAGCGGCAGCGATTTCGGCCAGCGCAACGCGGCGATTCTTGCCGGAGAGGAGGCAGTGGCGAAGGCGTGGCCGGAGTTGCAGCGTCAACTGGCGTCGCGAGGCGCTACGGCCTGAGAAACACAAAAAGCCCGCGTCTCACGAAGCGGGCTTCTGGAACAACCGAGCGAATCAGTTACTGATTGCCGATCGTCGCGCTCACGCGCTGGCGAAGATCGTTGCCGTCCATCGGGAAAGCGGCGTCGATGCGGCGTGCACCGGTGTAGCGCTTCTCCCAGTAGGCGTTCTCCATGTCGTCGACGCGGATCGTGCTGCCCGTTGAAGGCGAATGCACGAACTTGTTGTCGCCGATGTAGATGCCGACGTGCGAGAACGAGCGACGCATCGTGTTGAAGAACACAAGGTCGCCTGGCTTGAGTTCGCTCACGCGGACCTTCTCGCCGACGCGGCTCATTTCCTCCGCACGGCGCGGCAAGGTCATGCCGAGCGTGTCCTGGAAGACGTAGCGCACGAAGCCGCTGCAATCAAGGCCGGAGTCCGGCGTATCGCCGCCCCAGCGATAGCGCACGCCGATCATGTTCAGCGCGCCGACGACAACGTCGCCCGCCTTGCTGGCCATGCCGGAGAGGAAAGATTTGGTGCCGGAGGACGAAGTATTTCCCGATTCAGCGACCGGGTAGACATCGTTTGCTTTAGACGACGAAAAAATGCCATTGCTGGCATTTTGTTGAGAATTGGTGACTTCGTCGGCCATCGCCGTCGAAGCTGCTGTCATCAGTAGGCCGATCAACATGCCAGCGGCGGCGCGCATGCATGTCTGAGTCAAGGTGATTGGCTGCATCGGTCGGTAGTTTTTGCTAAGAAAGGCTGAAAAATCAGGGGCATACGTAAAGTTTGGATGATACTAGACAGATATTATTTGCCTGTCAAAAGATATAGAGAAAATCAATCACTCCCCGCACCTAATTGGTGAGAAGAGTGAGATTTAAGCGGCCAAGGCCGCTTTGAGAAGTTTCCGAGTGTAGGCGTGCGACGGCGTCGAAAAGATTTTCTCCACTTCACCCGTTTCGACGACAAAACCGTTCTGCATCACCGCGACGCGATGCGCCATCGCGCCGATCACTTCCAGGTCGTGGCTGATAAAGACGTAACCGAGGTTGTACTTCTTCTGCAGGTCGGCGAGGAGTTTCAGCACCTGCATCTGGATGGATACATCGAGCGCGCTGGTCGGCTCATCGAGGATCAGGATGCGCGGTTCCAGCACGAGCGCGCGCGCAATCGCAATCCGCTGGCGCTGTCCGCCCGAGAATTCGTGCGGGTAGCGCTGCAGCGCCGTCCGGTCCATGCCGACCTCACGCAGCACCGACACCACTTTGGCATGACGCGCGGCGGCATCCATTTCCGGTCGATGCAGCGCGAGCCCTTCGCCCACGATCCGCTCGATGGTCTGGCGCGGCGACAGCGAGCTGTACGGGTCCTGAAACACCACCTGCATGTTGGAGCGCAACACCGTCTTTTCGCGTCCGCGATAGTCGGCGAGCGCGCGGCCCTGAAATTCCACCGCGCCGTGCGAGATGCGCTGCAGGCCGAGGAGCGCCATCGCGAGCGTCGATTTTCCGGAGCCCGACTCGCCGACGATTCCCAGCGTCTCGCCCTGCCGCACCGACACCGACACGCTATCCACCGCCTTGAACGCCCCGCGCCGGAACCAGCCGGCGACGCCCGGCAGCTTCATCGAATAGTCGACGGAGACGTCCTTCGCGTCGAGCAGCAAGGGCGAGAGCGGCAGCACCGGCAGCACCGCGCGCTGCGGGCGGCTCTGCAAGAGGCGCTGTGTATAAGGATGCTGCGGCGACGTGAAAATCGACTCGACCGTGCCCTGCTCCACCAGCAGGCCGTTCTCCATCACCGCGATGCGCTCGGCGAAGCGGCGCACGAGGTTCAGGTCGTGCGTGATCAACAGCACCGCCATGCCGCGCTTTTCGGCTTCGTCGCGCTGCAATTCGAGCAGCAGATCGACGATTTGCGCGCGGATCGTTACATCGAGCGCGGTGGTCGGCTCGTCGGCGAGCAGCAGGCGCGGACGGCACGCCAGCGCCATCGCGATCATCACGCGCTGGCGCTGGCCGCCGGAAAGCTGGTGCGGATAGCTGTCGATACGCCGCTCCGGCTCCGTGATGCCCGTACGCGCGAGCAACTCGATCGCGCGCTTGCGGGCGTCGCGTGCACTGATGCCATCGTGCAGCTGGATCGTCTCGATGATCTGGTCGCCGACCGTGTAGAGCGGGTTCAGCGCGGTCATCGGTTCCTGGAAGATCATCGCAATGTCGGAGCCACGCAGGTTGCGCATCGCGTGCTCGCTCTTCGTCAGCAGTTCCTCGCCGGCGAAGCGGATCGAGCCGGACAGTTCCGCCTCGCGCAACAGACGCAGGATGGAAAGCGCCGTGACGCTCTTGCCCGATCCCGATTCGCCGACCAGCGCCACGCGCTCGCCGGCTTCGATCGTGAGACTCACGTCATCGACCGCGACGGTTTGCCCGAACCGCACGCGCAGCTTGTCGATTTGCAGCAGCGGCGCGGCGCTCATTGGCCGCCTCCGGCTTTGACCGCGTCCGCGATGCGCGTGTCGAGCGCGTTGCGCAGCGCGTCGCCCATGAACGTCAGCAAGAGCAGCGTCGCAACGAGCACGCCGAACGTCGAGAGCGAGATCCACCACGCGTCGAGATTCGCCTTGCCCTGCGCGAGCAGTTCGCCGAGCGACGGCGTCGGCGACGGCACGCCGAGGCCGAGAAAATCGAGGCTCGTGAGCGCCAGGATCGCGCCGCTCATGCGAAACGGCAGGAACGTGATGACAGGCGTGAGGCTGTTCGGCAGGACGTGACGCCAGATGATCTGCCAGTTCGACAAACCCATCGCCCGCGCGGCGCGCACGTAGTCCTGCGTGCGATTGCGCAGGAACTCGGCGCGCACGTAATCAGAGAGCCCGATCCAGCCGAAGAGCGACAGCAGGATCACGAGCAGCAGCAAACTCGGTTCGAAAATCGACGCGAAGATGATAAGCAGGTAAAGCTCCGGCAGCGCACTCCAGATTTCGATCAACCGCTGGCCGGTGATGTCGGTCCTGCCGCCGAAATAGCCTTGTACCGCGCCCGCCAGCACGCCAAGTACGGTGCCGATCGCCGTCAGGACGAGCGCGAACAGCACCGATACGCGAAAGCCGTACACGAGCCGCGCGAAGACGTCACGCCCGCGATCGTCGGTGCCGAGCCAGTTTTCGCGCGACGGCGGCGCCGGGTTCGAGCCTTTCGAGAAGTAGTTGAGCGTGTCGTAGTAATAGTGATTCGGCGGGTACACCGCGAAGTTGCCCGGTGCGCTGAAGCGATCGCGCACGAAGGGATCGAGGTAATCGGCGGGCGTCGGGAAGTCGCCGCCGAACGCCGTCTCCGCATAGGTCTTCACGAGCGGAAAATAGAGCTTGCCCTGATAGCGCACGACGAGCGGCTTGTCGTTCGACCACAGCGGCCCCGCCAGGCTGATCGCGAACGCGACGACGAACACGATCAGACTCCAGTATCCCAGCCGATGCTGCCTGAAGCGCAGCCACACGCGCCGGCCCGGCGTGATCGAAACGTGCGGGCGAAGCGGCTGGCCGTCGGTAGCGGTCGCGTTGCGTCGCGACGATGCGGCTCGGTTCAAGTCAGCGCTCCAGTTGTTCGAATTGAATCCGCGGATCGACCCAGACGTAGCACAGGTCCGAGATCAGCTTGGTCGCGAGCCCGATCAGCGTGAAGAGATAGAGCGTGCCGAGCACGACCGGATAGTCGCGCCGCACGACGGACTCGTAGGACAGGAGGCCGAGGCCATCGAGCGAAAAGAGCGTCTCGATCAGCAGACTGCCCGTGAAGAACGCGCCGATGAACGCCCCCGGAAAGCCGACGATCAGCGGCAAAAGCGCGTTGCGAAACACGTGCTTCCACAGCACGCGCCGCTCGGACAAACCCTTCGCGCGCGCGGTCAGCACATATTGCTTGCGGATTTCGTCGAGGAAGGCGTTTTTCGTGAGCATCGTGATGACCGCGAAGCTGCCCACCACCGACGCCACCACCGGCAACGTGATGTGCCACAAATAATCCACAATTTTGCCGCCGAGCGAGAGCGTCGCCCAGTTGTCGGAGGTGAGGTTGCGCAGCGGAAACAGTTGCCAGAACGTGCCGCCGCCGAACAGCACGAGCAGCAGCACGCCGAGCACGAAGCCCGGAATCGCGAAACCGATCAGCACGATGAGACTCGTCGCGACGTCGAATTTCGAGCCGTTGCGCACCGCTTTTGCAATCCCGAGCGGCACCGATATCAGATAGGTGATGAAGAACGTCCACAAGCCGATGCTGATCGACACCGGCAGTTTCGACACGATCAGCGACCACACGCTCTGATGCCGGAAATAGCTCTCGCCGAGATCGAAGCGCGCGAACTTGCCGAGCATCGACACGTAGCGTTCGAGCGGCGGTTTGTCGAAGCCGTAGAGCGCCTTGAGTTGCGCGACCTGCTGCGCATCGACGCCCGTATGCGTGCGCATGCCGAACGCGCCGCCCTGCTCGCCGCCGCGCCGCAAGTCGTGCACCGCCTGTTCGACCGGGCCGCCCGGCACGAACTGGATCACGGCGAAGGTCAGCGTGAGCACGCCGAGCAGCGTCGGGATCATCAGCAGGATACGTTTGAGGATGTAGCTCCACATGGGCGGCGTCCGGTTCGTTTCTGTGGCTCGTGGAGTTTATTTCGAGCTTATTTCGGTACGGGCTTGAACCACCACGTCGACGTGATCCAGTCCTCGGCGGTGTAGTAAAGCGGCAGCGTCGACGGGTACGCGAGCGTGTTGCGGTAAGCCACCCGATGCGTCGCCGAATACCAGTGCGGGACCACATAGTAGCCGTGCATCAGCACACGGTCGAGCGCGTGCGTGGCGTCGACGAGTTGCTCGCGCGTCTGCGCGGAGACGACCGCCTGCAGGATTTTATCGACGGCAGGCGATTTCACGCCCGACAGGTTGTCCGAACCCTGCTCGTCCGCCGACTTGCTCCCGAAACGCGACACTTGCTCCGTGCCCGGCACCTGCACGTCAGGCATGCGCACGCTCGTCATGTCGAAATCGAACGCGTCGAGGCGCTTCTGGATCAGCGCGTAATCGACCGTGCGGAAGTTGCACACGATGCCGAGCTTCTGCAGGTTGCGCGCGAACGCCGCCGCGACCGGCTCCATCGACGCGCCGCCGCCGGTGTCGTCGAGAATCTCGAAGACAAATGGCTCGCCTTTCGCGTTGCGCAGCGCGCCGTCGCGATAGGTCCAGCCCGCGTCGGCGAGCAACTGGCGCGCCTTGATCAGGTTTGCGCGCAGCGAATCCGGAGGCGGCGCGGTGCGCGGCTGCTGCACCATCTCGCCAAACACCGACGAATCGAGCTCGGCGCGCAGCGGGTCGAGCAACGCGAGTTCGCCCGCGGACGGACGGCCCTTCGCCTGCAGTTCGCCGTTGACGAAGAAGCTGTCCGTGCGTCGGTACTGGCTGAAGAACAGTTGCCGGTTGAGCCATTCGAAGTCGAGCGCGAGATCGAGCGCCTGGCGCACGCGCACATCCTGAAAGAGCGGCCGGCGCACATTCATGAAGAAGCCCTGCATGCCGCTGCCGTTGTGATGCGGGAATTCGCGCTTGATGAGCTCGCCGCTGTCGAAGCGCTTGCCGATGTCGCGCCGCACCCAGTTGCGCGCGACGTTCTCGACGAGCACGTCGTATTCGCCCGCCTTGAAGGCTTCGAGCCGGGCGACGCCATCCGAGTACAGCTTGTAGTCGATCCGCTCGAAGTTGTACGTGCCGACGCGCACCGGCAAATGCGCGCCCCAGTACGCCGGATTGCGCTTGTAGGTGATCGTGCGGCCGTTGTCGTAGCGCTCGATCAGATATGGGCCGCTACCGATCGGCTTCTGGAACGCGAGCTGATCGAAGTCGATGCGCGTGCCGTCGGGCTTCATGCCCCACTTGCGCGAAAACACCGGAATGCCGCCCGCGAGCAGCGGCATCTCACGCGTGCGCTGCTTGAAATCGAAGCGGATAGTGAGCGGATCGATCACGACGGCGCGCGCGATCTGGCCGAAGTACACCGAATACTGCGGCGCGGCCTTCGGGCTTTTCAGCGTCTCGAAGGAGAATTTGACGTCGTCCGCGGTGACCGGATCGCCGTTTGAGAAGCGCGCCTTCGGATTGATATGGAACGTCGTCGAGAGGCCGTCGGCGGCGACGGCAATGTCGTCGGCGAGCAGGCCGTAGGCAGTCGAGATTTCGTCGAGGCTGCCCGTCGTCAGGCTCTCGAACATGAAGCCCAAGCCGGGCGCGGGGTTGCCGCGCATCGTAAACGGATTGAACTTGTCGAAGCTAGTCAGGCGGTTCGGGTTCGCGAGGACGAGCGTGCCGCCGCGCGGGGCGTCGGAGTTGACGTAATCGAAATGCCTGAAGTCCGGCGGGTATTTGGGCTCGCCGTATTGCGCGATCGCGTAGACGGCGAACGCCGCGTGCGGAAACCCCAAACCGATCGACCCGATCATCGCGCTCGCGAAGAGAAGACGGGCGACCCGTCGCGACGCGGCCGTGATGCGAGTCGTCATAAGCCCCTTTTTGGACGATAAGTAGGAGATGGCTGATGGCGCAAAAGCCGCGCGGTGCTTAGGGCGACGGTTGCAATGTGAGAGAATTCTACCCAAAATCCCGCGCGGGCTTGGGCGGCGCGGCGCCGCCGGGCAGGGCGCAAGCGCGATATTGATAACCGCAGCTTCGCTGCATGGGGCCGGAGTAAGCGCTGAATCGCTAACGCCAGCCGACCGCAGCTTCGCTGCATGGGGCTGGAGTAAGCGCTGAATCGCTAACGCCAGCCGACCGCAGCTTCGCTGCATGGGGCCGGAGTAAGCGCTGAATCGCTAACGCCAGCCGACCGCAGCTTCGCTGCATGGGG
>NZ_FCNW02000101.1 GCF_001544475.1 Caballeronia humi | reverse complement strand
CGCCGATACACCGGGAGCCGTTGCGCTCGGCAGCACATCCAAATCGATGGTCAGATAAATGTCGTCCGCCGCGTCGATCATCCGCTCGAGCCCTTGCAGCCGTTGCGTGAGCTGTGACTCCTGCATATCGGCGTCGAGTACGTAGCGCACGCCGAGTTGGCGCGCACGCTCAAAGAGCGCTGCAGTGTTTGCCAGGTCGCTGACGCCGAAACACACATAGTTGAACGGCATGCCGCGCGCTGCGCAATCGCAGGCGATCTGATCGAACGGCGTGCCCGAACTCGCCGGGCGCGACTGGCGTAAATCGAAATGCGCATCGAAGTTCACGATCATGAGCCGGCGGTTATGTGCGTCGCCCAGATGTGCGCGCAATCCGCTGTAGGTGCCCCATGCCACTTCATGGCCGCCGCCGAATACGAGCGGTCGTCCGCCGCGCGCAAGCACGTCGCTTACGATATGTCCCAACTCGGCTTGTGCGGCTTCCAGGTCTTCGTCGTCGCAGACCACATCGCCGGCATCGAGCACCGTCGCCGAGGCCTTCGCAGGGAGACCCGCCAGTGCCCGCCGCAACTGTTTGGGACCGTGTGCCGCGCCCGTTCGACCCTGGTTGCGGCGCACGCCTTCGTCGGAACCGAAGCCGATGATCACGGGCGCATCGTCGATGGGGGCGCCCTCGATGAACGGGACAACCTGGTTGAACACGCGCCGGGTGTCGCCGGGTTCACGGTCATCGGAACGACCGCTCCACACATTCTCGTCAAATGGAAGTCTCATGCGCGCGACAACACCGCCTGCAGGAAGGCACGCGTGCGCGGTTGCGACGGCGCGGAGAAAATGGTCGAGGGTGGCCCGGCTTCGACAATCACGCCACCGTCCATGACGACGACAACGTCAGCGACTTCCTTCGCAAAACCCATTTCATGCGTCACGACCACCATCGTCATGCCTTCGCTCGCGAGTAGCTTCATCACTTGAAGCACTTCGCCGACGAGTTCCGGGTCCAGGGCGGACGTTGGTTCGTCGAACAGCATCACGCGCGGTTGCATCGCGAGCGCACGGGCGATCGCAACGCGTTGCTTCTGGCCGCCAGATAAACTCGCCGGCATCACGTGCGCCTTGTGCGCAAGGCCGACCTTTTCCAGCAGCGCGAGCGCCGCCGCTTCGGCTTCTGCCTTGTGCGCGCCGCGCAGCATGCGTGGGCCGACCGTGATGTTATGCAGCACGGACAGGTGCGGGAAAAGATTGAACGACTGGAACACCATGCCGACTTCGGTGCGCAACGCGTTGATCGACCGTTCCTTGAGCATCACCCCGTGGTCCACCAGGCGGTGGCCGCAAATATCGATGGTGCCGCCTTCGGCCTGCTCCAGCCCATTGCAGCAGCGCAAAAACGTACTCTTACCCGAGCCGCTAGGCCCGATCACGACGACCACCTGCTGCGGCTGAATGTCGAAGTCGATGCCATTCAACACGACGTGCGAGCCGAACGATTTGGTCAGCCCACGGATCTGGACGATGGGTTGGGACGTGTTGTTCATTGCACCATTCCTCCTGCACGCATACGTCGCTCGACGCGGTGAAGCGCGTAATTCGTTGCCTGGGTCAACACGAGGTACACCAGCGCAATTGCCAGGTACACCTCGAGCGATCGGTACGACACGCTGATGATTTTCTGGCCCTCGTGCATCAGGTCGTCGATTGTCAACAGTGAAACGAGCGCCGAATTCTTGATCAGCGCGATAAATTCGTTACCAAGCGGCGGGATCATCCGCACGATCGCTTGCGGCAGGATCACGGCCCGCATCGCCTGTCCCGACGACATGCCGATCGAGCGAGCTGCCTCCATCTGTCCGCGATCGACCGACTGGATCGCGCCCCGCACAATCTCCGAGACGTATGCAGCGGAATACAGCCCCAGCCCCAGCATCCCGCACACAAATGCAGGCAGCAGGATGTTGAATTGGGGCAAGCCGAAGAACAGTAAAAACAGTTGTACAAGCAACGGCGTGCCGCGGAAGAAGGTCAAATAGGCGGTGCACACGCTGTAGACAATGCGTCGCTGCGGCGTGAGCCGGCCGATGCCGATAAGCAAGCCGAGTATGCAACTCAGCACGAGTGCGGCGGCTGTCACTTCCACCGTCACCGCCGCGCCGCGTGCGATGTCCGCCCAGCCGGTGATAACCGGCGTGAAATCGAGTTCCATTTTTCTCGTCCTGTTATTGCGCGCTCGCGCCGAACCACTTGTGGACGATCGCTGCGTACGTGCCGTCCGCCTTGATCTTTGCCAGCGCGGCGTTGAATGCGGCCTTCAATTCGGGTTCGTCCTTGCGCACGGCGATGCCGTACGCTTCGGTCGTCAGCTGTTTATCGAGAACGCGAAAACCGGTCCGTGTCTTGGCCAACTGCAACGCAGCGGGTTTGCCCGTGACCGCGGCGTCGGCCCGGCCGATCCCAACCAGATCGAACATTTCTTGATTCTTTTCGACCTCGACCCGCGTGATTTGCGGGAAGTTGTCGCGCAGAAAGTTGACCGACTTTGTGCCGACCTGCACTGACACCTTCTTGCCGTTCAGGTCGGTCACCGTCTTGATCGTCGAACTGCTCTTGACCAGCGCCACGAGACCTCCGGCAAAGTACGGTTCCGTGAAATCGACCACCTTGCTACGCTCGTCGGTGATGTAAATGCCGGAAATCGCGGCATCGAAGCGATGGGCGATCAGGCCTGGAATGAGTCCCTTGAAGTCGATGTCGGTCCATTCAACCCGCTTGCCCATCGCCTTGACGAGGGCATTCATCATGTCAACGTCGAAACCGGTGCGCGCGCCGTTCTCGGTGAACTCCATCGGCGGGAAAGTGGCGTCGGTGGCCACGCGCAAGACGCCCGGGGTTTGCGCAGAGGCGCCGCCCGGCAGCACGGCTAAGGTCGTGGCAAGGGCAATACATGCGACGGAAAACAGTCTTTGCAGCTTCATGGCGAAACTCCTTTCAGGATCAAGCGGATCAAGCGGATCAATCGGTTTGCATGCGCGCGGAGATGGCTCGCGCCGCGCGCACGGCAGCGTCAATGAATTGCGTTTCGCGGCCTGCGGCTCGGGTGGACGGCGCCATCAACGTGATTGACGCGCCGCTGCTCGCCGCTCGCCCTATGCGATGGAAAATCGGCGCGCTGACGCCCCATACGCCGGGATCGACTTCGCTGTCGCTGACGGCATAGCCCTGCGCCCGGATCTGGCTCAGCTCGGCTTCGATGGCGGTACGGCCAGCAGGATCACCGTCGAACACGCTGTCCAGAACCTCGGTACGCGCTTTGTCAGCCATGAAGGCCAACAGCGACTTCGCCGAGGCACCAGCCTTTAAAAGCACAGCGCGCCCCTTTTCGAACGAGCAGCGCAGCGAGTGCTGGCTGTCGACCATTTCGACGCACATTACTTGATGCTTCACCGCGACGACGAGACCCACACTCTCCTGAGAGACCCGTGCGAGCTGCTGCATTTCGCTGCGGCTCGCTTCGACGAGCAGCGAGTTGACATCGAAACCAAGCGCTAGTTGAAGGCTGATGGGCCCTGGCGCATAGTGGCCCGCGTGTTCAGCCACGAAACCCCAGCGCTTGAGCAGCGCGATCTGCCGATACAATGTGCTTTGCGCCAATCCGGTGACGTCGAGCAGATCCTTCACGGACATGGCTTTGCCGTAACTGGCAAGCGCTGAAAGGACGAGCAGGACGCGCTCCGCACCCGTAACCGTTTGATCGTGGTTCACAAGAGAAAATCAAGCCAGTGGCGATGAATAGAGCATGCCAGAGGTTTCTCACTTTTCAAAAAGCGCTTTCCCAACCGATGGGAATTTAGTCTAAGGGTTTTCCTTGTGTAAACTTGGTTTTCGAGAAACATCGATGGCGGGAGCTCAACAGGCTCTGTTTATTGACGTCCCGATGAGTTAGCACGGACAGGATCTTCAGTCCCTCATGAATCGGCGGTCAGGGGCCCGGTGTCCCGGAACAGGCCTAGAACACGCAATACAATGATCGATCTACCGCATTGCAGCTATCGCGCACACTGGCAATTGCGAAGCGCGCTGTAGAGTCGATGCCCGTCTACGCGCGAATCAACTGCGAACCGAGACAGAGCTGTTGCGTATTGTGCGACCCAATAATTGACAGATTCTTCGCGCGTTTGAGTACCCTCGGCATCGGCTGTATAGGGTAACGGCTGGCGGCGATTAGGCGAGATGGTAAAAGGCCTCCGCAATTGACGAGGCAGGTCAGGCCAATGGCCGAAATGCGCTGAAGGTTTGCCCTTGTGATCCCGCCGGGCCAACGATCGCAATGGGGTCGATTCGAGGCATTGGCTCGACGTTCCGCACGCAGTACGAGCGCATCGTTGAAAAGCCACAGCTTGCGATTTCGAAAAGCAACAGCCTCTTGAGGCAGCCGTGCTAGGCAAGCCTTTGAGGCGACGCGTGCGAGGTGGCTACTTGCATTTCAGTTCGAAAATCCAGTTCTCATGGGAGACCGGCGCGCGGTGAAGCGTGGCGAGCATTGCGTCCTGCGTGGGGGCATACAGGGCGCATGTTGTGATGTTTTGGAGCCCGGGAGCTTCACACGGGTCGACTTGCGGACAATAGAGGACCGGCTGAGCTCGCGCTAGTTGTCCGAACGGCTGCGTACAAACGTCGCGCCGGCCGGATTACCAGTCGTTCAGCCCGCATCAAGCCAAGCAAATTCCGCGAAGCGATAGCCCATCAGACGTCCCGACGGTGTTCCAACCAGCCCTTTTACGTGAGTGCTGTGCGCATCGATGAAATTGATGAACGCCGGAATGATGATGCTGCCTTTCTCGTAGACGATGGTCTGCATGTCGCCGTACATCTGCTTGCGTCGGGTTTCATCCTTTTCCTGACGCGCCTGCAGCAGAAGCTGGTCGAACTGCGCATTCTTCCAGCCCGATTCGTTCCAGACGGAATCCGACTTGAAGAATTGCGTATAGAGCAGGTCGAGTGTCGGCCGTGGCAGAATCGAACCGTAGGTCATCGGATGCTTCATCCAGTGCGTCGACCAGTAGCCGTCCGCCGGCACGCGGCGCACGCCGAGCTGCAGGTCCGTCTGCAGCGCAGCCTGCTGAACCATCAGGGCGGAATCGAGCGCGGATTCGATCGACGGTGGCACCACGATCTCCGCGGCCGAGGCCGACAAATTCGCCTTCTTGATGAGCGACTTCGCGCGGTCAGGGTCGTAGGTGCGCTGCGGCAGTCCCGCAAGGTAATACGGATGCCACGCGGGAACCGGGTGGTCGTTGCCAATGGTCGCGTAACCGCGCAACAGCGTCTTCTGGATGCGCTCGCGATCATGCAGGTACTTGATCGCCTGTATGAACTCGGGGTTACCGGTAGGCATCGCGTCCTGGCGCAGGATCAGGTCGGTGTACAGGCCCGACTGACTCTCCAGTACGCCAAAGCTGCCGGCGCGCTTGAGCCGCTCGACGTCTCGGGCGGGCACGGGCGAGACGAGCTGAATGTCGCCCGCGAGCAGGGCGTTGAGACGCGCCGCATCATCGACGATCCCGACGAGCTGTACTTCATCGAGGTACGGCAATCCCGGCTTCCAGAAGTTCGGATTGCGCGTACCGACACAGCGGCCGGCTGGCGTGAACTCCTTGCAGACGAATGGGCCCGTGCCGTTGCCCTTGGAGAAATCCTTCGTGCCCGCGGCGACGATCACGAAATGCGGCACGGCAAGCAACGCAGGCAGATCGACGTTCGGCGCGTTGAGCACGATCTCGACTTGCAGCGGCCCGGTCGCCTTGATCGAATCGATTGCGTCGGCGATCGACTTGGCTTTCGACGCGGTCGCCGGATCCTTGTGACGCGACAACGAGAAAACGACGTCGTCCGCCGTGAGCGGCTTGCCGTCGTGGAAATGCACGCCCGGGCGGAGCTTGACGGTCCACAGCTTGTGATCGCTGGTGTCGAAGGCTTCGGCGAGCGCGTTCTGCACCTTGAACGCACTGTCGAACTCGGTCAGGCCGCTGTAGAAGATGAACATGCGCGAGTAGTCGGCGGTGTGCGAGGCCTTGGCCGGGTCGAGCGAATCCGAGAGCGACTGGTTCGCCGTCGCGACCCGCATCACGCCACCCTGACGCGGCTTGGCTGCGGCGGGCGTCGCCGACGCAGCCAGCGCGGGCCAGCCCACGGTCGCGGCGGCGCCCGCCGCGAGAAGAGTCTTCACAGCGCGCCTGCGTTCGAGGTCGGGGCAATGCGCGTCGAGCGGCTTGGTCATGGTCTGTCCTTTGAGTGATGGTCGGTCGGGGAGCGCGTCGGCCTACATCGCGACGCAAAGACGATAGGCATCGTAGATGGCCGTATGAATGTCGCGCGACGCCACGGCGTCGCCGATTCGGTAGAGGTGGAACCAGGCATCGCCGTTCGCTGCCTGCAAGACCGGCTGCGCGGCACCGCGTGCGAAGGCGGCGAGATCGAGTTGACCGTCGTTCAGCGAGTGCGCGCGGGCTGCTTCAAAGAGATCGTCCACGGCGATCGTCCCGCGTTCGACCACGATCTGTTCTGCTTCCATTTCGACGAGTTCATCGGTTAATTGATGCCGGAAGACCGCGTGCAAGACGCCCGCGTCGCCGCGCCGGACTTCGACGAGTTCGAGATGCGCCCGAACCGGCACCTTCCATTTTTCGAGGTTGCGCATCCACACAGCGTCGTCGCCTTTGCCGCCGGCTTCCTGCGCGGGCAGGGCATCAAGAATAGCGAGGCGCACGTCGAGTCCCGCCGACACATACCGCTCGGCGCACAGGTACGCGTTGTGGCGGCCGGTGCCGTCGTAGACGAGCACGCGCCCGGCTCTCGGCGGCGTATCCGACAGCGCGTCGACCACCGAGCGGCACCACTCGCTGCCGGGCAGCGCGTCGAGGTCAGGGACGCCACCCGTCGCCATGATCACCACGTCGGGGCGCCGTTCGAGCAGGTCGTCGAGTTCGGCGTAATGGTTGTAGCGCACCTCGACGCCCAGGCGCTCGAGTTCTGCTAGTCGCCAGTCGACGATGCCGATCAGGTTCCTGCGCCAGCTTCCCGTCGCCGCGAGCAACACTTGCCCGCCCGCGCGGTCCGCCGCTTCCAGCAGGGTGACGCGGTGGCCGCGGCTCGCAGCGACGCGAGCCGCTTCCAGCCCCGCCGGCCCCGCGCCGACGACCAGCACCTGGCGCGGATCGACGGCCGGGGCGATGGTGTGCGGCAGGAACGTTTCGCGCGCGGTCGCCGGATTGTGGATACAGGTCGCCTTCGTATTGCGGCAGTGCGAGCCGCCCACGCAAGGGCGCGCGGCGTCCTCGCGGTGCGTCTCGATCAGCCGCACGAGATGGGGCTCGGCGATGTGAGCGCGCGTCATGCCGACCATGTCGATAAGGCCCTCGCCGATCGCATAGCGCGCAGTCGCGAGATCGGCGATCTTGGCGGCATGAAAAACCGGAAGCTGCACCGCGCGCCGAAACGAGGCGGCCTTGGAGAGCCACGGCGCCGAAGGCATGAACATACCCGGCATGCTGTTGACGATCAGCGACATCTTCGTGTCCATCCGGCCGTAGACGACGTTGAAGAAGTCGAGAAGCTCGCTTCGCTGCAGGATGCGCGCCATCTCCAGGCTTTCCTCGAAGCTGCAGCCGTCCTCGAGCGCGAAACGCAGGCCGACGGGATACGCGTCGCCCACTTCCTTGCGGATCGCCTCATGCACTTCGATCGCAAAGCGGCACCGGTTGGCAGTCGAGCCGCCGTAGCGGTCCGTGCGCAGGTTGACGGTCGGGTCGAGGAATTGACCGATCAGATGGCCGCCCGCGTGCGTTTCCAGCCCGTCAAGACCACCCTCGAGACAGCGGCGCGCGGCGCGTCCGAAATCGTTCACGATACGCCTGATGTCGCTCTCACTGATCGCCTGCGGAATTGCGCGATGCAGCGTTTCGCGACGGGCCGACGGCGCGAGCATCGGCAGCCACGGTTCGGCGTAAGGATCGCCGCGGCGGCCGAGGTGGGTGATCTGGCACATCAGTGCGGCGCCGTGGGCGTGCACGCGCCCGGAAAAGCGCTGTAGGTGCGGCACGACCTCGTCGACTCCCATGTTGATCTGCTGGAACGTGTTGGGACTGTCGATGCTCACGTTCGATGAACCGCCGAACATCGTGAGCCCGATGCCGCCCCGGGCCTTTTCCTCGTGATAGCGCTGGTAGACTTCCTGTGGGTATTCGCTCTGGATGAGGCGGCTCGCGTGGCTCGTGCTCATCACGCGGTTCTTCAGCACGAGGTGTTTGAGCGTCAGGGGCCTCAGCAGGGGATCGGATAAAGCGGCTGTCTGTGCGTCATCCGCGTTACGCTGTGTCATGTCGGGGACTCTCTGGATGGGTCTGCCGACAAGGTAGGATTGACGTTAAAGCGCGTCAATTTACATGTTCGTCACCGCCGATAACATGGTGTTAGTAGATGGGTCTTCGACTTCCTTCGCTTCAAGCACTTCTGGTTTTCGAGGCCGCCGCGCGACATCTCAGTCTCACGCGCGCGGCCGCTGAACTGAACGTCACGCCGGTCGCGGTGAGCCGTATGGTCGCGCGGCTCGAAGACGCGCTTGGCTTCAGGCTCTTCGCACGCACGAAGACCGGCCTTGTGCTGACCGACGAAGGCGCAAAGCTGCAAGTCGCGGTGGCCTCGGGCTTCGGCGAAGTCAGCGACACGATCGAAGAACTCAAGAGCCACCAGGAACAGGGCGAGACGGTCACGCTCTCCATCTCGAGCGGCTTCGCGTCGCAGTGGCTGCTGCCGCGCCACGAGCGCTTTCACGAAGCGTTTCCTGAGGTGAATCTGCGTTTGCAAGTGATGACAAGCCGCCTGTACGGCCCGCTGGAAGACGCGGATCTCGGCATTCGGTTGCATAAGCCCGGCTCCGAGCACGAGGCGTTCTGTTTCTGCCCGGAGGTGATCATCGCCGTGTGCAGCCCCGGTTATCTCGCGCAATACGGTCCGCTCGACGCGCCGCGGCAGGCGGGCGGTCATACGCTGATTCACCTCGAACCGACCACGCACGCATGGCCTGACTATTTCGAACTCGCGCAACTAGTGAATCGCGCATCGGCGAAGCATGTCAGCTATTCCGATCCGGGCCTGGCGTTGCAGGCCGCTATGCTCGGGCATGGCGTGCTACTCGGCTGGCTGCTTGCGATTGCGGCGCCGCTCAATATGGGCACGGTGGTCCCCGCGTCGAAACGAGTGGTAGAGACGGGTTACAACTACGTGCTCGAATGCCGCGCGCATGAGCCGTCGGCTTCAGTCCGGCACGTCGCGCAATGGCTCGTCGACGAGATGCGCGCGGAGTTGAAAAAGGTCGATCCCGTGCTTGCTTCAGTAGAGAGAGTCCGGCGTGGCGAGCCAGGTTGACGCGTGCGCTCGGGGCAGGGTGTGCGACGAGTCGGGATAGGGCGCCGCAATCAGCGATTCAAGTTGGCTGAGATCGGAAGGCTTTGCAAGGTCAAAGTCAAAGCGCGCTTCCATTAACTGCCTGACGGCCTCAAAATCGAAGTACAACACCTATCTCGTATAAGGTGTGTCGCAATGCCCGACCAAACTTCGTACCAACAGCTTCAACCTGAAGAACGCCAGCCATCGCAAGCCTGCGGCTACAGGATGTGAGTATTCGGGCCATGGCTCGAATACTCGGGCGCTCGCCGGCCACCGTGAGCCGTGAACTGACGCGAAACAGCTCTCCTGCTGGCTACGCATCGGTGCCGGCTGAAGCGCTCAGCGCCGCCTGCCGTAGCGCGGGCCGACGCTCCGCGAAGCTTTGCCTACAAAGCGTTTGCTGGCGGGTCGTGCTCACCCTGCTCGAATGGAAATGGTCACCCCAGCAGATATCGGGCACACTGAAGCGCATGTATCCGACCGACCCGACCCAGCACGTTTCGCACGAAACCATCTACACGGCCATCTATGCCCAGCCGCGCGGCGAACTGCGCCGGCAGCTCATCGCCTGCTTGCGCCACGGTCATAGCGCCCGCATGTCCCGCACACGCGGCACAGATCGGCGCGGGCAGATTCCCGACATGGTCAGTATCCATGTGCGGCCGCCCGAAATCGAAGACCGACTGCTGCCTGGTCACTGGGAAGGTGACTTCATCAAGGGCGCCGCCAACCAATCTTCTGTCGGCGTGCTGCTCGAACGGAGCAGCCGCCTGGTGCTGCTCGCCAAGATGGAAGACGCCACCGCCGCCTCGGCGTTAGCGGGCTTCTCTGCCAAACCAACTCGATTGCCGCGCCGTTGCGAAAAACCTTTACCTACGACCAAGGCAAAGAAATGTCGCGGCACCAAGAACTCACTGCAGCCACTGGCGTGCGCGTCTACTTCTGCGACCCACACAGCCCTTGGCAGCGCGGGACCTGCGAAAACACCAACGGATTGCTTCGTCAATATTTGCTTAAAGGCACCGACCTGTCGGTATACAGTCAAGACGAACTCGACGCCATCGCCTACAGCCTAAACAGCCGGCCTCGCGCGACTCACGCGTTCCATTCTCAATTCGAGGTCTTCGCCGCCACGCTCGCCTCAGCCAGTCAGCCTCACGGTTCTAAACACTAGACTCCGTGTTGCACTTCAGTTTGATAGCGCCAGGCGAAGCCTGGGATTGGAGGAAGTCTATGTGATGGAAACCAGTCATTGGAATCCAGAGGGTT
>NZ_FCNW02000100.1 GCF_001544475.1 Caballeronia humi | reverse complement strand
GGTACGGTGCTCGATGCTTGCCCATTTTGACACCCCCTTTTAAAAGGATAGGTGTCCGTTTTGGCGGGTCAATCTCACGCCTGCGCCCGTTCATGCTGTTCGCGCCCACTTCAGCAATACGCAACCCGCCCAGATACACTAAACCGGACTGAATCAGTCACTCCAGAATCTCCACGGCGTGAGGCCCTATAAGGTCATTGGTTACCAACTAAGTCAGCGGACATCGCCACCTCGCAGGCTTCTTGGTGTCATCAGCCCTGAGGAGCTGAGTCGTGTGGCCGCGAAGTGCCATATCGTGTGAACGTACAGCTTCTTAAGGCGCAATACCGGGGCGCGAACTGTCTGGTTCGCCTGGTTCCAACGTGTGTCACCGGCCACTGCCGAGCCGAGGAGACCGGCGCATCGTAAGGTATTTACTCGTCGCTATTTTGATCAAAGGTGAGCGACCCAGCGTCTCGGCTTGAGCTTCCGCGATCGTATCCCGGTTCGTCTCGCCGATCGCCACGAACAAGGGTGTCGGCAGGCAGTAGTTGGCAATTGACACCTACGCGTAGCAGTGACGGTGAAATTATTCGTTTTCGGTAAGTGCATGAATTTGTGATGATTTCACCGGTGACGCTGCCACTCAACCGGACGTCTTCGTTGAAAGTCAGTGGCTGAAAGCCCCGCTAGTCGAGCAAACGACGATTTACGTTTCTTTTAAGCGACTACAACATTGGCTTATTTAGTGGAAGCTTCGAAAGCCGACTCTTGCAAACCAAGGACCATTCGCCGCGCAGGGGTTAGCGACTCACGAAACTGCCAAACTCGCATCAGTTCGTTGACCTCGTGTGGCGGTCTACGCCACCATCGGGGAAATTTACGAGGAGCCGAATGTATGATCCCTAGAATCCACGCAGCGGCTACCCTCAAAACCAAGCAGCAGTTGTGAACCTTATGGGCGAGGCTCGGATGGACACGATCGTGGTTGAAGACGGCAGGGTAGCCGACAGCGAGCTCGGCCTATTGATCAAAGCGGTCGCCGCCTTGCGCTGCGGCGAGATGACCGAAAGATTGCCCACTGACTGGAAGGGCGACAAGGGGCGGCTCGCGGCGGAACTGAACATGCTAGCGGACCGATGCCTACGGCAGACGGAAGCCGTGGAGCAGGCGACAAGCGGTCTGAGGGGACGCTCGGGCGCCGTCGAACGCGTCGACCTCGACGGTCTGAGCGGTTTCTGGCTGCAGCAGGCGCTTCAGATCAATAGACACGTTGAGACTTTCGAAACGGCGCACGACTGCAGCAAGGCGATACACACCGCGCTGACGGCCCTCAAAAAGGGCGAGGGCACCACTCTGCCTGCCGATTGGACCGGGTTGCACGGCAAAGTCGCGGATGTCTTCAATGACGTTGTCGACCAGAACATACGGATGTCCGACGAGCTAGCGCGCCTCAGCCAGGCGGTAGGCAAGGAAGGACGCATCAACGAGCGCGCGGTGATACCGCATCCGCGAGGCTTCTGGCGCCAGTCGATCGACTCGGTCAATTCGCTGATCGCCGATCTGGTCCATCCGACGAGCGAGGTCGCACGCGTCATAGGTGCGGTCGCACAGGGCGATCTCAGCAAAAGCATGGCGCTCGAAGCGGACGGCCGTGCCCTCGAAGGCGAATTTCTACGCACGGCGAAGATCATCAATCGCATGGTCGAGCAACTGGGTACCTTTGCCGCGGAGGTTACGCGCGTGGCGCGCGAGGTTGGCACAGAAGGCAAGCTGGGCGGCCAGGCGGACGTTCAAGGCGTTGCGGGCACCTGGAAGGACCTCACCGATTCCGTCAACTTCATGGCGGGCAACCTCACGAGTCAGGTGCGCAATATCGCCGAAGTGACGAAGGCAGTGGCCGCTGGCGACCTGTCGAAGAAGATCACGGTTGATGTAAAAGGCGAGATCCTCGAACTCAAAAATACAATCAACACGATGGTGGACCAGTTGCGTTCGTTCGCCTCCGAAGTGACACGCGTCGCTCGCGAGGTGGGCACCGAGGGAAAGCTCGGCGGACAGGCGGATGTGCAAGGCGTGGCGGGTACATGGAAGGACCTGACCGACAACGTCAACTTCATGGCTGGAAACCTGACCAGCCAGGTGCGCAATATCGCGGAGGTGACAAAAGCTGTCGCCGCGGGCGACTTGTCGAAGAAGATCACCGTTGACGTGAAGGGCGAAATTCTCGAACTTAAAAACACCATCAATACGATGGTTGATCAGTTGCGCTCGTTTGCCTCTGAAGTGACGCGCGTGGCGAGAGAGGTCGGTACCGAAGGGAAGCTCGGCGGCCAAGCCGACGTGCAGGGTGTCGCGGGAACGTGGAAGGACCTCACCGATTCGGTCAATTCGATGGGCAGCAACCTCACTGCACAGGTTCGCAACATCGCCGATGTCACCACTGCAGTGGCCGCGGGCGACCTGTCAAAGAAGATCACGGTCGATGTGAAGGGCGAAATTCTGGAGCTCAAGAACACCATAAATACGATGGTCGACCAGCTAAGCTCGTTCGCTTCCGAGGTGACGCGCGTGGCGAGAGAGGTCGGTACCGAAGGCAAGCTCGGCGGGCAGGCCGAGGTGCAGGGTGTCGCCGGTACGTGGAAGGATCTCACCGATTCCGTCAATTCGATGGGCAGCAATCTGACAGGGCAGGTCCGCAACATCGCTGAAGTGACCACTGCGGTGGCGGCGGGTGACCTGTCGAAGAAGATCACTGTCGACGTGAAGGGGGAAATCCTCGAACTCAAGAACACCATCAACACCATGGTTGATCAGTTACGCTCGTTCGCCTCCGAGGTGACGCGCGTGGCGAGAGAGGTCGGTACCGAAGGCAAGCTCGGCGGGCAGGCCGATGTGCAGGGCGTCGCCGGTACATGGAAGGACCTCACCGATTCGGTCAATTCAATGGGCAGCAACCTCACTGCACAGGTTCGCAACATCGCCGAGGTGACGACGGCTGTTGCTGCCGGCGACCTCTCTAAAAAGATTACGGTCGACGTGAAGGGCGAAATTCTAGAGCTCAAGAACACCATAAATACGATGGTCGATCAGTTGCGCTCGTTCGCATCCGAAGTTACGCGCGTCGCCCGTGAAGTCGGCACCGAGGGGAAGCTGGGCGGGCAGGCGGACGTGCAAGGCGTGGCAGGCACCTGGAAAGATTTGACCGACAACGTCAACTTCATGGCCGGCAATTTGACAAGCCAGGTGCGCAACATCGCGGACGTGACGAAGGCCGTGGCTGCGGGCGACCTGTCCAAGAAGATTACGGTGGACGTGAAAGGCGAGATCCTGGAGCTCAAGAACACGATCAACACGATGGTCGACCAGTTGAGCTCGTTCGCATCCGAAGTGACGCGGGTTGCACGCGAAGTCGGCACGCTTGGCAAGCTTGGCGGTCAGGCCGATGTGCAGGGTGTCGCCGGCACCTGGAAGGACCTGACTGATTCTGTGAACTTCATGGCGGGCAATCTGACGAGCCAGGTGCGCAACATCGCGGACGTGACCAAAGCAGTCGCCGCCGGCGACCTGTCGAAGAAGATTACCGTCGACGTCAAGGGTGAAATCCTCGAACTGAAGAACACGATCAATACGATGGTTGATCAGCTACGCTCGTTTGCGTCGGAGGTGACCCGCGTCGCACGTGAAGTCGGCACGGAAGGGAAGCTCGGTGGGCAGGCCGATGTTCAGGGCGTCGCCGGCACCTGGAAGGACTTGACCGACAACGTCAACTTCATGGCGGGCAATCTGACCAGTCAGGTGCGAGGCATCGCGAGAGTCGTAACCGCCGTGGCGAACGGTGATCTCGCGCGCAAGCTCACAGTGGAAGCAAAGGGCGAGATCGCGGCGCTCGCAGACACGATCAACAGCATGACGGACACGCTCGCGACCTTCGCCGATCAGGTCACCACGGTGGCGCGCGAAGTGGGCGTCGAAGGAAAACTCGGCGGACAGGCGAAGGTGCCGGGCGCGGCGGGAACCTGGAAAGGACTGACCGAGAATGTCAATCAGCTCGCTGCAAATCTCACCACGCAAGTACGCGCGATCGCGGAGGTGGCGACCGCCGTCACACAAGGCGATCTGACACGCTCGATCACTGTCGAGGCACTAGGCGAGGTGGCCGCGCTTAAGGACACCATCAACGAGATGATCCGCAACCTCAAGGACACGACTGAACTCAACACTGAACAGGACTGGCTCAAGACCAATCTGGCGAAGTTCAGCCGCATGCTGCAGGGCCAGAAGGATCTGGTGGCGGTAGGCCATCTAATTCTCTCGGAGCTAGCCCCGGTCGTCGGTGTTCAACAGGCGGAGTTCTTCGTGTTCGATGCGAGCGCGCAGGCAGCGTCGCTGAGGCTTGTCGCAAGTTATGCGTCCGATGGCCACCGCTCGCATGGCAAGCTCGTGCAGCTCGGCGAGGGGCTCATCGGCCAGTGCGCTGTGGAGAAGCGCAAAATACTGCTCGCGCCGTCCGCATCAAGTGACTACCGAATCGTTTCCGGGCTGCTCAGCGTCGTGCCCCACAACGTGTTGGTGTTGCCGATCGTATTCGAAGGGCAAGTCAAGGGCGTGATCGAACTAGCGTCGATCGAACGATTTAATCCGACCCACCAGGCGTTTCTCGACCAGCTCACCGAAAGCATCGGCATTGTCATCAACACGATTGAAGCGAACATGCGCACGGAGGATCTGCTCAAGCAGTCCCAATCGCTTGCGCAGGAGCTTCAGAGCCGTCAGGAAGAACTGCAGCAGACGAACCAGGAACTCCAGGAAAAGGCGCGCCTGCTCGCGCACCAGAACCAGGAAGTCGAGCGCAAAAACGCGGAGGTCGAACAGGCTCGGCAGGCGCTCGAAGAAAAAGCCAAGCAGCTAGCGCTGACGTCGAAGTACAAGTCCGAGTTCCTCGCCAATATGTCGCACGAATTGCGCACGCCGCTTAACAGCCTGCTCATTCTGTCCGACCAGCTTTGCAAGAATCCGGAAGGCAACCTGTCAACAAGGCAGATAGAGTTTTCAAGAACGATCCATTCCTCGGGCAACGATCTGCTCATGCTGATCAATGACATTCTCGACCTATCAAAGATCGAATCCGGGACCGTCGTCGTAGATGTAGCCGAACACCGGCTTGCCGATCTCACGACTTATGTGGAGCGCACATTCCGGCACGTGGCCGAGGCTCGTAGCGTCGAGTTCCTTATCCACCTCGGCGCCGAATTGCCTGCATCCATTCATACGGACCTCAAGCGCCTCCAACAGATCCTGAAAAATCTCCTTTCCAACGCGTTCAAGTTCACGCATCAAGGGCATGTCACGCTATCTATCGACGAAGCGCTGGGTGGCTGGAGTGTGGACAACGAGGCACTCAACCGCGCCGTGCAGGTCATCGCGTTCTCGGTCCAGGATACGGGCATTGGAATTTCGGCCGACAAGCAACAGATCGTGTTTGAAGCCTTCCAGCAGGCCGATGGGAGCACGAGCCGGAAATATGGCGGCACAGGGCTCGGCCTAGCAATTAGCCGCGAGCTCTCGAAGCTGTTGGGCGGAGAAATGCGTCTGATGAGTACGCCAAACGAGGGAAGCACCTTCACACTTTATCTGCCGCGCAAGAACGATCTCGCCCGAGCGAGCCGCAGGTCGACGGCCAGGCAGGACGGCGCGGCTAACGCGCTCTCGGATACTGCGTCGCGCACAACCCCTGTGATCGACGCTCCCGTAGTTGACCCGGAATTCTCGGACCCGGTCGCGCACGAAGTCGCGTATCCGCTAATCATGGACGACCGGGATAGCATCCAGCCCGGCGACCGAGTGCTTCTGATCGTGGAGAACGATCCCGCGTTTGCGCGCGTAATGGTCGAGGCAGCGCGCCAGCAGGGATTCAAGACGCTAGCCACCGCGCTCGGCGCTGCCGCCCTGACGCTGGCTGATCAGTTCAAGCCCGACATGCTGACGCTCGACCTGTTCCTGCCAGACATGGAGGGTTGGCGTGTGCTGGCACGGGTGAAGCACGATATGGCGACGCGGCACATCCCGGTGTGCGTGATCTCGACCGATGAATCGCGTGAGCGTGCACTGCGCTCAAGCGCTTTCGCGTTCCTTCCGAAGCCGATAAAGTCGCGCGAGATCCTCGATCACGCGGTCGCCTCGATGGCGAAATATATCGAAGCCCCGCGTCGCGTGCTCGTCGCGGTGTTGCCGCCAGGAACCGAACGCGAAATGCTGACGAACGCTTTGCAGGGAGATCTCGTCGCGCTCGTATTTGCGAATTTCCGTGATGAACTGGTGACGCATCTTGCGTCTCCCGCCGTGCATGCGCTGGTGCTGGATGACAGCGTGCCGTGGATTGGGCCGGAAGACATCGAGGCAGCGCTCGTGTCACGCAGTCCGTTTGCGCCGCTTCCGGTGATCGTGAACGCACCAGGCGAAGTGGCGCCCGAGCGCTGGCAATCTAGACGCGAAGAATACGTCGTGCAGCATGCGGGGCGTCCGGACTTTCTGCTCGACCTGGTCGTGGCCGCACTTCACATCGACCCTAAGCGGCTGCCTCCCGAACCGCAGGCGATGCTCCAAGCACTGCATGCTCCGGAGCGCGCATTGCAGGGCAGGAAAGCGCTCATTGTCGACGACGACATGCGCAATATTTTCGCGCTCGCGACGATCATGGAAGACCTCGGCATGCGTCATGTATGGGCAGACAACGGACGTGATGCCATCCGTCAGGTCGAAGCGGACGCCGACATCGAAATCGTCCTGATGGACATCATGATGCCCGAGATGGACGGGCTTACAACGATGCGCGAGATTCGGCGGCGGCCGGTCGGTCAAGCGCTGCCGATCATCGCGGTCACTGCAAAGGCGATGAAAGGCGATCGCGAGAAGTGCATCGAGGCCGGAGCGTGGGACTACCTGTCGAAGCCTGTTAACCGCGACGACTTGCTCGCCGTGCTGCACGCGTGGCTGCATCGCTAGGAGCAGCCAATGCCTTCACAGGACACGCGTTTTGAAGACCAGTTGAGCATTTTGATCGTCGACGATCTGCCCGGCCAGCAGGTCGTACTGCGCACGGTACTCGAAGCACCAGATCATGACGTGATTACCGTTTCGTCGGGGCGAGAAGCGCTGAAGGCGGTTCTCGAGCAGGACTTCGCCGTGATCCTTCTTGACGTGAACATGCCCCATATGGATGGCTTTGAAACGGCCAGCATGCTGCGTTCGTACCGTCGAACCGCTGCGACTCCAATTATCTTTGTAACCGCTTATGTAGACGATGCAGAAATGGCGAGAGGGTACTCACTGGGCGCTGTCGATTACATCTCGTCGCCCGTCGTGCCCGAAATCCTGCGCGCGAAGGTCGGCGTATTTGTGCAGATGCACCGGATGAATCGCGAGCTGCTTGCGAGGGCGGTACAACGCGAGGAAGTCGCGAGAGCGGAGGCGCGAAGGGCCGCTGCCGATCAGGCGCGTGAGCGTGCCGATTTTCTCGCGCATGTCAGTCATGTGCTGACGCGTTCGCTCGACGTGGAAGCGACCGTGGAACGTATTCTCGATACTGCAGTGCCCGCATTAGCCGACGTGGCATGTGTAGTTTTGGTCGCAGACGGTGAATCGGCTTCCCGCACGGCGATTCGCTGCGCGCCTGCGGCCCTCGGGGGCGCAACTTCGCCGGGCGTGGCCTCCGTAGTGCCGCTCGACAGGTTCTTCGAGTTAGCAGACCGGGCGATGCAAGCGGCCGAACGAGTGATCTGCCGCGACGATACCTCGGGAATCTTTGCCCCTTCCGCTAGCGAAGACCTCGCTGCTCCGCAATTGCTCAAGCTCGAGGAGGTCAGCTTTCACTCGTTGCTGAGCGGCGCGCAGCGGAAGGCGGCGTTAGCCTTGGGCGTAATTAGCCACGATGACAGCCGTCAGCCGGCTCCCGTCGTCACCGAGTTCGTCAGCCGCGCATCAATCGCGCTGGAGAACGCGTTCCTGTATTCCGCCGTGCGCGACGAGGATCTGCGAAAAAACCAGTTCCTCGCGATGCTGGCACACGAACTTCGCAATCCTCTCGCCCCGATCGCCAATGCGGTGAGCGTGATGAAGGCAGCGCCGCCGGGCGATGCAGCCGTTTCCGCGTGGGCGGGCGAGATCATCGGCACGCAGATCGAGCACATGGTGCGCATCGTCGACGATCTGCTGGACGTTTCCCGGATCGCGCGAAACACGGTGTCGTTGCGGCGCGAGCCGACGCTCCTGCGCACGGTCGTCGAGCGCGCCGTGGAAACCAGCCGACCGCATTTTGCCGCGCGCTCGCAGATCTTCCAATGCGAGCTCGGTGCTCGCGACGTGATAGTCGATGGCGACGTCGTTCGACTAACACAGATCGTTGCCAACCTTCTCAACAATGCGTCAAAGTTCACGCCGCCGGGCGGACACATTTCGCTTGCGACCGACTTCGCGGACGGCACCGTCGTAATGACGGTGACCGATGACGGTGAGGGGATCGACGCGCACCTGATGCCGCATGTATTCGATCTGTTCGCGCAAGGCGACAGTTCCCTCGACCGCGCGCAAGGGGGCTTGGGCATTGGGCTTACCCTCGCGCGCCACCTCGCTGAACTGCACGGTGGCTCGATACAGTGCTGGAGTGCCGGCCGAGGCCATGGCGCAAGGTTCATAGTTGAGCTACCAGCACGGGTCGCAAGTGCGAAAATTGCACATGTCGCGGATGTTGTTCCCCTCCATTGCAAGAGTGCAGTACGAGTGCTTGTTGTCGATGATTCCGTGGCCTCGGCCGAAAGCCTTAAGCTATTTCTCGAGATGCAGGGCTATGAGGTGCGATGTGCCTTCGACGGTGCGGCAGCACTTACTCTGGCACACACCTTCTCGCCACACGTAACGCTTTTGGATATTGGCCTTCCAGGCATGAATGGGTACGAGGTGGCGAAGGCGATGCGAAAGGATCCAGTTCTAACCCATTGTTTGCTCGTGGCTCTTAGCGGCTATGGCCAGGAAGAAGATCGCCGCAGATCGGCTGCTGCAGGCATCGATCATCATCTTACCAAGCCGGCTAATCTGGATTCACTAATCGAACTGATCGGACGACACGCGATGCTGCACGACGCGAACAAAGCAATGGAAGGACCGCAAGGGGCCTGAGTTTCGATATGCACGGTCCACCTGGGATGAACGCTGCAAGGGCAGGTGAATGTAACGCCGGGAACCAGGATTGCAATTGGCGCAAACAACGCGAACGCGCGAACTGAGATTGACCCGTTTAGCCGGACGGTTTGCAGTCAGAGATTCAGAGATTCGACTTGGGCCGGCCTCCACTAAGCGTTGAATCTGGGGTTGCCAACGGACGGGCTGCGGACCGCTTCTCACGATGCGAGAGTAAGCCGTGGGTTCCATCTCCTCCAAACGGGCACGGAAGAGCCTAAATTAATGCGGTGTCGCCGCATCTCCGCAGCATTTCTTGAATTTCTTCCCGCTGCCACAAGGACACGGATCGTTGCGACCGATCTTCGGCGCGATGCGTTGAATCGTCGTGGCGAGTTCCCGCTCGTGAACGGCTTTCCGGTATGGGAGCCAATAACGGTAGATCGCTGAGATACTCATCGGGATCTGTTTGGCCAAGTTTTCTCGTTGATCCGGCCAGCGAGTCAATGCTTCCTCCTCGGGTAGGACTTCGTCCGTACCAAGCAAATGTAAGGGACGCAGCAACCCGCGGCCTTGTTTTTCGTCGAACAACGGCTGCCAGTCCTTCTGGCAAAGCGCAACGCCCTGCATAAATCCGAGCGCCCACGGCTCGCCCTCAATGTACTCCCGCGGGTCGTTGGGGTAGGTGACCGTATCGAACACCGGTTCGAACGCATCCGCATCGCCTTGCAGGCTCCGGATAATCCCATTGTAATGCCGCAAGATCAGATCCAAGATGTGCTGTGCCTGCTCCATCGTGTCGAATTGTGGCGCGTCCTCCGCCTCCGGCCCCCATACACCGGGCAACCATTCACTGGGCTGCAAGTTACCCGGTCCGATCACAATGGCGGTCAAGTATCCGTCCAGCATATCGAGCATCATCGTTTCGTCAGATGTCGCATTGGACATCAGGAACTGATCGAGCTCGTCCATCTCGTCATCGGACAGGGGGGCCATCATTCGCAAGGAATTGGAAGGAGAAGAGATCGGCACGGCAGGGGTTCTATAGGCGGTAAAACGTCATTTTACATCCCGCTGTTTTCTTTCCGGCCGGTGGCCACCGTCGGGGTGGGCGGTGCTCGAGAATCTCCATAGCGGGTGACGCTTCATGGACGATACCACCAGTTCGATGAACGGATCTCAATGCGGCCCTTCGTTCATCAACGGCTCGCTTTGGCGCGGCTGGCGTGAACGCGTACTGTCGGCCAACTTCGGACGTTGATCCGCACATTCACCCGGACGTTCGGACGACCAAGGTCCTCTGGCAGCGGACCTTCGCACGTCGGTTGCGGTCGCCATACGCTCCTCGCTGGCGAACATCTCTGGCAAGCAAATCTCGATATGTGCGCGATGTCCGCTTTCCTTTATTCACACGGGGTTAGAGACTCGACATGGATGAGAAGTCGGTGAAGCTGGCGACGAGTGCTACTTCGCCCCGCTTTTTGTTAGCGCTTGCCGGAACGAAGAGATCAGTTTGTTTTCGTCGCCGTTGCGCGTGATCATAACCAGCGTACTCGTGAGCTCAAAATCCCGGACCGGAACGAACTTCACA
>NZ_FCNW02000099.1 GCF_001544475.1 Caballeronia humi | reverse complement strand
TCACGATGGCCTCGCACGCTACACTTAGACAGCCTTTGGCTGCATGACTGAGGCGACAAGTACCTTGACACGCGCCGGGCGACTGTCGTAGTCTGGTTGTAAACACGGGGTTCAGCGCGAAAGAAACATCACCCAGCCCGTACGTTATGTGCATGAAGCTGATCGGCCTGCCTGCTTTAAATAGCATTTCCGTATAGCTACACGGAGCCGCGTTCATATCAGTAGGGAGTAGCGTGTCGAAAAAATATAGAACCGTCTGGGTCTAACGCTCGGTCGACCATCGGTCTCTCAGAAGGACTGTGTGACGCAGCATTAATACTTTGTTCCTGTCAACCTTGATCCAACACGATCGTCATTCCTTTACGACGGGACTATTGACTTTCGGGCCTTTCAAACTCCCCTCATTTTCCCGTAGGGACAACACGCCATACGGCGTTTCCCACATCGTCTGATACGAGGAGCGCGCCCTTCCTATCGACAGCTACGCCGACTGGGCGACCCACCGCGTGTCCATCAGCCGTTAGAAAGCCAGTCAGAATGTCCTCGGGAGGTCCTGACGGCCTGCCACTTGCGAATGGAACGAATATCACCTTATAGCCGGATTGCGGCTTACGATTCCACGACCCGTGCTGGCCCACAAATGCGCCGCCCCAGTAGTGGGCCGGAAAAAGCTTGTCGTTGTAGAAAGCCAAACCTAAAGATGCCGTATGGTTGCCGAGCGCATAATCAGGCGGAATTGCCTTGGCGACGAGGTCTGGCTGTTGAGGCTTCACACGACTATCGACATGCTGCCCGTAAAAGCTGTACGGAAAGCCGTAAAATGCGCCTTCTTTCACGGCGGTCATATAGTCCGGGACCAGATTATTGCCAAGGTCGTCGCGTTCGTTCACCACTGTCCACAGCTCGCCGCTCTGGGGTTGCCACGACATACCGTTGGGGTTGCGCAGGCCTGAAGCAAAAACGCGCGACCGGCCGGTTCTCAAATCCAGTTCTAAAATGCACGCACGGTCCTTTTCGGCTTCGATGCCGTTTTCGGCGGCATTGCTATTTGAGCCAATAGTAATATACAGATGCTTCCCGTCTCGACTGGCGAGGATGTTTTTGGTCCAATGATGGTTAATGGGTCCGGCCGGGAGGTCAAGGACTTTTGTCCCGGATGAATTGATACGAGTTTCGCCCGTGGTATAAGGGAACCGCATCAAGGCATTGGTATCTGCTACATATAACTGGTCACCGACGAGCGCCATTCCAAAGGGAGAATGAAGGCCTGTTAAGAAAGCTGTCCGGCTGTCCGCGAGGCCATCGCCGTTCGTGTCGCGCAATAAGATAATCCGATTGGGACTAGGTACACCCGCTCCTGCTCTTTTCATGACCTGCTTTCGTACCCACCCCTTAATGCCACCACCCTCGTCATGCTCTGCGGGCGCGTCGCTTTCCGCAACCAGCACGTCTCCATTGGGCAGCGTGTAGAGCCACCGCGGGTGATTCAAACCGGTTGCAAAAGCATGAACTTCAAACCCGACTGGTGATGAAGGCGTGGTCGATGGATCGCGAGGCGTGACGGGTGCAATATTCATCGTCGGGATCAAGGACGTGCGCACGGACGGCAATTCCGGGTGAGGTCCGAAACCCGGATCCCCAGAGGCTACCGGGCCGACTGAGCAACCGGAGATGGCGCAGATCAAGCTAGTCGACAGCCAGTAAAACCGAATAGGGTTTCGCATAGGTCCTCTATGGTGATTAGCTGTGGAGTTGGGCACGCTTACTTGTGAATGTCTGCGCGTAGCGTCTGCACGTCACGTGTTGATACCGGTCTGGCGTTGTTTCCCCAGGTCGTTCGAATAAAGGTGAGGACCTGAGCTATTTCGGTAGTGGTTAGCTTTTGCGCGAACGCGGGCATTTTCTTGCACTCGGGCCCATCATGGGTCTCAGGGCTGCTGCCGCCTTCGACCACCAGTCGAATCAGGGAGGTCGTATCTGCGGCGAGTACTGCGGGGTTTCCTGCAAGCTTAGGATACTTGTTTGCCACGCCGGCACCGTCGGCCTGATGACACTTCGCACAGTAGGACATGAAAATACCGGAGCCCGGTCGCGCAACCTCTCCAGTGTGCATCGCCGTAGCCGTCAGAGAGGCAGCCCGCGAATGCGGCGCGTAGGCGCCAGACGGATTTTGCGCCTGTAAGCTCTTGAGATACACCGCAATCGCGTTCAGATCGTCATCGGACATATATTGCGTGCTGTCTTCGACTACTTGCACCATGCTCCCGAAGGTCACTAATCCGCCACCATGACCACCCTTTAAAAACGCGACAATCTCGTGCTGCCGAACACGGCCCAGTCCCGAGCCCGGATCGCCCGTCAGATTAGGTGCGAACCAGTGATCATTGACACCCCCCGTCAGGTAGTGCTTCGATGATTGATCGTAACCTCGCTCCTCGTAAGCGGGTCCGCGCGGTGTATGACACGCGCCACAGTGGCCCAGCGACTGCATAAGATACGCACCTCGGTTCCACTGTGCGTCGTGCTCGGGCGACGGCTTATACAGACCCTCTCGGGTAAACGCCAGATTCCAGAAGACAAGTGCCCACCTTTGACTGAACGGAAACGGCAACTTGGTTGGCGGCGCTGCTTTGTGAACCGGTTGCACGCCGTGCATGAAGTAGGCATACAGCGCACGCATATCATCGTCGGAGATTTTAGAAAACGACGGATACGGCATCGCCGGATAGAGGTGCTTACCGTCGCGAGCCACGCCCTCGCGAAGCGCTTTTACAAATTCTTCGTAGCTGTATTCGCCAATACCAAATTGCATGTCGGGCGTAATATTGCTCGTCATGATCGTGCCGAACGGCGAACCCATGCCCAAACCACCCGCGAACGGCGCACCGCCTTGCGGTACCGTGTGGCAGCCGGCACAATCGCCGGCTTTCGCGAGATATTCACCTCGCTTGACAAGCTCGGCATCCGCTGCGCCGTCTTGCGAAAATGCGGAAGCACTGCCCACCGCTAGAGTAGCGACCAACCACCCAAAGAAAAACGCGCGAGCTCTCATTACCAAGGCCTGCAAGGGGAGACAATCAGTGCCGCCACTGCCGTCAAGAGCGAACCAGCCAGAAATATCGAGCTGGCAATCACACCGACCAGTGCCAGGAACCGCGCCGGCCGCTTCGTTGAGTGGTCAACGAACTTGTTCGTCGCTGAGACGTTCCAAAGCGCCGTCCAACTTCTCCAAGCTGTGGTAACCCCTCCTATCGCCACCGCTATACACACGACGCTCACGGCGCCGATCCACGTTTGCAGCGAGCTAAGCAGCGGCGCGCTGAGTGGATGATCAGCCGGATAGCACACTTGCGCGGCGAGCGCTTCGCTCGCGCATATCTGGATAATCCAGGCGAGCGGTGCACCGATCAGTCCAAAGAGCACTCGTACGCCGCTGGCGGCACCCCTGCCACTTCCAGCGGCTTTCGATTGAGCCGTTTGCGCAGGCATTTGGACGATCTCCCTCAAAGGACGTACGGGGAAAGATATAACGTACTGAAAATGAACAGCCACACGATGTCGACAAAATGCCAGTACATTCCACCGATAGTCAGCGCACTGTGTCGCCGGTCATCAAAGTATTTCAACCCTGTGCAGATGAGGAGGAACGTCAGCACACATAGGCCGACCATCACATGCAACATGTGAAAGCCCGTGATCGTGTAATAGAGCGAGCCGTAAAGATGCGTGCTCGGACCGTAGTGATGGTCGTGGTACTCCTTCATCTGCAGACCGACGAACAGAATGCCTAACACAATCCCGACGAACATCGATCCTGCGGCCAAACGGAAACGACGTCGCTTGACCAAGTACTCGCATAACCAAACGAAGACCGAACTGAAAAGCAGAACAACGGTGTTGATCCCCGCTGTGCCAAGTTTTGGCAGCCCTTCGGGCGGCCATTTTCCCGTGTATTGCGAGTAAAGGTAGAGGTATGAGAAGATCAAATAGCCAAAGAGCGCTGCCTCGGTGACGATCAGCGTCCACATGCCCCACCATCCACCGGCGTGGCGCCCCACACTGCCGACTGGCAACGCACGCTCGGAGAGGGGTATCGCACGATCACTAGCCAAGGGCGCCTCCTTCCTGAGCGCTCGGGTGCGGCTCTCGCTGGCCGAGCGATCGTTCTGGCCACATCCATGCGACGAGAGAGGCAGCAATACCCCCCACGCACGCGCCGGCGAACCACCAAACATGAAGCAGCAGCCCAGCGAACAGCAACGCCGAGAAAAGCCCCAGAAAGAATGGAGAATAGGCATCACCTGGCATTTTGATGATCGCGTCCGGCGATGCGTTGAGTGCAGTGGTCGCAAGTGCTTCGCGTCCGTGATCGAGGAGGTAGCCCTCAGTAAGCTCGGAGCGGGCCTCACTTGGCATCTCGTGTCCGAGCCGACTCTCCCATAGCGGATGACCACTTGCAACAAAGGGAATCGTTGCGAAGTTGTAAGGAGGCGGCGGCGAGGACACCGACCATTCGAGAGTTGGCGCGTCCCATGGGTTGTCGCCCGCGATCGGCCCCCGCTTGTAGCTGTAAATCAGGTCCACAATGAAAACACAGACCCCTAAAGCGAATACGAATGAGCCAATCGACGTAATCATGTTGACGGTGTTCCAACCCATGTCAGCGCCGTACGTATAGATTCGCCGGGGCATACCGAGCAAGCCCGCAATGTGCATCGGGAAAAAGCCCAGGTTGAATCCGATGAACATTACCCAAAATGCAATCTTACCCAGCCGTTCGCTCATCATCCGACCGGTGAACTTCGGAAACCAGTAATAGATTCCGCCAATCACCGGAAAGACGTTGATTCCCAGCAGCACATAGTGGAGGTGTGCCACGACGAAGTATGTATCGTTGAGTTGCCAGTCGAAGGGAACCGCCGCTGTCATGACGCCTGAGACACCTCCGATCACGAACAGCAGCACAAAGCCCGCAAAGAAGAAGAACGGTGTCTTGAAGACTGGCCGCCCTGTCCAGATCGTTGCAAGCCAAGCGAAAGTCGCGATCGCACTGGGAATCGAAATGACCATGCTTGCCGAGCCAAAGAACGCCAGAGCCAGCGCCGGAATGCCCGTCGCGAACATGTGATGAATCCACACGATGAAGCCAATGATCATCGTCGAGACGGTGGCCAACGCAACTGGTGTGTACCCGACCAGGCGTCGTCGACAAAAGACCGGCAGTGCGTCGGAGACAATCCCCATCGCGGGCAGCACGACAGCGTAGACCCACGGGTGGGCAAACATCCAGAACATGTGTTGCCAGAGCAGAGGACGGCCGCCATTCAAGACGTCAAAAAAGTGAGTTCCGAATTGACGATCCAGCCACAACATGAAAAACGCAAGGCTGACTACGGGGACGGCTAAAAGATTTCCGCCCGACGCGGTGAGCGTTCCCCACACGAGAACGGGAACGCGATCGAGCGACATTCCGGGGGCCCGCATTCGTAGTAACGTGACGACGAAGTTGGCTGAACCTACCGTGGTGGACGCGCCCAGGAGCACCATGCCCAGGGCATAAACGTCAATGTTGGGACCCGAATTGTATTCGAGGCCTGAGAGCGGTACATAATTGAACCAGCCCGCATTCGGCGCCTCTCCGAACGGAAAGCTCGAATAAAGAAAAATTCCTGCAAACACGAACAGCCAATACGAGAGCGCGTTGAGCCTCGGAAAGGCCATGTCCCGCGCGCCAAGTATGAGGGGCCATAGATAATTCGAAAAACCCGACAGCACGGGCAGCGCGTACAAGAAAATCATCGTCACGCCGTGCATCGTAAAAAGTTGGTTGTATTGCTCAGGCGTCAGCACGGTCGCATTTGGACGGGCAAGTTGCAGACGCATGAGCAGCGCTTCAACCCCGCCCATTAACAAAAAGACAAACGCAGTGATGAGATATCGCAGCCCGATAGACTTATGATCGACCGTGGACAGCCAGCCACGCCATCCGGGTTCCGTCTCCCAGAGACGCTCGAGACGCGCGCGTGTTGCGCTGCCCTCAGGTGCCCGGCCCCACGCTGGGGCGCGTTCGAAGCTGACGTCTTTCGGATCGTTCACGCTCGACGCTCCAAATTTAGATGCAGGCGAATGCGTTGTCATCGACATTCGTCCTCACTCAGTCCAACGTTGACAGAAAGGCACGCAGATTCGTCACGTCCTCGCGATTCAAATTAATACTAGGCATGCGCGCGTCTGGTTTAATGAGTTGCGCGTGAGCAATCCAGTCCAGCTGATTCTCAGCCGTGTTGCGCAGTGTGCCGGCGGCGATCATTCGTCGTGAGTTCAGGTGCGTTAAATCGGGAGCAAGTGCGCCGCTTGCATCAGTCCCACGCACCGCATGACAGCCGGCGCATCGGTCGAGAAATATCTTGTTCCCCGCGACAACCGAAGCCGCCACGTTCGCCGAGATGCGTCGTGCTTGCTGTTCGCTCCAGTTGTTATAGTCCGCACGGCTTTGCGCCACGACTTCAAAAGCCATGTGCGCATGCTGCGCCCCGCAGAACTGTGAGCATTGTCCTCGGTACACGCCTGGAGAGTCCGCCTGAATCCATTGCTCATTGGCCTGACCCGGGATCGCTTGCGTTTTGCCCGCAAGCCTCGGTACCCAAAAGGTGTGAATGACGTCGGCGCTCTTTAAGACAATGCGAATGGGTTCACCCACAGGAATATGAATCTCATTCGCCGTTTCGAATCGCTGAGCCGGCTCGTGTGGGTCGGAGTAGGAAACCTTCCACCACCAGTCGTAAGCTGTCACCGTGACCGTTATCGCGGGTGATTGAAGGGGGGTCGCGACTTGCTGCAGCGTGAACAATGCGAAAATGAGCATACCGGCGAGCACGGGACCGGATACGCCAACACCAATCCATATCCACCGCATGCCTTCGCCGGTCGCACCAATTTCCCCTGGAGAAGCGGGGTCACGTCGGCGTCGCAACGCTCCGATCAGGAGCGCCGAGACGATTACGCATACAACCACGCAAATTGCTGTGAAAATCCAGCCAAGCGTTCGCGTCGGATAAGCGGCCGGACCGGCGGCGTGAAGGAAGTAATTCAAGGGGGCCTGCGCGTGTGCGCTAGGCGCTGCGATCAAAATGGAAGCCGACGCGGCTGCGACAGTGAATGATGGCGGAGTGAGCGCCCGGCGTGCGAAGCGTAGATTTTTGACTTTTGGCATCGTCGTCCGAACCCGGATTTTTTGCGCGACTATCAACTTCCCTGCAAGGAGGCGCAAATCCTATACCTGATGATGTGCCGCAATCTACCAATGCGGCGCATCCTTCAATCCTTTAGCAGTATTTTGCCTGTTCCCTTACAGCAAACTTGCAAACCTTCCAAAGTCCGCGGCAAATCGCCTCGCACCGGACGATGCGAGCCGCGTGAGCGTCGAGCGCATGCATTCTGCGATAGAGTCACGGAGCCGGGTGGCTAGCCAATTGCATCTGATTGAATTCGAAAATGTCCTCTTTTTTCAAGCTTCGACGTGACGAGTTGCTTGTCGCCGCCACGTTCGCGTTTTGCGCTCTCCTCTCCGCCTGCTCCAAGTCCGCCGAGCCCTGGCACCTCACCGACGTGAGCGGCCACCTGCCCAATCTGTCATTCTCGCTCGTCGACGATGGTGGCCGCGCCGTGAATGGCGAGTCCTTCGCTGGCCGCGCGACGCTCGTCTATTTCGGCTACACGCATTGCCCCGACGTCTGCCCAGAAACGATGGCGCGGCTTACACAAGTCCTTCAGCAAATCGGCGCCGATGCGAACCGCGCGCAGATCGTCTTCATCACGGTCGATCCCATGCGCGACACACCCGCCTTGCTTCGCACTTATGTGCGCGCGTTCGACGCTCAGCATGCGATCGGCCTATCGGGCTCGGACCGCGCTATCGAGTTGCTGGCGAAACGCTATCGCGTGGCCTACCAGGTGAAGACGCGCGCCGCGAGCGGCATTTACGAGGTCACACACAGCTCCGCGGTTTATATCTTCGATGCGCAGGGCCGCGCGCGCCTGCTCGCGACCGACAATGACTCCATCGATTCCATCGCACACGACCTGCGACGCATCATCGAGACCACGAAGTCATGATTGAAGCGCTGCTTTACTGGCTCGAACCGTGGGAATTCTCGCCGACGGTCATCGTCGCCGTGCTGGTCGCGGGCATTCTTTTCGCCCGCGGCGCGCGGTATGCGCGGGTATCGTTCGCGCGCCGTGTGGCCTTCTGGCTGGGCCTTTCGGGCATCTATGTCGCCCTGCATACGCGACTCGATTACTTCTTCGAACATGAGTTCTTCATGCATCGCTTGCAGCATCTCGTGCTACATCATCTGGGACCCTTTCTTATCGCGCTGTCGTATCCGCGCGCGGCGCTGCGCGCGGGGCTCCCGTTTCGCTGGCGACAGCGCTGGCTGACTCCCGCCATGAACACGCGCACTGCCCTCGTCGCCGCGAACGTGCTGTTCAATCCAGTGATCGCACTGGCACTCTTCGTCGGTCTGATCTATTTCTGGCTGCTTTCGCCGATCCACTTCAAGGCGATGCTGGACTGGCGTCTTTATCGCATGATGAACTGGAGCATGGTGCTCGACGGGCTGCTTTTCTGGTGGCTCGTGCTCGATCCACGACCTGCGCCGCCCGCGCGGCTTGCGCCGGGCCGGCGCATTCTGCTCGTGATAGCCGCGATCCCGCCGCAGATCCTCCTCGGCGCATACATCTTCTTCACGCCGCACGAGCTCTATTCGATCTATTCGATTTGCGGCCGCGCATTCACCTGGATCAGCCCGATGCGCGATCAACAGATCGGCGGCCTGATTCTATGGATTCCAGGATCGATGATGAGCGCGATCGGCGCGCTGATCGCGCTGCGCCACTGGCTGCGGCTTTCGGCGCGTTCGCGTCTGCGTGACGAGCGCAAGCGGCGCCCCACAGCTGCGACGCCGGTTAAGGCTTAAGGACCGCGTACTCAGGCCCGTGCGGGATTCAATCTCGTCGTGGATGTCAGCCGGTTCGACGCCCAGCCCGTCGTAGAACTCCTGTAGATTTTGCTTGCCCATGCACGCGAAATTGGTTACGGCGCCACTGTATCGGGATCCATTCAAGCATCCGGCTGCTCGGTTTCGGCTTCGAAAATTGCGGTTGTTAAGGCTGGCTGAACGACTGCGGTGTGCCGCTGAGCCCACTTGTCCGCCTCGACGCAATCCGAACAACTCGTAAGGAAACGCTAATTCAAATCTAAGTTTCAACGCTTAGCCTGCAATACTGCAGGGCGAGCGTTAAATTGAAGCGGGCGCGGGAGAGGGGATCCTACGGATCTTCGGAGTCTGCGCCAAGGTTCACGCGTAGCAATCTATGATCGAGTGAAAGTTCTTCGAAACGGCGTCCGCGGCTACCTGAAAGTTTGCAAGCACCCAGACCAGTTTAAAGCGACACGCAAGCGCTCCAAAATCTGAATACATGCCCTGGCGTGAGCTTTTGTAACCGAGATATGTAGGAATTTTCTAATGTTACGCGAACCTGTCCTTACAACTTCGGTGCTTCTCCTTGCCGATAACGACTGGCAATTTGGAGAGACACTTTGCGCGGCGCTTGAGGATGCGTTCTGCTCAGTCCATAGAGTCGTTGACAATGTACAGGTCCTCGATGCGCTTAGGACGCGTCGATACGACGTGATCCTGCTTGACGTGGATCCCCCTAAAACCGACTGTTTGCATCTTATTCGCATCCTCCGGTCACAAGCGCATAGTTCTGCGGTAATCTTGATTGCAGCAGAGGGTGATGTCCGAGATGGCGAAACCTCCGGTCTCGAATCCCTTGCCGATGAGCGAGTGTCCAAGCCATTCAAAATCTCCGAGGTCCTCTCCCGTATGCGAAATGCGATTCGCCGGACGGGGAGCGACGCTGACAGCAGCACCGCCCATTTTTGGAACAATGTTGAAAGACAACTCGGTCCGCTCGACACGATGGCAGCCCGCTTGTCTCCGACCGAGCTCGCATTGCTTCATGCTCTGTTGGCTCGGCCGGGTGCAATATTTTCGAGCGACGAACTGAAGCGCCAAATCGGTGGGAACGAACGCATGGCCGATGATTATGTGATCGAGATTCACATTGATTCGTTGAATTCAAAGCTCGGAAGCGAAGCAATTAAAACGATCCGAGGACTAGGATGGATGGTGTCGAGTGAGATTTGACGCTGTTGCTGATCGACTTTGACCGTTACGCGCTGCTCTTAACTGGACATTGAGGCGGCCGATGCTATGGCTAGACCGATAGCCTACCGGTATGACAGGTTAAATCCGGCGGAGGCCGGCGAGTATGCCGCGAGCGACCCGCGTGGCGGAAGATCCTCAGAGGCTGACCCATTCGCATCCCCGCATCCTAAAGTGCGTCACCCTGCGGCAGAAGGTCTGTTCAGTTCCGCATGTGCTGACGGTGGCCGACGAATCTGGCGTCATCCTCAACCCCATTTCGAATTTGAAGAGCGCAAGCTTCTGAACGGATTCCTGTAACTGTTGACCGCGTCGAAAGGTAAAATCTGTCACGAGGTGATATATTTAAAACGACTTGCCGTCAGAATGCTTGATTGCCGAATGGTAGCTTTGACTCTGAAGAGGGCCGATTTGCTGGCCACTTGATCGGGGGCCTGATTTACGCCGCGAGTGTACGTAGTCGGACCTGCAAAATTGGGTTTTGTTCGTGGACGCCTCGGGGCGTTCATCAGGTGGCCTTGTACTTTTCGAAC
>NZ_FCNW02000098.1 GCF_001544475.1 Caballeronia humi | reverse complement strand
ACGTCGGAGCGAAGCGAGGACGGAGCCAAACGGAGCGCATACCACTCAGAGGAAGTGCGCGTTGTCACAGTGGGTCCGCGAGCCAAGCCCGGTTCTACCATGAGGGCGACACTTACTCTCCAGCGCCAATCTGTTCTTATGCGAGTGATGGATCGTTAGCACTGGCGGTTGGAAGCTGCTTTCTTTGCTTACTTTCTTTGCAGCAGCAAAGAAAGTGAGTCCCGCCCCGGACAGGGGCAGAGCAAATAGACCGCTAAGAAAACAGGTTCCATAGGAGCCCTAGCGCATCAAACGGTTGAAAAGGAACCCACCTCAAGCGCCAGCGTCAAGCCTTGTGCAAAGAAAGTGAGTCCCGCCCCGGACAGGGGCAGAGCAAATAGACCGCTAAGAAAACAGGTTCCATAGGAGCCCTAGCGCATCAAACGGTTGAAAAGGAACCCACCTCAAGCGCCAGCGTCAAGCCTTGTGCAAAGAAAGTGAGTCCCGCCCCGGACAGGGGCAGAGCAAATAGACCGCTAAGAAAACAGGTTCCATAGGAGCCCTAGCGCATCAAACGGTTGAAAAGGAACCCACCCCAAGCGCCAGCGTAAAACCTAGTGCAAAGAAAGTGAGTCCCGCCCCGGACAGGGGCAGAGCGAATAAACCGAAAAGAAAACAAGTTCCACAGGAGCCTAAGCGCGTCAAGCGGTGGAAAAAACCGCCCGAAGCGCCAGCGTCAAACCCAAAAGGATAGGTTATGCAGAAACGCGAGGCGCAGGCTCTGAGCGCGGCAGTCGCCTGCACGATGCTCACGCTGACCGGCTGCTCGTCACTCGAGCCCAGGCCGACGACGAGGGAAGAAGTCCGCCAGCGCGTAGTCGACGATCAGGTCTCGATGTACAGCGCACAGGAACCCGTCACCGGGCCGATCACGTTCTACGAAGCGGCAGCCCGCGCGCTCAAGTACAACCTCGACTATCGGCTCAAGCTGATGGAGAGCGCACTCGCCGCCAACCTGCGCGATGTCACGTCCAATGAAATGCTGCCGCAGCTCGTGGCATCGGCGGGATATACGGCGCGCAGCAACGATTCGGGCGGCACGTCGGTCGGCATCGAGGACAGGCAGGTCAGTTTGCGGCCGTCCACGTCCGAGCAGCGCTATCACAAGCTCGCGAACCTCGGGCTTACCTGGAACCTGCTCGACTTCGGCGTCGCGTACTTTCGCACGCAGCAGCGCTCCGACCAGATCCTGATGGCCGAAGAGCGGCGTCGCAAGGTCGCGCAGAACGTGTTGCAGGATGTGCGCAACGCGTACTGGCGCGCGCTTGCCGCGCAGCGCCTCAAGCCCCAGGTCGACGAGTTGCTCAAGCGCACAAACGCGGCGATCAAGGCGGCCCGCGAAGCCGAGGACAAAGGGCTTTTGCCGAAGCAGGAAGTGCTCGCGTACCAGCGCGCGCTGCTCGATGCGGTGTCGCTTCTCACGATCCGGCGCCAGGATCTCGAATTCGCGCAGTCGGAGCTTTCGGCGCTGATGTCGCTGCCGCCCGGCACGCCGCTCGTGCTCGCCGATACGCAGGAAGGCGCGCTGCCGACGGTCGTGACGCCCGAACCGCAACTGGAGCAGATGGCGCTCCAATACCGCCCCGAATTGATGGAGGAGTGGTATCGCAAGCGCGTGAGCGAGAACGACCTGAAGATCGCGAAGGCGCAACTTTGGCCGAACATCGGTATCGACTTGAGCACGAATTACGATTCCAACGATTTTCTCTACAACAACTATTGGGCGGCCGCCGGGGTGCGCGTGTCGGTCAATCTGTTCAGGCTCCTGCAGCTTCCGGCGCTCAATGCGCAGCAGGAATCGCAGACGAAAACCGACGACTTGCGTCGGCTCGCGCTTTCGATGGCGATTCTCACGCAGGTGCGCGTCGGCGTGCTGCGTTACCGGCTGTCGCTTCAGGAAGTCGAATTCGCCGACGAAAGCCTGCGCGTCGATACGAGCCTTCTCGACTATGCCCGCGCCGCGCGCAAGACGTCGTTCGGCTCGGAACTGGAAGTGATCCGCGCGGAAGGGCGCTATCTGCTGTCGCGCTATGAACGCGAAGCCGCGTATTCCGACGCGCAGGCCGCGTGGGGACGCCTCTTCAATTCGATCGGCTTCGACGTGATGCCCGACACCATTCAAAAGGATGACGTCAGGACGCTCGCGCAGGAGATCGAGAAAACCGTGCTGATGCAGCAAAAGAAGCAATGGCAACTGGATAGCGAAGAGCCGCCTGGTATGTCGCAAACGCCGGATCAGCCTGCATCCGCCTCGCAGATCGCCGCACCCGGAGGTGGCAATGCGCCGGTCCTCCAATGAGCGCGCGTCGGCTTGCGTTGCGCTGGCGCTGATCGTCGCGGCGTCGGTGGCGTACGCTGCCAAGTCGCCTTCTACCGGCGATACCCCCGACGACCCCAACGCGATCCGCGTGCTGCTCGCACCCAACGTCGAAACGACGCTCTCGAGCCAGATGAACGGCACGATCACCGATCTGCACGCCACGCTCGGCAAGCCGGTCGCGAAGAACGCGGTCCTCGCGCAGATGAACTGCGCGGAAGTGCAGGCGCGCGCGAACGTTGCGAAGGCCGAGCTGAACATGGCGCGGCAGAACCTGACCGGCAAAAAGAGCCTGCGCGACCTGAAAGCCGCCGGCGATATCGAAGTGGCGATGTCCGCTACCGAAGTCGAGAAGGCGCAGGGCGCGCTATCGCTCGCGAGCGCGCAGCTCGGTTATTGCCGGGTGATCGCGCCGTTCAGCGGACGCATCGCGAAGGTGTATGTGAAGAACTATCAGACCGTGAGCGCCGGTACGCCGATGCTCGACCTCGTCGGCGACGGCGCGCTCAAGGTGCGCCTGAACGTGCCGTCCGCGCTGATGGTGCGGTTGAAACAAGGCTCGCATCTCGACATCACGATCCATGAGACGGGCAAAACGTATCCCGCGCATGTCAGCGCCGTCAACGCGAGAGTCGATGCCGTCGCGCAGACAGTCGAACTCGAAGCGCAACTCGACGGCGAACATCCCGATCTGGTCGCGGGCATGAGCGGAATCGCGCGGTTTCCGGCGTCGCCATGAACCAGCCGCTTCCCCATCCCCAACTGCTGCTGTTTCTCGACGCGCTACGCGACCGGGCGCTTGCCGCTGATTCGCTGAACGCGCTCGCATTCTCGATGGCGAACGACTCGCACTCGCTGCTGAATTTCCGGCAGGCGCTCGTCTTCGCCGATCACGGCAAGCGCTTCGAGTTGCTCTGCATCTCCGGCCTCGCGAAGCCGACGGAGGATTCGCCGTATCTGGTGTGGCTGCAGCGCGCGAGCCGCTGGGTGGCGTCGCAACTGACGGGCAACGAGCCGCAATGGATCGCACGCAGCGAAGTCGAGCCGCCGCCGGATATTGCCGACGGCTGGGCCGAATGGTGGCCCGCAGGCGTCTGGTGCGTGCCGATGCACGACGCGGGCGGAAGGCGGCTCGGCCTGCTGCTCGTCCTGCTCGACGAACGTCCCGCCGAGACGCTTCCCCCGATGATGCAGGGCGTCATCAAGACGTGGGCGTACTGCTGGGACGCGCTCCAGCGGCGCCGCCGGCGTCTGGTCTGGCGCCCGACGCGCCGTCAGACCATCGGCGCACTGGCACTCGTCGCGATGCTGCTGTTCGTCCCGGTCAGGCAGACGGTGCTGGCGCCCGCCGAAATCGTCTCGCGGGATGCGCGCATCGTCAGCTCGCCGATCGATGGCGTGATCGAACGGATGGCGGTGCGTCCCAATCAGGCGGTGAGCGTCGGCACACTGCTGTTCACACTCGACGAAACGTCGCTTAAAAGCCGCGTCGAAGTGTTGAGCAAGCAGGTCGCGGTCGCGGACGCAGAACTGATGGCGGCAAGCCAGCGTGCCTTCGACAACCCGCAAAGCAAGAACGAACTGACCGTGCTTGGCAGCGTCGCCGAGCAGCGCCGCGCGGAACTGGCGGCGGTACGGGCGCAACTGGGCCGCACGCAGGTCTACTCGCCCGAGGCCGGGGTCGCGGTGTTCAGCGACCCGAACGACTGGATCGGTAAACCCGTCGTGACGGGCGAACGCATCCTGCAACTCGCCGATCCCGCCAAGCCGGCGATGCTGATCCAGCTCGCCGTGGCGGACGCCATCGCGCTCGAGCCCGGCGCCGACGTGACGCTCTATCTCACCGCTTACCCGCTCGCGCCGCTGCACGGGAAGATCATCGAGACCAGCTATCAGGCGAAGGCGAGTGAGGACGGCATCGTCGCGTACCGGCTGCTCGCGAGCGTCGATGGCGAGCGCACACAGGCGCGGCTCGGCCTGCACGGCACCGCGAAGCTGTACGGCAAGGAAGTGAGCCTCGCGTACTACCTGCTGCGCCGGCCGCTTGCCACTGTGCGCGCCTGGACGGGGCTGTGATGCCAGTCGATCCGAACCTGCCATCGCCCGCGCTGCGCGACGACTTGCGTCTCGGCGAGGCTTCGAACGGCCGTGATGGCGAGCCGTCCTGGATGATCCAGGACACCGTGCTCAACCGCTTCTATCGCGTGGGCTGGCTGGAATTCGAATGCCTCGCGCGCTGGGAAAAGCCGCCCGCGCAGATCTGCAAGGAGATTAACGAGGAGACCGCGCTGCGCCCGGACCTCGCGCAGATCCTCGACTTCCGGCGCTTTCTCGAACAGCACGAACTGCTGAGGCCGACGCCCGATGCGCTCGCGCGCCTGCGGCAGCGCAACCGAAGCGGCGGCTGGCTGACGTGGCGCTGGTGGCTGCATCATTACCTGTTCTTCCGGATTCCGCTGCTGCGTCCGCAACGGTTCCTGACGGTGGTCGCGCGGCGGCTCGACTGGCTCTTCAGTCCGGTCACGGCGATCGTCGTCGTGTTGCTGAGTCTCGCGGGGATCGTGCTCGTCTTGCAGCAATGGGACACGTTCACGGGCGCCGTCGTCGAATCGTTCTCGACTGAAGGCCTGCTCAGTTTCGCGCTCGCGCTCGCGGTAGCGAAGACGCTGCACGAGCTGGCGCACGCGCTCGTCGCGACGCGGCTCGGCTTGCGGGTCGCGCACATGGGGATCGCGTTCGTCGTGCTGTGGCCGATGCTCTACACGGATACCGGCGAAAGCTGGAAGCTGCGCAGTTCGCGGCAGCGGCTCGCGATCGCATCGGCGGGGATTCTTTGCGAACTCTCGCTCGCCGGTCTCGCGACGCTCGGCTGGGCGCTGAGCGATCCCGGCCCATTGCGCAACGCGTTGCTGTATCTCGCGACGACGAGCTGGGTGCTATCTCTTGCACTGAACGCGAGCCCGTTCATGCGTTTCGACGGCTACTTCATTCTTTCCGACCTGCTCGATTTTCCGAACCTGCATCAACGCGCCTCGGCGCTCGCGCGCGTGAGCATCCGGCGCACGCTGCTCGGCCTCGACGATGACTGGCCCGAGGTCTTCAGCACGTCGCATCGACGGATGCTCGTTGCGTTCGAATTTATGACGTGGATCTATCGGCTGGTGCTGTTTCTCGGTATCGCCGTCACAGTGTATCTGTTCTTCTTCAAGCTGCTTGGCGCGTTTCTGTTCGTGGTCGAAGTGACGTGGTTCATCGCTATGCCCATCACGCGCGAACTGAAGCACTGGTGGACCCAGCGCAGCCGCATCCGGCCGAGCCGAAAGCTGCTGTTGTGCGGCATCGCGGGCGCGTTTCTGCTGCTCGTTGCATTGCCGTGGCGCACTCAGATTCACGCGGAAGGCGTCGCGCGGACCGAACGCCAGTTGCGTGTGTTCGTGCCGTTTCCCGCACGCATCCAGACGATCCATCCGGTCGGCGACGTGCGCGCCGACGACACGCTGATGGTCATGGACGAGCCGGACATCGCGTCGCACATGATTGGCAGCGAGGCGGGCATTCGCGGCTACGAAGCACGGCTCTCGGGGCTGATCGCGGATGCAGGCGGACTCGATCAGCAAGCGGCCACGCGTGAGCGTTTGCGAGTGCAATACGAGGAAGCGCGGGCGGCGCAGAGTCAGATCGCGCGGCTGATTCTGCGCGCGCCGTTCGCGGGCAAGTGGATGGACGTCGATCCGCAATGGCGCGCCGGGCAGTGGATCAATCCGAAGGATCAGGTCGGCGTGCTCGTTGATCCGGGCCGCTGGCAAGTGGATGCCTACGTCAAGCAGGACGACGTTCAGCGCCTCGCTCCCGGCGATGCCGCGCGTTTCTATCCGACAGGGCAGGCGGTGCCGATACACGGCCGCGTCATCGCGATCGATACGACTCGGGCAAGGGAACTCGCGCATCCGATGCTGGCGTCGCGCTTCAAGGGGCCAGTGGCCGTGACCACGGAGCGCGATGCATTGACGCCCAATCCGCCGATGTTCCATGTGCTCGTGCAACTCGATGGCGCTCCGCCGGGGCTGTGGGAAACGCGCGGGCAGTTGCAGATCGATGGCAATCGGCGGAGCTGGCTGATCGAAGGCGGGACGCATTTGATCGCGGCGTTTGTTCGCGAGAGCGGGTTTTGAGCGGTGACGGTTTGCAAAAACGAGGCGTTTGACTTTGTTGCATCACGGGTGACAAGCGCCTTCTCGACCGTTGGTTCTGGCGGCATCAATGCAAAGGGATGAGACCATGAAACGGGGCACCATGTATGTCGGCAGGATTGCTTCGAGGGCGGCTGCAACCGCTCTCTCGACCTGCGCGATCCTCGCACTGAACGCAATTGCCAGCACCGGTTCGCTGACGCTTGCGCAAACTCCACCGCCTCCGGCCGCCGCCCCGGCCGCTCCTGCTGATGCAGCACCCGCTGCTCCGAAACTCGACGCCCAGCAACTCGACGCCTTGACCGCGCCGATCGCGGCCTACCCCGACCCGCTGCTCGCGCAGTTGCTGATGGCCGCGACGTTCCCTGACGACGTCGTCGCGGCGGCGGCCTGGTCGAAGGCGCATCCCGACCTCAAGGGCGACGACGCCGTGAAAGCCGTCACTTCGATGCCGTGGGACCCGAGCGTGCAGTCGCTGGTCGCCTTCCCGCAGGCGCTCGCGACGATGGCGCAAAACCCGAACTGGGTCGAAGCGATCGGGCAGGCGTTTCTTGCGCAGTCCGGCGACGTGATGGATTCGGTGCAGCGTCTGCGGCAGAAGGCTTACGCCGCCGGCAACCTGAAGACTTCACCGCAGCAAAAGGTTGAGGTGCAGCAGACCACCCAGACGATCGTCATCCAGCCGGCCAATCCGCAGGTCGTCTACGTGCCTGCCTACAATCCGACGACCTTTTACGGGACGTGGCCCTATCCGACCTATCCGCCGACGTATCTGCCGCCGCCGCCCGGATACGCGGTCGGCACGGCGCTCGCGACGGGTCTCGCGTTCGGCGCGGGCATCGCGATCACGAATTCGCTGTGGGGCGGCTGCGACTGGGGCGGCCATGACGTCAACGTGAACGTCAACCGCTATAACAACATCAACGTCAATCACCGGATCGACGCGAACCGCACGACGTCGAACTGGAACCGCACCAATGCCATCAACAACCGCAATCAAATGCAGGCGAGCGGAAGGCTAAAAGGCGGCGGTGCGAGTGGTGCTGCCGATCGCAGCGCTTATCGCGGACGCGACAACGTTCAACGCGATCAGGCCCGGCAGACGCTGAGCCAGCGCACCGGGCAGAACATGAACGCATCGGCAAGCGATCGCGCCAGCAATATCCGCAAGGGCGGCGACGCGGGCAAGCGTGACGGTGCGCGCGGTGGCGGTGGCGTTGGCGCGGGGAATCGCGACGAAATCAAGAATCGCGCGCAGACCGTCAATCGCGATAACGCGCTGCGCGATGCGGGGAACGGCAAGCTCAGCAAGCAGAGCATCGAACGCGGTCAACAAAGCCGTGCCGCGGAACATGCGAAGGGCGGCGGGTTGAATGCCGGGCGGCAGAACAACGCCGGCGCGGGTGGTGGCGTGCGGCCTGCTGCCGCGGGCGGTGGAGGTCACCTCGGCGGTGGAGGAGGCGGTGGTGGACACATCGGCGGCGGAGGTGGGGGTGGTGGAGGGCGCGCCGGTGGAGGCGGTGGCGGAGGACACATCGGAGGCGGAGGCGGGGGAGGAGGGCACATCGGAGGAGGAGGCGGCGGTGGTCATCGTCGTCACTAGATTGGACGATTCGTCGACCGTCGCCTGGATTCCGTCTCACACGCCATTTTTCATGCAGGGAGCGCCTCATGAACCGGTCCGCGCAGGAAAGCACGATGTTCCAAAAGCCACGCACGGCGGCATGGCCGCGTGCGTCAAGTGTCGTCGGTGGTCTCGTCCTGATAGGAGTGATTTTGCTGACATCAGTTCAGGCCAGCGCCCAAGCCGTCTATCCGACCCCCGCAGCAGCCGCTGACGCGCTGCAACAGGCGCTCGCGACCTACGACAAGGACGCCCTGCGCAAAGTCCTCGGCGCCGACTACAAGCAGTTCATCCCGATCGGCACGATCGACATGGACGACGTCTACGCCTTCCTCGCCGCGTACGCGAAGCATCACGAGATCGTCGACGATGGCATGGGTACGGCGCATCTCCAGGCGGGCGACGAAGGCTGGACGCTGCCCGTCCCCATCGAGCGGACGGCGGCGGGCTGGCAGTTCAACATCCATCAGGCGCGCAACGAAGTGGCATTGCGACGCATCGGCCGCAACGAACTGGCGGCGATCCAGACGGTGCTCGCCATCGGCGACGCGCAGCGCGACTTCGCCACGGCCAAGGGCGAGACGGTGTACGCGCAGCGCTTCATCAGCCATCCCGGCAAACAGGACGGCCTGTACTGGCCAGCGGCCGAAGGCGAGCCCGAAAGTCCGCTGGGCGATCTGGCATCGACGATGGACCCGAACGCACCGCCCGACGAGGCGTACCACGGCTATCGATACCGCATCCTGACCGCACAGGGTCCCGACGCGCCCGGCGGCACGCGTAACTACCTCGAAGGCGCTGCGATGCGCGGCGGTTACGCGGTGATCGCGTGGCCGGCGAAGTACGGACAGACCGGCGTGATGACGTTCATCGGAGGGAACGACGGAAAGGTCTATCAGCGCAACTTCGGGCCGCAGACGGCGAGCGAAGCGGCGCGCGTGCGTCGCTACGACCCGGGCGCAGGCTGGCAGCGCGTGCCGGATTCGCAGATCGTGAATCAGTAGCGGAATTCAACTTGGGAGAGCAGGCATGAAAGCGATCGTTCTTGCCATCGTCAGCGTCTTTCTGGAGACGGGTTGCCTCACCACACCCGCTGAACCCGTCGTTTCGATTCCCGCGCCGGTATGCCATAACGCGAAACAATGCGATGTGATGTGGACGGCGGCTCAGGAGTGGCTGCCCCGCGTCGGGCGAATGCAGGTCACGCAAGTACTGCCGGATTCGATCGTCACGTCGCCTCGTCTGGAAGGCGAAAGAACGACGATGCATGGCGTCGTCCTCAAGCGACTGTTGACCGACGGCTCCTATGAACTGTCCGCGCGGTTCGAATGCGGAGAGCCGCAGTTCCCCTGCGCGAAGCTTGAACAGAGCGGCGTGAATCTGTTCAATACGATGGTATCGGCGGCCGGAGAGGGATTCGAGCAGTGAACCCGCGCTCACTGCATCGACGAAGTGAACTGACGAGCCGTTTCGAGAAAGTTGGCCGTCTTTGCCGGCGTCGCTTCGATCCGCGATGCCAGCGCGAGCCGGATCGAAATCCCCTTGCCGGCCACATCGTGATAGACGACGCCTTCCACCTGAATCTGGCATACGGACGCGGGAACGAGCGAGACGCCGAACTCCGCCGCGACCAGATTCACGACCGACGACAACTGCGGCGCCTGCTGCCCGGCGATCGGCGTGAATCCGGCATCGCTGCACGCGCCGACGATCACGTCGTGCAGCGTGGGGCTTGCCTCGCGCGGAAGCAGGACGAACGGATCGTCCGCGAGTTCCGACAGATCGACCTTGCGCTTCCTGGCCAGCCGATGCGTGGCGGGCAACACGACTCTCATCGGCTCGATCGCGATGTGATGGAACTGCACGCCCGCAGGCGATTGACTGCCGAGCCGAATGAACGCGACATCGACGCGCCCGTCGTCGAGATACGCGAGCAGTTGTGCCGTGTTGCCTTCGGCGAGCGTGAGCGTCACATTCGGAAAAGCCTGCCGATACGTGCGTATTAGCCTCGATACGACCGGATTGAACGCGGCCGATCCCGTGAAGCCGATATTGAGTTGCCCGATCTCGCCGCGACCCGCGCTTTGTGCTTTTTCGACGGCGAGCCGGGTGTCGGCGAGGATTCGCTTCGCGTCGACGACGAAAACCTCGCCTGCCTCCGTCAGCACCACGCCATGCCCGGTGCGACGAAAGAGGCGCACACCGATCTCGTCTTCGAGTGCATGAATCTGCTGGCTGAGCGGCGGCTGGCCGATACCAAGCCGTTCGGCTGCGCGCGTCACGTTCTGCTCCTCCGCGACGGCCAGAAAATAGCGAATATGGCGCAGTTCCATGCGATATCTGTAAAACCTATTTCAGAAAGACACGATAGATATTGGACAGTATATCAACTACGCGACAAAATACCGCTATCGCGCAGACTGCGCGCCTATAACACGCCCCGAATGCATTGATAGGAAGCGCCACGCTCGACGAGCGGGGCGGCGGGGTGCCGTGTTCGTCTCAATCGAAGAGAGAAGGGGTCTGCCGTGGCTGAAGCTGTAAAAAAACCAAGGCCCGAGTTCCGTAACATCGGGATCGGTCAACTCGCGAAGTATCGCCTGCCGCTGGCGGGCAA
>NZ_FCNW02000097.1 GCF_001544475.1 Caballeronia humi | reverse complement strand
CGTATGCCCGAAGGGGCTCAATCCCACGAAGGCGATCGGCAAGATCAAGGAATTGATGGTGCGGCGGGCTGTCTGAGTTTTAGCGGCGGCCATCCTGCCGCCGCGCTCTACACATCGATATCCATCAACGCAGAGCTTAGCGATTTGCCGTGCGCATCGAGCGCGAGTGAACGCGTCACGCCACCTCCAAGCGCTCGTCCGAGCACGAAATTAAAAGCGGCCAGCTCAGGCAGTTCATAGCGCACGACTTCCCCGCGCACGACGTCGCCCAGATGCGCCTTCACGCGATCCGCCGACAGCGTCTGCCGCAGATGCTCATAATGCCGCGCGTCGTGACAAATGACGGATACGTTCAGCGTATTGCCCTTGTCGCCGGTTCGCGAGTGGGCAAGTTCTCTCAGTTTCATTTCAAGCCTCCACGAATTCGAACATGGGATTCGTCTGCGTGCGTGGCAGCAGAATCGATTGCACCGCGAGCACTTCACGCACGGTCTTGGTCACGCCGCCGCCGCCTGCGGGTCCGTTGGTATAAAGCGTCTCCACCTCATTGCCGATGCGCGCCGCTTGAGCCGCAGACGCCGTGCGTCCCGCTACGCGCACACGTACCTCATAAGGCTCGCCACCGCGCGCGCCGGCTTGCTCGCCATGAAGCGAATCGACGCCGATCAGATCGAAGCGCAGTTCGCTCGTCTCCACACAGGTCAGGCTTAGCCGCTCGCGTACGATATCGAGCGCAAGGCGCCCCCGCGCGAGCGCGCCCGGCCCGCCATAAGAAATCTGCCCCTCGCCGATAAAACCGTCCACATACGCCACCGATACCTTCAGCGTATCCGTTCGCGGCGTACCGAAGCCACCCGTCACGCGCACGCGGTCGGGCGCTTCCTCTGCCACGCGAACGCGCGTGAAATCGGCAACGACGTCGGGTTGCAGATAACGCCGCGGATCGTGGATCTCGTAGAGCAGTTGTTCCTTGCATGTCGCCTCGGTCACGCGGCCGCCCGCGTGCGGCACTTTCGTGATGACGACCGAACCGTCCGCGCTCACTTCGCCGATCGGGAATCCGAGCCGCGCGAGATTCGAGACGTCCTTGTAACCGGGGTCGGCGAAGTAGCCGCCCGTCACCTGTCCCGCGCATTCGAGCAGATGCCCGACGACGGTCGCTTGTCCAAGCGTGTTCCAGTCGTCCATGCTCCAGCCGAATTCATGGATCAGCGGCGCGGTAAAAAGCGAGGGGTCCGCGACGCGACCTGTGAGCACGATGTCCGCGCCGGCCGCAAGCGCCTCGACGATCGGTGACGCACCTAGATAAGCATTCGCCGATACGATCCGCTCGCCATATGACGCGACGCTATCGCCTGATTCCTCGAACGTAAAGTTGCCTTGCTTTACGACGCCGAGCACGTCGTCGCCGGTAACGGCGGCGATCTTTAGCCCATCGATGCCCAACGATCGCGCGATCTCCGCCGTCTTGCGCGCGGCAGCTATCGGATTGGCCGCGCCCATGTTGGAGATGATCCGCACGCCGTTCTTAGCGGCAATCGGCAGCACGGCCGTCATGCGCGCTTCGAGCAGCGGGTCATAGCCGAGGTCCGGATGATTGCGCCGCGTCTGTTGTGCAATTGCGATCGTGCGCTCGGCGAGGCACTCGAATACCAGATAGTCGAGCGCGCCGTGCTCGGCCAGTTCGACCGCTGGTTCGATCCGGTCGCCCGAATAGCCGGCGCCCGCGCCGATGCGCACGCAGCGTGCGTTTTGAGTTGCAGTCATCGCGTTAGTGTCCATGATGTGGCTCGCACCCTCACAAAGGGAAAACGCCGAGCAGGACGCACGCGATCGTCATGACGATCGATGCGCCGAACAGCAGCGGGAACGTGAATTTCTGATGGTCGGCGAGGTCGATGCCGCACAGGCCGACTACGAGGAACGTCGCGGGCGTGAGCGGGCTGACCGGGAAGCCCGTCGTCATCTGCCCGAGCAGCGCCGCCTGTCCGACCTGCACGGCGGGCACGCCAAGTTGCCCGGCCACTTCCGCGACCACCGGCAACACGCCGAAGTAGAACGAATCGGGATCGAACAGCATGCTGAGCGGCATCGACACGAGCCCGAGCACTACGGGGATGTGGCTAGCCATCGCGGGCGGCACGAAGCCGACCGCCGCCTGCGCCATCGCCTTGAGCATGCCGCTGCCTTGCAGCACGCCTGTAAAGACGCCTGCCGCGAGCAGGATGCCGGCCATCATCAGCGCGGCGCGCGCATGGGCATCGATGCGCTTGCGCTGCATGTCAACGTTCGGATAGTTCACCATCAACGCGACGCACAGGCCCACCATGAACATGATGGCGGGCGGGATCTTCTCGCCCATCGCCACCATCGTGCCGAGCACGATCAGCGTGAGGACGATGTTGAACCAGAAGAGCTTCGGGCGGCGCAGTGCCTGCTCTTCCGGCGTGAGTTCACGTTTGGGCATCGGGATCGAACCATCTGCGTGCGCGTATCCGAGGCGCTTTTCTTCGCGGCGTCCGAGCCAGTACGCCATGCCGAATACGAACACGAGACCGATCACCTGCACCGGAATCAGCGGATTGAAGAGCGACGAAATCGGCAGATGCAGCGACGCCGACGCGCGGATCATCGGCCCCGTCCACGGCAGGAAGTTGATGCCCGCCGCCATCGATACGGCCGCGGCCAGCACGCGCCGGTCCATGTTCAGGCGATCGTAGAGCGGCAGCATCGCGGGGATCGTCACGAGGAAGCACACGGCGCCCGAGCCGTCGAGATGGATCAGGAGCGCGAGGAGCGTCGTGCCCATCACGATGCGCGTCGGTTTCGTGCCGACTGCTTTCAGGATGCGGTCGATGATCGGGTCGAGCGTGCCGGCGTCGGTGATCGTGCCGAAGTAGAGGATCGCGAACACGAACATGCCGACGACGGGCGCAAGGCTCTTGAGGCCATCGATGACGAACTTGCTCGTCTGCAGCCCGAAGCCGCCGATCAGCGACGCGGCGATCGGCACGATGATCAGCGCGACGAGCGGCGACATGCGTTTTGAAAGGATCGCCGCGAGCAGCACGACGATGGTGGCGAGCCCCAATAGTGGCAGCATGGCTTTGTCTCCGGATTTGTCTTTTAGTGTGGTTCAGCGTAATTTGTTACCAGCGATAGATCAATTGAAATGATTTGATCGCAGCATTCAAGGAACGTAATGGATCTGAGCCTCCGCGACATTCGGGCGTTCGTCGCCGTTGCACAGACAGGCAGCTTCACGCGTGCGGCCACGCGGCTGCATTTGTCGCAGCCGGCGCTCACCGTGCAGATTCGGCGGCTGGAGGAAACGGTTGGCGTGCGGCTGTTCGATCGCAACAGCCGTAACGTCGCGCTGACGCCGGCGGGCCGCGAGCTGCTGCCGGTGCTGCAGAAGTCGCTGCACGACATGGAGCAGGTGCTCGCCGATGCCCGCTCACTCGCCAATGGTTCGAGCGGCACGGTGCGCGTCGCGTGCCTGCCGACCTTCGCGGCGAGCCTCTTGCCGGACCTCATTCAGGACCTGAAGAAGGCGGTGCCGAGTGCGGGATTTCAGATTCGCGACGTGGTCGCGAGCACGGTGAACGCGCTCGTGCGCAACGAGGACGTGGATATCGGTCTCACGGGAGGCGAACTTCCTGAGGACGCATTCGATGTGCTCTATACGGGCGTCGATCGGCTCGTTGCGGTGTGTCCGAAGGCCCATCCGCTTGCGCGTCGGCGACGCATCGGACTCGAAGATCTTGCCCGCGTGCCGCTCGTTTTGACCGCGCAAGGCACGAGCGTGCGCGCGGTGGTCGATGCGGCGCTCGCGCACGCGCCGTGCGCGCCGGTGATCGCGTGCGAGCCGACGTACATGATGACCGCGGTCGCGATGGTGCGCGGCGGCCTCGGCGTGACGATCCTTCCCGGCACGGCGCGCGAGGTGCTGGCGGAACCCGGGCTCGTCGTTCGCCCCATCGACGATGCCGCGTTCGTCCGTCCGATTGCGCTGATCAAGAAGCGCGGGCGGACGCTGCCGCCTTTGACGGAGCGCTTCGTTGCGGCAATGCTTGCGCGTATCGGGGACGACCCGTCTGCCAGCAGGCAAGGAAGAAGACGCATTACGTCGCGAACATAGACTCAATGTCGGCCGGAGGATTGGGCGGCGCCCCGCATCCCGCTATTGTCATTTCCACGCAGTCGACGACGAACACGGCTGCTGTCACCCCACATCAGCTTCTGGAGACGAGGAAATGGCGACCCCTAATACGGCGCCGCTGACGTTTCAGCGCGCCCCCCACTTGCCCCGCAACTGCACCTTCGATGCACGCGACTGGGAAATCCTCAGCCAATACTGGCACCCCGTCGCGTTCGCATCGGATGTCGCGGACAAGCCACTCAGCGTGAAGCTGCTCGATGAACCGCTCGTCGTTTTTCGTTCGAATGGCGAGCTCGTCGCAGCGCGCGACGTCTGCCCGCATCGCGGTGCGCCGCTGAGTCAGGGTTGGGTCGAGGACGGCAGCATCGTGTGCCCTTATCACGGACTCAGGTACGGTTCCGACGGCAAGTGCAACCACATTCCATCGCAATCGGACGGCCCGATTCCCGAGCGCCTGCGCCTGAGCACCTATGCGACCCGCGAAGCGTATGGATTGATCTGGGTGAGCTTGGGCGGTGGCACGCAGCCGTTGCCCGATTTCCCGGCCTGGGATACCGAAGGCTTCCAGCAAATCCTGCCGCCATCGATCGACATCAAGGCATCAGCGGGACGGCAGACGGAAGGCTTCATCGACGTTGCACACTTCGCATGGATTCACCACGATAGCTTTGCGGATCGGCACAACCAGGTGGTGCCGCAATACTCGGTGGAACGTCGCGAGCGCGGGATGAGCGCTGAGTATGTGAGCACCGTCAGCAACTTCCCGAAGTCGATGCAGCATCGCGCGCCGGAAGGATACCTTTGGCGCCGCGTGTTCGAGGTGGACGTGCCTTTCTTCGCGCGCTTGACGGTGGACTTCCCCGAGGGCGGACGGCTCGCGATCCTGAACGCGGCGAGCCCGGTGTCCGCGCGCATGACGCGCCTCTTCGTGCCGATCGCGAGAAACTTCGATAAGGATCTTCCGCTCGATGACGTCTATGCGTTCAATCGCCAGGTATTCGAAGAAGATCGCGCAATCGTCGAATTGCAGTGCCCGGAAGACCTGCCGATCGACCGAAGTGCGGAAGCGCCGATTCTCGCGGACCGTTCGTCGGGTGCTTATCGACGGGCGCTTGCCGAGATCGGTCTCGGCCAGGCGTACGTGCGCTGATCTCACGCGGAGAAACATCATGAAAATCTGGGAATGCGTGATCTGTGGCTTTCGCTACGAAGAAGCCCTCGGTTTGCCCGGCGAGGGCATCGTGGCGGGCACGCGTTGGGAAGATGTTCCGGAAAACTGGATCTGCCCCGATTGCGGCACAGGCAAACAGGACTTTGAAATGCAAGTGGTGACGGCATGACATCCGATATCGATTTGCCGGTGGTCATTGTGGGAACCGGCATGGCTGGCTATACCGTCGCGCGCGAATTGCGCAAGCTCGACGCCAAGGTGCCGATCGTTTTGATCAGTGAGGACAATGGCTGCTCTTATTCGAAGCCCGCGCTGTCGAATGCGCTCGCGATGAAGAAGCATCCGAAGGATCTCGCCAATTTCGACGCTGCCGCGATGAGCGCGCAATTGAATGCGAGCATCGTCGTGCACCGAAAGGTCGAGCGCATCTTGCCGGATGCGCACGAGGTGATCGTGAACGGCGCGCCTTTGCGTTACGGAAAGCTGGTTCTTGCGCTCGGTGCGGAAGCACGGCGCGTTCCGCTTGCGGGCGATGGTGCTGACGAAGTGCTATCTGTCAACAGCCTCGACGATTACGCGCGCTTCAGGGAGCGTCTTCAACAGGTGCATTCGGTCGCAATACTTGGCGCGGGTTTGATCGGCTGCGAGTTTGCGAACGACCTCGCGCTCGCGGACTTCCAGGTGACGCTGATCGACCCGGCCGGCACGCCGCTTTCTCGCCTGTTGCCCGAACGTGCAGGTGCGACCTTCGCTAGCGCGTTGAACCGGCACGGGATCCGCTTGCATCTACGCCGCAACGTGACGTCCGTAGAAAGATCCTCCGATGGATTTAGACTGCTGTTCGCCGATGGCGAAGCATTGTCGGCGGACCTCGTCGTATCGGCGATCGGTCTGGTTCCGCGGACTGCGCTTGCATCGGCTGCGGGTCTGGCGATCGAGAACGGGATTCGCACGGACGCCTGGTGTCGAACGAGCGAACCCGATATCTACGCACTAGGAGATTGCGCTGCGTTCGAAGGCAAGGTGCAGCCGTACGTGTTGCCGATCATGCATGCGGCACGCGCGCTTGCACGAACATTGAGCGGCGATCCGGCGCGTGTCGATTTCCCTGTCATGCCGATCACGGTCAAAGCACCCGCCTCGCCGACGGTTATCGTTCCGCCGGCCGAAGCGGGTGCGTGGCTCTATGACGGCTCTCTCGATGGTCTGAGGGCGGTGTGCGAAAGCTCCGTCGACGGGAGAACTACTGGCTTCGCATTGTTAGGCCCCGCGACCCAGGGTAAAGCAGAACTCTTGAAGGCAATGACTCGCGTTCAATAACGATAACAACGCAGCTTCCCCCTGACCGACCCGCGTCGCGGTCGTCCGGCAGCGTGCAGGGACTGTCGCCCGGATATGCATGAGACGATCGCATTGGCGCCGCAAGTTTTGCTTGCGGCGCTTTTTTATCTTAAGCGACAAGCGTTTGTGCGACGCTCGCCACGAGCCGACGCAGCCACACAGACGCAACGCTTCGATGCGCGCGTTCATGCCAAAGCTGATAGTACGTAAGCGCTGGCGCGCCACCGGGAATCGGCTCGATGCGCAGGGGGAGCAACCGCGCATAGTGTGAGGCCAAAGCGCGCGTCGTCGTGAATAGCAGATCGGAGCGGACGAGCACATAAGGCGCCATGCCGAAGTAGGGCAGCGTGGTAGTCACTGTGCGCGTGAGACCATTGCGCGCGAGTTCGACATCGATGGTGCCCCACGCGGTCGTGTTGTAGGTCGTCACGGCGAGATGCTCCGCCTGCTCGTAAGCATCCTTCGTCAATGCGCCCGTCTTCACCGGATGCCCGGTGCGCATCAGGCAGACGAGTTCGTCCCGACAAAGCGGCTGCAGATGCAGATGCTCCGGCGGCGTCCGCCAGTTGCCGATGACCAGATCCAGAAGCCCTGTTTCCAGGCCGTTTTCATAGCCACCATCGACCATCATCAGATGCTTGAATTCGAGCTTGGCGCCGGGCGCTTCCCTGTGGAACGCGTCAATCACCGCAGGCACGAAGAACACGTCGAGATAATCCGGCGAGCCGATCCGGAAGGTTCGTGTGCTTGAAGCGGGATCGAATGCTGTGTTCGGATGGAGGATCGCGTCGATGCTGCTCAGCGCCTGCGCGGCAGGTTCGATGAGCGTCAACGCGTGACTCGTCGGCACCATGCGGCTTCCGCTTCGCACGAGCAACGGATCGCCAGTGAGTTCGCGCAGCCTGCGCAGCGCGATGCTGACCGTGGGCTGAGACTGCCCGAGTTGCGTGGCCGCGCGCGATACGCTCGATTCTGTAAGCAGCGTATGGAGGACTCTGATCATGTGAGAGTCGATGCTTAGCTTGGACATTGCGCTTGGGACCTGTCGCTCGGGGGAATCGCATTTTTTAGGCGGGTATATTTATCGTTTTAGCCAATCTACATCGAAATATACGGACGTATATTTCGACGGTCAATGTGCGCCCCTGACGGGACGTCCGCCAAAGCCCCGTATACCGTGGATCATGCGCTATTCGATATGTCAAAGATCGACGGACGACTATGGGCTAGCATCAGGTGGGACGAGCACTTCGCGAGGCGCGGGCTTCGACAGGCGCATCACGCGATTGAACGGCGTGGCGATGGCCAACGCACCGCCTGCAGAGCCGCACAGCATGCTTTGCGGCATGCGCGCGGTGGCAATCAGTTCGTTTCGATCTGACGGACGATTCGATGCATGAGTGTTCGAATGAGTCGATACCGGCGTGCGGATGCACGCCGGTTGAGAGCGCTTTGAACCCGTTACGCCACCTTGAACCGGCTTGCCTCCTCCGAGCCCTCGGTTGCGTTGCCTGCCGAATACGAGTGAGCGCCGACACCCGCCAGGCGACCACCGTCCACGATCAGATATTCGTCGCGGATCGGCTTCTTGCCGAACCAGCATTCGAGGATCTCACGCGTGCCTGCCGCGTAGCGTGCCTGCGCGGACAGCGTCGTGCCCGACGTGTGCGGCGTCATGCCCTGATGCGGCATCGTGCGCCACGGATGATCGCGCGGTGCGGGCTGCGGGAACCATACATCGCCGGCATAGCCCGCGAGCTGTCCGTTTTCGAGCGCGCGCACGATGGCATCGCGATCGACGATCTTGCCGCGCGCTGTGTTCACGATATACGCGCCGCGCTTCATCTTCGAGATCATGCGCTCGTCGAAGAGGTTCTCCGTTTCCGGATGCAGCGGACAGTTGATCGTTACGACGTCGCACACCTTCGCCATCGACTCGACATCCGGATGCCACGTCGCGCCGAGTTCGCGTTCGACATGCTCCGGCAGACGATGGCGGTCGGTGTAATGCAGTTTGACGTCAAAGGGCTTGAGCCTGCGCAGCACCGCGGCGCCGATCCGGCCGGCCGCGACGGTGCCCACATTCATGCCCTCGACGTCGTACGCACGCGCCACGCAATCAGCGATATTCCAGCCCCCTTTCCTGACCCATTCATGCGACGGCAGATAGTTGCGTACGAGCGAGAGGATCATCATGACGACGTGTTCCGCCACGCTGATGCTGTTGCAGTACGTCACTTCGGCGACAGTGATGCCGCGTTCGATAGCCGCTTGCAGATCGACGTGGTCCGAGCCGATGCCCGCGGTCAGCGCGAGCTTCAGCTTCGGCGCCTTTGCGATGCGTTCGGCCGTGAGATACGCGGGCCAGAAGGGCTGTGAGATGACAACTTCGGCATCCGCTAGTTCGCGCTCGAAAACGGAACCGGAGCCGTCCTTGTCCGATGTCACGACGAGCGTGTGGCCTTGCGATTCCAGATATTTCCGCAGGCCGAGTTCGCCGGATACGCTGCCGAGCAACTCGCCCGGCGTGAAGTCGATCGCGTCCGGCGTGGGCGCGGTTTGACCGTCGTGATACTTCGTGATGACGGGGACATCATCGCGTGCGTACTTGCTGGGCATGCCATCGACGGGATCGTCATACAGAACACAAAGAACTTTGGCCACGATTGTCTCACTCCACTTTGATGGGATATGGAACGGCTTTGAACGCCTTTGCCGCTTGATCGGTTTCGCGCATGTGCATGCGACCGACGAATCCAGTTTCGTGGAGCGAGCGTGACGAGTCCAATCGTTTGATCGAATCCTTTGATAAGCGCAGGTTATGAAGTCGTGCCTGTCTTCGGCTTGCGTATGCGAGGGCGCGATTGGTTCGATGCTGCGGGAATCGGCAGCAGTGAATCGAAATGACGCTGCAAGTCGAGTTCGGCGGCTGCTTCCCACATCGCCGCGACGATCGGTGGCATGGCGGCGGCGTTGCGCGTCACGAGGCCGATGTCGCGCGTGAGTTCCGGCAAGAGCAGCGTCGCGCGGCTGGCTTCCAAAACGCTCAGGAGACTATGAGGAAGCACGCTGTGCAAGCCCGCATGCTGAACATGCGAATACAGGTCGAGGATCGAATCGGTTTCGACGATGACCATCGGTTGAATCCCTGCTCTCCTGAAGGCCGCGTTGATCACCTGTCGGTTTTGCATTGCGCTGTTCAAAAGGCAGAACGGCAGCTTGCCTATGGCGTCCCATCGGTCGATGCCCGCGTCGGCGCCTTGCGTCGCGTCTGGCGGCGACAGCAGAATGTACCGCTCACGATACAGAGAGAGGACTTCGAAGCCGGCCTGCACACGGTCGTCGAGGTAGGTGAAGCCGATGTCGAGTTCGAAGTCGTCGAGCTGGCGCAGGATGGCGTCGGAACTGAGCGAGTGCAACGAATAGCGAATCGCTGGATGCGCGCGCCGGCATGCGCTCGATAGCAGCGAGACGACAGGCATCGTCGTAGGGATCACGCCGATTCGAATGGTGCCGCTCAGTCGAACCTGTGCTGCGGACGCGTCCTGGCGCATGTGCTCGAGCGTCGCCAGCGTCTGACGCGCCCAACCGAGAACGCGTTCGCCGTCTTCGGTGAAGCCCAAGAAGCGGCGACCGCGCTTGACGATCGTGAGGCCTAGTTCGGCTTCGAGGCTTCTGATCGCCGATGAAAGTGCCGGCTGCGAGACGTTGCAGATGTCCGCCGCGCGCGCGAAATGCTCTTCGCGCGCAAGGGTGACGAGGTAGTCGAGTTGACGAATGAACATCTACGGTTCCAGGTGTCGGCCATGTTCGCACCATCTCCGAGCGAGTTGCGCGGTGCGAACCTGGGCCGGTTTTTCTTGTGACGGGCAAACGCCCGCGGCGCGTTGACCCATGGCCTTTGGCGTGCCGATATATCCGTAAAAATATAGCGTATGCTTGAGGGCGACGCCATCGTGGAACCTCCGTGCGCCGGAGCGGTTCAGCCTGGTTTCGAATGCTGCATCGCGTCGATCGCTGGAGTTTTCGCTGCGTCGAGCACCGCTAGCGGGTCGGGTTTCGCGTTGGCGGTCCCACAGCATGGGATCAGAGGAAGGCATTGAAGTGCCAACTCTGGTCGTCAGGAGACGCGAGGAGCACGCACATGAATCATGCAGAAATGCAGTTTCTGAATATCGAGTTCCCTTATAAAAAGCAATACGGCAATTTCATCGGCGGCGAGTGGGTTGCGCCGCTAGGCGGCGAATACTTCGACAACATCTCGCCGAT
>NZ_FCNW02000096.1 GCF_001544475.1 Caballeronia humi | reverse complement strand
TGGAAGAGCGGGGCGTCCGGTGCGTCGCGGTGGCCGGCGACTTCCAAATAGAGATGAATTTTTGCGGCGCTGTCCGGGTACAGCGGTAGATAGCGTAGCTTTTTGCCCTTGCCGTGGACCCTCAAATGTGACACGCCGCGCCGGTCGTGCAGATCCTTCACTTTCAACAAGCACAGCTCCTCGCGGCGCAGGCAGTGATAGAGCAGCACCGAGAGCAACGCGCGATCGCGCTTGCCCTTAGGGGTCGACGGGTCCGGCGCTCGAGCAGCGCCCGCGCCTGGCGATCGCCGATCGCCGGCGTCTTGCCTTCGTTGCCGTCGACCGTCGGCCGCCTCGCCCATCTCACGGGGTTGGAAGCGACCGCGTTCTTTTCGCACAGATATTCGAACAGCGATGAGAGCGCGGCGAGCTTGCGCCGGATCGTCGCGCCCGATAGAGCCCGCTCTTCGAGCGTGTTGCGCCACGCCAGCACGTGCGCGCGGGTGACGAGGCGAAACTCGTCCGGCCGCGCGATGCCGGCGAAACTCATGAAGTCCTGCAGATCGATTCGGTACGCGCGGCGGGTGCGCGGCCTGAGTGGCGAATCCGCGGGGTCGGTGCTTGCGCGAGTCGATGAACCAATCGCTATCACTTCGACCAGCGCTGCCGCACGACGGCGATCGCCCAGGCCACCGCGCTGACGATGGAAGGGCTGCTGTCGATCATTCATGCCGAACGTCGTGTAGCAGCCAGAGGCGTGCATCCGTAGCACGCTCGAGGCGACTGAGAAGCACGGCTTCCCGATCGAGCGCGACGGAAATTTTTCCCGAAATGAGTCACGGTTCACTGGAAAGATGAATTGGGGAGGCAAGTGCCAGACATGAAATACGGATATGCTCCTCGGCGTCCCGCTTTCCATTGGCGAAGGCGCTTTCACTTGACGAAAAGCGAGGATCGCTTTCGCGATATTAATCAAGCCCGCTGATCCAGTATGCCCAAGCCCAATTCCCGTCGACTGAAAAAACCTGAACCGCGAATCGTTCACTCCCGTCATCTTGTGTTAGGTTCTTTACTCACTACGGCTTCTTTTGAAATTGCCCGACGCGCTAGTTGGTCGGCTACCCGACGCGGGCCGTAGACTCACGCGCGTGTCATTACGCATCTGCGTGTTTCAAGGGGCCGAACGCGCTGAGGATGAAAGGGCACCCCGATCATCGAGCGTTTCCGAGCGCAGTCCATGTGCGCTCAACAAGCGGTAGAGCGTCACGCGCGAGATGCCAAGTTCGTGCGCTGCGTCCCCGAGACGGCCGCGGTGACGCAGTAGAGCCATTTGGATCGCTTGCCGTTCCGCCACTTCACGCGCTTGCTCAAGTGTCATCGGTGCAACCTCGACGTGTTCCTCGAGTTCCAGATCGCGGGCGGTAATCTGGCGCCCGTCAGACATCACGATCGCGCGGCGCACGCGGTTGATCAGTTCACGCACGTTGCCGGGCCATTCATAAGTGTGGAGCGCGGCGATTGCGCACGGGGAGAAGCCGCGCAGCCGCCGGCGCGCGTCCTTCTTGAAGCGCTCGAGCATGTGCTTGGCGAGCAATTCGATGTCCCTGCCGCGCTCTCTGAGCGGCGGCTCATTGACTTGCAACACACATAGGCGGTGATACAGGTCGGCGCGAAAGCGGCCTTCGATCATTGCCGTCTGCATGTCGACGTGGGTCGCAGAAATGATACGCACGTCGACCGGCGTCGAGCCATGGCCGCCGAGGCGTTCGACCTTGCGTTCCTGGAGGAAGCGCAGCAGGCTCGCCTGGCTCTCGAGCGGCAAGTCTCCAATCTCGTCGAGAAAGAGCGTGCCGCCATTTGCTGCCTCAACTCGGCCGATCTTGCGCTGGTTCGCGCCGGTGAAAGCACCGCGCTCGTAGCCGAATAGTTCCGATTGCAGCAGATGCGCCGGAATCGCGCCGCAGTTAATCGCAACGAACGGCTGATCGCGCCGCGTCGAGCGTTCGTGAATTGCGGCGGCGGTCAGTTCCTTGCCGGTTCCCGACTCGCCTGAAATAAAAACGGGCGCATCGGTCATCGCGACTTTCCGGATTAAGCGGAAGAGGCCGAGCATCGCCTCACAAGAGCCGACCATTCCTGCTGTATTGTTTTCCCCGTCCGCTCGCTTGCCGTCTGAGGCTTCATCGTGTAACGACACCATGCCGTGCGCATGGCCGACAGCATCGACGATTCGCTCGTTGGCAATCGGTAGCGTTACATAATCGAAGCAGTAGTTGCGGATCAGCCGGCGCACCATGGCGTCGTTGAGCTGATCCGGAAAGCCAACTGCCACCCATCCCAGGCGCGAGTTGGCGAGCCACTGTTCGACAACAGGCAAATCCTGCGGAAGTCGAATGCCTGAAAAATCAACTATGCCCGCGCCGGCGCGCTCAGATCGGCTGGGGGTGTCGCAACGGCTGTCGAGTCGAACCACGTCGATGGACCATCGACGCGCTTCCAGTGCGGACTGCAAGTTGGTTGGCATTTCATGACCTACATACCATAGGTCGCGTAATTCCCCGGTCATGGCCCTCTCTCATCATATTTTATTATCTATCGAAGATTATGCATTTGCACAAAAAATTGCGCTACCGGGCAAATGTTAAACCGGTTCTTCGTCATTTAAATCAATGCGAAAGGCATAAGGTCCCAAAGCGACATGTAATATTTGCCGACGTTTAAGACGAGCTTTCTTGCGTGGTCGCGCGCGGCGGCTGGCGACTTAGAGGTAGTCTTTTTCTTGCGCAGCGATAGCCGCATGTGTCTCGCCGGCCGAGGTCAATCCATAGTGGAAGGCCGACGTAGCTCCTCGCTCAGGTGACTTGGCTCTTTCACGGGTCAGGTGGCCGCGCGCGACGAGCTCCGCGAGGTCTTGACCCAGCGTCATGCAGCGCGGCCCGCTTTCACTTGCCGTGATCGTCCCATTTACGGCCGCGACATAGTCAGCGAGGAATGTCGGGGTTGTGGTCGTGACCTTGTGGCCGTACCTGCCCGATGCGATGGCAACGAGCAGCCAGTTCAGGCGCTCGCGCGGCGGTTTTTTCTTGCGTGCGAAGACGCGGTGCATCGTCATTTTTCTTCATTGCTCAGTTTTAGCTGCTCTCGCAATATGCGTGCTGGGGGCTCGAGCGCGCCCGTGCGCGGTTCCAACGAGACGCTCGACGGCTCGCCGGCAAGCTTTTACCTCGTGCAGCGATCGTTTTGAGCGCGGGGTTGATCGCGCCGTGCCCGCCCGGTTCGCCGATGCGGCCGCCCTGCAGGTCTCGCCCGTCCGCCTGGACCTCTCCGCCGAGCGCCCCGTGGCCGCGCTGACGTTGCATAACGACGGCACGGCGCCCATCAACGCGCAGGTCCGCGTGTTCGCCGCCTGCTAATCGACGAAATTCCAAACGACCGGGCCGCCCAGACGGGCGTGCGCGTTCAGCTGCGCTGACCTGCCGACCATAAAGTTCGCGCCGCTCGTGCCGATAAGCATGGGCCGGCTTGCCGCCGGTTTCAGCTGAACCTAGGAGACGGGCGCGTGGAAGGGTATGAATTGAGAGGCATGATCGACGCGTTTTTTATCGTGAACCCGCATCGACGCTACTTTGTTTATGTCGACTCGGAGGCCGGCGCTGGCGCCGCAACCTTTGTCGTTGTGACGCGCGGCCTGGACGTCGTTGCGTTCGATCGCGTGGCGGATGAAAACACCGTCCCGGCCGCGGCGCTCGCCGACTGGTTCAGCGATACGGACGAAGGGCAGGAGACGATCGCCAGGATGATCGCGGGCATGGATTTGGAAATGCGGATCGGCAGCGAAGTCCAGTCACGGGGGAACTCGCATTAATGACGGCTGACTCGACAGTGCACTAATCAGAGCGACGACATCTTTAGTCAGTAATTTGACAGTTATCGGCCCCACAGGTCTTGCATTTTGGGGTCGCTGCCACTAGAACATAGTGAGTCTCCTTCGCGTTTTCCTCGACGTGATGGTTCGCCCGCCCTGCCTCTGTCTCGGCGGGCTTTCTTTTGCCGAATTCCCGCCCATGCCTAGTCTGAAATTGCGTCCTGCGTGGGAAGCATACAGGGCGACAAATTAGCCTTCTTGATGAGCGACTTCGCGCGGTCAGGGCGGAGGTGCGCTGCGACAGTCCCGCAAGGTACTACCGATGCCACTCGGGAACCCGGTGGTCGTCGCCGATGATCGCGTAACCGCGCAGCAGCGTCTTCTGGATGCGCTCGCGATCATGCAGGTATTGGATCGCCTGCACGAACTGGGGGTTGCCGGTAGGCGTCGCGTCTTGTCGCAGGATCAGGTCGGTGTACAGGCCCAACTGGCTTTCCAGCACGCCAAAGTTGCCGGCGCGCTTGAGCCGCTCGACGTCTCGGGCGGGCACGGGCGAGACGAGCTGTCGCCCGCGAACAGGGCGTTGAGACGCGCCGCATCGTCGACGATCCCGACGAGTTGCACTTCATCGAGTTATGGCAACCCCAGCTCCCAAAAGTTCGGATTGCGCGTGCCGACGCAGCGGCCGGCTGGCGTGAACTCCTTGCAGGCGAACGGGCCCGTGCCGTTGCCCTTGGAGAAGTCCTTCGTCCCCGCGGCGACGATCACGAAGTGCGTCACGGCGAGCAAGGCGGGCATCGACGTTCGGCGCGTTGAGCACGATCTCGACTTGCAGCGGCCCGGTCGCCTTGATCGAATCGATTGCATCAGCGATCGTCTTCGCTTTCGACGCCATCGCCGGATCCTTGTGACGCAACAACGAAAAGACGACGTCGTCCGCCGTGAGCGGCTTGCCGTCGTGGAAACGCACGTCCGGCCTGAGCTTGACGGACCAGAGCTTGTGATCCCGGGTTTCGAACGCTTCCGCGAGCGCGTTCTGTACCTTGAAAGCGCTGTCGAACTCCGTCAGGCCGCTGTAAAAGACGAACATGCGCAAGTAGTCGGCGGTGTGCGAGGCCTTGGCGGGGTCGATCGAATCCGAGAGCGACTGGTTCGCCGTCGCGACCTGCATCACGCCACGCTGACACGGCTTGGTCGCGGCGGCGCCCGCCGCGAGAAGCGTCTTCACAGCGCGCCTGCGTTCGAGGTCGGGGCAATGCGCGTCGAGCGGCTTCGTCATGGTCTGTCCGCGACCGGCTGCGCGGCACCGCGTGCGAAGGCGGCGAGATCGAGTTCAGCGTGGACGACGTGGTCCAACTGGCCAACACCTCCGCGCACGTGTTCCGCCACACGTTCCGCTCGCGGGCCATCGCGCGCGACATGCCGACGGATTTGGTGCAGCCGATTCTCGGCCACGCCTCGACGCAGCCCGGTCTGCGGAGTAGGTTCCTGCTAACGGAGCATGTCCATGAGGGCACCCGCTCCGGTTAATGAAAGGGAGCGGCGTGCAGGATGGGGAACCGGCACGCCTGACGGCCAAATCCGGCTGGGTCATCCCCGTCCTTTACGGCGAGTTCGCGCCTGGGGTACATCCATCGGCGCCGAACCCGTTGCACTTGTCGGTCAAATCGAGGTTCGTGCGGCGCGCAACCAGCCACGGAATCCCTGCGTACCCGATAATCGGGCGCTTCACGCGATACTCGAAAAGCTCGTGACCGACCCGTTCGAAGAGAACCGCGTCGTTCGGATGCTGCGCAGCGAAGGCCGCGCTGACCAACCCCAACTCTGCCGCACGAGGCATTGAGAACGAGCCATCGTAGGATGATTGGAAGCTGATGTTTGAAAGTGCGCAGTAGCCAATTGAGATGGCGACCACTGGTTTTGCCACTACCGAGGCAAGCACCCGGGCGCTCCGTGTTCCTTGCCTCTGGGAAATCAGTGCAGCGACAGGCATCGCGACCTGCTCCTCAGGGTTTACGTGGAGTGGATAGTAGCTGGGCGTCAAGTTGGTGACAAGGAAAACATGCGTCCGCGTTGAATATTTCAGGTAGTAGACTTGTGAGTTGTTCCGACCCCGATCTATGTCCGGGCGCAGCGACGGCGCATGCTCGAGGCCGCGGCGCGCTCCTACGCCGAGGACGAGGGATAGTGTGGGTTGCGGTGGCCATCGGGTTCAGTGCGCGGCCCCGCTTGAAGATAAGAGGATGGGGCAGCGAGACTGAGATCGGGATGTTTTCCGAATCTGATCGCGATGCACGGGCGCGTCGCTGAGTGAAATCGCTTCGAGCCACACATCAGAGCGGAGCGTTAGATCCCCTGTGCGCGCTGTGACTGTCGAATGCTTCCCGCGGCACCGTGTCAATCGGCTCGTGGCCACGATGATCGCGAGGATGAGATAGTGAGATCATTGACAAATGTGCTCAATCATCTTCGCCCGAACTAAATTACTTTGAAGTAAGGGGCGCGTTCGAGGAGATCCAACCTTGCCACAACGAGACTATGAATAAAGGAAAGACGAAACTTACGCGTCAGGATGCTGAACGGCTTTTCGAGGGGCTGCCTGCGGCGAAGTCAAAAACGTCGAGCCGGCCCGAAAATCCTTTCGGGCGAGAGGTGTCTGATGTCGTCAAGCGCGTCGACGACGAATCCACACTATGGAAAGATAACCTGATCACGCTCCCGGCGGCGATCGAGTTGCCTAGGGGCTATGAGTCGGTGTCTCGCATGCGCGAAGGGATGGCGCGGGCTTGGCGCGTGAGGTGGGTGAGGGAAGGCAAAGACGAGGTTGTCGCTGAGTTTCCTGAGGGGTGGACAGCTGTTCGTTCGGAAAACGGCCCCATAGAACTACGAGATGGATCCGGTGTGGTCCGCGCCTTATTCGGATGGGCCAAGAATGCTGAGCTCAGGATTCTGCCACGTTATCTAATCGAGTCACAGGCAAATAGCTCGAACGGACAGAGCAGCTTGCTTGTCCGGGATCGTGGGAACGGTCGAATTCTCGAGCGGTCGTCGATCTGGTCAGCGCGAACCGGTACCAACCATCCAGATTGGACCACGCTCGCAGCATGGCTCAACCTACGCTATCCAGAACATCACGACCCGCTTCGGTACTGGGAAGATTGCGAGGAAAATATTCGAACCTGAGCTGATGTCGGAAGAGCGTTGTTTTCGCCGTGAACCACTGAGGCAAAACCGAGTCCACCGCTTGATCGAATTTCCGGGTTTGGCCTTGTTTAGCCGGTCGCCCGGTCACTCGGCCAGACATTCAAAAGTCGCTTTCATGCAATCAAATTCGGAAACGTCGAGCATTTGACATAAGTAACATTAAAATTGGGGCCGATACAGCGCAAGGGTGCCGAATGGTCAGGCAGTTCTTGACGGGTCGGCCTCGCGTTTGCCCGCGAGCGGTCTGATGCGGTAGGGTGCGGGTTCCACTCACAGAACAGGGTTGTGCATGAACGGACAGGAACTCGTCGACGCTGTCGCCGGTCGCTCCGGCTACAGCGTAACGACAGGCAACACCGGGCAGCTGGTAGGCTTCGCGGTGAACGCGCCGTGACGAAGAATGACATCGCGCCGGCTGCTTACGCGGGGTTGCACCGTGATATTGCGGATGTCCTTACGTCCACGCGCGCGGCCGCCGCGCGCAGCGTCAATGCGTTAATGACGGCGACCTACTGGGAAATTGGCCGGCGCATCGTGGAATTCGAGCAGGGCGGCGAGGGCAGGGCCGCCTACGGCGAAGCCTTGATTAGGCGACTCGGCGCCGATCTGTCGCAACGGTTTGGGCGAGGCTTCGGCTGGCGTAATCTCGCTCAGATGCGAGCCTTTTATCTTGCGTGGCCGGCTGAACAGATTGTGCAGACGCTGTCTGCACAATCTTCGTCCTCGCCGATTATCCCGACACCGTCTGCAAATTCTGCGGCACGAGCGGTCTCCGGGGTGCCCGTGCGGGCCGTGCTCGAACCGGCCGCTCTCGCGCAGGCGTTTCCCCTGCCTTGGTCCGCATATGTGCGCCTGCTTTCCGTAAAGACAGCGGCCGCCCGGGCATTCTATGAGACCGAGGCGTTGCGCGAAGGCTGGTCGGTACGCCAGCTCGACCGCCAGATCAGTAGCCAGCTTTACGAGCGACTGGCACTGTCGCGCAACAAGGCGGCGCTGTTAAAAAAAGCCGCCAATGCCCAGCCGGGTGATCTCCTCACGCCCGAGGAGGCGATTCGCGACCCGTTCGTACTCGAGTTTCTCGACATCAAGGACGAGTACTCGGAGTCGGATCTTGAGGAGGCGCTGATCCAGCATCTGGCAGATTTCCTGATGGAGCTCGGCGACGACTTCGCGTTCGTCGGCCGGCAGCGCCGCCTGAGAATTGACGACACCTGGTTCAGGGTCGATCTGGTGTTTTTCCATCGGCGGTTGAGATGCCTGGTCATCATCGATCTCAAGGTCGGTCGCTTCAGCTATGCGGACGCTGGGCAGATGCATCTCTATCTGAACTACGCGCGTGAGCACTGGATGAAGCCCGGGGAAAATCCACCTGTCGGTCTTATCCTGTGTGCCGAAAAAGGCGCGGCCGAAGCCCACTACGCATTGGACAACCTGCCAAACAAGATTCTCGCGGCGGAGTACCAAACGGTGTTGCCAGATGAGGCGATGATCGTGCAGCAGCTGGAGCGCACGACGGCGGAACTGGAGCGGCGAACAGGCCCTGCGTGAGCTCTGGTCTCGAAGCCCGATAGATCCCGCTTAACAAAGCGGGGCCACTCGGGATCGAGCCCGGCCTCGGCGAAGCGGTTGAGCAAATCTCTGATTGGGCAGAACGTTCCGACCCGCACGAGATCCTCTTCAGAGACATTTGTTTCGATTCGCTAGGATTCGCCCAAACAATGCTGACCACTCCGACTTTACATAAAAGGAATTATCGCATTTTACGTAGTTCTCCTAAACGAGTACGAATGCAGTTAACTACGGCTTCTTCGACCACAATACGCAAGCAAGTGATGCCCATCAATTTCGATGGTAAATCCCACTTTCTCAGGGAGCCGTCAGAAATCTGATTTCCGGCTGGCTCATCGCGTCGCTTGACCGAATAGCCGCGGATCCAGCGTAAAGGGTTCTGCGCTTATGACCTTGACGCGTGCCATCTCAGGATGCATGGGATTCAGGAGCAGATTGAAATCGCTCGGGCAGACGACGGACGGTACGCGCATCGCCAATTGTTCACCGGCCTCAAGCCATTCCCGCCCGAGCGCCCTTGTTTCCGCGGGATCGCGCGTCAGGTCTGCCCAGCCTTCCGGCAGCCCAGGTATGAGCGCGGCCTCATAGAGCTCGCAGAGGCCGGTCTCGACGCTATGCGCTGTGCGCTGCGTGTCTCTGACGAACATCGTCCAAGCCGTCGGCCCGAATGCCGAGTCTCGCGAGCAGCTTGCGATCGGCCTCCGCTTGCGGATTGCTCGTCGTCAGCAACTGGTCGCCGTAAAAGATCGAATTCGCGCCGGCTGCGAAGCACAGTGCCTGCAGCGCTTCATCCATCTGCTCGCGTCCCGCCGAGAGACGCACCATCGCGCCCGGCATCGTGATGCGCGCGACAGCGATCGTGCGCACGAATTCGAACGGATCGAGCGGCGCCGTGCCGGTGAGCGGCGTGCCTTCGACTTGCACGAGGTTGTTGATCGGCACCGACTCCGGATATGGCTCCATGTTGGACAACTGCGCGATGAGACCCGCGCGCTCGCGCCGCGATTCACCCATTCCGACGATACCGCCGCAGCACACATTGATACCGACATCGCGCACGCGTTCGAGCGTGTCGAGGCGGTCCTGATACGTGCGCGTGGAGATGATCTGCCCGTAGAACTCCGGCGACGTATCGAGATTGTGGTTGTAATAGTCGAGGCCCGCTTCGCGCAGTCCCTCCGCCTGATGTGCCTCCAGCATGCCGAGGGTCACACAAGTTTCGAGTCCCATCGCCTTCACGCCGCGAATCATGTCCTTGATCGGTTCGAGATGACGGTCCTTCGGATTGCGCCACGCCGCGCCCATGCAAAAGCGCGTCGCGCCGTTCGCCTTTGCTATCTCGGCCGCCTTTAGAACGGCATTGACTTCCATCAGCTTGTCTGCCTTCAGCCCGGTATCGTGATGCACCGATTGCGGACAGTATGCGCAGTCCTCCTCGCAGCCGCCGGTCTTAATCGACAGCAGCGTCGAAAGCTGCACCGTATTCGGATCGAAATGCTCGCGATGCAGGGTCTGCGCGCGATACAGCAAGTCGGTTCCACTGTGCCGCTTTCACCCTAGCGTCATCCAGATGCAGCGCGTTCGCATTTGTATCAACCGTGCCGCCGCTTCCGTCCGCGTTCGTGGCGACGACAAGATCATGTTGGTGCGCGGTGCCCCGCTCGGCGACCAGCCATACATGGCCGTCGCGGGTGGCGGTGCCAGTTGCATGCAGTTCGCCTTGCTTGCCTGCGAGCGCAAACACGTTGCCATCCGCCGCTTCGAGGTGGATCTGAACGGCGCGAATCGTACCCTTGTTCACAACGTCCCCGCGTGTTCCGGCCTGTACGAAGACCTGCGGACCGCTCGATGAGTCCTTCAACAAGACCTGTGCGCCAGTGGCCATTTCCGCTGTTCCGTTCGGAGCGACGATCGAACCGTCGTTTGCGGTCAGCTTTCGAGAAATGAGAAATACATCCCCGCCGCTCGAACTGATCTTGCCGAGGTTCACCACTACGCCGTCGCAGGAGCCGGTGAGCGTCAGCGAGCCGCCGCTCATGAACGCGTCGTTGCCCACATCAAGCGTCGACGCGACAAATCGGCCGCCAGTAGTAACAACGCCACTCGCGCCGATGAGCACGCCTTGCGGGTTTATCAGGTAGAAGCTGCCCGTCGCGCTGAGCCTGCCGTCGATCACCGAGCGAGCCGTACCCGTCACGCGGCTCAGCGTGGCACCGGTGCCATTGTTCACGCTCACGCTGTTTTCATTGCCGATCGAGAAGGAGCGCCAGTCGATGATTGCGCGCGGCGTGCTCTGCGTGATGTTAATCCCGGTGCGGTTTGAGGAGATCGTGCCAGCGCCGGAAACGAACTGCCCGCCGTTTGGGAGCGGCCCGCCCGCAAGCACGCTTGCACTATGTAGGCCCATGGCATACCTTGCAATTACCCACAACTCCAAGAGAAGTTATGTTAACCTCGCATAGATTAGGCATCCTATGGAAAGATAATGACTGGTAATGTGCGAGTAGATGACGAGGACTGGATCAATAGAGAGACGGCGGATAAC
>NZ_FCNW02000095.1 GCF_001544475.1 Caballeronia humi | reverse complement strand
CCGCTCTGAATCTGCCGCTCGGTCTTCCGGATTGATCGATTTCAACCGGGCGATGGCCTTGACGAAGAACGAGCGTCACGTTTGACGAGTCGAATTCCTGGGCTTTCGAGGCGGGATAGCTCCAGTTAGTCGGTGACTGGCACCTCGGCAGACGCGACGAGCTTTCTTGTGAGCCCCCCTTCGCAACTGCTGCTCCAACAATGCATGTCCAGAAAAAACGGATGAGCGAACGACGTCTGCGGGGGCGAGACGACGAACGCGATTTATCGGGCGGCCGGGAGGCCTCTCAATGATTATCAAACTCAGTGGGGCTGAATCATTGCGCCCATCGGTTCGTGATCCGCTTCGCGCGTTTGCTATTGTTTACCGTTGCGCCCAAGAATCAGTAAGGCGTGTTGACATTTGGCGGAGCGTCGTGATTTCAGTGTTTTGCTCAGCTGCCTTAGGTCACTGGCGCGGGATTAAACAAGACCAGCGCATTGTGCAGCTTGAGTTTCTCGGCACAGGTCTCTTTTCGGCCGCTCGCGACTTCGAGCATCAGCCTGAACAACTCCCAACCTACATCTTCGATGGAAGACTCGCCGGTCGCGATCGTACCGGCGTTGATGTCCATCAGATCGTGCCAGCGGCGCGCGAGATCGGAGCGCGTCGCGACCTTGATCACCGGCACTTCTGCGAGGCTGTAAGGCGTGCCGCGACCGGTGGTAAATACATGCAGGTTGATCCCCGCCGCCACCTGCAGCGTGCCGCAAATAAAGTCGCTAGCAGGCGTGGCAGCGTAAATCAGCCCCTTCTGCCTGACTTTCTCCCCCGGCGACAACACGCCCGAAATCGCCGAATTGCCCGACTTGATGATCGACCCCATCGCCTTCTCGACGATGTTCGACAGTCCGCCCTTCTTGTTTCCAGGCGTCGTGTTCGCGCTGCGATCGGCGCTGCCGCGCTTCAGGTAATCGTCATACCACTGCATCTCGCGGATGATCGCCGCCGCCACGTCCGGATTCGCCGCACGGCTCGTCAACTGATCGACGCCATCGCGCACTTCCGTGACCTCGGAGAACATCACGGTCGCGCCCGCGCGCACGAGCAGATCGGTGGCAAAACCCACCGCCGGATTCGCCGTCAGCCCTGAAAACGCATCGCTGCCGCCGCACTGCACGCCGATCACGAGGTCAGATGCCGGACACGTCTCGCGACGGCGGTTGTTCAATCGTCTGAGGTGATGTTCGGCCATCTTCATGATCGACTCGATCATCGACTGGAAGCCGACATGCTCCTCGTCCTGCAGCACGACCACGTCGCCGTTCGCATCGGCGCCGGAATCGCCGATGTCGGCGACGTCGTCCGCAGCGGTCGTCGCGATCGGGATCGTTCCCGGCGGCATCAGGCGCTCGGGCTGCAGCTTCTCGCAGCCGAGGCTCACCATCATCACCTCGCCGCCGAAGTTCGGATTCAGGCTGATGTTGCGCACGGTGCGGATCGGCACCATCGCGTCGGGCGCGTCGATCGCGACGCCGCAGCCGTACGTGTGGCCGAGGCTCACGACATCGTCGACATTCGGAAAGCGCGGCAGCAACTCGCTCTTGATGCGCGCGACCGCGTGTTGCACGACGTCGGCGACGCACTGCACGGTCGTCGTGATCGCGAGGATGTTGCGCGACCCGACGGTGCCGTCCGCGTTGCGATAGCCCTCGAATGTGAAGCCTTCGAGCGGCGCCATCTCGGGCGCCTTCACGGTCGCGATCGGCAAGCCTTCCAGTCCCGGCGGGCTCGGCATGCGGATCACGTGCTCGTTGATCCAGCTTCCCTTCGGCAGATTCTTGAGCGCGTAACCGATCACCACGTTATAGCGAATGACTTCGTCGCCCTCGGCGAGATCCGTCAGCGCGACCTTGTGCCCCTGCGGCACGCGCTCGCGCAGCATCAGTCCATCGGAAAACGTGGCGCCTTCGGGCAACCCGCCGTCGTTGACGACGATCGCCACGTTGTCCTGCGGGTGAACGCGAATGTAAAGGGGAGACTGGGTCATTTTCATCCTTTGAGCGAACAGCGGTGAAGCACATCTTTAATCATGCTCATCCTTTGACTCTGAACGCTTATTTTGCGTGGGGAAGGGTCTATCTGCTGTGCTGGATCAGCACGGTTCACGCCAATGCTCAGTTGCGGTTCGGCAGCCAGGACTGCCGGGTCGCAACGTCATGAAAAGCAAAGCGGCCCCCCTGGGCGCCGCCAAGCACGCCCGCATCTAAGCTGCCGATATCCCTTGCCTTACTTTATTCCAGGATTCACGGCCACCAATTGTGGCTCGAGCATGCGGTCGCCGCTTCTCGCCAGCCAGCACACCACACCCGCCGCGATGATATCGAACACCGCAAGTACGACAAACAGCGGGCTGTAACCAACCTGCGTGACCAAAACGCCGAACAGCGCCGTGAACGCCGCAGCGCCCAGGTAACCCGCCATCCCGCCCATGCCGGTGGCGGTTGCGACTTCGTTCTTGCCGAACACGTCGGACGTAATCGCATACAACGCACCCGACAAGGTCTGATGGGCGAAGCCGCCGACGCACAGCAGTGCAATAGCCGCGTAAGGGCTGGCCACCAGTCCGACACATGCCGGCCCGACCATGCACAGTGCTCCGAACACGAAGACCATCTTGCGCGACGTGAACAGCGAGACTTTCGCGTATTTATGGAACAGCGGACTGAGGTAGCCGCCGAGCACGCAACCAATGTCCGCAGCCAGAAAAGGCATCCACGCAAACAGCGCAATTTCCTTCAGGTTCATGTGCCGCTCGGTCATCATGTAGAGCGGAATCCAGGCATTAAAAGTCTGCCAGGCCGGCTCGGACAGTATCCGCGGGATGCCGATCGCCCAGAAATTGCGGCTGCCGATCATTTCGGTCCACTTTCGCTTGGAGGCGCCCACGTCGCTGTGCTTGGCCTCCTGCCCACTGAGGATGTAATCCCGTTCAGCGTCGCTCAGCAGCTTCTGATCACGCGGGTGCTTATACAGCAGCATCCACACCGCGCTCCAGACTATGCCCAGCACGCCGACGATCAGAAACGCCCATTGCCATTGCCCGTGCAGCAATGCCCACACAACCAGCGGCGGGGCGAGCAGCGCACCGATGGACGAGCCAATGTTAAACCAGCCAATTGCGACCGAACGCTCCTTGGCCGGGAACCACTCGCTTGTTGCCTTCACGCCGGCCGGAATGCCGGCCGCCTCGGCGATGCCAAGCAAGCCGCGAAAGAACGCAAGGCTGCGCCAGTCCGTCGACCAGGCCGCCGCCGCGCAGGCCAAAGACCAGGCGAGCGCAAATGCCGCAAAACCAATCTTGGTGCCGACCGTGTCAAGCAGATAGCCCGCGACCGGTTGCATGAAGGCATAACACAGTTGCCATGCGACCACCACATGGGAGTACTGCTCGGTGGTCATGTGGAGGTCTTTCATTAACGTCGGCGCCGCCACCGAAAGCGTATTGCGCGCGAGGTAATTGATGATCAGCCCGGCCGCGACCAGGCTAACCATCCACCAGCGGATGCCCTTGATTTTCATTACTTGTCTCCTCGAAGTCTTTTAATGATCAGATGGGCCGGACCGCGGGAGCAGTCGAGCCACCGGGCCCGGTTTCCTCGCGCGAGTAATCGAGGCCGACGAAGCTGCCGCCCTGGTAGCGTTGGCCCAGAGCATCGAGCGGGTTCGGCCGTGCCAATACTTGCGCGGCATATGCCTCGGCGTTCTGTGTCGGCTGATAACCCAGGCGCTCGGCGCCGCGGTTGTCCCACCAACTCCGTGTGTTGGCGGAGACACCCCAGACGGTCATGAAGCCCACGTCCTCTGCTTCGATACAACGGTCGAGGAAATGCAGCAGGTCGCGATGGCCGAACCAGGTACTCAGGTGTCTGGGCTCGGTCGGCTGCTCGAGGCAACTGCCGATCCGCACGCAAATACTCTCGATGCCGTGCTTGTCCCAATACAGTCTCGCTAATGCTTCGCCCCACACCTTGCTCAGGCCGTAGAAACCGTCCGGGCGCAACGCGCAGTCGAGCGTGAGATGTTCGGTAACGGGATACATGCCGATTGCATGGTTCGAGCTGGCGAACACCACGCGCCGGACTCCTTGCCTGCGCGCGCCTTCGTACACTTCGACGAGCGCGCGCAGATTGTTGTCGATGATCTCAGGCAGGGGGCGCTCCACGCTCGTACCTGCGAAGTGGATCAACACATCGACCCCGTCCAGCAGACGATCGACGACGGCCGGGTCGCGCAGGTCGCCGTGCATCACGTCCTCACCGTCGACCAGAGGAGCAAGGGGCTTCGAGCCTGCGGCCGAGCGCAACGGGATGCCACGTGCGATCAACTCCGTCCGTACGACCGAGCCGAGCTGCCCACCGGCCCCACTCAGGGCAATCTTCTTCATAAAAGTCCTTTAAGTGCCCCGAACGCTTGAGCCAAGCTAGCAGATATCCAGCGGTCAAGCCGAGACTGTAGAGCGAGTCAACAAGCAATCGCTAGTCATACGATAACGTACTTTGTGAGCTGTCGGTGAGCGAATCAACTAGGCACATACCCGCATTGGATAAGCACCGGCCAGCATGCGGAACGGCAGCACCAGTTGGATGATCACTACGGGTAAACATTCCTATTTTGCGCGCCATATGGCGTTACGATGTATTACGATGTCAGACAACATTTTGGCTGACGAACCTTAAAATTTATTCCCGATCTGAGGAAAACAGACATGGCAGCGTCGACCCCTTATCAACCGTTACCGAACACGTTTCGCCAGTCGGTTCGCGACGGCGAACGCCTGATTGGGGGATGGGCCTCCCTCGCAAGTCCGATCACGACGGAATTGCTAGGCCTCGTCGGTTTCGACTGGCTGTTGCTAGATGCAGAACACGCCCCGAACGATGTTCTAACGCTCATCCCGCAGCTCATGGCACTGAAAGACAGCCCGAGCGCGCCTTTCGTGCGGCCACCGGCAAATGACAGCGTTGTCATTAAGCGCATGCTGGACGCAGGCTTTTTCAACTTCCTCATCCCTTTCGTTGATAGCGCCGCTGATGCGCAGCGGGCCGTCGCCGCGACACGTTACCCGCCGCTCGGCGTGCGCGGCGTATCGGTCGGGCAACGAGGCAATCGCTACGGGACCGTCGCTAACTACTTCGACATTGCAAACGACAACATCTGCGTGGTCGTGCAGATCGAGAGCCGTGCTGCAGTCGAGGCGATTGATGAGATTACTGCGGTCGATGGTGTTGATGCCGTGTTCGTTGGTCCCTCCGATCTCGCCGCCTCATACGGGCATATCGGCAACGCAAACCACCCCGAAGTGCAGGCAGCCATCGCTCATGTTTTCGAGCGCGTCAAGGCGGCCGGCAAGGCAAGCGGCATTCTCGCGCCCGTGCAGGCGGATGCCGAGCGCTACCTCGCGATGGGAAGCACGCTCGTGGCGGTCTGCGCGGACATGGGCCTCCTTCGTAACGCCGCACAGGCCGTACAGAAGCATTTCATGCAGAGGTAAGCACGCGTGGTCAACGTGACATCACAACGTTTGGAGAATCAAATGCAAACGGCAGGCTTATCGGACTTGGGATCATGGGCACGCCGATGGCGGCCAATCTGCGAAAGGGTGGCGTCGAACTCGTCGCGTTCACTAAAGGTGCCGTGTCGGCCGACCTCACGCAGGCAGGCAGGCGTTGTCGCGGCAGAGAGTGCCGCTGCGGTCGCCGCCCAGGCGGACGTCATCTTCATCATGGTTCCGGACACGCCCGACGTCGAACGCGTGCTGTTCGGTGAAAACGGCGTGGCCGAGAGCCTGCGCGCCGGTCAGATCGTGGTCGACATGAGTTCGATCTCGCCGATGGCCACGCGCGATTTCGCCGCCCGCGTGCGCGAGCGTGGCGCGGAGTATCCCGATGCGCCTGTCTCGGGAGGTGAAGTGGGCGCGAAAGCGGGATCGCTGACGATCATGGTGGGCCGCTCACAAGCGAGCTTCGACGCAGTGAAGCCCTACTTCGACATGATGGGCAAGAACGTGTCGCTGATTGGCGAAGTCGGCGCGGGTCAGGTCTGCAAGGTCGCCAACCAGGTGACCGTCGCTGCAACCATCGAGGCGGTCGGCGAGGCGTTGCTGTTGGCATCCAAGGCCGGCGTGGATGCGGAAAAGGTTCGTTAGGCGCTGATGGGTGGCTTTGCGTCGTCGCGAATTCTTGAAGTGCACGGCGAGCGCATGACGAAGCGCACCTTCAACCCAGGATTCCGTATCGAGTTGCATCAGAAAGATTTGAATCTCGCGCTTTCGACGGCGCAGGTGCTTGGCGTCTTGCTACCCAATACCGCAACGTGTCAGGCGCTTGCGGTCCGGATCATGCCGGGCAGGACGCAGTTGCTGCGCACCCCGCGCGGCCCCCACTCCGCCGCCAACTGCCGCGAGAGCAACAGCACGCCCGCGTTGCTCGGGCTATAGGAACCGCTATTGGTCTGCGGATTGTGTGCCGCAATTGAGGCAACATGGACGATACTGCCCTTGCCGGCCGCCAGCATGTCACGCCCGAAAGCTCGAGCGCACAGCAGATAGCCGGTCAGGTTAATGCCGATGGCCTGGTTCCAGTCCTCGATAGAGCTCCAGCGCGCAGAAACCCTGCATTGTTGACTAGCACACTGATCGGCCCTAGCGCTGCGCGAACCTCGCCAGCAGCCGCGGCAACCGAAGCTTCGTCCGACACGTCGCAGCTGAACGCCTGCGCTACCGCACCGGCCTTCCGAAGTTCGGCGGCGACAGCTTCCGCGCCGGCAAGATTCCGATCCACGAGCGCCACATGTGCTCCAACATCGGCGAAGGCGCGCGCGATGCCGGCGCCAATGCCACTGCCCGCACCTGTCACTACGCAGATCTTTCCGTCCAGGTTCAGACTGTAGGGGGTCGAGGCAGCTGCGCGATTTTCAAGTTCCTGTCCCATGCGGTTAACTTCTCCTAAAATTTTCATGCGATTATGTTCTTGCAATTTGTATCGCCATTGAACCCCTCGAGCGCCTTTGGAACAATGGACAGAGATTACATATAGCAGGACATAACGTGCATCATGGCCCATGACCAACAGCACGGCCGGATCGTTCGGCATTTCGCGCTCTATGGCGCGGAAGCCGACCCATCCTGGGTCGACATGGTCCATCACGAACGCATTCCCCTGCGTGCCGGCCGTTTCGACTTCGACATCAAGCCGCACGTCCATGACGCGCTGATCCAGGTGCTATACGTCACCGCCGGGGGCGGCGAGACCTTCATCGACGGCAAGACCTGGGCAGTCGAAGCGCCATGCCTGATCGTCGTGCCAGCGCGCTCGGTCCACGGCTTTCACTTCCGCAGCGACATCGACGGTCACGTCATCACCGCCGCGCAGTCTGCGCTAGAATCGCTGGCGATGACGGCCGCGCCCGAGCTGCTGGAATTTATCCGCACGCCGACAGTGCTATCGATCGATCCCGACGTCGAGCGCGGCACACCCCTGGACACCCTGTTTCAGTCGATCGGGCACGAGGCGGAGAGCCACGAGCGCTGGCAGTTCACCGCAGGCGCGGCACTGACGATTGCCCTGTTCGTCAAGATCGGGCGCCTCAGCGAGAGCGCCCGGCTTTCAGCCAGTTCCGAGCAGCGGACGATGACCGCGCGGATCGAGCGGTTCCGCGCCTTGCTCGACCGCCATTGCCGTGAGCGGCGGCCGGTCGCCAACTATGCCGACGAGATGGGCGTGACTGCCGGCCAGCTCTCGCGAATCTGCCGCGCCACCTTCGGGGTCTCGGCAATCGAGGCGATCGATGCACGCTCGATCCATGAGGCCAAGCGGCTGCTCGGCTATTCGATGCTCAGCGTGAAGCAGATCGCCAGTGAACTGGGCTTTCAGGACGAGGCCTATTTCGGTCGTTTCTTCCGCAAGCAGACGGGATTCCGGCCAACGGAATACCGCTCTGCGGCCCACAATCGATCCTTGCCGCCAAGAAAGGGGAAAGCGGATTGATTCGACTTCCCCCTCGTCCGGTTCAGGCCGATAACCCACCCAGCTTCACGAACAGGTGCTCCGGCCCGGAGTTGGTCAGGTTGTTGCCCCGCACGTACTGGATCGGCCTTGCCGGATCGAGCGCAATATCGCCAACCTTGCGGGCCAATGCCTTCGTCGCGATCAGCGTCTCCAGCTTGGCGAGCGGCGCGCCAAGGCATTTGTGCATGCCGTTGCCGAAACCCAGATGGCCGTTGGAATCGCGGTCGATGTCGAACGTCTCGCCCTCGTCAAACTTGCTGCTGTCGCGGTTCGCAGCCGACAGCAGCAATCGCACCACCGCGCCCTTGGGCAGATCAACGCCCGCGACAGTGGTCGCCTCGGTGGTGATGCGGCTCACGCGCTGGACGGTGCCGCGATAGCGCGCCACCTCCTCGACGAAACGGTCAGCGTCGGCGGGTTTGTCGCGGATACGTCCCAGCAGATCCGGCTGTTCGGTGAACATGCGAAAAGCGTTGGCGACAAGGATAGTCGTCGTGTCGTGCCCGGCGATGAAGACGAAGGCGCACAGCTCCTTCGCTTCCTTTTCCGACAGCAACCCGTCCTTCCACATGCGCGCAATATGCCCGGCGATCGACTGGCTGTCGGTGAGAGCGAGCCGCTCCAGCGCCTCCTTGAGGTAAGCGAAGAAAGCCTGCGCGCTCTGCTCGTCGGTGCCGGTCCCCGGCGCATTGCGGGCGAGGCGTCCGAAGTAGCTGAAGGTCTCGTCCGACCAGAACTTCATCTTCTCCTCATCCTCGTTCGGCACGTCGATCATCGTGGAGATGGTGGAGATGCTGAGCGGGATGGCGAAATCGTTGACGACATCACCGCCGCCTTTCGCAATCATCGCGTCGAGCAGGTCTTCCGCCCTTTGCTCGATCTGCTCGACAAAGGGATCGAGCGCCAGCGGCAGGAAAGACGGCTGGACGACCCTGCGTAACCGCGAATGGTCGGGCGCATCGAACAGCGTCAGGAACGTCAGCGGCGGCGGGCTGACGACCTCGGAGGAAAACAGCTTCGGGTTACGGATGGCCTGGTAGACATCGTCATAGCGCGAGAGGAACCACACGTCCGAAGTCGCCGAGTGGCAACGCAGCACCGGTGCGTGCTCCCGCATCCAGCGGTAGTGCTCGTAAGGGTCGCCTTGCGAGCCGTCATCGACCACCTTGAATGGCTCCAGCCCCTCGGGCCAGTCCAGTTCGTGTGAATAGGGCGGAAGGGTCTTGGCCGTGAATGGGCAGATCTGCGGTGCGCTCTGCGGCACGGCAACCGGGATAGAAGAGGGCGCTGCGAGCATGGGTGCCGTCGCGCCGAGCGTCATACGCTCCAGCGCCCGGCTCATCGTGGCCTTGGAGTGGAGCGCATGCAGCGCGATCACGTCTCGCGCCGCGTTCAGGTCGCCCAGTTCGAAGGCGGCGACAATGTTCCGGTGCTGCTGAACGATATCGCCGACGATCTCGATCTGGTCGGTCAGCGCGCGGGCGATGTAGTCCTGCACGGCCAGTTGCCGGTAAAGCGCGATCAGTTGGGCGTTGCCGGAAGCTTCAATGGTGAACAGGTGGAAGGCATGGTTTGCCTCGATGTAGCGCGCAACGTCGGTAAAGCGCCGCCCGGACACAAACGGCGCCGTCGCCTCGGCGAGCCGGCGGAACATGATTAATTGCTCGCTGGACAGCCGACCCATAGTCAGCTGAGCCGCCCCCAGTTCGAGAGCCATGCGCAAGTCGAAGGCTTCATCGACATCGACAGGAGCGATGCGCTCCTCGCCGGTCTGCACCACCAGGCCGGTGCTGGCGAATTTCTCAAAATAGAAATTGCGCGGCGTCAGCCCTTCGGACGAGAGAAAATTGCGCACCGCATCAACCATCGGCGGCGGGCCGCAGAGGTAGACATCGGCATCGCCAGCGTTGAGCTGGGAGGCGATGATATGGTGGGTCACGTAGCCTTTCTTGGGATGGGTACTGCCGGGGCTGGCGACGGTGCACGCATAGGTGAAGTTCGGCAGGCGCTGCGCATAGGTTTCGAGCCGGTCGATGCCAACCAGATCTTCGTCGCTGTTCACACCAAGGATCAGGTGGATCGGATACGGACTGCCGCCGTCCGCGACGAGCTTGTCCAGCATCGACAGGAACGGCGCGAGGCCCGTGCCACCGGCCAGGAACAGCACCGGTCGCTCGATAGGGCGCAGGTAGAAGCTTCCCATCGGGCCACGGAACTCGATTGGGTCGCCTACTTTGGCGGTTTCGCAGAGCCAGGTCGACATCGCCCCTTGACGCACATTGCGCACAAGGAAGGACACGTGCGCCTCAGATGGCCCCGAGCTGAAGGAGTAGGACCGTGTCTGATCGGTGCCGGGCACTTTGATGTTGACATACTGCCCAGGAAGGAACGTGAGATCTGCGCGGTTCACGAGCTCGACCGAAAATGCGATTGTGGTTGCTGACGCTCGTTGGCAGGCGGCGATCCGTCCGCTGTGGGAGGACGAGCCAGTACCCGAGATGTCGGAGTTCGTAGCGATCTGGATCACGCAGTCGGAGCGTGGACTCATTTGGCAGGTGAGAACCTTGCGGGCGCTCGCCTCTTCCGGGCTGAGCGCATCTTCCACGCAGTCGCCCAGAACGTATTCGCCGGACTCGCAGACCGCCTTGCAGGTGCCGCACACGCCATCACGGCAATCGAGTGGAATATTGATCTTGGCGCGAATGGCGGCATCGGTCACGCGCTCGCCCTCCTCGCACTCGATGAAACGGGTCACTCCGTCCTCAAAACTGAGGGTTATCTGATGGGCCATGGCGGTGTCTCCTCTAGAGTCGCCCGACCATTCCGCTGCGCTGGCGGTTTGCTCGGACGGGGCGGCGCGCGAGGTAACCTTGCTTCTCGCAAGCGCCCGGTGGGTTTAATGCCGCCAATTTAGAGCCTGAGCCGCGTCGCACTCAACGGACAGAGACGACGTTCACCCGGACAAAACGTGCATTGTGACGGATGCCGGATGACCATAGTCATCTGGACCTCGCACGCCTTCCGCGTCCAGAAAATACCTACTAACCGCATTACATCCGCCGCGCTTCGGAGCGGGTTGATCGCCACTGCTCCGTTCGCTGCGCGAGCCTGTTGGCGGAGTCGGGCTATGTCACAGCGTGGTGCATTTCGATGGCGCGGCGCCAACGTGAATTGAACGTCACGCCAACAGCGGCTCCGAGAAGCGCAGAGGGAATGCTGAGCAGGTCCGCTGGCGCGAACCGAGCCTTGCCGGCGGAATGCCGCAGCAGACTGGTCGTAGCGAGCACGGCTAAGTAGCGCGCTGCATTAAGACCTCAGATCTTTACCAGTTACTTTTTGAAAACCGCTGACACGATAGGATGCGGTGTCGTACGTAAAAAAGCCTCGTCCGTGTCCGGAGAGGCCTTCGAGCTGCGTTTCTTCTAAACCTAACGCGTATAGCTCTCCGGAGGCGCGACGTGAATAACTGTCAAGCCGGGCTGCATTACGAAGAATGCATTTTGCGTCAGCTTACATCGAGTGCCCTTGCAGTTGAAACACGTGTCAACCATCGAACCTTCAATACAACCACGAATGTCCGGTTTGGAGAAAGGTAAAGGACCGCTGCGGGTGTGCGCCGTGAAAAGGTGGCGCTTTCCAGTGGGTGCAAGTCCCACCCGGCAACCGCTCCAGCCGGAAGCAACC
>NZ_FCNW02000094.1 GCF_001544475.1 Caballeronia humi | reverse complement strand
TAAAGGGCTTCACCGGCGTGTGACCGATCGTACGGAGAGGCTGCAGTCGAATTTGATTCAGTTTTGAACAGACAAGACAAAGGTGGCCGCATGGCTGATCGCCGTCGAGCCTGTGCATGAAAAATCGGTTTACCGTTTGCGCGCCTTTACCGTCCGCGTTTTAATCCGCGGATAAGTCCCATTAGCGATGCTGCTACGAATAAATTCCGAATTGTTTCAGGGCAGATCGATTGGTTAGCTGATATGCGACGCAGGGAAAGAAATCAAGCGGCGCGGCGCGATGCAGTAGCGTGCTGTAAAGGGCGCGTCTACGCTAGGCTCAATGCTCACGCGGGCCACGAGAGCATTGAGCATGCAAAATGAGAAACGTTACATGCAGCGAAAACGATCGTTCTTTTTTGTCTCAATCGCTGCTGTGCCGCCCGGTGAAGCTCCGCCCACCCGGTGCCATCGCTTAAGGCTGACTCACCCCAACGACCCTCCAACCCGAAACCGGTCGAGAAACCGAAAGCGCGCAGTGCAAATTCGATGATGCGTTCATCCATCTCTTCCTGGTTGTTGTCGTCGAATGTCAGAACGAGTGCCGGATGCCCGCCATCACGCCGAGCTGGCCGACGCCTGCGTTGGGTGTCGTCCCGGGTCCGCCCTGACTCAGCGTGTAGCGCGCCTTTGCGCTGTTGAACACGTAGCCGCTTTGCAGATACACGCCCGTGCGCTTGGACAGCAGATAAGTGCCGCGCAAGGCGGTGATCGTCGCGCGGGTGTCCTGATCCTTGTCGATGGTGCGGTACACGCCCCCATCAACCACCACGGCCGGCGTCACGTAATACGTACCCGTGAGATAGAAGATGTTCGTGCGCACGTCGGCGAGCGTCAGCGACACCGTCTCCACGCGACGTCCGAGCCAGCCGCCGCCGACCTTCAACTGGCCGACCTTGAAGTAGCCGTTCAGTTGCGTGCGCGCGTCCTTGTCGCCGCTGTTGGTCAGCGGGATTGGCGCGATGCCGTTGAAGATGTTGGCTGCAGCGCCCGGTCCGCCGCGCTGCTCGTCGTACGACGCCGCGATGCCGAACGCGCTCGCGTCGTAGCGCAAGAGCGCCGACCACTGGCGGCACGCGTTCGAGTTGCCGGGGATCGAACCGGCGCAGGTGCCCTGCCCCGGCGAGTTGCCGGTCCCGGCGGAGTCGCGGCCGAACGAATACGTTCCGCCGACCGTGACGCCGCTGAACGTGCCCTTGTAGGCGACGGTGTTGTCGCTGCGGGCGTTGGGAATATACGCGTCGATCGAACCGACGCCGCCGTAGATGTCCGGCCCGAGTTGATCGGCATCGACGATGGCCCAGTACGACATCGTGTACTGACGACCGAACGTCAACGCGCCGTAGCGGCTCGATACGCCCACCCACGCCTGACGGCCGAACAGACGCCCGCCCTGATTGACGTCACCGGAACGTGTGTTGAAGCCGTTTTCGAGCGTGAAGATCGCCGCGTAGCCTCCGCCTAGATCCTCGGTGCCGCGCAGGCCCCAGCGTGAAGGCACCGAACCGGTAATGCCCGGCATGCGGATCACCTTGTCATCCGTCGGACCGGCGTGCGTCACGAGCTCGATGCCGGTATCGAGAATCCCGTACAGCGTGACGCTGCTTTGCGCGTGAGCGGCGCCGCTCAACGCGAGCACGGCCGTTGCCGCCATCATCCTGTGTTTCATGTCTCCATCCCTTTGTCTGGTTATGTTTTTAAGGCCGGTCTTCTCTCGTCACGCCTCCGTGTTGTGAACGAAGTTGTCCGGGACTGGCGGTCCCCACAGATACAACGAGTCCTCCGGTGCGAAATCGCCCGCAGGCCAGCGGTATCCCGCCGAGACGAAGTCGATGTCGGCCGAGTACTCGCTAAACGAGCCCCACGGGTCTTCGACGTAGTGGAAGTAATTCGAGCCGAGCACATGGCGCCCCGTGCCCCACCCCTTCGCGTATCCGGCGGCGGCCATCTGAGCCGCGCCCTCGCCCACGCGATTGACGTCGTCGACGTCCCACGCAGCGTGATGCCAGCCGCGCGCGCTGCTTTTGGCAAACGCGACGAGGTGGTGATCGCTGCCGTGCGGCGCGTGGGTGAACGCGATGATGTCGAGCGATTTGTCGGAGAGACGGAGGCCCAGCGCCTTGCCGTAGAAGTCGATTGCGCGCAGCACGTCGGGCGAAAACAGCAGCACGTGCGAAAGCCGGCGCGGCCTGACCTGTTTCACTTCGGATCGCATGCAATTGCCACGCGTGTTTGCCGCCGTTCCTTCGACCGGGTGCGATGTCTTCGACGACGGGCTCGTCTTCGCTCCCGCCTTGACCTGAATCAGGTTGCCGTCGGGATCGTGGAACCAGACGCCCGCGTCGTCGCCGACGAGATGTCCCGCGACGAACGTCGCGCCCGCCGATCTCACTTGAGCGCGAATCGCGACGAGATCGTCGTCGAAGCAATTGAAGCTCAGGTAAGTAAGCGACTTGCTCGACGCTGGCAGGATGCGCGCCCAGCGCCAGCCATCGGCGGCACGCAACTCCAGTTCGTTCGCGTGCGCTCCCGCGCGCGCGACATCGAGCCCGAAAGCGGTGAAGAAGCGCTCGGCTTCGGCGAGCGATGGAACGTTGAGGGTGAAATGATCGATCGAATGAATACTAGCGCCCGGTGATGGTATGGCGGAACCTGCCATGAGATGCCTCCATGTCATCGGATCGGCCGCTCGTCGGCGATGACGTTGCAGAGCGTGCCCATCCCTTCGACGCTCACTTCGCACACGTCGCCCGCTTTCATCAGCAGCTTCGGCGTGCGCGCCCAGCCGATGCCCGACGGCGTGCCCGACACGATTACATCGCCCGGTTCGAGCGTGATCGCCTCGCTGATAATGCTGATCAGCGACGCGACATCGAAGACCATCTCGTCGGTGTTCGCCGACTGCACCACTTCGCCGTTGACGCGCGTCTCCAGCAGCAATCCCTTGACGCCTGCCGGAAGCTCGTCGGGCGTGATGAGGTCCGGACCGAATGCGCCGGTCGCATCGAAGTTCTTGCCGACTGTCCATTGCGGCGTCTTGAACTGGTACTCGCGCACGGAGCCGTCGTTGAAGAGCGAATAGCCGGCCACATGCGTGAGCGCGTCGTCCTTCGCAATGTGACGGCCTCCTTTCCCGATCACGACCGCGATCTCGCCTTCGAAATCGAGGCCTTCGGAGTCGGTCACGGCCGGGCGGATCATCGGTTGGTCGTGCGCGACGAGACTCGTATTCACGCGCAGGAAGAGCGTCGGGTAAGCGGGTTGCTCGAAGTTGCTTTCCTTCGTGTGGTCAGCGAAGTTGAGACCCACGCACAGGATCTTCGGCGGACGCTGCAGCGGCGGCAGCAACTGGAGACCTTCCATCGGCTGCTTCTCTTCGCTCGCGCGACTGAGCGCCCATTGCACGAGATCGACGCCGCGCGCCAGTACCGATTCCATCGGTTCCGTGCCGAGCACGCGCACATCGTTGCCATCGCGCACGCCGAGCGTCGCGCGTCCTTCCTTCATGAAATTCACGAACCGCATGTCCTTCTCCCTTCAAAAGATTGATGTGTCTGCCACTACGCGTTCCGCCCGCGATACACCCAACCATTCGCGAGCATCGCCAAACCTGCGACGACGACCGGCGCCGCGAACATCACGAACGCCGCCGTCACCGAGTGAAATGCGACGAGCAGCAAGCCGCCCGTCATCGAGCCGATAATCGAACCGATGCGCCCCACGCCGAGCGCCCAGCTCACGCCGGTGGCTCGCGCCGCCGTTGTATAGAAGCCCGCGACCAGCACGTTCGCGCCGGTTTGGGCACCCGAAAGCCCAAGCCCTGCCATGAAGACGGTCACGTAGACCCAGATCGGTTCGTTGATCGAGAAGCCGATGAACGCGATGGAGATCGCCGCGATCGCATACGAGCCGGCCAGCACGAAGAACGGATTCATGCGGTCCATCAAGCGCGCGTTGACGAGCGAGCCGATCGTGCCGCCGAGCGGCAGCATCGCGCCGACGCGTGCCGCATGCGACGCATCGATTCCCGCGCCGGTGATGACGGTCGGCAGCCAGCTGCTGACCTGGTAATAGACCCAGAGCGTGCAGAAGAACGCGAGCCAGAGGAGCAGCGTGCCGGTCCGGTAGCGCGCGCTGAAGAGTGTGCCGACCACGCTTTGAGGGACGCCGACGTGCTTCGCGTCTTCGGGCACGACGGCTTCGAACGGCGTGTTCGCGTCGCCCGTCAGGCGCTCGATCACGCGGCGCGCCTCGTTCGCATAGCGCGGCTTGCCGGCCATGAAGCGAAGCGATTCGGGCAACCACAGCCAGATGACCGGCGCGAGCAGCAGCGGAAACACGCCGCCGAAGACGAACACGCCCTGCCATCCGAAGCCCGGAATCAGTAGCGCCGCGACCGCGCCGCCGCCCGCGAGGCCGAGCGTGAAGCCGCAGAACATCAGCGTGACGAGCATCGCCCGGCTGCGGGGCGGGCTGAACTCGGACGAAAGCGTGATCGAGTTGGGCATCGCGCCGCCGAGGCCCGCGCCCGTGAGAAAGCGCAATACGATGAGCCATCCCGCCGAAGGGGCGTACGCGCAAGCAAGACTGCCGACGCCGAACAGCACGAGCGAGATCACGATGACGCGCTTGCGGCCGATGCGATCCGCGAGCGGCCCGAACAGAAAGCTGCCTATGGTCAGACCGAACAAACCCGCGCCGAAGACAGGCCCGAGTTGCGCGGGCGTGAGCGACCACGCCGATTTCAGCAGCGGCGCGACATAGCCGACCGAGGCGACGTCGAAGCCGTCCGCCGCGACGACGAGAAAGCAAAGGACGAGTGTGAGCACTTGCAGCGGCGAAGTCTTCGAATCGTCGACGACGCGCTGCGGTGCAACGGCTTGAACGTGCATGGTGTTGTCTCCAATGAATGCGTTCGCTTGGGTTGCGAAACTATTTCGTTGCTGCTAGTTCTGTCGGCGCTGGTGTGACTTTCTCGTGCCGATGCCCTGTCGTGCGCAGGACTGCTGCTTCGAACTCACCGTCGAGCGCGTTGCCGCGCCAGGCGACATGCTGATCCGGACGAATCAGCACGAAGGCGGCTTTGTAGGCCTGCGCGACTTCGGGTTCGTCGATGCGTACGACGGCGAGTTGGGGAAGCGCGCGGCCGGCACGCTGCAACGCCGAATCGTCGATATGCGCGTCGGAGGCTTTCGTGCAGAGCAACGTGAATCCCTGACCGAAGCGGTCGTAGAGCGAGCGGCCGTCGGCGAGCCACACGTGCGGCGCACGATGCCCGGCTCTCGCGGTCGGCAAATAAAGGTTCGCAGAATCGGGTGGCGGCGAGCCAGCCTCCGCTTCGACGAGCGGCGATGCTTCATAGCGCGTGCCGAGATGAACGCCCGGGATTACGAATTCGGCGGTGGCGTGAAAGGCAAGGTAATCGCCGACCGCCGCACGCGCCGCATCGCCCGCTGCACCCGGCTCGTAGGCGGCAGCCGGTAGCTGGACGTAGCCGATGCTATCGGCGAAACCCCGGGCAAATGCCGTGTTGCGCAACGCGGCCGGCCGACGCTCCGCCTCGTAGCTCGCACCGAGCGCTTCGCCCGCGACGCCCTTGATCATCGCTTCGAGTTTCCACGCGAGGTTCGCCGCATCGTCGATGCCGGTGTTGTAGCCGAGGCCGCCCGTCGGCGTGAAGAGATGCGCGGCATCGCCGGCGAGGAACACGCGTTGCGCCGAGAAGCGATCGGCGACCAGCGCGAAGCCTGCGGTCCACGTCGATGTGCTCTTGACCTCGAAGGGAATGTCGGCACCGATCGCCTCGGCGATGCGCCGCCTCACGCTGTCGGCGTCGGGCGCTTCGCCATCGCGCGTCTGCACGTTCATGATGAAGTGGCCCGCGCCATCGACCGCGATGATCAGCGCGCGTTGCGTCGGGCTGAAGGTCCAGTATTGCCACGCGGGACGCCGCCCGCTCACACGATAGATATCCGGCGCGTAGAAGTAGACGGCATCCATCTGTCCGCCCATGAATTCGCGCTTCTCGCCTGCCACGCCTTCGAGGCGAATGCCGAGCGACTTGCGCACGAAACTGCGCGGACCGTCGCAGCCGATCAGATAGCGCGCGGTCACGGTGCGGGTCCCGGCGGCGGGCGTCGCGGTTGTATCGAGTTCGACCGTGGCGCTGACCGACTCGTCACCCTGCGAAATCCCGACGACGCGGGATGCGAAGTGCACCTGACACGCGGCGTTGCCTAGCGCCGCGTCGAGCAGCACCGGCTCGACGTAGAGCTGCGAGCATCGATGCGGCGGCTCAGGCGTGGGCCACGTGAAGGCGTGTCCCCTGGCCCACTCGATCGCATCGCGCGAAGCTGGCTGATGCAGCCGTGCCAGTTCATGACCGGCGATCGACGTGAAGTATGCGATGTCCGGCGCATAGTCCGGCGGCAAGCCGAGCGAGCGAATCTCCGACGCAATGCCGATGCGTCGAAAGTGCTCCATGGTCCGCGCGCTGTTGGCGTTGGCCGCGGGATGACGGCTCGTTCCGTTCTTCGCATCGAACAGCTCGACGCTGATTCCGCGCTGCCCCAGCTCGGCGGCGAGGAACAGCCCGACCGGGCCTCCGCCCACGATGATTACGTCGCAATCCAGCACTTCCATCTCCTCTTTTATTCACTCTGGATGCGAAGTTAAACGCGATATCTCTATAAATCTATACAATGAATTTCATATCCATAATGAATCGAGTTCATACATGGCATCGCCAGATCTCAATTTCATGTACGTCCTCCAGGCGCTCGACGAGGAGCGGAGCGTCTCCCGGGCCGCTGAGCGTCTCGGACTGACTCAGCCCGCCGTCAGCCACGCGCTAGGGAAACTCCGTACGCTGTTTCAGGACGATTTGTTCGTCCGCGCGGGTTCGGTGATGGCGCCGACGCCGGTGGGCGAGCGCCTCGTCGAAGGCGTCGCGCATGTGCTCGCGGTGGTACAGGAGGAAATCTGGAGCGCGAAGGCCTTCGACGCCACGACAACCACACGTGCCTTCTCCGTGTGCCTGAGCGACATGGGCGTGATCGTGCTGCTGCCGCGATTGCTCGCGGCGCTGCGCAAGCGCGCGCCGAACGCGACGCTCAGGCCGATCCAACTGCCGTCGATGGAACTCGCGAGCGCGCTGCAGGACGGTGCGCTGGATCTCGCGATCGGCTATCTGGGCAAGATGGGAGAGAACCTGCATCAACAGCCGCTCTTCAGGCGCTCGCTGGTCGGCATCGTCAAGGGAGGCGCGGCGCGCAAGAAGGTGCGGATGACGCTCGAAGAGTTTGTTGAGCGCAAGCATGTGGTGGCAGGCACGCTCGCGCTCACGAACCAGTTGCTCGAAAAAGAGTTGCGGAGCCACGGCACGAAGCTGAGGGTTGGCATCGACGTGCCGTATCTCCTTGCCGTGCCGAGCCTCGTCGCCACGTCCGATTTCATTGCGGCCGTGCCCGATGAACTCGCGGACCTGTTCTCGCGGCTCGCGGACGTGGATGTCTTTCCGCTACCGATCAAGCTTCCCGATCTGACCGTCCAGCAATTCTGGCACGCACGGCATCACAACGATGCGGGACACAGGTGGTTTAGAGGGCTGGTGGCGCAGACGCTTGGACAAAACTGAAGTTGAGCCACAAAAACTGTCGTTTGAGCAGAGAGGGGAGGCGAATGCACACACGTTATTGGCAACTGGTTTTGACGAAGCGCGAGCTTCGCGTATTCTGACGAGAATGCCAATTCAGTATATCGACTTATGACCCTGGCACTCTGGACGAGCGATCCTGAAGCAGCGTATGCCCAATGGCAACGCACCGAAGCAGCCGGCGCCGACCGCCGGGCTTTCGCCGAACAATCCATCGTCCAACACTGCGCGATGTTTGCGCGCTTCAATCGATTCCTCATCGCCCAAGGCCAGGCCCCAACGACCTTCGGATCAGATCACATCAACGGATTCTTTGAAGAACTCGCGAGAGACTGCGCGCCTGGCACAACGACACGCCTGAGGTATCTGAAGCTGATCGACCGGTTTGTTCGGCATCTGGTCGCCATGGAACTGCGCTTGGCCAATCCGGCGGCTCAAATGCTCGCTTCGGAGTCATGGCCCGAGGACGAACCCACGCCAATCTACCTTTCGCTTGCCGATGATCGCCGGTTGCAAACGGCTTGCGTGTCGCGGAGGGAGGCGGGCTTCAAATCGCTGCGCAATACAGCCATTGTTGCGACGCTTCTGAGCGCCGGCATCACCGCCGCCGAGTGCCGTCACCTGCGCGTCTCCGACCTTGATATTCATGGCATCCGGCCGGACGTGCTGGTGCAAAAGCGCGGCCCGCGGATCGCTCGCCGAGTTCCACTCGAAGCTTTCTCGCTCGACGTTCTGCGGGAGTACCACTACGCACGAGCGAAACTGCCTTGTCGAAGTGAGTGGCTTTTTTTTGCGACCGCCGCCGGCAAACCAATGAAGGATGACACGCTAGGGAAATGCGTACGGATTGCGCTGGAATCGCTGGATATCAAGGCGGCAGACATGAGTCCGCGACTGTTGAGAAACACCTACGCGCGCCGGCATCTCCATGCGGGCCGTACCGACGAAGAGGTCGCCAATCTGCTGGGCCTTTCCAGCCATCGCACTACGGTACGACTGCGGCAAACGCTTGAGCCATCCTTCTCCCCCGCTTGATTCCAGATTGGACGAAAGCGACGCGCGAATTTGCGAAGCGTGCTGCACCGCGCTTTTGCAACGCGGCCTGGAAGGGTACAGGTCGCTGTTTTTGCGTTGTGTCGGCCGAAAAGCCTCTGTTATCAGGGTTTCGTTTATTGCAACTTCATCATTGGGTTGCTACGCTAGCGGCACCCTGAGGGATTCGACCTTTGCGTAAGTCGATGACTATGCAAAGGCAAAGGTCTCAGGCCAAACCTTTGAATATGAGGAAGTCATGGCAAAAGCAAGCGCAACGAAACCTGCAGCAAAGGCCCCGAAAAAGGCAGCCACTCCCGTTGAGACGAAGGCGAAAGCGCCCGTAGCGAAAACGGCGGCAGTCACGCCACTTAAACCGATCAAGGATTCCTTCACCAAAGCGTCGCTCACGGTGCACCTGGCTGAACGCGCTGGCGTCGAGCCGAAAGCCGCAAAGGCGCTAATGGCAGCCCTGGAAGAGACCTTGCTCGCATCGATTCACAAGAAGGGCGCCAAGGAGTTCACGCTGCCCGGCTTGCTGAAGGTCGTCGCTCAGGACGTCCCCGCGAAGAAAAAGCGCTTCGGCAAGGACCCGTTCACAGGTGAGGACAAGTGGTTCGCCGCCAAACCCGCATCCGTTCGACTCAAAGTGCGCCCGCTGAAGAAGCTCAAGGACGCCGCCCTGTAAATCGATACTCGGTTTGCTCAAAGCCCCTTGCGTCTGCGGACGAAGGGGCTTTTTTATTTCAAAATTCCTGGATCACGACGGCGCACGACGCACCAGCAAGATGCGGGAACGACGTATTGCCACTGCCGCTCCACCGCGCTGAAAAATGACGCGTGCTGCTTCAGAGCCCCGTCGGCATCGCCTCCAGACGGTCAGCAGAGTTCTGAAGCCTCTTGAAGATCCGGTCCGACACCTTCGCCGGAAACCCGTCAGGCAAGAGACTCGATACCTTCTCGACCGCCTTTGGCGTCTCAACGATGAGGCGCGTGATGATGGGTTCCGCGTTCGGGCCGTAGTAGCAGCGTGCCGCCATGGCGTTGAAGTGAGCCCGCTGGATGTCCTTCATGAGGTAGTGTCGATTTCTGCCGGCCACGGCCATGGCCATCTTGGCCTTGAACCACGACCACTGGTTGCCACCATTGCCTTCGACAGGCCAGATCGACATGACGTCGTACAGCGGAGTCAGCTCGAAGTGTCCGCCGGGAAGCAGGTGAATGCTGAAATTCTTTGCATGACCATCGGGGGCTGCCAGCATCCAGAAAAGTATCTGCGTGGTGAGGAACGTTTCCAGGTCATGTTCGGCACGCACGGACTGACGCAGGTAGCCCGCGATATCGACCATGCCCGGACCACCATCGACCTCGTACTTCAGATGCGGCGGATTGCCGAGCACCTGACAAAAATCCTCCTGAGGCAGTCGAATGATCCAGTGCCCCGATGGATGCAAGCGACGGTCGAAGCGACTGACGGACAGCACTTTCTGGTCGCCAAACGTCAGGATTTCGCTGTCAGGCACCGGAAGGCCAAAGGCCCTCAACAACTGCAGGCAGAGCCACTCGTTTTCGACCGACGTCGTCAGGTCGGCTTTCTTGGCTCCAACTAAACCCAAGGGAAGTTTGAAGATGTGCGTGGTCGGCGTCGCCCCGTGGGGCACCATCCATTGCCCTTCATGCAGCAGGAATGCGGTCTTTTCCTGGGCGCCTGCCAGGGAGATCCGGAAATCGTCGTCATCATCGTCTTGCGCGCGGCCCGGGCCGTTCGCGGCAACCGCACGGGTGAGCTTCCGAGCGACTTCGTCGGGCGTCAAAGGAGTGCCCTCGATGCGGTCGAACCCTTCCGGCACGGCATCCTCACGAAGCAACTGGACCGCGCCGACGCAATCGCGCCCGATCGCCTCGAGCAGGTCGAAGGCTTCCAGCGACTCGGTCCTGAATCGTGTGGCCAGCCGTCGTCGAATCTGCTCGCTGTCGGGCAACAGGTTTTCGAAAAAGTTGCGGACTCGCGGGCCTTTCAGGGGCGAATTGTCGAACCCGAACGGCAAGGAAAGCGACAGCGGCCGGCCGGCAGGCGACTGCATCCAGTGCTCGTCGTACTGGAGTTCCATTGCGCCCTGACCCTGGAGACGCCAGGTACCAACGCGCATGCCGTTGGACCAGATGGACAGTGTTCTCGAGTGCGGTTTTCGTCCCATCGTTACCACTCGGTCGCGGAGGATCGCGCAGCCGTTGCGCGTGACTGCACGGCGAGATCGATCTCATAAAGGCCCAACAGAGCCAGGAGTTGCTCGGTCGTGATGGACGCCGGGTCCAGCTCAAGCGCGGATAGCCGGCTCTGGCTCAACCCCACGCGCGCCGCGGCCTGCGCTTGGGAAAGCTTCTTCGCCCGGCGAGCCGACCGTAATATCTGACCCAGTTGCATGGCAGTGACGATAGTCTGGTTCATTGCGTGTACCTGTGATCCAGCTATCTTTATTTTACGCGCTATGCAGGTATTTTGCCATTTATTCGTGTCACAGCTAAACCACTTTTACGCGTTATACACGTCAGGCAGTACTGACGCCATAGGTTGCAAATACGGGCTCGATCTTCGGAGCTTCATGTGGCACCGCGCTTCAACTGGTTGCGTATCGACCGCATCGGTCGGCGGGCAAAGCTACCTCGATCGAGGAAAACCTCATCGCGGGAATGGCATACGATCCAACCCGCCGAGAAAAGTCGGTGCAGTTTGGTGCGGTCTCCGACTTTTCTCCCTATCCATTTTCCGTAAGCTACCTCTCAGTGGAATACATGCTGGTTACGAGAGTGGTTGTGGGAAGCAAGGACCCCGTTCTGGAGTGATCCGGACGGGGCCTTTTGTGTTTCGCGCGCTTCCACCTGCCCGCAACCGGGTGTTGTCCTCGATGGGCGCACTGGGGCAGGTCATGCAAAATACCCGCATCTGATATGCGGAGAATGGCTCGTGGGCGTCAACTTCGATCTGAACGATTTGCAGGCGTTTCGAGCCGTCGTGGAATTGGGCAGCTT
>NZ_FCNW02000093.1 GCF_001544475.1 Caballeronia humi | reverse complement strand
GGTTGAAAGCTGCTTTCTTTGCTTACTTTCTTTGCAGCAGCAAAGAAAGTGAGTCCCGCCCCGGACAGGGGCAGAGCTAATAGACCGAAAAGAAAGCAAGTTCCACAGAAGCCCAGGCGCATCAAACGGTGTAAAACCCCACCCCCAAGCGCCAGCGACCTCCTTCGGCATTGCGTTTGCTGATACGTCTCCGATCACGACCGGAGACCATCTTGGCGACACCTGCGCAAAACGAGTCGATCAGCAAAGACCTCAAGTCATCGCTAAAAAAGACCTTTGGCCTAAAAGCGTTACGCCCCGGCCAGGAACAGGTAATCCAAAGCGTCCTGGACGGTCACGACACGCTGGCCGTGATGCCCACCGGCGCAGGCAAATCCCTCTGCTACCAGTTACCCGCGCTGCAACTCCCCGGCATGACGATCGTCGTCTCGCCGCTCATCTCGCTGATGAAGGACCAGTCCGACAAGCTCACCGAAGCCGGCGTAGCTGCCGCCGTCCTCAACAGCGCGCTATCCGCCGCCGACGAACGCCAGGCCCTCGCCGACATCGCCGCCGGCGACGCACGCATCCTCTTCGTCACGCCCGAACGTCTGGCGAACGCGGATTTCGTCGCGATGCTCACCGAAGACGGCATGCCCGAGATCCCGCTCGTCGTCGTCGATGAAGCGCATTGCATCTCACAATGGGGCCACGATTTCCGCCCGGCCTTCGTCGAGATCGCGCATTCGATCCGCGCACTCGCGCGGCCGCCCTTGCTCGCCCTGACCGCAACGGCCACGCCCGCCGTCATCGCCGACATCGTTCACGAACTCGGCATGAAGCACGCGAACGTGATCAATACCGGCGTGTATCGCGAGAACCTGCGCTTCGCCGTCGAGCAGATGACCAACCCGCGCGCCAAACGCGCACGCCTCGTGGAACTGTCGAACGAACTGAAAGGCGCAGGCATCGTCTATTGCGCGACCGTCGCTGAATGCGATGCGGTGCATGCGGCGCTCGTTGAAGCGGACGTCGAGGCGGAGCGTTATCACGGCAAGCTCGCGGCGAGCCAGCGCTCGGACGCGCAGGATGCGTTCATGCAGAACCGCGTGCGCGTGATGGTCGCGACCAACGCGTTCGGCATGGGCATCGACAAGCCCGACATCCGCTTCGTGATCCACGACCAGATGCCCGGCAGCCTCGAAGCCTACTATCAGGAAGCAGGCCGCGCGGGCCGCGACGGCGAACCCGCGCGCTGCATCCTGCTTTTCGAACTGAAGGACAAGCAGGTGCAGCAGTTCTTCATGAGCGGCCGCTATCCGGGTGTCGACACGATAAAGCGCACTGCCGATACGCTGCACACCCTCGCGCGCAAAGAAGAAAAACACACGATCGACAAGCCCGTCGAGCGCCTGCGCGACGCGCTGCCGGCGGTCGGCGCGAACAAGCTGCGCATCACGCTCGGGCTGTTGCACGACATCGGCTTTCTGAAGCGCACGCGGCGCGGCGCGGTGAAACTCTGCGACGACGACGCCGCAGGCGAGCGCATCGGCGAAGCGGCCGAGCGCTACGCAGCGATGGCCGAGCGCGATCGCGCGGTGCTCGAACGCATGCTTTCGTACGCGCAGAACGCGCAGTGCCGCTGGCGCCTCTTGCTCGACTACTTCGCTGCGAACCTGAACGACGCCCGCGCGCTGAAGCCGCTGCAGGAATCGACGACGCTCGTCGCATCACAGCCCGACGCGCATGACGAACTCGACGGTGGCACATGCGGCACGTGCGACAACTGCCTGCACCCGCCGACCATCATCGAAAGCGCGCGTGAGGAACGCATCGCGCACGAAGCCGCGCCTAATAAGAAGGCACCGCGCGCCTGGCAGGCGGGTGAGCGCGTGCGCGTGAAGCGCTATGGCGAAGGCACGGTCGAACTCGTGAGCGGCGAACGCGTCGCGGTGACCTTTCCCGATGGCGAGACCCGCACGTTCATCGGCCGCTATCTGAAGCCTCCGCCGCAATAAAAAAGCCAGCCTCGAACCCGAAGCTGGCTTTCTAGCTGACCCACGCAGCGCGCAAATTTAAGCGGCTGCGTCCTTCAGCTTCTTCAGCGGGCGCGCCTTGATGCGCACGCTTGCCGGCTTGGCCGGGAACCAGCGCTCTTCACCCGAGAACGGGTCCTTGCCGAAGCGGCGCTTCTTCGCCGGCACGGTTTGCGCCGAGATCTTCAACAGGCCCGACAGCGTGAATTCGCCCGCGCCCTTCTTGTGGACCGCGCCGAGGATCGTGTCTTCGAGCGCCGACAGAACGGCCTTCACAGCCTTCACGTCGACGGTTGCACGATCGGCGAGATGCACCGCGAGCGATGCCTTCGTGAACGTGTCCTTGATCGGCGACAACGCGCCCGGTGCCTTCGTCGTGGCCTTCTTGGCTGCGACGGGCTTCGCGGCAACCTTCTTTGCTGCTACTTTTCTTGCCGGAGCGGCAGCGGCCTTGGGAGCGGCTTTCGTTGCAGCCTTCGGCGCGGCTTTTTTAGCAGCGGTTTTTGCGGAAGTCGGCATGGTTCTCCTACCTGTTGTGGTCAGTGTCATGAGAATACGTGCGCGTCGAAGCACGCGTATCACCGCCGGATTCTACAAGCGCCGCACGGGTTCGTGCGAGTCTTTTTGCGTTTTGCACCGCTTTTTAAGGGGTTTTCTGTAGCCTCGAAGCGATGAAGACACTTTCAAGCATCGCTTCAAGCCGTCGATGTGAAGTGCGCGATGAGCGGATAGTGATCGGATGCGATGCGCGAGAGCGGCGTGCGATGCACTTCGACACGCATGAGACGTTCGCCCGGATGCACCCAGATGCGGTCGAGCGCGAAGAGCGGATAGCGCGTCGGAAAGGTCCGCGGCGCAGGCACGCGATAGAAATGCGTGACCAGTCGACGCAGCGTTCGGCCATGCACGAACCACTCATTGAGATCGCCGAGGAGGATCACGGGCATCCCGGGGGTATCAAAACTGCGCAGCACCTGATCGACCTGCGCGCGCCTTTCGCTCGATGCGAGCCCGAGATGCGTCGCGACTACGCGCCACACTTCGCCGCCGCAATCGATGTCGGCATCGAGCGCGCCGCGCGGTTCGCGGCTCCTGAACGACAGGTCCAGCGTACGCACGCCGCGCACCGGAAAGCGCGTCAGCACGGCGTTGCCGTAGCGGCGCGCGGGGGTATCGAGCGTCGGTCCTTCGACTGCGTTAAGGCTCGTCATCCGCTGCAAGATGTCGAGCACGTTCGGCGCGCTGCTGCCGCCGAGCGGCACTTCCTGCAGCGCGAAGATGTCGGCGTCGATTTCGGCGAGCACGCCGCCGATACGCTCCGGCGCAAACTTCCCGTCGATACCCACCGCGCCATGCACGTTGTAAGTGGCGATCTTCAGCTCGCGAACCGGCGGCTGCGATTCGAGCGCCGCATTGCTTTCGATGTCGCGCATGAACGTCATGAATTCACCTCGTCGGTGCGCTTGCCGTTCGTCGCCACGCTGGCCGCTTCGTCGCGCGGCGGCGTGTTGGTCTCGCGAAAGTCGTGGGCGCGCGCGGCTTCGTCGCTTGCCTTGGCCTTTTCTTCATCGCTCGCGGCTTGCGCTTCCGCTTCGACTTCGCTCGCTTTCGGGCGGCCCAGAAAACGCTGCAGCAGCAGAGAAATACCCACGAGCACCACGCCGATGCCGATCAGAACCGCAAACGATCCGACCGTCGGATGACGCAGCGAAGCAACCAGTTGATGCGCGAACGCAACGGTCAGCAGGATGCCCGGCCCCATGCCGAGCAGCGTGCCGAGCATGAAGTCGCGCATGCGGATATGCGAGGCGCCGGCCACCAGGTTGACGATCGTGAACGGCGCAACCGGCAGCAACCGCAGCACGACGACTGCGACGATGCCGCGTTTCGCCACGCGCTCCGAGAGCTTGTTCACGCGCGTCCCGGCGACGCGCCGGACCATATCGCGGCCGAGCCAGTTGCCGAGCAGATACGTGACGGCCGCGGCGCACAGCGTGCCCGAAAGCGCATATACGCTGCCCCAGAGCGCGCCGAAGACGAGCCCCGTCGCGGCGATCAGCAGCGTCACCGGCACCGACACCACCGCCGCGCTCGTGAAGCCAAGCACGATCCAGAGCGGCGCGAACGGCAGCGCTTCGACGTGGCGCGTCGCGCGCGTGAGCGACTTGAGGTTCACGTAATCGGCGAGCGGCGTCCAGTGCCAAAGTCCCGCGAGCCCGACGATCAGCAACGCGAGTACGCCGAGCAGCGCGAAGCGCCCGATCAGCGGACGCGGTTTGTCGACAGGCACGAATTGCCCGACCAGCTCATCGGGCGCAACCGGCGTCTCGGGATCGATCAGCGCTTCGGGCGGGATCAGCCGGTCGAGATCGGGCGAAAGCGCCGGTTCGAGCCGCTCCAGCGTGCGATGCTCGTTCGAATCGCGTTGCAGCGCTGCAATCGCCGCGTTCATGCCGCCCCGCGTGACTCGTTCGCGGACCACGTCCTCCACTTCGCAGCCGAGATGCTCGGCGAGCAGCATGTCGCGCATGCGGGCGATCGCCGACTGGATGCGCGGATCGCCCGCTGCATCGATCGCGAGGTTGCATTCGGTATCGAGCACCATCGAGCGATTGTTGAGATTCGCCGAGCCGACCAGCAGCAAGTCGTCGTCGACGATCATCAGCTTGCTGTGCACGTTCACGCAGTGTTCGCCGAGGTCCGGCACGCACGGCGACAGCAGGCGATAGCGGTCGTGCGTATCGGCGATGCTCAAAAGACGATGCAGGCGCGCGCGCAGCACGCCCATCGTCACCTGCTGCAGCCAGCCGCTTTGATCGCGCGGCACGACGATCGCGAGGTCGGGACCGTCGGGCTTTTCGAGCGATTCGCCGAGCGCAGCGCCAATCGACCCCGACGTGAAATACTGGTTCTCGATATAGATGCTGTCTTTCGCGCGCGCGATCGCATCGAGATACTGTGCGCGAATCTGCCGCACGGCCGGACGATCCGCGTAGGCGGGCTCGGTCAGCGAGATCGCGAGTTCGACGTCGGTCAGGTCCGCTGCGCGCGACGGCGGCCACGGATCGCCCTCGTTTTCCACGCGATGCGCGCGGATCGCGAAACGCCGGCCGCACGCGCGCTGCCAGCGTTCACGCGCGAGCAGGCCGATTTCGCGGGCGGCGTCGCCGTCGAACATCGTATGGATGTCGTGGAAAGGCGCGTACGGCGCATCGTTCGCGTCGCGGCGCAGCGGGTTTTTCGGCGCGTGCTCGGGCGTGTCCCAGCGCGAACGCGTGAGATCGAGGCCGCCGACGAACGCGAGCCGGTCGTCGATCACGACGAGCTTCTGATGATGCGATCCGCCGAGCGGATGCCGGCCGTCCATCTGGAACGCAATGCGCCGATGCGTGCGCCAGCCCATCTTGTAGACCGGGAGCCATTCGCGCTCGAACGCGTACAGCATCGCGAAATCCCACGCGAGGATGTAGATCCGCAGACGACGCCGCTGCGCCGCCACTTCGTGCAGGAAATCGCCGAGCGCTTCGGGAAAACCGTCGTCGGCGCCTTCAGGTGTCAAGCGCATGCGGCTGTCGATGTCCCAGCCGAGGATGAAGATCGTGCGCTCGGCGCGCGTGATCGCCTCGCGCAGCACGCGAAAGTAATCCGAGCCGTCGACGAGCAGGCTGAAGCGGTCCGCGTGCTGCACGCTCGCGCAGTTTTCTCCGGGGACGAAAAACGAGTCCGTGCTCATGCAGTGTTCCGGCGTATCGCTGATGTCATGTTTAGTGGCTTGTGTTCGAGTTGGAAAGAGTTTTGCAAGGTCCATGCCTGAGCGCGCGGTCCTCCGATATCATCGGCTGCACCCATCCGTTGCCGGACGCGCCACCATGAACAGCACCGATGCCGAGGAACACACGAGCGAACAACGAAGCGGACTTGTACCGCTAGCCGTGATTTCGCTGATCGTGGGCGCGGCCACCGGCGCGCTCGGCTCGTTCTTTCGTTATTCGCTCGAACGTGCGGACGTCCTGCGCGATGGGTTCATCGCGTGGGCGCATACGTGGCATGTGATCGGATTCGTGCTTGTTGTGCTCGCGGCGTCCGTGGCGACTGCACTCGCCGCGTGGCTCGTGCGGCGCTTCGCACCCGAGGCGAGCGGCAGCGGCATTCCACACGTCGAATCGGTGCTCAACGGCGACCAGAAGCCCGCATCGATCGTGTTGATTCCGGTGAAATTCATCGGCGGCGTGCTCGCGATCGGTGCAGGGCTCGCGCTCGGCCGCGAAGGACCGACGGTGCAGATGGGCGCGACGATCGCGCATCTCTTCGGCACGTTCTGCCGACGCAACGCCGGCGATTGCCGCGTACTGCTAGCCGCTGGCGCCGGCGCCGGGCTGGCCACGGCATTCAACGCGCCGATCGCGGGCGCCGTGTTCGTGCTCGAAGAACTCGTGCGGCGCTTCGAGACGCGCACGGCGGTCGCGGCGCTTGGGGCATCGGCGGGAGCGATCGCGATCGCGCGCCTCATCCACGGCGATATCCCCGACTTCCAGTTCGATGCTCACGAATTCGTCCGCTTTCGCGCGCTGCCCGCACATCTCGTGCTGGGGATCGTCGTGGGCTTGATCGGCGTCGCTTATTGCCGCGCGATTCTCTGGGCACTCGCCGTAGCGGACCGGCTCGGCCGAGTTCCCGTCGAAGCGCGGGCCGCGGCGATCGGCGCAGCGGTCGGGCTGCTTGCGTGGTTCGCGCCTGAGATGGCCGGCGGCGGCGACCCGATCACGCAGCGCATGCTGTCCGACACCGGCACGCTCTCGGGTGTCGTGCTCGTGTTCGCGGTCCGCTTCGTGCTTGGGCCGTTGTCGTACGCGGCGCTCACGCCCGGCGGACTGTTCGCGCCGTTGCTCGTGCTGGGCGCGCAGGCGGGCCTCGTGTTCGGCCGCGCCTGCGCCGACTGGCTTCCAGGCCTGGCCGCGCAGCCCGGTGGATTCGCGGTCGTCGCGATGGCGGCATTCTTCACCGCCGTCGTGCGCGCGCCGGTGACGGGCATCGTCCTGGTGACGGAAATGACGGGCGGCTTCACGCTGCTCCTGCCGATGCTCGTCGCGTGCTTCACGGCGATGGTCGTGCCGATGATGCTCGGCTGCGAGCCAATCTACGATTCGCTAGGCAAACGCGCCGGGCGACAGGCGCGGCAGGCGCTCCGCTAGGCGGCGCAGGCGTACCGGAAACCATCCATCGATTTGTACCGGTACTGTACCGCTTCAAATCGATAAACTTGGTCCCTCAAGTCATCGTTAAAAGGACCATCGCCATGCCCGCCGAACTGTTGAGCGCCCTGCCCGCCGCCGTGCTCTTCGCACTGGTGACGACGATTACCCCCGGCCCCAACAACACGATGCTGCTCGCTTCAGGCGTCAACTTCGGCCTTCGGCGCACGGTGCCGCATCTGCTCGGTATCAGCGTTGGCGTCGCGATTCTGATGCTCGCGGTGGGTCTTGGGCTCGCGCAGGCGTTCACGCGCTTCGCGTGGCTGTACACCGTACTGGAGGCGGTGAGCGTCGCTTATTTGCTGTATCTGGCGTGGAAGATCGGGACATCGGCGTCGGTACAGGTGCGCGACGGCGAGCGCCGCCCGATGCGCTTTTACGAAGCCCTCGCGTTCCAGTGGATCAATCCGAAGGCCTGGATGATGGTGCTCACCGCCGCGACGACCATCCATCTCCATGCGAGCCTGTCGCTGAATGCCGCGTTGATGGCGCTCGTGTTTATCGTGGTGGGCCTGCCGTGCATCACGATGTGGGCAGCGTTCGGCATGTCGCTGCGTCGTTTTCTGAGCCGTCCGCGCTGGTTGCGCGCGTTCAATCTGACGATGGCGCTGCTGCTCGTGTTGTCGCTTTATCCAATCGCGCAGAAGTTTTTCGACTGACGCGCTGCACAATAAACTGTCGATCGTCATTCCATACGACGAACTTGCGCATGCCCTCTTTGCCGGTGCGCTGGACCGGTGCATACTCGACAGTACGCGCCGGCACGCAAAATCTGCAGTCCCGCTTGCAAGTTTGGGACTGCGTCTGGTCTTCTGGCTGTCCCACGCACTCTCTTCGCCGCTGGAAGCGGCCTTCGAACCGGCGTGTACGTACCTTGCTTCCCGTCTAATTCGCGCCGCCCTGGCGCGGCTTTGAAATCTGTTCAAGGAGTACGCCATGTCTGGAGCCAATCGCCCGTCCGGTCCCGCAACACGGAAGTCCCTGGATCTCGCCGATCAGATCGAACGCGATGAACTAGAGAACAACCTGCCGGATGCGCTGAACAACGTCGACGACGAAGACGACGACGATGAATCCGACTCCGGTAGCACGTCAGTGCGCTAGCCCGATACTTCATACGCGCATGTCAGCGCGACAGTGAACTACGCGATGAGCCGCATGAGCCGACAGGCCCTGCGGCTTTTTTGTCGCCTTTTGCCGAGCGATTCGCGGCTGGGCACGTGAGTTGCTCCTGCTGCGATGCCGCCGCCTGCGAGCGGCAGGAATTGATAAACCGATGCGGCGATGGCTTATGCCAGCACGCGAATCAACCGACAATCGATCCTGTGGAGGGATTCATGCTTCGATACGCTGTCATTTTCTTCATCATCGCAATCATCGCCGCGTTCTTCGGCTTTGGTGGCATCGCGTCTGGCGCAACTGAAATTGCGAAGATCCTGTTCTTCATCTTCATCGTGATCTTCCTGGCAACACTGTTGCTCGGCGTATTCAGGCGATGACGGTTTGAGGGGAACGGCGGTGCTTTCCTGACTTCCGCCGTGCAAGGGGAAGAAGCGCGAGGAGGATGGGCTCGCGCTTTTTTTTGTGGGTATTTCTCATCCCGCCCACTTCCCCAAAAACCCCCACAACGCATCATCTGCCGAATACGGCACGTTGAAGCGAAACCACTCGCTCGCCGCATCGCCTGGCCGGAAGTACGACCCCGGCGCGAGCCAGATGCCGTCCGCAAGCGCGCGCGTCGCGACTTCGCCCGCCTGCTGCGGCTCGATCGCGAGCCGCGCCCACACGAACAACCCCGCGCGCGGCCGATGAAACAGCTCAAGCCCGAGCGAATCCATCCGCTCTTCGACGAGCGCATGTGCCTCCTTCAGCTTCTCCCCGACGAACTCGACATGCCGCGCATACCGCCCCTCCGTCAACACTTTCTCGACGATACGTTCCGTTGTCGCCGATGACGTCAGCCCGACCGCCATCTTCGTGCGCGCGAGTTCGCGCAGCACGTCGCGCTCGGCGACGACATAACCGCAGCGCAACGCGGGCGTGATCGTCTTCGCGAAGCCGCCGACGTACACGACGCGATTCAGTCCCTCCATCGCCGCGAGCAACGGCGCACCGGGCGGCGCAAGCTCACGGTTCACATCGTCCTCGACCACCCAGAGGCCGTGCCGCTCGGCGATCTGCAGGAGCCGGAACGCCGACGCCATGCCGAAGGTCGCGCCCGTGGGATTCTGCAACGTAGTGTTCAGAAAGACCGCTTTCGGCCGATGCTCTAGCACGAGCCGCTCGAAAATCTCGGTATCGATGCCGGCCGCCGTGCGCGGCACGCCCAGCACAGTGAGCCCGGCGAGCGTCAGGATCTGCAGCAGATTGCAGTAGCCCGGGTCCTCGACGACCACTGCATCGCCCGCGCGCAAAAGCGTGCGCACGATCAGGTCGAGCGCCTGTGTCGCGCCGGCGGTCAGCAACACGTTCGACGCGGCATCGACCGGCAGCCCGTGGCGGTCCAGTTGCTCGGCGATCCGCTCGCGCAACGGCGCGAAACCGTATGGATGCCCGTAATCCGCCATGCGCGCGGCCGGCACGCGGCTCACGGCGCGCAGCGCGTGATGTAGCCCGCTTTCGTTGATCCATTCGTTCGGCAGCCAGCCGCAGCCAGCCTTGATCGGCACCGAATGATCGGCGAAGACATCGGAGAGCAACCACGTCGCGGTGAGGCTGGGCGGCTGCCACTCGACCGCCCGCGCGCGCTCCGTTTGCCCGCGCGCCGCCACGCGATACCCCGAGCCACGCCGCGCGACGACGAGCCCCATCGACACGAGCCGCCCGTAAGCCTCGGTGACGGTGAACGTGCTCAACTGCTGCGCCTGCGCGAAGCGCCGCACCGATGGCAGCAATGCGCCGGCGCGCAGCGTCTGCTCTTCGATGGCCTGGGAAAACGCCCGCACAATCTGCTCGACGAGCGTCGGCGCCTGCGCGCGGTCGCGTTCAAGAGTAAGTTCGATCATGGAATCGAGAATAGCGTTGCCGCCGGCGGAGTGCCAGTACAGTTGACAGCATTTTGTCAATACAGTTAGCAGCGCAGTGGGGCAACTGTCTATGCCGCGCAAAATCGTCGAGGACTAGAGTGAGCGTTCTTTCTGAGGAGACCTCCGCCATGAATTCGCGCCCTGTCATCGATGATCTGTCGTCGTTCTGGATGCCCTTCACCGCCAATCGCCAGTTCAAAGCCGCGCCGCGTCTTCTGGAAAGCGCGAAGGGCATGTACTACCGCTCGACCGACGGCCGCGAAATTCTCGACGGCACCGCCGGCCTCTGGTGCGTGAACGCCGGCCATTGCCGCGACGAAATCGTCGAAGCGACGCAAAAGGCGCTCGCCACGCTCGACTTCGCTCCGACCTTCCAGATGGGCCACCCGCTCGCGTTCGAAGCCGCGACGAAGGTGGCGAACCTGATGCCGGAAGGGCTCGACCGCATCTTCTTCACGAACTCGGGTTCGGAATCCGTCGATACGGCGTTGAAGATCGCCCTCGCCTATCACCGCGCGCGCGGCGAAGGCCAGCGCACGCGTCTGATCGGCCGTGAGCGCGGTTATCACGGCGTGGGCTTCGGCGGGATTTCGGTCGGCGGCATCGCGCCGAATCGCAAGACGTTTTCGGGCGCGTTGCTGCCTTCGGTCGATCACCTGCCGCATACGCACGACCTCGAACACAACGCGTTCACGAAGGGCCAGCCCGCGTGGGGCGCGCATCTCGCCGATGAACTGGAGCGCATCGTCGCGCTGCACGATGCATCGACGATTGCGGCCGTGATCGTCGAGCCGCTCGCGGGTTCGACCGGCGTGCTCGTGCCGCCGAAGGGCTATCTTCAGAAGCTGCGCGAAATCTGCACGAAGCACGGCATCCTGCTGATTTTCGACGAGGTCATCACCGCCTTCGGACGTCTCGGCAAGGCGACGGCAAGCGAATACTTCGGCGTCACGCCCGACATGATCACGATGGCCAAGGCCATCAACAACGCGGCGATCCCGATGGGTGCGGTTGCCGCGCATCGCAACGTGCACGACACGGTGATCGGCGCGGGCGCAGCCAACGCGATCGAACTCTTCCACGGCTATACGTACTCGGCGCACCCGGTCGCAATGGCCGCGGCCATTGCAACGCTCGATCTCTACGCACGCGATAACCTGTTTGACCGTGCGGCATCGAAAGCGGAGAAATTCGAATCGGCGGTGCATGCGCTGCGCGGCGCGCCGTTCGTGAAGGACGTGCGCAATCTCGGGTTGGTCGCGGGTGTCGAACTGGAATCGCGTGAAGGCGCGCCGGGCGCGCGTGCTTATGAAGTGTTCGTGAAGTGCTTCGAGGCGGGCGTGCTGGTGCGCTATACAGGCGACATCCTGGCGTTCTCGCCACCGCTCATCATCGAGGACGATCAGATCGATCACCTCTTCGGCACGGTTCGCAAAGTGCTCGAAAGCGTCAAGTAAATCATCGGCATCGGATAGATAAGGAACAGACATGGGTGAGTCACATCAAAGCGAGACGCGTATCGGAGCGATTTCGCATTTCATCGGCGGGCAGAAGGTCGAAGGCACGAGCGATCGCTTCGGCGATGTGTTCAATCCGGCGACGGGCGCGGTTGCGTCGCGGGTTCCTTTAGCCAGCGTTTCCGAGGTCGATGCGGCGGTTGCGGCGGCTAAAGCTGCATTCCCGGCATGGAGCGAAACCGCGCCGATCAAGCGCGCTCGCGTCATGTTCAAGTTCAAGCAATTGCTCGATGAGCATCATGACGAGCTGGCTGAGATCATCACGCGTGAGCACGGCAAGGTTTTCACCG
>NZ_FCNW02000092.1 GCF_001544475.1 Caballeronia humi | reverse complement strand
GCGTCGATCTGCGTGCCCGCTCGGCATCGCCAGCGATTGAAGTCCAAGTCCGTCTTTGCTTTAACGATCCATCGATCACCGTCTTCCCCATCAGAAACCGTGTGCCGCAGGGGAGCCCGGTCGAGCTGATGATTCTTCCGTTTCATCGCGTATCTCCTGCAACAAGCAGCGCGTCGATTTCTTGCTCATATCGGTTCAAATGTCTTTCGCCGAGCATATCGAGGCAGTGAACATAGACCGTGGTTGTGGAGATCGACGCATGCCCAAGTCGGTCACGGACCCAAGCGAGCGCATACCCAAGATTGCGGTTTTGACTCTCTCCATAAAGCTCGTAGGTAGCGAAGGTGTGGCGCAACATGTGCGGCGTCACCCTGAAGTCGAGTACAGCTCGCACAGGCGCGGCCGGCGTCCACAACTTTCGATAGGCGAGACACAGGCCTTTTTCGCTCCAGGGCGCTCCATGTCGGTTCAGAAACACATAGGGAGAGGCCGAACCACGCGTCATTCGATAAAGCTTGGCCCGCACCGCTCCTTCGCCGAAGTTCACGAAGTCGAACAGATCCTTGATGAGCTGTCCGGATGCGTAGATCCGGCGAGGTCTGCCTCCCTTAAGTTTCATGTCCGACGGCGACAGATCAATATGGATTTTGCGAGATCGCCGCTCGGGCGCCGGATCAAAGAGGTATTTCGTCGGAAACGTTCTACATTCTTCGCTGCGCAAGCCGGTCTGAAGCATCAGCTTCGTCATCAACTGGACAGTCCTGCTGTTACAGCTCTCGAGAAGCGCGCGACACTGCTGAGTCGTGAGAAACCGAATGGGCTGTCGAGGTACTCTGGGAAGGGTCGACGCCTTGATCGCATCGCGATGTGATTCGTCTCCAGCGCGCGATAGATGAGCGTCCCAAGGGACATGAGCAATACATTTGTGCGTCGCGGCCCACTCGTAAAAGCGCATGATCTGGGACACCCGTTTGCGCACGGTGCTGGGCTGCATGGAGTGTCGGCCTGAGTTCGCATCGAGGACGTCGAGCGACCAGTTGCGATAGAGCGCGAGATTCGAGATTTCTCCAAACTCGGCGGAATCGATTGGCAACGCATCCCAGTCAAGGCCGTTGGCCTCAAGCCACGAGAAGTAGTCGTACATTGCCTCGGCGTAGCTTCTCCACGTCGCCGGACTTCGTGTCCTGCCGTTTTCGAGCGCGACCCACAGAAGATAGTCGGATGCGGACCGGACCCGTTCGAGATCTTCTGAGCAAAGAAAGGGGATGCCGGCGTACGGCCGTCCTCTGTAGACAAAATCGTGCGTCGTATAGAACAGTCTCATCCGCGCATCCCACTCGCGCTGTCACGCGCATCAATGCAAATCTTCACAGATCTGACGAAGTCGAGCCCCGTGACATGCGCTGCCAAGTCGATCGCTCCTGCGCCGCCTCTCCCACGCTTTGCCGGCGGCATGAGTTCGTTGACCCACTTTTCATTCGTAAAGACAAACCTAAAATCGCGACCGCCATAGTTCACCTGCACACGAATGCTGTCGCCTGAATTGGTCGGTCTATATTCGCGATCCAGCTTGCAATACGCGCCAAGGAAACGGAGCAGCACATGAAAGGGTACTGCTCTCGCTGCTTCGATTTCATCGCCAGTCCACGGCCCCATGAAGAGCACTCCTGAACGACACTGCTGGATCGAATATAGGCGATAGACACACCTTTTGTGTAACTGTTACTAGATAACAGTGCAGGTGAACTGTTTTTAGCATCGGCTCGATCGTAATCGACATGTGTTCCTATGAACCTGATGTGGACGACGCCGATGCGGTAAGTAACATGTGACGATGAACCGGTAGTCGTTCCCCTTGAAGTTAAAAACGATCCGGTTTCGCGCGACAAGGCTTGACTTTTCCAACCACTTCACGCTTGCGACCGGAATACTCGGACGCGGTCGGTAGATCGGATTGCCGCATCGATGACCTCGTTTCACGTGACGTGCCAATAAAGCCGAAGCGCGGTCCAGGTGAGCCAGACTTCATCCTTCAATCCCCCAATCGAGCGTTGATCGGGACCAACGCCGTGGATTGCGCTGCCTGGCCTCTGCATAGACGGCTTCACGACGTCTCGACCGAACGCGAGAGCCTGTCCGCGCAAGCGGCTCGCGATGAAGAGGGTATCTGCGATTTCAGGGGCAATGTGCGCTTCGTGCACACCCTGCTACGTGAATTAGGGGTATTGCTGGCGTGTGTGGATGACGTTCACCACGTAGAGACGCTCGGGCGTGGTGCGGAACACGAGGACGTAATTGCGAGTGACGACCACCTCATACGTGCCAGGTATTCGCCCTTCCTTGAACTCGGTAAGGGTTTCGGCCGCCCGCCCGGCCGCATCCTCAATCTCTTTGCGCAGGCCGACGGCGGCTGGTGGGTTGTAAAGCGCGATGTAGCGAACGATCGCCTTGATGTCGGACCGTGCCGATCTTGACCAGTGAATCTCGCGCGTCATCGTTTGTGCTTCGACTCCGCTTCTTGAATGATCTCGTCGAGCTCGGCCATCACGACAGAGTGCGGAACGGTGTCTCCGCGCTCGATATCGTCGAGTCCCTCCTGCACCTTCTTGCGAAACCACGCGTCGTAGGCGTCAGCTTCTTCCTGTGTGTCATGGTCGTGAATCAGGGGATCAAGTCGGGTGCCCATAGCGGTTACTCGGTTGGTTGATTGCCCCATCATAACGCAGGCATTTTGGCCCGTCACCGCGCGTTGTCTGCGAGGCGGGCCGGCGTCAAATGCGTTCCGCAATCGGGGCAACGCGGCGTGATGTGCTCAAACACTTCCGTCCAAGATTTTGCGATGGGCTCAACGGAACAAGCGAGAAAACAGAGCGTCGTTTTCGGTGAGCTTGATCGCCCCCGGTTTTACCGCACGGCCGCTGCCTCGGTGTCGTAGTAGCCGATATCGGCGAAGTGAAAATCTGCCCATGCCGTCCTCGCTCAACCACCCGCGCTCGGCCTCGACCCACGCGTGCCAGTGATGACCTTTTCTTTTCGAGAACCGAGTGGATTGTCCACTTGTGATGTTGGGCCCTCACTGCAGACTCTCCACAGGCTTACCCACAGAATCTGTGGATAAGATAAGTCTGACGTTTGAGGGGCTGACTGTTAGTCGCGTTCGCCGCACATAAGTTGGGGCGCATTACCAGTGCTTGACCAAGCGGTGGATGCGCGTCTGCGAAGGTGACAGTGCGAGGCCGGCCTTCGTCGGCACCACGTTCGCCTGCGGGTAGACTTCGACCACCTGCAAGAGCGCGCGCTTCACTGTCTCGCGGAACTTCTTCTCTGCCTCGGCCCCGCTGCCGAACTGCAGCTTCAACGCTTCCCATGGCACAGTCGTCGGGGAGCGCAGGCTGAAGTTGCGATACGTGAGCCAGCAGTAGAGGTCGATCGCCATCGGCGACTGACGCAGCGCGCGCAGTGCCCGCAGATCGACCGGCACGGGGTTCGCCACAATCTCCCCGAAGAACTTTGTCGGAGAGCGTAACCGAGGACTGTCAGAGCCCTGCTTGTTCGGGCTTCTGCGCATCCCACCAGAGGCACGTCTCGTCGGCCACCGAAAACTTGCTCTGCGCGAAGTCGCCGCCGGCCGCCCCACCCCGCACGATCGCCATGTCGCTCGCGAACAGGCGCTTCATCATCTCGCGCAGCCGCGTGATCGAGCCGTTCTTGCCGCCAGTATGCGCGGTGATCCCGATGGCGTTCATGAACTCGCCTAGCGAGTTGCCGAGCACGATGCGCTTGTCCTTCGTGCGCACGCCCTCCGTGCTCAACCACGCGAGCAGCAGTCGTGGGATCGTGCCGTACGGATAGCCCAGGCTCTTCAACTTGTTCGTTTCGGGGTGGAGGTAGTGACCCGGCTTGATGATGAGCGCGGTGTCGCCCGCCGAGCGGCCCCACACCGGGAGGCTTGCATCGGGCTCGCGATATGGCAGAGTGGCTTGCACGAGCGCGCGGCCAAGAAAGCCGGTAATGCCTGCGCGAATCGCATCTTCCTTTTCGATGGCCTGAGCTTCTCCGAACAGACGGCTCGCTACGCTCGGACGCAGCGCACACGGACGGCCCTCCCCTTCGTCGTTCGCTTTTTCGGCTGCGCCCATTCGTGCCATTTTGTTGGTGAGCGCGACTGCAACGATCTTCAGTGGTCGCCAGGACTGTCACGCTGAATAATCCACAGCCCAGTACAGCACCCAACCCAACAACCATTTCGTCGCAGTGGTGTTTCGATATGATGCAACCTTTCCGAGCCATGGCGCGGCCGCGGAATGGAACGGGCCGCAATGCCTAGTTGTGCGACGCTTAAACGGTGCAGCGCGATCACGAGGGCAGCGAGTCATCGGAATCCGCAGCGCTGAGGTCGGTAGCTTGAAAATGGCGCTTTTCAGGCTGCACCAAGTAATCGAAGCCCAGTTGGAGGCACCGATCCGCGGCAGCCGCGGCCATTGTTCTGGGAAAATACGTGAAGAATGGCAGCTCCGCGCTGCTCCTCGTCCGACGGCGATATGGAAGACAGCGTGCGCGAGGTTACGATGGGGCGGACCTTCGCCGAGCTGCGGGTGCTTTACGATCGCGTGGCTTGGATTCTGAACAGACAACAAAGGGGAAGTCGAGAGCTTCGTGCGGCAGATGCTCAAGAAATTACGCTGACCCTGGCGGGTAAAGCTTCTTGACGTGGGTGAAGTCCACGACTTCAATGCACTTCTCGCGCACTTCATAGATCACGACGTAGTTCGGGTGCGCCACAATCTCATAGGTGCTCGGCACTCGACCGGGTCGGCCGGAGTAAGGGAAGTAGGCCACCGGGACGAGGGAGTTCTCCACTCGGTCGAACAGCCTCTCTGCTGCGACTTGGTCCTTTTCGGAAATGAAGAACAGATATTCAAGGAAGATTTCACGAGCTTCGTCGGTCCAGATGATCGGCAAAGGCGTCAATCGCGTTTCCCCACCTTCTTTGCGCGCTGCGCATCGAGTAGCGCTCGGCCGTCTTTCATGACCTGCTCGTGCGGTACACGCGGCTTCGTGCTGTTGCGCGCCCGCTCGACACGCTCACGCAGCGCATGGTCGAAGACGTCGGCTTCTTCTGCGGTGTCGTGCTCATGAATATAAGGATCGAGTCGGGTGCCCATAATGGTTACTCGGTTGGTTGATTCCCTGATGATAGCCCATCACGCTCGGCGCGTTGTCGGACACTTTTTCGCGTAGTCGTGATTTGGCCCCAATAAACAGACAAACTGCATCATAGGGTTTGAGACAGCGAGCACGGTAGATCGTATAAAGGGGTTTGGTTCGTCTTGGTCCAGACCAGCCCCTCATTTGGTCTTCGCAACAGAAACTGTACAAATATCAGGATTTATCTTCGCCGTGGTCATCGACGACCTCATGGCCATGGCCACTGCTACAAATCTTTACGGCTTGGTTTTGAAGCGGGTGGAACAATGGTCTTATACCGTCAAAGCTTTGCTGGACAAGCGTTTGTGGCCTATTGCAAAAAGGTAAAGTGTGTTCACGCGCGTCGTACTAGCCCGCGCAGCGTCGCGAGGTGCTCTGCGACGGTCGAGTTTATAAGCCTAGGGGCGGCAGCCGCTTGGGGTCGTGTTGGGGAGCTGCGCTTAGCCTGCAACGGTACGAGTTGCAGCTGTCCTCTACTCAACGCTTTGGCGAAGCCAAGCTGCCAGTTCCCGGTCGCGTGCCGCGCTGCGCCCTCCCCGGCTTGATGCACGGTCAACGTCGTACCATCGGGGCTAACGATTAGCTCGCGATCTCCCGCTGCGTTCACGAAGCTATGACCAGCGCTTGCGGCCACCAGTGACAACGCTTTGCGTCGTTCGTCTATGGCAGTCTGCTCGGCTGCTTCGATCGCGGCCCGGCTGCGCACGGCGTAGCCAAAGTCCGTGGCGCTGCGTAGCAATGCCCGCAGATAGCAAATCGGACGCGTCGCCTGTCGCAGATGCTCCCACGTTGCTTCGACAATCTCTGAGAGTCGCTTGCCTTGCTCGCGTGCTTCGCGCATGAGTTTGAAAATCAGGTAATCACGGAAACCTAAGGGTCCCAGACGCTGGAGATCCGCAGGAACTTGCCCCGGTTGTCTCTTTTGAAAAGCTATAGGGCTAAGATCCTTACATATAGCACCGTCTGCCATGCTGGCAGTCGGAGTGGTAAAACCTTCGGCCACAGCGTCGGGAGCAGGGCGTTCTACCAGTCCTAGCAAGATCGCTGCGTGCTCAGTGAGATGGAGGTACGACCGCCCGAACAGCCCCGCTTGGACGTAACGACGTTGTGCTGGCCGCTCGATCAGTCCGGCGGTCTCTAAGTCCGCCAAGCTGCGATAGAACGTACGCTCGGACTGCATGGCGCGCTCGGTGAGCAGCTCACGCCGTGCAAATATTTCGCCGTAGGGGCGAGCGGCATTTACCGTCCTGGCAAGCGCGGCTAGGACCGCGCGGGCGCGCCTAGGGATGCCCTCCAGACGGGAAGCCTGATGGACTGCGCGAAGGATCACCCACGGTAGGTTGATCGCATCCGTGGAAAGCGATGGTTGTATAGCGTAAGAGTGTGATTCACCCTCGCCAGCAACGAAGTGTTGCGCGATAGACATGTCGAAACGTCCATTTCTTCAAAAATGGGATGAGTCCGCTTGACTGTCGATATCGTTCGGCTACACTTCGAGTGTCGTGCCCTTACCCGATTGCCGTCGGGAAGTGCAGCCGGGCGAGCAGACAGCGAGCCCCGTATTCAAAAGCCTCTGGCTCCAACCGGAGGCTTTTGTCTTTATCGTTTGCTATTCCATCGTCCCCCTCAGGCGTAAAGATTCAAAATTTAAAGTCCATGTTTTTAAAGGACTATTTTCCTTCCACGTCGGCGCTCACGGGTTTAATTGCTGCCGCACGCTGCTCCAAGACGGTTTTGAGCGCATCCCGTACGGTTTGGGCTTCCGCCTCAGTCTGGAATTCCAGCCGCACGACGTTGCGAGCCTGCCGGACGTCGCAGTAAGTGCTCCGCCCGGCCTTGATCTTAAACCTCGCCGCCACGGGTGCGGCCTTGGACATCGTGGGATCGGTGCTCGCAAAGCGAACCGCTTGAGCTTCGTCCAGTTCTTTGTTCGCTAGCCGCTGTGCGGCTTCCACCACTCGTTCGGATCTGCCGGTTCGAACCAAACGGGCCAACGCATAGCCAGCCGATGCCCCTAGCAGACTCGGACGAGCGTTGAGTAGACCCAACACCTCCTCCGGTAGATCGTCAAATGCCATCAGAGAGGACACCACCGATTCCTGCACCCCTGCCTGCTCTGCCATTTTTGCTTGGGTGGTATTAGGAAAGCGTTGCCGGAAGTCTTTGAAGCCGAGATACTTTTCATAGTCGGTCAGGTCCGATTGCAGCAGGTTTGCGTAGAACGCCCCTAGCGCGGCCGCGTCGTCTGTGGAGTCAGTAAGCACGCACTCGATCTCGGCGCGGCCGAGTTCTCGATAAGCGTCGCTGCGCCAGTGCCCAGAAACGATCTCGAACCCACCCGCTACCCGTGGCCGAATCGCGACCGGCGTCATCAAATCGTTGTGGCGCAGATTCTCCCGCAGTTCGACGAACGCTTCTGGCGACTTATAGCGTCGCCGCCCCGCGACTTCGTGCAAATCGGTCAGGGGGACCTTAAGCGACCCCTTCCCACTCTGTTTGGCTTCCTGGAGCTGCGCCTGGAGCTCATGGATGCGCTCTTGATACTCGCGAGCTTCGAGTCGAAAGGCGCCCAGTTGCGCCGGCATGGTTGCCGTGCGCGGCGGCCCATCTGGCACCCGTGACGCGGCCGTTTCTACTGCTCGATCAGCGACCCCTGCAGTGCGCGCCATCATGCGCTCCTTCAACTTACTCGACATTTACCCGCTCCTCTTTTTGTTGCGTCAGTTGCGAGACCCACGCCCCTTGAATCGAACTCTCGATCTCGTCAACCATCGCGTCGAAGGAATCGATAGCGTGGCTATAGGCCGACAACGCCTGGATATCGTAGATAGTCTTGAACTCCATCGCTGCGTTTTTGACCACCGGCGAGTCTTGGATCTCAGCGCGCCCCAACAACTCGGGATAGGTCTGCTGGATCCACGAGCGCACGACGTCGGTCGCGTCCACGCGCGGTTTTACCTTCGAGAGGAAGATGCTGATAAACGCGAATTCCTTCTCCACGTTTCGATCATCCGACAGGGCTTTAAACAGATCCGCGAACTGCCGGAAGAAACTCGCGCTCGATGCATAATCGAGTGTCTCCGGAGGCAGCGGCACGACCAATCCATCACTCGACATAAAGCAGCTGGTGGCGAGGTAGGCCAAGCTCGGAGGCGTGTCGATCACGATCACGTCGTACTTCTCGCGGATCGGACCCATGGCCTTTTCCAAAACCTGCCAAAACTGGTAGTTCGGATCCTTCGATTGTCGGTTCGGCAAATAAAAGTCCGCGCCAAACAGCGCAGGGCAGGCCGGGATAAAATCGAGGTTGTCCCAGTAGCTCGGGATGATCGAATATGCGAGATCCGCCTGTTCTTCATAGACGAGCGGCATTACCGTCATCTCTTCCGTGACCTCCGGTGTCGGGACGTAGCCCATCAAAGTCGTCGAGGATGCTTGCGGGTCGAGGTCGATCAACAAGACCCGATGCCCGTGCAAAGTCAGACCTTGCGCGATGGCAACCGCGCATGTTGTTTTGCCCACCCCGCCTTTGAAGTTCCCAACCGCGAGCGCAATACCCTTGGCCCCTTCGGGACGAGGCTTGTAGGGACCTGCAAGTCGGACGACCTGCTGTGCCTCGGCGAGCGTGAACTCCCGATTGCGTCCATTGCCAGTGAGCGTTCCGGCGGGATACTCTCCCTTTTTATTGCCGCGCGTGCACAGATACTGGATCTGAGTGCGTTCGACTTTGCAGAGTTTCGCCACGCGCGACGCCGTGAGCATGGGCGCCATCTTCCTCGGCCAAGGCTCTAACAAGTCGTCCCGCAGTTGTGCGAGGGTCGCTTCTGCTCGGTCAGCAATGGCGACAAGCTGGTCGATCCCAATAGCTTTACGCGGCGGCGATAGTTCCTTGATAGCCATGAAGTACCTGCATTTGAATGTTGTCATCGAAAATCGCGAAAATCACCAAAGTTCGATGACGAGCGATTTCGGCGAATAATAGCCGGTAAACTCGTAAACTTGAAGCTTTACTTGAGGTCTTTGTTGCAAAACCGCGTACACCGGGCATGGGCTCCATCGACCGGACGGCGCGAACCGGACGCCGGGCCGCGTGGACTTGAAGGAAGTCTGTAAGAATTGAAGTGCCACCGCTATTGATGGAGGAGGTTCAAACTTTAAAGCCAATGATTTTGCGAGACTTTTTTTAGGGCGGACCCGCACTTGGTCACACAGGAAAACGGCCAAGAAAAAAACCGTTTAAGAACACGAGCTTCATTTCCAACAAGTCTGTGGCGATGGGTGCTCCCTTATTGCCCGTTCGCTTGCGCAATCCTTTTGGAACATAACGAATCGCTCCGTTGAAATCGGGATCGTCAAGGCACTTTTCAGAAAGCGAAGCAAGATGACTGGGAGCTCGCTCGAATGACCGCTAATACCGATGGAAGAAAGCTGCCAAGACGGCTGCCTAGAAAACTTCCTGTCTAGGTGCCGACACGCCTTGCATGCGAGTTGGTTCCAGGTCGCTCCGTGGAGCCTTGCTAGGGCCGCCCACAAACAACCCGCCGACCTCAGCGCAGACGAGTTGTACACGTCCGGCCTTGGATCCACACTTCGCGCAAACCTGCTTCTGCTACCCTCGAGCTTGCGACGTGGTCGCGCTCGACAACAGGCTCCGGCTATCGATTGCCGCGACCTCTCGCGCACACCCTCGAACAGTTCAGTGACGCGTTACTTCCGCGCAGCAAACCGTGGATCCCAGGACGGGTGAAATTTTTTGTCGCATGGCAAGAGCGCCGTTGGATTTTGGATAAAGCTAACGAATGTGATTCCGCGATCCATTCGCACGGCATCCGCCTCCGCGGGGACACGAAAAACGAATCCTCGCGCGGGAGAGGGAAGGGATCAGAGGGAAAGGGATAGACGACGCGAGGCGAGCATCCTTCGTCGATCGGTCGGTTTAGCTACAAACGCAACTACCGATCCGAGTTAGCAAACCCCGCGAGCGGGTCGTTTCACGATCGGCTTCGTCGGCAGGGCGCGCGATGCCGGAGACGTATGGACAAACGAAAATTGAGTGCAAACGCAAAACCAGCCAAGCCTGATAAATAGAATCACAGCTTAAATGCGGCAAAGGTGAGATGTGGTAGTCTATGCGCTGCAAATGCAACGCATAGGAGTAATCAAATGAAAACTGCCTCTTTACCCTCGCTGCGGGTTGATCCGGAACTGCGCCAGGCCGCCGAAAGTGTCCTGCTGGACGGAGAGAGCCTGTCGTCGCTGATGGAGTCTTCCTTGCGCGCGAGCGTCATCCGTCGGCAGATGCAAAGGGATTTTGTCGCACGCGGTCTGCGCTCCCGCGATCACGCGCGCCGTACGGGCGAGTACTACGACGCGGCTGAGGTGCACGCCGAATTGGAAGCGATGCTGGTGGCGGCGGAAAAAGCCCAGAGCACACGTTGAGCTACCGGATCCGCTATACGGCGGACGCGCGCGCCGACCTGTTGCGCCTCTACGCTTTTTTGCTCGAACGAGACGCACCGGCCGCGCGGCGCGCGCTTGAGACCCTCCGCAAGGCCGCCGAGATGCTCGAGTCGTTTCCCTACACCTGTCGCAAGGTCGAGCCCGATAACGCCTATCTGCGCGAGTTGGTCGTGTCGTTCGGTGAGGCCGGCTATGTCGCACTCTTTGAGATCGAGGACGAGCGCACGGTCAATATTCTCGCGGTGCGGCATCAGCGTGAGGACGACTATCACTGAGCGAGCTTTCGGGAGGGAAGGAGGGCGCGGTAACGCGTGACGGGCAGGCTGCGATCGATCGGCGCAGCGTGCACGACAGGAACAAATTTCGAAAAAAACCGGCGGCGGCCTTATCTGCTAATTATCATTAGCAGTGAACGATTTAATGGCACGAATGGAGGATTTCCGCTTTTACGTCTCTCCAGGATAGGGAATTGGTATCATTTGGTCTATAGTAGTGGTTCAAATGATTCTTAGGAGGTCGCCATGCTGCTGGTCTCGCCCGAACAGATCGCCGCGGTGATGGCCCTCACACGCATCCCGCATTCAGTGGCTGAGCTCGACGCGCAGGTCCGCGAGGGCCTGCCGAAGTCCGCGTTGAAAGAAGGCGTCGAGCACGCGACGCGTAGCGCGGAGGAGCGCCGCGCGCTGCTCGCGCGCATCGTGCCGGAGGCGACCTTCAAGCGCCGCCGCGACAAGTTGAGTCTCGACGAGTCAGAGAAGACCGAGCGGCTCGCGCGGATCGTGGCGACCGCGCGCTATGTGTGGGACGACCGGGGTGAAGATGATCGCGACGCGCGGGAATTCCTGAATACTGCGCATCCGTTGCTCGAGGGCCGCACGCCGCTTGAGGTCGCGTTCACCGAGCTTGGCGCTCGGCGCGTCGAGGAGCTGTTGTGGAAGCTGTTCTATGGGTTGCCCGCATGAGGCTCGGGATGAAAGTTGGTGGGGCGCTGGCCTGATGCGGATTTTTAGAATGGCCGATCGCCGCCATCCGGTGTGGAGCGGCACCGGTGCGATGCGGGTCGGCGGGCGCTTTAACAGTCCCGGGCGTCCGGTCATCTACGGCGCGTTGAACTTCGCCGGCGCGATGCTCGAGGTGCTGGTGCATGCGCGGATCGGCAAAGTCCCGAGGAACCACGTCTGGGTTCAGGCGCAGGTACCGGACGATATGGTTATCGAGCACGTCGACGCGGAGAACCTGCCCGCTGGCTGGGATGCCCCGGATGCGCAGATTGCGCGGCGCTTCGGCGACCGGTGGATTGAGGAGGCGCGCTCCGCGGTGCTGGTGATGCCCTCGGTGGTCGCGCGGGCGGAATGCCATGCCGTGGTCAATCCGGCGCATCCGGATGCGGCGCGACTGGTGGTCTCCGCACCGCAGCCGGTGCGCTGGAACGAACTCGGGGATGAGCGGCTGTTTGCGAGTGGAGGAGACGGGACCCCTGAATAAGCTCACCGACTGCACCTGGAAAAGCTCACCGGTGCTCACTGGTGCGCTCGCTGGCGCGACTATCTCAGCGTGATCAACTCATGGCCAACCAACCGCAACAGCTGACCTTGCCTCCGCCGCGCACTTACACGCGCACCGACTTCACCGCGTTGCGCGCGTTCGTGCAACGGATTCCCACATCGACCATCGCGCGCTTGTATTACGACGCGGAATTCGCCCCGCACGCCACCACGCCCGATGCGATGGAGCGCTATCTGCGCACCATGCGCGACGATCTGGTGACGCTCGCGTTGCGCCATGGCTCGGCCGCG
>NZ_FCNW02000091.1 GCF_001544475.1 Caballeronia humi | reverse complement strand
TGTTCTGCGCGCTTCGACGTCAAGCTGGTAGTCAATGAAGTCTCTGCGCCCTCTTCGATCTTGCGCGTTGCGTGGATAAAGATTCGATCGCCCTGCCGCCTGGCTTCGCAATTGGGCGCGCAGCTATGATTGATCCAGCGTGCCGAGTTGCCGCCTTGGGCTCCGTCGATCATGCGGCCGTCGTCCAGATCGAAGAGATTGTGTGCCCATCCTCGGCGGTCGACCGGGCGACCCGGCGCTGTGTCTCCTTTGCCGTGATGATCTCACCCTTGTACTCGATGATCGGATCACCCGAGTCGATTATCGTGAGCGCGAAAACGCCTCGACCATGGATCAGCGAGGTCTGGACTGCAATGCGACGCATGGTGCCTTTTCACAGTTTGAGGAGGCGAAACGTCCACGCTTGCCTGACGACAGGCATAATCGCACATCATCGCATGCCCCGTCGTCAGATATGCCCGCTTCAACTCGTCGCACAAAACTTAAGCGCAAGCCGGCGCGCGGCACCTTGGTGCGTTACCAGGACCGCATTGCCGAGGTGATGGGTGAAGCGCGCGGGCAACGCGTGATGATTCGTTCCATTCACCCGGACGGAGAAGAGCGCCGCACAGCGGTGAAGTGGGTGAATCTGGTGCCCCTCGAGACTCAGCTTTTCTGACCGCGTATCACTGGCTCACCAGCGGCGGTAACTGGATGGCCCGCCGCCTTGTGCGCATTCGGTTCTCGCTGTCTTCACGCCTGGTTGACGGCATCCTTAAATGCCTTGCCCGCCGAGAACTTGACCGTTTTCGCTGCCGCGATTTCCATCGCTTCGCCAGTCGCGGGGTTTCGACCCGTCCGTGCTACCCGCTCGCCACGTCCGAATGTGCCAAAGCCGACGAGTTGAACGGCGTTTCCTGCCGCCACCTCCTTCGAGATGGTGTTCAAGACGGCATTGATCGCCTCTTCAGCGGCGCTCTTGCTCGTACCTGCCTCCGACGCAACTGCGTCGACCAGTTCCTCTTTATTCATTGAATGCCTTCCCTCTATTGAAATTGAACGCAATCTGCGTGATCGGTTTTGAAAACAGACTACCGCCGCTGCTACGAATCGGCGTTCGCCTCTAGGTCGAACAGATCTGAGGTTGTGCGGTGTCCGGCTAGCAGCTCTGGCAAATCACCGTTTCGAACCTTTGCAAGCGTGTCCGGCGACAACCAGATTTCTTCCATCGCATCAATGCCTTCCTCGATTATTCGCTGCAAAAAGAACGATTGCTTCCGTCCTGTGGCCTCGGCCAGCACGCGCAACCGCTGTTCGATGACGGGGTCGATGCGCACTGCCACGACCCTCAACTTATTCTCTGCAGATCTTCTCATCCGTTCCCTCCTTTTGACCGACCGCCGACTCGGGGCATCCGCCGGCCCTGGATGCGCCACTCGCTGGCGCCACCCGGTCAGTATCTACGTACGACCTTTCACCCTCGCCGTTTTGCCAACGGCTGCCTTTCGGGCTGCTCGCCTGACTGGCGGACTGGATTCGGCCGGGGGCACGCGCCGCGCCGGAGGGCGAGTCGTTCCGCGCGGCGACTTCAACTGCTCTTGAAGTGACTGGTGTGCCGCTTCGAGCGCGGCGAGCTTGCCCTGGAGCACCCCGGTCCGCTGGCGAGCGTCGCCCTGCTGCTCTTGCAGCGCCTCGACTGTTCGTCGATGTTCGGCATCCCGCTTTTCTGCGCGTTTGGCGGCTTCCGCCAATTCTTTCTGCGCTTTTACCACTGCGCCGCGTTCGCGATCGATTTCCAAGAGCGCACGCTTTTCCGAGGCGCGTAAGCGCTCCTCCGCACGATCAGCCGTTTCCCGAAGTTTTTCCAGATCACGCGAGAACGTGTCGCGTACTTTTTCCAGTTCTCGCTCGCGCGCGACCGCCTCCTCGCTGAGACGCTTGATCTACGCCTCGAGTGCTTTACGCGCGGCCGCCTCGTGCGCCTGCTGCCGCTCCAACTCCCGAATTTCGACCTGCGCCGCCAACAATGCCGCGGTGCGCTGTTCGAGCGCCGTCTCGGTCCGACCGAGTTCCTCGCGCGCAGCGACGACCTTTTGCTCCGCCTCGGCGCGACGCGCTTCGACGTCGTCACGAAGCGAGGTCAGTTCGGCGTGCGCGGAGGCCGCCGCGCGCGTCCAAAGCGTTCCGATCAACTCGCCTGCGGCTTCACTCAACTCTTTTGGCAGGTCCGGGTGCTCGATACGCACCCGACTCTTCTCTCGTAACTCCGCCCAGAACTCGGCGAGCACCGACGCCGGGGTGCTCATGGTGCCGCGCCGGACCAAGTGGTAGAGCCGATTGGCGGTGGGCGGGACGCCGAAGCGGAAAAACAGCAGCGCACACACCTCGCGATAGAGCTCGCGCGTCTTGGGGAACTCGGCCTTGAGGCGCTCGATATCGGCCGCGAGGCGGGTTTCGTCGGAAAGGACGTCGGACATGAGCGAGTGAGATCGAGCAATACCGAGAATAGTACAACGTATTTCGATATTTATCCAATCAACCTGGCGGTCTAATTTGACATTAGTGCTATAATGTTGAGGACTGGTATATACGGATCTGTTGCGTTCGTGCGAGTGGATCGGCGCTTTCCGTCACAACATCATCATGTGATGTTGGTAGTTTTGGTCGTTGCGGTTCGCACGGACGATCTCTGTGTTTCTACAACTGAATGGCGCTACGGTTCCGCCGTCGCTTCGCGGTCCGATGCTGCTTGATGGCATTGGATTGCCACGGTATTGGGCTGCCGTCTGGTCGGCGATGTCGTCATCCAAACTGGCAGTGTCTACGCATACAAAGAAACTCCGATATCTGGAAAACCTTTACCAACATGCGGCTGGTCTCGGTGTTGGCCCGAATGCGCTGGACGATGCGCTTGGAACGCTGAACGACGAAGCGCTGGCTGACATTCTCGAGTCGTGGTTTGTTTCAATCCGTAATCAGTCTGTGGTAACAGGCGCCGACGAGAAGCGCTGGCAGACAGGTCTCGAATTCGTATTGTCCGTGGTCGGGTGGATCTCGAAGAGTGAGGCCAACGATGACCGGATGAGACGCATCGAGGCACGGCTGCACCGGCTTGCAGCTCTTTACAGTCAGCTTCATGTCCGCCGAGATAACTCCGTGGACACGGTGCGTTCGTTGCCTGCCAGCACCGTTGAAGCACTGTACCGCCTGCTTGACCCGGACTCCCACCACAATCCATTCACCCGTGCGCCGACGCGTTGGCGCATCTTCGTTGCCTTTGTGCTGATGCTGCATCAAGGACTTCGCCGAGGGGAAGCATTGCTCCTGCCGGCTGATGCGGTGAAAAGTGCGTATGACCGTGGGCAGCATCGGACGCGGTATTGGATCAACGTCGCGCAAAACCGATACGAAGATTCGGAGGTTGATCCTCGCTATTCGAAGCCCTCCATCAAGAACGTGCATTCGCTTCGGCAAATTCCTGTTAGCGAGCTGACAGCCCGTGTGGTCCAACGTTACGTGGAGAACTACCGCGGCCGCCCCTCTCACTCGTACTTGCTGAATTCGCAGTTCGACACCCCCCTGTCGACGGAGACACTGACAAAAGCATTCGTGCTCGTATCCCGCAGCCTGCCAGATAACGTGCTTTCGGAGCTCAAAGACCGCACAGGCAAGGAAGCGATAACACCTCATGACTTGAGGCACACGAGTGCCGCCATGCGGTTGAATCAACTGCTTGAGAGGGGCGACCCCATGGACGAGGCGCTCCAGAAAATGCGAGTGTTCTTTGGCTGGTCCAGAACATCCTCGATGCCATCCCGGTACGCACGCGCCGAGTTTGAGGACAGACTGGCCGGTGTCTGGAATGACGCGTTCGATGACCGGGTTGCACTGTTGCGCGCCTTACCGCTTCGGGGTTGATATGCAGCAACCGCACAGTCCGACAAGCCCGCATCCGGATGCATCAGCTACCGGTGGCAGTGTCGATTGCGTCGTGGCAGCGCTGCCGGCATTGCCGCCAGTCATCCGCTACCGTGATGAATTTGATGACACCCATTATTCAATTCGTCATCCGGAACGGATGATGGTGTTTGAGCTGAAAATCTGTGGCCGGACGGTGAAAGTTGACTTCACACGGTACGAGGAAAAGCACGCTTTGCTGCTAAAGCACGTCTTCCTGTATCTCTTGGGCATGGATCTCGCCGTGTCCACGGCAACGGATTATCTGATTTCGGCGGCGCACCTGACGCGGGAAGACATCACCGACATCGTGCGCGCAGGCCCCTGGAAAATCAGGTCCGTCTGGGCGGCATTGCGCGCGCGGGAGTTGCCTCATTCGACTTACATCGCGGCAAAGTCACTGCTTCGGCTTCTGTGCTGCTACCGCCTCCACGGTTGGTCTAACTCCTACAGCGCCTACATTACCGATGTTCTCCCCTTGCCAGCCCAGAATCGCTATGCAGGCGTCCACTCCGGAGATGTGTTTTTGAGCGCGGATGAGGAAGCTGCGATTGTGCGACACCTGGACGAAACCGTCACAGCCCTTACATCCGGCGCACAGGTTCCACGCGAGGCTGTCTACGACACCGGCATGTTGCTGTGCGCCTACCAGTTCGCGATGCGCCCCATCCAGATTGCGATGCTGAGTATGCGAAACGTCCGCATCTGGTCCGACGCGCGGGACGGCTCGCCAACTGTGCACCTGACGTTCCACATGGCCAAGCAGCGAAGCAAAGCGAAGCGGCTGCCTCTGACGCGCAGGGTCAAGCGTGAATGGGCGCCTCTGTTTGTTGTACTCGAAGACTGGCGGCGTTCAGAGGGGACCAGTGATAACGCACACTTCTTCAATGTCCAGTCAAACTGTGAGGCAGGGGCTCGCATCGCCGCGCTTGTTCGCCGGCTGATTAGCTCCCAATCCCGTGGTAGTGCCAACGATCTACGGCATACCGCCGCCCAGCGCATGGTCGACGCTGGCGCGAGCCACGAAGAGCTCGCCGAGTTCATGGGGCACTCACTCGTGCCCTCCGGTCTAGTGTACTTCAGAACCTCAGCCTCTCACGCGGAACGCGTCAACCGCGCGCTCGGCGCTTCGGACATCTATCGGCGGGTGGCAAGGATCGCCCATGACCGGTTCATCTCCCCGGAAGAACTCGCCCAACTCAAGGGGGATCAACAGATCGCTGGCGTGCCTCACGGCATACCGATTGCAGGCATTGGCGGTTGCACGTCGGGACAGCTGGCGTGCCCCTATAACCCCATAACGTCGTGCTACGGATGCAGGAAGTTCATGCCCCTGCATGACAAGGCGATCCACGAGAGCGTGTTGGCCTCAATGCGCGAGGTGGTCGTGTTCTTCGTGCGGAGCTCCCGCGGGGAGACCCGGTCGCCAGCCTACCTCCAACTGCAGCGCACGATCGCCGAAATACAGACAGTCATTGACGAGTTGGAGGGCGACGACTGATGAACCCCCACTACGCCGCCTTCATCGAACTTGGGAAGGCCCTCGCTCGACAAAAGGGGGTGACCTGGGAAATGCCACTTGATGAGGCGGGTGCAGCACAAGACGGCGTCGGCTGGAACCTTACTGCCATTGCGGGCGATGTGCCGCCACCGCGCTTCTATTTGAAAGACCTGGGCCCTGATCGGAAGGCGTTGGCGATCATCAACGCCGGGCGCGTCGAGGCAGGCGTGCCGCCATTGACACAAGGGCCGCTGACCGTCGCGTGGCAGAACTTGATCAAGTCTGCCGCGGTCGAGCAGCTTCTGTTGCGGCGCAATACCGCGCAATACGTCATGTCGTGCATCACGCGTCCGCTGCGGGTGATCGCGTCATGCGTGGAAAAGGAACCGTGGCAACTGACTGTCGATGATCTTCGTCTAGCGATACGCGTGGGCGCGGCGATCCAAGCCAAAGGACAGCTGGGCGATCTGGTGATCGGAGCGGTCAAGGTTGTACTCGACGTCCAACACATTTGTGATGCGGGTCCCTTATACACATCCCTCGCTTTGCCTCGTATGAAAATGACGACTGTGACCAGGGCGAGGCATACGTGGTCAGAGGATGATTTGTGTGCTGATCTCGAAGATCGCAAACGGAAAGAACGGTTACCCGCGCGGCGAGCGTTCTGGGAGCTAACTCGTATCGTAATGACCGAAAAGCCGCTCACGTTCATGGACGATCTGCGGTTCGCTGTCATCCGCACGATGATCGTAACCGGCATGCGCGCGGGCGAAGCCGCCCTATTGCCTGTTGACTGGAAGCGGGAGCGCAGCTACCTGGATGCGAAAGGACGGCCAGCCGGAGAGTCTGGGGGCATCTCGACGGCCTTGACGGTCCGCCACTTCGCCGAAAAGCAGCAGGATGACGAATCGGATAGCCGACTCCTCCATGAGGCAACGCAGCCGGTTCCAGACATGTTCCGGGCGACGCTGACGCAGACGCTTGAGCGCGTTGAGCGTTTGACGGAGCCATTGCGAGCGACGCTGAAACGGCAATGCGAAACAGGCCGCTTGCTACCGTGGTACGGGGTCAATGATCTCGTCCCGTTCACGCACGCCTACGTGCGACTGACGGGCAACCCGTTCTGGCTGAACATTGAGCACAAGCCATTTATCGATCGCTATCGGGATGACTTCGATCCCGACGTGCTGACTGAAGTGCATCGACATCAGACAGAAAGACCCGAGCACAGTCCCGTCACGCTAGATATGGCGGTGTATCAGTTCGGCAAACGCATGCTCGAGAGGATGCGCACCGGGGAGACTGCGTTGCGGTTCCGGCAAGCGGACGGAAAGGTATTGGGAGTTCGGGATCGCATGGTCTGGCATAACACCTTTCTTCATGTTGGCGAGTTGGAGGATCATGTTCGCGCAACGAGCCAAACCAAGGTATCAGACACAACGCCGCTGCGGCTTGGTACCGGCGTCGTGCAGCCGTGGGAACTTCTGTTCGTTCAACCGAAGCGGTCTCTTGTCGAGGAGCGCAACGATGGCTTGTGCGACGTTGCCCGGATCATGTCGGTCGGTCGCCCTACCCCTCGGTTCGTCGGTCTCGCACTCGGTGACCAGCGGCAAATCCCGTCACTCTTCGAAAAATATGGACAGACGGACGCAGACCGGGCCTTGAAGATTGAGTCACACATGCTACGTCATCTTCAAAACACCGAGTTGTTCCGGCTGGGCGTGGCCGACACGATCATCTCGAAACGCTTCAACCGGCGCAGCATTGCGCAGAGTCACGAGTATGACCATCGTAGCCTCATCGAAGATCTCGATCAGATCGCACTCCCGCAGGACATCGAGATCATGCTTGGCGAGAAGGCCAGTACCGTTGCACGGCTCATCAAGAGGGGCAAGGCTAGCGGCCCGATCGTCGATACGTTCAAGCGTATCGAGGCGACCGAGGGCGACGCCGCCGCGTATGAATACCTGCGCGCCGAAGCCGACGGATTCCATGCCACTCCGTACGGACATTGCCTGAATTCCTTTACGGTCGACCCGTGCCCCAAACATCTCGAATGCTTTGCGGATTGCCGCCACCTGTCGGCCACCGATCTGCCAGAGAACCGGCAGAACCTGATCCGGCTCGAGGCCAAGTTCAAGTCCGCCCTTGAAACCATCAAGGCCAGAGCATCGACCAGTATCGGCTGGCAGAACCAACTTGAACACGCAGAGAAGCGGCTCGACGGCATTCAGAAAATTCTTGCAACACCGCCCGGTGAGCGCCCCTTCCCCGATGGCCCGGATCTCTCGGTGCCCCGGGAACGTGGAGTACTCGATGAGTAAGCCTGACGAGACAACATCGTCCAGCGACGACCAGATGCGCGAGATTCTCGAAACGCTGCTGGCGGAGGACGAAAACATCACGGCGCGCGCCATTGCACGACTACATCCGTCTATCAAAGCAGCATCGTCGATTACCCGCAGCGAGTCGCGCAGCAGGCTGCTTGCTCAATATCAACTGCGTCAGGCTGAGTACCGACAATGGCGCGCACGTGTCGCCAGACGGTCCGGCGCCGACACCGCGGCATCGCTTGCCGACAAAGATGTACGGATTGCAGAACTCGAATCCATTGTGCAACTGCTGACCGCGTCGCACCTTGCCATGCTGCGCGCCGTCGGCGAACTGGGCGGCGTGAACAAGTGGGCGAAGTTCTATGAACATCACCGGGAGATCCGTGACAGGCTCGCGGACTTCGACGCGATGCCGGCTGCACCGGTCTCGGCCATCCCGCCAGAAGAAAGTGGGAAAAAGATCAAGCGATAGCGCTTAACGAATCTCCCGGTCACGAAATGGCCGGCATCTGCGGTGGAAACCTGAATTCCTCCCGAAAGGAGCATCAGATGACCTATTGCAACTTCTTCCAGACCCTGTACGACGAGACACATCCGGTTGGCAACCTTGGCCGTGGCACCCATTACTCCGTGCTTCGGGCACCGGTCTGGCACGACGAGTTGCTAAATCGGATCGAACACTGTGCGTTTCTCGACTTCGCCGTCATCTGGGATGAAAACCACGATGATCGTGTGATTGATGCGGTCATGGTGCTTTACATCAGAGGCCTGCTTCCCCCTGTAAGGTATATCGGTGAAAGAAAAGGAATCCTGACTGTGCTTCTAGCACCGGACGTTGTGCGAAACTGGAACGCGGACCGGCTCGAACAGTATCGCGACGGGATCAGCGACATCTGCCAGAGTCTTGAAGACCCGTGGTCAGCGCAGATTGATATAGCCGATGGTCAGGAACATTCGATCATCCACGCATCGCGCGAAAACGTCGCCGTCTATCTCACAAATATCGATGTGCTGTGGCGCCTCGGCGTCAACCTGAAGAAATAAATTAGCGAGCCGTGGCGTGAAGATGAGCGCAACACGCCGGGCGACAAGACCGTTATGTCAGAGAGATCCTGTTGCGTCGCTCCGCCGCGAGTAACGCAACAAAAATCAGCCACGGCGGTGCGCAACAGGCAACCAAAAAAGAGAAGCCATCCTGTGGATAACTTGGGCCGCTTTGCCCGTTAAAATATAGCAAATCTGAAAAACCAAACCAACGCAACAGCAAGCCATATCTACCAAGTTTGTTGAAACGCTACGTCGTATCGAGTTCAAAACCGCGTGAGACTCAATGCCCGCTCTTCGGCCACCCGCATCCGTTGCACTTCACCCCGAGCCACTCGAATCCCTCTTGATTCCGTCGACGCTCGACGGGAGTGTGGGCGTGAATCGCGCGATCGACGGTCGGGCGCAGATCGCGGCCAATAACGACCTCGACGCGATTCGCGCGTGGCTCTCGCGCTTCCACGACACCAAGACCACCTTCGAGAGTTATCGCAAAGAGGCCGAGCGCTTGCTGCTTTGGTCGCTTGTGACGCTCGGCAAGCCGCTCTCGTCACTGACGCACGAAGATTGTCTGCGCTACCAGCAATTTCTGGCCGATCCGCAGCCCGCCGCGACCTGGATCGCCGGGGGTGGTCGCAAGCACCCTCGCCACGATGCACGGTGGCGGCCGTTCTATGGGCCGTTGTCGCCCGCGAGTCAGCGCCAGGCGGTTATCATTCTCAACGCGTTGTTTGCGTGGCTCGTGCAGGCGGGCTATCTTGCTGGCAATCCCCTTTCCCTATCCCGCCAGCGTACGAAGCACGCCGCTCCCCGCATCACGCGCTATCTCGAGCCAGGGCTCTGGCAGGAGGTCAAGGACACCATCGCGGCGCTTCCGCGTGACTCCGATCGCGCGCGTGCGCATGCCTACCGGGTGCGGTGGCTGTTCACGCTGCTGTATCTGGGCGGGTTGCGGATTGCTGAAGTTGGCGCGAACACCATGGGTCAGTTTTTTGTACGGCGCGACGCCGACGGAACCCTTCGCTGGTGGCTCACCGTTCACGGCAAAGGTGGCAAGGAGCGACTGGTGCCCGCGACGCGCGAAATGATGATGGAGCTTTCGCGCTACCGCCAGCAACTGGGCCTGAGTGCACTGCCCTCGCCCAGCGAAGAAACGCCGTTGGTTTTGCCGATTAACGCAAACGCAGCCAACGACCGAGCGCAGACATGCGCACCGCTGACGCGCGCCGGACTGCATGCAATCGTCAAAGACGTATTTGCGCAGGCGGCGGCACGACTTCGCGCGCGCGATGGCGCTTCGACGCGTGCAGACTTATTGGAGAAGGCTTCCGCCCACTGGCTGCGTCACAGCGCCGGTTCTCATATGGCGGATAAACAGGTTGATCTCCGGCTCGTGCGTGACAATCTGGGTCATGCTTCGCTGACCACGACGAGTCTGTATCTGCATATCGACGATGACCGTCGGCATCGGGAAACGGAAGACAAGCACCGTATCGATTGGTAGCAACGCTTCGGGTCTCGTCTTTTATTCCGGGCGCCTAGCTTTTCGGGATCCGCCTAACTCGATCTGCGCGGCTCAATCGTGGAAGCCGCAGTGGCAGCATCCCGCATCCTTGAAAATCGCCAAGATGTCGCGTTCGACCTCGTACGTGCGAGGGGCTCAGTCGAATGCGTCGTCACCCTCGAAGCACTTGAAGCGCATTCTGGCTTGAACCGGGCGCAAGCGACGCTCACACACTTAAATGCCTCGGCGATGGCCGCACGCAAGCGCTCGCCCATTCATCAGCGAACCTGCGGTTGACGCCGTCGGCTTTTACGCGACATCCGTGAGTAGAAGCCATCGGGCAACACTCGAGTGTTGATGGGACTCGTCACCCCGAGAGGTTTGCCGATCAGGCCAGGCCGTAGCGATGCCTGATCCTGCGTCTAGCTGGACCGACACTGGCGCCCTTCGCATTTCATCGGCTCGACTGATTGCGTTTGCATGGGAAACAGAAACCGGGCAGAATGTATCGCAATTGCGATGCAGGAGTGAATTCATGAAAACCGCTACCTTCCCCGCGGTCCGGGTCGAGCCGGAATTGCGCGAGGCGGCTGAAAGGGTATTGTCCGACGGCGAGAGCCTGTCGGCGTTTGTCGAGCAGTCGATCCGCGCGAACATTGAGCGCCGGCTTTTACGGAGCGATTTTATTGCCCGTGGCCTCGCTTCACGCGACAGCGCCAGGCAGAGCGGTCAATATGTATCGGCCGATGACGTCCTGTCTACGCTCGAGGCCCGACTCACGGAAGCGAAGACACGGCGCACGACTGCGCGATGACCTACGCGGTTCGATTTACCCTCGAGGCCGCAGCGGACCTCGACCGACTCTACGACTTCATCCTCCAGCGCGACGCCACCGATTTCACACTTGCCGAGGCGGCTCTTCAGGCGATTCGCAATGGCTTCGCGACGCTTCGGACTTCGCCGTTTACGTGTCGCAAAGCACGATCCGATGCGCCCTTCCTTAGGGAGCTGATCATTCCGTTTGGACGCAGCGGCTATGTCGCATTGTTCGAGATCGAAGACAGCGAAACGGTCACAGTACTGGCTATTCGCCATCAATTGGAGGATGACTATCATTGAAGTGCGATAGTTCACGCGCCGGCGTCCACAGCGCCTTGAGCCGTTCCTTCTCCGGAATGTTGGCCGAGCACTGTGACGCGTTTCGGCGATCCGCTGGCCTGCAGGCGCTTCCATAGCCGTCGTGAAACGGGTGTAGCGAGCGATCGTCATCAAGCTGTGACGAAGAGGCAGCATAGACGGTTAGTTGCCTTTCTCGGATTTGATAAAGCTTTCTCGCAATCCCGTCGACCCTAAATCCTCGACATTCCGGGGTAACCTTGCGACAGCTTCCAAGGTTCAGAGGCCGTTCGTGAGACAGAGCAGCGCCGCTTGTCGGCTACGCGAAAAAGCAAATCGACCAAATCCCGACCCCTGCAGCGCGCGATGCTGAGCAACCCGAGCGCATGAACATGGCGGCAGCGAGCGCACTTCGAGCCCCCAGCGAACCCAGTCGAGCAAAAGCGTCCAGAATGGTCACCCATTCGATCGGTGTCGGTTGCGTTAGGCGCGCTACCGATCAATGACGGTTCGCTGGCGCTGCTGGCGAAAAGAGTAAATGGCGGCCTGACGCTTTTCACTGTTCGTGGTCGCCGGCTTTTGCACTGCCCACCGCTCGTCGCGATCAGCGCATGCCGACCGCTTTGGGGGGTATCGCCGTGGTGGTGGCCGGCGGCAGCGCCTGAAGGCCGCCCATGAATCGGGGATCTCCAGCGACTGGCATCGAAACGTTATGCCGCCAGAAGCCTGCGCAGCCGTTCCCTACATCGCACCAGTGCAATCGCATCGCGCGATTTCTGAGTACAGGAGCACTTGTTCGAAATATTTGGTGGCCGCGAACATCGTGGACTACAGTGTCTCTTGCTACGCGCCTTTCAAAGCGTAGCTGACTCACAAAGTCACAGATGCGCAGACTTTCGTGCAACGCGCTTCTGCACGTCTCTGCCGACACCGAGCGGAAAACACGGTGGATTCTCTGCTGCGCGCCCATCGTGACAAGGCCGCGGCGCGGCGCTATTTCGAAAAGTCAATCGACCAAAATGGCGAGCCCGAGACGGTGACAATCGATAAAAGCGGTG
>NZ_FCNW02000090.1 GCF_001544475.1 Caballeronia humi | reverse complement strand
ACAGGCGCAGCAGGCGGCTTGCTGGCTGGATCGACCGCGACCCTTGCCTATTGCCTTCACTGCCCAGAGATGGGCGTGCCTTTCTGGGGCGTTTGGTATTTGCTTGGGATGATGATTCCCACCGTTGCTGGGGCGATACTAGGCTCGCGCCTACTGCACTGGTAGCGGTATCCCTTGAACCGAGTTCCAGCGCATACCTTCCCGCGTCTGGCGAAGGACTCGATCGACCAACATAATTCGCATTCGATTTTCTCACGCGCGGTCCGAGCCAAAACGTTCAAACACGAAAGTGATCGGGTTGTGAGGTATTGCCGCCGTGACGATGCTTCTCGCGTTCAAGACAGAAGACGCAGAGCCGTTTCAAGCTTGGCGTGAGGCGCCTCTCTGTCGCCGGTCCGAATGCAGACGCGCATCTAACGCCTTCCCTACGAACGAACTGCTACCCTGGATCAGTTGTCTCACAAGAGCGTCGACGTCAGATCTAGGAGTCTCGCTAGCCGCCGCCGCTGCAACCGGGGCATCATAGCCATCGATCGCGTCGATTGCGGTAATCTCATAGCCGTGCGCCCCTTTCATCCATCGCAACGCTGATAGTGCGCAGCCTATTGCGAAAAGCGGCTGCTTCGTCCTGCACTTCCGCGATCAATACAGGGCCCAAACATCTTCACGCGCGTCGATCGGTATTCGTAACGTCGCCCCGGTCACTCGAAATAGAGAGTCGCTTGTCGACCCCAAACCTGCGTTTCGATCTGCGCGTTTCCCATATCGACTGTATAGGGATAACAGTCGCTCTGCATTTGTGCCCGCACATGCGGTCACTGATCGCATCCCTCTCCGGCCGCCGACACCATCGTGTTGAACAGATTGACGCCGCTCTGTTCGAGCTTCGTGCAGGGGAACTGCGGCTCTCCGCATTCGAACCGCGCGGAAAGCTCGTAAGAGCCGTCGGTCAATGGCCGCTTGACGACCACGCCGTGCATCGTCGTTCTTACGCCCTCGAGGCGGGGCGACGTGACGATCGAATCCGGTAATACTTGCACGACCTGCATTCGCCCGACGCGGGGCAGCCAATCCTGAGCCGCGGTCCACATGACCTCGCACTGTTTCGCGTTGTGGCATACCGGCGCGGGAATCGAGACGACAGGTTCGGCGGGCGTGGTGAGGCATCCCGCCTGCAGAAAGGCGGTGATAGCGGCGAGAACGATTGTTTTCATTCCTGCTCCCAAATTGAATTCCGCTACTCGTTGGCGATTTGCGAATCCGGCACGCGCTGCCAGCCCGGGTCCGGGTCGTAGCGGCGGACTCGCGCCGCCTCGCTCGCCGTCTGCGGCCCGAAATTGCGCTGATAGACCTTCCCGTCGCTTCCTCCGATGAACGTCATGACGCCGGTCTGTCCGTACTTCGCAGGCCACGCGATCACCGCGTAACCGCCGCGCATCGCATCGTCTTCGAGGTAGTTGCGTGCGCCGCCGGGCGCGTCGGACCCTTGCGCGGTCAGGATGCGATATCGATAGCCGTGGTACGCCTCGTCGGGCGGTGCGTTCGGGTCCATCGTCGATGCCAGTTCGCCCAGCGGGCTTTCGGGTGCTCCATCGGCCGCCGGCCAGTACAGGCCGTCCTGCTTGCCGGGATGGCTGATGAAACGCCGCGCATACACGGTCTCGCCTTTGGCCTTGGCGAAGTCGCGCTGCGCGTCGCCGATGGCGAGCACCGTCTGGATCGCCGCCAGCTCGTTGCGGCCGATGCGCCTCAAAGCCACTTCGTCATGGGCCTGACGAATGTTGAAATGCCAGCCCGCCGCGCCCTGCTCGATGGGGACGGGCAGCGTCCAGCCTTCGTCGCCGGCTTGCAGATGCGCCGTGCCCTTGCCATCGTCGACGATCTCGTGATGCTTCGCGTACGCGGCGAGGAAGGCGTAGACGTCGTCCATGTCGATCGTGCCGATCGGGATGAACTGTTTATAGTCGGCGCCGAGGACCTTGCGCAGGGCGTCCTTGTCGTAGGTCGCGAGCGCCTGTTGCAGCGCGTCGGCGGCTGCGGCGGGTGTCGGGTAAACGGCTTGTGCGTTGGCGTAATCCGCTGTCAGCAAAAGTCCCCCCATCAGGATGAGAGCACCGACGACGGTCGATGCACGCGGGCGTGGCTTTTGGAACATCGTGCTTTCCTGTGCGGACGCGTTCATGAGGCACTCCTTGCATGAGAATTGGCGTGTGAGACGGATTCAAGGCAACAGTCGACGAATCCCCCGGTCTAGTGACGACGATGACCGCCGCCACCTCCCCCGATGTGCCCGCCTCCTCCGCCGCCTCCCCCTCCTCCGCCTCCGATGTGCCCTCCGCCGGCACGACCTCCGCCGCCCCCTCCACCGATGTGTCCACCGCCGCCACCTCCACCGCCGAGGTGTCCGCCGCCGCCTGCGCCAGCAGGCCGCACGCCGCCACCCCCACCGCCGGTATTCGGGCGCGCAGCATTTAGCCCGCCGCCCTTCGCATGTTCCGCAGCACGGCTTTGCTGGCCGCGTTCGATGTTCTGCTTGCTGGCCTTGCCGTTGCCTGCATCACGCAGTGCGTTGTCGCGGTTGACCGTCTGCGCGCGATTCTTGATCTCGTGGCGATTCCCCGCACCGGCACCACCGCCGCCGCGCGTGCCGTCCCGCTTGCCCGCGTCGCCGCCCTTGCGAATGTTGCTTGCGCGATCGGCCGCCGATGCGTTCATGTTCTGCCCGGTGCGTTGGCTGAGCGTCTGCCGGGCCTGGTCGCGCTGAGCGTTGTCGCGCCCGCGATACGCGCTGCGATCAGCGCCACCACCACCCGCAGCACCGCCCTTGAGCCTCCCGCTCGCCTGCATTTGATTGCGGTTGTTGATGGCATTGGTGCGATTCCAGTTCGATGTCGTGCGGTTTGCGTCGATCCGGTGATTGACGTTGATGTTGTTGTACCGGTTGACGTTCACGTTGACATCATGGCCGCCCCAGTCGCAGCCTCCCCACAGCGAGTTGGTGATCGCGATGCCCGCGCCGAATGCGAGTCCGGTCGCGAGCGCCGTGCCGACCGCGTATCCCGGGGGCGGAGGCAGATACGTCGGCGGATAGGTCGGATAGGGCCACGTCCCGTAGAAAGTCGTCGGATTGTAGGCGGGCACGTACACGACCTGCGGATCGGCTGGCTGAATGACGATCGTCTGGGTCGTCTGCTGAACCTCGACCTTCTGCTGCGGCGACGTCTTCAGGTTGCCTGCCGCGTAGGCCTTCTGCCGCAGGCGCTGCACCGAATCCATCACGTCGCCGGACTGCGCCAAAAACGCCTGCCCGATCGCCTCGACCCAGTTCGGGTTTTTGAGAACATGCTCCAGGGCTTGTGTCTTTTCAATCGTCGCGGGCGGCTCGTGATGTGCAACGACCAGTTTGCGCGCATCCTGCAGATTCCTGCGGATGGCGTACCCGCTGGCATTCCTCTTCGCACCGTCCTCCGCCGGATCTGCGAGCGGGCTGGAGCAGCAAATGTCGAACAAGTTGCTTCGATCGCAGAGTTGCGCAGGAAACTCATACGCGCTGTGACGCCTGGGCAGCCCAGGTCGCACTCCCCGCACGCCGAGTTCGTGCATCTCGGGCGCCATATCGCCGTCGTGACCCGTCTGCTTTCCCATGGCGGCTGGGTCTCGACGATTGAAGATGTCACTGACCGCCGAGCCGCCGAGCACCGGATTCGTCACCTCGCCCATCACGATCATCTGACCGATCTGCCTAATCGAATGAGCTTCCGCGATCGCTTGCGGCATCTGGTCGAGGCGGCAACCAACGGCCCACCTTTCGCCCTGCTCTATCTCGATCTGGACCGTTTCAAGCTCGTGAACGATACGCTCGGGCATCACATCGGCGACGAGTTGCTGAAGGCCGTCGCGCGTCGGCTGTCGTCAACGCTCCGGGAGAGCGACCATCTTGCTCGCTTGAGCGGTGACGAATTTACGATCCTTCAAACGTCGTATCGCACCGCAAGCGACGCGAAGGCGCTTGCCGAGCGCTGTATTCAGGCGCTGACGGCGCCTTTCGAGATCGCCGGCAATGAGATAACAGTCGGTGTGAGTATCGGCATCGTCAGTTGCACGCCTAGCGGTGTTGAAGCGGATACGGTGCTGCAGCAGGCGGACCTGGCACTCTACAAAGCCAAGCGCGACGGAAGGAATTGTTATCACCTGTACGAGCGCGGTATGAACGATCCCCTGCGCTTACGCAACGAGCTTGAAGACGACTTGAGGAAAGCGCTGCGTGCTGGCGAACTGAAGCTCTTCTACCAGCCGATCGTCAATGCGCGCACGGGTCAGACAACGGCATTCGAAGCGCTCCTGCGTTGGACTCACGATCGACGCGGGGAGATATCGCCGGCTGAATTCATTCCGATCGCGGAGGAGCGGAGCTTGATGCCGGAGTTGGGCGAGTGGGTCCTGATGCAGGCCTGCCGCGACGCTGCGGGTTGGCCGGAACATATTCGGCTGAGCGTCAATGTGTCGCCGGCGCAATTGCTATACGAGGACTTTACTCAGGTATTGATGCGATCTTTGAAAGCTTCCGGCCTATGCGCGCATCGCCTCGAACTGGAGATCACCGAAACCGCCCTGCTCGACCACACAGGACCACCACATAGACTACTCAACGAGATCCGGACGATCGGAGTGGGGGTCGCGATGGACGACTTCGGCACGGGCTACTCATCCCTCAGCGTGTTGCAGAGTTTCCCTTTCACTCGCGTGAAAATCGACAGGGAATTCGTCAGCGGCTTGGGGAAGAACCCAAAATCTGTCGCGATCGTGCGGGCGATCTGCGGGCTATGCACCACGCTCGAAATCCCGATCACCGCAGAAGGGGTGGAGACTGACGCGCAGCGGCAGGCGCTGCTCGAAGAACCATGCGGCGAACTACAGGGCTTCCTCATCGCACGCCCCGCTCCATTGGAGTGCCTGCAAGAATGGCTGAAATAGAAAATCTCGGTGATTCTCCGGTAACCCCGTCACGAGCGTGGGGCAGACTTCCTTGATCTTCATAACCCGTTCTGTTCAACGAGATGCTCCGCTGCGTCGAAGCTGTCGAAGGGTGCTGATCTTTCGCCTCCATGCAGGACCTGAACGTGTTCGTGCATCGGCGCTCGATTGACTGCCAGGCCGGCAACGACAGCACGATGTCTGTCCAAGGTTTGTTGAATCACGCTGCATATGCGTTCGTTGCTCTGCTCTCAAGATCCGCACGCGTCGTCCGTTAAACGAGGGGCCGGCCCGCACAACGGTTTCCTTCTCGCCCTCGACGAGTACGACGCATGACGCAGATTAACGACGCACGCATTCCCGAAGTACACACCATCAAGTCCGGTTGCACGGGTTGCAGGAACGACGCAGCCACGCCGATCGAACTGGCATTCGCATTCCAGCCGATCGTCGATGTCACCGCCGGCCGCGCCTACGCGCACGAGGCGCTCGTGCGCGGCCCGAACGGCGAATCGGCGGGATCGGTGCTCGCGCAAGTCGACGAGAGCAACCGCTATCACTTCGACCAGCGCTGCCGCACGACCGCGATCACCCAGGCGGCCGCGCTGAAAATGGAAAGCTTGCTCTCGATCAACTTCATGCCGAACGCAGTCTACCGCCCGGAAGCCTGCATCCGCAGCACGCTCGAGGCGGCTGAGAAACATGGCTTTCCGATCGAACGGATCATCTTCGAAACGGTCGAGGGCGAGAACATCATCAGCCGGCCGCATCTGGTTGAAATCTTTCGCGCGTACAAGCGCTTCGGCTTCCAGACCGCCATCGACGATTTCGGCGCGGGTTATTCGGGCCTCACCCTGCTGGCGGACTTCCAGCCCGATCTAATCAAGCTCGACATGGAACTCGTCCGCCGTATCGATACGGATTTTGTGCGGCAACGCATCGTGTGCGGAGTGCTCGCGATGTGCCGCGATCTTGGGATTCGCGTGATCGCGGAAGGAATCGAGACAAGCGCGGAACGCGATTTCTTCGCGGCGAACGGCGTGGCGCTGATGCAAGGCTATTTCTTCGCGAAGCCTGCATTCAAAGCGGTACCTGACATGAGCGAGGCTGCGTTCTCGGTTTGATAAAGCCGCGAACGGGAGCTGTACGTCGATGGCTATCCCCATCGCGACGCAACCCTCGGACCGCAGCAACATAGCTCTGCGGGCGGTGTCGTCAACAATCCAACGGGGTTCTTCAAGCGGCGCGATCGCCACGGCCAGGAGCGCTGGTGGTGTCAATTGCCGGCAAAGGCGACAAGCAGCGCCTGCTACCGGCCACGTCGGTGTAAATGGCGCAACTGGCGCGCTATCGGCAACACTATGAACTCCCTGCCCTGCCTATCCCGTACGAGCCGACGCCGTATCTGCTCCCGATTGGCGGCCAGCACAGGCCGATGACACGCGGCCGCGTTCACCTGATCATCAAGCAGATGTTTTACAACGCACTCGACCACCTGAATTCGGACGGCGAACCCCGCGAGCGTGCTGCGGAACGGCTCCGCCAAGCATCCGCGCATTGACTGCTGCATACCGCCGGCTCACACATGATGGACGGCCAAGTGGATCTGCGCTATGTGCGCGACAATCTGGGCCACGTGTCGATCTCGACCACCCGTCAATACCTGCACGCGGACGACGACGAGCGTCGCCGCGCCATTGAATCGGGGCTAAAGCTGAACTGGTAGAGACGGCGCCGAAAGAGAGCATGCTACACAGCACTCGCGACGTGAACGACTGGCCCAGCGTAGGCGAGATAAGGGCGAAAATGAAAAAAATTGAAGATGGCCAATACATTGCTATCTGCAAAGAGCGAAACGCACTCGCCGCGGCCATGAACGGGCATGCTGCGGTGTTTCCGGAAGCGCGATGCACGATCGCGAACGGACAAGCTGTATTCAAGCGCGACGGAACCATGGTCTGGTCGTGCAACGCCGCGTATGCCGAGGCAAACTTCAACCTAAAGCCGATCGCGTGACGCGTCGCCTTACTAAAGGGGAAAAACTGACATGAAGAACTGGCCGACGACCTTCACGATGACCTCCGCGTCGGCGCTTTCGCTCGCTGGCTGTGTCACAGGCGGCATCCATTACGGCGCGACGCCTCTGAGCGCAATGCGAGGCCGCGATCTCGCTGCGCTCAGGGCCAACGCGCGTATCACACACACGAGCGCAACTTAAGTGAACTGGCGGCGCACGTGAGGCGCAAGGTAGCGCCGTGCCTCGCCGCCCACTCTATGCCGTCGACCTTAGATTGTTTACCGATTCTCCCGGCTTCAAACAGCGGTTTGAAAACGGCCTTGGACCACCCTCAATCGCCGTTCGAAGCCGCGCGCGACACAACCACTGCTTCGAAAACGCGGCGCCCGCGCGCGAGATCACGTGGACAGCAATTTCTAGAACTCACGAACACTCGGTTTGGAACCAGTACTCAACGAGGCGTTGAGCGGCTTGGAGGTCGTCAGGGTAGTAAGGATCATCGAACCATGGCGACGGGTTATAGCCCGCCTTTCTTAGGGCGGCAAGTTCGCTCTGGTGCTCGCCAAACGTAGGATGTGGGTTGGACCTCAGTGCGGCTAAGTCACGACACTCAGTCGGACTGAGGTGTTTTCCTTTCGGCGGAGTTCCGCTAATGGCACATCCCAGCAGAAGAGACACTAACGCGAGAAGCGATATCGTCACCAACTTGGCCATGATCCTTGCTCCCTTCGAGCTACGCTCACCCAGGTTGGGTTTCAAATGTCTTTCCTAACTCGGATCCGATCTCACTTTCTCCGACATCGCCGATGAGGTGGCGGGTGTCTATCCGCGCGCAATGCGGCAGGGCGATCTGGATGCGGCGCGTGGTCGTGAGGTATGGTGGCGGGGCTCACACGCGACATTCCCACAATTGCGGAATTGATAAACCGGATCATATCGCAGGCAGAAGAGATCATCGCCTCGAGGCTGCAAGGGATGCTGTCACGAGACTTTCGGAGGGCAGGGATTTCGCTTTCGATGGAAACTCCGATGAGAGCAGGTGTGCCAATCCCAACTGGGGCGCGCAATATGGCTGCCCACTCTGGTCATCTCACTGATGAATTTGACGGCCGCTTCTGATTCGTGCGCACAAACAGGTGGCGTCTGCATTCCCGTGACTGAGCGAAAAACCGAGCTCGAATGCATCGTACATGCGGAAGAGCATCTCGGAGCACCTCCAGAATGGCCAGTTCACTGGCATATCGACCGCTTCGAAAGCAGTGGTGCTTCGGACGCGGCAAGGGAAAACGCGGAACGGTCGTCGAGATCTTAGGTCAGGTCTGGCTTTTTACAGTTGCCGACAAATCCGTGTCGCTCATTCGCGGGTGAGCACCTTGCCAGCTTGGGGCCATTGATGCTGCCTGTGACGCACTCGTTCATGGCGACCTATATGGAGGAAAATTTCAAGCCCGGCATGCAGCCAACGGTACATCGCCATCCGGGAACGGAAGCTAGGTTCGCTCTTTCGGGTGCACAATGTCTCGAAACCCCGCATGGTGAACAGGTTGGCCGCCCGGGTGCTCCAGCAATGATCGTGCCCCCGGCGAACCGATGTTGCTGACCGGGGTCGGTAAGAAGCAAGTCCACTGGCTTGTCCGCCTCCTGATGGACGCAACGACGCTTCGTGGATCCTCTGACGACGATTGGACGCCCAAGCATCCATGTGAACGCGGCGAGTCGAATCAGAGTGGCAATTAGCAAGTGGACCACAGCTACGAACTGCAAACAGCTAAGCGAACTAGAATGTAAGCCGGACGGTCCTAAAGTCTCGCAAACGGCGGATTCTGATAATCTGGCGTCTAAATGTTGCCGGCATGACCGGCGTTCAGGAGAAAATCGTGGCTGATACTTCGAAAATCAAGGCAGCTTGTGTTGTCGCCGCGGTGTCACTAGCGTTTTCTCAATTTCCAAAAGCGTTCGCTCAGACCGCAGCAACGTCCCCTGCAGTAGCCGCTGAGGGTGCGTCGGCGGCACCCAGCAAGGCAGAAAGAAAGGCCGCGAGGAAACAGGCTCGCGCCAAGAAGAATGCGGAACTGAAGAAATTGGAGGATGCGGGTTATCGGCCAGGTGCTCGCGATGACGCAAATTATCCTCAGGACATTCAGGATGCGCAAAAGAAGGCGGGCATCGGCCAACCGAAGCAGTAAGCCGCTGCATCACCTACTCCGGATAGTCCGACCGTATATCATTGCGTTTTCGCCGCTGTTAGCGATCGGGAAGTACGTGATGCACCGCAAGGATTGCTTATACGAACGCGATTAGCGGTTCTTCGCACTGTTCATCGTTAGAGCAGCGGCGGTAGGTCGAGGATGCGACGATTAAAGGCGTTTCATCTCGTGTCGGCAAGTTGTTCACACGCGGTTTTTACCTCGAGTGCGAACAACTTCGCATTTTCCGTACGCATTGTCTCGTATCCGCCAATTGTCCTTTGCTCACGATTCCATCCTTGCCTCCATCTTACTTCGAAGTCATCGGGCGCTGCGACCCTAGCCCTAACCTTCGCCTTATACGCAGACGCTTTGGCTAAAGACAATCCGCAGAAATTGGTTGCGAAATGAGCATTCGCTGCCGCGGCTTCAATCGTTGCCGCTCGGACGCCATCTCGATTGTCCAGGCCTGCTGATGTTGTCCGTCAACAAACAATAACAGAATAACAAAAGCCAATTGATTGACAAGCAGTAGCTACAATCGCGGGAGGGGCACATTGAACTTGCTCGCTTCGAAAGACTGCTGACATGCCACATCCTCGACTTGCTTTACTTGCTGAGTGCCTTGTCCAAAGCAGCGAAAAGTACGCCGGACGCGAATGGCTTTTGAAGGACCGTGGCATTAAACTCGGCCGCTCGATCCAGGCCTACGTCAGATGCATTGCCTGTTATGAATACGGCCGGTACCGCGTGACCTGCTGCCCTCAGTTCACGATACAGATCAAAGCCTGACTTCGTCGGCAAATCGATGTCAAGAACCATAGCGTTCGGCTTCCAGCTCGTTGCCGCTTCGAATGCCTCACTCGGCGATGCGCAGGCTAACACCTGCAAATCACGAACTTGCAGAAGGATTGATAGCGCCTGGCGCATCTCATCGTTGTCGTCAACTATGAGAATCTTGTAGCGATCCCTTGTCATTTCTTCGGGCCTCGGTCGAACGACAGATGGTTGATACCTAATCCGCTGCAGCCGCTTCCCGAACAGGGGCCGCATGCGCTTGCACTGCGTTCTCTTAAACTATAGAACACGCTTTATACAACAAGCCACTCACGTCGCTCGCCGAACTGGCCTTATGGGATGCTTCGAGTCGCCTGCCGCGCCCATGCAGTCGGCCTGTCGCTTGCAACCGTACGCCGCGTGGCTTCCAACGGAGGGCGACGAGTATTTCCAACTCGCGTGCAACCGTCGTCGAGGCGCTTCGTAAAAGACAACAAGAAGGTCGGTTTCTAATATTGGCGAGCGAATTTTCAATATCTTGGAGACGGACTGAAAATTCGGTATATCAATTTTGTGGGATGCTGCCGGTAGCGACGCCGCACATCGGATCGCTGCGGAGGCTCATGTCGTGTCATCGCGAAACTGGCCGCCCCAAGCCACTTCGAATAGCGTGAATCTTCACTCGTTCGTTAATGCTCCTTTATGTTAAATGATTGAATAAACGCTCGTTCAAACGCCGATAAACTGCACAGTCAGTTCCTGAACGATATCCGTCTGAGTCGGAATCATAGCGCGGCAGATCATCGTGGCGGCCGTTACGCCGCGCGTCTTCAATGACGTTCGTGTTGCCGCTCCGATGTAGGCCGCAGTGTGGTTGCCGAATTCGAAAGGATTGCCGGTGTCCGAGCGCATCAGGTAGCGATTGTCGGCTGCATCGGCGATGACCCATCGGAACTGGAAGTTGCCGAAAGGCGGCACCCCGTCGATGCGGAACATCGGCGTCTTCTCGTCAGTGCCATCGAGATCGATCGGTCCGCCGGGGTCCTGTGTCACGTTGAGCGTCTTGCCCTTATACGACTCGGCTCGCGACTTGATGCCAGTGTCGTACTTCAGGTAATGCACGAAGCAAGAGTATGAATCGGGCGTCCCCAGGCGCTGCGAAGTCAGCTTTTCGGTCTTCGCAGTCTCCGCGCACGTGTTGTAGGAAAAGTAGCCCGCATCGCCGATCTGATGGTCGAATGCATGTGCGCCTTCGTGAATCAGATTCTGCAAGCGGAGAACCGGGCTGGCCTTCGGCCAGAATTTCATGCAGATGTGGATATTGAAAAGCGGAGTGGTTCGCCGTCATATCGAGCGATGCACTGACCCCATTTATCCGCGCCAGCGAAGGCTATGGCGACTACCCCGGTTGACCAACTAGCGATGCGCGTACCGTCTGTCGTGTGCCCGAGTGATTTCAATCTGCTCCTGAACCCCATGCATCCGGGAATGGCAAGCGTCAAGGTCATAAGCGCCGAACCCTTTACGCTGGATCCGAGGCTGTTTGGCCGAGCGCCACGATGAGCCCCGCCGATATCGGACGCATGTAACGCCCATAAGGAAGCATAGCTCGAGCGCAATAGATCGTGAAGTCACCGTTGCAGCTATGTCCGTCCATCCTTAGGAAAACTATATAAAGTCAATAATCAAGTTTATTTAAACTCGTGACGAGATTTTCGGCGTGTGTGTGCGCTCGGCGCTCTGCATCTCGATATGTCGGCCACCGATGAAAGTCCCCGTTTGTTGCGCGACACTTATGCGCGCCGACATCTCGTCGCGGGAAAGAGACCAACGAACATAGCCTGCCTGGATTGTCAGAGTCACCGCACGGCAGACGATACCGCCTCCAGCTACTTTACGGGCTGAGCTTGCGACCGGATCAGCTAACACTGCGCGGCCGCGATGGCAGTTCGCATTTGGCCCCCGAGTGCGAAGAAAGTCGCGACGCGGAAGTGCACGCGGGTTACGAGGACGCTTCCGCGGCCGCCGGGTTTCTTTTCGCCCGGGCTTGGCGATTGCGCTGGGAGTCGACACGAACGCGATTCGAGCGCCCGAACGAACGTACTGCCTTGCTCGAAGAGGGTGTCGCATGGATAAATGAGAGGCGGCGACCTGCGGTCGTTTGCCAAAAGGACACAAGATGGAACGGATGAAACCCATGGACCCGATGGAACCAATGAAGCCCATGGAGCCGATGAAACCCATGCCTGCCATGGAAAAGTGGTGGCCTGACGATTTGGGCCACGCGTCTTCGAGCGGTTCACAAAATGACGTGCGCTACGCTTTCTTTGCCGAAAAGCATCGGCTGCTGATCGAAGAGCACGGCAGCGTTCGGACCTACGACAGCGGCGGTCACCACATTAACGGCGTATCGCAGCAGCAAAGCCACGGACACTCACTTGCGTTCACGAGTCAAATCGGGGTCGTCAACCTCGATGATTTGAAACAGGTAAGCTGAACCGTCTTGTTCTCGTTGAGCCAGCGCTGGTCAGCGTGGTCCGAGGCAAGCTGGCAATGATTGCGGATGCGGACAGCACATCGTCCCGGCGCGCCGCATGATCATCGCGGCCAGAGGCCGCATCGATTACGGCAAGCGTCGCGTCGCGGAGCTTGCTCGCCCGCTGGGTGGCTTTTGCTGTCTTAGGCCAGTTTTCCATCGTCACTTCGAATCTGATTTGGTAGGTCGTCGCGCAAGATCCACGAACACATCAGCAAAGACAGCATCGACCGCAGATTTCGTGCAAGAGACGATTTTTGCTGCGGCCGCCGCACTTCCCGACCACCCCTACGTCTATCGCGAGGGCCGCCGGCCAACACCCGAGAGATGGTCGTTCTGCCGAACTATGCTGTCCATCCAGATCATGCGGTCGTAGAGCGCCTGCAACTCGGCGAAGCTCCTGCCCATCGTCACCTCGCGCACGCTGTCTTCCAGGCCGAAGAGCGGCGCGGCGCTGCCATTCTCGGGGTATTCGTACCTTTCATGCAAATTCTGGCGATGAGTTTCCGCAGCCCTTATCCAGCAAGACTCCGCCGTGCTCTGGCATCTTGTCGAAGCTCAATC
>NZ_FCNW02000089.1 GCF_001544475.1 Caballeronia humi | reverse complement strand
TCACGATGGCCTCGCACGCTACACTTAGACAGCCTTTGGCTGCATGACTGAGGCGACAAGTACCTTGACACGCGCCGCCGTCGATGCGGCGCGAATACCCGGGTTTATCCCGCAGAAAATGACGGACAATTTTGGTTCAAGGATGTCCGGAAGTGAATTAGCGTCAGTCAAAGATGAAGGAGCCCATCGAATCTATGCAAGACTCACCGAAGCAACATCGACGTCGTCGAGCACCCGAACCTGCGTACCCACGGTGCCCCGAAATCGTTGACGATATTGTTTGGGCGTGACATTCAACCGTCGGGAGAACGTCGTTCGCATTTGTGTTGCGCTGTGAAAGCCGCATTTGAATGCGACGGTCTTCAAGGGCGCATCTGTGTCCTCGAGCAGTTTCCTCGCCGTATCGACGCGAACCTGTTCGACGAATGCCGATGGTGTCACCTTCGCATACTTCGCAAAGAGTCTTGAGAAGGTCCGTCGGCTTACCGAGACAGCGCTTGCTAATTGCTCGATGGAGAGTGCGTCGGTTATGTGCTCGGTAACGTACCGATGCACCTTGTTGATGATCGGCTCTTCGTCCTTGCCAGCGCCGATGTAAGGGCTGTACTGAGACTGCCCGCCTTCGCGCTGAATATAGACGACCAGTCGCTTCGCAATGCGCACGGCCAACTCGTGTCCCCAATCTTCCGCCACGAGGGCAAGACACAGATCGATTCCCGATGTCACACCGGCGGAAGTAAAGAGATGCCCGTCACGAATGAATATCTTGTCGGGCTGCACGCATGCTTGCGGGAATTCGTCAGCGAGGCGGCTGGCATCCGCCCAGTGAGTCGTCACTTCCTTGCCGTCGATCAACCCGGCGTGCCCGAGCAGGAACGTACCGTTGCAAACGGAGCCGAAGCGGGTCGCGCCTTGCGCCTGATTTTGCAACCACGTCAGGAACTCGCTCGACGGTTGGGAATCGGGCAACTGCGGTCCTCCTGCCACTAACAACAGGTCATATTGAATGTCGGAGTCCGCGTAGCCGAAGGGCACGGAAACCTGCATTCCGTTCGAGCAGGTCACGGTGCCGGCATGGCGCCCGACAAGCGCGACTTCATATCGCTGGCGCTCGGAGAGATTCGCATTTGCTTCCGCAAAAACGTCCAGTGGGCCTGCAACATCCAGTGCCTGCACACCATCGAATATGACAATGGCGACTTTCATGCCGTGACCTTACTTTAGTTTGAAACACCCTTTCGTTGACACCACGGGTCTGCGTTTCGTCGAATTCATTCGAATAAGCACGAAAGACCGCCGCAGCAAGTGATGACGCAGTCTAGCTCAAAAGGCAATGAGCGCAGACGGCGTAGCGGGTAAATGACTTTTGCGTCGGTGTAACAAGACCCGAAGTACCGAGAAAGGCCGTGGCCCAAATCTCAAATCGTTTGGCCTGACATCGGCCTATATCTGCGCGCCCTTGCTACGTCCGCTTACTAGACTTGATATCAAGAACGGCTGAGAGCGCAAAACAGGCGCAGGTGCGGCCGCCCGGCACATGTCACGGCTGAAATTCGGACCGGCAAACACGAGAAGGGTGTAATCATCATGTTGATCCAGGAAAGTGAAAGTTCATTTTTGTTCGGGGGGAATGCCCCCTATGTGGAAGAGCAGTACGAACTCTATCTGGCCGACCCGGCTTCGGTCACGGATGAGTGGCGCGCGTACTTCGATGCGTTACGCGAAACTCCTGCCATCGACGGAAGCGAGCGCGATGATGAAGCGCACGCGCCCGTTGTCTCAAGCTTCATCGAACTCGCGAAGCGGCCGCGCGTCGCAATGGCGCAGGTCGATAACGGTCTTGGCCTTGCCAGAAAGCAGCTTGCAGTACAGGCGCTTGTCGCCGCATTCAGGATGATCGGTACGCGCAAGGCAAACATCGACCCGCTGGCCTGGACACCGCCGCGCGCTCTCGCCGAGTTGACGCACACGTACTACGGCTTGACGGCCGCGGACCTGTCGACCAAGTTCAGCACGGCCGACACGTTTCTCTTCGACGAGGACGCAACCTTGCGGGAGATCGTCTCGGCGCTGGAGCAGACATACACGGGTACGCTCGGCGCCGAATTCATGCATCTGACCAATGCGGGCGAGCGCAACTGGTGGCAAATGCGGCTCGAATCGACGAGAGCGAAACCTTCGCTTACGATTGCGGGTAAGAGCCGGATTCTCGATCGCCTGACGGCCGCGGAAGGGCTGGAGAAATACCTCCACACGCGCTACGTCGGACAAAAACGCTTCTCGCTGGAAGGCGGTGAGTCGTTGATCGTGCTGCTCGACGAACTTGTCCGGTACGGGGCATCGAAGAAGGTGCGCTCGGTCGTCATGGGCATGGCGCATCGCGGACGCTTGAACGTGCTGGTCAACATCGTGGGCAAGCCTTTGCATGCGCTTTTCAATGAATTCGACGGCAAGGACGCCGATCGACTTCCGGAAGGTGATGTCAAATATCACAAGGGCTTTAGCAGCATCACGCAGACTGACGATGGCCCAGTCGATGTCGTGCTTGCATTCAATCCTTCGCATCTGGAAATCGTAAATCCTGTCGTGCAGGGAATGGCGCGCGCCAAGGCGGAAGCTTTCGGCGAGGGAAACACTGCCAGCGTACTGCCCGTTGAGATTCATGGCGATGCTGCGATAGCCGGTCAAGGCATCGTAATGGAGACATTGAGCCTTTCATATACGCGTGGGCACGGCACGGGTGGAACGGTTCACGTCGTGGTCAACAATCAGATTGGATTCACGACGTCGGACCCGCGCGATACGCGCTCGTCGTTCTACGCTACGGATATCGCCAAGATGATCGAGGCGCCGGTTTTGCACGTCAACGGTGACGATCCCGAAGCGGTCACCATGGCCGTGCGCCTCGCGCTCGACTATCGTACGGAGTTCCAGCGCAGTGTGGTCATCGATCTGGTCTGCTTCCGCAAGTATGGACATCAGGAACAGGACACGCCCAGCATCACACAGCCTTTGATGTATCGCGCGATCGCGGCGCATCCCGGCGTGAGGACCGTGTACGCTCGAAAGTTGATGCTGGAGGGCGCGGTGACTTCGGATCAGGTTGAGGGCTACGTCAAGGCGCAGCGCGACAGTCTGGAGGCTGCTCATGAAGGTGAGGGCTTGGAGATACCGGTGCTGCACGATGCGGATACAAGCCCCTACAGTCCTCCGTCGTCGGAGGAACTGCTGCGTCTCGCGCAAAACGTATCGAACGTTCCAGACGGTTACGAACTTCATCCTTTGGTCAGCAAGATGATGGCCGCGCGTCGCGAGATGTCGAAAGGAGAGAAGCCGATCGATTGGGGCATGGGTGAGCACCTCGCCTTTGCCTCGTTACTAGGCGCGGGAATCGATGTCCGATTGAGCGGACAGGACAGTGCAAGAGGGACATTCAATCACCGTCACGCTGTGCTGCACAACCAAAAGCGCGCGAGCCGCTCGGACGGCGTCCTCATACCGCTCGATCACATCGGTGATAAGCAAGGCCGGTTCACGGTGACGAATTCCATTCTCTCCGAAGCGGCTGTGCTGGCTTTCGAGTACGGCTACTCGACGGTGAACCGCAACGCGCTCGTGGTGTGGGAAGCGCAGTTCGGTGACTTCGCGAACGGTGCACAGGTCGTCATCGATCAGTTCATCGCGGCGGGCGCCGCAAAGTGGGGGCAGTTGAGCGGGCTGACGCTGCTGCTGCCTCATGGACAGGAGGGGCAAGGTCCGGAGCATGCGTCGGCGCGGCTCGAGCGCTACTTGCAGCTCAGTGCTCAGGACAACATGCGCGTCGCCCAACCGACGACACCCGCGCAACTGTTTCACTTGCTGAGGATGCAGGCGCTTGCTTTCGACCGCCGTCCGCTGATCGTGATGTCGCCCAAGTCATTGCTGCGGCATCCGGGAGCGGTCAGCAGGCTCGACGAATTGGCTCATGGAGCATTCCATGAAATTTTGCTCGATTCGCAGATCGAGGCGGCGCGTACTTCGAGCGTCGAGCGAGTCATCCTGACGTCGGGAAAGATCTACTTCGAGTTGCTCGAACATCGCCGCAAACACGGCATCGCCGATACACCGATCATCCGCGTCGAACAGTTGTACCCGTTTCCTTCGCAGCAACTTGCGGCCGGACTCGCGCGCTATCCCAATCTGAAGACGCTTGTCTGGTGTCAGGAGGAGGCGCGCAATCAGGGTGCATGGAGTTTTGTCGAGCCGCAGTTGCGCGAGATCCTATCTTCTGACTCGACATTGTCCTACGCAGGGCCCGCCGCATCCGCATCGACCGCACCGGGATATCACTCGGCGCACGTGGCGAGACAGGCGGCGCTTGTATCGAGTGCATTCGCGGAGTAACGCCTCATGCGCGTCGCGATGATGTTGTACGCAGGCTTCCAGCTACTCGAAGTGTGCGGTCCGATGGATGTGTTCCATGAAGCTAACCGCTTATGGGGCGGGGCGTTCTACGAACAGCATCTCGTCGGTCCGTCGCCCGGGCCTGTGTTGTGCTCGAACGGCACGGCGGTGCTCACGACGGAGTGCCTGTTCGAGGTGCTCACACCGTTCGATATTGTCGTCGTCCCGGGATCGCCGGTCGTGGGCTCGGGGCTCGAACACCCCGAACTCGTCGATTGGCTGGGTCGAGCCGGGCGCCACGCGCGAAAGCTGGCGTCGGTGTCCAACGGTGCGTTTCTGCTCGCGCGTGCCGGCCTTGCTGACCATCGGTGGTTGACTACGCACTGGCGCGATGCGCAACGTCTTGCCGCCGAACATCCGCTGGCGCACGTCGTGACGCATACAAGCTATCTGAAGGATCGCAATCTGTACTCGTCCGGTGGTGTGGATGCTGGCATCCATCTGGCCCTGGCACTGGTCAAGGAAGATCTTGGCGATGACATCGTCGGGAGCATCGCCAAGGCGCTGTCGAAACCCCGCCTAAAAAGCTGAGCATGGCCTGAATGCTGCCTACTTTGGCCTGTGAACGACCCCGATCGAACGGCGGATAGCAGTGTTAAGCGGCAGAATAAATAGCACCACCCCCACAATTCTTCCAGAAGCGCGTCAAGCAAACGTGCTTAAGTGGACATGGCCAGGATCGGAGAACCCGTCGGAGCGATTGTCTATAAGCTGGTGTCGAACATACGCTGTTCTCGAATTGGAAGGGAGACTGCCCTTTTCTTTTGGACGCTGATCCGTCAGCGCCCGATCCCTGCGAGACAGCCATGACTCAAAACCCAAGCGTAGCTTCACAGGATTTCATTCAATCGGCGCATGCCGGCGAGTGGATGTCGGGCGCCGACATCATTCTGCGCGTGCTTGCCGAACAGGGCGTCGATACGATCTTCGGCTATAGCGGCGGCGCAATCCTGCCGACCTACGACGCTGTATTTCGCTTCAACGAAATGCACGCGGCAAACCCTGAGCGACAGATGAAATTCGTCGTGCCGGCCAATGAGCAGGCCGCGGGCTTCATGGCTGCTGGCTATGCGCGTGCGAGCGGAAAGGTCGGCGTATTCATGGTGACGTCGGGCCCGGGCGCAACCAATGCAGTGACGCCCATCGCTGACTGTAACGGTGATTCCGTGCCCGTGGTTCTCATATGCGGACAGGTGCCTCGTGCCGCGATCGGCACCGACGCCTTTCAGGAAGCGCCGGTCTTCAACATCATGTCGGCGTGCGCGAAGCAGGTCTTCCTTGTAACCGATCCGGCGAAGCTGGAGCAGACACTGCGGACCGCATTCGAAATCGCTCGCACTGGGCGTCCGGGTCCGGTCGTCGTGGACGTGCCGAAGGACATTCAGAACTGGATGGGACCGTATCAGGGACAAGGCACGTTGAAGTTTCGAGGCTATTCCGATCGGCTTCGATCGATGGCAAAGGGCGCTCATCTCGATGAAGACAAGCGTGCCGGATTCTTCGCTCTTCTTGGACAAAGCAAACGACCGCTGTTGTATGTTGGAGGCGGAGTTATCGCGGCTGGCGCGACGAGCGAACTCCGCCGCTTTTGCGAGCGCTATCGCATTCCTGTCGTGACCACGCTCATGGGTCTTGGCGCATTACCCGCAAAACATGACCTGTCGCTCGGCATGCTGGGCATGCATGGGACCGCTTGCGCGAACTACGCGGTCGAAGACTGCGACTTCCTGATTGCACTGGGCGCCCGATTCGATGACCGCGTCGCCGGCGGCCGCCCTGAAGCATTCGCTCCGGGCGCGCGACATGTCGCGCACATCGACATCGACGAGGCGGAGATCAACAAGGTCAAGCGGGCACACTGGTCCCATGTGGGCGATGCAAAGTCTACGTTGCTGTCATTGATGGAGTTCGGGCCGGCTGCCTATGCGTCTGAGGCGTGGCTCAAGAGCGTGACGGAACTGAAGCAGCGCTACGGCATGAATTACGACCGGAACAGCCCGCTGATCCAGCCGCAGTTCGTCATCGAAAAATTGAGCGAGATCACCGGCGGACGCGCGATCATCACGACGGGTGTCGGCCAGCATCAGATGTGGGCGGCACAGTTCTTCGATTTCGTCGAGCCTCGGAGCTTCCTCACGTCGGGAAGCATGGGCACGATGGGCTTCGGATTGCCCGCGGCGATCGGTGCACAACTGGCACGCCCGGATGCGCTCGTGATCGATATCGATGGCGACGGCAGCCTCCGGATGAACGTCGGCGAGCTTGAGACGGCGAGCACGTATGGCGTTCCCGTCAAAGTGCTGCTGCTGAACAATCTCGGCGACGGGATGATCCGGCAGTGGCAGCGTCTCTTTTATGACGGCCGGATGTGCGTGAGCGACAAGTCGCTGCATCGCAAGAATTTCGTATTGGCGGCACGAGCGGACGGGTTCGAGTTCGCGCGTCGAGTCGAAGCAAGGAGCAAGCTCTGGGACGCACTCAAGGCCTTCGTTGAATTCGACGGGCCGGCTTTTCTGGAGGTGATGGTCGATCAGGACGCGGACGTGTTTCCGATGGTAGGGCCTGGGCAAAGCTACTCAAACATGATCACCGGCCCGTTCATTCCGTCCCGGTTGGCGGGCGAAGCGGGGAGTGCGAGCGTAGCGCGTCAAAGCCCTGCGGATATGTTTTGAGGGGGCGTGCGTCGAGCGGCTCCCTTCTATCGAGGCATACTACGATGCTTGCGAATCTCACGATCGATGCGAATCTCATTCATAAGGCTCTTGCGAGCCCCTTTCGGCGTGAAGTCTTGACATGGCTCAAGACGTCACATAACGCCTTCGTGCAGGAGCGAACTGATTTTCGCTATGGCGTGCCGTCGAGCGCCATTCACGCGCGCAGCGGCCTGTCTCAATCGACCGTATCGGTGCATGTCGCTACCTTGATCGAGGCAGGCCTCGTCGTTCCGACTCGATTGGGTCAATGGACGTTCCTGTCGCGCAATGAAGATGTGATCCGTGCGTTTGCAAGGCAGATCAGCTTGGAGCTTTAGGGTTCGTGCGCTGACCCTCTCCCCGGCAAGACACAAGCGTTGAGGACAAAAAGCGCCGGTGTCATCCGGCGCTAGGCCCGTTCACGCCAGATTCGGCCGCGCGACCAGACGCTTCGTGATCGACGCGACATGCTGCCCTTGAAAGCGCGCAATCGCCAGTTCGTTCTCGCTCGGTTGACGCGAGCCATCAGCGCCAGCCAGCGTGGAAGCGCCATACGGCGTACCACCGGACACTTCACTCATATTGACGAGACGCGGCTCCGAATAAGGCACGCCCACGATTACCATTCCGTGATGGAGAAGCGTCGTGTGAAAGCTAGTAATCGTCGTTTCCTGTCCACCGTGCTGCGACGCAGAACTCGTAAACACGCTCCCGACCTTTCCAATCAGGCCGCCCGACATCCACAGTCCGCCGGTCTGGTCGAGGAAGTTGCGCATTTGCGAGCACATGTTGCCGAATCGCGTTGGCGTACCGAAGATGATCGCGTCGGCGTCGGCGAGCGCATCCGGGGTGGCGATGGGGATACTCGAAAACGCCGCGCGGTACCCCTTCATGCCGCTTTTCACGAGGACATCCTCGGGCACGAGTTCGGGGACCTGCAACAGGGTCACTTCAGTGTCGCCTGCCGCGCGCGCTCCGGCGGCAATCGCCTCGGCCATCTTGTAGATGTGGCCGTATGAACTATAAAAAACAATCTGAATTTTCGTCGCCATGATGTTCTCCGAGATGAGATCGCTGAACCGAACTGGTTAGCAGAGTCTTTAGAAATCGACGGGGTAAGGGGTGAGTTGGCCACTTTCATACCGCTTGGGCAGATCGGGCGTCACGTTCTCCCAAACGAGCAACATCGAACGCTTGGCGGAATATCCTTTGTGGCGGATGTCAGCCGGCATGGCCGCGACGTCGCCAGCCTTCATGGTCACGCGGGCGCGCGGAGCGGCCGTGTTTTTGTCGGCTACATCCCAGACGATCTGGTCGGAGAGTTGAATGAACCACTCCACCCGGTCGTTGCCATGAAACACCGGCAGTTCGAACTCTTCGGTCGTCGGGCAACACAGGCTTTCCTTGCACACCGATGTAACCGACGGATTCCACGTGACATCCGACCGCGACAAATACTTGACCAGGCTGATCGCGTGCAGCTTTCCTTCGTAGCCTGGTTCAGCAAACACTTCGGGATCCGCTTGTGATACATCCGCGAAGTGCCGATTGACAGGCATGTCATCGCGCAGCGGTGAATCGCCCTCGAGTCCGGGCATGCGACGGGTCGCGATGCGGGTCCGCTCGATCGCCTGATCGTTGTCCCCATTCTTGAAGCCGAACGCGGAGCCGGTTTCCTCCGGCGCGGCAAACGGATCGAACCCTTCGTTGACCCAGTCGCTCAGTATTGCCTTGAACGTCGCCATGATGAGCGGCGTGTCGAACTGCTCGGTGTAGTCGATGCCTGCTTGCGAATATGACGCATTGAACGCACCCGCATAGAAGTCGACGCGACCATAATGATTGCGCGTGCCGATGACGTCATCGAAGTTGACCCAGCCATAGAAGAAGCCCCAGGCAACGTCGCGCATCATCGCGCGGATGAAGTCGTCGGCTTTGATCTTGTGAGTGCGCCTTTGTTCATTCGCAGGCCATTCGATCGTGACGAAGTACGCGTCTCGGCGCAGGTCGAATTCGCCGAGCCGAAACGCACGATAGCCCGTTACTGCATCAGGTGGGCTTGCCAGGACGGCATTGACATCAGTCATGGAATTTGTCTCCTAAGGAATATGGGCGCTTGGTTAGTGAAGACAGATGTCGCGCCATTTCTCGATCGAGAGCGAACCGGCGACGGTTTGAATCAGCAGAACGCCAGGACGCATGGCGCGAAAGCGATATGCCGAATTCGCAGGCAACAGCGCCTGGTGCCCGTGCTGAAGTCTGACCATCCCCATCCTGGCGCCTTGCGGCTCGCCCGCGATGGCGATCGTTCCGGCGCTGGCCGGCGGCACGATATCTTGCGGATTCTCGAGCGCTACAAAATCGACTTCGAGTTCGCCGTCGAGCAGAATGACGAACTCGTCATGCGCAGCAGCGAACCAGTTCGACAAGCCTTCTGCGCGCACGGCTTCCAGCACGTATTGCATGTTCTTCGCAACGACGACCTTCTCGTAAGACAGTGACTTGCTCGCGACCTCGAATACATTCGAAAACGCGTAGTGCTTCACGTCGTCGTCGATGATCTCCACGCCGCCTTTTTCAAACCGATCGAGCGACGCGAACGTCGTCTTGTGGTCCATGGTGTCTCCTGGTTAATGGATGTTCAACGTTCCCGACCAACCGGACAGCGCCATGACGCTCACGCTGTCGGCTTGATCCTGGTGCCGATTCAGAATAAGCGGAGTCATCCTGACGAACAACCCGCCAGCGTTCGGCGTTCGCAAACGCCACGATCGTGAACGACGAATTGAACCGCTCCATATGTCGCCGTTTTGCGTTCGTCAATTGGCGCCTTCCACGGGCTTCGCCCGTTTTACCGCTGAAAAGCCCAACCAGTCCGTTCGGGATTCGCGAACGGGCTTTTCATTGCTTAGCGGAATTGCGCTGGATACTCTTCAGTCAACGCCGGCCCTCGTTCAAGTCGCAAATGTGTTTGGGGCAAGGCCGGTCAGACACAGAACCGAAATCATCAGGAGACGAAGCATGGAAACAGTGGATGGAGTGGTCGTCATCGGAGGAGGGCCGGTCGGCCTCCTGACAGCATTGAAGCTCGGCCGGGCGGGCATCCGGGTGGTGGTGCTCGAAGCAGAAGCCGGCGTTTCGGCTTCACCGCGAGCTGTCGCTTACATGCCGCCGACCGCTGCTGCCCTCGATCGATTCGGGCTTCTCGAAGACATTCGACAACGCGCGGTCTGGTGCCCTGAGTTCGCGTATCGGCATGGAGATGGAAGCCTGATCACGATGATGAAGTGGGACGCTGTTGCGAGCGACACGGCCTATCCGTACATGTTGCTGCTCGGTCAGAATCACGTCTCCAACATCATCGTCTCGCACCTTCGAACGCTACCTAACGTGGACATTCGATGGAACCATCGCGTCGAAAGCGTCGATCAGGATGAGAGCTACGTCACCATTGCGACGAACGGCCCAGGAGGCATAACGCGGTTGCGCTGCCGCTTCGTCGCGGCAACGGATGGCGCGCGCAGCACGGTTCGGGAAAAGATCGGCGCGACTTTCGACGGCTTTACGTGGCCGGAGCGGTTGGTCGCAAGCAACGTGTATTACGACTTCAACCTGCACGGTTATTCGAGAGCCAATTTCGTGCACGATCCGGTGGACTGGGCGGTCGTCGTGCAACTCGATCAATCGGGAATCTGGCGTGTTTGCTACGGCGAGGACCCGACCTTGACGGAGGCCGAGGTGCGCCAGCGTCTGCCGGAGCGCTTTAAACGGCTCTTGCCTGGTGCGCCGACGCCCGACCGATATCGTGTCGATCACCTTAACCCGTATCGGGTCCACCAGCGATGCGCAGCCGAGTTCAGATTGGGACGCGTCATTCTCGCCGGCGATGCAGCGCACGCAACGAATCCGATGGGTGGTCTGGGGTTGTCGGGCGGTGTGCTCGATGCGGAACATCTCGGAGAAGCATTGGTCGCCGTGATAAAGGAGAGCGCGCCCATGTCGGTGCTCGATGAATATGCGAACGACCGCCGTAAGGTGTTTCTTGAGTTCACGTCGCCCACTGCGACGGCGAATTTCACCTGGATGAAGGAACGTGATCCGGCACAACGCGCGCGTGACACCGAGATGCTGATCAAGGTCGGTTCCGACCGCGAGCAGATGCGAGGCATGCTGAACGATTTCGAGCGACTCAATGGCCGGCGTTTTGCCGAACCGCAGCGATTGGCCGCATAGCATGCGAGAGCGGCGCTGCATGCCTTGTCACGTCGCAGCGCCGCTCTGGTTGCCTTCGCCCTTCGTTTCAATCAGTCCAAGCGCACGATCCCATTCCGGATTCATGGGAAATTGCGCCGACAAAATGTCGAGGAAAAGTTTTACCTTGGCTGTCGAACGATGCGAGGTGGGATAGACGGCAGAGAAGAAGGGCGTGTCGGTGGTGTAGTCGTCGAGCACACGAACGAGCCGTCCGGAAAGCAGATCACGGGCGACCACCATCGTAGGCATATAGGCGATGCCCAAGCCGAGTCGGGCGAACTCCAGAAGCATATGAACGCTGTTCGATCGCAAGACGGGCGCGAGCGTGGCCTCTGCGCGATTCTCGCCTTGATAAAACGACCAGCGGTTGCCCCATGGATAGTAGCGGTAACACGTAAAGGCGTGCGCGCGCAGATCGTTTGGTTCAACTGTGGGTGGCGCGCGGTCCAGGTAGTCTCGCGATGCAACAAAGACGCCGCGCATCGGAAAGAGGCGCCGTTCGATGAGCGAATCCGAGGCAGGCGGGAAGATCTGCAACACGACATCGAATCCCTCCTGTACAGGATCGACGACATGATCGTTTGCGATCACGTCAAACGAAATGCTCGGATGGGAGCGATGGAATTCGGCTATCACCTTGGGAAGATGTTCGAGTGCGAAGCCGTTCAGTACGCCGATGCGCAAAACGCCTGTCATTGCGGTTGACGTGTCGCGCGAGCGCTGTGAGATCGATTGCATCCGGTCGATCACGTCGTGGCAATCGGAGTAGTAGGACACGCCGACTTCGGAAAGTTTGACGGCCCGGCTGGAGCGATGAAACAGAGACACGCCGAGATGCTCTTCGAGTTGTTGAACTCGCGTCGTGATTACTGACTTCGCAACGCCAAGCTGTTGCGCTGCCTTGGCAAAACTCTCGGCCTCGGCAACTCGGACGAACGCCTCGATACTCAAGTAGATGTCCACTGGCCGTCTCCATTTTGTTGTAGAGCGTCGTTCGGTCTCCGACGCTCGGATAGTAAGTTTTATTCCTCAAGAATGCCATAGCTGAAAGGGCGTCCGGCGCGAAGTCATCGGGGTGGACGCTCGATGGATCAACCGCTCTGCCTCCAAGGAATTCCCTTCGTAAACCGCGCTCTTGTCCGCGCGACGCGCGCTATCGCATGCGATGCGGATCGAGGCGTAAAAGGCAGCAACCCAAAGCAAATGAAGAACTCGACATAGGAGATATTCGTGAAGTGGGAACCGTATTGCCGCTTGATAAGCGCGACGATTGGCGTGATCTCGGCCGCTAACGCGCTTGGTTATGACGAGCCTCAGGTCAATCTGGGTCTGACCAGTTATCTCGATGGCGCGCCGCCCGCTGGCCCGGGTCTCTATATCGAGGAATATCTCCAGTATTACGCTGCGGATCGGCTCAACGACAACAACGGCAACAAGCTTCCGTTGCCCAGGCAGAAGGTCGATATGGTATCCAGCGTGACTCAGTTTCTCTATCTTTCACCGACCAGATTCCTCGGCGGAAATCCTGGCTTCGATTTGCTTCTTCCCGCTATGCTGGGACACGATATCGATGACGGTTTGAACAATGCGGTACTCAAGGGGCAGAGCGGCGTCGGTGACGTGATCTTTGGACCGTTGCTGCAATTCGGGCCGTATGTCGGACCGAATGGGCCGATGTTTTCGCACCGCTTCGAGCTTGACGTCAGCGCACCTACCGGTTCTTACGATCACAACAATGCGGTGAGTCCCGGCAACCACTTCTGGTCGATCAATCCTTACTGGGCAGGCACCTTTTGGCTCACGCCAAAGCTGACTGCTTCGGTGCGGTTCCACTATCTTTGGAACTCAAGGAACAGCGAACCGAACGCTTCGTTCGGGCCCGGGGTGACCAGCACTCAGGCCGGCCAGGCGTTGCATGCGAACTTCGCGATTGAATACACGATCACACCTACGTTGCGGCTCGGCGCGAACGCGTACTGGTTCAACCAGATCAGCGACACGAAGGTAAACGGTAGCGACGCGGCGGGTCGGCGCGAGCGTGTTTGGGCGATTGGACCGGGCATGCTGTACAGCTTCTCGAAGGACGATCACCTGTTCCTGAACGCGTATTTTGAGCAAGGCGCGAGAAACCGTTCGGAAGGGAATCGATTCGTCGCCCGTTATGTCCACCATTTTTGACCTCTCGGTGACTGTTCGATCGCTGCCATCGAAACCTTCGGCACCGGAGAACCGGCGTTCAGCCTCGATAACCTTCAGTCTGTCCCATTCGCGCATAGTCAGATTCACAGATGGGTGCGGTGACATGACTGGGCTTCCGCTGAACGATCAACCGCTAGGTTGCCACGGGGTAAAAACCCGACATTTCTTATATGGTCGCCTCCCATTTGCAAGGCGATATTGTTAGAGGCGAGGAGGGTGGTTGCGGAC
>NZ_FCNW02000088.1 GCF_001544475.1 Caballeronia humi | reverse complement strand
TTCGAAACGATGAGCGTCTTCAGCGGTGATTTCAGGGAACTCCATGGCGGGCATTGGCTTGGACATGGTTCGGCCTCGTGCGAGACACAATACCAGAACAATGATCGCTTTTGTCGTGTTTGTCAACTTTGTCGCCTTAGCCTCAGCTTCACGCTCACGCGGCGAACGGTTGCAGTTCTTGGGCTTTGAAGACGGTGATGTTTGACGGCAACTGGTAAAATTTGGCGACTAATTTCAGGCATGCACCGTGGGATTCGAACAGCTTGTTGCGCTTAAGGCGCAGCTGAACCAGGGCGCGAAGGGCAAAAAGGCCGCATCGCGCCTGACGTCAGCGCCAGTACGCGCCGGAAGGGAAATCAACCAGTCACCGAAGGCTCCGCGAACGTCTGCTGACGCAGCCGCGCGCGCAGTCACCATGCTGCAACGACATTTCCCGCACGCTTTTCCGCACAGTCGCGCGCCAAAGGTTCCTCTCAAGGTTGGGATTCTCAAGGACGTGCTTGCCCATGCGGCGTCGCTTGGACTAAGCGACCGAGACGCTCGTAACGGCGTCAAGCTCTGGTGTCGGGGCCAACGCTATTGGACCTGTCTCGTCGAAGGCAACGTGCGCGTGGACCTCACCGGCGCAAACACTGGCGTCGTCTCCGCTGCCGAAGCAGACTACGGCGCAAGTCAGGAGAAGATTCGGCTCGCGCGCCGGCGGGAGCAGATCGACAGCAATCGTCAAGGTCAGCCGCGTTGACCAAAAAATACACCTGACAGTCATACTTAATTTTACATAAAAGGAATTAGCGAAGTTTTTTCGTTATCCTAATTGACTAGTCTTTGTACGTACACCCTGCGGTCCGATCCACACAGGCAACTGCTGCGATGTTCTCGGCCGGGACTCAAAGTTTGACGGTCCCGACGATCCGTCACCTGCACATTCTTCTTCGAACAAGGATTCTCCGATGCTTATCAACGCAAGATGCGCGCGCTACCGTTGTGCACGTTCGCAGCTGATGACAGCGGGTGACGGTACGCAGCAACGGATTCAACTCGCTGAGGGTGCATCAGCTAACACGGAATCGCAGGCGACTCACTCCACGGCGTCGTCGGATTTACAATACCGACGTGCCGGAAGAAAAGTTCGACGATGCCGCGAGTCGGGACGCTTGCGGAAAGCGTTGCGATCTTGGTCGGCGTGAACCATCTGCACTTCGCGATTTCGTTGTTCGGCTCCGCGGTCGCATGAAGGTCCACGTCCGCGAAAAAGACGTGGTGCTGCGTTCGGAAGCCGTCGAACTGGAACAGGTACAGCAGCCTGACTGCGGCAAGCGTGGTTTCCTCTTCGAGCTCCCGCAACGCGGCTGCATAAGGGCGTTCGTTACGGCGAATCCTTCCGCCCGGGAGCACCCATCGCGACCGTTCTCGCGCAACCAGCAGGATCCGGCCGTTTCGAATACATAGAACGGTGGCTCTGTCTTTCATCCTTTCTCGTTCCGCCTTTCGTGAGCCGTCATCCCGGCGACGTTTGCTGTTCATTGCCCACTCGTAGATTAAGCATTCTAAGCGTGGTCAAAAAAAGCCAGGCGCTGCAGGTTCCAGCGCGGCGATCATTTGCCGGAACGATGCGTCTCGGCGCTCGAACGCAACCAGTCGGTGAAATCTCTCATATGGACGGGCTTGTCGGCATCGAGCGGCACTAAAGCGAAGTAGGTCGCGCCTTTGCAAGTCAGATCGGGAAACGGTTTCCGGATACGCCCCGCCGTGCAGTCGGCGCCAGAACGATTAGATGTTCCTTACCACATTCGTATAAAACGTCTTGTCAGCCAAGAAATAGCTAAGCTTCCGCAGAAGCCTACTACGACAAGTGCAGCCGTCGGCACGGAGTGATTGCCGTGTAAAGGCAAGAATCCAGTAATCATTGCAACAACAGTGAAAGGCAGTGTAATGAGAAGCGCGCCAATGAAAATCCCGAGCGTAGTAACTAGAGGCGCCCACCGGAACAGACGGTCAGTTTCCTTCGTTCTGTCGATCGACTTTCGGCACGGTGCGACTCCCAACAGCGCAAACCGTGCAATCTCAGGCCAAAAGTCTTCAACGATCGCAGCATCATGGCCGCCCGAGACAAATCGGACCTCTGTGATGTCGACCGATTCGACTGGCTGGTGCGCGCTCGGAGTTCTGATAAACATCGCCGATTGATTTGCTTCGTTGAATCCGTAGGCCCCGGCACCGCCTACATCGAGCGAACGTATATGAAGATGCTCGAACACCGAAGGAAGAAACGCAACCACTCCGTCAATGCTTCCCACATAGTTCAAAATTCTCCGAACCTGACCTGTGTGGCGCGACCAACAATAATCCCTTCGAACGACACTGCCGGTGAAAACCACGTTTTCCAACTGAACCGCTGAACAAAGTTCAAGTGCTCGAGCAGCAATATAGGTCCCATTGCTATGCCCCACAAAACTGATCTTTGCGTGCGGAAAGTGGCTTCTGACGTCCGCATATCGTTCCATGAACCAGAAAGCGGCCTGCTCGCGGCCGCCTGGCCTGACAAAATCCCACATGGAAAAATATCCGTAGCTCGGTGTTGGGGCTCGTACGGCGATGCCGTGTTCGCGTCCCAGCGATTTGACTTCCCTGGCGACGCGCTTTGTCCAGAATCCATTATCTCGAATTCCATGGACGATGATAACGGCATGACGAACCTCCGCGTCTAGCGCGGCTGATAGAGGATTTCTCTCAGCGATGTCCATCGGGTCCAGGTAGTCATCGATATCCCCGGGTGGAAGCGTCCACGATTTACGCGTCAAGGTTTCGAATTCGTCCTTGATTGCTGCGATCAACCGCTCGCGCCGATCTTGCGCTTTCTCACTATCTCCTGCGATCTCGAGCGCTTCGATGTGGTTGCTTCCTTTAAGCTCAATGAATACAAATTCAGCGCGAGGTCCAAGCTCGGTACAATCGGCGGGAGAGATAAATTCGTCCTTAGCTCCAAGAAGAAAGATAGTCGACGGCAGACCTGAGTCGCGGAGCAAAGAGGCTGGCAGAAGGTGTCGACGTCTGCGAAGTTCCTCGAAAACGTTGACGTATTGAATACGCGAAGACACCACGAACGGTGAACCCCGTTTGAATTGATAAATCAGCGGGATCGTGGACTCGACAGGTTCGTGCTTTGCCTTCCACCAGCCGACGATCGATGCGACTTTGTTAAGAAGAGGCCCTAGAAACCTGACATGCGCAGGACACGCTGAAGAAAACTCCCATCCGCGCGTGACGCCGGAGAGCATCACCATCCGGTCGATCTTGTCAGCCCATGATGCTGGAGAATGCAAAATCATTCCGTTTTCCGCGGCCCCATGCGCCATGCAAAAAACGCGCCGGGCAAGCAACGATCCGCTGCTAAAGCCGAGAATAACGATGTGTTCGATGTGAGTAGCAACCCGCAATTTCTCGTCGATCTGAAGAAACAGGCTTCTCGACAGTAACTCAGCCGATCGCATCGAAAACATCGACAGATCAAGTTCAGGCGCCCATATCTCGGCGTCTGGTATGAAATCGGCAAGGGTGCTTAAAAAATCTGCTCGTAACTCGCCTCCCGGTCGCCCAAACAAAAGGAATTCACCGGACGATGTCCATCCACGTACCGCGACGACCAATGTTGCTTTTGTCATTCCTGCCTCTAGCTCAAAGTGAACGCAACCTCATAAGAGTTGTTGCCGATGCCGGAATGAACCAGTCGCCGACGCGCTTATGATCCGGTCGGCAAGGTCGATATCGCCGAGCATTCCAAGGTCAGGTCTGCATCGGGCTGATTCCCGTGAATCTCGGAATCCAAATCAAAATGGAAGTCGGTGACAACACTTGGCCGCATCCTTGCCGTTGAGGACGTGGCTCAACACCGTCAGGCACCTGGTGAGGTGGTAGCCGTCCAGTACGTGCGCCGTATCGGGCAGCACCGACATCTCCACGTCGCGCAATTGGGTGTCGCCGTCAGCGAAGACCATCAGCAGCTCTCTTGCCCGCCGTGTTCTGCGCTCGTCCGTTGCACGCGCGCATCCGTAAGTGCTTTTGAATGTTGCGCACAAAAGCCACACTACGTTGCGACCCGTCCTCGGCAAGCACTCTTCCTACGATGATCTCGCCTTCGCCAGGCGCTCTGCAGGCCGAATGCTCTCCACCTCTACGTCACGCGATGCGGCTACGTTCCCCTTCGTTTGCAAATGATTTTCCATTTGACGTGAAGCCCACTCACGCACTTTTAGGCGTTTTCGTTGAGCGCGGATCTTCCACTGAACACTCACATCACTTTCCCGCTGTCGTATCGTCGCTCTCAACGCGGTGGCCAAGTTGACCTTTCGCGGTCTCAAAGAGTCCGCAGGCAAGCCGCGACATTGAATGAGCGGTTATCGGGTTTACGATTCCCTCAAAGTTGTATCGAACCGCTCGAACAGCTGGACTTTCCTCGCTGGGTCTGTAGAAGAACGCCAAGATGGAACGTACGGACGCTAAAACTTCCCCTCGCTCGAAAACTCGGTCGATCACAAGCCTTTTTGCACCGCGAGTTCTGACGCCCTCTTCGACGCTGTAATAGCCTGTGACGGGCGACGGGTCGAAGACAATGACCCTATCGACTATTAGGCCATCTGGTTTGACTGGAAGCGCATACGCAAATTGCTGAGCCAATCCGCCTCCCAAAGAATGTCCGGTTGAATAAATAGGAGGGGTCTTCGAGTTACCGATGAACACGTGACGACGATACTCGGTCGTGAATGCCGGCACGAACTCCTTCACCAGCTGTGTGTACTCGTCGTCGCGAATTGGTAAGAACCATCGAAGATTAGACTTCCAATCGTTGAGGCTTTCGAACACAGTTCCACCGAACGTAACCACGACCGCTGGTGGAGTCTTTCTTTCCCATACCTCGACCCGCAGGTTCACTTTTTTGAACTCGTCTCGCAGGTGCGAATCCGGGAAATCTTTCCAGTAAGTCCATTTCGCCTCGAGTAAGGCAGCGGCTGGCTCTGGACACGATTCCGTTTTGCCCGCCGTAGTGGCAATTCGTGAGTCCACTGCGTCCTTTCCAGTGTTGCCCTGTGCCGCGGCAATCTCCTCAGCTTTCAGATAAGCCGCCTGGCTCAGCAGCGCATACTCCCAATGGTTAACGGCTTCTTTCTGGACGGCAACCGGGTCCCCGTACACTCGCTGTCCCGGTTCGCGCACCAACACCTGGTCTGAGCTCTGGAACCAGCTCCGGCATCCACTCAGAGCAAAAAAGAGCAAGATGACAACCGACCGAACACAAAAGAGGCGACTCATCTATGGACCCCATATGAACCGCTCGTCAACATGCGGCGCTTAATGACCATGTAAGGCTTCGGCGAACGTCGACTAGCTGTGTTCTAGGCCACTGAGTTACGCCTTCATGGCCAAGTGTCGGTAGGTTTTGCCTATGCGACAAATCCAACATCATGCACCTCTCAGTGCCGCCGCGGGACTCGACCGGGTCACGGCGCTAACTGCACAGTCGTCTTGCGCTTGGCGAAAGCAAGTCTTCATTGGCGGGGCGTAGAATGTAGATGAAATAAAGGTTATAAGAGGGGAAATGTAAACTTGAAAATTGTTTCAGCGGTGTTGTTAGCCGCACATACAGCATCGTGCGCGGTCACAGGTGAGATTGACTCGTGAAAGCGGACACTATCGTTTGGATAGGATGTGCCAAAAAGGGCAAGCGTCGAGCACCGTACCCGGCGGAATTCCGGGCTCGCATAGTTGACCTGGTGAAGGCCGGTGGAACAACTGAGGAGCTTGCGCGAGAGTTCGAGCCTAGCGTGCAGACGAGAATCAAACGGGTGGCAGGCGGATATCGATGCTGGTGGACCGCATACCAAATAATATGTATAACTAATATAAAGCGGTAAATCGCTTTATATAGATCGGGACGATCACATCGAAATCTGGCGCGTCATTATTGGTGTGCGGGATCTTCCGCATGGCTGCACAATGACGACGGATCGTAGCGCATCAACGCATCAACCCATCCGGAAGCCACTTGCCGCGCAACCTACCGTCGACGTGGCAACTCGTCCCGCTGTTGTTGTTTGGACTGCGAGAATGCTCCGAATGGTCGCCAACGAATTTTCGGCGATCGAACTCGACGTTGGCCTCCGCGACACGGCGAAATCCGGTGCTTGAACACCTAAGCGCCGGCAAACCGCAGACAGATATGGCTTGCCAGTACCTGTGCATTGTGTGGCGGCGATGGCGATCGCCCCATCGGCTACGTGCCTGCGCAGCCAGTCTAGCGTTCGTCGATCCTTATCGTTGCAGATTCTGACCAAGTGCTCCATCGTAGCCCTCCGCGCTGTATGTAAACACAGTACTGTGAATGTATACAGGTTTTCCACGGCTGGCAAGCACAGTTGATCCAAGTGTGGACGCGGGGAAAAGGACGGGTTCGGAGCGGGTGTCAGCCAGTTGAACCACAACTGGCGAAATTGCTTATGCGGTCAGCCTCAAGCCTCGTCGCTCGGGTCAAGCATCTCGAGCCGGAACTGCCATCCCTCGAACGCCAAAAGCATCGCGCCAAGGTCGTTCCACTCGATGCGCCGTCCGTCGATGATCACGCACGGCTAACTGGCGCCTTCGTCACCGTTCCATTCAACAGGTCCGAGAAGGGCTCTCGTTACTGCCCTTCTCGCATCCGTCGCCGTGCTCGCTGGCGGCTACCTCATTGATTCTTGGCTGAAGATTTCCAGAGCCTATCGGAAACTGGTTCGAGGCTACCTTGCCTTGCGCTTTGCGGATGGCGGCGAGGGATGCCCGTAGGCCAAGGCTTCCGCGTGTAGCGGGCTGCCCCGGACGAAGAGGGTAGGTTTCTTTTTCATTTCAGTTCAGTTCAGTTCAGTACGTTTAATCTGGCGATCCAATGCTCGTGCCATCCGCGAACACAACCATTGTGGGGCGGATTTCTGTGGTGAAGTTACCTTCTTGAAGGTTCATCAACGTTTTGTCCGATTCCTTAAATTGGTTCAGCTCATGGCCTCCCTGCCATGTGGAGCGAGCCTCCGGAGCAATCGTCTTCTCGATGGAAAGGCCAGTTGAATATATCTTTTCGCCGAACGTATTCTTGAAGACAAGGTCGGCTTTGATGCCTTTGATTGTTCTTGCGCTCGAATTCTGTATTGCAACGTCAACAAAGAAAATATCGCTGAAGCGATGCGCGTATATGTCTTTCGGCTGGATGTGCTGGGAGATGTAAGCCAGCACCACACTCTTGGATACTTCTTGTGCCGCTGCTGCTTTGCGCTCTTCAGTCTCTTTCTTCAATCGATCCTGCTCAGCTTTTTGAGCTTCTCGCTGGGCGATCCATGCTTTTTGCAGCTCGATCCCTTGCCCGACGGTGGTGCCGACGGGCATCGGGGTTCCGCCGAACGCTTCGCCAATCTTCGCGCGCATCAAATAACCAGTAAGCAACTGTTTGTCTCCTTCACTCAGCTTCTTCACTTCTGGCGCCAACTGCGTATCCCAATTTTTTGGATCCGCGGGAATAACTGAATCTTCAGGCTTCGAGCACGCAGCCAGCACGCATGCGACAGTCACCGCAACAACGAACGTCTTTTTCATTTCTTTCCTAGGATAGCCAAGAGCGACGATTTAACTTCTCTGGTTATCGACCATTTTTATTGAATAGTTAGGGCGTTTCTAGACTCTTTTTTATGCTCCACCCGAGTCTACGCCACCGTGCGTCCATTCGATGATTTCGTAGCGGGTTTCCCGATGAATGCCCGGCTCGCGCAGGTCACGGTCCACCAGCACGACACAGCGCGTGTCGTCCGCCGTTTCGAGGCGCATGCTGCGGAGCAGCTGCTCTTCCTCGCCGTACTCGGCAAATAAATGCATCGCACCGAACGCTCCGGTCCACTTCGGCGTAAGGTTGTTCAAGGGCATAGTTATTCCATAAAGATGAGTCGCTATAGGCGTCGAGAAGGAAAGTGCAGCGTTTTCGAATTATTATCGATAACCGATCTATCAATAGTAACGGCGATGGAAAAAAGCCGGGAGTTACCCCGGCTTCGCGCAACAGGCAGATTTCCGAGGCCCGCCTGATCCGTAAAGGAATACGCGATCTTTGGATTATCGGCGTTTTCTCATCGCTGGTTACTTATTTGAGAGGAAACGAAAAAGATTCTCAGGCTTAGGCCGTCCGCTAACGTCTGGACGTATTCAAGTGCTGTGCTTTCATGTTTGCGGCTGCTGGCAACCGAGCCCCTCTGGCGAGCTTCTTTTTGTCTGCTGATCGGCTATGTTGCGAGGCGTTTGCATTCCTCGTGGAGGAATGCACAAGGACCATGACGTTTTGGCCTTCTGTGCGCCTCCGTTCACCCTGCGCTCAAGTCCCCAGAGGAGCCGACGTAAACACACGGAACCCGTCCACATTCTAAGATTTCATGCTCGCCTCGATCCGCTCCCGAATTCTCGCGGCTTGTCTGGCTGTTGTCGCCGTCGCGCTGACTGTCAACACAAGCTTGAATTACAGGGTCGCCAACGGCTACAACCGTGACGCAATAAACCAGAATCTCAACGCCGTGCTGACCGGACACGAAACCGGCATCGAAGACTGGATTGCCTCGAAAACCCAAATGATCGTGTCGGTGGAAGATGCAGCCTTGGCCCCGGATCCGTCTGCCGCGCTCAAGCAGGTCGCCTCTGCGGGTGGTTTCACCAATGTGTACGTTGGCTACGCTGACAAAACGGCGCGTTTTTCTGATCCTACCGGCATTCCGCCGGACTACGATCCGACCGGGCGCCCCTGGTACAAGCAAGCGGTCCAGGCCGGCAAACCGATTGTGACGCCGCCCTATGTCGACGTCGGTACCGGCAAGCTGGTCGTCGCTTTCGCGGCGCCAATCGTACGAGCAGGCGTCGTGAAAGGGGTTGTTTCAGGCGACGTGGCGATGGACAGCGTTGTCGCGAACGTGAAATCGATTCACCCAACGTCGGCCAGCTTCGGCATGCTCGTCGACCGCAGCGGGCAGATCGTGGCGCACTCGGACGCGAAACTGACCCTGAAGCCGCTCACGGATCTGCTCCCGGACGTGACGATGGAAGGCCTTATCGCTTCGTCGGATGCCGGTGCAGCGCCGATCGCAGCACACGTCGGCGAAACAGCCAAACTGGTCAAAGCCCGTTCGGTGCCGGGGACGACCTGGCTGACGCTCGTCGCATTGGATCAGTCGGAGGCAACCGCCGGAATGCACTCCCTTCTGCTCGCCTCCATTGGCGCGTTGGTGGTGCTGCTCATCGTCGCTGCTGGGGTCGTCAGCGCTTTCACGGGCGTGGCGTTCAAGGGCCTGGCGCGCATTCGCGACACGATGGAGTCGATCGGTTCCGGAGGCGGTGATCTTACCCAGCGCCTTCCTGACGCAGGACGCGATGAAGTGGCGCAGATTGCACGCTCGTTCAACGCGTTCGTGAGCAAGATCAACGATGTGATGGCCCGGATTCGCGACACGAGCGAATCCGTTCGACATGCGGCCAACGAAATCGCGTCGGGCAACCTTGACCTCTCCCGGCGCACAGAAGCAGCCGCTGCGAGCCTCGAAGAGACCGCCGCGTCAATGGAACAAATCACCGCGACAGTCAAGAATTCGGCCAGTGCCGCACATCAGGCAAACGAAACTGCATCTACCGCCGCGGGTGCTGCATCGCGCGGCGGCTCGGTTGTCGCGAACGTCGTGTCAACAATGAACGAGATCGAAGGCGCTTCGAGCAAGATCAGCGACATCATCGGCGTCATCGAAGCGATCGCCTTCCAGACCAACATTCTGGCGCTGAACGCTGCGGTGGAAGCCGCCCGCGCCGGCGAGGAAGGACGGGGCTTTGCCGTGGTCGCAGGCGAGGTTCGCACGCTCGCACAGCGCAGCGCGCAGGCCGCCAAGGAGATCAAGGAGTTGATCCACGCCAACGTCTCAAGCGTCACAGCCGGGGCAGCGCTCGTTGGACAGGCCGGGCTCACGATGAACGACATCGTCTGCAATGTCTCAAGCGTCACGACCATCATGGCAGAAATTACCCATGCCGGTGACGAGCAGACACGCGGTATTCAGGAGGTGAATCGCGCGGTAGCCCAACTCGACGAAATGGTCCAGCAGAACGCAGCGCTGGTCGAACAATCGGCCGCAGCTGCGGCCGCTCTGCAAACCCAAGCGAACGAACTCGCCAGCGCGGTCGGTCAGTTCAAGGTGGCCCGAGCGAGAGTCGGGCCAACGAGCGCTAGAGTCTAACGCTCGTTGCGGTAGTCGTGCGCATAGGCAAAAGCCCCAAAAAGCGACCGCTGCTACCCGGTCCTCGCCCTGTTTTTGTCTCCGGCGGACACGGACGGATGTCGTGGACTTTGTTCTCGCATGCGAGAATACGCCGGTTCCTGCCTGGTTCGTGAAATCGCTTTGATGATTAGTCGCATAATCATCAAAGCTACCCCAGCATCGCTGCCGGGTAGCGTCGAGTGCCTGATGCGCCGACCGTCAGGGACGATACCCGTATGAGTCGCGGTGAAACACAGGCTCCACAAGCGGCTCCAGATATCGCTTGACCACCGTCTGCGCGATGCGATCAGAGATCGTCGGAATGCCCAACGGCCTCTTACCCACACCTCCCGCTTTGGGTATGTCAACCCGCAGAACCAGAGGCGGCATGTAACTGCCGGACGACATCCGATTCCAGATTCGATACAGATTGCTTTTCAGATCTGCCTCGAATTCCGCCATCGACTGCCCGTCCACACCCGCTGCCCCACGGTTAGCCTTCACCTGTTGATACGCTTCCCACACCTCACGTTTGGAAATACAAAACGGTTTTGCCTTATCCACGCAGGTCCTCCCCTAGCGGGTTGCCCGCACGATAAAGCCAGACGATGACGCCCCTTCGGTCCAGTCCCATTGCAGGCCCTTCAACCCTACTACGGACGTCTCCGCCCCTGTGTCCCGCATCGGTACTCTCATCCTTGCGGAGACCTTCCGCTTGGATTTCTCTCTTGGCATCAGGACGACAGGTTCCCAAGTTCCTTACCGAAGCCTGAGTCAAAGTCACGCCGCCTTTATGCCGGATGCCGAATGGGCCGTCAGCAGGCATCGCCCAGACTCGTCCTGGAGCATGCAAACCCTCCGGTTTTGACATCGATCATGATTTTTGCGACACGTCATCAGCGGTTCACTCACGTTCGTCTCTTTGACTCCCACGTGTCGGGCTAAACCCCGACTTTTCCAGCAACGCTCACCACGGGGGCTCTTTACCCACGCAGCTTGTGGCGGTTTGAAGCCTGCTCCTGCAAGCCGACTTCGAGGGGCCGTCCCTCATCTTCGGTAAAGCATCGCAAGCATCGATCAGCCGATGCCCGCGTTCTTGGCACACTCTGCACGGAAATCAAAGTCACCCCCGGCAGCATTCTTTGTCGGCGAAAGCGATCGTTACTGCATGTGTGCCGCACTAGTGAGCGGTGACCGTCGCCCGCTCAGCGTGAACCGATTCAGGCGCGCACTCGCGTCCATGTGCAGGTGGCTGGGCGCACCGTCAAGCTGGCGGTCGGCTTGCCGCAGGATCGCCTCGAACAGCGGCGCGTCGTCTGGCTCAAATCGCCACACGCTTTCCCGCTCGGCCCTTTCCATACAGCGCTCAAGCGCGGCTTCGGCGTGCGCATACACTGTGAGATCGGTTTCGCCGTACCCGGTGTCCCGGACGTAGAAAGTAAGGTGGGCTGTGTCGCTTCCCCCTCTTCCAGCTTGCGGAGCCTGCGCCGGCAAAGTACGCTCAGATGCGCTGTTGTGCACACTGGATTCGCTGTCGGAATTGAGCGAACGTCGAACGATGTTCATCCAACGTCGAATTGTTCTCACAGGTGAACGCGTCAAGGGGCACGGAAGGGGCGATAACTCCACAGCCTCGACGGCTGGGTGCCGAAAGCTCCCTCGATCCGGCGGGCAGGCGGATCCGTCTTCGGCTATCTGATAGGCGAACGCACCGGCTTTTGCCTCGTGCGTCGTTCAAAAGGTCATGGATGTCTCGTAAGAAATCCGAGAATGGCTTCGTTGACTGCCTCGGCATCTCGTACTTGCACGAGATGGTCAGCTTTGGGAACTGACACACGCTCACTGCCCGCGATGCACTGAAGCAGCTTGCTGTCTATCTCATGGAAGAAGCGAGCGCTGTTCGCTCCTTCGATAATCAACGTGGGCGCCTTAATAGTCCCGACTCGTGAGCAGTCAATGGGAGGCGGCGCCGCTGAGAGGAATGGCCCTAACGTTTTGGCATTGTCGCGCCACATCGTAGACCACAGAGGCGGTGCCTTTTCCCACGCTTGAGGATCCTCGAGCACCGAGTCAATCATCATTTCCGTAGCCTTGGCCGAGCCGTCGGTATTCAGTTCGGCTTTGATTGACGGGACGCTCCGAAAAAACGCCTCCACGACTGCTTTTCCGCCCGGCGAATCAAGTACGGTAAAAATTGAGGCTTCTTCCAGAACAAGTGATTTGACAAGCTCCGGATGTTCCATTGCAACCTGCGCCGCAACGTGCCCGCCAAAGGAATGGCCTACTAGATGAACGGGCCCCGTGTTAAGAGATTTCACGAAAGCAGCGAGGTCCGAAGCGTGAGTGGGTATGTTGTACATGCTGCCATCATCTTGCCAATCGTTCGGCGAGTGGTAACGCATGCTATACGCGATGAAACGAAATTGAGACGCTATGGCGTCCTTCTGTCCCGCCCACGCGCGCGTGTCTGAGAGCGCACCATGGACAAACACCACCGGTGCGCCGCGGCCCGACTCAGTGTACGCGAGTCGCGTTCCATTGACTGCGGCTGTTTTGTCCGGCGGATAAATGGCAGGACTGCGACACGCGCTAACGCCAAGAAGACACAACGCGTACGCCACTACGAACTTCCGTATGAGTTTAAGCATGACACGTCTCCATTCCTGCCTCGAGTTGTTCCCGCGCAACGTCGGCTGTTTTGTTACTGGCGAGGTAAGACAAGGGTAAAGCGCAAAAAATGACGAACGTACGCGCTGGACGTCCTCCGGTAGCGCTGTGCTGTATCGACTTCGAAAGGATCAAGCCGAATTTAAGTTATAGGCGTCTATCGAAGGGTGCGCCAGTCACGCGGTCCCCTGCCCGCAGAAACGGGACCGGCGCAGCGAGATCAGATCGGCTCAATAGCGGGAAGACCGACTCCGTGAAATGACAATGTGACCGATTTCGCAAGCAGATCATTAATTGCTTGCTGGCACATGCCGCCGGGCTTTAGCAAGCTCGCAGTCGTCGCGCTACCAAAAGTTTTCGCGAGCTTATCAACCGGATTGCACCCGACGCGCAAAGGTTGTCAATATGGACGTGCGGATGGGCTCGCACGGCGCCCACTTAGAGGACGTGCCTGCGCGTCTCTCATCGCTGTCCTGCGTGCACGACGCTCTCGCGCGCGGTCGCGACAAGACTTCGGATCCAGTCATGGGCCGTTAGACTTTTCTAAGGCCGCCAATCCGTTTTCACTCAACGTATCGGGTATCTACATAATATAATCTTCTAATTCCTTTACATTCAATTGACTGGGAATGCGGACGATACTGAGCCGACGCTGCTTTTTTGCATCCCAGCTGGCCAGTACCGATGCCGTTGGTCAACGAAGATTCTTCCGGATGGTAGTACGCTCACCGACCGGCGGCATGACGGGCCGCCGAACGCCACATCATGCAAAATAGCCATGTGGAGAATGGCTCGTGGGCGTCAACTTCGATCTGAACGATTTGCAGGCGTTTCGAGCCGTCGTGGAATTGGGCAGCTT
>NZ_FCNW02000087.1 GCF_001544475.1 Caballeronia humi | reverse complement strand
GTCCGCAATGTAGGTTGCGGACGCAATCGTCGCCCTTAAACACCGACGATGATAGGTGTGTTCTATTTAGCGCTTACTTTCATCGGGACCGACCCGAATCCCAGCCCGCCTGCCCGTATAGCCTATGCCGTGCCATAGTCGAATCCTCGATGCACGTGGCCACGGGCACTAAAGATATGTGCTGGCAACGGGTAGTTAAAAAGAAATAGGATTAGCGCAATTCTACAATGCTAGGGCATGCTACAAGGAGGTCGCACGCTCCGCTGCCATTGTCAAAAACGGACGGACAGAAGCGGTGCGGGAAAAAAGGGCTAAGTTCGTTCTCAACCGCCTTTTGCAGCTCACTCTGTATGATCTTGATGTCGATTGGGGGCTTGCTCTTGGCCGGCAACAGAACGTTTATGTCCGCCCTGGTTATGGTGACCGCTTTCCATCATCCGCATCATCTGGAGTCCGCCGGTCCGGAAGAATGCGAGCGTCAGCGTAATGAAGACCGCACCAAAGATGATGTCGAGCACTGTCGTGTAATTGAAACTAATTGCAGCATCCACGACTGCCGTATGGCGTTCCGTCGGAGTCCATCCGAGCGTCTGGAACAGGACTTCGACCGCCAGTGCTGCTGAGACCATCGCGAGATAGAAGGTCACCGCGAGGAAGAAGGTCATTCTGCCGCCGTAGTACTTGCGGAAGATGTGGAGAATCGGAATGATAATCAAGTCGCCGAAGATAAAAGAGGCGACACCGCCGAAACTGATACCCCCGTTCCACAGCACTGCAGCGAGTGGCACGTTTCCGACCGAACAGGTGAACGACGCAACGGCAATCAACGGGCCGACGAGTGCACCCCATATCATCGCGGTCGTGGGGTGACCGACAAGGAAGAATTTTTGCCAGAAGCTGTCCGGAACCCAGGCGCCGAGCGCGCCCGCAATTAGCAATCCAATACCGATGTCACGCCACAGCATTGACCAGTTCATCACGTAGCTATGGCTGATAGCAATCCAACCGTCTTTGGATGATAGGCGTTCCTTCCAGGTGCCGTGCTGTGCTCCCATCGACATGGCCGCATGACCTTCCATGTCGCCAGCGAGACCTTTGTCCGCCTGTTCAATAGCTTCGGATTTCAGCGAGTCCTTGAGAAAGAATCGGAAAAGCAGCACCAGGATGACAATCATGACTGGGCCACCGATAAATTCGGCGGCAGCAAACTGCCAGGAAATCAGTACCCACATCAGGACCCCCAGCTCAAGCACTAGATTCGTCGCGGCGAACTGAAACGCCATTGCGGAGGTAAAGTCGCTGCCCTTACGCACAATTGAGCGTGCCATGGCAACGGCGGCGTAAGAGCAAGAGGACGACGCCGCACCCAGCAAGACGGCGACCGTTAGCGAGCGAGGCGATGCGTCGGGCAGAAGCTTCGACATCTCGGACTTCGAGACCGCGACTTCAATCACGGCAGAAAATAGGAAGCCCAGACTTAATCCCCAGAACATCTGCCACAACATGGTGAAAGACATCCACAATGCATGACCGAGCGCAGTGACAATCTGCATCGCAATCTCCAGCATGAACAATCCTGTACGTGCGGTAGCAATCAGATAGAAAGTCGCATATCAGTGATTTCTGCTGCCGTTGTGATCACGCGTGGGACCGTTGAATGAAACCCCGCTTGCTCGATGCCAGCGGCCAGATGATCTAACGGACACACGATTCGATTTTTACAACTCTGCTCGCGGTGTTGATGTCGATTCTTACGTCAGGGTCGAACCGGTGAACAGCCATGGTAATCGAGATCTCACACCCGCCACATGATGTGTCCGTGACTCTAAGTTCCATTTTTAGCTCTAGTAGCAAGTCAGAAGCCCAACTATGAACATTGCCATTATGGTAAGGTCAAGAGAGGACAACTCGCTTAGCCGAACCGGCACTATCGCAGCGCAGCAATGGCCCCTGATGGAAACCGGCGAAGGACAATTGGGGGCCGGCGTTGAGCTCGTGCTAGGAACCGGAAATTTTCAAGCTAGTTGTCGCCTCAACGAATAAATATCAGGCGGCTTTTCTCTCCTGGTTGCGAGGTTGTAGGGTGACGCCCGGGTTATGGATGCGATCGGGATTCAGATGCACGGTGTCAACGCGCTGCCAGTTGCGGGTGGGGCCTTTCCATCGGAGCGGATTGCGCTGCCTTGCCGCCTGGTAAAGCGCAGCGCGTCGAAGCAAAATGTCCTGATCGAGGTTGGCATGTAGATTGTCAATTACGATGGCCGCCCGGGCGACAACTATCTTGGCCGGTCGACGGGGTTAGTTGTCGCTGCTCAACTCGGCATAGTTGTCGCTCCTTCCGATTCGGGGTGGGGTAATTGACGCCGCCGCGCGCGCTTGTTGTCGTCGGCGCTGCGACGCCGGTAGCTTTCCACGTTCAGCTCGAAGATCGTCGAGTGATGGACCAGTCGGTCGATGGCGGCGACCGTCATTGAGGGATCGGGGAAGACATCATTCCAGCCGGAGAACGCGGCGTTGGCCGTGATGAGAAGGCTTCGACGCTCGTATCTTTCCGCAATCAATTCGAACAGCACGCTCGTTTCGGCCTGGTCCTTTCTGACGTACGACAGGTCATCCAGGATGATCAGATCGAAGTGATCGAGCTTGGCGAGCATCGATGGCAACTGCAGGCTTTGGCGTGCCGCCTGCAGCTTCTGCACGATTTCGCCGGTGCGTGTGAACAGCACCCGGTACCCGGCGTCGATCAGCGCATGACCAATGCCGGAGCCTAAATGGCTCTTCCCGGCACCCGGCGAACCCGCAACACACTGCCCATCATCATCATTGCGACGATGTCGTTGTCCGCTATCCGTTTCACCCCCGCTGCGGCGAGCGCGTTAATGTCATTGGAATGAATCGCTATCGAGGCGAGTCGTATCTGATCATCATGCAAGCCGATGGCACTCGCGCTCATCTTCCGCCGTGGATGACGGGCGACGCAGCAGCTCGTATGTCTATCGTTGTGCAGCCGGAATTACCGCACGGGGCGTTAATCGAACTTCAACGCCTGGTCAGCGCCGCTTTATCTTGTTCTGTGTTGCTAACGCACAGGGGATACGGTGATGCGCAAACAGGTGATGAAGCAGCACGATCTGTTCGAGGGGAGCAGCGAGGAAGGACCTCTGCCGGCGGAGGTGTTAGCGGAAGTAGTAGAGCAGCTGACACTGTTGATGCATTCGGTGATCAATGCAATCGAGATGGAGGTGCGCGATGAACAAGATCCGCTCTGAGCATCTCTCGCGCCTCGCCTATGTCTACGTTCGTCAGTCGACGCTGGACCAGGTGCAGCACAATCACGAGAGCCAGATACGGCAGTATGGACTCGCCGATCGCGCCCGTGGGCTCGGCTGGCCTGAGGTTACGGTCATCGATGACGACCTGGGCCGCTCGGGCTCGGGTATCCATCGCCCCGGCTTCGAACGCCTGCTGGCCGCCCTTTGTAGCGGCGCGGTGGGCGCGGTATTCTGCATCGAAGCGTCCCGGCTCGCGCGCAACGGGCGTGACTGGCACACCTTGCTCGAATTCTGTCGGCTCGTCGGAACGATCCTGGTGGATGAAGATGGAGTATATGATCCGCGCGAGCCTAACGACCGCCTGCTGCTCGGCATGAAGGGCACGTTATCCGAGATGGAACTCTCGACGTTTCGCCAGCGCTCCCAAGCCGCATTGGATCAGAAGGCCAAGCGAGGCGAGTTGTTCATGACCGCACCGATTGGCTATATGCGTGTTTCGAACAACCGCATCGAGAAGGATCCAGATCGACGTATTCGTGAAGCGCTCGATCTGGTGTTTCGGAAGTTTCGGGAGTTTGGTAGTGTAAGGCAGGTGTTAATCTGGTTTCGAGAGGAGCGCATTGAGTTACCGGCGGCAAGCTATGGTCCGGAGGGACGTTATATCGTCTGGAAACTACCGGTCTATAACACCCTGTGGCATGTGCTGACGAATCCCACCTACGGCGGGGCATACGCGTTCGGCAAGACCAAGACGATTGTGCGCATTGAGAGCGGTCGCAAGCGGCTGTACAGTGGCACGCACGTCAATCGCGAAGAATGGCAGGTCTTGATCGTCGAACACCACGCGGGATACATTAGCTGGGACGAGTACGAGAGCAATCGCAAATTGATCACCGACAATGCCAACATGAAGGGCAACATGGTCCGGGGTGCGGTCAAACGTGGCGGTACGCTGCTGGCCGGTCTGATCCGTTGCGGTCATTGCGGTCGCAAGCTGCACGTCGCGTATTCAGGCACCAAGGGCGACATCGGGCGCTATAGCTGTCAGGGCAGCATGATCAATCATGGCGGCCCACGCTGCATCTCATTCGGTGCGTTGCGCGTAGACCAGCGCGTTGCTGAGGAGGTTCTACACCGACTTGAACCATTGGGAATTCGCGCATCGTTGGACGCAATTGAACGCAAGCGCCTGAATGAGGATGAGCGAGTCCGGCACAAGGAACTGGCGCTCGAGCAGGCGCGATACGAGGCTGCTCGGGCGCGTCGGCAGTACGACGCTATCGATCCCGATAACCGGCTCGTAGCTTCTGAGCTTGAGCGTCGGTGGAATGACGCATTGGCAACGCAAGCGCAGCGGCAGGGCGAACTAGATTCGCTCCGTGAGCAACCCGCAGACTCACTCAGCGCCGCCGCGCGCGACGAGCTCATGAGATTAGGCACTGACCTTCCCAGGTTGTGGAATCACCCTGCCAGTGCCATCGAAATCAAGAAACGTATCTTGCGCACCGTGCTCAAAGAGATTGTCGTTGTGAAGCAGGACCACACCATCCGGGTACTCCTACACTGGCAAGGGGGCGATCACACTGAGCTCGAATTCGAAACGAATCGGGCCGGTCAGCATCGCTGGGCCACTGACGTCGGCACGATCGACATCGTTCGAGCCTTGGCGAGAACGCTCGCCGACCAAGGCATTGCTGCTGTCGTTAATCGTTTAGGAAAACGCACGGCGAAAGGGCTTTCATGGACAGCGGCGCGAATTTGTATCTTGCGCAAGGACCACGCGATAGCCGCTTATCGCGAAGGAGAGCGGCAAGATCGCGATGAACTGAACGTTTCGGAAGTCGCGGCGCTATTAGGCGTCAGTGCACCGACCGTGTTTCGGCTGATCCGCATCAAGCGATTGCCTGCCACGCAGGCCTGTCTTGGCGCACCGTGGATTTTGCGGCGCGTCGATGTCGAAGCCTTGATCACAGCAAGAGGTGCAATCGAGGGGCCGCAATCAGGTGATCCGAATCAACTATCCATTGATCTTCAATGACATAGGGAGATGAGCATTATGTCTCGTGTCCAGGTGGCCCAAACAGCAGGATCGTGGCGCCTTTCTCGAGCCACGAGTCGCCGCTCGCGAGCGCCATTACATGTGCCTTGGACACCATTGGTACCAAGCCGAAGTCGAAGGCCTCGAGCGTCTTGCTTGGGTCCAAATGCGATTCGACGCGATGCCGCTCGATGCGCCGTTTCGCGCGCTCGGCCAGTTCGTGCTCGAGCAGCGCGCCAAGCAGGCGCGTCGATGGCCAGCCTTCCTTGTCGGAGCGCTGTGTGAACTCGGACCATAACCGCGCGATCGTCGGCAAGCGCAACTCGGTGAGCATCAGCCCCATACGGGCGGCATCGTAAATTGCGGGCGCGTTCATACCGATGCCTCCTTGCCAAGCAGCGTGTCGTAGAGAGCGGCCGTCGGCATGTCCACAGCCACGTCTGGGCATTGCGCCTGCCGCGGCGCAAATTCATTCTGTAGTTGCTCGAGATCGGGCAGCTCGCCCGCGGCGAGCAACGCCTCGAGCCGCTCAGCAAGAACGGCCTCGACTCCGTGATTCGCGGCCAGTTCCAGTAAGCCGACCATGGTCTTGCAGGCTTCGCGCTGCGTGAGCCGAGCCTCAAGCCGCTCCCACGTCCGGCGGTACGCCTCGCGCGGAAACAAGTCGTCGCGAAACGCCAGCCCCTTGAACGCCTGGGGCTTGCGCTTGAGCGCCTCAATGAAGTGCCGGTAGTCGAGCTTGCGACGGCGGCTATTGGCCGCATGCGAGCCCCGTGCTGTGCTGTGCACGAGCGCGCCGGACAGATAGCAGTCGAGGTGATCGGCATAGACGCGCACCTTCAGACGGTGACCAATCAGGCGCGACGGCGCGCTGTAGAGAATGCCCCGCACGGTGAAGGTGCCACAGCGTGTCACGCGTGCTTCCTCTTCGATGAAGTCGGTCGTGCGATGTGCGGGCAAATCCTGCAAATGTTCGCGCTCAGCGTTAAACGCCGCTGCGTTACGACGGTTACGGCGCATGACGACGTCGCGAACAAACGCCTCATAGGCAGCACGATCGTCGAAGTCGCGATGGCCACGCAGCATCAGCGCCTGGTCGATCGCCTCCTTCAGATGGCGGTGCGAGGATTCCACACTACCGTTCTCATGGGCCACGCCGACGTTATTGCGCGTGCCGGCCATGCCGTAATGCACCAGCAGTGCGTCATAGCGAGCCGTGAAGTCCTCTTCAGTCTGCAAATTCTTGAACGCTGCCGATAGGCTGTCGGTGCGATGCTCATGCGGGCAGCCGCCGGCCTGCCACAGCGCGTTCTGTAATCCGGTGGAGAGGGCCTCGAAGCTCTCGCCACCTTCGACGACATAGGCGTATTCCCAGTGCGAGAACGCGAGCACGAAGTGATAGAGCCGGTGATCGAGGGGCGCGCCGGCGACCGTCACGCGCAAATCCCGCATGTCGGTAAAGTCCGAGAGCCCCTGCACGCCGGGCAAGTGCTGCTGCGGGAAGAAGATCTCCTTGCCAGGGCCCTCGAGTGCGCGCCATTGGCTGACGCGCCGCTCGAGCGTACGCCGCATGCTGTCAGGGAAGAGGCCCGGATGCGCCTCCTGCAGCTTGCACAGCAACGTGATGGCCTTGAGCCGGGGCGCGTGGCGCAGCAATGGCACGACCTCGCTCTCCCAGACCTCCGCGAACGGATCGTGACGTGTACGCCACGCGCGCGATGACTTCTGCGACGGCAGCCGGCCGTCATGCTCGATGCGCCGGGCCGTGCGAACGCTCATGCCCGCCATTGCCGCGGCGACTTCCTGAGTGTGATGTTTGCGCTTGCTCATATAGAGTCGGACCTGCTGGTCCGTTACGTAGGTTCCAGGCATGACTGTTCGCTTCTTGTTCGACGCGATCAGCCATCGTAAAACCCCGCTACTCCGGCGCCGCCGGTAGTTCGTCGTCTCCGGCGGCTACGCCGCCTTTGACTCCTCACCACCGGCCAAGGTAACTGTCAAAGGACCGGCCAAGATAATTGTCGTTCTCTATTGGCATGACGCTGCGCCGGCGTCACGAACCGGATCGCGCTGTGACGATGCTCCTCGTTGTACCAGCGCACCAGCGCGCCCACCCAGGTGCGCGCGGCGAACAGGGTATCGAACGCCTTGAGAGGATAGGCAGGCCGGTACTTCAGGGTCTTGAACAGCGACTCGGAATACGGGTTGTCGTTGCTCACGCCGGGGCGACTGAGCGACGGCATGACGCCCAGCGCCTGGAGGGTTGCGAGCATCGTCGCGCCTTTCATCGGGCCGCCGTTATCGGAGTGCAGGATCACCTGTTCGGGCTGTATCGATTCGCGTGCGCAAAGGTCTCTGAGGACTTCGCTGGCCAGCGCGCTGCTTTCCTCGGCATAGACCTGCCAGCCGACAATCTTTCGGCTGAAGACATCGAGAAACAGATACAGATAAAAAAACTGTCCACGAATCGTCGCCGGCAGGTAAGTAATGTCCCAGGAATACAGCTGGTTCGGCGCGTCGGCGCAGACTGCGCGCGGTTTGCTGCGTGCGCGGGTCGGCCGTTCGCTGCGCCGGTGGGCGAGCTGGTTCGCTTCGCGCAGCACCCGGTAAAACGTCGATTCCGAGGCAATGTAGCGTTGCTGGTCGGCCAGTCGTGGCACGATCTGGCTCGGTGGCAGATGAGCGAATTCAGCAGAGTTAGCCACCGCCAGCAGTTCGGCGCGTTCATCGGCCGACAGCTTGTGGGCAGGCTCATGGCGGCGCAAGGTGCGCCCGTCCACCGCTTCAGGACCGGCGCCTTGCCAGCGCTGCACGGTGCGCGCGCTCAGCCCCAGCATGGCGCACGCACGTGCCTGGCGAGCCCCGGCTGCGATGGCCTCGTCGATCAGAGCCTTCAATGTCGCGCGCTGTTCGGCAGAAGTCATTCGTCCTCGTCCCCGAACAGCGCCTGATACTTTTTTGAGAGCACCAGCAACGCAGCCGCTTCCGCCAGAGCCTTGTCCTTACGCTTGAGTTCGCGCTGCAATTGCGCATTGGCCTGTTTGAGATCGCGCACTTCCGGCGCGTTGGCGCGTGGGCTCACGGTGTCGCCAGAGCAGAACTGCGCACGCCACTGGGCCAGATGATGGACAAACAGGCCCCGTTCGCGACACCACGCGTTCAGTGCCTCCTCATCCAGTCCATGGCTCTGTTGCAAGGCCAGCAGGCGCTCTTCCAGAGACCAGTCTTGTGGGCGCCGTGCATCGCTCGGGCCCGGATTGCGGCTTGCGGCGTTAGACACCCGGATCCACTTCCTCAAGGTTAATACATTCATGTTCAGTTCCGCGGCAACCGCTCCGACGGAGCGGTTGCCGCGTTGCAGGGCCTTCGCCAGCGCCTGCTCTCTGAATTCTACAGAATACGTCTGTTTCGTCTTGATCGTCTTGAACCTGCACCTCTGAGTTCTCTTCAAATGATGAAAATTCAGAGGCGACAACTAGTGTGACGCCGGGGGGAACGACGTCCACTTACTGCAGCAGGCTTAAATTCGACCTGCGCGGAGGCGTTCGAGGGACGCGATTGAGCTAAACCACCCGCGAAGACGCCGCCGTAGTCGGTGGCCACGCATAGCTTGCGCGTGAAAAAGCCTGAGTGGTGCGTGGAAGACACGCCTTCCCGAACGCCGCCCACGCAAATTTGCGTGAAAACCACCATGGGAGAAGCTTCACACTGAGGCGATCGGTCAAATGACGCTGATCGTCGCGTTAGTGCGCGCCGGTATGGTCGTCATCCGGTGCAAGGCGAAGCCTTTAGAAAGCTTCGCTGCACATCTCACGCAATACCATGGCGCCGTAGCAAGTGCCTGACTAGGCGTCGACATGTGTTGGCCGCCTTCCGATTGCGCTGGGGTCGGTTCATGCCAGAATGCAATCGCAATAGCGATCCTTAAATCAACTGATGGAAGAAACAAAGCGGACACGTCGATGAAAATCAAGAATCTTCGCGTCGGCACTGCGCAGTTCGTCGCCTTAGGCATCGCTTCCTGTCGAGCAAAACGAGACGGAAAATAACTCCGAGTGAGAAAAATTGCAGACGCTTCGCGTAGGTTGGCATACCGTCTAAAGGCAGTGATTCTCTTCATCTTCGCGCTCGAGGTCCATTCGATCCCGGGCGAGCTTGTCTTACGATCAGCTTCGGGTCGCCGCACGGAGAACGAGAACTGCGTTGGTGCCCCCGAAGGCGAACGAATTTGACAACATTGTGATTATTGGCACCCGGTCCCGGGCCACATTGGCGACATAATCAAGATCGCAGGCTGGATCGGGGATGTCCAGGTGCATTGTCGGCAGCAGCGTATGATTCTTCATCGCCAAGACGCAAAGTAAGCACTCGAGCGCACCGGATGCGCCCAATAGATGGCCATGGATAGACTTCGTTGCGCTGATTGGAATTTCGTATGCTCGGGCGCCGAATGCCGCCTTGATGGCAGCAGTTTCAGTTAAGTCGTTCGCATGCGTCCCTGTACCATGAGCGTTGATCGCATTGATCTCAGATGGGGGAACATTCGCTGCGACGAATGCTGCCTTCATGGCGGAGGCCTGGCCTTCGATACTCGGGCGGGTAATATGACCCACGTCGGTTGTAATGCCGTAACCCAGCACTTCACCATAAATCGATGCGCCGCGAGCAACCGCGTGCTCCCAGGACTCCAGTACTAGAATTGCTGCACCCTCAGCCAGCACCATGCCACTTCGATTTTTCGAAAACGGCTTGCATGTGGCTGAAGGGTCATCATCGTCGACGGTCGCGAGCGTGTGAAGTGCTTCCCACGCCTTCAAGGAGCCGCAAGAAAGCGGGGCTTCCGTACCGCCGGCGATTGCCATGTCAAGCCCGCCATGCATAATGCGCCACCACGCTTCGCCGATAGCCACCGTGGACGATGAACAAGCCGTCGAGTACGTCAGACAAGGTCCGCATAACCCGTATTCGATACTGATCCACGCCGCCGGCGCGTTGTACATGCCCATTAGCACCGTGAACGGCTTGATCCGATCCGAATGTTCGCCATACAGTGTTTGATAGCCTTGGTCGAGGGTTTGGGTCCCTCCCATTCCCGTGCCAATAAACACTCCTGTACGACCCTGATTTAGCCGGCTTGCCTCAATGCCCGAACTCGACACGGCCTCGCGGGTGGCCACCAGCGCGAATTGGCTCAGCCTGTCGAGCATGCGCAACTTTGCCGGATCGAAATGGTCGATGCCTATTAGTTGCGCGGTTCCCGCGATTGAGGAGCTAGATCGATACGTCACAGAATCAAGACGGCGGATGCCTGAGCGTCCTCGGTAAGCATTCAAGTAGGCCTCTTCGGCATTGTTTCCCAAGGGACAAACCGTGCCTAGGCCGGTAACCGCTACCCGTCTCATGGCGACGCTTGTTTCGACGCGATCCCTGACGTCGCGTCAGGGGAGTGCTGCCGCGCGATTTGCTCGTCGATGAAACGAGCGACATCGCCGAGGGTCGCTAGAGGAGCGGATTCCGAAGAGATCTTAATGTGAAATTTATCTTCCACATTGAAAAGCAACTCCGCGACGGCGAGCGAGTCTAGCCCGAGCGCTTCGAGCGCGGCGCCGGGGACCAATGCCGTAGTGTCGAGGCTATAGTCCTGTGCCAGCTTAGTGCGGAGCCAATCGAAGGTTGTGTTCATAACGATTCAGTGGACAGGCAAGTGATAGAGGCGGGCTGTGAACCCGAAGCTCAAACCGGAATAAAAAGAGCGTTGGGAATTCGCACCCTAAGGAATGGAGGTCGGCCAGAGCGCTACGTGAGCGAAATGATGTTGGGCTAGTCGGGCGACATCGGCGGGGTGGATGGCGCAGCGTATCTTTCCAGCCCATCGCGAGCCCGAAGGCAAAAAGCCCGGCCAACGCTTCGCCAGCGCGAGCAGAAGTGCGCTACCGCGCGGATGCATGCTGGCATGCGCAAATGCGCAGGCGAGTCTGATGCGCGGAACAAACTGCCGCCTCCACTCACGTTCGTAGCGCCGGGCCACAAGGCGCTGCCAAGTCCGACCACGTGATAAACGATCAGGCGAGGCATCCTCACCAAGCAATTGCATACACAACAGCCACGCAGACTGCACGGCCATGCTGATGCCTTCGCCGATAATAGGATGGGCTTCGCCCGCAGCATTCCCAATGCGGAACAAACCGTCTTCGGCGCTGAGGCGAATGCCGGGATAGATCGGCCCCGCTCCGATCCAAGGACCCTGCCTAGAAGCCTTGTCCAGCACTTCGCCGGCTCCAGCGCACTGTTGTCGAAGCATCGCTTCGAAGCACTCGCCGGCGCTTGCACCCAGCTTTCCACGACGCAATACGTCAAGTTTGTCACGCCGAAGGCACCCGGCGACGGTAGTGACGTCTCTTTCTGTGACAACCATGCCACCGTAACCGCCGTCGAACGAGAGCACTGGAAGCAGCCCCTCTTCTAACGAGGCGCCTGTAAAGTTGGCTTTGAAGGCGAGCAGATCGGACGGTCGGCGTTGTCTGCGGGGAGGGTCCGATGGGAGCGCCTCCCAAGAACCGTGCGCGGCTATGGCCACGCGCGCCCGCAACGTCGACGTAGCGAAGACATTAAGATCGCGAACGTCGCAGCGCCATGCTCCCGGGCCACCGACAATGCCGACCAGTGAGCACGGCTGAAAAAGTTGCACGCCAAGCTCGCGGGCGTGCTCCGCCAAGAGCGTGTCAAGTGTCTCCCGACCAAGGGCCCGGCTCCACCGATATGCACTGTCAGGTGCCTGGGGAAAGTCGGACACGACCGTGTCGGGACCGCGCATCAGTGCGAATCGTTGCAAGTTGGGCCCGGCCGCGTGTGTCAACTCGTGTTCAATTCCAAGCGCGCTAAGCAGGGGCAACGCACTGGGCGAAATGCACTCTCCGCACACCTTACGGCGCGGGAAGCTCTGCTTTTCTACGAGAGCAACCGACCATCCGGCGAGCGCCAGCAGAATTGCGGCCGTCGAACCGGCGGGACCCGCCCCAACGATCAATGCGTCGAAATTGGTTCGCATTATTCACCCCCGACGCGTTGAGCGCGAAAGCAATGGCTGAAAAGTCCCGCCTGAAACTCGCCCACCTGCCACTGTATGCCGCGGGCCGGCCAGAGTGACCGGAGTTCTTGGTCGCGAAAGCCCGCATGTACGCTTAGAACGGCGTCGTGGCGCGTGACTGCATTGACCCCGAGCGCACCGATTACGTGGCTTCCCAGCAGAGCGAGCCAACCCCGACGCGGCTCACATGCGAAAAATCGTTCGGTCGACGCCGATATCCCCTCGAAGAGCGAGACCAGTTGCGAAGTTTCAAAATGGTGTAGAAAAAGCGTTGTGATAATCAGATCCCATCGATCACTTGCCAACCCAGGCCGCTCAAACGAGTTTTCTCGGCCCCAGTCGACAACGTCCTTTTTGTAGCCCAGCGCCTTCCATCCGAGTCTCGCATAGCATTCGACTGTCTCGCGCGTGACCAAGTCCTGTCGATCGAGCAGGGTCAATTCAACATCAGGGCTACCAACGCTCAGCCTTTGCGCGACTCTTAACATCAGCGTGCCATCGCCGGCGCCGAGTTCAAGTATTCTAAGTGGTGCCTGTGCTGGCCGGGACGCCAGCATTGCTTCAAGCGCACGCCCTACGATTGAACGCGTGCCCATGACGCGATGTACTCGTTGCAGGTCGCGCCGAGACCGCTTCGCGCGCGGATCCTCCTCATCAAGCACGTCAAGCGTTTCGGCGGTCACGGTTCGCGGATATTTCACGGCAGTTAGTCAGGAAAACGCAAATCATTGTCACTCATGCGCCGGCCTCGGGCGCAACTCTCAGCAGTGCGCCATGGCAGCTGAAGCCTGCACCAAATGACGACATCCACCACCACCCACCCGGGGCCTTATCGGCCAATGCTGCTTGCAGCACAAAATAGACGAAGGCGCTTGACATGTTGCCGTATTCACGCAGCATTGCCGCACTGTATTGTAAGTCCCGCGGCTGCAAGTCGAATTCGCGCTCAAGAGCGAGCAACACGTCGCGTCCGCCTGCATGCAGAATCCATGTACCAACGTCCGACGGGCTTAAGCGACCGCGGTCGAGCAAGGTATCGAGCACTTGGCGCGCGTACTGGCCGGCGAGCGAGGGAACGGCGCGCGTTAGAACGTTCCGTAACATGCCTTCGCGCTGTTCGAACATGAGCGCTTTACGCTTACTTGGATCGATCAACGATATGCTATCGATCCATTCGATCTGGCGCGAGGTCGAAGTCGGTTGACACGATAAGACGGCTGCTCCAGCTCCGTCGCCGAACAGACATGCGCTAACGATTACGCCGGGATCGTCGTCGAGATACATCGCCGCACTGCTCACTTCAACGCAGATGGAGAGGACATGCTTGCAGCCACCCGACGGTACGGATGACGAAGATCGTAGTAATGCGTGCCCGAGCTGCATGTTCGGTAGGGCAGCCGCGCAGCCTTGACCCACTAGGGCAATGCTGAAAAAGGTCAACGCATCAGGGTGGCAGGCCGTTTATATTGAATGAGACAAAAGACCCTAGCGATGGCAGCAGATCAAGGCGCCGGCTTCGAGCAGTATCGTCGG
>NZ_FCNW02000086.1 GCF_001544475.1 Caballeronia humi | reverse complement strand
AGCGGCTCGATCGCCGATGCCATCGAGGCCGATAAGCATCCGTTCTTTGCGGGCATGCAGGGGCATCCCGAACTGTCCTCGCGTGATGGCGCGCCGCATCCGTTGCTGACTGCGTTTCTGGACGCGGCGGCGCGCCGTTCATAAGCGTATGCGCCCGCTTCGAAAGCGGGCGCATGCGCAAAAGCTCAAACTTAGCTGATCGCCGACGCGAACAACGCGGCATCGACATTCCCGCCCGATGCCACGATCAACACACGGGGCATTCTTGATTCCCGTGTAGATTTCGGGTTGGAGCACCTTCACGTTCCTCGCAGTTAGGACGTGCCACAAGAGCTTTGTGCCGTGACAGACCGCGACGTCAGACTTGATCTCATCAAAGAAGTTTGGGACGAGTTTGTCAGGATTGCCTCATCGATTCGCTCAGGAGAATGCACTGCAGTTGAAGCCCTAACCCGCTTCGGCTCAGCAGCGCGTGGGCAGCCGGTCTATGACGGAGGCGTCCACATCGGTCGGATGTTCCGTAGCATCTTCCTTATCGATTACTTCACGACTACTTCCTTCCGCACGGAGTTGCAGCACGTGTTGAATCGGGGCGAGGCCGTGCATGTGGTCCAACGCGCGATCCATGTTGGCCGTATCCCAGTCGAATTGGCTCGGCGCGAAGATTCGCTTTCAGCCGTGTCTTCCGTATTGACGCTGCTCGCGAACATTCTGATGGCATGGAACCCGCACATGCAGCATGCGCTGGACGTGCTACAAGCCTCTGGAGGCGAATTGTCGGAGGGAAAGCCTTGTCACAGCTAGCGCGCCCTAACCCGGAAACTGCGTGGAAGCAAGGTCATCCCTTAAGCGCGTGGATTGAAGCGCGCAAACGCGCAAAGTCGTTTCTCGCCAGTTTTTTTGATAAGGATACCGTATTAACAGTCGCTAATGTTACTTATGTCAAATTAAGTTTCACCGTACAAGGGTCTAACGGCTGGACGGAGAATCGATAGACCAGATGCACCTGCCGGACGACGTAACACTCGCGACTCGGGCAAACGTCGCGGTCATCACCACGCTCTCCTCACAGATTGAGGTCGTGGAAAAGCGACTTCATGAAAAGGTCGCGTTGGATCCCGACTATGCATTATTGACGACAGTGCCGGGAATTGGTCAAACTCTTGCGACTGTCATTCTGCTGGAGGCTCTATTGACCGCTTCCCCAACGTTGGTAATTTCGCATCCTATTCGCGCTGCGTGGACAGCCAGCGCATAAGCAATGGCAAGAAGAAAGGCGAAGGCAACAAAAAGAACGGCAACCCGTACATGTCGTGGGCATTCATCGAAGCGGCCACTTTTGCGATGCGCTATTGCGCCGATGCCAAGCGCTTCTACGAGCGCTAGAAAGCCAGGACCAATCCGGTTCTGGCGCGAAAGGCCCTGGCACACAAGCTGGCCCGCGCGTGCTGGAAACCGTGATGAAGTCGCCTAAGACGACGAGGACCAAAGTCAATAAGGTCGCCGCCGATGTTCCAGTGCTTCGCTCACGCGCAGAACGTCTCGCCGCCGGTCAGGCGATGCGCAATAGCGTGCCGCGCAGCAGCCACGCCGACTGGACACAATCGGCTCACCGCCGAGACCCCATAGAGATTCTCGAAGAATCGAATCACGATCGACTACCGGAACTCGTCGCGATTCGCTATGGCCGCATGCTTCGCAGCCCTGTCACGTTCCTTCGCGGGTCGGCGGCGCTAATGGCCTACGATCTCGCTACGACTCCAAGCATGGGTCTTCGCGTGCAAGCCTGTGGAGACTGCCATCTGTTGAATTTTGGCTTGTTTGCCACCCCGGAGCGTAATCTGGTGTTCGATCTGAACGACTTTGATGAAACACTGCCCGCACCTTGGGAATGGGATCTCAAGCGGTTAGCCGTTAGTTTCGCAGTCGCAGGACGCGATAGCCTTGTCGGATGCGGATTCGCGGGAAGCCGTCCTGCAGTGCGTGCGCGCCTATCGGGAACACCTGCGGGAGTACTCCCGAACGAATCCTCTGGAAGTCTGGTACACCCGCCTAGACATGAAAACTCTCATTGCGATGGCACCCGACGAAAAGGTCAAAAAGACCCGCGAGCAATTAGCAGACAAAGCCCGCCAGCGTGTTGTCAAAAACCTCTTTCCCAAGATTGTCGGCGAAGTGGCTGGACGCCGCCGCCTGGTCGATCAACCGCCGCTTCTCTATCACGTCAATGATGCGGGCTTCGAGGAACGGGTTCGCGAGGCACTCGTCGATTATCGCGAGTCGCTCTCCGATGAGCGTCGTGTCCTCCTGGACCGCTACCACCTGGAGGACTTCGCTTTGAAGGTTGTGGGTATCGGCAGCGTCGGCACCCGGTGCTTCATCGGGTTGTTTTTTGACGAGGAAGACCATCCCCTAATTCTCCAGTTCAAGGAAGAGCGCCGGTCGGTCCTCGAACCCTACGCGGGAAAGAGTCAATATGACAATCAGGGGCAACGTGTCGTCATGGGACAACGGCTGATGCAGTCTTCCAGTGACATTTTTTTAGGATGGTTGCGAGGAAAGCGAGGCTATGACTTTTTTGTGCGCCAGTTGCGGGACATGAAGATGTCTGCTCCCTCAGAGGAAGTCACCGCCGCGCAGATTAAACGCTATGCCGAGCTCTGCGGCTGGACTTTGGCCCGCGCCCATGCCAAGTCGGGGGATGCGACGACTATCAGTGGCTATCTGGGCAAGGGCGATACCTTTGACGACGCCATCGGCGCGTTTTCCCTCGCCTACGCAGATCAGACGGAGCGTGACCACGCAGCGCTCGCAAAGGTGGTAAGTGCCGGGCGGCTGGAGGCGCTCGTCGAAGAGTAGTGTTTCTGCGCACTTACACGCGACAGGCCCCTGCTTGCGACCTGTCGCGCCCCACTCGACCCGCCCACGAGCAGCCGGCTCAATGCCTTTTATTAATAGTCCACAGCACGCAGTTGCTTGTCTGAACCGGTCAATTTGACCAGTCGATTGGACCAGTCAATTGGACCAAGGTCCAATGGCGGCGGCGCTGCGGAGCTTATACACTGAGTAAACGAGAGATTGGGTCTGCGGTCTGCGCCCCACTCCGCCGCAAACGTGGGCGGTACCCATGGCGCCACCCTGTTGGAAACGATACGGCCGCGCAACAGGCCGTCCCGCGGTTGCGGCTAGGTGGAGTATTTGGAGAGTGACGTGAATGCGCGACCGCAAGCGGATATTGCCCGCATCCTGCTGATCATCGTGATCCTGTCGCTGCTCATCTTCGGCAGTCTTTATATCGTCCGTCCGTTTCTGCCGGCGCTGATCTGGGCGACGATGATCGTCGTCGCCACTTGGCCCTTGATGATCCGGATCGAAAAGCGCGTCGGTGGCCGCCGCTGGATCGCCGTCACTGTGATGCTAGCCGGGCTGCTGGTCGTGATCGTGCTGCCGCTGTATGGAGCGGTGTCGACGATCGCCGAGCATGGCGGCGACATTGTCGACCGGGCCGAGGCACTGCCAGACTACACGCTGCCTCCCCCGCCCCGCTGGCTGCATGAAGTGCCGCTTGCCGGCGAACGCTCCGCACGCGAGTGGCAGCGCTTGTCCGACGCGGGTCGCGGCGGCATCCTTGCGCAAGTGCAGCCCTATGCGATCGTCGCCGCGAAATGGCTGCTCACGCAAGCGGGCGCGGTCGGCGTTCTGGCGATTCACTTGGTGCTCACCGTGGTCATTGCCGGCATTCTCTATGCACAGGGCGAAGCGGGAGCCAACACCGTCGTGCGCTTCGCGACGCGCATTGCCGCCGAACGCGGCGCAGCGGCAGTGCGACTCAGTGCACTGGCGATCCGTGCGGTCGCACTGGGGATCGTCGTGACCGCAGCCGTGCAGGCGGCGCTCGGCGGGCTCGGCCTTTACGTCACCGGCGTCCCAGGGGCAGGCGTACTGACCGCTGTGATCCTGATTCTCTGCCTAGCGCAGGTCGGTCCAGCGCTTCCGCTGTTTAGCGCGGCGGTCTGGCTGTTCTATCACGACCAGCACATCGCGGGGATCGCGCTAGGGGTCTGGACGCTGCTCGTCATCATGCTAGATAAGGTCCTAAGACCGTTGTTGATCAAGCGAGGCGTGGACCTGTCGCTGCTGCTAATTCTAACCGGTGTGTTGGGCGGGGTGATCGCGTTTGGGATCGTCGGACTGTTCATCGGCCCGGTGATACTCGCGGTGACCTTCACGCTGCTGCAGGCGTGGGTTAACGACGAGGCTTCGTCCGCGCTGATGGAGCCGGCGCTCACGAGCGCCCGCAACTGGCCTGATGGCGAGAGAAGTAGCGGCACCACCGATGCGCCGCGCACGGGGCGCCGCGCGTGATAACACGCTACAAAAAAGAGCGATGAATACGAGCCTTATCCAAACCGCGGTTGTCGCCGTTGTCGTGGCCCCCGCTCTGGTTCCGAAGGTCGCCGCTGCGACCTGCCACTATTCGGGGGACTGGACGGCATCGGCCTGCGGGCGCATGACGCGGGTTGCCCATGACGGCACCTGGAATCCGTACCTGACCGGTTACGGCTGGCACATCGACGGCTACGAGGACACCAGCCACCTTAATTCAATTTCATGGGGCGGTGGAACGGGTAAGCACTGGACCGACGCGAACGGCAACGAAGGCATCCTGTTCGCGATTAGTTTCTCCGATTCCCACAAGCACATCGAGCCGATCGCCGGCTACGCGGGGCAATGGTTCACCAATGCGCTACTGGGGGCTCGTCGTTGGAAGGCGGGTTCTTCGCGGGCATCACGGCGCGCCAGAACATCGCGCACTACCTGCCGGTCCCGCTCCCGCTACCGATTGGGTCAATGCGGTATCGCCAGACTTCGATCTTGGCGACGTTCATTCCGCGCTTACCGGGCGCGAATAAGGGCGTCGTCGCCTTTTTTTTTGGGGCATATGCGTTTCAGTACCGTCAAGTCGTATTTTCGCAGCCTGCGTTCGCTGAATCGCGAACGATGAGTGTGGGTGCGAGCCGCCTGCCTGCGTAGCGTCGAGTTGAGTTCATTCACCTGTAACGGAGAAAAGCATGGCCTCTGCAATCGTGGACGTAGCGGAACAGAAGCGTTTAAATGACGCGCGTGAGGCCCAGGTCCCGTGGAAGAAGTGGGGGCCTTACCTTAGCGAGCGACAGTGGGGAACGGTGCGAGAGGACTACAGCGAAAACGGTGACGCCTGGAACTACTTCACCCATGACCACGCACGCTCACGTGCCTACAAGTGGGGCGAGGACGGGCTCGGCGGGTTGTGCGACGACAAGCAGCGGCTGTGCTTTGCGCTGGCGTTGTGGAACGAGCGCGACCCGATCCTGAAGGAGCGCCTCTTCGGCCTCACCAACAGCGAGGGTAATCATGGCGAGGACGTTAAGGAATATTACTTCTACCTCGACAGCACCCCCACCCACTCCTACATGAAGTACCTCTACAAGTACCCTCAGCGAGAATATCCCTATCGGGATCTGATCGAGACCAACCGGAATCGATCGCGGGAGGAGTTCGAGTACGAACTGCTCGATACCGGTGCTTTCGCTGATGACCGGTATTTCGACGTGTTCATGGAATACGCCAAGTCGGCTCCGGACGACATCCTCGTACGCATTTCCGTGCACAACCGCGGACCGGAGGCGGCACGGTTGCAAGTCCTGCCGACATTATGGTTCCGTAACACATGGTCGTGGCGAGATGACACTCGCAAGCCCACGCTGCGCGATGCGGGCGGAGGCGTCATTCAGGCGACACACCATGATCTGGGCGACTACTGGTTCCATTGCGACGACACCCCAGAGTTGCTCTTCACCGAAAACGAAAGCAATGCACAGCATCTGTGGGGCCAGCCCAACGCGTCTCCCTACGTGAAGGATGCGTTCCACACCTACGTGATCTCGGGACAGGGCGACGCGGTGAATCCGGCCAAGACGGGAACCAAGGCCGCGGCCCGCTATGTCTGCGATGTGCCCGCCGGCGGCAGCAAGACGATTCGGCTGCGCCTGTCGGCCACCAGACTGGAGAATGCGTTCGGCGACTTTGAGTGCATATTCAGTAGCCGCATCGCGGATGCTGACGAATTCTACGAGCGGATCGCTCCGAAGTCATTGACGGAAGATCAGCGTCGCGTGCACCGCCAGGCGCTAGCCGGCATGCTGTGGAGCAAGCAGTACTACTACTTTGACCTTGAGCTCTGGCTTCGCGAGCACCGGAGTCATCCATTGCTCGAGGCCGCCCGCCATGACGTGCGCAACACGGAGTGGTTCCACATGTTGAACGCCGACGTGATTTCCATGCCGGACAAGTGGGAGTATCCGTGGTACGCGGCCTGGGACCTGGCCTTCCACACCATCTCCCTGGCGCTGGTGGATTTCGACTTCGCCAAGGAGCAACTGCTGCTGATGCTGCGCAGCCTCTACCTCCACCCGAGCGGCCAGATCCCAGCCTACGAGTGGAATTTCGGCGACGTGAATCCTCCGGTGCATGCCGCTGCCACGCTCTGGCTGTACCGCTACGAGAAAGAGCTTGGCCGGGCCGATCCGCGCTTTCTGGAGCGCTCGTTTCAGGGGTTGATGCTCAATTTCAACTGGTGGGTGAATCGCAAGGACCCGGCGGGGCGCAACGTGTTCGCCGGCGGCTTTCTCGGTCTGGACAACATCGGTGTATTCGATCGCAGCGCGCAACTGCCGACCGGCGGATCGCTCGAGCAGGCGGACGGGACCGCGTGGATGGCGTTCTATTGCCAGAGCATGCTGGAGATAGCCATCATCCTGACGGAGTACGACCCGATCTACGAGGAGATCGCCTTCAAGTTCGTCCAGCACTTCATGTGGATCGCCTATGCGATGGACCGTCCCGGCGAACATAAAGACGAGATGTGGGACGAAGAGGACGGCTTTTTCTACGATCTGCTGCGGCTTCCCGACGGCCAGACTAAACGCCTGAAGATAAGGTCGCTCGTCGGGCTGTTGCCGCTGTGCGCATCGACCGTGTTCGATGCGCCGTCTGTCACACGCTATTCGAAGCTGATGGAGCTAATCGCTCAGTTTCGGAAACGCTACCCCGAGTTGGTTGCGCATGTGGCCCCGACCGACGCGGGTTTTATTGGCCATAAGGAACGGAGGCTTCTATCGATCCTCAACAAGCGCAAGCTCGAACGCGTGCTCGTCTACCTGCTCGATGAGAATGAGTTCCTGGGGCCGCACGGCATTCGTTCAGTCTCTCGCTATCACCTGGAACATCCGTTTGTGTTTCACGTCGGTGGACAGGAGTACAAGGTGCAGTACCTCCCGGCCGAATCGAATACCGGCATGTTCGGTGGCAACTCGAACTGGCGCGGTCCGGTGTGGATGCCAGTCAATCTTCTTATTGTCCGGGCGCTCGTAAATCTCTACAGTTTTTATGGCGATGATTTCAAGATTGAGTGTCCGACGGGGTCGGGGCAGCACATGACGCTGTTCGAGGTGGCACAGGAGATTGTCCGCCGGCTGACGAGCACCTTCCTGCGCGATGCCAATGGGCGACGCCCCGTCTATGGCGGCACTGCCAAGTTTCAGGACGATCCGCACTGGCGCGACCTGATTCTCTTCTACGAGTACTTTCACGGCGACAACGGCGCGGGTCTCGGCGCCAGCCACCAGACGGGCTGGACGGGTTTAGCTGCCCCTCTTCTCGATATGTTCGGACGGATTGACGCTCAAACCGTCTTCGAGACCGAACGCTGGCGGGTAATGGCAACGGTCATTAGGGAACAGATAGCCGGAGAAGAGATGGGCAAGAAGTGACGGAGGATATATGTCCGACTTGCGCTACCCGGCGCTGTACCAAATCAATACCCGCGTCTGGCTGACGGAGCTGACTCGTGTGCTCGGCAGGAGCGCGAAGCTCGACGATATCCCCGACGCTGACCTGGATCGCTTTGCCGAGTTGGGGTTTGACTGGGTCTGGTTGCTGAGCGTCTGGCAGACGGGGTCGGCCGCGCGGGCGATCTCGTGCGCGAATACCGGATGGCGTCGCGAGTTCGCCGACACGCTGCCGGACCTCGGGGAACAGGACATCGCCGGCTCTGGGTTCGCTATCCAAAGCTACACCGTCCATTGCGATCTGGGCGGCGCTGCGGCGCTCGCCCGATTGAGACAGCGGATGCAGCAACGCGGACTGAAGTTGATGCTCGACTTCGTTCCGAACCATATGGCGCTGGATCACGCATGGATGGACGAGCATCCGGACTACTTCGTCCATGGCAGCGAAACCGACCTTGCTCGCTCGCCGCACAACTACTGCCGGGTGCAAACGAAAAATGGCCCGCTGGTGCTCGCCCACGGACGCGATCCATACTTCGACGGCTGGCCCGACACGCTGCAGCTCAACTACGGCAACCCGGACTTGCAGCAGGCGATGATCGGCGAGTTGGAGAGAATCGCCGGGCAATGCGACGGCGTGCGCTGCGACATGGCTATGCTGGTCTTGCCCGACGTCTTCGAACGCACCTGGGGCATCCGTGCAGATCCCTTTTGGCCGAAGGCAATCGAATCCGTGCGGCGCGAACATCCGCACTTCCGGTTCATGGCCGAGGTCTATTGGGATCTGGAATGGACGATGCAGCAGCAGGGTTTCGAATACGCCTACGACAAGCAGCTGTACGACCGCCTGCGCGGTGCGCAAGCGCGGCCGGTGCGTGAGCATTTGTACGCCGGGCTCGATTACCAGGACAAGCTGGCCCGCTTCCTGGAAAACCACGACGAGCCCCGTACGGCAGCGACGTTCGAACCCAGGATGCACGAGGCCGCGGCCATCATTACGTATTTGTCACCTGGCCTGCGCTTCTTCCACCAAGGCCAGTTCGAGGGCTGCAGGAAACGCATTTCGCCGCACCTCGTGCGCGCGCCCCTGGAGAATGTCGACGCAAGCTTGCAGGGGTTCTACGAGAGGCTAATGACCGTGCTGCGGCAACCGGTCTTTCGAGACGGCACGTGGACCCTGCTCGAAAGCGAGCCGGCGTGGGAGGGCAACTGGACCTGGGATTGTGTCATCGCGTGGTCCTGGCAACGTGCCGACGGCGAGCGGCGACTCATTGCCGTCAACTACGCTGGCAACCAGAGCCAGTGTTATCTCCGAATCCCGTTCTCCGACGTGAGCGGCCGCACGGTACGGCTGAGGGACATGATGGGAACGGCGACTTTCGATCGCGATGGTCAAGACCTCGTTTCGCGCGGACTTTATCTGGATCTGCCGCCCTGGAGCTACCACGCCTTCGAATTGACCGCATCGTGAAGCCGCGCTCGGGTCAGCGTCGGAGCGCCGCACACTTAAGCTGAATCGCCGGCTGGATCGGTGCATGCATGTATTAGCGGTGGATAGCGAGGGGTTGACTCAACAATCACCCCTGTTCCAAACCCGGGGTGCAGCGACTTCAAAAAACGCCGGAACTGGGGCCTCCGGCAGGTTCTGGTCGGCGTAGTAACTCTACGTGGGGTGCTCCTTCGTTCGGTAGCCGAGCAGGCACGGCGTCGTGCGGGCTTTGCAGCCGCACCTGCCCGAATCAAATGCGCGTTTGTTCGCCTGACCCATCGCTCTGCGGCTGGTCCTCAACCCATTGCCAGAACAGCTGGTAGCCTACCGCGAGCACCACTGGGCCGATAAACAGGCCAATCACGCCGCCGGTGACCATGCCTCCCAGCGCCCCGACAAGCACCACCGGCATCGGCACGTCTACGCCACGGCCCAGCAGTAGGGGCTTGAGCACGTTATCGGCTAACCCCGCAACGAAGACGTAGATGGAGAAGACAATGGTCGCCACGCTCGCGCCCTCCGTGGCAAAAACGAAAATAATCACCGGGACGGTAATTAGCGTGGCCGGCAGTTGCATGATCCCGAGCAGGAGCACCGCCAGAGCCAGCAGGCCAGCAGCGGGAATGCCTTTAACCACAAAAGCGACGCCAATCAGCAGCATCTGGATAAAGGCGATGCCTACTACTCCTTGAGCGACTGCGCGAACTGTGGCCGTGCACAGTACGGCGATGCGCGGGCCTTTCTCCGGGTTGAAGACGCGCGAGGTAATCTGCACGGCACTGCGGGTGCCCTGCTCCCCATAAGCCATGAAGATGCCAGCGATGATCAGCGCGAAGACAAATATCAGAAGTCCCTTCCCCAGTCCCGCAACCGTAGCCAACAGGACACGGCTGAGCTCTTTGAGTTGTGGCGCCAGTTTGTGCATCAGGCCGGTCACGTCGGTGGCGGCTTGCAGCCAGAAGTCATGCAGACGCTTGCCTACCAGTGGCCAACTGGCTACCGACTCCGCCGGGGGAGGGATGTGGAAACCTTCGTTCTTGACGATGGCCATGGCATGCTCCACTGACTCGGCCATGGCGACGCCCAACAGGTACGTCGGCACGATGATGATGCCGACCGCGATCAAGACGATCAACGTGGCGGTGCGCCCGTCTTTGTTGCCCAACCTACGCCGTAGCCTGACCTGCAGTGGGTAAAGGGTGACCGCCAGGATGATGGACCAAACGATAAGGTTAAGAAACGGGAAAACGATCTCGAAGCAGAAAATCGCCAGGACAGCGATCAGCCCCGCACGGATCAATACATCGAGCAGGCCACGGGATAGCGCCTTTTCGGAAGTGGACGTGGGCAACATTGATTGTCTCCTTGCGGGTCGCCGCAACGTTCACGTCAACGGCCGAGGTAGCCCGCGGCGATGTGCCGAACCCTGGCGTCTGGTTGCAAGCAAGTAGCTCGCGGTTACGGATCTCAGACCGTATCGACATCCGGCACGGCAATCATCTCCCGTCCCCAGCGGCCAGTAGTGGAGTCACGGCCGGAGCGTCGAGCGGATCGCACCGGCAATGTCACTGCTCACGGTCGCGAGCGCCCGGCTATGCGCATCGACGAGGGCGTCGTAGTCTGCCGTGCGGGCGGCTTCGTGCGCGAAAGTTTGGCCGGTGATCGTCGCTCCCCTCGGCGGCCGGACCGACCACAGCACAACGATCGCTGCCATCTCCCCCGGCGCCGACTCGAAGCTCTGCACGTCGACCCGTACGCGATACGCCTGCGCATTGTCCGGATGCTGGGCATTGCCCGCGACGAGTGCCCCCGGCACGGCCTGGGCGAGGTCAGCCGCAAGCACGCGCGAGATCTGGCTGCGCAGGGGAGCGGCCCAACGAGCGTATTCGTCGATCGTGACTTGCGTCGCACCTGTTCTCAGCACGAACTGTGGCCGGTCAACCAGATCGGGAACGGTTACCGCATCGATAACGATGCTGATCGGCGGCGGCGTAGTCGGAGCGGCTACGACCGGCGGCACCGCGCTCAGCGTGTAGAAAGCTGCAGAGGGCGACGTCGAACAGCCCCCGATAAGGACTAGAACGAGCACCACTGCGGCGAGGTTCAGGGAGCGCATCACTTTTTATCCTCGGGTTTGCCACGTATCAGCGCCTCTGGATGGCGTTCCAGATACTCGGCGAGCGTGCGGAACGCCGCCGCAGTGCGAGACAGTTCGTGCATGGTTTCGACGGTGCTCTGCGCGATCGCGGAGTCGGGTTGCAATGTCTTGTTGGTCGAGTCGAGTGCCTCGCGCGCTGCAACCAGCGTGGCGCGGGCCTCCGGCACCACGCTGTTGTCGAGCGATTTCAGCAAAGTGTCCGCAGATTGCAGGGTCTGCCGCAAATCCTTCCCGATGCCCTCGAACGGAATTTTGTTGAGCTTTGCGACCAGGGCCGTCACCGAGTCCTGAAGCGATTGCAATCCCCCCGGGGCGGTCGGAATTTCAGGCGGAGTCGCGTTCCAGTCCATCGTCGCTTTCGGCGCGTTCGGAAAGAAATCCAGCGCGATGTAGAGCTGACCCGTCAAGAGGTTTCCGGTTCTCAACTGGCCGCGAAGTCCCTTGTCAACCAACCACTCCGCAACCTTGCGACGGTCCTCCACGACCCTGCCGCCTTTATTGCCCGACTCATAGCGCGAGGTAAACCGCTCAGGGTAGTAGCGAATCGCGACCGGAATGCTGAACTCCTTTTTGACTGGATCGTAGCGCGTATAGATCGCGGCCACCTCGCCCACCACGATGCCGCGGAAGTCGACCGGCGCGCCCACCGTCAGCCCGCGCACCGATTCCTTGAAATTGAACACGTAGGTATCGACGATGCGGTCATGGCGCTTCATCGCCTCGGCCCGGTCGTTGAAGAGCCGGAATTCGGAGTTCGCGGCGGCCTCTGAAATGTCAGCCGCATCGGGCGGACTCTCGAACGCGAGGCCGCCGATCAGGATCGAAACCAGCGACTCCGTGTTGACTTTCACGCCGCTTGTATCGAGCGAGACATCGACGCCGCTCGCCTGCCAGAAGCGCGTGTCACCTTTCACGTACTTGTCGTAGGGTGAGTTGATGAATACACGCAAGGTGACGCCCGAGCCGTCGGCGTCGAGGTCGAAGCGGGTCACCTGACCGACCTGCAAGCGCCGGAAGAATATCGGCGAGCCGACATCGAGCGAGCCCATATTGTCGCTCTTAAGCACGAACTCGCGCCCGGGCACGCCACTCTCGAACACGGGCGGCTTCTCGAGCCCGACGAAGTCGCGCCGCGGCGTTGCCTTAGAGCCGATGTCCATGCCGATGTACGAGCCGCTCAATAGCGTACCGATGCCCGACACCGTGCCGCCCGAAATGCGCGGGCGCACCACCCAGAAACGCGTATCTTCGACAAGCATGCTCGACGCGTCCTTGGAGAGTTCGGCGGTCGCGACGACGCGCTTGTGGTCCGGCGCCAGCACGACGCTCGCGACCACGCCGATGTCGACGTTCTTGAACTTGAGCTTGGTCTTGCCCGCTTCCAGGCCCTCGCCGGTGACGAAGCTGATGGTGATCGTCGGTCCCTTCTGCAGGATCGCCTGCACCGCGAGCCAGCCGCCGATCAGCACCGCGATCAACGGCACGAGCCACACCAGTTGCACGCGAAAGCGCGAACGCCGCTTGGCGACGGCTTCCGGAAACTCGGGTTCGTCAGGGGGCATTGCCATAATCGGCCTCGTTGGTGTCCCAAATCAGCCGCGGATCGAACGACATCGCGGCGAACATGGTCAGCACGACTACCGCGCCGAATGCGATCGCGGCCGGCCCCGCGTGGATCGTCGCGAGCGCATTGAACTGCACGAGCGCGACCAGCAGCGTGACGACGTAGATATCGAGCATCGACCATCGACCGACGAGTTCAACGATCCGATAGATGCGTGTCCGATGGTCGGGCAGCCAGCGCGAATGCCTCTGCGCGGTGGAAGCAAGGAAGATGAGCGCGATGATCTTGAGCATCGGCACCGCGACGCTCGCGATGAAGACGACGACCGCGAGCGGCCACGAGCCCGAGGTCCAGAGATACACCACACCGCTCATGATCGTGTCCTTCTGCGTGCCGAACAAAGAACTCGTGTCCATCATCGGCAGCATGTTGGCGGGGATGTAGAGGACCATCGCCGCGATCAGGAACGCCCAGGTCCGGGCGAGGCTCTCGGGTTTGCGAAAGTGCAAATGCGCTGCGCATCGCGGGCATTCGCCGTCGTGGGCGTGCGCCCTCGCTTTTGACAGCAAGCCGCATTCGTGACAGACAAAGAGGCCGGCACGAGCGGCCGTGGGCGCCGATGCCGATGTATGTGTTTCGCCTGGCATTCCGCCGCCCCGTCGCGAGGTGCTCACCCTCTCCCAGAACTCACGGGGATCGAAGGCGGCGGAGATGGCTGCGAGCAATAGCATCAGAGCGCCGAACGCCCACAACGCGATGCCAGGCACCACGCTCGCGATATGTGCGAGCTTGACCAGCGCCACCAGCACGCCGAGGATCAGGACCTCAGTCATGCCCCAAGACATCGCCCAATGCACCAGGCGAAACACCAGGGCGGGCCGATGCGGCTCGCGCCCTAGGCGCAAGGGCAACAGCAGATACGCAATGCCGGCCATTTGCAGCATTGGCATCAGTAGGGTCGTGAAAAAGACCAGACCTGCAAGCGGCCACATGCCGTCGCGATACAGGATGCGCGCCGCGCCGAACAGCGTGGTCTGAACGACATCGCCGCTCACTTTCAGTCCCACGATCGGAAACGCATTCGCGATCCCGAACAGCACGATCGCCGCGAGGGTCAGCGCGAGCGAGCGATTGAGGCTGTCGGGCCGGTTGCGGTACAGCTCCGCGCCGCAACGCGTGCAGCGCGCGGTGCCGCCGCCCGGCAGCACCGTCTCGCGTTGCAGCAGGTCGCACTCGTGGCAGGCGATCAGCGGGGCGTCGTTCATGGAGGCGGCCCCTGCGGGCTTCCTGCCGAGGCCGGCGCCGGCGCCGACGCAGACGCGGCCGCTTCCGGGGCGACCGGGCCGCCGTTCGCGCCGTACATCGTCGCGGTCATGCGCTCGGCGTTCGTCACCCAGCCGCCGCCCATCGACTT
>NZ_FCNW02000085.1 GCF_001544475.1 Caballeronia humi | reverse complement strand
GCGGAACTGGCGACGCGGCGGGGTTGAGCGAAGCGGCGGGGCTCTCCCGGCGTCGCCGTCGCGATTAACTTTCCGTTTGCGAAGCCGAACCGGCTCGCTTAAGTTGTAGCCGTTCTGCGGCCGCCTAAATGACCTCGTGACGCCCGTCGGCGAACGATAGCAATGGCCAACCGCCCTCCTCTGACGTGGCTAAGGCTGGATTGCGTTCCGCCGAGGATCGCCACCAGTGTCCTCCCGTTTCGCAGTCTCTGATGTTCGCAATTGTTGATCGATCGATCCACCTCCGAGAGGGGGATCGTCAACGACACGGAGTCGTCCTGGGGTCCCCACAACGCAGTTTCAGATCCATCGGCAGAGCCGTGACCGGCGATCGGGGTCATCAAGTAGAGACCGGGCAGCGAGAAAGGGTGTCGACCCAGTGGAATGACTGAGGGTAACCTTACGGGAACCGCTATTGCTCGCCCGGAAGCCTCTACGATGGAGCTTTGATCATGTGCTACAGCGATCCCGACGCGATTTTTCTAGATATTCTTCAGACCGGTAATCTACTTCCAACGAGCACGGGCACACGGCGCTCGATGACTTCAACCTCTTCGGCGCCTACTCGGGCTGCAATCCCTCTCAGGTGAGCTCGGAAGCATACGCCTGGGCTAGACTCGCCTTTGTCAGCGCTCGTCTGCGGCATCATAAGCGTCGTCCCGCTGATCGAGGCCTCCGATTTGATGCTCTCCACGCTGCAGCGCGCCTCGTTCTCCCGCCAAGGCTGGATTCGAGTGAAATACAAGTAAGCACTTTGCCGTCTATTGCCTTTCGAGCGCTTGCCTAGCTTGTGAGGCTGGCATAAGAAGCTGTCGCTTTTCGAAATCGACGACTGTGGCTTTTCAACGATGCGCTCATGCTGCGTTGCGGGTCAGTAAGGTCGATGGCTCAAATCGACCCGTTTCGGTCTCTCAGGACGAGTTTCCGTCCGTCGGTTTTCGGCTCGATTTGAGACGGTCGCCAGCGATGCGATTGCATTTATGTGCAGTATTTTGGACAGGACGTACGTCTCGCATGAACTGTGGCCAGTACGCCGATAAGCGCCTCTAAACCTCGGGCCTGTCCAGTACTTTATCCAGCTCTTCCAAGGTGTAGGGCTTGTGCAAAGCCTTCCAGCGGAACGTCAGCGCTGGAACATCGGGCATCTCGTTGCCCGAGGCGAAGATCACGCGCAGCGCTGGCCGTATCTGAACCGCTTTTTCGGCGAGTTCGATTCCCGACATGCCAGGAATGGTGAGATCGGCGAGCAATACGTCGAATGCCTGGTCCCCAAGCCAACGCAATGCCTCTTCCGGCGAGCCAGTCGTGACTGGGGCATGTCCGAGCATTTTTACCAATTCGCTCGTAGCTTCCAGTAACGCAGGATCGTCGTCGACCAGAAGAACTCGGAGACCTGTCGTGCCACAGTTTGCTTCTGACAGCGTCGCGTCCTCGCTTTCACGGGTCGCCCGAGTGCCGCCCAGTATCTGGCGGATCTTGTGGGCGAGCTGTTCCCGGCTGTATGGCTTGCTCAACAGCTCAACGCCCGAGTCCAGCCGTCCACCGTGAATAACCGCATTCTGCGTATAGCCGGAAGTAAAGAGCACCTTCAGGCGCGGTAGAAGCTGCACCGCCTGGGCAGCCATGTCGGGACTGCGCGGGAACCCCGGCATGATGACATCCGTAAAAAGCAGGTCAATATGGATGCCACTTCGAATCACGGTCAACGCCTGCTCTGCGCTGTCTGCCTTCAGCACGCTGTAGCCAAGGCCGGACAGCGTATCAACAACGGTCGATTGCACTTTCAGGTCGTCTTCCACTACGAGGATGGTCTCCGTTCCGCCTAGCAACCTGAGGCTCGGTCTCGCGGGAGGCTCCACTGCCGTTTCGGTGGACCGCGGCAGGTAGATCTTGACGGTGGTGCCATGCCCGATCTCGCTATAGATGCGGATATGTCCGCCGCTCTGCTTGACGAAACCATAGGCCATGCTCAAACCCAGTCCGGTTCCCGACCCTTCAGGTTTCGTCGTGAAGAACGGGTCGAACGCGCGCTCGAGCACGTCCGGCGGCATGCCTGTGCCAGTGTCGGTGACGGCGAGCATGACGTACTGGCCTACCGGCACATCGGGCAGCCCTGCAACGTAATGATCGTCGAGCATCGCATTGGCCAGCTCCATGGTCAGCTTTCCGCCATCCGGCATCGCATCGCGCGCGTTGATTGCCAGATTGAGAATGACGTTCTCCAACTGATGAATGTCCACGATCGTGTTCCATAACCCGCCAGCGACGACCGTCTCCACCTCAATGGTCTCGCCTAGTGCGCGCCGCAACAGATCATCCATGCCCCGTATCGCGGGTGCCAGGTTGATCACAACCGGTCGCAAGGGCTGCCGACGTCCAAAGGCGAGCAGTTGGGATGCTAATTTGGCGCCGCGCTCTACCGCGTCGATCGCCTTGTCGAGCCGCTCGCGGGTCCATCCGTCGCTGGCATGACGGTTTTCCAGCAGTTCCAGGTTACCGCGCAATACCTGCAATACATTGTTGAAATCGTGCGCGACGCCGCCTGTCAGCTTACCGATGGCCTCCATCTTCTGCGACTGGAATAATGCCGTTCTGGTCTCTTCGAGAGCCCGGTTCGCTTCCATCCGCTCGGTGATGTCACGGGTGATCTTCGCAAATCCAGCAAGCGTTCCATCCTCGTCACGGATTGCGTCGATCACGACGTGCGCCCAGAAACGGCTGCCATCTTTTCTGACCCGCCATCCTTCCGTTTCAAATCTCCCGTCCCTTGCGGCAGCGGTCAGCCCGCGCTGTGGCAGTCCTGTCGCAGCGTCTTCCGGCGTGTAAAAGCGCGAAAAATGCGAACCGATAATTTCTTCTGCAGCGTAGCCCTTGATGCGCCGTGCGCCAGAGTTCCAGTTTGTGACCACGCCTTCCGGCGACAGCATGAAGATCGCATAGTCAGTCACTCCGTTAACAAGCACGCGGAATCGTCGCTCGCTTTCCAGCACTGCGTCGTGCGCGGCCTTTTTATCCGTGATATCGCGCACGATGTTCACAAAACCGGCAAGTTGCCCACCTTCCCTATGCAATGCGGTAATCACCTCGCTCGCCCAAAACGTTGTGCCGTCCTTGCGGGTTCGCCAGCCTTCGGTGTCGTGGCGCCCTGTCAGTCGGGCGGTTTCGAGGCCGACCGCAGGCGCCGCTTTTTGGCGGTCATCCTCTGTGTAGAGGATGTCCAGCATCTGGCCAATGATCTCGTCCGGCTGGAATCCGTGGATAGCTATGCCGCCTGGATTCCAGGTCAGAATCCGGCCTTCCACCGAAACCGCACAAATTGAATAGTCAGCGACAGATGCAACCCACTTGTCCGCCCAGTTCTGGATCGTATCGCCTGGTTGCCGTTTGTCCGGCATATTCGACTCCCGATTTGACTGTCTTTGAAGCTGGCGTGGCCGCCCAACATATTACCCCGTCATTCGATGCGATCAGGATCGGCGGCCCGCGCCTTCCTTGTCGTCCGTGGCTCGGCCGGGCGATCAAGGTCTTTTGCTCCGGCCAGAAGCCGACGGCAAGCTCAGCGCAAAGATCTCTTCCGCAAGCGAGCGAATTCGGGAATCGCGGCGAAGGGAACAAAGCGTTGACAATGCGTTGTCCGCCTATGCTGCGATGATCGGTTGGCCGCAACGAAACGGTAATCGGCCATTCGGCGGCTCCCGCGGATGTCTCGTTATGGCCGTTTGCCGAAGACCGCAGGTCGAGCCACGCGAACCGGTGTGCCCCCTAACCTACTCACTCGGACCCATTCCTGCTGGTAAGGTCGTCGAACTTCCGAGGGTAGCTAACGGGAGGAACCGGTCACGGCAGCGATCCTGTTGGAACGCAGTCCTTTCGGCACGATGTGGCGGAGCGTAGGACGGCCTTCCCGCTCACGCGCAAATTGCACAGATCGTTTTCGCTGGAACGAATCTGCTTTCCGCTGACTCGGTGCACTGCAGTACCTGGCTCCGCGCGACGAAAACCCGTGCCGAAGATCGGGCGCCCTCCGATGGCCGGCGTGCGAGAATCGGTAAGTCCGTCCCGCCCTCTTGCTCGCATGGACGGATGCACTACAGGTTGTCCAGCAGTCTTTTCGCTTCCCTGAGATCGGGTGTGTCTAACCCTTCAGTGAACCAGTTGTAGATCGAAGCGAGAAGAACTCGACCAGCTTCGGTGTGGCTGCCGTCATCACACCACAACCGGGCGAGACTGATCGCAGCCCGCAATTCGAATGACTTGGCATTCTGGTCGCGGGCGATTGCAAGCGCCTCCTGGAAATGTCCCTCTACCTCGGCCAACGGGGCGCCCTGCATCCGCCGGAGTTCGCCTTCTATTCGCCTGATCTCCGCCTCCCACATGTGCTCGTCGGTGCGCGTCCCGAGATTCCTGGCTTCCGCGAGGGCGGCTAACCCTTCATCGGGGCGGCGCTGTTGCAAGGAGGTTGCCGCCAGCATGCATAGGTATCGGCTCTGATACCAGCTGACACCCATTGCGAGGCGCTCCGTGCAACTCCGACGCATCAGCGCGAGGCCCTCCTGGCCTGCTCCAGCCTGTGCCATCGTCCAACCCCTCAAGATCAGGCCGCTCAGTCGGAAGTAGCGCAGGTTGTGCAGGTCGGCGAGCTCGATGATCGCATCGGCGTAAGCGCGCACTGCACTTGCGTCGAAAAGCAGTTCCTCGAGTCCGGCCCCGCCGTAAATCTTCACATGAGTAGTGAGCGTCGCCTGATTCAATTCGGTCGCGTATTCGAATGCTTTTGCTTGCCAGCTTTTCGCCTGCTCTGGATACCCTAGTACCCAGTAAATGACCGGAAGATATGCGAGCGCATAGAACTTCGGATCATGGATGTAATGCACAGGCTGAGGACGATGCCGGCTCACGTCATAGATACGCAAGATCGTCTCGAACACCGATCGGGCCTCGACGAACCGTCCGAAGTATATGGCGTTGAGCCCGGCCAACCGATACCCCGCCAGCTGAAGAGCTTCATCGGACATCTGCTGCGACGTTCGCCGCGCCTCGCCGGCCAGCTGCCGCATCATGTCGTGCTCGCCACGTACAAAATGAAAGGCCCATTGCCCGCTGAGCGTTGCCAGCAGAGCGCCAGCGTCTCCGAGTCGTTCGCCTAAAATACGCGCCCGATCGAAGGCCACGCCGGTTTCCATGCCCGCGTAGCCGTGGACTGCAATCAACGGCGTCCCGATCGTGTTTTGTATGGTGAGTTCCTGCCGATCACGCTCGGGACTCTCCGGAAGCATCCCCACTGACTCGAGCGCTCGGGAAAGATGCCTGATCGCTTCCAGATTGGCTGAGCTTTCGGCGCTTTTCTTTCCCGCCTTGAGCCAATAAGCAGCGGCGCGATCCGGCCGTAGCGCTTCGAAAAATGGCGTCCCAGCACCTCTGGCTCTCGGATCACGCGATCCGGAAAGCGCTTTTCGAGCGCCTCCGCGATTCGTGCATGCAATTGCTGACGCGTGCCGCGTAATAGGGTGCCGTAGGCGGCGTCTTGCAAGAGCGCATGTCTGAACAGGTAGGATGCTTCGGGGGGCATGCCGCGGCCGAAAACCAGACCCGACGCGACGAGTTGGTTCACGCCCGCACGCAACGCCGGCTCAGATAGCGACGTCACCGCAGCCAGAAGTTCGTAGGTAAATTCGCGCCCGATAGCAGCACCGATTTGGGCGAGTTCCTTCGCCACTCCGAGACGGTTGAGGCGACCCATCAGCGACGCGTGCAGGGTGGCCGGAATGGTACGGGCCGGCGTTCTGGACAGCGTACTTGCAACTTCGAGCCCATCGAATCCGGCTTCGACTACGGCCTTCGTCAATTCCTCGACGAAGAGCGGAACACCATCCGTGCGCTCTACGATTTCATTGACTATCTCTGGCGGCAGCATCGTGTTGCCCGCGATCGTCTCGACCAGTGCCGAGATATCGCTCTGTTCAAGCCGGCCAAGTACCATCGTCGTAACGTGCGGCTGGCCGATCCACGGTGGGTCGAATTCGGGCCGGAACGTCATGAGGAGCAATACGGGTTATCGGCGAATACGCTCGACCGTCCGATCCAGCGCCTCGAGGCTAGTCGGATCGATCCAATGTATGTCCTCGAAGATGTGCACCACAGGTTGTCGTCGAGAAAGACCATCAAGCTGCCGCAGAAGCGCGTCAATCGTCCTCTGCTTACGTTGCGGCGGGCTGAAATGAACTTCCGGATGTCGTCCAATATCGGGCAGCAAGAGCAAGTCGGCAATGAGTCGACTGTCTTCTTCTGAGGAGGCCATTGCGCGCGCGAGCAGGGCGTCGAGCTTGTCGATTTTTGAGCGCGCATCATCGTCGCGCTGGAAGGCTGCGGCTCGTTCGAGTTGATGGATGATCGGATGAAATGCGCTATCCATATGATGCGGAGAACAAAAATAGCGCAATCGCGTGTGCGATTCCTCACCAATCCGTTCGAGAAGTGCAGCTGCTATGCGCGACTTGCCGATCCCCGCCTCGCCGGATATCAGGACAGCCTGACCACTTCCGCTTTTTGCCTTCTCCCATCGACGAAGCAGTAATCGTGACTCCTCGTCGCGCCCGACGAGCGGTGTAAGCTCCGTCGAGTGAAGCGCTTCGAATCGACTATCGATGGCGCTCAATCCAACGACTTGATATACCTGCATAGATTGGGCGAAACCTTTGACGTGTACCTGCCCGAGGTCGCGGTATTCGAACAGATTTCCGAGAATCAGGCGTGTCTGCGGCTCAATCACGACAGCGTCAGGTTCGGCCAAGGCTTGCATTCGAGCCGCCAAATTCGGTGTCTCGCCGACGATGCCGCGCTCTTGAGCCTCACCCGCCCCAATCAGATCACCGATTACCGCGAGCCCGGTGGCGATGCCGACGCGTACCTGAAGCCGGCTGGGTGCGTGGCCAGGTGCTTTTAGAGGGCAGCCCGCCTCGATTATGCCCAACGCGGCCCGCACTGCCCGTTCGGCATCGTCCTCATGCGCCAGCGGGTAACCAAAGTAGATCAATACACCATCGCCCATGTACTTCGCTACGAAGCCGCCATAAGAGCTGACCGCTGTCGTAACACAACCGTGATACGCGTTTATCACCTCATGGAGATCCTCGGGATCGAGTTGAGTAGCGAGCGCCGTTGAACCGACGAGATCGCTGAACATCACAGTCACGTGCCGCCGTTCCGCCGAGGAGGAAGGCAGTACGATTGCTTGCGCCGGCGTTGTTGGTGTCTCGACACGTGCAATGGATGCGCCGACATTCAGCCGGCTACCGCAACCTCCACAGAACTTCGCGTCCGGCGAATTCGGATGCTGACAAGCTGGACACTCGACAGGCAGTAGTTCGCCGCACTCGACGCAGAACCTGTTGCCATCCGGGACGGCGGTCTTGCAGGACGGACATTTCATAGGTTACCTGCTTTTCCAGGTCGGCCCTCGAGAACCGAGGGGCACCGCTGACGAAGCGATCTCGCGCGGTAACCCTTTGATCACTTGAGCGTCCAACTCGGTCACCGGCTCCTGTCCGGCGCTATCATGCGTGCGGAAACATGATCCTGAATTCTCGCGGCGAACAAAATTCGAAGCGTCTGGCCCGTCACTTATTGCGCCGCGTTCCATGTGTGCGCGGTCGTACGCCATTGTCCATCGGTGCCCTTGGTCATGACCTTCACCAGCACGCCCTTGTAGGGTGTCTTCTTGCCATCCTTTTCCGCGACAGCCGTCCAGTTCGCGGTCTCGTACATCACGTTGCCGATGCGGTTTGCCTGCACGACGTCGATCGTATGATCGTGTACGCCGGCGTCGAAGTAGCTTTTGAAGAGCTTCTCGATATCGGCGCGTCCCTGAACGGTCGTTCCGTTGCCGGGCGAGACCACCGCCTTCGTGTCGTACATGGCGGCGAGCCCGTGAGCATCTCCCTTGTTGAAAGCCGCGTTCCAAGCGGTGTTCGCCTGATCGACCGCCTTGTCATGCTGCGCCAGCGCCGTTTGCGAAGCGGCAAGTGCCAATACCGCGCATACGGCAAATTGTCTTGAGAACTTGTTCATCACGTAGCTCCAGGTGGCGAAGTCGCAGAACTGGACGACGTGTCAGGGCGCGTATTAGAGGAAACCCTATACTCGCATTCGGCTCGCGCCATTAAGCGTTTCGATGCCAGTCGCCCGTCTGCGGGTGGAGTATAGAAACCGGGCGCTCCCGTAATCAATTAACTCGGAGTTAAATGCCTGAAGGGGTAGCGCCCGGTCGGCAGCTTAAAGGGTGCCGCGCCAGCGCACGCTCAGCGGTGTGACGACATAAGCGATATGGTTGAGGTCGATCCCGGACCTGCGTCCAGCCTCCTCGAAATGGCTGAAAATGGCCGTCTCGGAAGCTCGTCGGCGTCCCGATGGTGGCCAGGCCGCTCGCGGGTCCGAGCTTCCGAAACCGTTTAGGGTTGTTCGATGCCTGCCATCGTCCGCAGGAATGTGAATACGCCACCGCGCGTTGCTGGCAGGCGTCGAACGAGCCTCGATGGAGGAAACCGCGGAGTGCCCCGATGCAGTCGGAGTCCTGGCGGCTATGGCGATTGATAGGCCGGGATGCCCGGCAATGTTGATGGATGCGTGGTCGGGCGGGATGCTGGATGCGCGCTGACGCAGTGATGAAGCGGTGCAGTGACGCAGTTGTGATGGCGAAGCGGAGCTGCGAGGGACTGCGCGAAGCGACAGGCGCAAACGTCCGCTCGTGGGCCGCGTTGCCGCAGAGCCGACGGTCGGGTTACACGTGCAGGAAGCGTTGCGCTCATGGCTCACCTCGCCGCATGGGTGGTGCGCGAATCGGCGCAGTGCGTTCCAGGATCTCAATGACGATCATCGGCGCACCGCAGTGCCGGCAGACGAAGGCGGGCCGGGCTTCGACGATCGCGTCTTGCGGCGGTATGTTGAACTCGGGCACGACGTCCAGCAGTTCACGCACCTTGGCGAGATTGGCGCGGCGCACCGGGTTGGCAAGCAGCCCGTAGTGACGGATGCGATGGAAGCCGCCGGGCAGCACATGGAGCAGGACGCGGCGCATGAACTCGCCGGCCTCCAGCGTCATGGTCTTGTAGCGGGTGCGCCCCATTGCCCGGTAGTCCTTCCAGCGGAAGGTGACGCCGCGCTCATCGAATGCGACCAGGCGCTGGTTGGAGATCGCGACCCGGTGCGTATAGCGTGAGAGGTACTCGAGCACCGCTTCCGGGCCGGCGAAGGGACGCTTAGCGTAGATCACCCACTCGCAGGTGCGCAACGGCGCAAGCCACCGCGCAAAGGCGGCTGGATCCGCGAGCTCCACATACTCGCCGAAGAACTGCAGCTGGCCGCGTCGGTGCGCGTCTGCAAGCGCCTCGAGGAAGCGGCGCCGGAACAGGCGTGAGAGAACGCGCACCGGCAGGAAGAAGCCGGGCCGGCACGCAATCCACCGCTCACCGTCGGGAGACAGGCCACCACCGGGGACGATGCCGTGCACGTGCGGATGATGCGTGAGTGCCGAGCCCCAGGTGTGCAGCACAAGCGTGGCACCGGTCTGGGCACCCAGGTGCCTCGGATCCGCGGCGATGGTGCGCAGCGTGTCGGCGGCGATGTCGAACAGCAGCCCGTAGATCACCCGCTTGTTGTACCAGGCGATGGCGCTGATGGCGGCGGGCAGCGTGAAGACCACGTGGTAGTACTCCACGGGCAGCAGATCGGCCTGGCGCGCCTCGAGCCAGCGGCGTGCGGCACTGGCTTGGCACTTCATGCAGTGGCGGTTACGGCAGGAGTTGTAGGCGACTTCGATGTGCTCGCAGCCGGAACAGCGCAGCACATGCCCGCCCAGCGCCGCGGTGCGGCACTGTTCGATGGCCGACATGACCTTCAGCTGCCCCAGGCTCAGGTGTGCCGTTGCTCGCCACGCTGGCCCGTGGCTGCGGAAGATGTCCGCAACCTCAAGCATGAGGCGCCACAGCGCTCGAGCTTACTCGGAGGGCAGGCGGTCCAGCGGACTGGTGACCTCGTGCAGAAGATCGGTGGCCACTTGGACGTAGAGCGCTGTGTTCTCAAGCTTTACGTGCCCGAGCAGTACCTGGATCACGCGGATGTCCACCTTCTGCTCGAGCAGGTGTGTCGCAAAACTGTGCCTCAAGGTATGCATGGAAACACGCTTGTCGATGTGTGCGGCCTCGGCGGCGGCATGGATGGCGCGGTTCATCTGCCGCGTGCTGAGCGGGTCGACGGGATCGAGCCCGGGAAAGACCCACCCGCCATCGAGCATCTTGCCCTGGGCCCGGGCCACGTGCCACCAGACGCGCAGGCGCTCGAGCAGCACCGGCGAGAGCATGGCGTAGCGGTCACGGCGCCCCTTGCCCTGCTCAATGCGCAGCGTCATGCGCTGGCTGTCGATGTCGCCGACCTTCAGGGCTACCACTTCGCTCGCGCGCAGCCCGGCACCGTATGCAACCGACAGCGCGGTCTGGTGTTTCAGGTTGCCGGCCGCCTCGATGAGGCGGCGCACTTCATCGGGACTGAGCACGACGGGCAATATGCGTGGAACGCGCACCGGCTGCATCCTGACCATCAGCTCGGGCCGGTCGAGCGTGACCGCGAAGAAGAACTTCAGGCCGGTAATCGCGTGGTTCAGCGACACGGGCGATGTGCCGTGATCGACCAGATGCAGCTGGTAGCGCCGCAGGTCCTCGACGGTGGCCGTGTCAGGTGAGCGCCCGAGAAACCGGGCAAACTCGCGCACGATGCGCAGATAGTTGTCCTGCGTCTTCGGCGAAAGCTGGCGCATGTGCATGTCGTCGGTCATGCGCTGGCGCAGTGGATTGGCGTTTGCTTGTGAGGAGGTCATGATTGGGCTCCTGCTGGAGAACGAGGCGGATTGCCTCATTCGCCAACATACGGAACCGCGCGGCGGATCTCCCATGAACCGCACGCGCTGGCCGGAGCCCCCTACCGCGCGAGCGGTTTCGTTCTTCGACCCGGTCCGGCCGTACAGGCACTTTCTACGAACGACCGCTTTGTGATGTACCACGGACATGCGGCATGTGTGTGTAAGAAACGCGTAGCTTTGCTATCGCAGATAGTGCTGCTGAACACACGCCGCCCGATAGCAGCTGACCCAGTTAAAGTCTCGCCGTTTGGGGACGTTAATGACATTATTCGGAGATGTCATCTAGGAATGAGGTTTCCTAACCCGCAATCGTGATAGCTTGGAATGTGTGATCGCCTGGTGACAACTGATTGCATTCCTCGAATTCTACGTGCTTCAATCGAGATGGCCGAAGTTTAAAGACTACTAGCGGAGCAGCTCATGGCAATGGCGAAGAAGGCGGCCGCGAAGAAGGTTGCAGCGAAGAAGGTTGCGGCGAAGAAAGTCGCAGCGAAGAAGGTCGCGGCGAAGAAGGTCGCGGCGAAGAAGGCGGCCGCGAAGAAGGTCGCAGCGAAGAAGGTTGCAGCGAAGAAGGTCGCGGCGAAGAAGGCGGCCGCGAAGAAAAACGGGCATGGTGGAGGCCGTCCTGGCTATAAAGGGTAAATTTTCGCGGCGACCGACCAGCCCCGAAAAAAGAGCTGGTCGATTTGAAAGCGCAGGCGACGCGGCTAAGGAGCTGCACGAGCACCTGAACGCATGGACGTCCGGGCTTTCCCGCTATGGGCAGCAAGCCGCATTCGCGCTCATTGCCGCGAACTGGGCGGTTCACGGTACGCGTTCGGCAATCCTGTCCAACCAGTTCGCGAAGTGGTCGATGGCTGCTGCGGTGCTCTACTTGGGAGTGCATCTTCTGCTTGTCGGACTTCTCGTCGTTTTGGTTAGACAACGTCATCTTTATGCGGACGATGATAAGTCTCGATGGATTCGAGAATTCAGCCGGGAATCGAAAAAGCGATCGGCATGGCCATACACCGACTTCATTGAAAGAACTGGGGAGGCGATGTGGTTCCTTCACGTGCTCGGCCCGGCACTGAGCGGCGTCTTGTTGGTTATGAGCTTCTTTTGGGGGGCGACACCAGCAATTCCACCAAAAGGGGATTCCACGTGCGCTGTAAGCGCAGTCGAAGCGATCGGACCGCAACACCTTGCAGCGATCACGGGATTCGTTACTGGGTCTCCGGTGCAAGTCGAAGATGGCGATAGCGCCACCACGGTGGAACTGCAAAGAGCCGCAGACCTCTGGATCCGAAGTAAAAAACTCGGGCAGCGAGGATTGCTGTTGATAGTTGGTGCGACGGACCGCCTAGCGCTTGGCAAAGTAGAGAGAGATCGCTTCGACGCAAATATCGGCCTCGCCCAAGCCCGCGCGGAGGAAATCAGGCGCAGACTGTTAGACCTCGTATCCAGCAAGGATGTGAGCGCCGTACCGACTATTGACCAAGTACTGGTGCTGGCTGCTGGCCCTCGGCATTCACCTATGGTCGAAAAGTGTGACGCATGTATGGCTAAGCAAGGATTTCCGGATGACCGCCGCGTAGACATTTGGGCCGTCTGGTCTGCATCAGCACCGCAAAAGGACTGCAAGCAGGGGAAATAGCAGGCACGCGGTCTGCAATTGAGCGTGCTCCGGCCATTCATGCTCGAAACATCAATGGCCTTTCATGGCCGCTTGCGGTCTGTCGCGACCCGCCAAACTGCTCACAGCAACCGCGCTCCGTCGGGCCGGTGCAGGGTTCGATGCATCTTTCGGGGTTGATAGGTCTCTGGATGAACACGACTTACGTTAATGTGGAAATGCAGGTGAACCGTAACCTTTGGAGCTGTTACATGACGATCTGAGCCTTAAGCACGGTTCACAGAGCAGGAGTTTTCGCATGGCGAACGGCTATTTCAATAAGAGCGGTTATCGGAACGGCACCGTTGGTGATGCGGGGTAGGCAAGGATAGCAACCATGGCATAGTCTGTGGAACCGCTGCACGCGTCGGGAGGCGAACGTGAAGCAGTCCCATCGCATCGGTCAACACGGGCAAACGTATGTCGGGTTTCCCGACCACGCATCCCTCGCAGCACTGCGCGCGTGGTGTGAGGGCCTTTCGGCGCGCGCGGCCGTCGAACGCTATTTGTCGCACAGGCGAATCCAAGCGCAATCGTCTCGCGGCATGCTGGGCCGGATCAGACGCCGCTTGATCGATATCGCTCAAGCAAACGGACGAGACGATCTTGCCGCGGTTTTCCGGGATGGGAACGCGGACCACGCACGACGGGGTATGCCCGTTCACCGGGCGATCGAGGCGTTGCGTGAGTTGCAGGACCGCGAGCCGCAGATCAGCGACGATCTCGGTCTATGGTTAGCGCCGCGAGCGAGCCTGCCGTTGAAACGAATGGGTGTCACGACGTTCGCCGAGCTGACATTGCGCGTACCTCGCCGCCATCACTGGTGGAGCGAGATGGTGGGGATTGGCCCCGCGTCAGCACACCGTATCGAAGCGTTCTTTTCGCGTTACCCGTCATTGACCGAATCAGCGCGACAGCTGGTGGAACGATCGCAACCGACTCGGCGCGTTGTTTGGCGTGATGTCATGGCCGCGCGGAGTCGAGATGGTTCGAGAGGCCGGTATCGGGCGCCCAGGGCCAGGTGCCTGCTCAGTGTCACGACGGACCGCGAGGCGATCGAAGCGTGGCTGTCCTTGCACGAACCCGCCACAACGTCGCGGACGTATCGCAAGGAAGCCGAACGGCTCTTACTGTGGGCTAATGTTGAGCGCAAGCGAGCGCTTTCATCATTGAACACCAGCGACGCCATTGCCTACCGAGCGTTCCTGCGCTCCCCTGAGCCACGAGATCAATGGATCGGTTCGCGGCAAACTCGTCTATCTGATGAGTGGTGCCCGTTCTTCGGACGTTTAAGTTCCTCATCTGTTGCCTATGCATTGTCGGTGCTCTCAGCCCTGTTCCGGTGGCTGGTCGAGCAACAATACGTGGTTGCCAATCCGTTCGCCGGCGTGAGCGCAGGCTCCACGCGCGCAACCGCTTCCATATGTGTGCGATCGCTTCATGACGAGGAATGGCAATTCGCCCGGCATGTGGCCAATGACCTGTCGACGCAACATGGCTGGTCGCTCGAGGCAGCTCAGCGGCTGCGCTTCATACTCGACTTTCAACTGGCAACCGGCCTGCGTGCGAACGAGTTGATTCACGCGCGGATCGGCGACGTCATCTTCGGCGACGCCGCAGATAACTGGCTTCGCGTGGTGGGGAAGGGGCGCCGCAGCGCACGGGTCGCTTTGCCCCCCCTTGCTATGCAGGCTCTTCAAACCTATCTTCATCAGCGAGGGCTGCAGGCCGACCCGCGCCATTGCAGTCGGACCCTCCCGCTTGTGCCCGCATTCGGCCAGGATCATTCGGTGAGCATTTCCGGGACGCGACTTCGCACCGTGCTAAAGCGATTTTTTCGTCTCGTTGCCGAACAAATCCGACCGACAGATTCCGTTGTCGCTCACAAACTCGAGCAAGCCAGCCCACACTGGATTCGACACACCCATGCGACCCGCGCGCTCGC
>NZ_FCNW02000084.1 GCF_001544475.1 Caballeronia humi | reverse complement strand
CCCCGTCGTGATCCATATGAATTCCATCATGCCTCACGCGCGCACGAATGAGGAACTGGCCCAGCCGAGTCGCTTACTGTGAGGCTTCGTTGGTGGCGAAGAAGCAACCGCGCGGCCCGTCGGACAGGCCTGCGATCCTCATTGAGGGCATCGCAGTGCAGTCTTCCTCTGATCCCTCATTGACTCGCCTGATCGCCATATCCAGATCATTCTCTGCCACCATACTGGCCGAAAATCAATCCCTTTAACGATCTATGGGCATGGCTGAAGCATCACGCGTTTGCGAACAGCTGCCTCGATAAACACAGCGCATAGCATACGGTCGCCAGAGACAAGCTTAAAAGCGCTCAGCACCGGGCTCGATCACCGCCACATACTGGATTCAATCAACGTGGGGGTGTTGTCATGATTTATGGACTGATGGACAGGTCTACCAAGGTGAGTGCGTGCTTCGCTGACAAAAAAAGCGTGAGGATACGGCAAAAGCGTCCCACGTTAGAGTAAAAGAAACGCCAAGCAGGCAATAGAGGTCGGCGGGATCGCCGCGACGAGCAGCCACAATGGGCCCACTGCATCATCGGAGAAGCCTTTTCGAACAATTGCTAGGCCAGCAGGGTTGGGTGCATTAGCGATTACGGTAAGCCCGCCCCCCGTAACGGCGCCTGCAACGAGAAGATACTTAGCTTCCGGTGACAGACCCTCGATAAGTGAGCCCAAGTAGGTAATCGCGGCATTGTCCATGATTGCGGTCAGCCCCGTTGCTCCGAAGTACAGCGTATGGTCGTCCATTGCCCGGACGATAGGCTGGAGCCACCATTGCTGAATACCGCCCAGTACCACCAATCCACCTAAGAAAAAGGCGACCAGCAAACTTTCGCGAAGCAGCAGCGGCGACTGGTAGCGCTCGTAGGCTTGAGTGAACCCCAGGAAGAATAAAAAGGCGCCAATAAAGACTACTGCGTGGTGAGCGTTAAGCACAATAGCGATCAAAAAGCCGATATGCACGAGCGTCACGCCGAAAGGAATGTTGACTTGCGGCGCCACGCCAGCTTGATCTTCACTCCTTGCCTGGACGTGCCGCCCGATCACCGCGACAAGGATGGTCGCGTTCGCCAGCACGGCGAGCGCTGCCTTCCACCCGAACGTGCTAGCCATAAAGGCGGTGTCCCAGCCCCAGGCAGATGCGACCATCAGCACTGGTGGAGCGGCATATGCGGTCAAAGTGCCGCCAATCGATACGTTCACGAACAAGACCGCAAGCGCACCATATTTCCATTTTTCCTCGATGGGCGTCGTGAACAACCGATCACGCAACAACAACGCCGCCAAGGTCATCGCCGCAGGCTCCGTTATCAGGGAGCCGAGAAGTGGCACGGCGCTGAGAGAAAGCCAGACGGATACCACTTCAGTCCGGAAAGGCAGAAAGGCCGAGATTCGGAGAACGATCTGCGTCACGAGTTCGAGAATCGGGCGACTCGCTGCGACGACCATGATCACGAACACAAATAATGGTTCAGTGAATTCTCGCGATTCAACGTAAGAAACTGAGGCGCCGCTGCCAGAGACAGCCCATATGACAAAGTACAGTATCGCTGCCCACAGTCCGAAAACGACCTCGACTTCGCCAAGAAAATGAAACAGACCGGCGTGGCGGGGATGGCGAACAGCTAACGAGTCAATGAGTTTTCCCGCGAACGTGTGGACGAGTGCGAGGCAAAAAATGACGAGCGCTGAAACTTCAATAGAGTGTGGCATCCTGATACGCAGTAGGAAAGCTAAAATGAGGAGGATGTCGACAAGGCTTGCATCACCGACGCTCGTCGCAAATTCAGCCCGTCAGTCGAGCTTGGCGAAGTCGTCGCAGTGGGGCCAGCCACCTCTGGCATACGCCCCGGCGAACCGGTGTCCTAAGACTCAGATTTGTGGGCAGGGAGAGGGTTATAGCGCTGAGCAAGCGCCTCATAGAGCGGGGGTGCAAAGAGCCGCGATACCCGACTGGCGATCAAAGCAGTGGCCATGAGCGAAATGACCAGTGCGTGCCCGTTGATCATCTCCATTACGATGACGAAGGCGGTGATGGGGCTTTGCGTGACTGCAGCGAGGTAGCCTACCATACCGAGCGCAATGAGCATTGGCAACTGCATTTGAGAAAACAACAGATGAAGCGAGTTGCCAATACCCGCGCCAATCGATAGTGACGGTGCGAATATCCCGCCTGGCACCCCTGGCAGGTAGGACCCGATCATTGACGCCAACTTAAGCAGCGGATATAGGGCTGTCAGATGCGTGTGACTTTCGAGCATCCCGCGTGCTTCCGCGTATCCGCTTCCGAACGTGTGCCCGCCCGAAACCAATCCGATAATTGCGATGGCGAGGCCGCATAGGGCACCGAAAGCGACCGGCCAGCGCGCCCGCAATCGAACAATCATAGCCGGCATCCACCTCTTCGTATTAAGCAGTATCCAGCAGAAAATGCCTCCTGCGACGCCAGCAATCACGCCCGTCAGAACAACAGCGAGGGCCAGGTCGTTGGGGAACTGGATGCCTATGTCGATCGTGCCGAAATAGGTATAGTTGCCACTAATTCCAAGGGCGACGATACCGGCGAAAATGATTGCCGTGATGAGTACGCCGCTCGCGCGCTGTTCGAAGCTTCGCGTCAGCTCTTCTATCGCGAACACTACACCGGCCAGCGGCGCATTGAAGGCGGCGGAGAGGCCCGCCGCGGCACCCGCGAGGGCGAGCCTGCGCTCCAGTGCGGCGCCGGCGATCGACCGGAAGCGGCGTGGATAGAAAACGCGCAAGTTGAACATAAGTGCGGCACCCACCTGAATCGTTGGGCCTTCTCGACCAATGGTGAAGCCGCCGAGGATTGCAAGGAAGGAGATGGCAATTTTGCCGACCAGAATTCGCAAGGTCAGCAAGCGTTCACCAAGCTCAGTTGTCGATCCGTGCAGCGTCGCGATGACCTGTGGGATACCACTGCCCTCGGCGCCTGGGAAAAGTCGCATCGTGATCCAGACACACGCTGCGCTGACCGCTGGGGTAATCAGTAGGGGCAGCCAAGGAAACTGAATGACATAATGAAGGAAGAGGGCATAACCAAAGTCGATCAATTGCGCATACAGGACGGCGACTAGCCCGACCGCGATTGCGCCAAGCCAAAAAACTCCGTAGTGAAGCCATAACCGATGCCCGCGGCGTAGTGCGCGTTTGTCGATGAAGGAAAGCAGCCGCATTAAGCATCTCCGACAGAAGCGAGCAGAAGAGGCAAGAGTATACGCGCCGTCACCTTGGGTTGATGGCGCTTCCCTGGAACGGACCTTGCCTTAACCATTTTTCGCACGCGCCAGGACGCCGTCAACTCCTATACGAGGGCTCGATGATCGCACGATGGCAATGGGTTTTGAAAAGAATCAGCAAGCGCCTCTGGTTTCGCGCGGGACTGTTTTCAGTGCTTGGGGTGGCCACAGCGCTGCTCGCCTTGGCACTCAAACAATATATCCCGGAGGATCTGTCCGCTCGCGTCGGCGCCGACGCGGTCGACAATATCCTCGGCATCATTGCATCGAGCATGCTGGCCGCGACCACCTTCTCGCTGAACATCATGGTGACGGCTTACGGGTCCGCGACGAGCAACGTCACGCCACGCGCTACGCCGCTTCTGGTCGAGGACACGACGACTCAAAACGTCCTGGCAACATTTATCGGCTCATTTCTGTTTAGTCTGGTTGGCATCATTGCCCTCAGCACGGGTCTGTACGGCAAGAACGGGCGAGTGGTGATGTTCGCCGTGACGGTCGGGGTGATCGTATTGATTGTTTATACGCTCTTGCGGTGGATCGACCATCTGGCGCGTCTCGGCCGACTAAGCGAAACAACCGATCGCGTCGAAGCGGCCGCTGTTGAGGCCCTCAAAGAGCGTCTGAGGCGGCCATATCTTGGTGGCAGCCCTTTTTTGAGCGGATCTGTGCCGCCCTCTGCGCGCACTGTTGGCCCTCTGACCGTGGGCTATGTCGAGCATATCGATATGGCCGCCCTCGGCAAACTCACCAGCGAGTCGAACGCAGCGATCTACCTGCTCGTATTGCCTGGCAGCTTCGTAGTTCAAAATACCGTGTTGGCGCGCGTCGAAGGATTTGACGATGCGGCCGATGAGGCGATTCGAGCGGCCTTTTCAATTGGCGTGCGGCGCTCCTTTGAGCAGGATCCGCGTTTTGGCCTATCGGTACTGACCGAAATCGCCTCGCGTGCCTTGTCGCCCGCCGTGAATGACCCGGGCACGGCTATCGATGTGATCGGCCGAGGCGTGCGCATTCTATCTCTTTGGCGGGCGCCAGTGGACGCAGAAGGGGCGACCGAGCCAGGCTGCGAAAGGGTTTTTGTTCCAGGATTGCAGCTTGACGATCTGTTTGATGATTTTTTTGGCCCGATTGCGCGCGACGGTGCTGCGTTGGTTGAGGTGGGCACGCGCCTTCAGAAGGCACTTGCACTACTCGCCCGTATGGACGAGCTCGCGTACGCGGGCCCAGCGGCTCGGCATGCATTGCTTGCACTTAAAAGAGCTGAGCTGGCGTTGCCGCTCGAGGAAGACAAACAGGTTTTGCGCCTTTTGGCGTCACGTGTCGGAAAAGTCACTAATAGCCTGGCGTGATCCGGCTGCTAGAACGAGAAGTGAGATTCACATCCTTTCTTTTATGCCCTTCCGAATCAGCCACCAATTGACAGGATATGTCGCGAAGAAGCCAATGACCATCGCGATTTGCATCATTAGATCCTATGAAGCGAGGCCCTCAACAAGCTGACGCCTAAAATCAGCGTGCTGAGGTTACTCACGGGAGAAGATCATGCGTACCGAGCAGGCATACATGGGTAGTGGTGACGTAATGGTGCTGGCAGTGTCGCTGGAACTGGCGGCGGCCAAGTGGAAAGTCGCACTCCACGACGGCCGGCGCGACAAGCCGGCCGTACACACAGCCGCAGGCCGCGGCGCGTCTGCAGGCAGTGCTGGACTTGATCGAGGCCCATAAAGAGAAGTGGTCGTTGCCCGCCGACGTACGGATTGCCGTCAGCTATGAAGCCGGCCAGGAGGCGTTCTGGATCTGTCGCGCGCTGCAAGCTCGGCACATCGAGTGCTACGTCGTCGATCCGGCCAGCATTCCGGTTGAACGCCATCAGCGACGCGCCAAAACCGACCGGCTCGATGTCATCAAGCTCGTCATCAACCTGCGCGCCTGGCTGCGTGGCGAGCGCGACCGCATGCACGTCGTGCACGCGCCGTCACCGCAGGACGAAGCGTCGCGCCAGTTGATGCGCGAGCGCGGACAACTGCAGAAGGAAGTTCTGCAGCACCTTGACCGGATGCGCAAGCTGTTGGCAACCCTCGGCTGCTGGGATGCGGTCAATCACCGTGCCTTCGCTGGCCGACTTCAGCGCGACGAGGTGTGCTGCCACGACGGTGCGCCATTACCGCGCGAATTGCGCGAGCGGCTACTGCGCGAATGCGAACGCCTGGCACTCGTCGAACAGCAGCTTGCAGCACTGGAGAAGACGCGACAGACGGACGTACCAGCACTCGCGCGCCAGCGTTGCGATGCGCTGGAGCGCCTGCACGGGATTGGAGAAGTAGGCGCGTCACGCCTTGCCCTCGAGCTCTTCTGGCGGGAGTTCAACAACCGCCGCGAAGTCGGTGCGTGCGTCGGGCTGGTGCCGCAGCCCTATGACAGCGGCGACAGTCAGGCCGACCAGGGCATCAGCAAACAGGGAAACCGGCGAGTACGCGCGCTGCTAATCGAAATCGCATGGAACTGGCTGCGCTACCAGCCCAACAGCGCACTCACGAAGTGGTTCAACCAGCGCACGCAGGGCACGGGACCGAACCGACGTGCCCGGCGTATCGCGATCGTCGCGGTGGCGCGGCGCCTCACAATTGCGCTGTGGCGCTATTTGAAGGACGGCGAGATACCCAAAGGAGCACAGCTCAAGTCCACATGAGCCTTCAGGTTTGGCAGGAAGGGAGATTAGGATTAGTCAGGCAGTACATACCGAACAGCTTTGAAGTGACCATGCCCGTATACTGACTGGGTTGCACAGGCAACCGATTTCTTAGATGGGGCATGTTCCTGGTGATGGTTTCCAGCGTAACGCGCATCAGGATAAGGCCTGGCGAAGACGCGCCGGCGGATAGAAGGTGGTAAGACGTTGGAGTCTTACGTGCGCAATGAACGGCTTCAAAACAAAGGAATCCAGAAGATACGGCTGTGCACTAACGAAATGCGAAAAACGCCTTGACGAATTGAACCTCATAGAAGCCAGTATGACCAATCGGTTGGCTTGAGCTCGGGGTAGATTGAAGTTCGAAGTGCCATCCATGCAAACATGCCGATCTCGTAGGCCAGCAGAGACAGCGTGTCAATCTTGGCGGCGGCGAGGAGACCGGCGCGCAAGCCCAATCCGCGCATCGGGCATGTTTTCACGGCTTTTCAGGTCTATGGCGTAAAAATTACTCAGGAACTATTGGGTGTGTCCGCGTACAGACAGTTGTAAATACTTGTAACCGACCGACACTGTACGATAGCTTGGGAAAATTAGATGAAGAACTGGCTTGATTTCAACGCGTTTTTGGGCATTCCTGCCACGCAGTGGCTTTACGGCGCTATCGCAGGCGTGGTGAGCTATGTATTTCTGGTGACCGCGCTGAGATTCGTCGTGGCTCGTCTGGACGCGCTAGCGGGACGAACCGCGACCCACTTTGACGATATGGCCGTGCAAGTTCTTAAGCGAACGCATCGCTTTACAATGGTCATGGCAGCCCTTCTGGTCGGAGCGCAATTTCTTGATCTGCCAGGTAAATGGGAGAGCCGGATAAGTCACCTTTGGTTTCTTGTTATCGGTTTTCAGCTGGCGCTATGGATCAACCGCGGGGTAACAATCTGGACGACTGGACGACTCGAGAGTGCGGCCGCCACCTCCCACAACCCCGTCATTACCACCATGATGTCGTGGATGTTACGGGCGTTGCTGTGGTCGGTGTTGTTGTTGGCTATCTTGGCCAACATGGGCGTGAACATCACCGCCTTCGTTGCCAGCCTCGGCGTCGGAGGTGTAGCGGTTGCGTTGGCGGTGCAAAGCATCTTGAGCGATTTGTTCGCGTCGCTTGCGATCGGGCTCGACAAACCGTTTGAGATTGGCGATTTCATCGTGTTCGGCGATGTCGCCGGAAGCATTGAGCATATCGGTCTGAAGACCACGCGCATTCGCAGCCTGAGCGGAGAGCAAATCGTGTGCAGTAACACCGAATTGCTGAAGAACACGATCCACAACTACAAGCGCATGTCCGAGCGGCGTATCCTTTTTGGATTCGGCGTGACCTACGATGCGAGCCCTGAGCAATTGCGCGAGATACCACAGATCGTGAAACAGGCCGTCGAGTCGGCGGGCAACACGCGCTTCGATAGAGCGCACTTCAAGCAATTCGGAGAGAGTTCGCTCGACTTCGAAGTCGTGTACTACGTGACCGAGCCGGGCTACAACGTCTACATGGATATCCAACAGCATATCAATCTCGATCTGATGACAGCCCTCGCGAACAACGCGGTGGAATTTGCGTTCCCGACTCGTACGTTGCACGTTGTCGGCGATGGCGTGCACGAGGCTGAATCCACCCAGCGACCGGAGCGCCCGGGATCACAGAATCTGACCTTTGGGAATCGACGCATTCATTCTTAGCGAGCTTGTATTGAACGAGCTCTGATGAGCCGGCAGCGCCGGCTGGCGGTCCAATCCGACGCTCGATGATGGCAGTCTATCGCCCAGGGCAGCGCGAAGATTCGGGAGCACAGAACCTCGAGATGCTACGCAATAATCGACAGAGTCAGCGGCATCTTGCACAATTCGATCATGCGATTCCGTTCAAAGCACCTCAGCTTTTCTCGTAGCAGTGTCGAATTTCCTCAGCTTCCCAAGTGGCGCTCGCATTTTGTGGGCGCGAGCTTCGGTGCTGCCTTCTTCCTGCTCGCGGGCCGGGCTTTTTGGGTTCAAGGCATTAACGACGACTTCTATCGGCGGCAAGGCGAACTTCGGCAAGTTCGTGAGCTCACGGTTCACGCCTCGCGCGGGCGAATCCTCGATCGAAATGGTCAGGCGCTTGCGTTGAGCCTCCCGACTCGTACCTTGTGGATTGATACGTCCGAGCCGTCGACTCGACTATCGTCGCAGCAAGCGAGTGCGCTTGGCAAGCTGCTTGACACGCCGGCACGCGAAATTGAAAGGACGTTTGCTGATCGAAGGCCGTTCGCGTATCTGAAGCGCCAAGTCGCCGTGGATGTGGCTCGACGCGCAATGCAGTTGGCCGTTCCTGGCTTATTCGCCCAGGAAGACTATCGGCGCTCGTACCCTGAAGGCAATTCGGTAGCACACGTCGTTGGCTTTGCTGGTGTCGATGGCATCGGCCAGGAGGGCATGGAGAAGGTGAGAAATGGGGACCTGAGGGGGATCGATGGCACTCGACGAGTCGTGCGCAACGCGCGTGGACAAGTCATCGAGACACTCGCGACGGTGCCACCTCACAATGGTCGTGACGTCACGCTGGCGATTGATCAGCGGATCCAGCACGCCGCGTTCAAGGAACTGCGTGCCGCCGTCGTCAAGACGCAAGCTCGCTCGGGCTCAGCGATTGTGCTGGATGCCCACACGGGCGAGGTACTCGCGATGACGAATTTTCCGAGCTATGACCCTAATGTTCGGGGTGACCGCAGCGGCGGGGCGATGCGTAATCGTGCGGTTACCGATGTTTTCGAACCCGGTTCTGTCATGAAACCGTTCACAATGGCACTCGCCCTACAAAAGCACCGGATTACGCCGGCAACGGTCGTACCAACCGGGGGCGGACGCCTCCGGCTCGACGGCGTCACGATCCACGATGACAAGGATTTCGGCACATTGACTGTGCCGGGGGTTCTGCAAAAATCGAGCAATGTCGGTACGACAAAGATTGCGCTTCTGATGAAGCCTGCCGAAATGTGGGCCAATTTCCGCGCTCTTGGGCTCGGACGTGACCCGCAGGTGGGGCTTCCCGGCGCATCGGCGGGGAGGGTGAGGCCCTACCAACGTTGGCGGCGCATCGAACAGGCGACGATGTCCTATGGCTATGGGCTCTCGGCATCGTTGTTACAGCTCGCCCAAGCCTACACGACCCTTGCCAATGACGGCCAGTTCGTGCCTGCGTCGATTTCCTCCCTGCAGGGAAGGATTGTCGAGAGCCGGCAAATCTATTCGCCGCGCGTTGCACGGGAGGTAAAGAAGATGATGCGCAGCGTTGTCTCTCCTGATGGCACGGCGCCTCAAGCCGCAGTGCCAGGATTCTCGGTAGCCGGCAAGACCGGCACAGCCTATCAGTGGACGGCGAAGGGCTATGATCGCCGCCAGTATCTTGCTTCATTCATCGGTATTCTTCCGGCCGGCAGACCGCGCGTGATTATCGCAGTGTCAATCGATCACCCGCGCCGAGGCTCGCATTTTGGCGGCGCTGTGGCTGGACCACCGTTTGCACGTATCGCGGCTGAAACGATGTATCTGCTCAACGTTGCGCCGGACAAGCCGGTGGCGGATAAAAAGCCGTCGACCTGACTACCTTTTGCCGGACCTCAAATTGGCGATGCACCAAACCTTCTCACAGGGGTCACCAGTTGCTGGACGTCATCGCTATCTGCCTTTCCGCTACCGCGATACTCGCCTATGTGAATCATCGCTTCGTCCGATTGCCAACAACAATCGGGGTGATGGTCACCTCGCTCGGCCTATCGCTCGCTCTTGTGGGCCTCGACTCGCTCGGTTTTGCGCACGACTTACGGCTTGCCGAAGAGTCGCTGGTGCGTTCAATCGATTTCAGTGAGGTGCTGTTGCAGGGCATGTTGTCGCTCCTCCTTTTTGCGGGCGCGATGCACGTTGACATGGGAAAGCTCACGACGTACCGGCGGCAGATCGTGGCGCTTGCGGTTCTGAGTACCATGGCGTCGACGCTTATCGTCGGTGTCGCAATGTGGCTCCTTTTGCCGATGGTCGGCGTTGATCTGGCGCTGCCATATTGTCTGTTGTTCGGCGCTCTGATCTCGCCGACGGATCCGGTTGCCGTCATGGGCATCCTCAAATCTTCCGGTGCACCCAAGAGCCTCGAGGTCGTGATCACCGGCGAATCTCCGTTCAATGACGGCGTCGGCGTCGTACTCTTCTCGTTGTTGCTGGCGATGGCGAAGAGCGGCGCCGTTCCATCGTTCGAGACAGGACTTCTTGCGCTTTTGCGAGAGGCGGGCGGCGGGCTTGTGTTTGGCTGGGTGCTCGGATACGGGCTATTTCGCCTCTTGAGGAGTGTCGACCAGTATCAGGTCGAGGTGTTGCTCACATTGGCGGCCGTGATCGGCGGCTATGCGCTCGCCAGTCACTTACATATTTCCGGTCCGTTGGCGATGGTCATCGCCGGCGTGATGATCGGAAACCGCGGTCGAGCGCATGCGATGTCGGACACCACGCGCCAGTACGTCGACATGTTCTGGGAACTCGTCGATGAAATTTTGAACGCGGTTCTTTTCGTGCTCGTTGGCATGGAAGTGCTTTTGATCGCGTTTCCTAGTCGTATGCTGCTCGCGGGTGCCGTTGCAACGGGCGTAGCCTTGTTGGCAAGATTGGTGACGGTAGGCATACCAGTTGGCGCGCTGAGCCAGCTAGTGCGCTTGCCAACGGGTTCGTGGAAAGTGCTGACCTGGGGCGGACTGCGAGGGGGAATCTCAGTGGCACTCGCGCTGTCGATCCCTTCGGGAAACTCCCGCGACATTATTCTCGCGCTCACGTATTGCGTGGTAGTGTGGTCCATCCTTGTGCAAGGACTGACGATCGCCCGTGTCGTGCGAAAGGCTGTCGGCTCTCGTTAGTAGATGCTCGCGCCCGCCAGCAGATCGCCCATGACTAGTACCTGGACACGAATCGTGGCCTGAACGGGTCCCGCGATTGCTGCGTAATCTCTTGTAATCGCCAGAACTGCGTCTGAGGGAGGAGGGAGTTGTGAGAGCGGACAAGCACGGCGTGGGCGACAAGACTGAGCAGTTTTACAACAGCGAATATGGTTTGCACGGCGGCCTAGAGGTGTATCAGCGGCATGCACGACTGAACGCGCGCAAGCGCATCGGCTACACCGCTCTCATAGTTGCAGGAATTGCTCTGCTCGCCATCTCGTTGTTCGGGCTCGTCGCTATCTTTCAATTTAGAGGGGCGCCCGACCCTCCTTTGGGGTCAACGAGCAGCCCCTTGATCCGAGATCCGCGGAGTGCCGGCAGCCCGGCGCCTGTCTGCCAAACCAGTTGCGCATCAGCGGAAATTTCGGATGCGCATCCGTAGGATGTAGCAAAGGGCAGGGGCGGTCAATATTGGTTTTGCGTTTTCCCACGCTTGTCTGCGGTACGCGGCGAGGTATAGGTATTCAGAATGAATATGTTTGGGCTGGCCCTTCGAAAGCCGACTTTTTGGGAAATTACTCTGACAGCTGCGGGTTGCACATTGTTGCTAGTCGTGACGCTCGTAGTGTGTTTGGCCTTCGGTTACGCGCCGGATACAACAACGAAGGTCGTGTTCTCTGTCTCCCTTGCATGGGGATCTCTCTGTAACGTTCTTGGTATCCGGGTGCTGGAAGGGGAACGCCATATCCTGCTACTCGTGGGCGGATGTGCGTTCTTGAATTTGATCGCACTTGGGCTTATCGACGCGATGACTACGTGAGCAACGGCAACGCAGACGATGCCTGACGACACGCCATACCCAAGTTTCGGGACGAAGGCGGGCCCAATCGTTCTTGGCTCCGTCTTCCGAGGTAGGTGCTATCGAAATCACCCGCACTGAATAACTGGATATATCAGGTTTTGGATCTCGTCGCTCCAAGCCGCGTCTCTTGCGCTGGCGCGTGAGAAGGCGGATTCGCGAGCCGCAGGGGTGCGTGGGGAAGTCTGACTTACTTTCCGGCTCTCGACCGCGCAGCGACGGGCAAACCTTCCATCTCTAGCGCGGCATCTGTCAAGGGGTACTTTCTCGATAAATAGATCACTGGGGCGCCTCGACAGATTATCGCTCCGACGCCATGGGACAGAGGTCCGAAGAACTCTGTGAATGCATGTTCGAAGATGTTTTTGGAATACGCTATCGTTGCAGAATAGCTCGATTAAGACAGGAGTAAGACCCATTAACGCAGTCGCAGATATCGAGTCATCTCATCTTCGCATGTCGATGCCGAGTGTCTTAACAGAGCAAGGCTGTCGTTAAGACGGCAAGGGCTATTACGGCCGAGAATGCGAAATGAGACGGTTTGCAATAGTAGGCAATGCCCGCAGAGCACACGTCTAACCTACTAGCCCGGTTCACGTTCAAAAGCTTGAGACTGGCCTCCTTTTTCGCAAGATTCGGCCTACCTTCTAATCGGTCATAGCATCGAGGCACGCTCAAACTTAAGCTAGTCTTTCCAGCGCGTCCTACGGTGGGAAGCTGCGCCCAGTCAACTGCGGTCTTGCGCAAAGGCATCGTGAATCTGGGACTGAGGTTCCTTCGTTCTGGCCGAGCGCGCGCGATCGAAGGACGGGCCATCACCAGTGAATCGAAAGGGACGCCATTTTTCGCTGCATCGAAGTGATGCATACAGGTGCCAGACGTCGCATCTTAAGTTCCGGTTAAGTTGCGTCCGTATTCTGATTATGCGCGGATCGTCGCGCTGACTGAGCTGGCACTTTTTGAGTCGTACTCGGTTGCTGCATTACCGCTGACGAAGCAGGCCATCAATTGGAAGAAGTTCAGAAGTCCGGACGTCCAGTTTTAGCTGTCGCCGCGGCGCAAAGCGGCGGTTGTTCTGTAGGTCGTGGATTCGGGCGCAAAGCGACGTAAGGCGCTGAGCAGCGGGAAGACGACACGGGCATATTGCTGACGTCGGATTTCCGGGCCGGCCAAGCGCACAAGTAAAGAAAGGAGATCCCACTGTGGACGTGTACTACGGCACCGCGACCATTCATCCGATGGCCGAACGCGAGGGACAACGGTTTGTCGCGCTGGCCATTATCACAAATGAGGCGGGGGATCGGCAGAGTACGGGAATTCATGGTCAGTTTGCTAGCGAAAGCGCCGCGTGCCGGTTTGCGGTCCGGAGCGCGAGCGCGTTCCTTGAGGGCCAAGTCCTTCCGCTGCCCCCAATCTCGAACGAACGGCATCTGGATGTTGGTTTTTTAGCGAAGTGCCCATAATACCGGAATGTAAGTCGTTGCCTTCACACGAGGACGATCGCGGTGCACGGCGGCCAATACGGTACGGTGCGCCCAAACCGTCGGGTCGCTACCTAATCAAGCTTTCACCAGAAGAGGATCGTACTTTTTTTGGAGAGGGATCATGAGACGTCTGTATGTCGCGGCGCTTCTCGCAGCGCTCGCAAGCCCAACGGTTTCGTTAGCAGCCAACGGTGAGACACGAGGCTCTGTCGCCGGCGCCCAGGTAAGTGAGAACGCAGAAACCTTCGGACTGTTGCATCCGGAGATGAGTCGAATTGACGGGCGGATCTCAAGATGGTCCAAGAATGGGCCTGCTCTGGACCAGTCGGGGTATGGATTTACATACGGCGGATCATGGGAGTCTTCAGCCCCAAGCAATATCCTACATGAGCGGAAGGCGCTGTATGTGCACCACTAGCTGCGCGATCATTAGCGGTGAGTGTTGGGCTTGGGTAAAGTCATTGACAACGCGGGCCCGAAGGATCAAAGATGTGCAATTGTCAAAGTTGGCACGAAAGCACTCGAAAGTCTGACCCGTGCTTGCGACTGATGCTTTCGCGGTGCAGAGTGGTGCGAGCAGCGCGTGTTTTTGTATGATTTCGCGACTGAGCGTATTGGGACTCAGAAGTCAGCGCAAGCTAGCCCCCAAAGCTTGGGAAACTCCTTCGCCCAGTCGCCCGAAATTACCTGCTGCGCCTCTTTGAGCGGAAGCTCACCCGAGCATACACAACGCTTCAAAAGTACGGCGAGACGTCGTTTTCGACGCGCGCCTGCGTGCCCCTCCCAGGGCACAATCTCGAAGTTTGCTTGATCGGTTGGCGTCCCACCGAGTAGGACGGGAACCCGGAAATCAAATGTATATTGCCACGCAGTCTCGGGCTGAACGCCACGCTCTCTCAGAAGACGGTCCTTCCATTTAAGACGACTATCTAGCGAAGGAATGACCTTTTCGACATACGCCGGTTCACAGATTGTGTTGGGGACCGTCGTCTGGGTAACTCGTGGATCCAGCAATTCAGGACGCTGTCCATACACGGATGCGGGAGCGACGGTCATTCCAATGAAAAGCAACCAGCGCTCGGGCTAAAGGGCTGTATGTGCGCAAACATGTGCTGATGTCGGGGTCGATGCGGTCCCACGATGTCACCCTCATTTTCCCGTCAAGCAAAGCGGAGTTCCCATTCATCTAAGAGAATTTCATTGCCAGATAGGGGCATCCGTCAATGATACAAGTTGACTAAACGCCTTCAAGCGCTCAGGTAGATCGTTACGTAGTCGGTCTTGCAGAATCGCGCGAAGCCAAGCGCAGCGTGCGGATAGGTGCAGATAAGCAGTTGCGAAACTCCCAGTT
>NZ_FCNW02000083.1 GCF_001544475.1 Caballeronia humi | reverse complement strand
GTGAACCCCACGTCGGAGCGAAGCGAGGACGGAGCTAAACGGAGTGCATACCACTCCGAGGAAGTGCGCGTTGACGCAGTGGGTCCGCGAGCCAAGCCCGGTTCTACCGTGAGGGCGACACTTACTCTCCAGCGCCAGTCCCAATCAAACGCTCGTGGTGGATTGTTAGTTTTGGCGGTGGGAAGCTGCTTTCTTTGCTTACTTTCTTTGCAGCAGCAAAGAAAGTGAGTCCCGCCCCGGACAGGGGCAGAGCTAATAGACCGCTAAGGAAGCAAGTTTCATCGGAGCATGAACGCATCAAACGGTTTAAGCAAACAACCGCCCCAAGCGCCAGCGTCGAACCTTGAGCAAAGAAAGTAAGCCCCCCGGACAGGGGCAGAGCAAATAGACCGCTAAGAAAGCAAGTTCCCTAGCTAGAAGCCTAAGCGCATCGAACGGTTGAAACAAACACCGACCCCAAGCGCCAGCGGAGCCGCTCAGAGCCCCATCACCCCGGGCACCCGCCCGTCGGGCCCATAAAACCCCGACTTCGCCGGCGCGACCTTGAGTTCAGCCAGCGCGCGCCGGTTGTAATCCATCCGGGTACGGATCAGCACGCCGTTGTTGTTGTTCGCCTGCTTCGCGCGCGTCGCGGCGGCCCGCAGCAGCTTCCACTGCTCGGCGAGCCGTTCGTCGCCGACCACCGACGCTTCCATCCCAACAAACCCGGCGGCAAAACCAAGCGAAGCAAGCTGCGCATCACGCGCCTTTTCCAGCTCGGCGATCTTCTCGGTCGATGCGGTTTTCTGCTCGATGATCGTGGGCAGCGAATCCAGCGGCGATGCCGCGATCAGCGCTCTTTCCTCGAACGCGAGCAGGGACTCGAACGCCTCGACGGCGGCGAGTTCTTCGATAACAGTGGCAAGCAGGGCGTCTTTCATGGCGACTCGCTAAGTAAATCGCTCGACCGTGAATTCACGGTCAGGGTCTAAAAAAGCCGCCCGGCGGCACCGTCGTTCGACGATGCGAGAGGTTTCGCGCGTTCACGCGAAACGCTCTGCTCAACCGCCGGTCGGCGGGGTTCTCGTTTGCAGCAGCTCGCGCGCGTTGCTCAGCATGCCGTCGGCGATCTTGCCCGAGTCGAACTTCAGGCTGCCGTCATTCAGCGCGGCCTTGATCGACGCGACCTTCGCCTGGTCGATGTCCGACGCGTTCGATGCACGCAGATCCGTCGACAGCGGCGAGAGGCTCACCGTCGATTGCTGCGCGCCCGTCGTGCCCGACTGCTGCGTGACGCTCGCGGCGCCGGTCGTGCCGTTGGCACCGGCTTGCGATGCGCGTTGCGACCCTTCGTGAAGGGCTGCCAGAGTGGTGCTGCTATTCGAATCGATTTTCACGATGTGTCTTCCCGAGCTAGTTGATCCTTTTATCGGCGGGGCGATGTAAAAACTTAACCCTACTCCACCTTCAGAACCGGACCGGTCCGGGGTCGCTTCCCGCTCAGCCTTATCCGGCGGGGCTTTCGGCGAATTGAAACCAATTGCAACAAATTGAAACATTTGCGCGGTGGCCCACATTTCGGGGCTCAAGGCGCTTTTGCACGCCGCCTCAGAGACGGATTTCCACCGTCTGGCTGTCCTTCACGACGCCGGTAATGATCTGTCCCGTCGACGTTTTCACACGGACCTGCTGGCCGGGCGCCGCATTGTTCATCGCGGCGCCGTCGGCGGAGATGGAGAAGCCCGTGCCGTCGGCGACGACGTGCACGTTCTGCCCGATCGATACCGACGCCGCGCTCCTCAGCATGTCCGTGCGCAGCGGCAGCCCCGCCGGGACGCGCGAGAGCGCCACCGCGCCCACCGCCTGCGTCGGATCGGTGATGACGGCTTGCGGCATCGCGGTGAGGTCGCCTTCGCGGGCGAGGAGATCGGCACTCGTCAGCACTTCGCCCGGCGCGATGGCACGTGAGGCGAGGTAATACGTCGCGTTGATCGAGATGCGGACTTGCAAATAAAGCGTCCACGGGCGCTCGCCCGTGCAGCGCACGCCGACGGTCGTACGGCCCCAGAGGCGCGCGCCGGTCGGCATGAACGGATCGAGCGACGTGCAGGGCGCGAGTCCGCGCGGGAAAACCGGCGTCACCGTGATCTCAGGCTTGCCGGGAAGGCCCGCCGTCTGCTGTTGCAGGAAGGCGAGGGCGGCGGCGCGGATGGCGTCGGTGTCCTGCGTGCCGGCGGCTGGAGCGGCGGGCGCTGAAGCTTGAGCAACGCTCGCCGCACCGGCACGCGCTGCAACCGGCGCCGCGGATGCCGCCGCGATCGGCCGGGCCGCTGCACCGCGCGCGGCAGGCGTCGCGCTTTCCGGCACGACGACGACCGGCATCACGTCGCGCGATGCGTTCGCCGTCTGCACGCGCGGCAGGCTCGACGCGCTCATCGCGCTCGACGGCGCAGCAACGCGCGCCGCAGACATATTGTTAACAGCAGGCGCCGCAGGTTTCGCCTCGCCCGGTCCCGGAATCACGATCATCCCGCTTGCGTCCGACATCGAATCGTCGGCGGCGTCGGCGTGGGCGTCGAGGGCGCGCGCGGCGCTTTGCATCGCGGCATCGGCGGCACTGGTCGCGGCGGCGTAACCGCGCGGACGCGCGGCGTTCATCGCCGTCGACGAAGGCGCCGACATCGCCACCCGCTGCGCCATCGCCGCGACGGCTGCCGGATTCGTCTCGGCGTTGCCGGGAATCGCGATCGGGCCGTCTTCCTGCGCGATGGCTTGCCCCGCGACGCCGAACGCCAGCGCGACGCCGCCCGCCGCTGAAAACATCGACCGGAGGAGGGGCGCGACCCGCGCACGGGTTGTCGCGCGGTGCGGTGCGGACCTGCTCATTGCAATTCTCCTCGGCCCAGCGGCCAGACCAGATTTCATCGAAAAACCTCGCGGCCCCGCTCCGCGACGCAAAAACACGCCACGAAAACCATAAAAAGCCACGAAAAGAATTCTAGATATCCCCCGCCGCGCTCAAGCCCCGAATAGAGGCCCGCTTCCCCGGCTATTCGTCAGATTGCTTCTTGCGCTGCGCTCCTAAGATGCGTGTCATGCAAAAAGGTCTTGTGAGCCGCGTGGCAGCAAGACGTAACGCCAAAGGAGCAACCGGGAATGCTGGACAAACTCGATCAGGCACTCGCGTTCGGCCGTGAAGCGCTCGACGTGCGCGCATACCGCCAGGAACTGCTGTCGTCGAATATCGCGAACGCCGACACGCCGGGCTACAAGGCCCGCGACGTCGACTTCGCGAGCTCGCTCGCCGGCGCGCTGAAGAAAACCGGCGCCACCACCGCCGGCAGCGGCGCCTCCAACACCGCACCGCTCGCGATGGCGCAGCCGGTCAGCGTGTCGAGCGGCATGTCGATGGCGACGACCGCGCGCGGCCACATGGCCGGCACGGCGACGCTCCAGACGACGGGCGGCTCGGCCGACGACTACGGCCGCCTCGCGTACCGCGTGCCCGCTCAGCCGTCGCTTGACGGCAACACGGTCGACCTCGACCGCGAGCGCGTCCAGTTCGCCGACAACGCGCTGCACTTCGAAGCCGGCATGACAGTCATCTCGGGCCAGATCAAGTCGATGCTGTCCGCGATCACGACGAACACCTAAGCGAGAGACAAGCCATGCCATCCCTCATGAACATCTTCAACGTAGCGGGCTCGGCGATGTCCGCCCAGGCGCAGCGCCTGAACGTGACCGCCTCGAACCTCGCGAACGCCGACAGCACGACCGGCCCCGACGGCCAGCCGTACAAGGCGAAGCAGGTCGTGTTCGCGGTCGATCCGCTCGGCGGCGCGCGCACGGCGTCCGGCCAGCAGGTCGGCGGCGTGCAGGTCACCGGCGTGATCGACGACCCGACGCCGATGAAGACCAGCTACGACCCGAGCAACCCTGCAGCGAACCCGGACGGCTATGTGACGTTGCCGAACGTCGATCCGGTGCAGGAAATGGTCAACATGATTTCCGCGTCGCGCTCGTATCAGGCAAACGTCGAGACGCTCAATACCGCCAAGCAACTGATGCTGAAAACCCTGACGATCGGCACCTGAAACGGACCCTGAGGACAACCACCGTGACCACCAACACCACGATCGGCAGCAACGGCACCACCGTGTCGCAAACGCTGCTCGACACCATGAACGGCACTTCGTCGTCGTCGACTTCGACGACCTCGTCGAAAACCGGCGCGCAGTCCGCGTCGGACCTGCAGAACACGTTCCTCACGCTGCTCGTGACGCAGATGAAGAACCAGGACCCGACCAACCCCGCCGACAGCTCGCAGATGACCTCGCAGCTCGCGCAGATCAACACGGTGACGGGCATCGGCCAGTTGAACACGTCGCTCAGCTCGCTCGCGACGCAACTGTCCGCTGGCCAGTCGACGCAGGCAGCGCTTTTGATCGGCTCGACGGTGCTCGCGACGGGCAGCGACGTGACGGTAACGAAGGGCGCTTCTTCGAGCTTCGGTGTGCAACTCGCGAACGACGTGAGCGACCTGAACATCAACGTGAAGAACAAGGCCGGCGAGATCGTGAACACGATCAAGCTCGGCGCGCAATCGGCGGGTGTCGTGCCGGTCAACGGCTGGACGCCGGTCGACTCGAAGGGCAACACGCTCGCCGACGGCACCTACACGATCAGCGCGACGGGCACGATCAACGGCCAGGCCGCCACGGCGCCGACGCTCGCGGCATCGCAAGTGCAAAGCGTCGTGCAGCAGACGGACGGCACGCCGGGCCTCAAGCTCGCGAACGGCAAGACGGTCGCGCTGACCGGCGTCGCGTCGATCCTTTAACACCAACTCAACGAATTTCCGGAGACCGTCATGGGTTACCAACAGGCTTTGAGCGGATTGTCGGGCGCATCGAGCGATCTCGACGTCATCGGCAACAACATCGCGAACGCGAACACGGTTGGCTTCAAGCAAGGCGCGGCGCAATTCGCCGACATGTACGCCAGCTCGATGGCGACCGCGGTCAGCAACCAGACCGGCATCGGCTCGCGCCTTTCCGAAGTGCAGCAGCAGTTCTCGCAAGGCACGATCACGACGACCAACCAGGCGCTCGACGTCGCGATCAACGGCAACGGCTTCTATCAGTTGTCGAGCAACGGTTCGACCGTGTACTCGCGTAACGGCGTGTTCCACCTCGACAACACCGGCAAGATCGTCAACAGCGCGGGCCTTCAACTAATGGGCTACGCAGCGGACTCGAAGGGCGTCGTCAACAGCGCGAGCACCGTGCCGTTGACCGTGCCGACCTCGAACATCGCGCCGTCGGTGACGAAAAACGTCACGACCGCGTTCAACCTGAATTCGCAGGACGACGTCAAGACCAACGCGTTCAGCGTGAGCGACTCGACGAGCTACAACACGTCGACGTCGGTCGATGTGTTCGACACGCTCGGCGGCACGCAGAAGGTGTCGGTGTATTTCGCGAAGAACTCGACCGGCTCGTGGAACGCGTACGCGGGCTACGGCGATCCGGTCCAGCCGGTTCCGGCGACGGCGCCCTCCACGGCGACCAACGGCCTGATCGGCACGGTTACGTTCGATTCGTCGGGCAACCTGACCTCGGGCAGCAAGTTCTCGTTCTCGATTCCGAACGGCGCCGACGGCGGCGCGACGAACCAGACGATGACGATGGACTTCACCGGCACGACGCAATACGGCGCGAAGAGCGGCCTGACGAACGTGGTGCAGGACGGCTACACGTCGGGCGAACTGACGGGCTTCTCGGTCGGCACGGACGGCATGCTGACGGGCAATTACTCGAACGGCAAGACGCAGGCGCTCGGCCAGATCGCGATCGCGAACTTCAACAACCAGAACGGCCTGCAGAACCTCGGCGGCAACGTGTTCGCGCAGACGTCGGCGTCCGGCGCGCCGCAGGTGTCGGTGCCGGGCTCGACCAACCACGGCACGCTGCAAGGCGGCGCGGTGGAGAACTCCAACGTCGACCTGACGAGCGAGCTCGTGAACCTGATCACCGCGCAGCGCAACTATCAGGCGAACGCGCAGACGATCAAGACGCAGCAGACCGTCGACCAGACGCTGATGAACCTGTAACACGCACGGCGACACTAGAGAGAGCCATTCATGGACCGTCTGATCTACACCGCGATGACCGGCGCCTCACAGGCGCTGGAGCAGCAGAGCGTCGTGGCCAACAACCTCGCGAACGCATCGACGACGGGTTTTCGCGCGCAGCTCGCCGCGTTCCGCTCGGTGCCGATGTCGTTCGAGAACGAATCGGCCGACGGCACCACGCGCACCTTCGTGCTGTCGTCGACGCCGACTGCCGACTACACCGCGGGGCCGATCCAGCAGACCGGCAACCCGCTCGACGTCGCGATCCAGGGTCCGGGCTGGCTCTCCGTGCAGGCCGCCGACGGCAGCGAAGCGTACACGCGTGCCGGCAACCTGCACGTCGACCAGAACGGCCAGCTCGTCACGGCGAACAACCTGCCGGTGCTCGGCAACGGCGGTCCGCTCTCCGTGCCGCCGGGGGCGGAAGTCACGATCGGCAAGGACGGCACGGTCTCCGCGCTGATCCCGGGCGATCCGCCGACCGCGATCGCCACCGTCGATCAGCTGAAGCTCGTGAACCCCGATCCGGCGACGCTCACGCGCAGTGACGACGGTCTCTTTCGCACCGCGAGCGGCGACCCCGCCGACGCCGATCCGAGCGTCGTCGTGGCACCGGCATCGCTCGAAGGCAGCAACGTGAATCCGGTCGCAGCGATGGTCTCGATGATCAGCAACGCGCGGCAGTTCCAGATGCAGACGAAGCTGATGGAATCCGCGGACCAGAACGAACAGGCGGCGAACAAGCTGCTCAACTTCAGCTAAGCAGTTTGACTAGCCCACCAGGAAACGAAACATGAATCGCTCTCTCTACATCGCCGCGACCGGCATGAATGCCCAGCAGTCGCAGATGGACACCATCTCGAACAACCTCGCCAACGTCAGCACGAACGGCTTCAAGGGCTCGCGCGCGGTGTTCGAGGACCTGCTGTACCAGACCGTCCGCCAGCCGGGCGCGAACTCGACGCAGCAGACCGAACTCGCCTCCGGCAGCCAGCTTGGCACCGGTGTGCAGCAAGTCGCGACCGAACGCCTCTACACGCAGGGCAACCTGCAGCAGACCGGCAACTCGAAGGACGTCGCGATCAACGGCCAGGGCTTCTTCCAGGTCACGATGCCCGACGGCACGACCGCCTACACGCGTGACGGCTCGTTCCAGACCAACGCGCAAGGCCAGCTCGTAACAGCGAGCGGCTATCAGGTGAACCCGGCGATCACGATTCCGCAAAACGCGACGTCGATCACGATCGGCTCGGACGGCACGGTGTCGATCATGCAGCCGGGCAGCACGGCGGCGACGACGGTCGGCGCGATGCAGCTCGCGACCTTCATCAACCCGGCCGGCCTAGAGGCACGCGGCGAAAACCTGTTCTCGGAGACGGGTTCGTCGGGCGCGCCGAACGTCACGCAACCGGGCCTGAACGGCGCCGGCTCGCTGCAACAAGGTTATGTGGAAGCGTCGAACGTGAACGTCGTGCAGGAACTGGTCAACATGATCCAGACGCAGCGTGCGTACGAAATCAACAGCAAGGCCGTGACCACGTCCGACCAGATGTTGCAGACGCTTTCGAACATGCAGGTTTAAGGCTCCTCCCCGAGCCTCGCAAGACCAGACGGATCACCAAGATGTCGCCAATCAAGACCATTGCCCGCGAAGTTGTACGCCTCTCGCGTCTCGCCACGGCCCTCGCGCTCGCCGCGTCGTTCGCCGCGTGCGGCCTCGTGCCGAAGGAGCCGATCGTCCAGCAGCCGATGACCGCCCGTCCGCCCGCGCCGCCGCTCAACACGCAGTCGCCGGGCGCGATCTACAACGCGGGCTATGCCGGCCGGCCGCTGTTCGAAGACCAGCGTCCGCGCAATGTCGGCGACATCCTGACCATCGTGATCTCGGAAAACGTGAACGCGACGAAGTCGTCGGCGGCGAACACGAACCGCGCGGGCAACGGCTCGTTCGCGGTGCCTATCTCGCCCGGCATCTTCGGCGGCCTCTTCAACAACACGAATCTGTCGGCGACGGGCGCGAACAAGTTCACCGCCGCGGGCGGCGCGAGCGCGGCCAACACGTTCAGCGGCACGCTGACCGTCACCGTGATCGGCGTGCTGCCGAACGGCAACCTGGCGGTGAGCGGTGAAAAACAGATGCTCATCAACCAGGGCAACGAATTCGTGCGCTTCTCCGGCGTCGTGAACCCGACGACCATCTCCGGCAGCAACACGGTCTTTTCGACGCAAGTCGCGGACGCGAAGATCGAGTACTCCGCGAAGGGCTATATCGACGAAGCGCAGAACATGGGCTGGCTGCAGCGCTTCTTCCTCAACCTGGCGCCGTTCTGACCATGAAAATCCTGACCAAACTCCTCGCCATCGGACTCGCGGCGCTGGCTGTCGCCGCCGTGCTGCCCGAAAAGGCCCACGCCGAACGCCTGAAGGACCTCGTCGTGTTCCAGGGCGTGCGCGACAATCCGCTGATCGGCTACGGCCTCGTCGTCGGTCTCGATGGCACCGGCGACCAGACGATGCAGACGCCGTTCACGACGCAAAGTTTGACCAACATGCTCGGCAACCTCGGCATCACGCTGAACTCGGCGAGCACGCAGAACATGCAGTTGAAGAACGTCGCCGCCGTGATGGTGACGGCCACGCTGCCGCCGTTCGCGCGTCCCGGCGAAGCGATCGACGTGACGGTGTCGTCGCTCGGCAACGCGAAGAGCCTGCGCGGCGGCACGCTGCTGATGGCGCCGCTCAAAGGCGCCGACGGCCAGGTCTACGCGATGGCGCAGGGCAACCTCGTCGTCGGCGGTGCGGGCGCGAGCGCGAACGGCAGCAAGGTACAGGTGAACCAGCTCGCGGTCGGACGCATTTCCGGTGGCGCGCTCGTCGAGCGCGCGCTGCCGAACGCCGTCACGCAAGCGGGCGGCACGATGCAGATGGAACTGCGCGACATGGATTTCGACACGGCGCAGAAGATCGTTGGCGCGGTGAACAACCAGTTCGGCATGGGCACGGCGCTCGCGCTCGACGGCCGCACGATCCAGTTGCGTGCGCCCGCCGATTCGTCGCAACAGGTCGCGTTCATGGCGCAGTTGCAGAACATCGACGTGCATCCCTCGCAGGCTGCCGCCAAGGTAATCCTCAACGCCCGCACCGGTTCGATCGTGATGAACCAGATGGTCACGCTGCAGAACTGCGCGGTCGCTCACGGCAATTTGTCGGTCGTCATCAACACGAAGACGGCGGTCAGCCAGCCGGGCGCGTTCTCGAACGGACAGACGGTCGCGGCGAAGGAATCGTCGATTCAGTTGAAGCAGGACAGCGGCGCGCTCAAGATGCTCGCGGCGGGCGCGAATCTCGCGGATGTCGTGAAGGCGCTCAACGCCCTCGGCGCGACCCCGGCCGACCTGATCTCGATTCTGCAATCGATGAAAGCGGCGGGCGCCCTGCGCGCCGACCTCGAAATCATTTAAGGACGACAACCCATGAACTCGAACGCGAGCGGTATCGCCAGCAGTGCCCTGGCATCCACCGACACGAACGGCGGGATCGGCAACTTGTCGAATCGCTTTGCCCTCGACGTGCAAGGCTTCGACGCGATGCGCGCCCAGGCGAACGCGTCGCCGCAAGATGGCCTGAAGGCGGCGGCCAAGCAGTTCGACGCCGTCTTCACGCAGATGATGTTGAAGAGCATGCGCGACGCCACGCCGTCCGACAGCCCGTTCGATTCGAACGAAAGCAAGTCCTTCACGTCGATGCTCGACCAGCAGATGTCGCAGCAGATGTCGTCGAAGGGGATCGGCGTCGCGGACATGATGCTGAAGCAACTCATGCGCAATGCGGGTGCGTCGGGTGCTTCCGGTGCTGCGGGCGCCAACGCGCTGAGCACGCTCTCCGCCTCTTCGGGCGGCGACGACGGCACCGCGAACGCCGGCAACATGGCCGCGATGAATGCAATGGCGAAGGCTTACGCGAGCGCAGCGGCTTCGAAGGCGAATTCGCTTCAGTCGGGCACGGGCTACACTGCGAACAGCTCGCTCGAACCGCCCGCACGCGGCAACGGCACCGACAAGGTGAACGCATTCGTCGATCGCCTCGCCGTGCCGGCGCAGGCCGCGAGCGCGGCGACGGGCATTCCGGCGCGCTTCATCATCGGCCAGGCGGCGCTTGAATCGGGCTGGGGCAAGCGCGAGATCAAGAACGCGGACGGCTCGACGAGCCACAACATCTTCGGCATCAAGGCGACGAAGGACTGGACCGGCAAGACGGTCAGCGCGGTGACGACGGAATATGTGAACGGCCAGCCGCAAAAGGTCGTCGAGCGCTTCAGGGCCTATGATTCGTACGAACATGCCCTGACCGACTACGCGAGCGTGCTGAAGAACAATCCGCGCTACGCGCCGGTCGTCGAGGCCTCGCGTGACGCTGCGGGCTTCGCGCACGGCATGCAGAAGGCTGGCTACGCCACCGATCCGCAGTACGCGAAGAAGCTGATTTCCATCATGCGCCAGATCGTTTGATGAAACGCTGGGCGCGCACATTGCTTTTATTGGTGCATGAAGATGGAACCTGCACCGAATGCGCGGGAGATGCCCGCGCGTGGTGGTCGGACAAAGCTAGCGTTTTACGTCGGAAGTAACGATGAGGTGGCTGATTAAGCTGGAAGTTTTTACGGCAAGCCCTAAATTTTTTTTGGGATTTGCCGCTAAACAGGAACACCGAAGTGCCGGATCGACCTGATCCGGTTCGACGCGCGATGCCTGCAACCGTGGCGGCGCGCGAGCAAAATGAACACGGCACGCACCATGAATAGCAACCAGACGCACGATCACGTCGCTGACGAAGAACACGCCGAACCCGTCGATTTCGGCCGGCGCACGCCGCTCGAAGTTGGCGTTTCACTGCGCAACCTCGCCAATCGCGGGGATTTCCTCACGGCCGAGTATGCCGGCGGACAAATCGTCACGCGCCTGCTCGACGTCGATGTGACGGCGCACTGCTTCATCTTCGATTGGGGTGGCGTCGCCGAACAGAACGGCGTGGTGCTTGCCGCGCCGACGCTGATCTTTCACGCAGCGCCCGATGGCGTGCGCGTCGAATTCACGACGGGCACGCCCCGCGAAACGACTTTCGAAGGCCGTCCGGCGTTCGAAGTCGATTTTCCGAAGGTGCTCTACTACATGCAGCGACGCGAGTATTTCCGCGTCGAGGCGCCCGTGCTCGATCCGTACATCTGCAGCGGAATGCTGCCGAGCGGCGAGCGTTTTCGCTTCGAGGTGCATGATTTGTCGCTGGGCGGCGTCGCGCTGCGCACGATGGACGAACGCGTCGCGGATCTGGAAATGGGCATCACGCTGACTGACGTCGAATTGCATTTCAGCGTGCCGGGCAAGCTGACGCTGGATCTCAGGCTCGTGTCGCATCGCGAACAGACGACGGCGAAGGGTGATAGGCGCTTCACGCTGGGCTTCAAGTTCGTTTCCTTGCCGGGCTCGGCTGAGAACACGCTTCAGCGCCTGATCACGCAACTCGAAATGAAACGGCGATCGCTCGCGAAGTAACGTAACGTGAAGGCGTTTTAGCTTGATGAGCCGGTCGGCACGCGTCGATCGGCTTTTGTTTTTGCCATGCTCGACACACGCGCCGGCATTGCTCGAATTACCCCCCAATCCCCCCGCTTCTCTCCCAATTGCTTGCGCTCCGCGCTGCCGATAATGGCTGTATCGCGTCTTGCGTTCGCATCGGACGCAGCGCGAAAGCAAGATCGCCCGAACCCGGCCGCAGTACCGCGCACGCTTAACTTCGCGCACAAACGGCCGTTATAAAGAACAGTTCTCGTCTAGCGGCGGCCAAGTGACGCCGTCTCACCAGGATTAATGCATGTCCAACAACATATTCAATATCGGCGTCAGCGGCCTCAACGCAGCCCAGTGGGGACTGACGGTCACGGGACAGAACATCAGCAACGCCGCGACACCGGGCTACTCGCTCGAAAAAGTCTCGTATCAGGAAGCGTCCGGCCAGTACACGAACTCCGGTTACCTCGGCAACGGCGTGCAGAGCGTGTCCGTCACGCGTTCGTACAGCCAGTACCTCTCGACGCAGATGAACAACACGCAGTCGGCGAGCAGTTCGGCGAATACGTATTACTCGCTGATCTCCCAGTTGAACAACCTCGTCGGTGATCCGACGAAGGGCATCGCCGCCGGCATCAGCGGGTTCTTCACCGGCATGCAGTCGGTGGCGAATGCCGCGAGCAGCACGTCCGCGCGCCAGACGCTCGTGAGCAGCGCGCAGACCCTCGCTGACCAGATCAACGCCGCCGGCAGCCAGTACAACCAGTTGCGCCAGAGCGTCAACACGCAATTGACGGCCGCCGTCACGCAGATCAACAGCTACTCGCAGCAGATCGCGGACCTCAACAAGCAGATCAACTCCGCGAGCGCCCAAGGCCAGCCGCCGAACCAGCTTCTCGACCAGCGCGACCTCGCCGTGCAGAACCTGAGCTCGATGGTTGGCGTGCAGGTCGTGCAGTCCGACGGCAACTACAACGTGTTCATCGGCAACGGGCAGCCGCTCGTCGTCGGCGCGAAGCAGTATGGATTGCAGGCGGTGACGTCGGCGTCCGATCCGAGCGAACTCGCGATCGCGTTCAAGAGCAGCGATGGCTCGACGCAGACGCCCTCGCAGATCAGCTATATCGACGAATCCGCATTGTCGGGCGGCACGGTCGGCGGCTTGCTCGATTTCCGCAGCCAGACGCTTGACCCGGCGCAGGCGCAACTCGGCGCGATCGCGACGACGTTCGCCACGCAGTTGAACCAGCAGAACTCGCTCGGCCTCGATTTGAACGGCAATGCTGGCGGCGCGCTGTTCTCGGCGGGCAGCCCGACGATCTACGCGAACGCGCGCAACACCGGCAACGCGACGCTCGGTGTCTCGTTCGACGATCCGACGAAGCCGACGACCGGCGATTACACGCTTTCCTTCGACGGCTCGAAGTACACGCTGTCGGACCGCAAGTCGGGCGCCGCGCTCGACAGCTTCAACGCGCCCGCGACGAGCGGCACGTTGAACGGGCTCGACATCACCGTGTCGGGCACGATGAAGGCCGGAGATTCGTTCACGATCCAGCCGACCCGCTCCTCGCTCGACGGTTTCAAGCTTTCGAACTCGAGCCCTGCGGCGATCGCGGCGGCATCGCCTGTCGTGACGTCGGCGGCGACCAGCAACGGCGGCACGGCATCGATTTCATCGGCGACGGTCGTGGCGGGCTACACCGCGAGCGCGATCAGCCTCAGCTACGATTCGACCAAAGGCGGCTTCACGTCGAACGTCGATGTGACGCTCGCCGATTCGTCCGTTGTCACGGCGGGGCAGACGATTCCCTACGATTCATCGAAGGGTCTCACGGTCACGTCGAACGGGGTCACGGCGACGATCACCGGCGCGCCGTCGGACAAGGACGCGTTCAACCTCGCACCGAACAAGGGCGGCACGAGCGACGGCAGCAACGCGCTCGCGATGTCGAACCTCGTCACGACGAAGAGCATGAACGGCGGCACCGATACGCTCACGGGCGCTTACGCGACCTACGTGAACCAGATCGGTAACGATACGAACCAGATGAAGAGCGCGAGCACGTCGCAGACGGCGCTGCTCAACCAGGTGACGGCGGCGCAGCAGTCGGTGTCGGGCGTCAACCTGAACGAAGAAGCGGCGAACCTGATGCAGTACCAGCAGCTTTATCAGGCGAACAGCAAAGTGATCCAGACGGCGTCGTCGTTGTTCCAGACGCTGCTTGGCATCTTCAACTGAGGCATACGGCGATGCGCATATCCAGCTCCCAGTATTTCAACATGAACGTCCAGACGATGAGCGATCAGCAAAGCTCGCTCGCGTCGATGTATCAGCAGATTTCATCCGGCAAGCGGATTCTCACCGCATCCGACGATCCGCTCGGCGCTTCGCAGGCGGTACAGCTCAGCATGAAGAGCTCCGCGTTCACGCAGTACGCGACGAACCAGACGTCGGCGCAGTCGTCGCTGCAGCTCGAGGACTCGACGCTCACCAGCGTGAGCAGCGTCCTTCAGAGCATCAAGACGCAGGCGGTGCGGATCGGCGACGGATCGCTCAACGACTCCGATCGCACGTCGCTTGCGAATCAATTGCAGGGTTATCGCGATCAGCTGATGGGCCTCGCGAACACCACCGATGCGGATGGCAACTACATCTTTGCTGGCTACAAAAGCAGCGTGGTGCCGTTCAGCAACAACGCATCGGGCGTCGGAGCGACTTATGGCGGCGATCTTGGGCAGCGTCAGGTGCAACTGAGCGAGAACCGCACGGTGAGCGTCAACGATGCCGGGTCGTCGATTTTTCAGAGCGTGTCGGCGGCGCAGGCCGATGCGGTTTCGGCGGCGAGTTCATCGAACACGGGTTCGGGCACGATCAGCCCCGTGAGCGTTTCCGATCCGACCAACGCGGGTAATTCGAGCAATTACACGATCAAGTTCGCGGTGGCTTCAGACGGGTCGAAGAGCTACACGGTCACGCCGACGGCCGATGGTTCGCCGCCGACGCCGGTTGCGTACACAGGCAAGACGGAGATCACGCTCGGCGGGCAGAAGGTGACGATCGACGGCTCTCCCGCCGATGGCGACACGTTCACGACGGGGCCGGCGGCTTCTTCCGGAACGGACATCTTCGCGACGCTCGATAATTTGGTGAATGCGCTCAAGCAGCCTACCGGGACGGCCGAGCAGAAAGCCGCGCTTGTCAACGCCATGACGACGGCGACGACCAAGATTGGTAACACGTTCACGAACGTGCTTTCGACACAGGCTACGGTCGGTGGGCGGGAGCAGGAAGTCGCGGCTACGCAAAGCTCGATGGCCAATGCTTCCACGCAGGCTTCAAGCGATCTCGAAAACCTGACCAGCATCGATCTGGTTAGCGCCATCAGTCAGTATGAGTTGACGCAGAATGCGCTGCAGGGTGCGCAGATGGCGTTTTCGCAGATTCAGAAGATGTCGTTGTTTGATTATGTTGGGGGCGGGTGAGGGAGGAAGCTTGGGCTTCCTGGGGACTCGCTTTCCCAGCGGGTTATGAGCGTTTATCATTCAGCTGAATTGCAGATGGTGCTTTGGTTTGGTTATTTGTTTACACCGTTTGATGCGCTTGTGCTCCGATGGAACTTGCTTTTTTAGCGGTCTATTCGCTCTGCCCCTGTCCGGGGCGGGACTCACTTTCTTTGCTGCTGCAAAGAAAGTAAGCAAAGAAAGCAGCTTCCCACCGCCAGTGCTAACGGTCCATCACTCGCATAAGAACGGATTGGCGCTGGAGAGTAAGTGTCGCCCTCACGGTGGACAGGGGCTTGGCTCGCGGACCCACTGTGGCAACGCGCGGTACACCGGACCGGTGCAGCGGTCATACATCCGTCCACGCGCTACGCGCTCAGACGTTGGGTGCACCGCGCAGAGAATCCAAGGCAACAGGAAGCGCAAGCACAAGATGGTTTTGGTGAACC
>NZ_FCNW02000082.1 GCF_001544475.1 Caballeronia humi | reverse complement strand
CCGCTTGCCCGCTAGCAAATTCACGGTGCTGGGCTACGCTCATACGTAGGCCGTGTGCTCAATTTAGCGCTTACCGACGTTCCGTACAGTGATTGCGGCACTCATATGCGCTTTACCCTTTCGAGTTTCGACAACGTCGTGCGGCTCACTGGCTCGCGACCGACTGGCCGAACGGGTTGAACTGGTTCGAATAGATGTCGCTCGTTTTGACCTGGCCGGGCTTGAGCACGCCGTTGGTCACGTACCAGTCGATGTAGGTCGAGAAGTCCGCTACACTGATCACCCCGCCCTTGCCGCCGACGCCCACCGATTTCCAGTAGTTGACGATCGTCGCGTCCTCGTTGCGATGACGCGCCTGGACGATCTTCTGCAACCGCGCGACGACCTCCGCGCGTGGCGTACGTCTCGCCCACTCGATCGCGCGCGCCGTGCCGTCGACGAACTTGCGTACCGTGTTCGGGTTCTGCTGAATGAAGCGATCGGTGAAAACGTAGCTCGCATAGCTGAATGAGCCGAGTAGCTGGTAGTCGGTCGTGATCAGCTCCGCACCTCCATCGGCGAGCAGCTTGTCCTTGATGATGTCCTCGAGGAAGATTGCGTCGAGCTGCTTCCGCCTGAGCAGTTGTGCAAGATTGACAGGCGGGGCCGGAACGAACGTGACCTTTCCGATGTCCTCCTTCGATACACCGGACTTCTCCAGATACGTGGTCACCAGATACTGCTGGTAGGCGCCAGGAGTATTGACGCCGATCCTCCGGCCGACAAGGTCACGCGCGCTCCTGATCGGGCTCCCCTGCAGCACGAAGAGTCCGCCGTTGGTCTCCTTGTCAGCACCTACGTATGAAATCACCGCTTTCACCGGAGCGTGTGCGGCAACGAGCTTCACGATGGAGCCGTTGAATGCTCCGCCGAAATCCACGTCACCTGTCACGGTTGCCTGAATGTCTTGCGGGCCGCTGATCGTGTTACCTACCCAATTCAACTTGACCGGCGCAAGATAGCCGAGATCCTCGGCGAGCTCTGGAAGCAAGACCTTGCTCGCCCAGCCCTGGTAACGCAATTCGAGCTTCTCGGGCGTCTGCGCGGCAACAGGATTCGCCGACGCGATGGCGGCCAGGCCGGCCACGAGCAGGCCCGAGGCGCGACGCACAGCATTCAGTGAAAGTGCTTTCATGATGGCCTTGACAGTCAGTTGAGCGATTCGGCTGGTCAGAAGACGCCGTCGTGTTCGAGCGTCACACGGTGAATGCGACGACGCGCGGAGCCGTAGTCGCGTGCCGCGTAGTGCTGAACCTGGCGGTTGTCCCAGATCGCGACATCGCCTTCGCGCCACTCGAAGCGCGCCTGCACTTCGGGCGTCTTGACGAGGTCGTAGAGGTAGTTCAGCAGGCTCTGGCTGGCGGTCTTCGAGACACCGAGCAGATGGCTCGTGTGTCCCTCGTTGACAAAAACGAGCTTGCGACCGTTTTCCGGGTGGGTCTTGATCACGGGCACTTCGATCGGCGGGAATTTCTGCGCGGCGTCGCGGACGCGCGCCAGGCCCTCCTCCACCGATTCAGCCGGCGTGCCTTCCGGCAGCTCATATCCACCGAGCAGATCGGAGAGCGCATTCTTTTTGGGCGAGGCGAGAAACGTGTTCACTGCTCGCAGTTTCTCGAAGTAGCGGGCAAGGTCCGGATCGAGCAGATCGTACACAGCGGCAGACGAGGTCCAGATGGTATCGCCGCCGCCTCCTTCCGGAATCTCTTGCGCATGCAGAACGGTTGCCTTGGGCGGCTGCAGTTGCCATGACACATCGACGTGCCAGTTATCCGTGCCGCCCGAGCGAGTCTTGTCACTGTGTGCGATCACCTCGATTTCCGGGTACTCCGCTACAGCTGGCAAATAGATGTTCTTGCGAATGGGGTTGCCGAAAACCTTTGCCAGCCCGACGTGCTGCGCTGGCGAGAGGGTCTGCTCGCGAATGAAGATCACGCCGTGATCGACGAGCGCCTGATTCAAGTCGCGTCGATTCTCCTCGCTCAACGGCTGCGACAGATCGACGTTCTCTATCACGGCGCCGACAAGCGGCTTGTAGCGTCGGACCCGAAGCTCCTGATGGGGATTGGCGGATTGCGACGACGGCTGGTCGAGCACTGCGCTCATGGCGTTTCTCCTGTTGGTCGGTGACGTCGCTCATGAAATCAAACGCGCGCCGCAGGAACAACCAACCAATTCGCCGATACATATGCGTGCAATGCGAGATCGCATATGTCAGCGTTGCATAGAGACAGTCAAGCTCGCGTGGAGATAGCTTTGCTTCAGGCGTTATTTTGCTGAAAAGAAGGTCGTCGACCATAGTTCAAGGTCTACCGATCGGCCGCTTGAGCGCGCGACTTGCTTGTTGCGGCAGCCAAATGCTGATGTCGTCATTGATCCGCGGCTCGCAGGTAACGCTGCCCCGCCTCCGTCAGAACTACCTTGCGCGTCGTTCGGATGAGCAGCCGGGTACGAAGATGGAGTTCCATCTCGGAAATGATCCGGGATACTTGGCCGGTCGCAATGTCAGAAAGCTTTGCCGCCGCTGTGAAACTACCTGTTTCAGCGACACGCATGACAACCTTCATATTCTTTGCTATATCCACACACCCGTCTCCATTTTCTAATACCGTTAAAAAGTAAAGATCTTTTCCCTTCCAGGGATCGACCTTCCGGTAAGCCAATCTGATCCGTTCGACAATGCACTTGTATGCGGGTGTTCGTTGCTTACCGCGTGGGCACAATGAGCGATCGAGTCCTTTGCTACTGAAAAACCCGCATGACGCAGGCCGGCCAACGGGAATCAGTAGAAGAGTTTCTCGCAGTCGGGGTGTCAGTTTGAAAAGCAACCGTCCCTCAACCCATAACAATCCCGGACGCGGCGCGACGATTACAACGGCGCCCCGTTCGTAGGCGGTGTTCCGCGCTTATCCTTTCTTTTTGGGCTAGCTACTGCTGCGTAACAGCCGAGAGATAACGGCCGGGTTGCAACTGACTGGCTCGCATCGCACATCCTCAGAACGTCGTTTGAAGCCCTGCACGACCTACGAGTTGATGGGTGGTGTTCGACGGACCTTCCCCGTTGATCCAGGCGTTATGACTACCTTCAACGTCGCCGCCAGTCCATTGATAGGCTGCCTCGGCGTAAATCACGGTTCGCTTGGACAAAAAGTATTGGACGGTGGTCGTTACCTGTTGCGCCTTGTTGTTGGTCAACGTGGCATTGCCCTTCATGTATTGATAGTTGCCCCCCAAACGCAGATCAGGCATGAAAGAGTAGAGCGCGCCAACCTGCGTCGCGTGAATCACGCCGCCGGTCAATGTGTTCCGTGTGTTTGTGTATAACGCGTTCAGATAGAATTTTCCCAGTGTCTGGCTGACGCCCGCACCGAAGTTACGAATACCGTCGTGGCCCTCGTTGAGCGACACATATTTTGTTTCGTTGTAGGCCGCCCCCGCGCCGAAGCCTTCGATCGTATAGTTAACGCCGAAGCCGATAGTGTTATCGGCAGACAATGAGCCAGGGCTATTTCCGAATCCATACATCGCGCCCACGCGCAGACCCGCGAAGGACACTGAAGTCACCTTTACCGAGTTCGAGACCCGGGAGGTTCCCGCAGTCTGGTCGAAGTCAAACGCGCCAGTCGGGTTCTGCGGGATCTCAAGCGCAGCGAATGGACCCTGACGCATGTTGTATAGCCCCCCATACATGAAGGCACCATCCAGCATCGCAGGCGGGAAAAACAAGAAGTCCGCCATCAGGTTGAACTGCTTGCCGAACGAGATTCGTCCGAGCCCGGTTTTCTCCACACCTACGAAGGCTTGACGGTCGAAGTTGGCGCCGGGTCCGGGAATTCCTGCACCGTTGTTAACGGAAAATTGAGACTGAAATTCGAATACGGTCTTATATCCACCGCCGAGATCTTCAATGCCTCGGATTCCCCACAAGCTGGGTGTCCAGATCGAATCCTCCAATTTGACATTGTGACTGGCTCACTTGCTGCCAGATCGCGTCGCGTTTCACCCAGACCTGGGTGGTCATCACGTGCATGTTGATTCGCTGCGCGGTCTGTTTCAGTTCGATGACTTGATCGAGCCGCCCGGTCGCGATCGCAGCGTCGCCGTAGACCCGGACGTCGAGTTCCTGGCGACTTGCTTCCAGGAAGCGGATTTGTTTTTCGACCATCGACAGATACGCTGCCTTGTCGTCCGTCTTTCCGTTCGCATGCACATGAACCACGTCGTCAGACACGAGCTTCTCCAGTGAACCGATGTCTGCCTCAATGAGGGCCCGGCAACGCGCCTGCTCGAGTCGGATGACTTCCTGCTGGACGTCTGCTTCGTTCATTCCTTTCTCCATTGCAGCTATCGGGATCACTTGGCTTCGGTCTGCACGATGTTCTCGATTGCACCGATACCGTCGATCTCTACCTTGACGCGATCGCCCGCACGTAACCAACGCGGCGGTTTGCTGCCGACACCGACGCCACCCGGCGTGCCGGAAAGAATCAGGTCACCCGGCTCAAGGGTCATTACCTTGGAGAGGTGCTCGACCTGCTCGAAGCAGTTGAAGATGAGTTCGCGGGTGTTGGAATCCTGACGCTTTTCCCCGTTCACGAAACAGCGGATGCCCAGCGAATGCGGGTCGGCGATTTCGTCGGCGGTGACGATTGATGGCCCGAACGGCGCATGCGTGTCGAACGATTTGCCAAGCATGAACTGGGAAGTGCGCACCTGCCAGTCGCGCACGCTCACGTCATTGGCCACGCAATAACCAAAAATCACCTCATGAGCGCGCACGCGCGGCACGTGCCGGCAGCGTTTGCCGATCACGAATGCGAGTTCGGCTTCGTAGTCGAGCTGTTCCGATACGCGCGGCAGATCGATCGGCGCGAACGGGCCCGTGGCGGAGGTCGGCATCTTGGCGAACCACAACTGATCGGCAGGTTTGTCCATGCCGGACTCGGCAAGATGGTCCGCATAGTTCAGGCCGATACCGAGGATCTTCGGTGGGCGCGGCACGGGTGCGAGCAGCGTGACCGCATCAAGCACGTGATCGACAGGTGCGCTCGCCGTCAACGCCTGCAGACGGTCCCTGAATGCCGACCATCCTTCGATCAGTCCGATCATGTAGTTGGGCGCATCGGCGAGGTGTTTCGAAATCTGCATGATGCCGCCATCGACAAGCGCACCGATCTCCGGCCTGCCGTCCGGCAGGCAGAATGTCACGAGTTTCATCAGAGCGTTCCGTTTGTTAAAAGCTGGATTTGCCGGTCGTCGCTGCGCCGACCTTGCTCAATTCGGCGTCGGTCGCGCCCGCTTGCCACATGCTGACGAGTTGGTCGGGATCGAATTCGACGCCGATCGGGTTCTTCGCAAAGTCTTCCGAATGGAAATACGCGCCCGGATCGTCGCCGTTATCGGCCTGGAACTCGATATGGTTACCTTCCGGGTCATGGAAATAGAGCGAGGTGGTCGGGCCGTGATTGATACACCAGTAAGGCAGGATCCCCGCAGCCTTGACGCGCACGTAGGTCTGAAGGAGCTCGCCGATCGTGCGAAAGCTGTAGGCGACGTGGTGCACCCCTGCGATGTCTTCGCCCTTTGGCGGGATATCAGGCATGTTGAAAAACGCCAGACGATGATGCTCGTCGTCGTAGGTGATGAAAGTGAGCACGTCGTCCTTGAACACGACATGCGCCTGGAACAGTTGCAGATACCAGGCCACCGTCTCGTCGCGCTGGCGGCAACGGTAGACCAGATGCGCCATCTTGAACGGCACGACACGCTCGGCCGTGCCGGACGCCTGCGGCTGCGCCGACTGCGCCGACTGCGCCGCTTGTGCCGATTGCGATGCTTGCGTTGTACTCATGCTATGTCTCCTCTCTTCGGGTGAATCCAGGTGAGGTCCGCGTCAGAGCAGATCCTTTAGTGCGGCGATTCATTGGACTAGCGGTTCCAGGGCGCGTCCGGCCCGATCTCGATGTCGTAGCGTTGCAGTGCCTGAGCGTGCTTCGCGCGATCAATTGTTGACAGCGCCGCCAGCACAATGTGGTACCGGTCCACCTCAAAGAAGCGTCGCAGCGCCGGGCGCGTATCGCTGCGCCCAAACCCGTCGGTGCCGAGCGCGATGTACAGCGCCTCGATATAGGAGGCGATCAACTGGGCATAGGCGCGCACGTAATCACTTGCGGCAATCACCGGCGCATCGCCAGCCAGACAGCGCGCCACATGGCTTTGCGCCGCGCTCTGCGCACCGAACATCGCATCGCGTTCGACGCTCCGTGCGTCGCGCGCCAGCTCGGAGAAACTGGTCACGCTCCAGATCTCGGCGGCAATGTCCCAGTCGGCTGCCAGCAGATCCGCGGCCGCGATGACCTCACGCAGGATCGCGCCCGAGCCAAGCAGGCGCACCGCGGGCGTCACGCCTTCCTTACCGCGCGCACCAAAGCGCCGCATGCCCCTGATGACGTCAGCATGCGCATCCGCGTCGAGCGGCGCCTGCGCGTAGTTCTCGTTGGTGACCGTGAGGTAATAGAACTCGTCGTGCTGTTCCTCGAGCATGCGGCGGCTGCCGTGATCGACAATCACGGCCACTTCGCTGGAAAACGCCGGATCTTAGGCCCGGCAATTCGGCACGCTCGAGGCGATCAGGTGGCTGGTGCCGTCCTGATGCTGCAGACCTTCGCCCGAGAGCGTCGTGCGGCCTGCGGTCGCACCGATCAGGAAGCCGCGCGCACGCTGATCGGCCGCGGCCCAGATCAGATCGCCCACACGCTGGAAGCCGAACATCGAGTAGTAGATGTAGAACGGCAGCATTGCCACGCCGTTCACACTGTAGGAGGTCGCCGCAGCTACCCAGGACGATATCGCGCCGGCCTCGGTGATGCCTTCCTCGAGCAGCTGTCCGTCTTTGGATTCCTTGTAGTACAGCATCGAGCCCGCATCCTCTGGCTCGTACAGCTGTCCCAGAGGCGAGTAGATACCCACCTGCCTGAACAGATTCGCCATGCCGAAGGTGCGCGCCTCGTCCGCGACGATCGGCACGATGCGCGGGCCGAGTTCCTTGTCCTTGAGCAGGTTGGTGAACAGACGCACCGCCGCGGTGGTGGTCGAGATATCGCGCGCGTCAGGCTCCAACGCGAACTTCGCGTAGCTGGCGAGCGGCGGCACCGGCACAGATGGCGCGCGCGTGGTGCGCTTGGGCATATAGCCGTTCAGCGCTGCGCGCCGTGCGTGCAGGTAGCGCTGCTCCGGGCTGTCGTCGGCAGGTTTATAGAGGCGCATCTCGGCTACCGCCTCGTCGTCCAGCGGCAGCGCGAAGCGGTCTCGGAACGCTTTGAGCGCGTCCACGTCGAGCTTCTTCTGCTGATGCGAGGTGTTGCGCGATTCGCCAGCGTGACCCATGCCAAAGCCCTTCTTGGTCTTGGCGAGAATGACGGTGGGCCCGCCGCGATGCTTCGATGCCGCGTCAAAAGCGGCATACAGCTTGCGGAAATCGTGCCCGCCGCGACGCAATCCATCAATCTCAGCGGGTGACATATGCGACACCAGCGCCTGCAGCTCCGGATCGAGATCGAAAAAGTGAGTCCGGTTGTACGCGCCGTCATTCGCGCCGAGGGTCTGATACTGGCCGTCCACCGTTTCGGCGAAACGACGCAACAGCACGTGGTTGTGGTCCCGCGCAAAGAGCACGTCCCAGTCCGAGCCCCAGATCACCTTGATCACATTCCAGCCGGCACCCGTGAAAATCGACTCCAGTTCCTGGATGATCTGGCCGTTGCCGCGCACCGGCCCATCGAGCCGCTGCAGGTTGCAGTTGATCACGAAGGTGAGATTGTCGAGCTTCTCGCGCGCGGCGAGCGAGAGCGCCGCGATCGACTCCGGCTCGTCCATTTCGCCGTCACCGAACACGCCCCACACGCGGCGCTGGCTCGTATCGGCTAGGCCGCGATGTTCTAGGTAGCGCAGAAAGCGCGCCTGGTAAATCGAACTGATCGGACCGATGCCCATCGAGCCGGTCGGGAATTGCCAGAACTCGGGCATCAGCCACGGATGTGGATAGGAGCACAGTCCGCCGCCGTCGACTTCCTGGCGATAGCGGTTCAGATGTTCCTCATCGAGTCGGCCCTCGAGAAAGGCTCGCGCATAAACACCGGGCGCCGAGTGCGGCTGGAAGTAGACCAGGTCGCCCTTCGCGGATTCGCTATCGGCGTGGAAGAAGTGGTTGAATCCCACCTCGAAGATCTCGGCTGCGGACGCGTAGCTCGCGATGTGCCCGCCCAGCTCGCCATATGCCTTGTTGGCCTTCGCGACCATTGCCAGCGCGTTCCAGCGGATGATCGAGGTGATGCGCTCTTCCATCGCGAGATCGCCCGGATAGGCCGGTTGGGCCTCTAGCGCGATGGTGTTCTGGTACAGCGAATAGGGATGCGCAGCGGGCGACACACCCAGATGGCTCGCGTGCTCGGCAAGCCGCTGCAGCAGGAACGTGACGCGGTCTACCCCCGCCACACGCGCCACCCCTTCCAACGCATCCAGCCATTCGCTGGTCTCCTGCTCGTCCGCGTCGCGTTCTTTAGGCTGCCGCTCGATGCCACGCAACAGTTCAATAGGATCTGACTTCATATTGATATGCTCATATTTGAAACATTTGTTAAGTCAGGGCCGCCGAACCCCGATGGCCTTCGTCGCGGTGACTGCTCTACTGTCGATTGGCAATTGCTGCCTTGAGTCGCTCCAGCTCTCGACGATTCAGTTCGTCGATAAATACACGCCGAATGTCGGGCGCTCAGGATCAGCGGGAAACACTTGCCAAGAGCCGTCGCGATGCCGAAAAAAATAAATGCACACTGCATCTGCGGATCGCAACGCCTCGACAGCCAAGTAACGGCGTGGACCCGAAGGTCCGCGAACAAGCCGATTGATATGCGGCGTCACAGTCGGACTCACCTCGAACCATTTCTGGATAACTAACCGTAAAGAACTTGATTTCCTATCCATTTGCTCCTCCGCACGCCCCTTTCAACTGCGCGACGAAATCACCGTCAACCAGTCTCGCACCTGCACGCCGATCTAAGCCGAACATCCGCCCGACTCGGTGGGTCGCCGTATCTCTCGCCCCTACCAGCCCTCGACACAACCGCTCGCCGTGATCATCGGCGTGTGAGTATGGACTTGTTGGTATTTGCCGCTATAGAAGATCAGCGGACGGCGCTGTTGACCAAAACGTAGTGACTCGACTTCAGCGATATAGAGCAGATGATCCCCGGCGGGATGTACGTCTACCGTACGCACGACAATCTGTACGAGGCTTCCATTGAGCAATGGTGTGCCCTGCTGTTCGCAAAACGGCTCCTCGATTCCCTCAACCGGCCGCCCCCCGAAATGCCCGCTCAAGGCGCGCTGATCCTCGGCAAGAAAGTTGATGCCATATCGCACCCCTTCGCTCACCCACTGATTGAAGCGTGACGCGCGACGACGCAGCAAACGCCTCGCCGAAGACGATTGTGTTCGGCAGTCCGACGCTGAGCGGCTCCGATATCTACATCGCCACCGCCAGCCCATGCGACGTGCGACCTTATCATGGCCAGATCGTGCGTGTATCGACGACGAACGGCGCGATACTGCAAAGGTGGTACACGACGGGCGCGACCGGTCCGGATGGCGGCGGAATTTGGGGTCCGGGCGGTGTATCGATCTCGCCGAACGGTCGATGGGTGTACACCGCCACCGGGCACGCGTTTCCTAATGCGCAGAACGCTCCTTACGCCGAACACGTCGTCAGGCTCACGGCGGACCTGACGCTCGATGCGGCCAACGCGCCGCCGCTCTCGACCACCATCGACGTGGACTTCGGCGCAACGCCCCTGCTCTTTCAGACCGCCGCATGTCATCCGATGCTGGCCGCGATGCAGAAGACCGGCAGGCTATACATCTACGACAGCAATACGCTTGCCGACGGTACCATCTATTCTTTTCAGATCGGCCGCAGCACACCGGCGGGCAATTTCATCGGTCTGCCGGCATTCGATCCGGTGCTCAATCGAATCTATCTTGGGAATCCGGTCGATTCGAGTTCGGGGATCGTCCGGCACGGCCTAGTTGCGTTGTCGGTTCAATCGGACTGCTCGGTCGCGATCGCTTGGAATCTGCCGGTAGGCGTGAACTCGGCTGGACAGAATCCGTCGATCTCACCCATCGTCGCGAACGGTGTTGTTTACTACGCCGACGGCATCGGAAGTGAGGTATTCGCAGTCGATGCACAGAGTGGCGCACAACTTTGGGTTACCAACAACCTGCCCGATGCGGACCGCGTCACGGGAGGCATCTTCACGTCGCCGACGGTCGTCAATGGACAACTCTTCGTCGCAGGCGCCGATCACAAGATTCATGCTTACGGCTTGTAGCGGTGGATGCGCTCAATTGGCATCGACACTATTCACGACTTTGCTTTAGCCAACGCAGAGGCGTGGCGGGCAGCGTGTTAAACACGTACTTGGATGCAATGTAGTTCGCGGCGCACCCGGCGAAGGCCAACATCTTCGAGGCAAGGACCACATTGGCAGGATCGACGAATCGGTGGTGGACGTAACGAGCGAGAACGATGCTATGCGGTATAGACCGCGCTATTCAGGCAGCTTGCGACGGCGATCATACCGCGTAGCCCCGTGAGGATCGCAAGAGACGCCGCCAGGGATTGACGTGCATAGTTGTTGCCATCGGGGACCCGCCCGGTCGGGAGTTGGAACGACGTACCGACACGAGATAGCCGAAATTCGACAGCGAGCGGAATTAAGTTGACTGCGCCTCACCGAGTTCGCCTGCCGGTACGCCCTCGTACAGAATTGACCGCCTATCAATCGCGGGAGGCTACGCACTTTGAACCTATGTAACGACGTACCACAAGTCTACGCCCAGCCAGTCCAAAAACTGGAGGGTTCCCACGTACAGGCCGCGGCAAAATGCGCCGACCAACCGCCAGCAGCGCACCCGATCCGCTTGTGTCGTTCGACGCAGTATCATATGGACGGCTGCTTTCGGGACGGGCGCGACGTTCGAACGTCATCGTGAGGGTGTGGACCATCATCCGTAGATGGCCGAACCCAGAAATTTTTTTTGCCGGACATGCTCTTCCAGAGAGCCAGATAGATGAACTGCCCTTCGAGAACTTCCTTTGACGCTGATTGCAGTGTCGTAACCGCTCGCTGACAATGATGCAGGCGTGCTATTTCGCAAATGTCTCAAAGCGCGGATCACGTTGCGGTCGGGCTTGCGGTCGTCAACCGACACATCGCGACTGCGGCGCCGTTCACGATGGGCGCGCTCCATGGATTGGCCGGCAAACTCCACCTGCGCAAAGCCCTGCTGGAGGCCGCCACAAACGCTCTCCGATGCCTCATTGATGCATCGGCGCAAAGGCCACAACGACAGAACCTGAATACGATGGACGACCCAGAATCGCTTTCCCTGGCACTGCCCGACGGCTCTAAGGTCTCTGCGCTCCTCCGAGTGCCGGCGGACGCGCGAGCCCTATATGTCTTCGCGCACGGTGCCGGGGCGGGCATGCAGCACGCCGGCATGTCGTCATTGGCCGACGTCTTCGATCCCTTCTTTACGACCAAGCCAATCGGCAAGGGAACAGGTTTGGGGCTGAGCCAGGTCTACGGAATCGCCCGGCAGGCCGGGGGTACGGCTCGTATCGAAAGCCAGCCGGGAGCAGGCACCACAGTGGAACTCTGGCTTCCGCTGGGCGCGAAGGAAGTGTCAGAGACTACAACGCTCGTTAATGCCGAGCAAAACGCAACCAGTGCAAAGCGGATTTTGGTCGTCGAGGACGATGAGGACGTACGCACGATGCTGGTCGAATGCCTCAAGACTCTGGGGTACACGGTCACCGAAGCTCCCGACGGGCCGAGCGGTCTTAAACGACTTTCTGCAGATAATCCCGACCTTTTGATGGTCGATTTTGCGATGCCCGGCATGAACGGCGTCGACGTGATCGAACAAGCTCGAAAGCTCCGCGCCGACCTGCGCGTGATTCTCGCGACGGGTTACGCGGACATCGATATGTCGAAGCACAGTCAGAAGAACTTTGCGATCCTTCGCAAGCCGTTCCAGCTTGATGAGCTCGCGCGAACTGTCCGTCTAGGGCTCGGAGGGTGAACTGTTAGATGGGCTTCGCCTCGTAATCCTCGCTGCGCTGAGGGAGATTCGACGCGTAGAGCGCTTACGAGATACAAGTGCGCATATTTGGTCCAGTTCCTCGGCAGCGGACGACGATATCCCGACCCGATTACAAAGACGGTTGTGGGCGCGGCATTACCCGCAACGACGCTCAACCGCTGTCCGAATCGATGATCGAAGAGCCGGTGTCTATCCTTGAAAGCGCTTCAGCCCCATCCTGCAGAACGCATTCCATCGACGCGAACTGTCGACAAAGCGGGAGCATACGCGCCACCGCGCTCAAGTCCCTAAGTCCCGTCGCGTTTCATGCCACGGCCGCCGCCTCAATGAAAATCCATCGTGCAAGCGTATCAGGGCAGCAAATGGTCCCTTTCGGAAGACATTCTAATAAAAATCCGACAAGCCCCTCGGGACCTTTCTAGAGCATCGCGGGCATCTTGAGTACTTCGATCGGGCGCTGTATAGATGCTATGCTTTTTTGGATTTATCGATGGCACTGCCGCATGCATACTTGCGAATGCCCCAGTGGTGCGACTCCACATCAAGGCATCCTGCTGGGGTCGTCGATCATCCCCTGATCTTGATGATCAATGCGCCCAGGTCAAAGGGCTTCGTAACAACTGCCATTCCGCGGCCCAAAAATTCATTTCCCACAACGGTGGCTTCAGCATAGCCTGTCATGAAGATCACCGCGAGTTCAGGACACGCGACGCGTGCGGCGTCCGCCAACTGCCGGCCATTCATGCCTCCCGGAAGTCCGACATCGGTCAGAAGCAAGTCGACCTTGCGGCCGGATTCAAAGATCTTCTGTCCATCGACGCCGCTCGAAGCGGACAGAACGATGTAGCCCTCGCTCGTCAGCAACTCGACGATGATCTCTCGAATCGCTTCTTCGTCTTCAACGACCAGTACGCATTTCCCCTCCGTGTGCGGCTCGAGGGGCTCGGACGGAACGTGCGCCGATTCAGCTTCAATGCCACCGACATACCTCGGAAGGTACAGGCTCATGGTTGTTCCATGGCCTGTCTCCGAGTGGACATGCACCTGACCTCCCGATTGACGCACGAAGCCGTAGACCATGGACAGTCCGAGTCCGGTGCCTTGCCCCATCGGCTTGGTCGTGAAAAACGGATCGAACGCGCGGGAAATCGTCTCGGGCGACATGCCGCAGCCAGTATCTGTCACGCTGATGGAGATGTATTGGCCGGCCCCCACGTCCAGTTTGGCCGCCGCGCGTACGTCGAGCCGTTGGTTGGCCGTCTCGATGGTCAACCTTCCGCCATTGGGCGCCATCGCGTCTCGCGCGTTGATACACAGATTTAGCAACGCGTTTTCCAGTTGCGACGCATCGATTTCCGTGAGCCAGAGACCTCCCGCGCCGACCACATCGACAATGACTGACGGACTCACCGTCCGCCTGATCAGATCCTCGAGGTTGCCGATCAAGCGATTTATATCCGTCGGTTTGGGATCGAGCGTCTGACGCCGGGAAAACGCGAGTAGTCTGTGAGTAAGGGAATCGAGGATGGCACCGCGCAGCACATCATGGATGCTCAGCTCACGGAAATTCGCGCGCGACAGCACCTGGCGCGGGAACTGTTACCGCCGGACCTGCTGCAGACCGACCCGGCGTGCATATTCGCCTGGCTAAAGCTGCCGCTACCCTGGCGAGCCGATGATTTCGCCGCGAATGCCAAAGCGCGCGGCGTCGTTGTCATGCCGTCGTCGGCGGTTGCGGTGGACCGTTCGGAGATCGAGCACGGCGTGCGGATCAATCTCGCGTGCGCAAGCAGCCGCGAGCAGTTGGTGAGCGGATTGCGGGTCTTGGCGAGCACCGCCAAAGACCGTCCGCGTGCGCTATTTGAAAGAATTTGATACGTGTAGCGCGTGGCTCGGTGGTCTGTCAATTCGACATCTCAGGAGCCCTGCTGCGTGCGTGTTAGGTAGCGCTTACGCAACAAATACCGGACGGGCTTTGGGCACCTTATGTACCATAGCGCTTCTCGATGAGGACCAGGGAAAGGGAAGCCCGCATGATCGACCTTCGCAGCGACACAGTCACCCGTCCGAGCAAGCCGATGCTCGCCGCCATGTCTGCAGCCGAAACCGGCGATGACGTCTGGGGCGACGACCCCACTGTCATCCGACTCCAGAACGCGCTCGCCGAGCGCACTGGCAAGGAAGCGGGCCTGTTCTTTCCGAGCGGCACGCAAAGCAACCTCGCGGCTTTGATGGCGCATTGCGCGCGCGGCGACGAATACATCGTGGGGCAGGCCGCGCACACCTACAAGTACGAAGGCGGCGGCGCGGCCGTACTCGGCAGCATTCAGCCGCAGCCGATCGAAAACGCGCCCGACGGCTCGCTGCCGCTGGAAAAGATCATCGGCGCGATCAAGCCTATCGACGATCATTTCGCGCGCTCGCGTTTGCTCACACTCGAAAACACTATCGGCGGGAAGCTGCTGCTGGAAGAATACGTGCAAGCCGCGACGAAACTCGCACGCGAATGCGGATTGGCGACACACCTTGATGGCGCGCGTGTCTTCAACGCAGCGGTGGCATCGGGGAAGCCGGTCGGTGAACTCACGGCGCCGTTCGATTCGATTTCCATTTGCTGCTCGAAGGGTCTGGGCGCGCCAATCGGCTCAGTGCTCGTGGGCAGCCGCTCGTTGATCGAGGTCGCCCATCGGTGGCGCAAGGTGCTGGGCGGCGGAATGCGGCAGGCGGGCGTGATCGCGGCGGCATGTCTGTATGCGCTGGACCATCACATCGAAGGACTCGCCGAGGATCACGCCAACGCCGCGCGTCTGGCCGAAGGGTTGAGCCAGATCGACGGCATCAGCATTCAGTCGCAGGCCACCAACATGGTCTTCGCGCGCATTCCGGAAGCGCATTGCGTGCCGCTCGAAGCGTGGCTCAAGGAGCGCGGCATTCTCACCCAGATGCTTTATGCATCGCGGTTCGTTACACATCGGGATGTGTCGCGGGCGGATATCGATACGTTCATCGACGCGGTGAAGGGTTATTTCGCGACGATCTGAGCAAGCGGGGCGCACGAAAACGAGCGAGTGGACAGCGTCTTGGTCGATTGTCGCGCGGGCACGAATGCTGCATGAGACGTCGAATGGCGTATAGACGCTGAGACGTAGGATGGGCTCTCGAACACGCTTCGCGTGACGTCGGCAAGCGGCATTGCCTAACAAGGAACGGAGTGGTAGAAGCGTAGAGAGCGCTTGCGAAATTCGAGCAAGCGCTCATAGTCTTCGCCGGTCAATGCCCTAGTGGGAGCTTCTCACCAGTGAATGCCTTGTCCGCTCGCTGTAATCCGTCGTCTTCACGATGCAATATCGCCGGCGATCCGAAAGCATCAGCAAAAAGGTGGGAAGGATGCGACACTTGGCGGGCCAAGAGTTCGAATCGAAAACGTCCTAAGTCGCTTCACCGTTACCGGATCACCTTGAATTCGTAACTGCACGCTTACCCTCCCTTTTGCACAAGCGCGCCCTGCTTAAACCGCCATACACAAATACTTGATGACGACATAATCATCGATGCCGTAATGCGAGCCTTCGCGACCTAAACCCGATTGCTTCACACCGCCAAACGGCGCGACTTCGTTCGAAATCAAACCGGTATTGATGCCGACCATGCCGTATTCCAGCGCTTCCGCCACGCG
>NZ_FCNW02000081.1 GCF_001544475.1 Caballeronia humi | reverse complement strand
GACTTGGCGGACTACTTCGGAAGTATTCCCCACGCCGATTTGATGTTGTCGCTTGCGCGACGCATCGTCGATCGGCGCGTGCTGCATCTGATCAAGATGTGGTTGGAGTGCTCCGTTGAAGAAACCGATCACCGAGGCCGGAAGAAACGCACGACGCAAGCCCGGAACAGCAGGCGAGGTATTCCGCAAGGTTCGCCCATAGCCCCGGCAACAACATAGCAAACTCGCGAGTAATATGGGGCCTGCGCATTTCGAGGGAGTGTCTGGCGCCGTGGTCCAGAGGATGTCCTGACGTCGATGCGGTGCTCGTCCTCGAGGCCGTTGCTCCCGCCGACCGGGAGACACATCAATGACACGAGGACGACGTAAGCACTGGCAGGTGCGTCTCGCTTTCGAGCCGAACCGCTTTGCCGGCGAGCAGCTGCAGAAGACGTACGAGCAGCTCAGCCCAATACGCGCACGCACCACGTCGCCGGAGCGGGTTTTGAAGCTGGCGTCACCGAAACGAACGGCTACCAGGCGGGGGAAACAATGAGCACCGCTGCAATGATCGCTCTCTACGCGCGGGTATCCTCGGAACAGCAAAGCAAACGCGGCACCATTGACAGCCAGATCGCGGCATTGAAGGAGCGCATTTCGGCTGACGGCGCGCAGATCGTCGACGACATGTGTTTTATTGACGCCGGCGTGAGTGGCGCGACGCTGATCAGACCACAGCTGGAGCGCCTCAGGGACTGTGCCGCGATCGGAACGATCGATCAGTTGTACATCCTGTCGCCAGACCGGCTGGCGCGCAAATATGCGCACCAGGCGCTGCTGATGGAAGAGTTCTCAGGCTGCGGCGTCCAGGTGGTGTTCCTCAATCACGCGATCGGTACGACGCCGGAAGAGTCTCTGCTATTGCAGATGCAGGGCATGATCGCGGAATACGAGCGGGCGAAGATCGCCGAGCGCCACCGCCGTGGCAAGCTTCATGGTGCAAAACGCGGTAGCGTCAATGTGCTGTCCGGAGCACCTTATGGCTACCGCTACGTCCGCCGGCAGCTCGACGGAACGCCGGCCCGGTACGTGATCGAACTGCCCCAGGCTGCAACGGTCCGAGCGATCTTCGAGTGGGTGGGAAGGAACGCCTGAGCATAGGGGAGGTGGTACGCCGCCTTACCGAATCGGATACTGTGACGGCGTCGGGCAAGCCGTACTGGGACCGCAGCGTAGTGTGGGGAATCTTGCGTAACCCGGCTTACATGGGGCGGGCCGCCTTCGGCAAGACCCAGTCGCGCGATCACCTGCAGGTACGAGTGCGTGCCCAGCGTCACAGCGCCGACGTGCCCCGAAAGCCGTACTCGACAACACGTACCGACCGGCAGGACTGGATCGAGATTCCGGTGCCGGCGATCGTCAGCGAGGCACTGTTCCAGTCGGCTCAGGGGCAGCTAACCGAGAACCGCAAGCTGGCGCGCCAGAGGCGCGGGAGTGCGCCGCTACGCCTGCTGCAGGGGTTGACGGTCTGCGGCCAGTGCCGTTACGCCTATTACGCAAAGAAAGTGAGCAAGGCTGCAGCCAAGGGGCATCAGCGGGACTACGCTTATTACCGCTGTGTTGGAACCGATGCTTACCGTTTCGGCGGCCACCGCATCTGTGACAATTTCCAGGTACGAACCGACAGACTTGATGATCTGGTATGGCAGCAGGTCGTTGAATTGCTCAGGCATCCGGATCGACTGAAGAACGAATATGAACGTCGACTGGACATGATGGAGCGCAATGAAAAGAGTAGCTTCGACACGGCCAGTCTGGAAAAGCAGCGGCTTCAGCTGGAAAAAGGCAAGTCCCGGCTGATCGACAGCTACGCTGACGGCATTATCGACAAGACGGACTTCGAGCCGAAGATACAGCAGTTGAAGAACCGGCTCGAACAGATTGACGGGCAGATCCAGGAATCCCGTCGCCATGGGGTGGTGCAAAGCGAGCTGTTCCTGGTCATCAACCGGCTCGAGGAATTTGCAGACGCCGTCACCGAAAAGCTGGATACGATCGATCTTGAAATGAAGCGCAAGATCGTTCTGGGGCTGGTCAGGCGCGTCGAAATCCACAAGGATGAAATCGTCGTTGTCTTCCGTGTCGACCCACAGCCTCAGGTTCTCGACAGCGAGAATTCGAATGACTCAGGCGACGGAGTGAAAAGTATGCAACATTGTAGGCGGCGTAATCTCACCACTGCTGGCGAATATTTACATGCGCCGGTTTGTGTTGGCGTGGAAGAAGCTTGGGCTTGAGCGAAGTCTTGGCAGTCGAATCGTGACCTACGCGGACGATCTGGTGATCCTGTGCAAGCGAGGCAAAGCTAAAGAAGCGTTGTCGCGACTGCGCGAGATCATGAGCAAGCTGAAGCTGACGGTCAACGAGGAGAAGACACAAATCTGCAAGGTGCCGGAGGTCGAATTCGACTTCCTGGGTTACACGTTTGGGCGGCTGTACTCTGCGACGACTGGCAAGGCCCGTATGGGCATGCGTCCGTCGAAGAAGAGTATTCGGCGCATGGTCGAAAAGATTCATGCGATGACCGCCCTCAAGACGGCGTGGCAAGAGACCACGGAGTTGGTGGGCAGGTTGAACCGCACGCTGCGCGGCTGGGCGAACTACTTCAAGGTAGGCTCGGACAGACGCGCGTATCGGGCGCTCGACAGCTACACCGCTACGCGGTTGCGTCGGTGGTTACGCAACAAGTACAAGGTCCTACGTTCTAGGGGTGGGAGTTATCCATCCTCACACCTCTACGGGCACTTCGGTCTCGTGCGTCTGACCGGTCCATGGTTGTGAACCTGCCGTGTACGAAGGCGTGATGTCTTGTCCGAGAGCCGGATGCGGGAGATCTGCATGTCCGGTTCGATGAGCGGGATGTGGAAACGGGGTTGTGTCGGCGCGGCCTTGCCGGGTACCCCCACAGTGGCGGCATCTGCCGACGTAGTTCATTTTGCTGTTCCGTTCCCCCATCTGACCGTGTCGCGTCGTTTCTGACTGACGGCATCGAACGACCTCCCCGAACCTCTCTCGTCTAGTTTTTCTGTCGCGGCTTCACGCTACGATGCGAAATTTCGACCTGATGGCCTCCTATCGGCCGTCCAGGTTGTTTACGACGAGAAAACTCCATGCGAACGTTTATCGCAGCGCTGCTCAGCGTGGCGGCATTGCTGCCGGCGCTCGTGCACGCCACTACCACACTTCCTGACCCGACCAACGCGACGGCATCTGTCCCTGCGGTCAGCGTGCCGTCGGTGTTTGCGGACCATCAGCCGTATCGTGACCAGAAAACGCCCACATGGCAGGAGCTGAATCGGGCAGTGACGACCGCGCCCGGAAAGCCGGGGTGAGCCACGGTCAAATGCCGTCAGGCGGCAACGGTGCCAAAAATAACGAGCACCGCTCCCATCACGAGGTGCCGGCGAAATGACGAGGCACATCTTTTTGGGCCGCCGCGTCATTGCTTTCGCTACTGCGGTTGCGTTCTTGGCCGGATGTACGACATTTTCAAAGGATGGCGGCTTCAATACCGTTTCGACGACCGCTTCCGAGCGTCTGGGGAAAGACGCCGTACTGGTGAAGACCGACGAAGACCGGGACGCTGTCGCAAAGCGAACGCAGGAACTGCTTTCCAGGCCACTGAGCATGGATGACGCAGACCAGATTGCGCTGCTGAACATCCGGAGCCTGCAGGCCTCATACGGCGAGCTCGGCATTTCCGAGGCGGACCTCGTTCAGGCGGGACGGCTGCCAAATCCAGGCTTCAGTTTCAGCCGCACGCATGGAGGAAACGACCTCAGCATCAATCGCACGTTCACGCTCGGGTTGTTAACCGTTCTGACGCTGCCACTGGCCACGCACATCGAGAGTCGCCGCTTCGAGCAAACCAGACTACTGGCGGCAGACGCGATGCTCAAGGTGGCTGCCGATACCCGACGAGCCTATATCAACGCGGTCGCAAAAGCAACAGTCTGCCGCGCATGCCGGGCAGGTGAAGGATTCCGCCGAAGCCGGCGCCGAACTCGCGCTGCGGATGCAGCAAGCGGGCAATTTCAGCAAGCTCGACTACGCGCGTGAGCAGGCTTTCTACGCTGATTCGGTCGCTCAACTCGCAAAGACGCGCCAGCAGTCCTTCGCTGCCCAAGAGAAGCTTACTCGCACGATGGGCCTATGGGGGGGCGGAAACGCAGTACAGGCTGCCCGACCGTCTTCCGGACATCCCCAAGGACCGGCCCGAGTTGCACGACCTTGAAACCTTCCCGATGCAGAACCGGCTGGACATCCAGGCGGCGCGAGTGCAGACGCAAAGCGTCGGGTCCTCGTTGGGTCTTAGCAAAGCGACGCGGTTCATCAACGCGCTGGACCTCGGGTATCAGAACAATTTTACGATGTCCGATGGCCACGAACAGGGCTACGAAATCAGCGTCGAGATTCCCATTTTCAACTGGGGCGGCTCGAACGTGGCGCGCGCGAAAGCGATTTATATGCAGTCGGTCAATCGCGTCGCCGAGACCGCGATTAACACGCGGTCCGAAGTTCGCGAATCGTATTTGGCCTATGTGACCGACTACGACATAGCCGAGCACTACCGCGACGAAGTCGTCCCGCTCCGCAAAGCGATTTCTGACGAACTGCTGCTTCGCTACAACGGCATGCTCGCCAGCGTGTTCGAGCCATCGAAACATCAAGTCCAGAACGAACGCGATAGTCGGCTTCAAGCGGTTCAAAAGTGCTGCGGCCACGATTTCAGGAATTGAATTGATGCATCGTATTCGCAATGGATAGTTCGATCTCGCGAAGCTCGGCCTCAAGGATACCGCCGCGCTCGCCGTATGGAATGGCGCCCTGTCCAATCGATAAGGCATCCTACCAATATGGATTTTCTAAACCGACTTACCTATTTTCACCAGAACCCTGATCGACTGCTCGCCACAGCAGATAAGGCTCGCCGCGCAATGTCACAAACACTTCGTCCAGATGCCATGTGGTGCCGGGCTTGCGGCGAGCAGCCTTAACGCGATGGGCAAAGCCCGCGCCAAACTTGTCGCACCAGCGCCGAATCGTTTCGTAACTGATGACAACCCCGCGCTCGAACAGTAACTCGTTGATATCGCGAAGGCTCAGTTGGAAGCGAAAATACCAGCGCACGGCGCAGCTAATAACAGCAGCCGGAAAGCGGTGACCATGATAGAGCGTTTTCGATTTCTTCATCGCGTCACCTTACGCGACGTCCACCACAACGTGACAGCGCCGTTTCTACAGGTCTGGGGCGTCTCCGGTCTGCCCTTCGACCGTCCCGGCCGGGACCAGCAGGACCCGGCAGCGTGCGATGCGCAGAAACTGTTGTGCCACGCTGCCGAGCACGAGACGCCGCCATCCGCGCCGTCCATGTGTGCCCAATACTACGAGATCGGCGCCGTATTCCTGCGCGCTTTTGAGAATGCGGTGCGCGACATCTTCGCCGGTCAGCGCGACTTCGACGATGCGGGGCGCGCCCGACACGCCGGCCTGATCCAGACGCGCGGCCGCTTCGGCAGCGATCGCGGCGCCCTCCTTCTTGAACGCGTCGCGGATATCGGCATGGAAGGCAGCACTCGCGTCACTGACGACTGGCGGCGTATCGATCACGAAAAGCGGCTGCACTTCTGATCCGTTTGCGCGGGCGATATTCAGCGCCTCATCGAACGCATGGCTCGCAATCGCGCTGCCGTCGATAGGTACAAGAATGCGACTATACATGGATGACCTCGTTGGTCCAGAGACAAAGCGCGTTCAGTGCAACATCAAAACGGGCACCGTCATCGAAGCAAGATGGTGCGGATCGTTCCGCCCAGCACGAACTCCTGCAAGCGCGCGCGGCCGTAGCCACCTATGACGATCGGATCCGCGCTCATGTCCGCCGCGTTTGACAGCAGTTGCTCGCCCGGCGAAAGCCCAGACCACTCTTCCATCGCGCAGACCTCGACCTTCACGCCGTGACGCAAGATGCTTGTGGGATCTCTGCACCGGGAATGCGTGTGTCCGGCGTGTCCCTGCTCGGAGCGGCAGCGCATCGTTCACGGCGCGGGTGGCTTCGCGACTGCGATCCCAGGCGACCATTACGCGCTCGCCCACCGTCGCAGAGAAGCCCGCGTAAGGCACGATAACGCGGGCCTGCCAGCGGACATCACGAGCGTCTCGGGGAAGTGGTTGCCGATGTACGACTCGGGGTCATTCGGAAATCCGTCCGTCAAAGCGGGTCAACCTCACTTCAAACGGTCTCGTGCTCGTTTGAGCACGAGCCAAGGGAGGATGCCCGTTACCCGCCAGTACACCTTTCCGCTACGACCTTTTCCGTTGCTCTACCGGCCGATGTCCACGAGCCAGCTCTTCGAGCCCGTGCAGTCCAACGGGCGGGTGCGCCTGCCACGGTAACAATACAGCCCTCTTCGTATCCTCCTTCATCACGCGTTCGATAAATGGCACCTCGTAGCGCCCTCGTTCGGCGAGTGCGTGGTCGTGAGTGCCGCTTGCGAGCAGACTCTGGTCAATGACCCAGGCATACGGTTCAATCTGGGCCCGGCGCAGGTCGGCTTGCAGTCGTTCCGCTTCATGAACAGGGGTCGCTTCTGCGAGCGTCACAATAAGCACGTGCGTAAACTGCGGGTCCCTCAGACGCGGCAAAAGCTGACGAACCGCTTCGGGCATATCACCCTGTGTGCGCATGACGTCGCGATGATAGGCCTCTGCTGAGTCCATCAGCAGGATGGTGTGCCCAGTTGGGGCCGTATCGAGTATCACGAACGAGTCCCGGGCTTCATCCACCGTTCGCGCGAATGCGCGGAAAACCGCTATCTCCTCGGTGCATGGCGACCGCAGGTCTTCCTCGAGCATCGCCCTCCCCTGGGCGTCGAGATGAGCACCGGCCTTGGCGAGAACCTCATCGCGATACCGATTGACCTCCAGTTCTGGGTCGATTCGACTGACACTCAGACCTGGAAGGGATTCCTGGAGCGTCCACGCCACGTGCGCGGCCGGGTCCGTGGTGGAAAGCAGGACTGCATGGCCGCGCTGCGCCAGCTCCAGCGCTATCGCCGCAGCCACTGTCGTCTTGCCGACGCCGCCCTTGCCCATCGTCATGACAAGACCGTGACCCGCCTTCTCCAGGTCGTCAATGAGCGGCAGAAGCCCGCCAGGCAACTCCACGCTCAACTGGACATCTGTCCTGGGCGCGGCAATCTGCTCCGGGTGCAAATACGCCTGTATCGTGGCGAGCCCAACCAATCCCTTGGGAATGAAGCCCGTCTCGCTTCGCGGCAGTGCCGCGAGACCCTGAGGCATGGTCATTATGGCTGCAGCCTGCTGTCTTTCCATCGCGCAAGCAACGTCGTCGTCAGAAGAGGCTGCCTTGAAAATGCCATTGACTGCAAGCACCAGATTTCGGACCCCGAGGTCGGCCATTTCGACACGGGTTCGCTCCGCCTCACGGAATGCAGACGCCTCCGGCCGCGCCACCAGGACCACAGTAGTACGGTCTCGATTGGTCAGTTGGGCAACGGCGGCTGCATACAGTTGCCTGTTTTGCTCGAGGCCGGCCAGAGGACCGAGGCACGAATTGCCAGTTGTATTCCTCAAAAGGAAGTTGCTCCAGGCCGACGGCAGCGTCAGCAAACGCAACGTGTGCCCCGTGGGTGCGGTGTCGAAGATGACGTGGTCATATGCCTTCGCAGTGATAGTACCTCCCAGCAGGTCGGCGAAAGCGTCGAACGCAGCTATCTCGACCGTGCAGCCACCGGAGAACTGTTCCTCCATGCTGCGAATTGCCGCCTCCGGCAACACGCCCCGATAAGGACTCACCATACGCTCACGGTAGCCCTTCGCGGCGAGTTCCGGGTCGATGTTCATCGCGTGGAGGTTTGGAACCTGAGCAACCGGCGTCGGCTGCCCGGAAAGCTGAGTCTCGAGGACCTCATCGAGATTGGATGCCGGGTCGGTGCTTACCAGCAGCACGGTCTTACCCTTTTCCGCCAATCGCAGCGCCGTTGCGCAGGCAAGCGATGTCTTGCCGACGCCGCCCTTGCCGGTGAAAAAGACGTGGTGAGTTGTAACGACAGGGAGCGTCATATCGGTGCGCCGGTTAGCATTCGCCGGGCTTGCAACTGCAGGCCCCGACTGTGATGTGGGGTTTGTCGGCGGCGGGAATCTTGAGCCCCAGTTTCTGAATCAGTTGGCCACGCGACGGATACACCCCGACGGAAACAATTCGGCCGTCGACCATTGCGATGGGCAGGCGGTCCATACCCGCATGCAGCTCCCGGACCACTTCCGGATTGGCAGCAAAGGCTGCCGCATCGCGTCCGAGGCCGTGCCGAACGACTTCGACACCATGTTCAGCAAACCATTGAAGGTCAGCGCTGAACTGAACAAGGGTCGGGTCCACGTCGAGGCCGCAGACGCCAGTCGCGCAGCACATGGCCGGCTCAAACACTTCAAGTTTGCTCATCGTTGCTCCCACGAATTCTGCCTGTGCGGCGATACCCCGGCCGCGTCCACTCCGTAATGCTCTTCCGTCTGCGGGCCGAGTGATTGACCTGGGTCAAGTTGTAGACGATGGGACAGCGTCTCCACGCACGAAGAATCAAATCGCTTGCAGTCGATTCCAGTCGCTTCGTTGACAAGCGTCAAAGGAAGGTCAGTGCTGACATGTAGCCTTGTAGTGGACGATAACTGGACTCGGTTTGTCGCCGTGTCGCACGTTTACAAGGAAGAGATATGAAAAAGCTTCTGGTTGCGATGGCTACCGGTATTGCGTTGACATCCCCGGTCCTGCAAGCTGCGTCGAAAGATACAGGTACCCCGCAAAGCAGTTCCAAAACTCGGCCCCCAGGCGCTGCTGAATTCGACAAGAATCTGGCCCAGCTTCAGGAGCAAATGAAGACAATGCAGGCGCAGATGGACCAGATTCGCAAAACTCAAGACCCTCAGGAACGCCAGAAGCTACTCGAGCAGCACTGGGCAACGATGCAAAGCGCGATGACAATCATGCATGGGATGTGGGGGCCCGGGATGATGGGCCATGGGATGGGCCCGGGAATGATGGGGGGCGCTGGGCCCGGGATGATGGGGGGGTGGGGGCATGTGAGCGGGTACTACTCACACCTGACGCCCGGGCAACTGCGGCAGCGTCAATACATGACTGACCAATATCTGCAGATGCAGCAGGAGATGATGAATAACATGATGTTGCAGCAGCAATACCGGGTGGGGCCACCACCTGCCGGTACAAAGTAGCCACACTGAAGAACCGATTACCGACGACTTCCCGGCTTTAAGAGCTCGCCAACCGACTACAGGAGCGTGCGAATATGAGCGGCAATTCCGATTACAAAGACCTCACAGCTGCAGTGTCGGTTCAGATGCGAGCGATGCGCGCGTCACAACCCGATTTGATGACGACATTTGGCCAGCTCGCTGCTGCCGGCACAAGAGACGGGGCGCTTACCCGAAAGACGCGGGAACTGGTGGCGTTAGGGATTGCGATTGCCTGTCGTTGCGACGACTGCATCGGCTTTCACGTCCAGACGTTGGTGAAGTTGGGCACGACAAGAGCCGAGCTGGAAGACGTGCTCGGTACTGCAGTCTATATGGGAGGCGGCCCATCAATGATGTATGCCACCCATGCGTTGAGAGCCTTCGAGGAATTCTTGCCCTGACTACCAACGCTTTCGGATTTCTGCCAGTTTCTGCCAGGCGAGCCAGCCCCCGAAATGCACCGCAGTACCCGACTTATGGCTGCGGCATCCCGGCGTGATGATGCATCTGCCCATCAACGGCGTCAGCACCGTGGTCCGAAAGCTGCGCGTCGAACCAAGCGTGAAGCGACGACACCAACTTCGGGTCATCGCTACGATAGGTGATTTGGCCTCCGCTTTTTATGTCCTTGTACGCAATCGATATCTGGCCGGGCTTTGCCGCCTCGAGATATGCCAATCCGGGCATGTCAGGTCCGTGAGTCCGGGCAGGTCCCGAAAAGTCGCCACGCTGAAAGTGCGCCTGGATTTCACGCAGGTGCTCACGAATCAGCCGAATCTGGACGCCATCAGATGGATTTTTCGCAATCACCCGCTGGCTACCACCATCGTGCGATTTGCTGAAGATGTGAGTTGTGGCCTTGAGGCTGAACGGCATGACCTCCGCACCTCGCTGCGCGACCTGTGCCCGACGTTCAGCGTCCGCCGCGAGCGATTCATGTGGCGCGTTCACGCCCGCCATCACGATGAGCGTAGTAAATAATATGGTCGGTTTCATTGAATGCGCCTCCGCATGATTAGCAGTGGCGCCTGCTTGCCCACATTCCCGCAGACGGGGCGACTGCAAGTAAAGCTAGCGGCACAGCGTTGGCAAAATCCAGGCGAAGAACAAAGAGCGGCAAGGGGAGTGTCGTCATAGCACCGCCAGCCCCCGTCAACGCGAGAGTCAGACCGACGGAACGTCTCAGGAACATGCCGCCAGCAATCGTGCTGTCCATTCGTGTGCTTCATAAAGCTGCCGCGTTTGCGCGGACCCCGCTCAAATGAGTAGCAGCAACTCATGCCTGCTTCCGACTCAGTTTGGTGCGCTCAAGGAACTCGAACACAATCATGCCGCCAAGCATCGCGGCAACAAAACCCCACGCCTTCGGAAAGTTAGCGCCCAATGCGACCAGCGCAGGCCCTGGGCAAAATCCTGCAAGCCCCCAGCCCACACCAAACACCGCGCTTCCCAGCACAAGTCTCAACGTTACTTCGGTGCTGGACGGAATCTGCATGGGCAGACCCAGCAGGGATTTCTTGCGGCGTTTTGCAAAGAGGAACGCGACAGAGCCGACAGCTATCGCGCCGGCCATGACGAATGCGAGAGACGGGTCCCATCGTCCCGCGATATCAAGAAATCCCAGCACCTTCGTCGGATTGGCCATGCCGGACACCATCAGGCCGACGCCAAATAGAAGCCCGGAAATTAAAGCAGCGAGCAAACCCATTTCAACCTCCCAGCAGATGTCTGGATACGAACACGGTTACAAAGCCGCTTGCCATGAATGTTGCCGTCGCGACTAGCGAACGGATGGACCCTCGCGAGATGCCGCAGACACCATGGCCGCTCGTGCAACCGCTCGCGCAACGCGTGCCGATGCCAACCAGAAAGCCAGCGACAAGTATTTCGCCCCACCCAGCCTGGATATCAGGCGCTACCGCGTGACCCAGAAAGCCTGCCAGCACGGGGGCCCCGACAAGCCCAGCAAGAAAAGCGACGCGCCATCCCGCATCTTTCTGAGGCGTACCAAGCAGACCACCCAGAATGCCGCTGATGCCAGCGATACGTCCGTTGAAGAAAACAAGCACGGCAGCGGCGGCGCCAATCACCAGGCCGCCGGACAGTGACAGGCCCGGCGTAAAGCTCGCGATATCAATCGACATGACCCCTCCTCGTCTTCATCGGGCGCAAAACTGGTCGTACAGCACGGTCATGACCGCAATCGCTTCCTTGCTCGCGATGGAATAAAAGATGCTTTTCCCCTCCCGCCGTGTCGCCACGAGTTCGCTATCGCGAAGTACGCCGAGTTGCTGGGAGAGTGTGGGCTGACGTATACCCAACTGTTCTTCCAGGTCGCTCACACACAACTCGCCCTGGGATAACTGGCACATCAGAAGCAACCGGTCGGGATTGGCCAGCACCTTCAGCAGCGCACAGGCTTTCTCTGCGGAGGCCTGCATCACCGACAGCTCGATTGGGGCGGACTTCTTCCTCATGTCACCATCCTGTAATTTACACACAAACACTATATTGCATTGTATATTATGTGTGAATAAAATGAGTAGTATCTGAGGAGGTCATGATGCAGCCCATCCTTGGCGCGCCCAATGGTCGAATACGACGCAATCGAGCGTCATGCTTACCTTGGCCGCAGATCGGGCGCGCCTGATCGACGGACACAACTTCTGGGGGTAACAGCATGAAGCGATCTTTCGCGGTTCTATCGATGGCACTGGCGGCGGTTGGTACGACGCCGGTCTGGGCTCAAGGCACGGCCGCATCCGGTGCTCAGGCGACGGAAAGCACCGACAGCATTGTGCAGATGAGAAGCGAAATCCGCGCCGCCGATGCGGAGTACCTGGCCAAAGTCCGCGCCGCGGATAGAGTCCGCGAGCGGCTGGTGGCCGAGGCATAGGCAGAGCGGAAGAAGGCCGTCGAGGCTGCACGGTCGGGGGCCAGCAGTGGGTGACTCTACGCAAATCCGGTCCGAGCGTCGGCGACAGCCGGGAACGCGTCCCGTGGCTCGCGAAGGGCGCACATTTGCAAACGATGAATATTCGCCATGAAGCGGTGCCTGTGCGGTGTGCCCTGATCACACCCTCGTCGAGGGTACCGACGCAACTGAACTTTCAACGGCAGCACGACCTGTCGTCAAGTCTTGTACATATGTAAGGAATAGCCACGAGTGCCGAACAGCTAACGAAACTTTGGGCCGAATTCGACGATCTTGCATCGAAGAGCGAAAATGCGGACGTCCAATTCGTAATCCGGGCGATCAAACTTCACGCAGAGGTTGTGAACATCCGGCTCGCCGCCCTCGAGACACAAGCGGGGATGAAACATCAAACGCAATCGGAATAATGTTCGAGAGGGGTAGACGGTGGGATTGGGAGATTTGACGCACACGGGACCCGAACCTACATGCAAAGAAACTGGCGGTACGCAGTCGCGTCGCCGCTAGTGACACTGTCGTGCGCGCTACTGGTGCTTGCGCCGCCCTGTCGACCAGGCCAGCACGCATTCGATGGAGTGAGCTCCACGCCATATGAGACGGCATAACAACCGGCGAATCTCCTGGACACTGAGCGGCACCGAACCCTCAGGTGTTTTTTTGCTGCGTACCCGCAGGGTGACGAGTACCGCATGGGCCAGCAGGGCCAGCGTGATGTGGCGGTGCCAGCCTTGCTATCGGCGCACCACGTATTGATCGAGCCGGCATTCGCCTTTGGTCGCCTCGGAGCCGGTTTCGATTTCCCACCTGCGGGCCGCGACGTTGACCGAGGTTTGCCGTGTTACGTTGCTGCGCGGCGCGTGCACAGCGTAATATGCATGCTCACGTTTCTCATCAAGGGTGCGCCGCACCAGCAGGTAATGCCCGAAGCAGCGCTCTTCGGTGGCGATCTGCATTCGCCACAGCGGGGTCAGCGCCCAGTCATATAGCCGCTCGCCCTTTGCGCCGGCACCCGCCGATAGGCGTCGCCACGCTTGTGCCGGCAGGGCGTCGGCGATCCGGTCGGCCCGTACGTAGTCGGGACCCTGCCACCACAAGGGTTCATTTTCCGCGGCCAGCACGAAAGACTGGCCGCGCGATTCGAGCCACAACCCCATCTGACGGTCGCTGCCGTAGACTTCATCACCCGTGACCCAGCCGCACGGCACACCTGCGTCCAGCGCCCGTTAAGGCATGCTTCGCGCGAGTCGCGGCTTCGTTGCAAACTCCACCGACCCGGGAATGCCCGCTGCCTCGCAGCGCACACGGTCATCGGTCCACGCCTTGGGCATATACAATTCGCGGTCGATAAATGCGCTGCCGCCACGACCGGCATAGCAGAGGAACGCGCCGATCTGGTTGTTCTCCATACGGCCTGCGGTCCACTAATCTGGCGTTGCTCACCGGCCAAGTGCTGCCCCTTCTTGACGAAACCAGTCTCATCCACGATGAGAGCCGCTTCACGTTCGCCCAGTTGTTCAACAACATATTTCCGCAGTACATCGCGCGCAGTTTCGGCAACCCATTGTGCCCGCTCGAAAAGATGCTGCGCGCCGTCAAGCGTCGCTTCGCCGATCCATTCGGCGAGCTGCCAGCTGTTTTTACGCTCGACCGTGAATTTGCATGTGATCATCATGCGGGCGCAAGCACGAAGCCCCTAAAGTTCGTCTCGATGCTCCGAATCTCGTTGGCGCAGCTTGCATAGAACAAGCCCGGACTACCGTCGTCCTTGTACATCCCACGGCACATCCCTTTCAGCCTGATACGGGCGCGTTCACCTGGTCCGTCGAGCGGAACCTGCGTCGCAGACAGATAGACTACGCCCTCTTCATGAGGTTGCGCAGTTTCGATGCCGTTGCCGTCCGCGTGCTGAATTCGGGTCGCCGAGAATCGGGACACGTACTCCTTTGTGCGCTGCCAGCGCATGCCGCATTCTTCCTGACCGGTACACTCGATCGAAGCAAAGATGTGCGCCGCGACCAGTGATGGCTCGGTCTGTTCGAATTCACTCCAGCGTGTATTCGAGGCACACGCGGCAAGACAACTGACTAGCATTGCGCACCCAACTGACCTCTTCATACTCTTCACCATGTGTATCGATCCGGACAGGAGAACGATAGGCGACACGCCGCCCCGATCCCTTGATCTGGCTCACCCGATCGCAACACCGCGCATGCGAAAAGCGTTTGACCTAAGTACCTTCGCAGGTCTCTCCGTTCGAGTCTCTGCGTCGGCCGACGGCCGAACCCGTAGGGTTTTGCGACGAACCATCAGTATCCGCAGAGTTGGCAACGTGGACCCTGGTTATATCTGGGCACTCGGAGTCCGCTACCTTACCGGACGCGCCGCTCGCGCGCAAACCGGCGCGCTGTTGACGGTATGAGGCCTTGCGGCCGCGCACGAGCAAGCGGGGCTCGATGTTCGGGCCTCGCGGTTCATCGCATTCGTCAGCCGCTGTTCGGATCGGAAGGGCTTTCGCTTGCGGTACTGGCGCTTTGCAAGTCCTCTTCCGCGAGAATGGACTTCGCCTGCTCCCAGAATTCTTCCGCGCGTCCCTCGGGACTTCCCTGCCGCTCCCACAGGTCATAGGCACGTCGGCGAATCCGGTCCTGCTCTTTTTGATCTTCCATGATGCCGCTCCCTGCGCCGCCGCGCGATGAATAGGTGAATAGCCTGTGACCGCCCGACAAGTGACGTTGCGTGCATGGCAAGCCGCCAGCGCGCTTAGGCATCGCCGCCGCGATGCGCCGTGTCGCGCAGTGCCGTCAAAAGGAAACGCTAGCCACCGAGCGCATCGCTTCCCTTGAGTTCGCCGTGCCTGTGGGCATGCGTCGCGGCATAATTCAGAACGAAGTGCGCGCCCTTACCGCTTCGCGTCGGCGGAAAATGCTTCCCTTCGACGTAAGTCACCTCAAAATTGTTATTGCCGTCCTCATGCATGACATCGTAATTGCCTGACGTCTTTACGACCTCCCACGGCTGAACTATCGCCCGCGATCACATCCTCCGTTAAACTATCGATCGGATTGCAGCAAGGGGCATGCCGTGCTTGCTCATCGACACGGTCCGCCCGCGCTCACTGAACCCGATCGGGCGCGGGCGAACTGGCATATAGTCCAGCGGCCTTGCGCGCCAGGAAAACTACTCAGACGCCGTGTTGAACCCGAGCTAGCGTGTTACTACACGGCCCCGCAGCGGGACGTGGCGCCTATCGACGACAAGCAGTAATCGGCCAGCGGACGAAACGGCTCGCGGGGTAATGGAGGTCCGATTGAGCTCTGGTGGCAGGTCGGAGGAAACGGGCTCTATATCCATGTTGGGTACAAGGCAATCCACCTCGTTCCTCAACAGCAGCCGAACACACTTGCACAAGTGTAGCTGTCACGCCGGAGCAGATGGAGTTGTCGCGGCTGACGGCCGAGAACAAGCGTCTGCAAATGGAGCTTGAGATCGCAAAAAAAAAGCGGCGGCGTACCTCGCGAAGGATCTGCTGTGAAGTACGCTGGATTGACCCGCAGCGCCGTCACCATCCGTTGTTGACGCTGTGCGAGGTCCTCTCGGTCAGTCTGAACGGCTATCGGGCATGGAAGCGCGGCGGCACGCCCGCTGCCAGCGGCTCAGTGACGGGAAGTTGCTGGCGCTCATTCGGGCGATTCATGCCGAGGTCAAAGGCGCTTATGGCTCGCCGCGCATGACCGAGGAAATCCGTTCACGCGGCTTTCCGGCCAGCAAGGCGCGAGTCGAGCGGGTAATGCGCGAGAACCACATCCGGGCGCGGCACAAACGCCGTTACCGCGCGACGACGGACTCGAAGCACAAGCTGCCGGTTGCCGCGAACCTGCTAACAGACAGGAGCTCAAGGTATGCGTCCGCGTAACCCGCCAGCATCAGATCAGCACGAGGCGAGGTTGGCAAGACGGCTCTCTAGGTCTCAGAACGTGCCGTATTGTGCCAGTAGTGCCAGTCCGCGACCGCGACTCGAGTCGGCTTATCGCCGCTCGACGGAACGATCGGAGTCAAGGGTGCCCTACGTCGCGTTCTCCCCACCGAACCCAGACGAAGATGCCAACCCGACACAGGTCTTCATGAGCGAGTCCTGTGACCGAGACGTGTTCGCCCGTGGTCAGCGGCGAAGAAGTCATCGCCTTGCGAACGTTGGCCTCGAAGGGAAACGAGGTATGCGTCTCACGTCGCTTGCAATTACCCACACTCGTCCTGCGCGAGTTCATATCCCAGCTGAATGTCAATCAGACGGCGCATACCGCGCCAC
>NZ_FCNW02000080.1 GCF_001544475.1 Caballeronia humi | reverse complement strand
GTGGCGCGGTATGCGCCGTCTGATTGACATTCAGCTGGGATATGAACTCGCGCAGGACGAGTGTGGGTAATTGCAAGCTCACCGCGGCCGTTCTCCGGGAAGCGGTGAATGAAGGTAATTTGGTTCCCATCAAATATTTTGGCGGGAACCAAAGTGGCCGAGATAGTCGATAGCAGAACCCAAGCTCCCGGTAAGCGCCCGAACTTTCCACTGCTTTTCTTCGGCGGAACGATTCACGAAGTCGCGCAAGTGCTCGGCGCGGCGAGCAACGTGAGCCCGGAAGCGACGCATTGCGACCATCGTCAAGATGACGCGCGTGATGCTGCTTGTGCCGGTGCTGCTCGTCGTCGGCTTCTGGGTTAGCCGGGCGCGCAGGCGCGAATGGCGACGCATCGAAGGCCGGCAAAGCAAGATCGCGGTACCGTGGTTCGCACTGGGCTTTCTCGCGATCGTCGTCGTGAACTTGCTGCACGTGTTGCCGGATACCGCGAACAAAACGCTGAATACGCTCGATACCTTCGCGCTCACCATGGTCATGACGGCGCTCGGCATGGAAACGCGTATTGCGCAGATTCGCGAAGCCGGCCCGCGCGCCATCGCGACCGGTGCGATTCTTCATGCGTGGCTCATCGCGGCGGGCTCGCGATCACGATAGGCGTGGAGCGCCTGTTCGGCTGATCGACCGCTTCAAAGCGAACAAAAAGGCCGCCCCGATGGGCGGCCCTTGCGTTGCGTCGCGCCGGTTTGCGCTCAGGCAAGCCGCAGCGCCTGTTCGAAATCCGCGATCAGATCCTCGATTTCCTCGATGCCCGCAGACAGCCGGATCATGCCGTCGGAGATGCCCATTTCCTTGCGCGTTTGCGCACCGGCTTCGAAGAAGATCGTCGGCGCAACGGGGATGATGAGCGTGCGTGTATCGCCGAGGCCGGTTGCTTTCACCGGCAGCTTGAACGCATTGATCACGTCGAGCATGTTTGCCGGATCGCGCAACTCGAACGACAGCAGCCACGACCCGCTCTTGAACAGCGACTTCGCGATGCCATGCTGCGGATGACTTTCCAGCCCCGGATAGAACACCTGGCCGATGGCCTCGTGACGCTCCAGATACTGCGCGAGCGCAAGCGCATTCTCGCTGCACTTCGCGACGCGCATCGCCAGCGTCTCCGCCCCGAGCGCAACCTGGTGCGCCTGCTCCGAGGACAACGCCGCGCCCATATCGCGCAGCCCCTTCTTGCGAATCTGCAAAAGCCCTTGTTCCCTGGGGCCCGCGCGCCGGTAGTCGTCGGCGATGTTCGGATACTGGCTCCAGTCGAAAAGCCCCGTGTCCGTGACCGCACCGCCGAGCGCCGCGCCGTGACCCGCAATCGTCTTGGTCAGCGAATTGATCGCGAGACTCGCGTCCACCTGCTTCGGCTTGAACAGTGCGGGCGACGTGATGGTGTTATCCACGACATAAGCGAGCCCGCGCTCATGGCACAACTCGCCGATGCGCAGCAAATCCGGAATCTGCGTGCCCGGATTCGCGATTGTTTCGACGAAGACCATGCGCGTGTTCGGCCTGATCGCATCGGCCACGTTCTCACGCGCGCCGGCATCGACCCTCGTGACTTCGACGCCGAGCGCGCGCAGCGTCCCGAAGAGACTATTCGTGTTACCGAATACGTAACGGCTCGCGACGAGATGATCACCCGCGCGCAGAAGCGTCAGGAACACGGCGGTGATCGCGGCCATGCCCGTGCTGAAGCAGATGGAGCCGGCGCCTTCCTCGAGCATCGTGAGCTTGCGCTCGAGTGCGGCCGTAGTCGGCGTGCCTTGCCGCGCGTAGTTGTAGCCGCCCTTCTTCGTGCCCTGAAACACGCCGATCAGATCTTCCACGCGCTCGAATCCATATTGGACCGATGTGTGAATCGGCTGACGCAAGCCGCCATGTTCGACGCCCGCGTTTCTGTCGCCGTGAACGATGCCCGTAGTGAAGCCTTGCTTGTCCATCCCTTCTCCGCTTCCATGTCGATGTGTTTCGTTGCATGACGCAGGCGGCAATGCGAAAGACGATTCTACACTGGCCCTTTGCAGCGCCGGACCGCCCCGGCGCGCTGCGCCTGCTTGCCCTTCTGGTCTGCTTGACTGCCAAGCTGATCTCTGGTTCTCCTGCAACCACTTGAAGCCTTCTACCCTTCCGCGTAAACCCGATTGCACCTGAGTTCTGACGCGCCTATATTGCAATACACCATCCACTATTACCATACGATAGAAAATGAACGAAGACGTCCTGTTTTCCAGTCACGGCCGCGTCGCGGTCATCACGCTGAATCGTCCTGAAAAGCTCAACGCGTGGACCACGCCGATGCGCGAGACGATCATCGAGGCGCTCGAACGCTTCAACGACGATGAGGGCGTCGCCGCCATCATCATGACGGGCGCGGGCAACCGGGCGTTTTCGGCGGGGCAGGATCTGTCGGAAGCGCACGATTTCGACGGCGCCCGTGCGGTGGTCTGGGTCAAGGAATGGCAGCGCTACTACGCGGCGCTGCGCGGTCTGAAGAAGCCTCTCATCATGGCCCTCAACGGCACGGCGGCGGGCTCGGCGTTCCAGGTAGCGCTGCTCGGCGATATTCGCGTCGCGCACCCGGGCGTGCGCATGGGCCAGCCGGAAATCAACGCGGGCATTCCCAGCACCACCGGCCCGTGGATCATGAATTCGATGCTCGGGATGTCGCGCACCATCGAACTGACGCTCACCGGCCGCCTGATGGAAGCGGATGAATGTCACCGCATCGGGCTAATTCATCACATCGTCGACGAAGACAAGGTGTTCGACAAGGCGCTCGAAATCGCCACTGAACTCGCGGCCAAACCGCCCATCGCGATGCGCCTCGACAAGCAGCGCTTCGCCGAAATGACCGAGGCGGGTTTCGTCGATTGCATCGAAGCGGGCGCACGCATTCAGCGCGAAGCGTACGACTCCGGAGAGCCCGCGCGCATGATGGAAGAATTTTTCGCCAAGCGCGCGAAGTGAGTCGGGAGGTTTGCATCTCAATCCAGTGCGGGAGACCTGAGCAATGACGCTAGACTTCAACCCGGCGCGACGCCGCATTCTGCAGGGCGCGGGCGCGCTCGCCGTCGCTAGCGCGATGCCGCTCGCCGCGCGTGCGCAAGACAAGCAGATCGTGGTTTCGGACCCCGGCGGTCCTTACACGACGGCGTATCGCGAAGCGTTCTACGATCCGTTCGAAAAAGCGACGGGGATCAACGTCGTCTCGGTGGCGCGCGAATCGCAGCCGGTCGCGCAATTCGCGGCGATGGTGCAAACGAAGAACTACATTTGGGACGTGACCACACTCACGCTGTCCGCCGACATTCCGTATCTCGAATCGAAGGGACTGCTCGAGCCCATCGGCCTCAAGGCAAGCGATTATCCCGACGTTATGCCCGAGGCGATCACGCCCAACTGGCTTGGCGTCGATGTTTATTCGACAGTGCTTGCGTATCGCACCGACAAGTTCAAGGACAGCGGCCCGAAGTCGTGGGCGGACTTCTGGGACGTGAAGAAATTTCCCGGCCGCCGATGCCTGCGCCGCAGTCCGCTCGACACGCTCGAACAGGCGCTGCTCGCCGACGGCGTGCCGCTCGACAACCTGTATCCACTCGACGTGGACCGCGCGTTCGCGAGTCTCGACAAGATCAAGCCGCATATCAATATCTGGTGGACCTCGGGCGCGCAGGCGATGCAGGCGATTCAAAGCGGCGACGTCGACATGATCTCGACTTGGAACGGCCGCGCGCAAGCCGCGAAGGACGGTGGCGCGCCGGTGAGCATTGTATGGAATCAGGGTTTGTATTCCATCGAAGGCTGGGGCATTCCGAAGGGCACGCCGCGCGCCGACGCCGCCAAGCAATTCGTGCGCTTCTGCGCGGACGCCAAGCGTCAGGCGCTGCTTACGCGCACGCTCGCTTACGGTCCGACCAACAAGAAGGCGTTTGAAACGATCGCGAAAGAGCGCGCCGCGCTTCTCCCAACGGCGCCGGACAACATCCGCAACATGCGCCTGCCAAGCCCGCAGTGGTGGGAAGCAAACCGCCAGAAAGTCACGGAGCGCTTCAATTCCTGGATCATTTCCTGAAGGGACGACACGATGAGCGCGAAACTCGAGGCGATCGGCATCGCGAAGCGTTACGGTGATTCGGTCGCGCTGGAACCGACCGACCTCGCGGTGCAGGCGGGCGAGTTTCTGACGCTGCTCGGTCCCTCCGGTTCGGGCAAGACCACGCTATTGCAGATGATCTCCGGCCTCGTCGCGCCGAGCGCGGGGCGCATCGAGATAGCCGGGCGCGATGTCACGCATGTCGAGCCGGGAAAGCGCGGCATCGGCATGGTGTTTCAGAGCTACGCGCTCTTTCCGCACATGAGCGTGTGGGACAACGTCGCATATGGTCTGCGCATGCGCCGCAAGTCGCGCGAGGAGGTGCGCAAGGCCGTGGATGATGCACTCGCGATGGTGCGCATGAGCGAGTATGCGAAGCGCTTTCCGAAGGAGCTGTCGGGCGGGCAGCAGCAGCGCATCGCGCTCGCGCGCTGCTTCGCGTACCGGCCTTCGGTCATTCTGCTCGACGAGCCGCTCGGCGCCCTCGACAAGAAACTGCGCGAGCACATGCAGTCCGAGATTCGCGGCCTGCACAAGGAACTCGGCGCGACTTTCGTCTACGTCACGCACGATCAGGACGAAGCGCTCACGCTCTCCGACCGCATCTGTCTCATGAACCAGGCGCGAATCGAACAGGTCGGCACCCCGGCGGACCTGTATGACCGGCCGGCCACGCGCTTCGCGGCCGGCTTCATCGGCCATTCGAATCTACTCGAAGGCGCAATCGATGAAACGCGCGGCGCTGGCGGCGAACCAATTCTGCTGGCGGCGGGCGGGCGCATTCCCTTGCCGGTCAACACGCCGGCCGCCCCGGCCACGCGCCACACGCTGTTGCTGCGCCCCGAAGCGCCGCGTCTCGTGGAACCGCAAAGCGGCTTTGTCGATGGCACCATCGCGGACATCGTGTTCTTCGGCAGCGACACGCGCCTGCAGCTTTCGATGAACGACGGCAGCGCGCTCAGCGTGCGTTGCGGGCGCAGCCTGAGCCCGCGCATCGGCGACAGGGTGGGCCTCGTATGGGATCCGTATCGCACGACCTTGCTACACGCCTGAGGACATTTCATGACGATCGCTCTACACGCGCGCCGCGAGAACGATGCATCGCGGCGCGGCCGGTCCGCGTGGCTCGCGTGGTGCATGCGCTTCCTGCCGCTCTTGCCGACGCTCCTGTTCCTGCTCGTGTTCTTCATCGTGCCGGTCGGCGAGATTCTGCAGGGCGGCCTCGTCAGCGCCGACGGACGGATCGGCCTCGCGCAGTTCGAGCGCATCGCGCGCACGCCGGTCTACGCGAAGGTGCTGTGGATCACCTTCGCCATTTCGTTCATGACAGCGGCCTTGTCCGTTCTGCTCGGCTATCCGGTCGCGTACATGCTGAGCCGTCTGTCGGAGCGCATGCGCGAGCGCTGGCTTCTGTGGATCATGTTGCCGTTCTGGACCAGCTATCTGGTGAAGACCTACGCGTGGATGCTACTGCTTTCGAAGAGCGGGGTGCTTTCCACCATCGCGCTGTCGCTTGGCCTCGTGCGCGAGACGAGCGGCACCATCCCGTCGTTGACGGGCGTGCTCATCGGCATGGTTCATTCGATGCTGCCGCTCGCCGTGATGACGATGCTGCCCGTGATGCGCGGCATCGACGACCGTCTCGCGCAGGCCGCCGAAACACTCGGTGCGCAACGCAGCACGAGCTTCTTCACAGTATTTCTGCCCTTGTCGTCACCGGGCGTGGCTGCTGCGGGATTGCTCGTTTTCATATCGAGCCTCGGTTTCTTCATCGTGCCGGCGCTGCTCGGCTCGCCGAAGGAAACGATGATTGCGCAACTCGTGATCTCGTCCGTGCTCGAACTTTTTGACATGCGCTTTGCCGGTGCGCTGTCGACGGTGCTGCTCGTCTGCTCGATTGCGATCTTCTTCGTCTATGACCGCATGGTGGGTCTCACCTCGCTCACGGGCGAAGTGGCGGAACGTCAGCGAAACTTGCGCGCGCAAGGTTTCAAGCTCGCGATCCTGATGATGGCGGGGCGCCTCTTCGCGCCCTTCGTCATGCGCCGGCGCACGCACGGCGATACGACAGCGCGCGCCGCGAGTCCGCTCGGGCTCTATACGTGCGTCATCATGGTGGTGCTAGTCGTGCCCGTGCTTTCGGTGATTCCGTATGCGTTCACGAAGAGCGATTACATCGCGTTTCCGCCAAAGCTTTTCAGCACAAGATGGTTCGGCACGTTCATGGATTCGCCGGTGTGGCACAGCGCGATCGTCCGCTCGTTCGAAGTGGGCCTCGGCACGGCGGTGCTCTCGCTGCTGCTCGGCTTCGGCGCGACGCTCGCGATGACCCGCATGCCGCGCCGCGCGAGCAAGCCCGTGTTCGCGCTGCTCGTCGCGCCGCTGATTGTGCCGCGTATCGTGGTCGCGGTGGGCCTGCTGTATCTGTTCGGGCGCTTTGGGCTCACGGGCACGAATCTCGGCCTCGTCATCGGCCATACCGTGCTTGCCATTCCTTACGTCGTCGTGACGCTTGCCGCGGGCTTTCAGCGCTTTGACTGGCGTCTCGATGACGCGGCCCGCGTCATGGGCGCATCCCCGCTGCGGCGCATTACGTCGGTCGTGCTGCCGCTTCTGATGGCAAGCGTGACCGCGGCGTTCCTGTTTGCCTTCCTCGTTTCGTTCGACGATCTCACCATCGCCATCTTCGTTTCCGGCGGCATCAATTCGACGCTGCCGAAGCAGATGTGGGACGACATTCAACTCGCGATCACACCGACGCTTGCCGCCGTTTCGACAACGCTGGTTATTCTGATCGCGCTCGTGGTCGCGGTTTCGTCCTGGCTTAAACGCAAAGCACGCTAATTCTCAGGTTTTCATCTGGTTCAGACATGCATTGCTACTCAGCATACTTCGCTCACCGACACGCCAACGACGAACTCGATTGCGCGCCCCTGCTCGCGGCGGGATTGCGCGGCGCGCCCGCGCGCACCGTCGTGCATTTCGACGATCGCGCAATAACCTGCGAAGACGCCGCGCGCCATATCGCGCAGTTGCAGCGCTGGTTCGCGGCCCGAGGGCTCGCGGTGGGCGACCGCGTCGCCGTCATGCTCGGCAACAGTGCCGAGCATATCCATCTGATCTACGCGCTCGTGCTTTCCGGCCTCGTGTGGGTGCCGGTGAACACAAAGCTGCGCGCGGCGGGTCTCGACTATCTGCTGCAACACGCGGAGCCGAAGCTCCTCGTGATCGACGATGAGTTCGATGCCGTCACCGCATCCATCGATTGCGGAGCGGCGCAGCGCGTACGGCTTCCCGCATTCGACGCGAGCGACACGAACGCCGCATTCGCGACGACCGAAATCAGCGTGCACGATCCGCTGTGCATCATCTATACGTCGGGCACGACGGGCGCGCCGAAGGGCGTCGTCTTCACGCACCGGATGATGCGCATCGCGAGCGAAGCGGCGCTGAAAGTTGCGGACGTGCGCGAAGGCGATCGGCTGTTTCTATGGGAACCGCTGTGCCATATCGGCGGAGCGCAGATGTTGATGCTGCCGTTTCTCGAAGCCGTAACGCTGCACGCGGCGCCTCGTTTTTCGGCATCGCAGTTCTGGCCGCAGATCGAACGCGCGGGTGCGACGCAGCTGCACTATCTCGGCGGTGTGCTCGACATCCTGATGCAGTTGCCTGAAAGCGCGCAGCCCGCGACGCATACGCTGCGCGTGGCGTGGGGCGCGGGCGTGAGTGCATCGTCGTGGGAACCGATTCAGGCGCGGCTCAAGGTGCGTCTGCGCGAGTGCTATGGCATGACCGAATGCTCCAGCTTCGCGACGGCGAACGTGACCGGCAAGCCCGGTTCGATCGGCCGTGCGCTGCCGTGGATCGACATCGACTTGCTCGATGAGAACGGCCAGCCGGTGAAGGAAGGCGAGGCCGGCGAAATCGTGCTGTCGAGCAAGGTCGAAGGCACGTTCCTGCCGGCGTATCTGAAGAATCCCGATGCGACGAAGGCCGCCTTGCGAAATGGCCGCCTGCACACCGGCGACCGCGCCCGCCGCGATGCCAACGGCGATTTGTTTTTCATCGGCCGGCAGACGGACAGCATGCGCGTGCGCGGCGAGAACGTGTCGGCGTGGGAGATCGAACGCGTATTCGCGGCGCACCCGGCTGTTCGCGCGAGTGCGGCGATTGGCGTGGCATCGCCTATCGGCGAGCAGGACATTCTGCTCAACGTGCAATTCAAGGATGAGCCGGTGGAGTGGGAATCCCTGCACGCGTGGGCGCGCGAACGCCTCGCGAGCTTCCAGTTGCCGCGGTATTACCGCGCGGTGGCCAGCTTCGAACTGACCGCGAGCGAGCGCATCAGGAAGCATCTGCTGCCGCGTAGCGTCGAAGATGCGTGGGACCGGATGCAAAGCGTTCAAGGTGCTATCGTATATAGATAGCTTTTTATGGCTATGCGATAATTTTGTCCATCCAATCCGACGATGGTAAACACAATGAGCGACGAGTCTAAAGCCCCGCGCAAGCGCAAAACCGCAGCGGCGAAGCCGCGCGGCGAGGTGGCGGACCCGAGCGCATCGTCGCTTTACGTGCAGTCCGTCGAGAAGGCGATGAAGGTACTCACTGCCTTCGACGGCAGCAAGCGCCAGTTGTCGCTGTCGGAGATTTCGTCGCTGACGGGCTTTGACATGAGCGCGACGCAGCGTTTCACCTACACGCTCGCCGCGCTCGGCTATCTCATTAAGGATCCCGACAGCCGCAAGTACGAGCTTTCGCCGCGGCTGCTCGATTTCACGTATCACTACCTTACGTCTAACGATCTGGTGAGCCGCGCGACGCCGTATCTCCAGCAACTCGGCTCGGAGACGGAAGAGGCGACCAATCTCACCGTGCTCGACGATACGGACATCGTGTTCGTGCTGCGCATCGTGAGCCGCAACGTGTTCAATGCGCATGTTATTACGGGTTCGCGGCTGCCGGCGTATTGCACGGCGCCCGGCTTAGCGATTCTCGCGACGCTCGCAGATGGCGAGATCGACGATATTCTCGCGCGCACGAATCTCGTCCCCTTCACGCCGTCCACCGTGTACCAGCCGCGCAAGATTAAGGATCGCATCGCGCAGATTCGGCGGCAAGGCTATGCCCACACGGAAGACGAATACTTCGTCAGCGATATCTCGACGGCGGCGGCCATCACCAATGCGCATGGACGCGGGATTGGCGCGGTGAATATTGCGGTGGCGCGCTCGCGGTGGCAGGCGGATCGCGATGAAAAACGCTTCGCGGATCTCGTCATTTCGACGGCGTCGGCTATTTCGGCACGGCGTCGCGTCGACTAAGACGGCCGTCTCTTTACGCGGTTTCGTTGATCCGCGGACTCTCCCGTGCGGAGAGCAGATATTTGCTGGTCAGGCTCGTGATACGTCCGAGTACCATGCGTTGTTGAGGCCCAATGATTCGTCGACTTGCAGACCGCGCGTGCTTATACCGATGGCCGATGAATATGAATGATCCCTGAAACGCCACGGCAAAGTTGACGCAGCACTGCTCTCTTCCCTCGAAGCGCGGCTCATTACGGCGGGTGCGCCGCTCGTTTCCCTGTGCGTGCGGGCATCGGTGATAAAGCAGCCTTTCCCGAATCGTTGCCACCGGCTTTCCGCTCTCGCGCGACATATGAGCCGCTCGCGGCAGGCCGCACCGGCGCCAAACGGGGGTCGTATGCGTAAAACACCTGACGGGCATAGCTCGAGCCGTCGTTGCCATCCGCAAGGTCGCACCTCGGGTACGGTCGACCCCTGTTCAGGTCGAGGTAAAGCTGATTAATTGGTTCGACGCAATCACAGAGGCTCTTTGGCCCACCGTTCCATGCCCGGTTGGCAAAGCATAGCATCACCTTGCAACCAAATTGGGAAGCGTGAGCGGGCAACGCAACGCCGATCATCGATGGTGCGAACATCAGGGCGAATATCAATTTTGGAATTGTCGTCGAGTCGGATTAGTAAAGCGGTTCTCAATGGAGTGAACCCCCGAGCGCGTTGCCTGTGTCAGAATCTTTGGGAGCTTTCCAACGCGTTGAACTCACATGGAAACAATCGACCTCGAACCTCGGATCGCTGCCGATCGCCGTGGCGTCGTCTTCGTCCTGGTCCACAAATCGCGCTCCGTTGAATGCGTGATTGCGCGCGCGGCACTTGAAACGCTTTTTTGGCTCACGTCCAATGCGGATGACACAAAGACCCTTAAAATCTTCCGCGACGGATACCGTCGCATTCACGCCGTCGCACAACGAAAGCTACTTGCGAATCCGACGTCGCGCTTGGAGCTAACGGCGGCCGATTTCGCGAGAAACTGAAAGTGTTCGCGCGTATGTCGAGTTGGGTCCAACCAGGCCCGGCGACCATCGGGCGCGGAACACCATGCTGGCGTGAATCACCTCGGTTGGCGAGGCTGATAAAGAGGTCTAGGCCGTTGACAGTTAGTTGCGCGGGTCGGGCGCAGAAAGAAAGGCGCGCGCGCTGGCGGCTCAATCCATATCTGAGATGACATGGACGAGGCTCTTTCATCTATAAGCTTTTGCCGGCGCCCTGAAGCGCCTTTCGCCGTCCTAGGAGGCAGTGACCGCTTTCAAGTGTTCATGAGCCGTTGGTGCGATCGATCGCATTCGAGGCACGCGGTGCTGGCGGGAGAAGGTTTGCTTTTCGAATACCAGGTTGCAACCCCGCTCAACTAAGTGCGGAAGCGTATGCCTGGGCGAGACTTGCCTTTGTCAGCGCTCGCCTCAGGAAAACGTAAGCATCGTTCCCGTTTATGCATTTATCAATACCACCGACCTAATGCTCGCCCCACGCTTCAGCCCGAGCCGGTCTCCCGTGAGGGCTGGATCTTCGAGCTGAAACGACGGTTTTCGCTGTCTGGTTCGAAAAGTTGGAAGGCACGTCGAATTGATGTCCCGGCAGGGCAACTCGCTCAATACCGCGTTCCAGGACGTCGTAGCTGCGGTCGGGACGGTGCCAGCAACTTTGTCTGGGATGCAGAGCTGACTGGATAAGCCCAACGGTCAGTCTTCGTTTGAGCGACTGCAGTTGCGCTCTCGAAAGCAGCTTCCGCCGCGCGTTCGCGCCGCAATAAAGCTGCACCCGGCTCGCCTGTATGTGTTTGACACACTGGCCGCCGGCGAGCTGGACCTGCGGTTGCTGCCCCTGAGCCAGAGGAAAGAGATCCTGCGGGAGAGCTTCGAAAACACGCCGGTCCTGTCTACGTCATCGGCATCGTGACGGCCGGCGCTTGGGTGTTCGAACAGGCGGAGCTGCACGACTTCGCGGGGATGGTCGCCAAGCGGCTCGATTCTCCCTACCAGCGGGGTCGATCGCCTGACTGGATCAAGGTCATACCAGAGCTACAGCCGCCCCGCCGCTCTGGGCTGGGGCAGCAAGCGGGTCTAAAACGACAGAAGCTCCCGAAGGAGCTTCTGTCGACCTCATCGCAGAATTCAACCTTTGACCAGTAGAACCCTCCCTGACGAAGCGCGACAAAAACCAATATAGGCGGTCGTTTCGGGTGGCGCAAGTGCTACCCCGCTCGGCACCACCAGGACTGCGAGTAGGCAGTTCCATCAACAAAATAATGCCGGGCATTACGTGTCGGCACAATCTTCAGTTGATTGCAATAAGTGGGCGCGCGGACTTGCGCTGACGCCGAAAAGCGCTAGTCTGACATTGCGTCCCGTGTGGGGGCGTTGAGCATGAGTCATCTTCCCGCCCTCGTCGGCGGGCTACTTTTTTTGGTTTCATCGATTACGCGGTAATCTGTGAATGCGCTACGTTGGGGGCGACGGAGCGTGTTGTAGAGCACTCCTTTTTTTGAACCCGCTACGGCGGGTCTTTTCGCCTGCGCGTCTGGCCGTTGGTGTCCAAGTCGCGATGCTACCAGTCGGACCCTTTAGCCGGGTCGGTCAGAGCCGCGAGCCGCTCGCTGTCACCGTCGATCTGCCAGCCCGTTGTCAACCCATTCCAGCCTACGAACGTACCGTAGGCCCAATCCCGAAACTGCTGCGCGGTTCTCAGGTGCGAGTCCGCCCGCCACGCGCACGCCATCAGCCGACGTATCTCCTTTTTTCGGCCGAAGCGGTGATCTCGGCGTAGGTCCATGTTTTCCTTTTCTGATCGCCCACATATTTCCAGGCTTTCTCATCGGTCATGATCAAGCTCCTTGACGGAATTGAGGTCGGCCGGAAGCCGTGGACGCCAACGCCGTTAGGCACCCACCTGCGCAGCAGGCAGGGGTGGCGGCCGGCCGCTCCTAATCTCTGGGTTTCTCCGAGGTGGTTAGAGCTGATCTGCCGCATTCAGCGCGGCCGCGATCGTCTTGAGCGAAATCAACATGGGGATCGGCAGACCTTCCGGCACGCCGACCAGGCGCAGCGCACCCCGCTCCTCATACCACTTCGCGGCGCGTTCGGATTTCGCATCGATGAACAGCGCAACGCCGCCGACTTCGCCGGCGACTCTGATACAGCGCCTGCCGGCCGCAAGGATCAGCTGTGTGCCGAGACCCTGGCCGCCAACGCTTTTATCGGTCGCGAGGCGGGCGAGGCGGAAGCCAGGCACCGGATGACGCGGCAGGCCCTTGCGGGCCGCTTCAGGCGTCTGGTCGTAGACAGCGGAACTCGGCGCCAATGTGTAATAGCCGAGGATGCGTCCGCTTTCGTCCTCGATCGCGAGGAAAGTCTTGGCCCCGCCGTTTTCGTGATTTTGGCGCGCGTATTTTTTGAGATATTGGTTCAGCTCGCCGTCCGTGCAATCGAAGGCATCACGATCATGCTCCCTGCCGATCGCTTCTTCATGCCAGGCCGGAAGGGTCATGCCGGTTTCGGCATCGCCCTGGCGGCGGCAAGCAGTTTCCCGTTCGGTTCCGGCGGATCTTCAAGCAGCGCCAGCACACGCTTGTAGCTGTCTTCCGTCAACTTGATCTGCTCCGCGGCTGCAATCACCGCATCGGCCTCGCGCAGCGCAGCCTGGGTCACGAAGCTGGTCAAGTCGACATGGTTAAGGCTCGCAGCGCGGGTCAGCCGAGACTTCACCTCGGGCGGCACCCGCAGGTTCATTCTCTGATTGTCGTCGATCGCAGCGCGCGGCATAGCGGCCTCCAATTCCATTTGTACACATTCAAAGCGTACACGATTTGTGTAAATTTGTCAACCGTGCGCCCTGAAGGCGTACAAGTCAGGTGACTTTCCAAACAAGTCGGTATTACGAAGGCTGCGCGCATCTCTGCTCTGCTAGGCAAGCCGACTCCACGACGATTGCGCGTAGGACACGGCGCCGACAAACTCGATCCTCGTCATCCCAAAACGCATGCGCACCCATCCACAACAGTGCTTCGTCGTGCGACTGCGGATCGTTGACGGCTGATGTCTGAAAGCGCGCGATGGTGGTGTAACGGTTAAGCGCGGTGGCGCTCTGCGCGACGATCATGTCACCGCACGCCGGGACCCCTTCTGGACGTCGGAATGATCGCGCGCCTTGCCTCGCTGACGCATGGGTGAAGCGTGATTCGGCACGCTATCAGCTTCACGGTCGACAGCATGGCCTTGATCCGCTCCGCATCCGCGGGCTTGTAGCCAAAGCCGGTGATCGCGCGCCACGCCAGGTAGACGCCGGTCGCATAGTGGTGCTTTCCGGAATTTCTTCTCCATTGTCGCCTCGCCGCGTGCCTCGGTCATCAAACTACCGATTTCCTTTCGGTCTTCTCGGTGATATGCGCGTACGTGTAAGCCGCTTTTGCCATTGATTTACCCGTAGTTAGAGCTCAGCCACGATTGCGCCCATGCAATCCCGCGCTCGACGGCCGCGGCCTCGGTGTCGAAATAGCCAATGTCGGTGAAGTGAAAGATTTGCCAGCCGTCCTGGTCCTCACTCGGCCCGCGCTCGACCTCGACCCACGCGTGCCAGTGATGACCCTTCTTTTCAGGTCGCGAGTTGATCGTCCATTCGCGGTACTCGAGTTTCATGCTGCACCCTTTGTTGGCGTGACCTGCGCAGCGCTCATGCAGTTTGCGCGCACGGTCACCGCTCACTCCGACGAGGTTCTCAAGGTCGATGAGGGAATCCCGTCTCATCCGATTTTATGAACGCTCCAACTGGCTCGCGCGCAATGGCCCCGCCATCTTGATCGGGGGTCTAAGTCGAGCGGTACGGCGGGCGTATCAAGTGCGTTCCTGTTACGTGGCGCATGCATTGGCTCGCAGGTACCGCGTGAGCATTAGGCGATGCTCGTGGCGCTTGCCGGCGCTACTGGCGCGAGGCGCGAGAGTACGGCACGCCCCGCTCTACGAACACAAAAAGAAGCCCGCCGCAGCGGGCGCGAAGGAGAGACGCCCGAACGCGAGAGGCGTACTGGTAGCTTAGCAAAAGAAAAGCCCGCCGCAGCGCTTACCCGGCGGGCAGTGCTCACGCCAGGATGCGCGCGAGGAGACCTCTTACGTTGTAGCAGACCCGACCCGCAATGCAAGGCATGTCGGGCACATCACCGACTAATCGGCGCCGTCCAAGATCGCCGGAAGACAGGGGAAGTACACGTCGCAGCGTTCGCCGTGCGCGGTCGCGCTCCTGCTCGGGCAGTTCGCCAGCTCCGCACCCAGGTCCGTCATCGCGTAATCGCCGCCGAACTGCTCGACGAGCCGTGCCAATCGGTACCGGCCACGCCGGCTGCAACGCGTGCACGCGACGTCGAGATGGCTTGCCCGAGCGGCTACCTCTGCCAGGGCGACGCTTCCAGTGGTTTCCATGATTGCTTGCGGCGATGCATTGTTAGAGCGTTAGAACTCGGTGGATTTCGACCGGCCGGAACCGAGCCCCAGCGACGTGGTTGCCGTGCATCAGTTCTGCCGGCTCGATTGCCGGAACCAGGCGGAGGTTTTGGCAAGTCGCGCACTCAGGAATGCAGGCTTCGCGCAGGCAATGTCAGGATCACAGCCCGAATAGGCGCAGAAGTGCTCGAAGTCATCGAGCACCCTATGGCCCGCCTCGTTCGTTTGAAGCGTGCGACCGTCAATGACTGTCTTCGATAATTCCTGGATCGCCGTAACACATGGCTCTGCCTCCGCGCTCACGTTTAATCTTCCACCTCGACATGGCCGGGATGGAGGCCCATCTTATTGACAAGCTCCTCGACTTCTTGCGGCGACTTGCAGGCGGTAAGAACCAGTTCCGTCGAGCCGATTAGGATCCGCCCGAACCATTGCCCCTCCTGCGAACGAGCGATGCGCAGCGTACTCAGATCTTCTTCCATCTCCGCCTCCCTGAATCGGTCGACGACAGGCGTCAGCAAAACAGGCCCGCCCCGAAGTGGGCCAAATCCACACACGTCGGCGCTCCGCTCCCTGAGCCGGAACGCAAATCTTCACTAGCAAGAAAAACGCCCGCATCCCGAGATCAAAACGTTCACCGTAACAGGCCAGTCAGTGCAATGCCGAGTTCAAAAACTGGCGAGCACGAGAAGGTCGGTCCCCAGCGCAACGCCGAGCTTTTTGTGCTTGGCGAGCAGAACACGGCAACCGTCCGGTCATGCCATCACGGATGGTAGTATTGATAAAATCCGTTATCAAGACTAACCTGCAGCCTGGGGCGGATCTTTCGGGACGGGCATGGCGCAGTTAGTGATCAAAGGCGCGGTTGGCCAGATGGACCTCCTGACGCAGCATGAGGCGACCACCGGGCGCTTGTGTCGCTCGGTGAATCTAAGCGTCAGCGCGGACGGGAAAAGCGTGTTGTTGGTCGAAAGCGATGAGCGCAAGGTCGGCATCCACCGCGAGCACCGCTTTGAAATCACGATCGGCGAACTGATTGCGCTGGTCCGTGCGCGGGGTGCCGAACTCCGCGGAGAAAACCATGTCCGTGCTGCCGATCCCCGTTGAAAACGCCCGGCGGCTGACCGGCGCGGAGTTTCACCAGCTGACGGCGGTGCCGGCCGAAGCCGAATGGTTCGCCAATCTGGACAATCCGCGCACCCGCCGCGCGTACCGGATCGATCTACAGGACTTCATGGGCTTTGCCGGCATCGCGCGGCCGGACGAGTTTCGCCTGGTCACCCGCGCGCATGTGCTGGCGTGGCGCAACACGCTCGAAGAGCGGGCGCTGTCGGGTGCCACCATCCGGCGCAAGCTCGCCGCGCTCTCCTCCCTGTTCGTATATCTGTGCGAAAAGAACGCGGTCGCTTCCAACCCGGTGAGAGGGGCGAAGCGGCCGAAGGTCGACGGCAACGAAGGCAAAACGCCGGCGATCGGCGATCACCAGGCGCGCGCGCTGCTCGATGCGCCGGACCCGGCGACCCCTAAGGGCAAGCGCGATCGCGCGTTGCTCTCGGTGCTGCTCTATCACGGCCTGCGCCGCGAGGAGCTGTGCTTGTTAAAAGTGAAGGACCTGCACCACCGGCGCGGCGTGTCACATTTGAGGGTCCACGGCAAGGGCAACAAGCTACGCTATCTACCGCTGCATCCGGACAGCGCCGCAAAAATTCATCTCTATTTGGAAGTCGCCGGCCACCGCGACGCACCGGACGCCCCGCTGTTCCA
>NZ_FCNW02000079.1 GCF_001544475.1 Caballeronia humi | reverse complement strand
GTCCGCAATGTAGGTTGCGGACGCAATCGTCGCCCTTAAACACCGACGATGATAGGTGTGTTCTATTTAGCGCTTACGAACGTCGGCAAAGGGTTTCACCTCAACCGCCGTGGTCACTTTGTCGTGCTGCAGGACGTTTCGTTCGAGGTCGCCGCAGGAGAGTTCGTGGTTCTCGTCGGACCGAGCGGCTGCGGAAAGACGACGCTGCTCGATTTGATCGGCGGCCTGACGAAACCCGACGGCGGCACGATTCACGTCGGCGGACGACCGATCAAGGGTCCGGGGCTCGACCGTGGCATCGTGTTCCAGCAGTACGCGCTATTTCCGTGGAAGACCGCACAGGGCAACGTCGAATTCGGACTGGAGGCGAAGGGCGTCGCGCGACACGAGCGGGCGGCACGCGCGCGCCACTATCTCGACCTCGTGGGGCTGTCGGGATTCGAAGACCGCTATCCGCATGAGTTGTCGGGGGGCATGAAGCAGCGCGTAGCGATCGCGCGGGCGCTTTCGTTTGACCCGGACGTGCTGCTGATGGATGAACCGTTCGCGGCGCTCGACGCCCAGACGCGCGAAACGCTGCAGGACGAACTCCTGCGTATCTGGCAAAGAACGGGGAAGACCATCGTGTTCATCACGCATGGCATCGACGAAGCCGTGTATCTCGGACAACGCGTGCTGGTGATGGCGGCAGCGCCCGGGCGCATTACGCATGCGCTCGACGTTCGTCTGAATCACGACGATCCCGCGCAGGATCTGCGCGCGACGCCGGAATTCGTGCGGCTACGGCACGAGATCTGGGAACTCATTCACAATCGCCGCGACGCTTCGCGCCCGCGTGTGGCACACGCGGCTTGACGGACCTAATTATTCCATGAGCACGATTTCCGCACGAACGCCGCAGGCGCGGCCGGTGGCCGTCTTTCTCACGGACGTGCTGCCACGCTTTGTCCGCGGCAGCATCGCCATCGTCGTTTTCCTTGCTCTTTGGGAACTCTTGCCGCGCGCCGGCTGGGTCGATTCAACGTTCCTGCCGCCGTTTTCGTCGGTGGTCCGTGCGCTGATCGGAATGGCCGTGTCGGGCGAATTGACCGCACATCTGTTCGCGAGCGCTGGACGGGCGTTGATCGGCTTTGCCATTGCCATCGCGATCGGCGTGCCGCTCGGTCTTCTCATCGGCTGGTATCGCTCGCTCGCCGACATCCTCAATCCGCTGCTGGAACTGTTCCGTAACACCGCGCCGCTCGCTTTGCTGCCGGTGTTCGTTCTGGTGCTCGGCATGGGGGAAACGTCCAAGATATCGATGGTCGTGTATTCGTGCCTGTGGCCGGTCGTGCTCAACACGGTCAGCGGTGTCCGTAATGTTGATCCTTTGCTGATCCGCTCGGCACGCTCGATGGGTCTCTCGCCGCTGAAACTTTTTCGCAAGGTCGTGTTGCCTGCCGCCGTGCCCACCGTTTTCACCGGTATTCGCGTGGCTGGCGCTTATTCGATTCTGGTCCTGATCGCAGCGGAAATGGTCGGTGCGAAAGCGGGGCTCGGCTATCTGGTCAATTACTCGCAGTTCACCTTCGAGATTCCGAAGATGTATGCGGGCATCGTCACGCAGTCGCTGCTCGGCCTCGTCTTCAACCATGCGGTCGTGCTGGTCGAGCGACGCCTGACCGCGTGGAAAGGTGAGGGCTGAGCGGTACGCGATCGCTGCCCGGAAGCGACGATCCACTCGTCGCGCTAAGGTTTGACGAACCTCAGGGTCATCCGGTCGGATTCGCCGATCGCGGCATAAGTGGCCCGATCGGCGTCGCCGTCTTTGTAGGTCGGCGGAAGAGACCAGACACCGTGAGGATGGTTCGTCGTATCGCGTGGGTTGGCGTTGATCTCGCTGCGAGCAGCCAGCACGAAACCCGCCGCCTGAGCGTGCTCGATCACGAAGGCTTCGGTCACATAGCCACTGTCGATCATTTGCTGAACACTGGCATCCGGCCGCGCGCGGTGTTCCTCGACGCCAAGTTCTCCACCGGGTTTGAGGGCGGCATGGAATGCGCGCAGGTTTGCGTCGAGCTGGCCGTCCTTGATCCAGTTGTGGATGTTGCGGAACGTGAGCACCCGGTCGAATCGCTCATGCGCGTCGAAGCCGGAGAACTCGCCGGCGCGCAAGGCGCCTACCGTGACCTTGCCGTAGGTGTTCGGCGCGGCCGCGAGCTTGCGCAGAAAGGTTGCGTCGGTCGCGCGCTCGTCGTCGTCGAGTTCGGGTAGCGTGCTTCGATACTGCGCCTCGTACAGATGTCCGCCGTCGCGGAGATAGGGCGCGAGAATGTCCGTGTACCAGCCGCCGCCCGGTGCGATCTCGAGTACGGTCTGCGTCGGCGAAAGGCCGAAGAACTGCAACGTTTCCTTCGGATGACGGTAGACGTCGCGCGCCCGGGCCTTGTCGGCGCGTTGCGGCCCGCTGATTGCCGTATTCAGGGACTGTGCGCTGGCAGCGGACGAACCTGCTTGCGACAAGTCCTGCCACGGCGTGGTGCATCCGGCGAGCGCGACTGCGATGAGCGTCGCGGCGGCGGCGATGGAGCGTGATCGGTGGCGAGAGGAGATAGTCATAGCCGAGGCGAGAGTACGGGATATCGACAGGATACGGGGCTTCCATCGGCACTGTGCGATCAATGTACCGGCAGGCTGACTCACTGCGTAAAAGGTTTTCGGCCCGTCGCAAAGATAAGCCGACGGGTCAGTTCAATCCCTCGTACGCCACGACGCGCCTCGAGCGTATCGCCGAGACGTTCCCGCAGACGATTCAGTTCGTGATCCGGAAGCGCGGAAAGTTGAACAACCGAGCCGAAAACAGTCATCAGCCTACGCGTGAACGGAGCGCCGCATGCGTGGCTTCCGCGATCCAAAACGTACGCAGGTGTTCCTGTCGAGCTTCGGCCCGATCAGGCAGCACTTCGCGCTCAAGCGACATCTACTGCGCGCGCAAACAACTCGGCGAAAGCTTTGCGGCATGGCATCGCTTCACTGACCTCACCCAAGATCCGTCCGCTTTCTGAGCAAATGTGCGTCCTCTGCGCAATTGCGTCGCTAACACTTTAACGTGACAACGCCCTCGCGAGATACCCATCCGACAGCTGCATGAAGCCGAGGAAATCGTGGCGCTCCGGGATTCCGGGAAGCTGCATTTCCTGCCGGTCAGGCTGCAAGACGGCGACCTGAAGACTCCTGCATATCTCAAGAATCTCCAGTACGCGCGCTTGTCGGACATGGGCTCGCCGGCGGAAGTCGTGTCCCGGGTCAAGCGGCTTCTGGCCGACGGAGGCTGACCGTGGCAACAATTCCGCTGGCTCATTGAAACGCCTCACATATTGACGCGCCGCAGCGTCGCAGTAGTCCGACGGGTTCCCCTCCAATCGCGCCAATTCTCGGGTGCTTCGTCCGGCGCCGTCCTAAGATAAGGTATTCTGATTAGCGGCAATCCGTCCATGAGAGCGCCCCCTCTCGTTTCCTCTCATCTTTTACCGCCAAGGACACCGACATGCCGATCCGAAAAGTCTCTGCCAGCGAAGCGAGCGCGTTCGTGCGCGATGCGGACATACCCACCGTGAAGCGCGATGGAGGCGGGCCGATCACGCCCGGCCTCACGCCTCCCTCTTTCGATGCCGCCAAGGACGAGCAAGTGGTGGTCGGGTCCGGCATCGTCTCGTTCAAGAGCGGCATGCCGCAGAACCGCCGCGAGGCGATCACCAATTCGCTGCTGCTCGCCCAGCTGGTGCTAAAGAAGAAGGGCCTGTCGCCCGAAGACGGGTCGAACTGGTTCCACGAATACGCGTCCGTGCTCGCCAACCTGGGTTGGCTCGTGGAGACCTCGGAAATGAGCGCGTATGTCGCGCAAAGTGACGACGTCGACGTGCACAAGGCCATCATTGCCGTCGCCGGCATGCTGCTCGGCCCCGCCGCGCAGGTGGCCGCGCTGCCGCTCATCAAGACGACGCTGGATGCGCTCGGGTCCATGGATGCGAGCACGCCTTGGATCACGCTCTTCAACCGCGAGAGCAAGACCACCAACGCGACCAGCTTCCAGCTCGCGCTCGCCCAGCCCGCCGAGGATCCGCAGCGCACCACGGTCTCGATGATGGCCTTCTCGCTGAACGCGTCGATGAACGTTACGCAGGTGCTGTTCTTCAAGCTCGACAGCAGCGATGTCACCCTCAGGCGCGTCGCGACCACCGCAGAGATCAATACTTCGGTGCTCGACTCCGTACAGGACGCGCTGCGCCAGAAGGTTTCGTCATTCACCGTCAACTATCTGAGCGAGCTCAGCATCTGACGCGCCGTGGCGGCCGGCGTGTCAGGCGCCGGCCGCGGCGAGCCCCTGCTCGAACAGCAATGCTTCGAGTTCGCGGCGGCGCACCAGCCCGGCCATCTTGGGATTGTTTTCCCACAGCCGCTTCATCGAGCGGATCTGCGCGGGAATGTCCTTCAGGTTGCCCGAATCGACATCCGCCGCGATCTGGCGCATTTCGTTATAGCGGTCGCCCGGCAGGGTGAACGACGCGCCACGGTTGTAGACCAGCGACACCAGCGCGCCCAGACTGTCGCCGGACATCTGTGCGGCCTTGGGTAAAGCGTGAACGGTCTGGCCGGTCGTGCGCCTGACCGAGGTCGCGCGGAAAACCTGGTTGGCGGCGTCGAAGGGCACGTCCACCGAGGCGACGCCCGGTAGCGACTGCTGCGCTGTGGGCCCTTTCTTGCCGCACACCGCCTTCAGCTTGTTCACGGCGTCCTGCCCGATGGCGGCCGTCCAGTCTTGGGCCAGCTGATCCGCGGTGCAATAACCGCAGTCGTAACCGATTCCGATGGTTGGCCCCGACTGGCCGCCGGGCCAAGTCGGATGGCGGTAGCGCGCGTTATAGAGTTCGGCGCTCGTGACCTCGAACGTGACGATCAGTTCGACGGCCCGGTCGGAGATGGCCGGCACGGCATCTCGCGTCCTGACCAGTTCGGGAGGATGATCGGCCTCGTATTGCTTGCGCTCCTCGTCGTGAGCCGTCTGTTGCAGGATCTCGGCGGACCCGCGGGTCTGACCGAGCAAAAGATCGAAGGTGGTCGTCATGAGGGCCTCCATCAGGACAAGCGCGCGAGGCGCATGAGTCATTCTAGGTGCCGACTGCAGGCACCATCGGCCAATGGCCCTGCGCGAAATGCCTTCCGTATTGGAAAAACGCTTCTGCCTTGCCGCAGACGATCCTTTCGCGCCCGGCAACGAAGCTCACGACCATTCGCTTTTGCGCGATGCTCATCGGTCTTTTGCCATCCGAATCAGTTTCGCCGCCGCGTCGTCCGCGTTGCAATGTGCGCCAACCCACATTGAACCCGCCGCGCCGCTTGATCTTAAAGAATCCTCAACTATCAATCAATATCGCCTTACGGTGCCGTTCGACGCCGCGCTCAGCGCGCCATGCCACGCCACGGCCGATCTCGTCCAATAAAGCTGACCATGCCAGAACCCACTCCTCACGTCACCTTCGTCGTGCCGTCGGACGATTCCGTCGGCAGTCCTGCGCCGGCCCAGCCCAACGACCTGCCGCTTCCCGGCACATCGCGCGATTTCGTGCGGCTCGCGACCACGCGAGGCGCCGGCAACGACCGCAAGGTTTCGGCCACGCTTGGCCTCGATGTCGTGATCATCCGCGTGCAGGATGGCCCGGCGCTGGTCCTGCATCCCGAGACCGCACGCGAACTGCTGCTCGGCCAACAGGAAATCGACCGTTGCACGCGCGACGGCGCGCCACCCGCGCCCGCCCCCGCCGAGGTGCGCGTTCCGATGCGGCTGCAATGGCGCGGCCTGCAGCGCGCGGGCTTCATGCAACCCACGCAGCAGCGCGGCATGGTGAAGGATGTGCTGTGCGCGAGCATCCAAATCTTCCGGCCGCAGAATCTGTTCGACATCAAGGGCGTTATTGCCGGCGCGATCGCGCAGAAGGTGATCAGTCATTTCGACGAGCGCGTGAAGCCGGGGCTCTACCGCCTCTCGGCGACCGGGCTGGGGGCGCTCTCCGCCGCGACGGCGGTCTCCCGGGTCACTCTCGCGGCGGGCGTCAGCCAGCCGGTGCTAGTCTTGCTGCACGGCACCTTCTCCGACGCGAGCGGAACCTTCGGGAAGCTCTGGGCCGAGCACGCGGATCTGATCAAGCGCATCTTCGAACGATATGGCAACGGCGTCTACGCGCTCGAACACCCGACGCTCGGCGTGAGCCCGATCGCGAATGCGCGCGCGCTCATCGAGACCATGCCGAAGGGCACGCGGCTGCATCTGCTCAGCCACTCGCGCGGCGGCCTGATCGCCGAGGTGCTGGCACGCGCGTGCAGCGGCATCAACCTGAGCGAGACCGATCTCGAACCGTTCACGAAGTTTGGGGGCACCCGCGACCTGGACGACCTGAAGGCGCTTATCCGGTACGCGCGCAGCAACGATATCCGCGTGGAGCGGGTGGTGCGCGTCGCGTGTCCGGCGCGCGGCACGCTGCTCGCGTCGCGCCGGCTCGATGCATATCTGTCGGTGGTGCGCTGGCTGCTTGAGTTGGCGCAGATTCCGGTCGCCCCGGCGCTGATGGAGCTGCTCGCCGATGTCGCGCGCTGCCGCATGGACCCTGCCGAGGCGCCGGGGCTGGCCGCGCAGATGCCGGACAGCCCGCTGATCCAGTGGCTGCACGAGATCGGCACGCCGCTGCCGGGCGTTTTGCGCGTGGTGGCGGGTGACATGGAAGGCGGCTCGGTCGGCTCGTGGATCCAGACGCTGCTTTCCGATGCCTTCTTCTGGACCGACAACGACCTCGTCGTGCAGACGCGTTCCATGTATGGCGGCGCGCCGCGCGCGACTGACGCCAGCTTCGTGCTGGACCGCGGCGACAAGGTGTCGCATTTCGCCTACTTCGCCAATGCGCGCACCGCGAAACTGATTGCCGACGCGCTCATCACCGACGCGCCGCCCGCCGATTTCCGGCCGATCGGGCCGCTGTCATGGGCGGGCGAGTCGTCCGAGGGCACGCGCGGCCCGGGCCGCCGCCGCGGCGAATCCCAGCCGGACAAGCCTGCGGTGTTCCTACTGCCGGGCATCCTCGGCAGCCATCTGAAGGTGAACGGCCAGCGCGTTTGGCTCAGCTGGCGGCTCGTCAACGGGCTCGACCGGTTGCACTTCAGCGAACCGCAGCCGGATGGCGTCACTCCCGACGAGCCGATTGGCATGACCTATGACGATCTCACCGATTTCCTCGGCGAGACGCACGAAGTCATCGAGTTTGCGTTCGACTGGCGCAAGCCGATGGAGGACGAGGCCCAGCGCCTGGCCGACGCGGTGCAGCAGACGCTGACGCAGCGTATGCATAGCGCGCAGCCGGTGCGCATCATCGCGCATTCGATGGGTGGACTGCTCGCGCGCGCGATGCAACTCGAACGTCCGGATGTGTGGGACCGGATGCTGGCGCATCCGAAGTCGCGCTTCCTGATGCTCGGCACGCCCAACGGCGGCTCGTGGGCGCCGATGCAGGTGCTCACCGGCGACGACACCTTCGGCAACGCGCTCGTCACGCTCGGCTCGCCGTTCCGCGATCACGCGGCGCGCCAGATGATGGCCGAGCTGCCCGGCTTCCTGCAGTTGCAGGCGGGCCTGTCCGCCGACGGCGCGACGCTTGCGCGCGCCGAGACGTGGCGTGCGCTGGCGGACGCCGATGCCGCAGCGCTCAGCCAGTACAACTGGTGGCATACGAGTCCCGAGCAGGTCGCGGTGTTCAAGTGGGGCATTCCGACCCAGTCGATTCTCGACCGCGCTCTCGCATGGTCGAAGCGGCTCGATGCGCAGCGCGAGAAAATGCCCGGCATCTTCCGCGGCAAGGCGGTGATGGTCGTGGGCAGGGCGACGCTCACGCCCTGCGGCTATGAGCAAGGCGAGCAGGGCCTGACTTATCTGCACGTCGAGGAAGACGCGGGAGACGGCCGCGTGACGCTGCAGAGCGCGACCCTGCCGGACGTGCCGATGTGGCGCGTGCCCGTCGCGCATGGCGACCTGCCAAAGGCAAAGGACGCGTTCGCGGCCTTTCTCGATCTGCTGGAAACCGGCACGACCAAGCGTTTGCTGCCAGCCGAGGCCAGCACGAAGGGCTCGCGTGGCGCAGCGGTGGTCGGCGTAGCGGTGAACGGCGAGATGAAGCGCTGGAGGCCGTCGCGCGCGCCGGGTGCGATCACGCCGCCGCGCGGCACGGACGATCTGCAACGCGTCGGCGGAGCGGAGGACGCCACAAGCGACACGCCCGCAGTGAGCGCGCTGAAGATCACAGTGCTAAATGGAAATCTTAAGTTCACGCATGATCCGTTGATGCTAGGGCATTACCGCGGCTTCGCGCTTTCCGGCACGGAACGGGTGGTCGATCCGCAGATCGGCGATACCATGAGCGCGTCGTTAAGACTCGGCCGGTATCCTCAGACTCTCGAATCGCAACTGATCTTCATCAACCGGACCGCGAGTCTGGTCAACGAGCGGCAGTTGCCGCGTCCGGCCGGCGTCGTCGTGATCGGTCTCGGCAACGAGGGCGAGCTGCGCACGAGCGATGCGATCGCCTCGGTCAGGCAGGGCGTCATCGCGTGGTCGCAACGCCTGCTGGAAACGGAGTCCTCTCGCTTTGGACCCTTCCGCTTCTCTGCTGTGCTGGCGGGCAGCGGCGGCATCAACGTGACCGCGGGCGCGGCCGCGCGATATATCGCCGAGGGCGTGTCGCAGGCCAACGAGCGGCTCGCGAGCATGAAGTGGCCGCAGGTCGAGCGGCTCACCATCGTCGAACTGTTTCTCGATCGCGCAACCGAAGCGTACCGTTCGCTCCAGCTTCTGAACGAGGCGATGCCCGGGCGCTTCGCCATCGACGATTGCGTGCAGCATGGCACCGGCGCGCTGCGGCGGCCGCTCGAATCGAGTTATCGCGGCGCCGACTACGATCTAATCAGCGCAGTGTCCCGGGTGACGGCGGAGGGAGAGCGCGAGATCGCCTTCACGCTCGACACGCGGCGCGCGCGCACGGAAGTCCGGTGCGTCGGCACGCAGCCACGGCTGCTTCGCGAACTGGTGTCGGCGGCGTCGAATGATCAGAGCCGCGATGTCGATATCCGCAGCACGCTGTTCCAGCTCGTCGTGCCGCTGGAAATCCGCCCATTTCTCGCCGGATCGACGGAGATGCTGATTCAGGTCGATGACGGCACCGCGGGCATTCCGTGGGAGCTTCTCGACACCACCCCGAGCGACAGCAGCCAGCTGGCGGACGGCCGCCCCTGGGCGATTCGCTCGAAACTCATCCGCAAGCTGCGCATGACCGACGACCGCCGCTTCGTCGCGGATGCGGATAGCACCGCCCAAGTCCTTGTGATCGGCGAGCCCGATTGCGACACAATGCGCTATGCGCGCCTGCCGGGCGCGCGCTCCGAGGCCGTAGCGGTAGCACAACTGGTCAAGGACAGGCTCGGTGAAGACGACGTGTCTTCGCTCATCGGCGACGAGAACGGCATCGTGCGGCCGAGCGCCCGCGCAGTTATCACCGCCCTGATGAAACGCGACTGGCGCATCGTGCATATCGCGGGGCACGGCGAAGCGCCGGACAGCAGCGACACACCGCCCTCGGGCAAGGATGAGGACCGGCTCAAGGGCGTGGTGCTGTCCAACGGCACCTACCTCGGCCCGCGCGAAATCCGCAACATGGAACGCGTGCCCGAGCTCGTGTTCGTGAACTGCTGCCATCTCGCGGAGCGGGACACGCGGCAGCTTCTCGCTGACGAAATGCACAGGCCGGTGGATCGCCCGCAGTTCGCCGCCAACGTGGCGCAGGCGCTGATCGGCATCGGCGTGCGCTGCGTGATCGCGGCGGGGTGGGCGGTCGATGACGAACCCGCCAAGATTTTCGCGACCACCTTCTACGAAGCCGTGCTCAAGGGCGAGCGCTTCGGCGACGCGGTCGGTCTGGCGCGCGAGGCCGCATGGAAGAAAGGCGGCAACACCTGGGCCGCCTATCAGTGTTATGGCGATGCCAACTGGCGGCTCAACTGCAAGCTCGCGAAGGAAGAGAAGAAGCCGAGGGCGCTGGAGGACTACTACGCCAATGTCGCGTCGGCACCGGCGCTCACGCTCGCACTCGAGGCGCTCATCGTCAAGCTTCGTTATGACGACGACGACGACCTGCAGATGAACAAGGATCTCGGTCGTCTGCGTTATCTGGAGTCGCGTTTCGGCGAGAAATGGCAATCGATGGGCGCGGTGGCCGAGGCTTTCGGCATGGCGTGGGCCGAAGCGGGCCTGGATGAGCAGGCGGTGGCGTGGTACGACAAGGCGGTGAAAGCTAATGACGGGAGCGCGGCCCTGAAGGCGGCCGAACAATATGCGAACCTGTCCGTCAAATGCGCGTGGGCGACGCTGCGTGACCTGGCGGACAACGGCAATCTCCCTGCGGCGGAGCGCAGCGCGGCCATCGCGAAAGCCCTCGCGAGAGTCGATGACGCGATCGCTCGCATCGAAGCGCTCATTAGGCTCAATCCGACGATGGAGCGCTATAACATTCTCGCCTCCGCCTATAAGCGTCGCGCGATGATCGAGCGTTTTGCGGGGCGGACCGTGCAGGAAAGAGACGCCCTCAAAGACATGTCGAAATACTATGCGAAAGCGCTCGATCAGGCGCGCCTGACCAATAACTCGAACTCGTTCTATCCTGCACTCAATTGCCTTGCGACCGAACTCGTGATGCGCCCGGCAGGCGCCCTCCAGGCGCTGGACGAAGCGCTTGCTAGCAATATCGCCAGCTGGCTCAAGACGAAAAATGAGCAGGACCCCGACTTCTGGAGCGTGTATGCGGAGTCCGAGCTGAGCCTATACCGCTCGGTCGCGAACGGCTCGCTCGCGACCGACCTGCTCGAACTCGAAACGGAACTCAAGCGCCTGCAAGACCGGGTGCCGTCGCCCAAATACTGGCGCTCGGTGTCCGGGCAGTGCGAGTTCGTGCTGGAGCGCTATCGCGTTTTCGCAAACGAAACCGAGAGAGCCGCGTCAGACAAGCTGCGCAATCTGGTAAGCACATGGGCAGGAGAAAAGTGCAAGCCGTGAGGCCGGCGCGCGCCGTTTTACGCGGCTCTCGCCAGTTCGCGCTCAATGTCGGCGGTCCACGTCGGCTTCACGTTCGCAAGTTCCGGAATCTCCGCTTTTGCCGTTGGATAGCTGAGAGAATTCAACAATGTTGTCGTGTCGTTCCGCAACAGCTCTGAGAGCAGGTAGAGAAGTTGGAGTGGACCAGGCAAAAAAGTTACGTAACAGCCCGTTGGGGTCTTTTTGAAAAGGCTGCTTAGTTTAAGCCACACTCCAGAGACTATCGACGTCTAAATGCCAAGGTATGGAGCGCAACTTCCAGGTAGGATTTAAGCGCCAGAGAAAACCCGCATGCGCCGGATTTGATCCGATTGTCAAGAATATCTTCAACGTCCATGGAGTTCACGTGCAATGCAAAAGCGAATCTTTACAAGCTATCGGCGCGAGAAATGCGCGGATCGCGCAGGCCGCTTGCATGACAATCTGGTCGAATACTTTGAACCCGGTGCCGTCTTCAAGGACATCGAGAGTATCTTCCCGGAATGGATTGGGAAGACGCCATAGAGAGAGAACTCTCAAGCTGCCACGTATTGCTCGCCCTGATCGGCCCGCACTGGCTGAGCCGCACCTGCGTTGACGGCCGCAGCAGAATTCGTGCGCACGACGACTGGGTGCGAAGAGAGATCGCTACCGCTGGAGCGAGACATCGCCGTGATTCCGCTCCTCTTCGATGGCGTTTGCATGCCCGATGCTGCGAACCTTCCAGAGGACCTCCACAAGCTAACAAGGCGCCAGAGCCGGGTTATATCACTCGTTAACTGGGAATCCGACGTCAAACTTTTGACTGAGGACATCAAGAGGCATTGTCACGTTTGCTGGGGCAGTCGCGTAAGATTGCGCGATGAAGAATACAAGATCGCTCTATCACGGTCACCGCTTTCCGACGGTGGTCATCAACTGCGCCGTGCGGTGGTATTTCCGCTTTCAGTTAAGCCTGCGCGACATCGAGGAATAACTGTTCGAGCGCGGGGTTGTCGTCAGTTACGAAACGATTCGGCGATGGTGCGACAAATTTGGCGCGTGCTTTGCCCACCGCGTGAAGACCGCTCGCCGCAAGCCCGGCACCACCTGGCATCTGGACGAAGTATTTGTGACGTTGCGCGGCGAGCCTTATCTGCTGTGGCGGGCTGTTGATCAGCACGGTGCCGAACTCGATATCCTGCTGCAGAAGCGTCGCGACAAGGCCGGCCGCTAAGCGGTTTTTCAAGCGCATGCTTGCCTCTTGTCCCGAAGTGCCACGCAAGATCGTCACCGACCAGTTGCGCAGCTATCCCGCCGCGAAAGCCGAAATCGCCGAGTTGGTGAACGTCAAGCACGTCTTCGTCAAAGCCAGCGCCCGGTTGAACAACCGAGCCGAAAACAGTCATCAGCCTACGCGTGAACGGGAGCGCCGCATGCGTGGCTTCCGCGATCCGAAACGTACGCAGGTGTTCCTGTCAAGCTTCGGCCCGATCAAGCAGCACTTCGCGCTCAGGCGACATCTACTGCGCGCCTCCCTTTACCGTAAACAACTCGGCGAAAGCTTTGCGGCATGGCATCGCTTCACTGACCTCACCCAAGATCCGTCCGCTTTCTGAGCAAATGTGCGTCCTCTGCGCAATTGCGTCGCTAACACTTTAACGTGACAACGCCGTTTCTGGAGATGACTGGATATGTTCGCGAAGATGTCATCGGCCGATCAGTATATGAACTCGATGTATTCGAGAACGCCGATAAGCGGAGCATCGCGATTGAACGCCTGAGCCAGGACGCGACGATCCCGCAGATGGAAGCGGAACTCCGGCTTCCGGATGGCGGATTCAAGCCGGTCGTGGTGGCGGGACAACCGATCGATATCGGTGAGGAGGATTGCATGCTGTTCACTTTCATGGATCTGGAACCGCGCAAGAAAGCAGAGAGCACGCTGCGGCAGAGCGAGGAACGTTTTCAAAAGGCTTTTCGCATGCTGCCGGTCCCGAGTGCCGTGGTGACTGCCGACAATTTTGTGATTCTCGATCTCAACGAGGCCTTTACTGCAACGACAGGTTATGCGGGCGAAGATATCATCGGTCGTGCGGGCGCGGATGCCAACGTCTGGATGGGTGATGTCCGCAGCCAGATCGCGAGTTTGCTGGAGACAGGCACTGGCGTTCGCAATATCGAATTCGACGTACGCAAGAAGAATGGCGAGACGATTCGCTGCCTTGTGTCGGCGGAATCGGTCAGCATCAATCGGCAGGATTGCGTGCTGATGGCGTGGCTCGATATCAGTGATCGAAAGCGCTCGGAAATGGAACTTGTTGAGGCGATTGAAGCGGTCATGCAAGACGCATCGTGGTTCAGCAAAACTTTGATCGAGAAACTGGCGAATGTCCGGCGCGCCAATGCGCCGGAGACGTCTGCGGGCCGGCTCGACGACTTGACCGCACGGGAGCGCGACGTATTCGATGCCCTTTGTGAAGGCCAGGCTGACAAGGATATTGCCAACCGCCTCGGTCTTGCGTTGAACACCGTTCGCAATCACGTGGCGACGATCTACGCAAAGCTGGATCTTCACAGTCGTAGCGAGGTAGTGGTTTGGGCGCGCGAGAATGCTTATTTCGGCTTCGCGGATCGCAAGAAGGAGCGATAAACAGAAGTAATTGTTGCGATGACAACTGTCCGAGATCGAGATTTCCAGCGGGAAAGTCGGCCCACGCAGTCAGTCCGGCATGCTAGTGCGAGTCTAAGCCATGCGAAGGGGGGTGCGGCGCAATTCATGGACTATCAGGAGCTAGTCCATGTATTCGTACGAAGACCGCATCCGAGCAGTGAAGTTCTATCTGAAGCTCGGAAAGCGCCTTACCGCGACCGTTCGTCAATTAGGTTATCCCACAACGAAATCTCTCGAACGCTGTTATCACGACCTGGCGTCAGCAAACGACTGAGGCCGTGCGCGCAGCAATCGTGCAAACCGTTCGGCGCAGGCCAGAGACGGCAAACAGATGGTGGCCGCATACATCATTTTCGCGGCGAATCTTTCGACGAAGAACTTCTCGGGGCTGGTGATGCCTGCGATGCTACCCACCGCCGTTGGCGGCCCAGAGATTGGTAATCTTGCAGAAGCGGCGCGTTGCGCTGAAGGGGCGACCGTCGATTCGAGCGCAAGGCGCTATGAACAGAAACATTGCCTGCTGGTGGTAGAACACGCGTCTCACCCGTCCACAAGCACCCCACGCAGTCTCCGAGAGCGAAGATGTCCGACTCCAATTCGCTCTGCAGCGAACTTGTGACCTCCACCTCGTTGATGTGATTGATCGCGAGACCGCCGAGAGATGCCAGTCTTCACCGACAAATTAAACGCCTTCAGCAATTCGGATCGTAAGACTTAACCGGGCGCGGGCAGCCGTGCCGGTGTACCTCAGAGCTCGCCTACTACACGTGCCTTGATGGTTTCGTACTCGGAATCGCTAATCAGACCTTTATCTAGCATTTCTTTGGCACGCTGAAGTCGTGCGGTCAAGTCGTCGACGGATGAGGTGTCATCGCCAGTGAACGCGCTACGTCCCGCGCCACCTTGGAAGCCGCCTGACTTGGCTCGCAACTCTTCAAGTTCCCGCAGCCGTCGCTTTTCCCTCCACGCTTGTTCCTGAGCCTGACAGATGCGATAGACGGCCTGTGCTTCCGCTTTGCGAAGACCGGCGAATTTGTAGGTGCGTACCGATCCGGCGATGGCCAAGTCTGGCTGCGTCAGCGCGGCCACGGTCAAGTCGCTACCGAAAATGCCGACGCGCACTTGCGCGTTTTTTACGTCCTGCCAGCGGATATCCGTTGGCGTAAAGCCGCCGAGTAGCCCCCGCTTGATTGCGATCAACCGACCAGTGGATGCGGACACAACCTCCCGCCGGTGCAACAGCGCGAACAAGCGCCGTTGGATCGAAAAGCATTGCAGGCTCTCGTTTGGAACCAGCATCGAGGAAAGGTGATCGAGCGCCTTTTTTACCCGAGTCTCGTTTGTCGATTCGGCAAGTTTGGTCATGGGGGAGAGTTTCGCTGAGGTTGGCAGAATGCGGTATATCGGCATCCAACCGCTTTTCTTGAGTCCCCGCACGTGGAGTGGCGCTACAGAACGCCTTGGCGCGCCGACGGCACGCTCATCGAGACGGGCAAGTCATCTGGCGCGACGGGACGAGCAATGAGCAACTCAAGCCGGACGTTGATATGGATCTCCAGATCAGTGATCAGCGAGGACTGGCTCGACCTCAACGTGACGACGTCCATAACCTTCGAAGATTGAAGGGTGGAAGCTGAGCCCCGCGTTGTCCCTCAGCTCAGGGTGGTTTAGAGTTTTACATAAATAGGAATACAATTGGGGCCGAATCAGCACGAGAGTGCTGACCGGCCGGGCGGTTCTCGAGGGGTCGGCCTCGCGTTTGCCCGCGAGCGGTCTGATGCGGTAGGGTGCGGGTTTCACTCACAGAACAGGGCTGTGCATGAACAGACAGGAACTCATCGATGCTATCGCCGGTCGCTCCACAGAGCGAGGCCGCCAGGGGCGAATGCCATCGATGCCGTGCTCGCAGCGATCACGAGCGCCGTAACGAAAGGCAACACAGCGCAGCTGGTAGGGTTCGCGGTGAACGCGCCGTGACGAAGAATGACATCGCGCCGACTGCTTACGCGGGGTTGCACCGTGATATTGCGGACGTCCTTACGTCCACGCGCGCGGCCGCCGCGCGCAGCGTCAATGCGTTAATGACGGCGACCTACTGGCAAATTGGCCGGCGCATCGTGGAATTCGAGCAGGGCGGTGAGGGCAGGGCCGCCTACGGCGAAGCCTTGATCAGGCGACTCGGCGCCGATCTGTCGCAACGGTTTGGGCGAGGCTTCGGCTGGCGTAATCTCGCTCAGATGCGAGCCTTTTATCTCGCCTGGCCGGCTGAACAGATTGTCCCGACACCGTCTGCAAATTCTGCGGCACGAGCGGTCTCCGGGGTGCCCATGCGGGCCGTGCTCGAACCGGCCGCCCTCGCGCAGGCGTTTCGTCTGCCGTTATATGGGAGCTAACTATTTTTAAAGCGTGCTCAGTCATACGACTGCCGGTGGAGCATCAAAACACCCATAACGACATCTGATTGCAGCACATGGTCACTGTTCGCTTTGCGCGCCGTCTTGCGCTGCTTCGCTGTGAGATCACGCGAAATATCGCCTTGCTATCGCGGAGGGTGGGAGGCCGTTGATGGACAGAAATGTCTGAAAGACGCGACCGAAATTGCCAGGACTATCAACGGGAATTTTATCGACATGGCTGTGATCGAGTGGTGCAAATTGTTTGGTGACTGACCGGGAAAGCGCCATTGGCGACGGTTCGTTCGAGGCGACGCGGCTCAGGCGGAATTTCGGAGCGCCCTGCTGACGGCGCTTGATCTCCCAATGCCGCGTTGTTGGCGTCGGCGATCAGCTAAGTTTGAGCTTTTGCGTAAGCGTCCGCTTTCGAAGCGGGCGCGTACGCTTATGAACGGCGCGCCGCCGCTTCCAGAAACTCAGTCAGCAACGGATGCGGCGCGCCATCACGCGACGACAGTTCGGGATGCCCCTGCATGCCCGCAACGAACGGATGCTTATCGGCCTCGATGGCATCGGCGATCGAGCCGCTCTCGTCGTGCGCGCTGACGGTCACGCCGAGCGTCGCGAGCGGCGCTTCAAGCGCCGGATTGAGTCTGTAGCGATGATTGCAGAGAATGCTCGCCTGCGCGCCGAGCATGGCTGCGATACGCGATCCCGGCACGAGGCTTATCTGCCGCAAGCCTAAGCGATGCAACGACATGCCATCCTCGCCAACATGAATCGGCTCGAAGCTGGCGACGCGCGCGTCGGGCTGCGCATCCTTTATGCCGATCTCATCGCTCTTCAATGCGAGCCGTGCGATGGCTGTCGCCATTGACTGCATGCCGAGACACAAACCCACGACCGGAATCGACGCCAGCCAGCCGAAACGCGCGGCCTCGATCTGTCCCGCCACGCGCGCCATGTCCGCGCCGCCCGGCAAAAGAATGCCGTGAGCATCGGCGAGCAAAGTTTCTGCGTTGTTGCGGTCGATCTCCTGCGCCGCGATGAAGCGCAAGTCGAGATCGAAGCCGAGCGCATCGGCGGCGTCACCGAGGGCGGCGAGCGTCGCGGGGTATTGCTGATGCTGGTCGC
>NZ_FCNW02000078.1 GCF_001544475.1 Caballeronia humi | reverse complement strand
TTTTGCCAATTCGTTTTCTCATCATCGCCCCCGGTTCATTGATTCTATTGGAGCGACAAGTATTCTGACGCGGGGGGCGCCTGAACGGCTATCCGTTTGTTGGGATATCTTAAGATTGGGTTAAGAAGGAATCGATAGGCTGCTTCTTGAGAGGTTTGGTCAGCATGACGGCCGCCTCTCGCGGCCGGCATATCTCGTCGCCGACCTTGGATGGTCCACGCGCCAATAGTCGAACGGCAAGGCAAGCCCTCGCTCCACGCGACTAGGACGACCATCCGTTCTTCGGGCTCGGCGCACGCGTCGAGCCCCTTTTATCCATTTTGCCCTCGACGGGGCGATGTACCTAATACACCGTCGCGCCCCGATCGGATTGTTTTCATCGCATCGCACACCGGGCACCTCTTCATGCGGCGAGTTCCTCGCGGTTCAGTGATGTTGAAGACCGGGGTGGGCGTGGAGCTCATCCAAGACACATGCCGCCTATCTCTGTACTCCCGTGTAATCAGAAATGTTGCTGTAAGTCTTCCTTTGGATTGCCCCGCAGCACCGTGTAATTTGTGTCACTGTGTGATAGAAGTTACCTGCATGCGCGAACGTCTCGTCGGTCGAGCTTGGCCACTCGATCAGCCATTGTCAGCCTCAATTGCGGCACGAACCTTGCGCTGCGTGTATAGAGACATAGCGCGAACCTTTGAACGGTGCCGCGGTGTTCCTTTCGAAGGAGTAAGCAATGAGCGCGACAGTTGGGGACTTTCTTATCGAGCGTCTTCACGCTTGGGGCGTGCGTCGCATCTTTGGGTATCCAGGCGATGGAATCAACGGAGTGTTCGGAGCCCTCAGCCGCGCGAAGGGCAAGATAGATTTCGTTCAGGTCCGCCACGAGGAGATGGCAGCATTCATGGCATCGGCGCATGCAAAGTTCACGGGTGAGTTGGGTGTGTGTATTGCGACGTCCGGCCCTGGCGCTTCGCATCTAATCACAGGCCTTTATGACGCCCACATGGACCATATGCCGGTGCTCGCGATTACAGGGCAGCAAGCGCGGGCCGCCCTCGGTGGTCACTATCAGCAGGAACTCGATCTGGTGTCGATGTTCAAGGACGTCGCCGGCGCATTTGTACAGCAGGCGAGCGTACCGTCACAGGTACGCCATCTTATCGATCGAGCCGTGCGAACCGCGTTGTCGCAGCGCAAGGTCACGGCTATCATCCTCCCGAACGACCTGCAGGATTTGGAGTACGAGCCGCCCGCGCGTAAGCACGGCACGCTGCATTCCGGGGTCGGGTTTAGCGCACCGAAACTCGTGCCTTACGACACTGATCTGCGGCGTGCTGCCGAGGTCCTGAATGAGGGCAAGAAGGTGGCGATCCTGGTCGGCGCCGGCGCGCTGAATGCGACCGAGGAAGTCATTTCGGTCGCAGAGAAGCTCGCTGCAGGTGTCGCGAAGGCGCTGCTTGGCAAGGCTGCACTGCCCGACGACTTAAGCTGGGTGACAGGGTCGATTGGGCTGCTCGGCACGAAGCCCAGCTACGACATGATGATGGAATGCGACACCCTCTTGATGATCGGTTCGGGATTTCCTTACTCGGAATTTCTGCCGAAGGAAGGACATGCACGAGGCGTCCAAATTGATGTCAAGGCGGACATGCTGAGCCTGCGGTATCCGATGGAAGTGAACCTTGTGGGCGACAGCGCCGAGACGTTGCGCGCTTTGCTGCCCATGCTTGCCGAAAAGACGGACCGCGCATGGCGCGAGAAGATAGAAGGCTGGACCGCTGAGTGGTGGAAGACGCTGGAAAAGCGGGCGCTCGAACCGGCCAAGGGTGGCGTCAATCCGCAACGCAGCGTGTGGGAGTTGTCGCCACGCATCCCGAGTGATGCGCTCGTCACGAGCGACTCCGGGTCTTGCGCCAACTGGTACGCCCGCGACCTGAAGGTGCAGCGCGGCATGATGTGCTCGCTATCGGGTGGACTGGCCTCAATGGGCGCAGCGGTGCCGTATGCGATCGCCGCGAAGTTCGCATATCCGGGGCGAGCGGTGATCGCACTCGTTGGCGACGGCGCAATGCAAATGAACAACATGGCGGAGCTGATCACCGTATCGAAGTATTGGAAGCGGTGGTTGAAGCCGCGCTGGATCTGCATGGTGCTGAACAACCAGGACTTGAACCAGGTTACGTGGGAGCAGCGCGTGATGGAGGGCGACCCAAAGTTCGAGGCTTCGCAGGACATACCTTCCGTGCCGTATCACAAGTTCGCCGAGCTGATTGGCTTGAAGGGCATCTATGTCGACGATGCCGATCACATGGGCGCGGCATGGGACGAAGCGTTCGCCGCGGATCGTCCAGTCGTGATCGAGGTGAAGGCCGACCCGAATGTACCGCCGTTGCCGCCACATATCACGATGGCGCAGGCGAAGGCGTTCGCGACCACCCTAATGAAGGGCGATCCGGACCAGGGCAATGTGTTGCTCGATACCGCGAAACAGGTTCTAAGCGCCGTGCTGCCCGGGCATAAGGACGAAAAGAAGTAGCCGAGATGGCGACCATGAATGCACCGATTCCCGACACTGTGATCAGCTCCGTCCGCGCGCAGGCCTACACGATCCCCACCGATGCGCCCGAGGCCGACGGCACTTTCGCGTGGGAATCGACGACACTCGTCGTTGCCGAAGTGGACGCCGGGGGAGAAACGGGCATCGGCTACACCTACACCGACGCGTGCGCGGCGTTGTTAATTCGCGAAGCTCTGGCCGAAGCAGTGGAGGGTTGCGATGCGTTCGACGTGCGCGCTGCGTGCCTTGCAATGCAGAAGCGCGTGCGCAATATCGGACGAGCGGGCGTCGCTGCGACCGCCATTTCTGCGCTCGACTGCGCCCTATGGGACGTGAAAGCGAAATTGCTTGACGTGCCTCTCGCGCGGCTTCTCGGTGCGATGCGGGAGAGCGTGCCCATCTATGGCAGTGGCGGCTTCACCACTTACACAAACGCACGCCTGAAACAGCAGTTGTCAGGATGGGTCGTCGACGATGGTTGTCGCTGGGTCAAGATCAAGATCGGCAGCGCACCCGAGCGCGATCCGAAGCGCGTGCACGCGGCGCGCGAGGCGATCGGAGAAGCAGGGCTCTTCGTCGACGCGAACGGTGCTTTCACGGAAAAGGAAGCTTCACATTACGCCAACGTATTCAAGGATTTTGGTGTGCTGTGGTTCGAGGAACCTGTATCGTCCGATGACCTGTGCGGACTGAACGCGGTGCGTAGTGCCGTTCGAGCGCCCATGCAGATTGCAGCGGGCGAATACGGCTTTACGCTGGACTATTTTCGTCGCATGCTCGACGCAAGGGCGGTGGATGTACTCCAGGCCGATGCAAGCCGCTGCGGCGGCATCACCGGTTTTCTCAATGTAGCGGCCCTCTGCGAGGCGTATCACGTTCCGCTCTCCGCACATTGCGCACCGGCGCTGCATCTTCATGTGGCGTGCGCCGCGCCACAACTCGTTCACCAGGAGTGGTTCTACGACCACGTTCGCATTGAAGCGATGCTGTTCGATGGCGCGCCGCGGGCAGACGGTGGTGCAATAACTCCGGACCTCTCGAGATCCGGATGCGGGCTGGAATTGAGGCGTGCGGACGCTCAGGTTTATGCCGTCTAGGGAGCATCATGAGGGTGACGAGCACGACATCACAGTGGACCGGCATCGCCATTGGCGTTGTGGTGGGCGCGACGTTACTTAACGCGTTCGCGCGCAGAGGGACCGGCGCCGGCTCCTCGTCTGGTGGGGAGACGGCTGTGCATCTCGATGCCGCCCGCTCGTTCAACCGCAGTTCCGCGCTGCTCGCGTTGTCTGTCCTCGCGGATAGCTCCATCGAACACTATCGTGGCTCGTTCTCAAACAAGGCGATGTACACGCCGCTCATCACCTCGGTCCTGTCGCTCGCAGCGGGAGTGCACGGCGGCACCGATAACGTTGCTAAAACCCATCGCGTGCGGCACGCCATTTATCTCGCGGCTGCATCGGCCGGACTTGCCGGCACCGGGTTCCATATTTATAACATCACGAAGCGCCCCGGCGGCGTAAGTTGGCACAATCTATTCTATGCCGCACCGATCGGTGCACCGGTGGCATTGTTGCTCTCGGGTGCGCTTGGCGCGGTCGCCGAGCGTTTGCGCGACGAGCCCGCTGTCGAGCCCCAACTTTTCGGCATGCAGGCCGGCCGAGCACTCGGCTTGGTGGCTGCCTTCGGGCTCGCGGGAACCGTCGGAGAAGTGGCGCTGTTGCATTTTCGGGGCTCGTATCAGAACCCTGCGATGTATGCGCCTGTAACGGCGGGGCCGCTCGCCTGTGTGCTGCTTACGCATGCCGCGCTTGCCGCTCCTCGCGAGCGCTGGATCACGCGCGCGTGGCTTAGAATCACTGCCGCGCTTGGCTTCATCGGCATGGGGTTTCATGCGCGCGGTGTCGCGCGCAACCAGGGCGGCTGGCGCAACTGGAGCCAAAACGTTCTTAACGGACCGCCACTGCCAGCGCCGCCCAGTTTCACGGCTCTTGCGCTCGCCGGCTTGGCGGCTTTGCGACTGAGGGGAACCGAGAAATGATCTTACCGCCTAAAACTCGCTTTCCCGGCTACGACGTACTGAACAAACGTGACACCGTTTCGTGGGACGACGCGACGCGTGCCGTCATTGAGGAGCGTCTTGCAACGGCGTCCGACCACGCGTTTTTTGACGCCGTCGAATGGCGCGCGCTTGAGGCGCTGTGTGCCTGCATTGTGCCCCAGCGTAACGACACACCGCAGATTCCGGTCGCCGCGTTAGTGGATGCGAAACTTAAGGCGAATCATGGCGACGGCTATCGCGATGCTCGACTTCTCCCGGTGCGCGAAGCGTGGCAAAAGGGGTTGGCGGCGCTGGACGTCGAAAGCCGGGCTCGGTTCGACTTACCTTTCGCGAGCGTTGGGGAGGAGTCGCAGGCTGCATTATTGCGGTCGATGCAAGCGGGCGAGTTACGAGGTGAGCTCTGGGAGGGAATGCCGTCGGACCTCTTTTTCACCGAACGCATATTGCACGACATTTGCGGGGCGTATTATTCACATCCTCACGCGTGGAGCCAAATCGGGTTTGGTGGTCCCGCGAACCCGCGAGGCTACGTTCGAATGTACTTCGACCGGCGCGATCCGTGGGAAGCCGCTGAAGCGAGCCCAGGCCACGAGGAGACGGCGCGTGCAGAAAATCAACATGCTCGATGAGGCTCAGCATCGGCCGCGGGGCAAGAACGGACGCGCACCAAACGTCTTTCGCGTGGGTGCCTGGACGCCAATGAGGGAGTACCCGCAGGACGAAGCCGTCGATTTTGCGATCGTCGGCACAGGCGCGGGCGGCGGGACGCTCGCGTGCCGTCTCGCTGAAAAAGGCTTCAGCGTGGTCGCGTTCGATGCGGGCGCGTGGTGGCGGCCGCTTGAAGAATTTGCTTCCGACGAGACGCACCAGCACAAGCTCTACTGGACCGACGAACGCATCTGCGACGGCGAGAACCCGCTGAAGCTTGGCAACAATAACAGCGGCAAAGCGGTGGGTGGAAGTACTGTCCACTTTGCGATGGTGTCATTGCGCTTTCGTCCAGAGTGGTTCAAGTCCCGCAGCCTTCTTGGATACGGTGCAGACTGGCCCCTCGACTGGCGCGAGATGTGGCGATACTACGCAGAAGTTGAAGATGCGCTCAAAATATCTGGCCCAGTGAACTATCCTTGGGGACCAAAGCGCCCCCGCTACCCGTATCGCGCGCATGAGTTGAATGCGGCCGCACTCGTGCTTGCACGTGGCGCCGAGACGCTTGGTATTCCGTGGTCACCCACGCCGCTCGCCACCTTGTCCGCACCGCGCGGCGAGGCGCATCCATGTGTCTATCGAGGCTTCTGTGTGTCGGGATGCGCGACAAACGCGAAGCAGAGCGCGCTTGTCACATGGATACCTCGCGCAGTCGCGGCTGGCGCTGAAATACGAGATCTGGCGATGGTGGGCCGCATCGACGCCAACGAACAGGGCCTCGCGACCGGCGTCGAATATTTTCGGGAAGGGCGCTGGCAGTTTCAGCGTGCCCGAAACATTGTCGTCGCGGGTTACGCAATCGAGACGCCTCGACTTTTGCTAATGTCGGCCAATGGTCGCTTTCCAGAGGGGCTCGCGAACAGTTCGGGCCTCGTCGGCAGGAATCTGATGGTGCAGTCGAACCAGGCCAGTTGGGGCGTAATGAAAGAAGAAATCCGCTGGTACAAGGGACCGCCCTCCCTTGCACTCACTGAGCACTGGAACTACACCGACAAGGGCAAAGACTTCTTCGGCGGTTACTGTTACATGAGCCAGGGACCGTTGCCTAACGCTTGGGTCGCGGCGCAAAACGGAAGGGGGCTATGGGGCGAAGCGCTCATGCGCGAGATGCAGAAGTACAACCATCAGGCCGGATTGAAGATCGTCGGGGAGACGCTGCCGCAAGAGCGCAACCGTGTGACACTTGCCGATGAGAAAGATCAGTACGGGCTGCCTGTCGCACGCGTCACGTATTCGCTTTGCGACAACGACCGCAGCCTGATAAGGCATTCGCTTGACTTCATGGGACGGGCACTGCGCGCGGCAGGTGCAAGCGAGATCTGGAACGAAACTGATGATACCTGTCACCTGAACGGCACCGCGCGTATGGGAGACGATCCACGTTCGAGCGTCGTGGATGCCGATTGTCGAAGTTGGGACATTCCCAACCTGTGGATCTGCGACGGGTCGGTTTTTCCGACCGTCGGTGGCGTCAACCCGTCTTTAACGATTCAGGCGATCGCCTGTCGTACTGCCGATCGCATCGTAGCGCTTGCGGCGCGTGGCGAACTGGACGCCCGCAAGAAAATGTAGAACGTCACAACGCGCATGCTTAGAAATGAGTCGCAAAAGGTATCGCACACTCACCACGCCTATTCGAGGCACGTTTGGATGAGTTCGTAGAGCTCCATTAGCGCGGGTTTAAGATCACCGCTATCGGCTATGCCGCCAGCGGTCAGAATATGGTCCTGCTTGAAGGATCTGGATCAAGGATTCGTTCCGATTGCAGGATGAAGAGGGCGATAGTCGCTCCTAGCACTGTCAACCACCGCCCCTTTGTAGAGTAGGTCCACACAAATTCAAAGCGGTATTAATTATCGCGAGGTGAGTCAGCGCCTGCGGGAAGTTACCGGCCAGGTGTTTGCCTGGAACGTTGTACTGTTCGGACAAAAGACCGAGATCGTTGGAGACTGCGAGCACCCGCTCGAATTGCGCCCGTGCTTCGCCACTGCGTCCTTGCATTTGCAAGCAGTCGGCCATCCAGCAGGAACACGCGAGAAATGCACCTTCGTTTGGACCCTGCGCGAGCGCCTTCTCCCGTCGGATCAATCCGCCGTCCGACAATTCGCGCTGAACTGTGTCGATTGTCGAAGCCATTCGAGGATCATCAACGGGGAGAAAGCCGACGAGCGGCAGGAGCAGCATACTGGCATCGAGTTCATGGCCGCCATAATATTGTGTGAAAGAGCCGAGCGCCTCATTCCACCCCTCATGACAGATTTCATCGCGGATTGTCTGGCGCAGTGCAGTGAGGCGTTCCATGATCGGTGAAGCTCTGACGTCCGTGCGAGCTCGATGTGAAAGGAATCTATCCACCGCTACCCAGGCCATCACTCTGGAATAGGTGTAGTGACGAGGTTCGGAGCGCGATTCCCAGATTCCCGACCCCGGCGTGTTCCAGACCTTCTCTAAATGCTCTAGGATGCGCTGCTCCACGATGCAATCTTGTTCGGTCGCTGGGAGGCCCGCTCGACGGGCGACATCAAGGCAATCCACGATCTCACCCAGTACGTCAACCTGATGTTGCGTTCCAGCCGCGTTGCCGACACGCACAGGCCTTGCATACTGATAGCCTTGCAGCGAGTCGAGTGTCCTTTCCTGCATGTGGCGCCCACCGTCCACTCGGTACATGATACGAATGTTTTCAGGTGACCCTGCGATAGCGCCTAACAGCCATTTCCGCCACTCGTTTGCCTCCTCATGAAAGCCAGCGTTTAGCAATGCGACAAGCGCAAAACTGGCGTCTCGCAGCCAACAATATCGATAGTCCCAGTTGAGGCGCCCTCCGGGCGCTTCTGGCAATGACGTGGTGGGCGCCGCAACAATCGCGCCGCTCGGGCGATAGATTAGCGCCTTCAATGTCAGGAGCGAGCGCTTGACTTGAGCGGGCCACATCGTCTTCGAGTTGTCGAATGTGCTGATCCATTCGTTCCAATATTGTTGGGTCGCACTAAGCTCTGCCTCAGCGTCCACGGGAGCGGGCGGCGGCAGATGCGAGCGGCCATAGCTCATTACAAATGTCACCCGCTCGCCCGTTGTGACCTCGAACGTCGCGTCAGTTGATTTATCCGTTACGTTGAGCTTGCAATCGGCACGCAGCATCACGAGGTCAGGGCCGACTCTTGCTTCCATCGTGCCATCAACCGACGTAGTCCAAGGTGGCAGTGCGCCGTAGTCGAAACGCAGGCGCAACTGAGACCGCATCCGCACAGCACCGCGCAGACCTTCGACAATTCGGATCACCGACTGCGACTCCACACCAACGGGCATGAAATCAATGATACGCACGGCGCCGCCGCTCACTTCGAAGTCTGTTTCCATGACCAGCGTATTGTCCTGGTAGCGGCGGTCTTGGCGGAGGATCGTATCGATCGGGTGGAGCGCCCAATGTCCGTTCTCAGGCGTTCCGAGCAGCGCGGAAAAACATGCATCGTCATCAAAGCGAGGCCAGCACAGCCAGTCGATCGAACCGTCGCGGCAGAGCAGGGCGGCTGATTCGCCGTCGGAGAGAAGAGTGTAGTTCTCGATCGGTTGGCTCATGAGGGCTAGCTCCGTCGCCCTCGGGCAAACAGACTCAAGCATCCGACCACGCCAAGCCCGGCTAGGGCCCAAAACGCGTTTCGATACCGGTCGGTGAACATTTCCCAACTACGCGGGCTGGCTTGATCGTCAAATCGGCCGTGTGCGCCGTAGTCACCGGAGACGGGGTGATACAGATTGTCTGGTGCGTTCTCTGGCAGCGGTTCATCGGTTAATTGGCCGCAATAGCCTGCGCTTGCCAGATAGCGGTCGATGAGGGCAGGCGCAACCCGATTCGCGAGGATTGCCTTGACCGTGGGAAAGCCGACCCACACCTCCCGTCGGCGATGAGTCGCGGCAAAGAAGATGGCGCGTGCGGCGACTTCCGGCTGAAAGATCGGTGCGACCGGTTTTGCCCGGCGACCCATCTTGTTCTTGGCCCAATCGAACTGCGGGGTATTGACGGCAGGCAGGTCTACCATGGTCAGGTGAACCCTGAGATGGTCGTGAATAATCTCAGATCGAAGAGAATCAGTGAAGCCGCGCACGGCGAACTTGGCGCCGCAATAGATTGACTGGAGCGGCACCGATCGATATCCGAGTGCCGAGCCGACGTTGACGATCGTGCCACAATTACGGGTGCGCATGCGTGCAAGCGCAGCCATTGTCCCGTGTACTTGGCCAAGATAGGTGACCTGGGTGCCCCGCTCGAACTCCCGCGGCGTGAGGGTTGATACCGGTGCAAACACGGTGGCCATAGCAACGTTCACCCATACGTCGATGGGGCCGAGTTCCTTTTCCGTACGAGCCGCTGCTGCCTCGACCGCTTGTGCATCAGCGACGTCGGTCGGAATCGGCAGCGCGCGCACCCCGTATTTCGCACGAATGTCGGCGGCCGCTCGTTCGAGCCTCTGCGGGTCGCGTGACAGAAGCGCGATGTCGTAGCCTCGTCGGGCGAATTCTTCAACGGATGCCCGGCCCACGCCGGCACCGGCACCCGTGATGACCACAATCTTTGCCATTTCTTGACCCCTTCAAAACCACACCGATCGTGGCGCGGATGACTGTGAACATACCTGTAAGCAGTATGCGTGCCAAAGGGGGCTTTGAGTCAGCCGCTTTCGTTGGCCACGCTGCCGCCTGTGCATCGCGTTGCCATAACGCGCGGAGGACAAGCGTCCCAACCCGCACCGCCCGTGGCGTCTACTCGTCACGGGTCGCGATGATCCAAGGGTTGCAATCGAATCGCCGACCTTTATCAGTTCGATAACGCGAGCAGCGTCGCACGGATTGCGGGTAGAACCCATTCAACCTCGTGTCAACGGATCGACTGCATTGTCGGTCATCGTACGGATTGGCTCCGCCCGCGCTTGTCGCGTGTTGGCGATGGGCGTCAAATCGGCGCGACTCACAAGCACACAACATGCGTCAAGGCCGTTTCGAGGGAGATTAAGCGTAGGGTCGGTTTCGGCCGAACGAAAAAGCTCACGCCGTTGCAGAGAGCCGCACGGCATCACTGTGTCCTTATGCACAGTGCCTATTGGACGCTTGGGGCGTGCTAGAAACCTTGCAACAGGGGTCGTCCCCGCGGCATTACGGCCACGACAGCGATGCGGACGTACGCGAACAAGAGTAAGCATAGCCACAGCCCCTGTGCGGACGCGCATACGTGCCAAGCCATCAGAGTCTTGATCAACGAGATGCGAAGCAGCGCACGGAACAGCGGGATCGATCCGCCAGCAAAGTTGAGTGGCAATTCCCATCGCGGCAGTGTCGGCGCGATGTTGAATATGCTCCCGATGAAAAACCTGTTGACCGCGATATAGAACAGGAACCGCGAAGAATGCTCGCTCATGTCACCGTCAGGTGATCACCGGAAAATGAAATGCAAGCCATACTGCGCATCACATCCTACAAAGGTTGAGCGTCCATCTCTTCGGCCACGGTTGGACATCAAGCATCTCATGAAAAGCAAACACGTCGCGATATACGCGAACCGCTTCGCTCAGCGCCGCGACGCTCGAGGCCATGCGCGACATTGGGTAGATCCGGGAGAGGTTCTGCTGAAGAGGCCGAGAAAGCCACCAAAACGGGCCGTGGCTTGCGCCGGTGATGATTCATGGACCAACGTCTCCCGCTGGCGGACTTGGGAGACCGACCAAGGCGGAGTGCGCCAGTCGAGCTTGGCGTTCCATCCCATGTGAGTCAAGTCGGTTCAACCGCCAACGGGGTTGAATTGGCTGATCGATGAGATGCTCAAACTTCTTGCCGAGACACCATCGCCGCCGACGCTCCGGCCTCGCTAACGCTTCCATCACTTGCTGGTTGGTAGTCGAACATATAATCGTGCGCCTACCCACTACTGAAAGTGGGAGACTGTGTCGAAGTCTCAGAGCGCGGCTTCGGATACCATTTCAGATGCAACGACTTTCGAGGGAAAAATCTGGGGCTGCTGCTTGATGAACGGCTTCATCATGGACACGATCGCTACGAAATGAGGTCTGAGATGGCGGGCAAGGCGACGCGGCGGCGGTATGGGAAAACGGCACAACCTAGCTGTGAGGATCGGTCAATGCTTCAGCGTGCGTTCAGATCTGTAGCCACCATCGCGTTGCTCGTTGTATTCGCCTTCTTTGTTTGCGAAGTTTCTGCACGACCAGCCTCATCGATCTCTGAATCGGCTGAGGCGCCCGCGGCTGAATTGCGCTTCATGGACCGGCCAATCGCAACGTTCCGTGTGCCTTTCGGAGGTGCGTCACCTGAGCTGCGGGTCAGCCGCGCGAACGCCGCTCTGAAGTCGCTTGCCGAGCAGGATCTCGGCGTGCCTATTGTTGTGGTTCACGGTACGCTGGACAATCAGACAGGCGTGGGTTTCCGGCTTGGCAACCGCACTCTGTTTGTTTTCCTCGAAGGCGATGTCGATCCGGGCGATGAGCGGACCTTCGACGCGACTGTCGGGCAGGTACAGGCGCGGCTCCAGTCCGCGTTACGCGCACGAGCGGCACAGCTTCATTGGCCGAATATCCTCAGGGGCGCTCTGCTCTCCCTTTTGGCTACGGCCGTTCTGGTAGCTCTGCTCTGGGCAATCGGCCGCATGCGAGCACGACTGCACGCCAGGGTTCAGGATGCGATTGAACGTCACGTGCTTCAGCGCACATCGAGAAACTTCGATTGGACAGGCTCGGCGTTCCAATTGGGTCGTCAGATCGTGCAACTGCTGTTGCTGTTCTTTGCACTTGGATTCATCTATATCTATCTGATTTTTGTCCTCGAGCAATTTCCTGCGACAGAACCAATGGGCGAACGCCTCAGCGGTTTCCTCTTCTCGCTCGCAGAGCGATTTGTGCAGGGCTTACTTGATGCACTCCCCGGAGTAATTACCGTCGTGGTCATCTTTATGCTCACGCGCGCCTTGTTGAGCTTGATCGACAACATATTCCGAGCCGCGGGATCCGGGCGGATTTCACTCCCCGGGATACATCCGGATACCACGGACGCGACACGTCGCGTCATCGCGGTTATCGTGTGGGCGGTGGCCATTACATTCGCCTATCCATATTTTCCGGGCTCGCAAAGCGACGTTTTCAAAGGCTTAAGCGTACTCCTGGGGTTGATGCTCTCGTTAGGATCTGCTGGCATCGTGAACCAGTTAATGAGTGGCCTAGTCGTGACTTATAGCCGTGCACTTCGAAAGGGCGATCTTGTCACGGTGGGTGGCACAACCGGTGTTGTTATCGGCGTCAACTCGCTGTCTGTTAAGCTGACCAATCTGCGCCATGAGGAAGTAACCATTCCGAACGCATTAGTGGTCAGTTCGATCGTGCGAAATTATTCGAGCCTCGCGAATCAACACGGCGCCCTGCTCTCGACGTCCGTCACAATTGGCTACGATACGCCTTGGCGTCAGGTCCATGCGATGCTTATCTTGGCGGCAAAGCGCACATCGCACATACTGGATGAACCGGCAGCATTCGTGTTGCAACGGGCGCTGTCGGACTTCTATGTTGAATACGAGCTCTACGCTGCGATCGACAGCCCACTACTCCGCCCCGTGGTCTTGAGCGAATTACACGGGCATGTACTCGATGTTTTCAACGAATATGACGTCCAGATTATGTCGCCACATTTTATGGCGCAACCCGCATCCAACATCGTTGTGCCCCCGGAACATTGGTATTCCACGCCGTCGTCGAAGCCGGCAGACTCAGGTGGGCAGGGCGTCGCATCGAACGATTCACGACGCGAGAGTTGAAAGCCGGCCATAGTGCAGGGCACATTCGGAAACGGTTTTGATATGGAGGAGAGATTTCGCATCACAATTCTCTCACCGGCGAGACGATCACAGAGACCGTTTAAGGACGCGATGAGAGCGGCCACTTGGCTCGTTCAGAATGCGGCGACATGTCGTCAACTGATTCTCAGCAGTCGCATTTTAATGACCAACGGGGGTCGAGCCGTCGCAACTCCCCGTGAGCCGGCAACACCGGCTGCAACGTGTATGTGGGATCCACCAGCAGATGGAAAACCGCCGGTCGGCGCCGTCCCAGATCTGATTGATTCAGTGAAGGATCCTGCCTACACGGGCCTGTACTCGCGGTCGTCGGAGTTGTGACGCAGACCGACGCGTACCACATTTACGCTATCAGACAGATCGCCGACAGATCAGCATCTGTTTGCTTGGACAGGAAGTACGATGCGCCTGCACCTATATCCTGAACGAATGCGCGGAAAGGAAGCCGCGATTAACGCGTTGAGATAGGCGACACCCGCCGAGAACGGATCGCGAGTATAACCGGCACCAACCGACAGATCTGGTCGCGGGTCACGTCGTGTGCGATGCCGCCGAGACTGTCCGTTTCGCCGAACTAAAGCCTACGTAATTGGCGCTCCTGAACTTCACTGCGTTGTTGCTGCGGAAGCTGTAGTTGAAGTTGTCTGGGTCGCCGGGATGCGCGGAGATGGAGCCGCTTCACTGGTTGCTCTTTGAGTACTGGCTCACAAAGTCGATGAGCGAGTCATACTGCCGGCCGAAAGTCACAACATAGGGATTCGATAACCCGACATAGGCTTGCCGGGCCCATCGTTGGGCACGTCAAACCCGTTCTCGAGCCGGAAGGGTGATGGCAAACAGGCGCCCGGCATTAGCGTTCGACTGATAGTTGAAACCCGGATCAATAATTCCGTAGATCATGACGCTGTTTTTACCTTAGGCAGCAGCAGCGAAGCGCTCAACGCAGCGATTCCTCAAACCGAGTCAGATGCTTTTTAAGCTACTGTTTTGCGGAGTTCGGCTTTTTCACAGCGTGGGCAAGACTTCGCCACCGGAGAGCCGGAATCGGTGTCTCATGCGGATGTTCCGGTGATGGTTTAGTGGGAGCGCCAAGGTTTCAAACCTCTGGCCAGCGATGCTGCTTCAGGCGTGGTTTTCCTTCTCGGCTTGTTGTGCCGCCCGAACGCGACGACGGTGCAGATGTTGGCCATGCGGTCGCGCACGCCGCTCGACATGAAGATGATCGAAGATACGAGAAGCGCAATCGATCTCGGCACCACATTCGCGCAGCAATTCCTGTCCTTTGCGCGACAACAGCCGCTAACGGCCGAAATACACGACCTAGCCGCGCTGATCCGTGACTTCGAACCAATGCTCGTGCGTGCCGGCACGCGCGCCTCTCCGAGCGAAGTCAGGTAAATCGCATCAGCCAGCCTTCCTCGGTCGATGCAGCCCGCTTCGAAGCGGCGCCGCTCAATCTCATGGTGAGTGCACTCGACGCTATGCCCGATGGTGGTTCCGTGAGGGTCGCGAGCGAAGTCGTCGAATCACTAAAGGACCTGACTGCGGTGTTGCCTGCCGCCCCATGCCATCAAATCTCTACCTGCGCGCCCAGTTCGATAACTCGATTCGGTGGAATCTTAAAGTAATCCGCCGCATCACGGGCGTTGCGGGACATCGTGGCATATAAGGCCTCTCGCCATAGCGCCATGCCGGCTTTCGGCGTAGCAAGTATCGTTTGGCGGGCGATAAAGAACGATGTTTGCATCGGGTCAATGGTAAGTCCAGCATGTCGGCCTTTCTGCAATGCGCCCGGTATATCACGCTCATCCGAGAATCCATAATAAACGTTGACTTGATAACAGTTGTGTCCTAGCGGGGCTACTTTGATGCGTTCGCTATCCGGTATTCTGGGGATGTCGGTGGAATACACGGTCAAAAATATCGTTCGCTCGTGCAGCACCTGGTTATGCAGTAGGTTATGCAATAACGCATGCGGTACACCGTCACCTTCAGCACGAAAAAAGACTGCCGTACCAGGTACGCGTAGCGGTGGATTGATGAATAACGACCGGAGGAAGTCGTCGAGCGGGATGAGTTGGCGTTGAAGGCTTTGGAAAACCAGTTCGCGCCCCCTTCGCCACGTGAGCATAAGCATGACCATCAGCGCACTGATCGTCAGCGTGAACCACCCGCCGCTGATAATTTTCAGACTCGTGGAAGAGAAGAGAGCAACGTCAATCACTAAAAAGAATCCGGTCGCTGCCACAGACAGCGCCAGCGGAAATTTCCAGCCGAAACGAACGACAAAGAAGGTCAGCAACGTCGTTGTCAACATCGTGGCGGTTGCCGCAATGCCGTAGGCCGAAGCCAGATTGGATGACGAGCCGAATCCCACGACGGCCAACACCACAGCTGCGAGTTGTAGCCAGTTGACGAGCGGGATGTAGATTTGCCCCTTATGACTCTCAGATGTTTGGCGAATCCGCATACGGGGCAGGAAACCCAGCGCAATAGCTTGCTGAGTGACTGAAAATGCGCCCGAGATTGTCGCTTGCGATGCGATAACGGTCGCCATTGTCGAAAGCACGACGAGCGGATAGACGCTCCAAGGGCCGAGTTGCAGAAAAAAGGGATTTGAAACCGCTGCCGGATTGGATAACAACAAGGCGCCTTGCCCGAGGTAGTTGAGTGCCAGCGCGGGAGCGACGATAGAGAACCAGGCCAGGCGAACTGTCTTCTTCCCAAAATGGCCCATATCAGCATAGAGCGCTTCGGCGCCGGTGAGCGACAGGACGACTGCACCGAGCGCCACGAAGGCGAACCACCCGTTGTGAATGAGAAAGCCGAGTGCGTGGAGCGGATTGAAAGCAATCAGAACGACCGGGTTGCTGGCGATATTAACGACGCCCATTGCAGCCAGCGTCACGAACCAGACCAAAACAATCGGGCCGAACCATTTTCCGATGCCAGCAGTACCCCTGCGCTGCACCAGATACAGGACAACCAGAACGGCCAAAGTTATGGGGATAACATACGGCTTGAGAGCAGGCGTGGCAACTTCCAACCCTTCAATGGCTGACAAGACTGAGATAGCCGGAGTAATCACGCCGTCGCCAAAAAACAGACCGGCGCCAACCATACCAAGCAGCATCACCGGATAGTACCAACGAGATCTCTGAGTGACCGAAGATAGGGCCAACGCGGTCATCGCCATGATTCCGCCTTCTCCTCGATTGTCCGCCCGCAGGACAAGAGTTACGTACTTGAGTGAAATCACGATTATCAGGCCCCACAGAATCAGCGAGACCACCCCCAACACGTTGATGTGGGTAGGTGAAAGGCCGTGATGCTTCGCGAACACCTCTTTCATGGTGTAGAGCGGACTGGTTCCAATGTCGCCATAGACAATCCCGATGGCAGCCAGCGTCAGAGCCGCAATGCTACTGTTGGGGAAGTCTTTGGTCACGACGATGCCTCATTGTGTGAGTCTTTAAGCATGTGGCGACAGCGCAAGTTGCTGATGCTTGAACCCGCGTCCTCGAAACAGCGCTTCATCGTCAGCAGCCTGATTGAGAATGAGGATACATCTCCTCTGGCGCCACCGCTCGTGGCTCTTGACAAAAACCGCCCGTGCGCAATTGACCGACGGATTGAAGCGGGGCACTGTTATGAGATTACCGCAATCGACGCGATCGATGCCTATGATGCCCTGGTTGCAGCGGCGGCGGCTAGCGAGACTCCTAGATCCGACGTCAACGGTCTTATGAGACCACTGATGCGGCATAGCAGTTCGTTCATCGGGAAGGCGTTAGATACGCGTCTGCAATTGGGCCGGCGAGAGCGAAGCGCCTTGCTCCAGGCTTGAAATGGCTCTGCGTCTCCTGGCTTGAACGCGGGAAGCATTTTCACGGCGTCGATACCTCCCAACACGACGACCTTCGTGTTTGAACGGGTTGGCTCCGAACGCGCGTGAGAAATTCGGATACGAGTTAGGTCGATCGAGGTCTTTGTCAGGCGCGGGAAGGTATGCGCTGGAACTTGGTTCAACGGACACCGCTACCAGTGCAGTAGGCGCGAGCCTAGTATCGCCCCAGCAATGGTGGGAATCATCATCCCAAGCAAATACCAAACGCCCCAGAAAGGTACGCCCATCTCTGGGCAGTGAAGGCAATAGGCAAGGGTCGCGGTCGATCCAGCCAGCAAGCCGCCTGCTGCGCCTGT
>NZ_FCNW02000077.1 GCF_001544475.1 Caballeronia humi | reverse complement strand
CCTCTCGCTAGCCTGCGCCTTAATGTGTTGGTCACAGCTCGCACTGTTCTTTGATTAATTACGCAATAGCTTCTTAGCGCTGTTCAGGTCGAGTATGCACAAGTAGATGTGCTTCTGGCGAGCCTGTTCGAGCGAAGGTGATCCGACGCCCTGGGCTGACCATCGCTCTGGACGTTACCGTCGCAAAAGTGAGCAGCTCAATTCTGGCGACGCGGGTTGATCGCCCAGTCTTGCAACACTCGAAGCAGGCGGTCGATGTCGGCCGGCTTAGTGAAATGAAAATCGAAGCCCGCTGATTGCGCTGCTTCCTTGTCCTGAGCACGTCCCCATCCGGTCAGCGCGATGACCACGGCGGCAGATCGGTTAGGGGCGTCTTTCAGCGAGCGCGCGACGTCATACCCGCTCATATCGTGAAGGCTGATATCGAGGATGACGGCCTGCGCATCGAAGTCGTGGACAAGCTGCAAACCGACTATTCCGCCTGGCGCAGTACGGACCGTGTGGCCATCCGCCTCCAGCACCATTGCCAGGCCGGTCGCGGCGTCGTCGTCATCGTCGATGATCACAACTCGCTGCATTTTCGATGCTGGCGCCGTGTAGAACGGCTCCTCACGGGAAACCCCATGCACTTCTGGATCGACGGCCGGAAGACGTACGACAAACTCACTTCCTTTGCCAACGCCATCGCTTCTCGCAGAAACAGACCCGCCCATCATTTCGGTCAGGCCTTGCACGAGAGACAGGCCGATGCCCAGCCCGCCTTGCGCGCGCTCGCGACCGGAAGGGAGCTGCGAGAAGATGTCGAAAATATCGGATAAGTGTTCAGTTGCGATCCCGATTCCTGTATCTCGAACGCAGATGACAGCGTCGTTCCCGTCGCGCTTTGTGCTCAGATTTATCTTGCCGCCGGAAGGCGTGTATTTCGCGGCATTATTGAGCAAGTTCTGAATGATCTGGGCGAGGCGGGTTTGATCGGCGTCGACGAAAATGGCGGGCTCTGGATACTCGACTGACAAGGTGTGTGATGACCCGTCGATGAGCGAGCGCGAGCCTTCGATTGCGTGACGCATGGCGGTCGTCAGATCAACGCTCTCTCTGCGCAACTCGATTTTTCCCTCGGCGATACGCGATATGTCGAGCAGATCGTCAACGAGATGGGCGATGTGGCCGAGCTGACGTTCCAATACGTCGCGCGACCAAACCAGCTGCGGATCGGCGAGGTCCTTTAGCCGCAAAAGCTCGACCACCGATGCTATCGGGGCAAGCGGATTGCGCAGTTCATGTGCCAGGGTCGCCAGAAACTCGTCCTTACGACGGTCGGCAAGCTCGAGTGCCTTCTGTGCTGCGAGTTTGGCCTCCAGCGCCACTTCGGCCTGCTGTCGGGCCCGGAGCAGCTCACGCTCGTATTTATGGCGGTCAGCCACGACCAGCAGGGCGAACTCGTCGAACTCATCGTCGCCGTAGCGCTGACGTGCCGCGTTGATGAGCATTGGCACGACCGTCCCGCTGCGATGGACGATGTCGAGCTTCACCTCGGCGACGGAGCGTTGCATTTGCAGCAGCGGAGCCCAGTGTGTCTGATGGAAGACCTTGCCCCCGATCGTCAGCAGGTCCTGCAATCGGCGCTTTTCGATGAGGTCCTCCCGTTCATATCCGGTCCATCGGCAGAACGTCGAATTTGCGCGAATGATGGTTCCCTGCACCGTCGTCGTGAGCAGGCCGCAGGGAGCGCGTTCGAACGCTTCGCTCACCGGGGGCAGCGGCCTCTTTGCGCCGGTCATACCTAGAGCGCCAGCTCGCGGAGGAATTTTTTAGTCACGTCGATGCTGGCGCAGGGCGCACTCAGATGTGGGCAATGACCGACGTTCTCGACGACGCTGAGCGTGCTGTTGGGGATTGCCCGATGCATGTACTCGCCCACGGCGAGCGGTGCGAGCAAATCGTCATTGGACTGGACGATGAGCGTCGGCGTCGTCACGCGGGTCAGGTCTGCGCGGTGATCCGCGAAGAAGGTGACGCGCGCGAAATGTTTCGCGATGTCGGGGTCGGTGCGGCAAAAGCTGTTCGTCAGCTCCTCGGCCAGCTCGGGTTGCTCGGGCGAGCCCATGATCGCGGGTGCCATCGTGCTCGACCATCCGAGGTAATTGCTTTCGAGCGTCTCCAGAAGGTCTTCGATGTCCCTTCGCGTGAAACCTCCCACATAGTCGCCGTCATTGATGAACGAGGGCGACGGTCCCACCATGACGTTGGCCGCGAAGCGCTCGGGAGACTTGATCGCCGCAAGCATGCCGATCGTCGCGCTCACCGAGTGACCGACGTAGATGACGGGTCCCGTGGCAACCTCGTCCAGGATCTCCAGCAGATCCGCGGCATATCCGTGAAGCGAGCCGTACTTGGCCCTGTCATATGCACGAAGGTCCGAGTTTCCGCTTCCGACCAGATCGAACAGTATCGTTCGATACCGTTCGCCGAACGTTGGCGTCATGTATCGCCACATGTTCTGGTCGCAGCCGAAACCGTGGGCGAACATGATTGTTGCGGGACCGGTGCCATGGACATGCACGTTGTTGCGGGTTCGAATACTCATCGCGAAGGGCCCGGTGGCGTTATCAGCCTGTAATTGTTTCACAAAGATAAGAGCGGGTTAAAGAACATTCACGAGCGACGCTCCGAGCGTTGGTTTTCGACCGGCAAACAGCGCAGAAGGCGATTTAGTTGAGCGTCGCAACAGCGGATATTCTCCATTGGTGGCATGGCCCACTTATTGCGACGCATTTTGCGCCGGTCGCGAGCCGACCCGGCGCGCTCGCGACAAAAAACAGTCATTCTCAACTATTGGCTAGCCATGAAAAAAAACATAGAAGAGGTCGCGCCGACTCGTCTCGCCTCAGGAGTCGACGGTGTCGACGACATTCTCGGCGGCGGACTCACGCCCCACCGGATGTATCTCATCGAAGGGGCGCCTGGCGCGGGCAAAACTACGTTTGCCTTGCAGTTTTTACTTAAAGGTGCTGAGTCGGATGAGGTTGGTCTCTACATTACGCTTTCGGAGACTAAGTCCGAACTCGTTGCCGTCGCGGCCAGTCACGGATGGGATGTTGGTCAGTTCACGATTGTCGAGCTTTTATCCGACGAGGGGCTCGATCCGCGCTACGAACAATCCATCCTGCATCCGGCGGAAGTGGAGTTAGGCGAAACGGTGAGGGACGTCATCAAGAAGGTGGACGAGATCAAGCCGGCGCGCCTCGTGTTCGACAGTTTGTCCGAACTGCGACTGCTTTCGCAAAATCCGATGCGCTATCGAAGGCAAATTTTGGCTTTGAAACGTTACTTCGCCACTCGTGCTTGCACGGTCGTGCTTCTCGATGACAACAGCGCGGAGCCCGGTGATCTCCAACTGCACAGCATCGCGCATGGCGTAATCAGCCTGGATAACCTCTCGCATGACTACGGAGGAGAACGCCGCCGTTTGCGAATCGCGAAGATGCGCGGAATCAAGTTTCGCGAGGGCTACCATGATATGACACTTGACACAGGTGGCATCAAGGTCTACCCGCGACTAGTGGCCGCGGAGCATCACAGCAACTTCTCGGGGCAGGCACGCAGTACGGGGACAGAGGGCCTCGACGAGCTGCTTGGAGGAGGGTTGGTGCCCGGCACCAACGCACTGTTGATTGGTCCGTCCGGTGTTGGCAAAACGACCACAGTCGTTTCGTGCCTCTTGGCCGCGCTGGAACGTGGCGAGCCATGCGTCTATTACCTGTTTGACGAGACCCTTAACACGCTTTTGCTGCGCTGTGCGAAGCTTGGCATGCATCTGGCGCCGCACATCGAAAGCGGGCTGTTGACGCTTCGCCAAGTCGATCCCGCCGAGATATCGCCGGGAGAGTTCGCCAGCGATGTGCGCAACCGCGTGGAGCATGGAGGGGCGCAGTATGTCGCGATCGACAGTCTCAATGCATTTCTGCAAGCTATGCCCGGGGAGCGCTATCTCCTGCTCCAGATGCATGAGCTGCTTGGGTATCTCAATCAACGAGGCGTGGTCACGGTACTGGTTCTCGGGCAGCACGGAATAATCGGTGAGATCCAAAGCGATATTGACATCAGTTACCTAAGCGACGTAGTACTGTTGTTCCGCTATTTCGAGCGCCAGGGCGAAGTCCTGACCGCCGTGACTGCGCTCAAGAGCCGGGCGAATGCGCATGAGCGCTCCATACGGCAGTTCCGGCTGAGCGATGCCGGGCTAGATGTCGGGGAGGCGCTGCGTGACTTCGAAGGCATTTTGAGCGGCTTGCCTGCATACAAGGGCGGCACGGCCATGCTCGCGCCGGCAGGTGCGGGCCTTGACCCCGCACGACAGTAAGACTATGGAGTATCGGATCCTGATATTGGCTCCGTTCGGCCGCGACGCTCATGTGATCGCGGACGTGCTCACGGCGGACGGCCGTGAATGCTTCGCATGCGACAACCTGCGCGTGCTGGCGGCCGAGCTGGAGGACGGCGCAGGAGCGGCTGTCATTACCGAGGAAGCGCTGTTCGTGAACGACGCCGTCAATTTACTGGGCTGGTTGAGACGGCAACCTGCCTGGTCCGACTTTCCGATCATTGTGCTCGCCGGCAAGCGGGTCGAGCGGCGCTCGGCAGGTAGCCTGCAGGCGCTGGGAGAGCTTGGTAACGCCATGGTTCTCGAACGGCCGTTGCATTCAGAGACGCTGCGTCGAGCGGTCGCGTCGTCTCTTCGTGCACGAGCCAGGCAGTATGATTCCCGCGGGCACCTTGCCGAGTCGCATCAACATCTTTTGGAAAGGGCGAAGGCTCAAGAGGCGCTCGAGCGCCTAAATGATTCGCTCGAAACCCGCATTTCCGATCGAACCCAGGAACTCGCATCCGCTAACGACCGGTTGATGAAGGAAATCCACGAGCGCGCAAAGGTCCAGGCGGTATTGGTACAGTCACAAAAAATGGAAGCGCTCGGGCAATTGACGGGGGGCATCGCACATGACTTCAACAATCTATTGAATGTCATCATGGCTAATGCCGAGCTCATCGCGCGCATCAGCGGCGATGAACGAATCCGCAGTATGGCTGCAACCACGAAGCGGGCAACCGAACGTGGAGCCAAGCTCACGGGCCAGCTTCTGGCCTTCTCCCGCACCAGCAACCTCGATCTGAAAGCGGTCAATGTCATTGCTCTGCTTCAGGGAATGCGCGACATCATTTCCATTTCGCTGGGCTCGTCGATCAAATACATAACCGCCTTCGAAGGCGATGAACTGTGGACTCGGGCGGATGCCAACCAGCTCGAGCTGGCCATTCTTAACCTGGCGATCAATGCGCGAGACGCAATGCCCAATGGCGGCGAGCTGACCATACGCACGGGAACGCGGCCGGCGCCGGACGCGACCTTTACGTCGGAGCAGTATGTCGTAGTGGGGGTGAGCGATTCCGGCTCAGGAATTCCGGCGAGTGTGATCTCGCGGGTTTTCGATCCTTTCTTTACCACCAAAGCTATCGGAAAGGGAACGGGGCTCGGCCTAAGTCAGGTATATGGGATCGCGCGACAGGCGGGCGGTACCGCTCGCATTGATAGCGAGCAAGGCAAGGGAACGACAGTTGAACTCTGGCTCCCGCTCGGAGCGAAAGACCTGCCTGAGACGAAAGCAGCGCCCGATCCAGAACAGAGTGCAGATGGCGTCAAGCGCATTTTGGTTGTCGAGGACGATGAAGATGTGCGCACCATGCTCATTGAGTGCCTGAAGACGCTGGGTTATACGGTCACCGATGCCCCTGACGGTCCAAGCGGTCTGCGGCGGATTGCGGATGACGATCCCGATTTGCTGATGGTCGACTTTGCGATGCCGGGCATGAACGGGATGGAAGTAGTAGCGCAGGCTCGAAAGCAGCGCGCCGATCTCCCGGTGATTCTCGCGACCGGTTACGCCGATGTTGACATCTCGAAGCTGACCGAAATGGGCCTCACTATCTTGCGCAAACCATTTCAGCTCGATGATCTGGCGCGAACTGTCCGCCTCGCTCTCAGTAGCTGATTCGGCTAGCGGTCCGCTCGCCAAAACACTTTGTCGCTGCATCGTTCCGGGCATGAGGTCCCACGATGGCGTAGCAGATTCTGCACGCAGGATACGAGTTTCGCGACGAATGCGGGCTTCCGTGGCGACTCGTAAAGACGCCAGGTCCCTCGGCTTTTGCCATGACTAGCTCCGCGTTACAATTTTTTCCCAACCGGAGCACGCCCGTTGCCGGCTCATGCGGGGCGTCGACTCGCCGAAACATGGAGGTTGAGTTGGAAGCGCAGACTTTGGAGTTCCGGATTCGGATACGAGCGTATGAACTTTGGCAGCAGGACGGAGGCATGGAGGGATGTGCTGACGAGTACTGGCGACAGGCGCGAGAGATGGTAGAGCGAGAACTGGCTGAGGAGCAGGAGCGGACACCGCGGAGCGATTGAAATTGGCAGTGTCTGTGCCTTCGGGTTGGGATTAAGACTTGCAACTCTCTACTGCCCAGATCGACGGGTATAGCGCAACGCGGTCCACATGCTCAAGTCGCGGGTAAGGGAGCCGTCGTCGGGGTAAGGTGCGCAATTAGCCGCAGCAACGAGCGCGGCGAGTTTCCCTTTCGGCAGTAGGCGTCGATCCCGGCGGCCTTGCCGCGCTCAATGATCTCGCGTTCGGCAAGTGACGTGTGTGCGATGATTGGCACGACCGCCAGACTGGGCGAGGTACGAAACGCTCGGGCAACCTGGAAGCCGTCGCACCCTGGCATTTGAATGTCTAGAACCACAATGTGCGGTGTCCAATGTTGCGTCGCACGGATCGCGGCGACCCCACCGAGCGCCGTAGTGGCGTCCAAGCCGGCCGCCGCTAGCGCCTGGGCCAACGCTTCAGCCAGCGCGGCGTCGTCATCGACGATGAGCGCTGTGACCGGCGGTCGTACAACCTGGAACGCGCGCGTGGTCCACAACTGATGAAAACGACGAATACCCCTTTGCATGACAGAATAAGTGGCGAACGTTGACGCTTTGTTGGCAGCAACCGGTGTGCCGAGGCGGGCGGTAAGCACGTGCGCAATTCCTGGTCAGCCCAGCGTTGCAATTGTTACCTACGGCACGCTCCATCTGCGGCGCGCTCGCACGCTGATGGGAGGTCTGATACGCTGATCGGATGAAACTGCTGCTGGAAACGCCGCGGGAGGAAAAGAAAAAGGGAAGCTGCGAAAAAGCTCACGATGCTGGCAGAGCAGAAGCTAACAGAGGAGCACGTCGGCACGCAGAGAGGGTGCTGTCCATTGAGTGGTCGAGGCGGTTTGTCGCTCGGTCGCCGGGTCTTTGTACGCCGCGCCGCGCCAGGCGCGGATCCGGTTTCAACATGTACTTTTCGGTGCGGACAGGGCTCAACGCACGTCGGGCGATCCGATCTACACGTGCCTCGGCAACCGTACAGAAAATGCCGTCTCAGTCGCATCCGAACGAGCTTCGATATCCCCTCCGTGAGCCTTGGCTATCTCGCGGGCGATATACAGTCCCAGCCCAAGGTTACCATCCGCGTCATGTCTTTTTTGTTGGTCCGGACCGCGCTTAAGCGGGTCAAAGATCCCGACCAGCGTCAAGCGCTCGATTGCGGGTCCGCTATTCGTCACCTCGAAACGAAGCTCGTCCGATTCACCCGCGACTACCACATGCACCGGCGCATCTGGTGTTCCGTACTTAATGGCGTTCAGAACGAGGTTGCCAAGCAACTGCTGCAGGCGCCGACCGTCCCAAACACCGTGGGCGTCTCCATGCACCGTCAATTCGATCCGTCGATCTGGGTGTGCTGCTCGCAGCCTCTCGAGTTCATCGTTGAATACCTTTGCGAGGTCAATTTCCACCGGTGCGATATTAATGCCTAGACCCAGTTTGGTTCGATTGAAATCCATCAGATCGTCCAGAAGCGCCTGCATGCGTGCGCCACTGCTGATCAAGCGCGACGCCGCTCCCGATATTTTCTCTCCAGCGTTTAATGCCGAAAGATAAGAGGCGGTCATCTGAATGGTATGAAGCGGGCTGCGCATGTCATGTCCTAGCATCCCGAGGAACAGGTCGCGCGATTGCTCGACGTTTGCGCTGAAGAAGCCGACCGACTCAGCGACTGCTTGGTCAATTGCCTCATTGAACCGGATGATGTCGTCTACATCCGGGGAAACAAGGAGGCAGTCATCCATCCAGCGGCGCAGAACGCTGGCGCGAAGCGCTCGGTACTCAGCAACGAGCTGCCTGATATCGAAGCCGCTTCGCGCTCGCAGCAGCGCATGTGTCTGCGTTGCAGTTTCAGGAGAATTGGCTGGCTTTCCAGTTCGCCCCATTGATTTTTCCGATTGTTCCTCCCGGCTTTGAGAGGTCGACAAATCTTTTGCGACCGCCACCAAAATCTGTTCTGCGTGATCACGCAATGCCAACTTTTCCATACTGGCGGCCGCAGGTAACAGGGTTGCGGCGAAAGCTTCCCACTGCGCCACAATGCCTTCCATATCACGCAGGATGAATTCAGCGAGTCGCATGTCAGTCTCAGCAGGGGCGGTAAGGTATTCTTGCCGGAACCAACGCCCGGCGCAACTTTTCCACGTGCGGATTTTACGTGTCGCACGAAAGTGCGGTGCAGCAACACAGCCGGCCGATCTGCGCACAGGCGCTCCTCCACGCCGGAGCAGTCGAGCACGAGCGCCCGATCAATCAAGTCAACGCAAAGCTCGCTGAAGAGCGCGCAGTGGGATTGTCCTGGCGAAGTCAATGAAGTTGATTCAGCGGGGCGCGTCAATACGAACGGTGCACGCCCTTACATTACGTGTTTGGGTGTGAGCAAGGGCGCTAGCCTCGGTACTGCCGACAAGTACCGAGGCTTGTGCAGCGCTATGCTTGACCAGCGCCTAGCTCGGCACCCGTGGTCGGGTCGGTACGCATGTCAGACGCGGTGCGGTACGCCATTGCTTTCAACACCTCGATGTCATCGGCTGAAACGTCAACCGTCGCAAGGCCGTCGCCGCCGTCGACTGCCGGTTGCGGATCCTCGATGAACTTCCAGTCCGCCCCGTCATTCCACGGCCCGCGCGCATCGTTGCCCGACGACATGTTGTAGTACACGTTCGTGAACTCGGGCACGCCCGGCAGCTTGCCTTGCGGAAAGTTCGGCTGTATCGAATGCAGCGCCTTCTCGAACGACTTCTGGTGCGCGATTTCACGCGTCATCAGGAAGCCCAGCGCTTCCTTGATGCCGGGATCGTCGGTCACGTTGATGAGCCGCTCGTAGACGATCTTTGCGCGCGCTTCGGCTGCGATGTTCGAACGCAGGTCGGCGGTCGGCTCGCCGATGGTGTCGATGTAGGCCGCCGTCCACGGCACACCGGCCGAGTTCGTGAGCGCCGGGCCGCCGCCGTAAAGCAGCGCGGTGGTGTGCGAATCGTTGCCGCCGCCGGTCAGTGAGCGGTACAGCTCGGCTTCGCTCTCGACCGCTTCTGCGAGTTGCCCCTTTGCGCCCTTGTTCAGCATCGCGACGATCGAGCCGATGATTTCCAGGTGGCTCAATTCTTCGGTGGCGATATCGAAAAGCAAGTCCTTGCGGCCCGGATCATCTTCGCCGACAGCTTGGGTAAAGTAACGACAGGCGGCAGCTAATTCCCCTTGCGGGCCGCCGAACTGTTCAAGCAAAAGATTCGCGAGGCCCGGATTCGGCGCGGCGACGCGGACGGTGTACTGCAAACGCTTGTTGTGAACGAACATGGCGTTCCTCCTTGAAAAGCAGTTGAGTTCTGCATGCTTGATGGACGGCGGCAGGATGCCGGCATGCCCAAACAGAGCCTCAGCAGCGCGTATTCCCAGACTTTGATATCGCTGTTTTAATTTTTCTATCGAGTCGATAGGAGGCAGATTATCCGGACGGCCGTGGCTGACATTCGTGACGCCGTCGAAGCGTGGGACTATCTCGAGGCAATCGCTGTGCGGCTCGTGGTGGAGCGGCATTGGCTACGGGAGTTGGTACAAACACTCGAGCGCATCGTTTATGTGGGCCCATTGTAATTGGCCAATCTCGCAACGATTCCACCGCGCAGATCGACGCGCACGCATGGGCCCAGGTCAATGCGCGCCTGGGCCGGTTACGAAGATATTTAGGCGCGAGTGCCCGGCACGAGGCGACCCGGGCGTGCGCGCTGGATGCTCGAACAAACGTATCGGAGCAGTAAACACAAACGGCGGCTCATCACACTCCTTGCTCATCCGCCATGCCGTCGAGCTTCGTTTATCTGCGCTGCGTCAAGTCCTCCCGTAGCGCCAACCGGCACCGGATCCCGTACTGCGAGCGCCATGTCGTATCGGCGCAGGAAGCGCATGTCGTCAGTGAGAAAGCTCGGATGGTCGGATTTCGATCGCACGACGCATGCGCGAGACGGGCAGTCACGCCGAACCATGGCTCCCTCACGCGCGTATCGTACCGTCGGGCGAAGCGCGCTGCCGCGTGAGCGTCCTTTTCAGCATCGCGAGGAAACGCTTGAACGGCCGATCACTGGATCGGTGGCACAACGCCCAGTTTCTCGGCCAGCATGCGCTCGTAGACGCCGAAGTGCAGGTCGACCTCCTCCTGACTGACCGTCGTCACGTCGATGTTCACCTGCTCGGGCTGCAGGCCGAGTACCACCGCGATCGCCGCTTCTAGTTGCGGTGCACAAATGCTGTCTTCGACCAACGTCGTCCCGACGGCGATCTCGTAGGTCCGTTCCTGGTCAAAGACGATCTCGACCAGCCGCGCGCGTGCACTCATGTTGTTGTCGATGGCCAGCCTCACGACCTCCGCCACGCTGCGCATCGCTTCAGTCGGAAAGCCCTTGCTGGAGCGCAGCCGGGCGCGATGTCTGCCTAGGGTGAGCCAGTCCGAATTGAATTCCATTGCTTCCTCCACGTGCCTTTGCCGCCATCGCGACAATAGGGGCTGGCAGTTAGTTTTTCAAGACCGAATTTTCACTCCAGCCCCTTGAAATTTGCGCAGTAGCGCCTATCGTAGATTTCGCTCAGGCAGATGCGCTGGTGTATCAGGCGCGCTGCGTGTTTCGATTTGTTTGCCAGCAGCGTGGCAGGCGGACTGGAGCGCGTAGGCCCGTTCGCCTCCATGCTGCATTCAAGGAGGATACGACCATGAGTGATCTCTATTCCGGAGCCGACCTGTTCAGCGAACTTGACCGTCTGCAGCGCGAGATGGCGAGCCTGTTCGGTGGCTTTCCGTCCAGCATTCGCTCCGGCCGCGCTGGCGCCTTCCCGCAGGTGAATATCGGCGCGACCGACAACTCGATTGAGATAGTTGCGTTCGCGCCGGGCCTCAGCGCCGCTGAACTGGACGTTTCGATTGAGAAGGGGCTGCTCACGATCGCCGGTGAGCGCAAGTCAGCGCGGCCGGAGCTCAGCAGTGGCACCCCCGATAGTCAGACCCGCGACGCCATCCGCGCCTATGCGCAGGAGCGCTTCACCGGTGCGTTCCGCCGCGTGATCGAGCTGCCGCAGAACGCCGACCCAGACAAGGTGCAGGCGCGCTACGCCAATGGCTGCCTGTCGATCACCGTCGGCAAGCGCGAAGCGTCGAAGCCGCGGGCCATCACCGTCCAGTAATGCCACTTATTCAAGGAGCAAACCATGAACGACAGGACACAGGTTGCTGAACGCGACCAGGAAGCGGTAGCGCGACGCAATAGCGATCAACCTGCACGACGGACGACTCTTACACCGGCTGTCGACGTATTCGAGGATAATCAGGGCATCACCGTGTGGGCTGACCTGCCAGGCGTCACGAAGGACCAACTCGACGTGAAGGTGCATGACGGCAATCTGTATATCGAGGCCAAGGCGGTCGTGCCGACACCCGCCGGTCTGCGGCTGCAGCACGCCGAGATCCGAGAACCGCACTTTGCGCGCGCATTCTCACTCAGCCCGGACTTTGATACGTCAAAGATCGATGCAAACCTGCAGGAGGGCGTGCTGAAGCTGACGATTCCGCGTCGCGACGAAGCACGGCCGCGACGGATCGAGGTCCAGACGAACTGAGCCCCGTTAGACCAGCAGCGGCGTGCGAAATGGTGGTGCGGAGACACGATTAGCACTTGGGCGACGTCGGTGCCGCGGTTCAAGCGGACCGGCCCTTTGTTGAACGAATCCCGCCAGTCATGGTTAAGCTTGATGCGCCGCTGCTGAACGACTGGCATCAGCCCTCGCTGCGCCCAGCGGTACTGGCCGCTGATAAGGCGCAGCGTGACGCCCTCGCAGCACGGCCATCAGGCTGCCGGCAACCGGTATATCAGCCCGCGCTGACGCCCCGCGCCAGGCGCCAAGCGCCGCTCAGGGCGTGTTGCCCCGGGACGTCAGCAGAAAAGTAGCAGTGAGAGCGCGGTACTCTGCGCATCATCGAGGAGCATAAAATGAACCCTGATCTGAAGAAGTGGAACCCTTTCAAGTTTCTCCGCGGTTCAGGACGCAAGCCAGACGCGGACAGTCCGCAAAGTCCGCCGAGCAGCGAACCATGGCGTGGCGCGTGGCCTGACATTCAGCGACTCTTCTCACGCGATCCGTGGCGTACGATGGAAGAATTTTTTCACGATCCATTGGCAGCCCGCGGGGCGCTCGACCGATGGTTTGGCGACTTCAGCTCGTCGCGTTTCCAGCCGCGCATCGACGTGGTCGACGAGGGAAAAATACTGCGCGTAAGCGTCGAGCTGCCAGGCATGGAGCGGGACGATCTGACGGTCAGCGTCGAGGACGGGGCGCTGGTGTTGCGCGGCGAGAAAAAGCAGGACGTCCACAGCGAGGAGGATGGCTGCTACCGACTTGAGCGCGCTTACGGAGCCTTCACGCGCACCATCCCGATGCCGGAAGACGCCGATCCGGACCATGCTCTCGCAAAGTTTGACAAGGGCGTGCTAACCCTGACCGTGCCAAAACAGGAGCCGCCACGATCTGTGAGCCGCACAATCGATATTGGCTAGCATTGGGCAGCGACGTTGCTCATGCACATGGGGAAAATGCGAGCGGTGTAGCCTCGGTCGTTCGCTCAGCGGTAGGGCAGCGAACATTCATTCGGTCGCTCCCCGGCTCGGATCCAGTAAGGGGCCACGAGCGTGCGTTACCAACTCCTCATCTGAGGGTCGACGTCATCTGCACCTGCTGGTCCGCAGCGGTTGGCACGATAGCCGGCGCGGCTGATCGGGCGGGCCTTCTTTTGCTGTTGCCTTGTGGTCTTTCGCGAAGGGGCGGGGCGAGTGAGCCCTTCGCTTGACCCGCTTGGGCGGGATTTCGTTGTGGCGAATAGGAGCTTTGTGAAAACCGGATCACGTTAAAGCATACGCCCGGCGCCGGATGATTTTGGCCATCGAGCGCTTCATCGCCGCTAAAACGCCAGAACAGATGGCGCGCGCCAGACGATGGGCTAACGCATGGATGTGGGCCGCGCGGCTGGTAGCGCCGTCTGCTGGTCGGTCCAACAAAGCAGACCGACTTCAAGGGCACGAGTGATCGAGCACGTTCGCCACCCATTCCGCCCGCGCTGTGCCGCACTGGGCGAAGCATACAGAGGTGAGCGCGTGACTTGCGAAAGCGTGCCTGCCTGAAGCGCTAATAAATCTTGCTTTGCGGCAATGCTCTGCTAAAACGAAAGCGTATCCTTCGCGTGTTCCCCAACGTGATGGATTGCCCGTCTTTATGGCGGGCTTCTTTTTTGCATAAAGAATGGTCGTCATAAACGCGGGAGGGATGCGCATTGCGCGCCTTCGCAACGCGGTCATCGGGCGTAAAAATTTAGTTTCTGATCCGAAGCGATGCGCCGGGGTGACGTAAAGCGGCGGGGCCTCCACGTGACAATACCGCCAGTGGTAACCTACATCGATGACATTCGGAAGAACTGCGCGCCTGCGCGACCGGCGAAGGCGGGATCGCGTCGCTCCTCCGCGACATCGCCGGCCAGAACGGAGGAGCAGAAGTTGAGGGCGGCCCACCAACGAGAGGACGGGTTTTTTGCATGGTCGCGCACGGGTTGCACAACCCGCCGGCGCCCATTTTTTGCTGCGACAGAACTGCTCAGAGTGACAAGCTTTCCGAGACGCAGATGCGCCAACAGCGCAATCATCGGGCGTCAAGTGGCGCACATGAGGGTGCTGGTGGGCGACCTGTGGGATGTCCCGCGGGTTACGCGAGGGCTGATGATATTGTCAGGCCCCGATGTCGTGGGGATTACTCAAATCGAGATTCTGCCGCTGAAAAGCTGTGCGGGTCGCAACTAGCGGTCCACCTGCCGATGAGGAGGCGACCGTCTCGGGTGGCGAGGCGGGAATAGGGCAGGCGGTAGCCAATCTGTTTAACAACGCGGACAAGTACGCTGATCCGACCTGACACTGAGATACACGCCGAGGCCGATGGCGAAAATTTGGAGATAACCCGTGCGACGAGCGCGTCGATATGGATGCCGATGCCGACCACGCGTGTGTTCGACCTATTCGATCAGGCTGAGCGGTCGTCCCACCGCTCACGCGGTGGGGTGGGACTGCGGTTGGCGCTCCTTAAGCACTTGGTGGGCTGCATGGCAGTACAGTCGAACGCGGGTGTCGCACATAATGTCAAAGCGAGCACGGCGGTAATTTTAGTGAGTCTGAGTTGGAAGCAAGTCTCGCGAAGCGATCGAGAACCTCTGCTAGCGGCACAACCAACTCTTTGTTGCTTTCCAAATCAAATTGCACAAACTCGCACCGACCATCGGGGTAGATCTTCTTGCAAATGCCAGGTGGCATATCGGTACCGTAGGAATAGATTGGGCAATCGTTAGGAAGCGACTTCAAGATTAACCTCGTTAAGACGGTAATCCCATCGAAGGGGAGTCGTTACAGAAACCTGGTCAATATGTCAGCCAGAACCTGCGTTCGATGAATCACGCAGTTGCTAGGGCTCAAGTTGCGACTCCAAAGTAAGGGCTGTTCACCGCATCGGTCCCGAAGACATTGTATTCAGAAACGGTTCAGTGTTGCCACGCCTACGACGAGCTTGCGTAGACAGGTCGTGATCCGTCGTCAACACGTCGAAGTCCGGCAATGCAACCTTTAAATCTTCCCTGGCGATCCCGAATCCCTTCGCTTTGCCGCAACCTGCTGCGCCTCGCACTTGACGACCACATGGCACCTGTTCGAATGGGGATTAGCGCCTTAGTTGTTCAGCCCCCCGATCGCCTCACGGCCCCACCAGATGAAACTCATTTTGCATTGCATTATCCGTGCTTTGGTGCGGCCCCGCACGTAGCTGATCTATCAATAGACAGAGGAAAGAAGAGTTTTCCTGCTCTATGGCTCGTTATGGTTTGCGAACGCATGCACTGACGTGAGCGTTAACAAAATATGTCGAAGCGCGCCCGGTCAGCGAATGCGTGGGATGGCGCGGGCCGCCGTCCTGCTAGGCCGGCGCCGAGCGCATCCGTTCCATACAACGAAAATGGATAGTCGGGTGCAACGATTACGGGCCGCTACAACGCCTTGCACTAATCACGTCGCTCAGGGTGCCAAATTCCGCAAACGCTGGGAAGCGGCCTACGGTAAGTTCACAGTCGGTTCAGGGCGGGCAGGTCTGCGAGGCAATCATTTTCGCATGAGAAGGCAACTAACCGTCTGCGAGCTAACCCTCTTATGCCTCAGATCGACCGTGCGTAGCTGGCGCAGCGACGAGCGGTACAGCAAACTTCAACAGGCTGGTTCGGCGCGGGCGAAAAGGGTGCGCGCAGTCCTGCACCCAACCGAGAAGCAAACCCTGACAGCGCACACTGGACCTAGGCGCATGATCGAGGTGATCAAGCATTCGACTGAGCCGCTCGCACGTACGAGATTGAACGCGACACCTTGGCGATTTGCAAGAATGCGGGGTGCTGCCCCTGCGGCCTCCATGATTGAGCTGTGCAGATTGAGTCAGGCGGATCGCGAAAAGCTGGCCCGCGGAATAAAAAACGAGAACCAACGCGTTGCTACCAATCGATACGGTGCTTGTCTTCCGTTTCCCGATGCCGACGGTCGTCGTCGATATGCAGGTACAGACTGGTCGTGGTCAGCGAAGCATGACCCAGGTTGGGCATTGTCAACTTGCCGAGAGTGACGCGGCACGACGGCAGGTACGACGACTGATCAGAAAGCAGTCGACGGATTTTGGGCGAGTTCGGCGAATTCGCGCCATGCAACGAACCGGGCTGCGAGTTGTTTGCGATAGAGTGAAGCACGCAGTAGATGCCGCTTGAGCGCGAAATGTTGCCGGATCGGCCCGAAGCACGAGAGAAATTTCTGTGTGCGTTTAGGGTCGCGAAATCTGCGCATGCGATGCTCGCGTTCGCGCGTCGGTTGGTGGCTGTTATCTGTGCGGTTGTTCAGTCGGGCCGCAGCTTTGACGAACAGGTGCTTCACGTTCGCAAGCTCTGGGATCTCGGCTTATGCCGCCGGATAGCTGCGCAACTGATCGGTGACGATCTTGCGCGGTACCGGGCTCGAACGCAGCACACGCTTGAAGAAGCGTTCGGCGGCGGCCTTGTCGCGCCGCTTTTGCACCAGTATGTCGAGTTCGGCGCCATGCTCGTCGACCGCACGCCACAGCAGGTACGGTTCGCCACGAAGCGTGACGAACATTTCGTCGAGGTGCCACATGCTACCCGGCTTGCGTCGCACCGCTTTCACTCGATGAGCAATGCCCTTACCAAACTTGTCACACCAGCATCGGATCGTCTCGTACGTCACGATCACGCCGCGCTCGAAAAGCAGTTCCTCGATGTCGCGCAGGCTAGGCTGGAAGCGGAAATACCATCGAACCGCGCAGCTGATGACACCAGCCGGGAAACGGTGACCGTGATAGAGAGATTTCGATTTCTTCATCGCGCCATCTTATCCGACGAGTCACACAACCTGACAACGCCCTACGAGGCAAATCGTCGAGATTTCAACAAGCTCATCTGGCAACTGGCGTCGCCCAAATGGGACTTCGATGACGCGACGTATGACTGCTCCGCGAGTGCGTTCGATAACCCCGATCACGTCGCGGTGGTGATTCACAACTATCGCTGGCGACTCGGGCTTGCGCAGGGCGAGCCGCGATACGACGCGCTCGAGCAGCGCCTCGCCACCGCCCGTCGATCAGCGTTCCGACCTCCACGATGGAAGGCGATGCCAATGGCGCGCCGCATCCCGATCCATCGGCGTATGCGCGGAAGTTCACGGGGAAATACGCGCATCGCACAGTGCAGGGCGGATCGGGCACGACCTGCCGCAAGAAGCGCCGAAAGCGTTCGCGGAGTCTTTTTATCGACGCGAACTTGAACGTGAGCGCGACGCATCGTCGAACGAAAAACTCGCCCAATGCATTCGGCAAGAAATACCGCTAACTTATTACCGTTGTTTATGTTGGGTGATCTTGCGGTGTTCGATGTTTTCAAACTTAAGTGAGTCCCTACTTCTTACACAAGTATTAATTACTAGTCGAGCGCGCTGCATCCGAAAAGGCTTTCCTATTCATCGAATAAGTAAGCAGATTTTTCGCGCGCGTTCACCGCTCAACGGTTTTCAACCTATTTTCATACGTAAAAAAGTGTAACGAAGACAGGTAAAATCGATATGGTTATAGTTCAGATCATGAACATAACGGTCTTACTTACCTATCGTGAAAAACCAAAAAGAAAATATCAAGGAAATTTTTACTCGTTCCGACGACGCGACACCTTTCTCGCGCCGCAGGTTTCTGTCGATGCTGATGGCCGGCGCGGGTGGCGCGGCGCTGACGGCATGCGGGGGCGGGTTTGATTCCACCGATGCATCGGGCGGGCTCCCGGCCGACGTGTCCAAGGCGAGCACGGTTTCGCTCTCCGG
>NZ_FCNW02000076.1 GCF_001544475.1 Caballeronia humi | reverse complement strand
GCGAGCGCGTCGCCATTCTCGCATCGTGGAATCAGCAACGACGATCCCGTGAAAACCCCCGCTTCTTCAGCACAGCCTTAGGAGCGTTCGGCAACCTCAAGGCCAAACAGCCGGGCCGGCCCAAGTGACTGGACGCCGCGCCGTGCGAGGCGCTGTGTGCGATGCTCGTCAAAGGTGCGCTAGCTGCGGGATTTCCCACGGAGGTCTGGACGGTCAAACGGGTGCGCGTGCTGATCGAGCGGGAAATCGGCGTCAAGAAGAGCAATATCGGCGGCTGGGAGTTATTGCGCAGGCCCGGCTTCTCGCCGCAAAAGCCGGAGAAACGCGCACTGCGACGCGACGAGCAGGCCATCGTGACGTGGAAGCGCAAGAGCTGGTCTGCGCTAAAAAAATAGCCGCCTGAAGGACGTGTCGAATCCGGGCTGTCCGAGCAATCCCCGGTGACCCGCACCTGGGCGGCCAAAGGCCAGACACCGGTGATCCAGCAACGCTTTACCTGGAAGCAGATGTCGGGAATCGCCGGACAGTCATGATGGCGCTTTTATTTTCGTTTCTTCGCCGGCGCCGTCAGGAGCAAACAGATCATTGAGTCCCGTCGGCCCTCAAGCAACAGATCGGCCAGCCGCTGCTGATCATCTGCGACGGTGCCAACACACATAAGAGGCCAGATCGTGCGTGCCGGTAGATCGCGGCGACCGTTATGCACGGGTCAGGAAACACCTGTTCCGGCGGGAGTCTGGTTGCCGGCGTACCGATAACACGAAATCCCGAAGTGAAGTCAGAGCGTTAGATCGAGCATTCGTCAACGTCCAAAAAGCGTCGATTGAAACTCATCTGTTGTTTCGCGCCCATGGCTGAAATCCTCCCCATGCCGCGAAAGGCCTTGCATTGTCGGACTCAAAAGGGGAAGAGAGGATGCGGGTTCTGCGCCACGACAAAAACTTTAGCTTCGCCGCATCGGCACATTGCGCTCTCCATCGAGCGAGAGCAGGGCGCGCTGTGACACCTGGCGCGGGCAGGGTGGTACCGGGCCGATCCGACATGATGCCTGTGCGGTAACTGACGCACGCAAGATGCTTCGAACGACCTGTCGTAGCAGCCGGGACGCTGGATGGCTCATAGTTAAGGTGCGGCGCCGTATGCCGAACCGCTGTTATTCCAGTATCCCGGCGTCTTGCCTTGCATCAAGATTGACATTGATCAATTCCATCGGCCGCAGCAGCACTAGGCTGAGGTAAGCGTTCTAGTTCGGCGAGAGGGCGCCGGGACTAATTACCGGGCTTGACATGGTAGAAGTTAACTGACTGCAACTGAATTAAGGAGGGCAACAGCCATGAAGTCGGACAGTCAACTGAGGCAGGAAGTCGAGGAAGAACTAATGGAAAATCCGGCCGTCGACGCAAATGGGATAGGCGTTGCCGTGTCTGGAGGCATCGTCACCTTGAGCGGACACGTTGCGGATTATGCGCAGAAGATCGCCGCGGAGAAGTCTGCGCTCAGAATTGCCGATGTCGTCGCCGTCGTAATCGGCATTGACGTGAAGCTTCGCGAGCCAGACCGACGAACCGATGAGGACGTCGCCTTGGGTGTGCGGGCGGTCCTCGACTGGATTACGGGGCTGCAAGAACATGCTATCAAGATCAAGGTCGAGAAAGGATGGGTGACTTTGAGCGGCGAAGTACAAGACGGTTACCGCAGCCATATCGCCGAGAAGAATATCGTTCATATGCGGGGCGTCACGGGAGTGACGAACAATATCAGAATCCGTGGCTCCGCTTCGCCGGTCGACATCGAGTACAACATCCGCAGGGCAATTCAGCGTCATACGAATCGCGAACTGAAGCATCTTGGCATTGAGGTCGACGACGGCAAGGTCACACTGTCCGGTCGCCTCAGTTCTTTGGCTGAGCGGTCTGTCGTGTGGGGAGCGGCGCGCTGGACGCCTGGCGTGAAGGCTCTCGTCGACCGTCTTGTAATCAGCTGACGCGACGAGCCGTCTTCCAACGGGCGCCGGCAGCGAAGCGTGGCTGGTGTTCTCGGCAGAGGGACGACAGATGCTCGAGTGGTCCACCTGCGAATTCGCTTGATTCGAACTGTGATCGGCGATACACATATAGACAGACAGTTGCCCTCTCCGCCCGCTTCGAGCGTTGCGTGAGCCGTTGGAAGTTACCACATTGACGTTGATGGCGCGTTGTAACGATCATAAGGGTCGACGCACCGCATCCCTTCGACGATCCCCTGGGCACCCCGACGTGCGCCGGGGCACTAGGCGCGACGCCGTTGCTCTAACGCTGAACGAAGGGCTTCAGGATCTGCGTCCCTCGGGATCCACGAAGGGCGAGATTGTAAGTTGCACACCGAGTGCGCATCGCTACAGGGCAGTGCTTGCTAGGGGAGTCGTTTGGCGCGGTGCCACGAGCCATCCTTGACGGGCGCTCGAAAAGGAAAGATCTGACTGACGTGGCGAGCGGCGAAACAGAGGGAAACTATATGAAAATCAGTTCGAGCGACTTTCTCATTCCGGAAGGATGCGAGCTCAATCTACGGAAGTGGCCGACGAGGATAGGGCCGGCATACACGTCAAAAGAAGACTATCAAAAGCTGCTCCGAGAGCACGTTGCCCGGCTTAGCTTATTGCAACAGCTTCTGTACGCATCCAATCGATATGCGATCCTGCTGATCTTCCAGGCAATGGATGCGGCAGGAAAAGATGGTGCGATCAAACATGTGATGTCTGGCGTGAATCCGCAAGGCTGCCAGGTATTCAGCTTTAAGCATCCGAGCACCGAAGAGTTACAGCACGACTTTCTCTGGCGGACCACTCGCGATCTACCTGAGCGCGGGCGGATTGGTATCTTCAACCGATCCTACTACGAGGAGGTCCTCGTCGCCCGAGTCCACCCTGAGATTCTTCGCAGCGAAGGCGTCCCGGGCGTGCGGCTCGACGGCGACAGAGTCTGGCGCGACCGGTATCAATCCATCATTGATCTCGAGCGGCACCTCTGGATAAACGGAACCCGCATCATCAAATTCTATCTTCATCTGTCGAAGGAGGAGCAGCGACAGCGTCTCCTTCAACGTATCGACGTCCCAGAAAAGAACTGGAAATTAAGCCTTGCGGACATCAATGAGAGGAAATTCTGGAAGCAATATATGAACGCGTATGAGGGGTGCCTGAAGGCGACGAGTACAACTGATGCACCTTGGTACGTCGTACCCGCTGACGACAAGGAAAACGCTCGGCTAATCGTGTCCCAGGTTCTCGTCGATGCCTTAGAAGGGCTTAGGATGACCTTTCCTAAAACAACCGCCGCGCGACGAACGCAATTGCAAGCGATGCGCAAGCAGCTTGCAAAGTGATCTTCAGGAACATATCCGCACGCGTATCGCCTCTGACATCGTCGCCGACCCGGCTCGAAACCTGGAGGGTGCCACAGACGCGCTGGTTCGCGGCACTGCGTCGCTACTACGACGAGCACATCGTGCTCCTGGGCGATCAACTGTAACGCCGTCGGCAGCGTCGCGAGAACACGTTCAATCCTGCCTCAGTTCGCGCCAGATTACCCTGCCTTCCTCCTGGCCAGCAAGAAAAGCGTCGGCTTGAGTGGTGCCGAGCGCGTAGGGCAGCACGATGGCGGCGCCCTCGATGCAGTTTTCCAATATCGAGCGGACTCCAGCGATGTACTCGGCGGATCGAGGATCGCGACCAGAGGTGAACGCTTCTGCCATTAGTTCGGCTACGGTGGGCTTGCTCATGTTCGCTCCTTCGGGTCGGGTGGATCAGGCCGCTGGTATATATTCATACGCGGCAGTGCGGGGTCATCGGGTGGCTGACGCAATACGCTTTCCCGAACCGCGCTGGCTGCCGTCTACCAGCTCTACGTCTCGTCGACAGCCGCGTAAAGAAGTCGTGCGCCGATCAGAGCGTAGTGAGGTATCGCGTTGATCAACTGGTACTGGTTGAGTTTCAAAGCCTCCCGATTCCTCTTGCCGATGGCGGGAGCACCACTGACGCGGTTGTCCGCGAACACCTGAGCAGCATTCATTCGTCACGGTCGATATAAGTGCGACGGTCTTCCACTAATCCCCTCGTGAAGTCGAATCGAATGGTCGCATTAGCTTTTCTCCGTCCGCAGCAAAGTTTTTAGAAAGGCTTCGACACGCACCAGGGAGGGTTGAAGATAAAGCTTAATGCAAAGTCTTCCAGAGGCGTTGATATGGATCAACCACGGCCTGCGGCCACGATCATCGTCGACCAAAATCGGTCGGCGCTCTCTAGGGCGAGCGGCCGGATCAAAACTTGTTTCGGTCGTCGCCAACGATACTACCGCAATCGAACTCAAGGGCCTTCGCTCGCGCCTGCCCAGAATCGTCGATATCGCGCGGCGTCGAGCAGACATATATCACGTTTTCGATTCGCTTCGGCCGCCGCTCACGCGCACGGAGTTGATGAGTTGATCATGGTCCTTTCCCTGAACGTGGCACAAGCACCGTCAAGCTGGATGTGCTCGGCCTGGGATTTACGAGTTCGAGCAAGAATTGGACGACATAACGACGTCTTGTAATCGCGAATAAGCTTCGGCCGAAAAGTGGTGGGAGCGAAGCTTTAACTGATTATAGTTGGAAATTTTTCGCACCAGCGTGGCTATGCGGATCTCCTGACGGCATCGGTAAGCAACAGCTGCGTAGGTGATTCCCTACAAGCCTTCCGATTGTCCCACTTGCAACTCAGCCGGAGCCGATGTTTCTCAGGCGCGGGAACGGAGATACTGCTGCACATGAACCCGACCCCATCCCACGCTTTGCTGAAGTTTTCCTGGTCGAGGACTCGTTCCTCGTCCGACGGCGGATGGCAGCACTCCTCGGCGCTATCGACGGTGTCGCGGTGGTCGGCGAAGCCGCCGATGCAGATACGGCACTGCTTGAAATTGCGGCAAGCGATGCAAACCTTGTGATCGTGGATCTGCGGCTCGCAAAGGGCAACGGCTTAGATATTCTTAAACGCCTCGCATGCAGTGACCATTCGCTCATTTCGGTCGTAATGACCAACCAGTCGAGCAAACCGACACGTGAAGCATGCCTATCGGCTGGCGCGAACTATTTCTTTGACAAGACCAACGATTTGAAATTGGCACTCGAAACAATTGCAGATATCGCCCGTAAGCGTGGCGTTGATGCGGCTCCAAGACCAGGGGCAGAAGGTCAGCTAACGCTGTTAAACGCCTTTGATGCGCTGGCGAGCACCTACACCGAAGGGGGCCGTTTCTGCCGCAACACACAAACCATTCTCCAATAATGCCAGCCATGCACCCCATCCCTGATCTGACTCCGCTGCTCAAACAACTGCGCTTGTCCGGAATCCTCGATTCGCTGGAAGCGCGAAATCGAGAGGCCATCGATCGCAAGCTGGCCTTCACTGAGTTTCTCTCACTGTTAATTCACGACGAGGTTGCCCGACGCGACAACAAGAAGCTCAGCTTGCGCATGCGACGCGCCAACTTCCGCAGCCAGAAGACGCTGGAAGGATTCGACTTTGATCGGTTGCCAGGCCTGAATCGAGCCGCCATCCGAGCTTGACCTGCGTCAATTGCGATCGGCTGCTCCGAAGTAGGCTGAAGGTGTCGGCACGCCCCTCTGAGACCGTTCGCGTGCGCTGTGTCACTTTTCGGCGTAATGGCGCCGGGCGTTTTCGCCGAAATGGCGCCACTGGAAACGAGTAATTCGAGGGTTCGGACGGGGATCAAGGCGCACCCGTATTTTTGTGCGGGTGCATGTCTGTCAGGTGGCACTTGGCCAATGCACCACAGCTCCCGCCAGGCGACACACAAGTGGCCGGGCTTCCATTCGCAAGGTAAGCGCGCCCACGATATGCGATGCTCAGACGGGTTTTTTCAGGGAATCTTTGACGGCTTCCTTGACATCGCCGACATTCTTCCGAACTTCGCCGGCTGCCTGCTGGAGATCGCCTTTGACTTCCTGTTTGGTGTCGCCGGTGACCCGACCAATGGTCTCATTGATCTTGCCCTTCACCTTCTCTGTAGTACCCTTGACTTGATCCTTGTTCATGGTCAACCTCCAATGCGTAACTCATCCGTGGATGATGTTGTGATCTGCCGCGGTTAGGTTCTGACACGGTCCAACCGGCGGGCGTGCGTTTCAGCGTTCGAGCGGGCGATTCTCGGCAACGTCCCGCGGCTAACCAGTACGGCTGCTGGTTGTAGTACTCGTCAAGCGACGAACACCACTGCGCATCCCCCATCGCGGCCCAATGGTCCTCGTCCGAGCAGGGTGCATTCTTCACGCGGTCCGCAGTGACGTCGAGCCGAAGCACTTTTCGTCCGTGCCCAGGGTCAACGCACTCCATGGAATGGCGTAAGGCTTTTCGCCCATTCCGAGAAAGCCTCCACTTGCCAGGACAGCATAGGCGATCCGGCCGCCGCGCACGTCCAGCGTAATTTCGGAAATTTTCCCGATGTGCTCGCCGTCAGACGTGAAGAGGTTGTTGCCCTTCAGCGCATCAGCCGCCATCAGGGGCCGGGGCCGTCGCCGGTCCCGCTGCCCAGAATCGCGGTTCCTGTACCGCTTGTCGAAGGCCGATTGGTCTGGTCGAGTGTCGTCATGATTCCCTCCTGAGTTCATATCGCGGGACGCCAGCGCGGTTCGCCGGTTCGCCGGCTCGCCGTAATCGACCCCACGCACACCGGTCGCACAATATTCCGCATATGACCGCCGTTCGCGTCGTCTGCCGATGCCCGCCACTGCGCCGGCAAGATCACGTTTCTTTCAGTATCGGCAAACCTTCGCTGCTACGTTTGATCCTGCTCAATGATGTTGAATGTCGAACAGGTGGGCTGGCCCGGTAGTCCTGACTCGCCGCGAAGCTGGAGCCAGCGTGAGTCGCGGCCTTCATGGGAGTTGCTATGCCGTCCGTCGAGCTTCTCGCGTCATTGCTCGCACGACGCCTCCGCCGCACCGAAAACACCAGTTTTCCGGCCTCGGTGAAGTGTCCAGAAGCCGGCCATACCCGAGGCGGCAAGCAGTTCAGTGCGGCCGGCCGGCCTTATAGTTCAGGCCCCGGTTCGCGCGATCAGTGGCCGGGTCCACCCCAACAGATTGGAATCGCCTGCCACGCCCGCCAGATTCACCGCTCGAGCGAAGGGTCCAATTGAACCAACTTGTCACCGGATATCAGCAACGACCGGCAGTCCCGCGCGAGCGCCAGTTCCAGACTGGATGGGGGCTGATCTTACCTGACCGTTCTGAAGCCTTTCTGTCGCAATTGGGGACCGGGTTGGCAGACTACACGCCGCGGTGTTCGCGACGCTTCAGAGGTGGAACAACCGGGCGGTCGAGGTCGCGCGGCTTGGCCGGCGTCAAGTCCGTCAAGAATGCCATGCGGCTCAAGTGATGTGTCAGGCCCGGGTACATGCAATGGGACTCGCGCAGAAGGACCGGCCTTACTCGGTACACGCGACAGTCAGCGCCGCGCTTTTGCGTTTCGCGGGTTTCGGTGGTGTCAGCGCAGCGGTCCGGCAATGGCCCATTTCACCTTTCGCGGCTGCTGTCGCCTGTGCCCGTGCGCATCCCGCCACGGCACTTGCGTCACTCAGGCACATGCTGAAAGGGGTTCTTCGTCCCCGGATTTTTCGTGATCGGTGGATCGCAATACCGGTCAAACCCTATAACGTTGTAGGTCATTACATCGGATGCGTGCAAAGGAGGGTCTCCCAATCAGTTGTGTTTGCCGAGTGCGGGTGTTGGTTGCTGTGCCGAAATACGAGCATGTCATCGAATGATTTGAGATTAAGCTTCGGACGCGCGCGACGGTTTGAAATGGATCAGCTTTATCACCCCACGCGCCAGCGAGAGGCAGGAACTGGGCGCGCTTCTGAGGATGCTGCCCCCTCGACAGCTCTGACGGGCGCCGTTCAAGCAACGTACGGTACGGCATCGTACCGAGTTCCCTCATAGTTGCGCGCACCTTCGTTAATTTCGTGAAGCAGCTTGGTCGGATTAGCTCCGCTCGGCCACGCAGGACGAAAGTCACGTTCGCTCTCAATGACACGCCGCTCATCGTGCGTCCCACGTGGGTCGAGACGAAGCGCTTTTCGCTTCGTCGCCAAGACCGATATAAAAGCGATAAGAAAATACGCGTACTGCAGCAAACGAAGGTTGTTCGTGTCGCACGTGTTTACCGAAAAACAACCCCGTGGCTCGCTCACAATAGTCTCCGTCTGGTTCGCTGTCGTCATTGACCCGTACAATTTTGGACTTGACAAGGATAGAGCGAACTACGTTCCGCTGTCGCCGTTACGCTTCATCGAACGCGCTGCTCCGGTTTGTCCGGATCACATCGCCGTGATTCATCGGGAACGCCAACAATTGGATTCTAGAATAATAGGAACGGTGGAGGGGCCGGCGATCGGCGACATACCCGATCCGAGCCGGTTAGCCGACGCACGAACCGCTCTGCGCATAATCATCCATCCGTTGACATGAGTCAAAGAGAATTGGGAGGTGACACGCCTAGACTGGGCATGCCGTTACATGCGTAACGTGTTCAACCTTCATTCGCTTGAGAGATGTTTGCCATGTTCAACGGATGTGCTCATCCAGCCCTGGCAATGGCCGCGTTGTCGCGATGGTACCTGCCGCTTTCGCCGGACAGGACGCTTCGGCGGGCCAGAGTCTGGCTGCCATGCTGCAGCAGACCGACGCCGACGCTGGTGCCGCGTTGGAAGGGATCTACACAAAGGCGCCTGACAGTCGTGAACTGATCTCTTCCGCCAACGGGGTGCTTATATTCCCGGACGTTCGCGCCGGCGGCGCGGTTCTTGGTGTCGAATACGGACGCGGCGTACTCTGCGTTCCCGGCGCCCCGAACCAATACTACAACGCAAGAACTGCGACCATCGGCGCGCGCCTCGGCTATGAAACTGAGAGTGTCATCCTCGTCTTCCTGACCAAAGAATCGCTGGACCGGTTCCGCGAGAGCAAGAGCTGGACAGTCGGCGTTGACAGATCCGTCGCGCTCTTCAAGGTTGGCAAGAGCGGGCAATTCGACACTAACACGGCACGCCACGCCATTATGGGCTTCGTCGACACGAAGGAAGCGCTGATGTTCGACCTGTCGCTGGTGGGAACGTATTTCTCGAAAGCGCCGGTGTAATCGTGATACAGCGAGCCATGAATCTGCACCCGGATATAACGCGCTCGGTACTCGTATGCTCGAACGCTAGCACGCGCGTTGCACGCAATTCAATCATTATCGAAGGAGGATAATCATGACGCTCAAGGGACAAGTGCACAACGCAGAATGGAGCGTCACCTGCACTACGGACCAGACGCCGCAAGGCGTCGTATGCTCGATCGGCGTCGAGCAGCACAACGTGGAAGGTGGGCGTTTCATGCACCGGTTCAAACTCGCGCGCACGTTCGACAACGAACGCGATGCCGTTCTGGCCGGGTTGCGCGAAGGAATGACGTGGATTCGGCTCAAAGCCGCAAAGACGATCAATGTCTAGACATTCTTGGCTCGTAGCTGATGAATGAATCGGCAGCGTAATGGATGAGGGGCGCGCCAACAGTCTGTCGGTTCTTGGATGGCTCAGTTTCGACGGCGCGAGGTTTGTGGCTAGCGAACTATGGCAGATCGACCTGGGTAGCCGTTCCTCCCGCGCTAGCGATCGGTGGGGCGCTGGTATGCGCATGGTCGGCAGCGCTGAGGAATGCCGCTGTGGCGTTCATCTCAGGCAGTGCGATCTCACTGGAGTGATTTTGACGGTGATCGACGCGATGTGGTCGAACTCAATGCTGACTTCGTGACGGATGACTGAATGAACACACTGAATGTACCGCGCGCGAGTGTCGAGACGCCGGGTGCAATTGAGCAAGCGCGTGAGCGAATCCCTACCAAGGGTTCGCCACAGAGCGACAATGCGCTGTTTGTTGAGATCGAGGATACGCTCAAGCGGGACCCGCGAATTGTTTCCAAGTCGACTACTGCGAATGTCCATGACGGTCGCGTGACGCTGGGCGGGACCGTCCAAAGCTATTCGGAAAAGCTGGCCGTCTGCGAGGCCGTGCGGCGCATGCCGGGCGTTGCTTCCATCGACAACTGTCTGGTCGTGGAACTGCCATTTGCCACGCGAAGCACGGACGCGAAAGTCGCAGCGGACGCTCGGGCGGCGCTGAAGTGGGAGGCGTGCCTTCCCGATGATGCGATCCAGGTTCTGGTCGAGCACGGCTGTGTCACGTTATCGGGCGAAGTGCCATGGTCGTTTCAAAGGAGGCTAGCTGAGCGCGCAATCGTGCCGTTGATGGGCATCACTGGAATAGTGAATGCATTGCGGGTAAGTGACCGACAGATTCGAATGGAGGTGATCGCTGGTATTCACGCGGCACTCCGCCAAGCAGCCGACATCGAAGCCGATAGTATCGAAGTCGTGGTCGCTGAGTCGGCGGTAACACTGCGAGGAACAGTATCATCGGCGGCTGCAAAAAAATTCGCCTCCGATGCGGTTCGCTCGCTTGACGGCGTGCATAATGTACGCGACGAAATCCGCGTGAGCGAGGAAACTGCCGGGCGGACGGATAAACATCGGTAGCAGTTTCACAGCGAAGGGTGCGGCGATCGGCGGACGCTTTCGGGCAATCCGAGAGACCGACGCTCACGAGCCTTCCATTTGTCAATAGTTTGTGATGAGTTCCTTACCTGAAACCTCAGCGGACATCCTCGAAGTTCGACCACCCGGTGGTTTGACGAGCGATGAGGCGCAGCGTCGGCTGGAAGTCTTCGGCCTAAACGGCACGCGAGACACCACGACTCCTCCATGGCGTCGTGCGCTAGAGAAATGCTGGGCACCGGTTTCCGTGGATGCTGGAAGCGGCGATCGTGCTGCAACTGATTCTCGGCGAATATGTTGAAGCAGCAGTGATTGCGGCGCTGCTGACATTTAACGCGGCCTTGGGCTTCTTTCAGGAGAACCGGGCACCGGCAACGCTGGAAGCACTGAAGTCGCGCCTCGCACTGGTCACCCCGGTTCGGCGTGACGGTGCGTGGAAGACGGTGCCGGTCGCCCAACTGGTGCCGGGCGATATCGTGAAGCTTTCGCTCGGCTGCATTGTGGGCGCCGATGTGTGCCTGCCGGTCGCCCAACTGGTGCCGGGCGATATCGTGAAGCTTTCGCTCGGCTGCATTGTGGGCGCCGATGTGTGCCTGCTCGAAGGGGAGGTACTGCTCGATCAATCGACCCTCACGGGTGAGTCGCTACCCATCGAAGGCGGTCCAGGTTTGCAGACCGACGCCGGGACACTCGTCCGGCGCGGCGAAGCCGTTGCAGAAGTTACGGCTACCGGCAGCCGCACGAAATTCGGGCGAACCGCCGAGTTGGTTCGTATCGCTCACGCCACCAGTTCGCTGCAACAGGCCGTAATGCGGGTGGTGCGAAACCTTGCCATGTTCAACGGCGTGATCGTTCTCGTCCAGATCGGCTACGCGTCCTCGCTGCGCATGCCGCTGGTAGAGATCGTGCCTCTCGCGCTCACCGCCATCCTGGCAGCAATTCCTGTCGCACTGCCGGCGACCTTCACACTGGCAACCGCCTTAGGTGCAAGGGTGCTCGCGAAGCTAGGCGTTCTTCCGACGCGATTGTCCGCGATCGACGAGGCGGCGTCGATGGACGTTCTCTGTGCCGACAAGACGGGCACATTGACGCGAAATGAACTGACGGTCAATGCGGTGCGCGCTATGGCAGGCTTCGATGAGCCGTTTGTCCTCGGACTCGCTGCGCTGGCGAGTTCGGAAGGTGGTCAGGATCCGGTCGATACGGCGATCCGCAATGCGTCCCGCGGCGCTTCGACCTCGGATCTGCCAAGGCTCACCAAGTTTGTTCCATTTGACCCGGCGAACAAGATGTCCGAGGCGCTCGCGTCGGATGCGGGCGATCGCGCTATTCGGATAGTCAAAGGAGCGTTTGAGCGAGTAAATGCGTTGACGCAATCATCACCCGATGCGAGCGCCGCGGCGCAAGCGCTAGAGGCGCAGGGATTTCGCGTATTGGCGGTCGGAGTGGGCGCGCCGGATACCCTGAAACTCGCCGGTCTGATTGCGTTGAGCGACCCGCCTCGAGCCGATTCGGCCCGGCTGATCGCCAATCTGCTCGAGATGGGCGTGCATACTGTAATGGTGACGGGCGATGCGACGGCGACGGCCGGCGTTGTCGCCCACGCGGTTGGGCTCGATGGTGCAGTCTGTCCGCCTGGACCGCCTTCTGAGTCATTGCGTGCCGAAGATTATGCAGTCTTCGGCGGTATTTTCCCCGAGGACAAATTCCGCATTGTCAAGGCGTTCCAGAGCGGCGGTCATATTGTCGGCATGTGCGGTGACGGCGCAAACGATGCCCCTGCGCTGCGCCAGGCTCAAATGGGAATTGCCGTCTCGACAGCTACCGACGTCGCCAAGTCGGCGGCCGGTATCGTGCTGACCGAGCCAGGCCTTGGCGGCATCGTGACCGCGGTACGCGAGGGGCGGATCACGTTCCAGCGGATCCTCACTTATATGCTGAGGTCAGTTACGCGCAAACTCGATCAAATGCTATTCCCGACGGCTGGCCTCATCATGACCGGTCATGCAATCCTGACGCCGATGCTGATGGTTGTGCTCATGATCACGGGCGATTTTCTCGCCATGTCGTCGACCACCGATAACGTGCGGCCATCGCAGAAGCCCAATACCTGGCAGATCAACCATGTGACAAAATCGCGGGCATTGTGCTGGCGTGCTGCAATTTGCTCTTTTGCAGTGCACTGCTCGCCGTCGGCAAGTTCTGGCTGGACCTCGCGACCGGCCAGTTGCAAACGCTCACAGTCGTCATTTTGGCATTCAGTGGTCAGGCAGTCCTGTACGTGGTCCGCGAGCGCCGGCGTCTGTGGAGTTCTTATCCGGGCCGTTGGCCGGTTTTGTCGTCGGTGGTAGACGTGGCGCTCATTGCGACTTTAGCAACGCGCGGGATACTGATGTCACCCTTGCCACTCCTGTGGGTCGGCGCCGTGTCAGGCGCGGCTGTTGTCTTCGCGTTTGTCCTGGATCTCGACAAGGTGGCCGTATTCGGGCGCCTGATGATGACATAGCGTTGCGCAGTCGCCTCAGCGAGGTCCTGGCATTCCTGTGGAGTCGATTCATGCACGTTCGGGCGGTGCTTGCACAAGCGCTCACCGCGGCCGGTCTTGCTTGCGACCTATGCTGCCGGAGGCGAGGCTGCCAGAGGAAAGCTCGACCATTTCAGCGGTGATCTCTTCCTGACGCAGGCGCTGGGAGTCGCCGATCAAATGCTCGAGCTTGTCGTGAACATTGGCGCGCGCAGCGATCATCGCACGCATGCGTGCTTCGTTTTCCGCCGCAAAGGACAGCATGATCGCTTCGCACAATTGCGCGAAGACATACTCCTCGGCGAGCCGTGCCAACAATCTTTGCGGGGCAAGCGTGACGAGCGGCGCGATCTGCCGCGCCGATACGGCAAACCGTGCGAAGTCAAATGGCACTAAGGATTGCTTGTAAATCTCGATCACCGTAGAGAGTTGCGGAAGGCATGCAACACCGTGACGCGCGTGGCGCCGCCGGCTGCCAGACGTTCGTACATCGCTGCGGTGATGCGGTCGGCGAGCGCCGCGACCTCGTCGGTATGGGCGACCATCGGCGCGGACCAGCCCACGGCCGGTCCGTGCTCTTGCGCGATTACGAACAACACGGCGCTGATCGCGTCGGCATCGAGCGTGAGCGCGAAACCGAGCCGGTCGCCTTCGAGGGCAGCAGTTCGTTCAGTCGAACGTCCGTCAAACCGCATATCAGGGCGATGCCGTCAGCCATTTGGTCGACGCGTCCCACCGTCTCCGCGTGCGGAGCCAGCCGGGCGCGGGCCAGCGTTGCGCGGCTGCGGGCGAGCCAGGCATCGTCGGCGCAATCAGGCAAGGGTGGTGTCGTGGGCGAGCAGTTCCACTTTGAGACGAGCCAGGTCGCAACGGAAGCTGTTACGCACGATCGCATGCGGCGCCTCCAGTTCGAGGCCGGCTAGCACCGTTGCATCTGTCGTCACCTGCAAGGGCGGTTCGCGGCCCAGCACGCGAGCCAATGCTATACGGCAGGCGGCCAGTTCATCCGGATGCAAGGAGCGAGGGGCGATCAGCCGCAGTGCGCCGCCGTCGGCAGCCAGTTGCGCCCGTGTCTCGGCTCGCAGCTTTGCCAGTTCCTCATCCAGCCCCGCGATGAAGCCCGCAACATGCGCTTCCTGTGGCAAGCGGTCGAGCAGTCTTGCTGCGATATCGAGTGCGAAGCACGAGGCCCGATCGGCGTCCGCCTGGGCCGCGTCGCGGCGCATCGCCTCGATCTCGGCCTGGGCGGCACCCCGCAGGCGGTCTGCGTCGGCGTGCGCGGCCTGTTCCAGCGACGCTTTCAGCGCGGCAGCCTCGGTGCTCGCCGCGGCGAGCAGATGGGCATGCCGCTGCGTAAGCCGTGCGACCGCCGCGGCGGCCTGCTTCTGAGCGCTGACGGCGGCGTCTCTGGCCGCGGCAGCATCGTTGATCAGCGATGCTGCGGCCCGTTGACGCTCGGCGACCATGATGGCAACAGGCTTGAACAGGAAGCGCGCCAGGAGCCACACAAGCACCAGGGCATTGACTGTCTGCAGCCCGAGCGTCCACCAGTCGATATGCATGGCAGTCCCGGGCTTAACTGGTGAACGGATTGGCGAACAAGACCAGGAGCGCGATCACGAGGCAATAGATGGCCATCGTCTCGATCATCGCGAGGCCGACGAAAAGCGTGCGCGAGATCGTGCCCGCCGATTCGGGCTGGCGCGAGAGCGCGTCCATGGCGGCGGCGACGGCGCGGCCCTCGGCGAGCGCCGGTCCTATCGCACCGCACGAGACGGCGAGCGCCGCTGCAACAATACTAACCACTTGGAGGAGACTGTTCATGATGTGTCTGGTTGTTTGTCTGAGGAGGTGGGAGAAGCTTCGGCGAGCGCGGCGCCAATAAAGACCAACGCCAGTACAGTGAAGATGTAGGCCTGCACTGCACCGGTCAGCAGATCGAGAGCCATGAGCGGAATGGGCACCAGCAGGCCTGCGAGCGACAGCACGATACCGACGACGACCACCCCGCTCATCACATTGCCGAACAGGCGCACCAACAGGGAAAAGGTGCGCATGATCTGCTCGACCACGTTGAGCGGGATCATGACCCATGTCGGTTGTACGAACGTCGAAAGATAGCTGCGCAGCCCGCGCGTGCGCACTCTATAGAAGATCGTCGCGCCGAGCGCACAACGGGCGCGAGCGCTCGTTGTTCAGGCCTCTGCAGTGCCGTCGGTTTGTTTCGCCATTGTCTTCAAACGTCCTGCCGAATCTCGCCGGCCGCTGGCACAGCATTCGCAATTAGACGATAAAGGCTGTCTAGGCTCTCGCCGTCGAAGGTCGTTTCGCCGAACGGGTCGTAGCGGCGTTCGAAAGCGGCGTTGATTTTCGTCCAGTCGGCCTCCGTCAGAAAGCGCTCGGCGGCAGGCAGAATCAACGCTTCCTCGACGCGCCTGTGATTCGAACAGAACGCAACGTATTGCTCCATCAACGTTCGCATGTTCAATAGTGCTGCATCTCCCTTCAGTTCATAGCGGGTCAACGCATGCTCCAGATTCCGCAGGCGCACATCGCCTTCGATGTGTTCACATTGCACTTCGTCCAGCACCTCGTCGAAATCGTCGGTGCGGTTTCTCAGCGCGGCAAACAGAGAGCGGTCTTCCATCGGATGATGAATCTGATCCGGGTATTCTCGAATGTAGTAGAGCATTGCGCGTAGCACGATCGGATCGGGCGTCGATGTACCGTCGCCAAGCCTTCGGACGAACTCGAGCATGGCGGCCGTGACAGCTGCCAGACGCTTGTGATCAAGCTTAATCATGCGCAGTGCAGCGCGCTCCGTCGTGATGGTCATGCCAGCTCCTGAGCGATAGTGGTCGCTTGTTGGCTTACTAGTCGTGGACAAAATGACCCGCGATTTGCGTCAGCAGAGCGCTCCACTCGACGGGCAGATTCACATTCACGGCCAGCGTCGTGTGGTTCATCCGCGCTGCCGCGGCGAGGCCCACTGAGGCTCAACGAAGATAAACGTTCTGCCGGGCCGGCCCGGCGCGTGCGTACGCAACGCTTTCGCGTTGAAGCGTGGACGCGTCCTGTATGCGAGGCCATCGCCATAGAAGATCAACGGGCGCATAGGCTAAGAAATCCTGATCGCCGGTGGTCGCGCGCGGATCGAAGAGCGCGGCGCGAACGAGCCGACCATCGAGAGGCTCGTATCGAGACAGGCCGGTTACGGGCAGCACGTTAATGGCGATTTCATAACCACCGAGCGCGGACCGCGCCTCGCGTGCACCGTCCGTGTCGCGCCTAATGCCGTTGGCGACCCATATCAACTCGCCGAGGACGTCGCTATGGACGCGGTCAGGCGAGGTACGATGCACAGCGACTGCATTCAGCAACGGCGAGACGCCGCTGCGCCGTGGCCTTGACAGTTCGATGACGTGGGGCGACGCGTCTTCCAAATGACGCGGAGCGGGTGCATTCAGCACTGCCGATCCGATTTGTGATAGAGGTTCGATCATGGATTTCACGCTCACAAGTGCCGGCGCCCCAAGGGCAGGTCAAGCCGATTCTTTCACGGTCAGGCGTCGCGCCGCTTGATCTGGATCAGTCAACGAGTGAGTGAAGCGCCCACCAGAGAACGCGTTGCTTTCGACGAGGCCCGTTTCGAGCGCGCACAAGGCGCCAGGAAGAGGCGAGCAGTCGCATCGCGCTTCGCGACGAAGTTGATTGGGCAAGGCAAATAGGCGGTCGAAACGACGAATCAAGAGAACTCGTATGATCCGCGGCGACGAGGGTCGCGCATCGCCAAGCATCACCCGAGTGGCGCGCAGGCCCGCACCCTTAACAGGTTGCTGAAATACCAAGTAACGTGCGTCATCGTGGAAGGCCGCTAAGGCGCTTCATGGTGAACGAGGCGCTCGCGAAGATGGATCGGCTGTTCGCCGGCATGTACGAGGCCGACATCAAGGGTGGTCGGCCGAGCATCGCGCCAGAGAAGTTGCTGCGAGCGATGCTGCTGCAAGTGCTGTACAGCAATCGTTCGGAACGTCAGCTCATGGAGCAGACGCGGTACAACCTGCTGTTTCGCTGGTTCATAGGGCTGTCGATGGATGATGCGGTATGGGTGCCCACGGTGTTCACGAAGAACCGCGAGCGTCTGATCAAGCATGATGCTGTGGTTGAATTCTTTAACGAAGTGCTGGCTGTCGCGCAACAGAAGGATTGGTTGTCGGGCGAGCATTTCAGTGTGGACGGCACGCTGATCCAGGCGTGGGCCGGACATAAGAGCTTTGTGCGCAAGGATGGCGCAGACAAAGACCATGATGACGGTCGCGGCGACTTCAGAGGCAGCAAGCGCAGCAACCAGACACACCAATCCAAGACCGATCCCGATGCGCGGCTTTATCGCAAAGGCAAAACGGCCAGCGAGTTGCGTTTCATGGGCCGCACGCTGAGCGACAACCGCCACGGTCTGGTGGTCAACGCCCGAGTCAGCTGCGCTGACGGACATGCCGAACGCGAAGCAGCCAAGGTCATGATCAACGATGCGCGGCAAGTGGCAGACGCTGCGGTCGAAATCACCGTAGGCGCTGATAAGGGTTACGACGCGAAGGAATTCATCGAAGCCTGCCGGGAAATGAAGGTCGCCCGCATGTAGCGCAAAACACCTCAGGGCGGCGTTCAGCGGTGCCTGATGCGATAGCCTGCAGCGTGGGCTATGCCGTTTCGCAGCAAAAGCGCAAGCTGATCGAACAAGGCTTTGGCTGGGTGAAGACCGTCGGTCGGATGCACCAAGTGATGGTACGGGGGTTGGAGAAGGTCGACCACCTCTTCGTTTTGAATATGGCCGCATACAACCTGGTGCGCATGCGCTCACTGGGGCAAGTCCGTCCGTAGTGGCGCAAATGACGGTAACGACATCAAAACCGAGCCTCAAACCGTCGCAAAAGACGTTGAATGCGCGATGCAATTGCACATTGCGAAAAGTTCGTCGCAATAGCCGCGCAGTTAGAGGAACGCGGCTTCTGCTGACGTGTATTTCAGCAACCTGTTAAAAACAGTACTAGGGAAAGCGCGAGGCGTCGCAGGTTAGGGCTGTGCTGAAGAAGCGGGGGTTTTCACGGGATCGTCGTTGCTGATTCCACGATGCGAGAATGGCGACGCGCTCGC
>NZ_FCNW02000075.1 GCF_001544475.1 Caballeronia humi | reverse complement strand
GCGAGCGCGCGGGTCGCATGGGTGTGTCGAATCCAGTGTGGGCTGGCTTGCTCGAGTTTGTGAGCGACAACGGAATCCGTCGGTCGGATCTGTTCGGCAACGAGACGAAAGAATCGCTTTAGCACCGCGCGGAGCCGCGTCCCGGAAATGCTCACCGAATGATCCTGACCGAGTGCGGGCACAAGCGGTAGGGTCCGACTGCAATGGTGCGGGTCAGCGTGCAGTCCTCGCTGATGAAGATAGGTTTGAAGGGCCTGCATCGCAAGAGGGGGCAAAGCGACCCGTGCGCTGCGGCGCCCCTTCCCCACCACGCGAAGCCAGATGTCTGTGGCGTCGCCGAAGATGACGTCGCCGATCCGCGCGTGAATCAACTCGTTCGCACGCAGGCCGGTTGCCAGTTGAAAGTCGAGAATGAAGCGCAGCCGCTGAGCGGCCTCGAGCGACCAACCATGTTGCGTCGACAGGTCATTGGCCACATGCCGGGCGAATTGCCACTCCTCGTCATGAAGCGATCGTACGCATATGGAAGCGGTTACTCGTGTGGAGCCTGCGCTCACGCCGGCGAACGGGTTGGCAACCACGTACTGTTGCTCGACCAGCCACCGGAACATGCCTGAGAGCACCGACAATGCATAGGCAACAGATGAGGAACTTAAACGTCCGACGAACGGGCACCACCCATCAGATAGACGAGTTTGCCGCGAACCGATCCATTGATCTCGTGGCTCAGGGGAGCGCAGGAACGCTCGGTAGGCAATGGCGTCGCTGGTGTTCAATGATGAAAGCGCTCGCTTGCGCTCAACATTAGCCCACAGTAAGAGCCGTTCGGCTTCCTTGCGATAGGTCCGCGACGTTGTGGCGGGTTCGTGCAAGGACAGCCACGCGTCGATCGCCTCGCGGTCCGTCGTGACACAGAGCAGGCACCTCGCCCTGGGCGCCCGATACCGGCCTCTCGAACCATCTTGACGCCGCGCGGCCATGACATCACGCCAAACAACGCGCCGAGTCGGTTGCGATCGTTCCACCAGCCGGCGCGCTGATTCGGTCAATGACGGGTAACGCGAAAAGAACGCTTCGATACGGTGTGCTGACGCGGGGCCAATCCCCACCATCTCGCTCCACCAGTGATGACGGCGAGGTACGCGCAACGTCAGCTCGGCGAACGTCGTGACACCCATTCGTTTCAATGGCAGGCTCGCTCGCGGCGCTAACCATAGACCGAGATCGTCGGTGATCTGCGGCTCGCGGTCCTGCAACTCACGCAACGCCTCGATCGCCCGATGAACGGGCATGCCCCGTCGTGCGTGGTCTGCGTTCCGATCCCGGAAAACCGCGGCGAGATCGTCTCGTCCGTTTGCTTCAGCGATATCGATCAAGCGGCGTCTGATCCGGCCCAGCATGCCGCGAGACGACTGCGCCTGGATTCGCCTATGCGACAAATAGCGCTCGACCGCCGCGCGCGCTGAGAGGCCCTCACACCACGCGCGCAGTGCTGCGAGGGATGCGTGGTCAGGAAACCCGACATACGTTTGCCCGTGTTGGCCGATGCGATGGGACTGCTTCACGTTCGCCTCCCGACGCGTGCAGCGGTTCCACAGACTATGCCACGGTTGCTACCCCTGCCTACCCCGCATCACCAACGGCGCCATTCCGATAACCGCTCTTATTGAAATAGCGGTTCGCCATGCGAAAACCACCACATCGGAAACCGTGTCTGAGGCTCGGATCGAGTTGTAACAGCCTCGAAGGTTACGGTTCACCTGCATCAACCCAATGTCCTCGCTTCCATCGGTATTGCGGCTCGTCACATACGGGCGCATCCCCGACTCTTGCTGTGCGATGGCGCGTACTACCTGGATGCTCACGCGGTGGTAGCGCGCTGCATCGTCAAGACAATCCGCACGCGCATGCAGTGAGACGGCCGCGCAAAGCAGCGCTGAGAAGTAGAGCATTTGGTTCATGACGCGGGCCGATCAAAGAACCGCACATCGTGTTTGCGCAGCACGTTGACGACGTTGCCGTCGGAATTGACGATGAACTGGTCGGCGGTGCCGTTGAATTTGTAATAGCGGCCCTTCTGCTCGCCCGAACCGATGTGCGCCACGTCGGCGACCGTCACCTTGCCGACGGTGTCGGCGAACTTGAAGAACGTCGAGCCGTTTTCTTCAAAGACGCTTTGCAGAGCGGCCTTGTTCGCGGTGTCGAACTCATAGACGGTTCCGGCGACACGGGCGACTTCGACCTTGTCCGCGCCGTTGGAGATCGTGAAACGTTCTGCGCGGTTAAACGTCACGACCCCGGTCGCGTCGTCCCACTTCGGGCGCAGCGATTTGCCGTCTTGCGCGGTCACCTTCAACTCCGCAGCAGGCTTGGCGGAAAACTTGATTTGTATGTGGCTGTCGTCACCATCACGGATCGCCAACGCGCCCAGCTTCGCGGCAAGGATGGACCCTGATGCGGCGGGTGCGTCTGTCTCGGCTTTCTTCGCGATATCGGCAATCGGGTCCGCACCCGGAGTGACCCCCGACGACGCGGCGGCAGGATCTGCCGTGACCTGCGACACCGGCGCGACGTAGTTGACGGCCACTGACTGCGGAGCCGAGCGGCGCAGCGTGACGTGATGAGCGTTGAAGTCGACGTCTGCATACAAGTCGGAAGCTGCCACGAGCCGATCGAGCGACTGCATCCAGTTCTCGCCATCACGCGTGCCGAAGCTCGCCGAGGTCGTCAGATCGATGTCTTTCTGTGCCGAGCCCGTCCAGCCCTGCGGAACGAGCGCTTTGACCAGTTGGGCGAGCGGTAGCGTGGCGTTCAAAGGCCGAGTACTTTCAAGGCTGCTGCGCGGCCCGATAAGCGCAAGGCGGCCCGAAAATCCGGAGAAACCGGAGGGCGTGTCGCTGCGCGCCTTGTCGCCAATGAATCGGTTGGCCTTCTTCCAGTAAGCGGTGGCGCTTGAGCCGCCCGCCGAGTAACGGATCACCTCGGGTGTGCCCGGCACAACGATGTACGGTCCTTGGCTATGTCCACCGTCCACGCGCAGCGACTGACCGGCGCGCGGCTGGAAATAGGTGTCGCTGCCATCGTTGAAAACAAGTGCAGGTCGCTCAAGCACATTACCCGCGATCTCATAGTCAAAGTCGAGCGGGTCTGTGCCGGCAGCCGCCGCATTGAGCGTGACTGCGGCAAGCGCGATAGTGAGAAGAGAGAGCGTGTGCTTCATAGACCGCGTTCGATTTGAGAGAGGTGCTTCACGAAGCGCGCGAGGTATTCGCGGCCCGGGGCGGGATTGGCGCTGTGGTAGTAGGCGACCGCGTTCACCGCGGAGTGCGTGAGGCGGTAGTTCTCGTTGAGGATGTCTTCGGCGACGCGGATGTTTGTCGCCGGCGCAAGGGCATCCCAAGCACTCGCGAAGCGCTTGCCGTGGTATCCCCAGTTCACTTGCATGATGCCGACGTCGAAGTTCGACCGGCCGTTGGTGATCAAATAGCTGACCGCGCGATACGCGTCTTCGCGAGTGCGGAAGAAGAACCCGCGACCCGCGACATTCAACGTCCACGGCCATGCACGACCGTTGTAGGCCGACTCATTCAGTGCGATGCCAGCAAGGATCTTCGGATCGACGGACGTGTGCATCGCGTCGAACGGCGCCTGCGCGGATGCGCACGACCAGCCGCCACGCCGCTCGGTGATGCTCGCCTGAGCGTCATCGGTAAGCGTCGCGGGGCGCAGCCAGCCCGCCTTCACGAACAGGCTTTCGAGACTAATAGGCGATCCGTCAATGTTGATCGCAACACCGCCAGCCGTGGCCTCGACCGTTTGGCCTTCAAATCGGTTAGCCCACGCCAGAAACGGCTTCAGCCCACACGCATACACCGGCTCGCCGGGCAGTTCGACGATCGCGCGCTTCATGCCGTCATCGAGCACGATGCGCGTGGGGCTGATGATCGAATCGATGGTCGCCGCATGAGCGCCGAACGCGATCGCACACAGGCAGGCAGCCACCCATGCCTTAGTCATGGTACGGCTCCATGACGATGTCCTGCGTCACCTGCACCAGGAACTTCTGGCCCGGTTCAACGGTGATCGTCGGCGGGATATTCTGGTTGCGCTGCATGACGGTTTGGGCCGTCGCTGCCGCGACCTGCCCCGCCGTGTCACCGTAGGTAGTAACGCCGTTCGGGGTCGCCGTCGTCGCCGTCTGCGAACCGCTGTCGAACGCCTTCAGCAAAATCGCCGTAATGAAGCCCGCGCCGAAGATTTTCAGGAAGTGGTTGTTCACATCGCCCGAGAACCCGGCGTAGCCGTTCTGGTCGGCACCCTGCATGCCGTTGAGTGGCACGCTCTTACCATTGGGCAGACGCAGACTCGTCGAAGCGACCAGCAGGCGCTCTTGACCAACTTTGACGTCCGCGCTGTACATGCCATTGATGAACGCGCCCTTCGGGATCATCAAACAGTCGCCGCGCAGGCTGTCATAGATGTCCTCGTCCACCATCAACGACACGCGACCCGGCTTGTCCGAGTTCAGCCCCTCCACCGTCTTGACGTGGATGACGTGCGGCGGCGTCAACGTGCAACCCGTCGACCGGCCATTGAAGGTTGTGCGTTCGATGCCGCCTTGCGAAGCCGCATCGCGCAGGAAGGCGCGGTCGCGATTTTCCGGTGCTTGGCCCTGCTTCGCCAAGGCGATCGCCATCGCATCGGGGGTGTTGGCTCCCGCAGCGTTACGGGCAGCTCGTACCTCGTCCAACGAAGGGACGCCAGCGGGCAGTACACCGGTCGCCGAGTCCGCCGAACGCGACGCGCCTGCCTGTTTAAAGATAGAGGACGTATAGATCGCGTCTTGCGCCGCTTGCCGGGAGAGGTCGGGCGTGTCCGTGCCCGAGCCTTTGACTTCTTCCTGGAAGTCGGCGCCGGTCAGCATCGGTTTGACAGCGGGCTTCGGAGCCGCTGCTTCAGACGCTGCGCGAGCGGCAGCCTCCGACGCCGCTGCGTCGCGCTGCTGACGGATCATCTGGTCGATGTCGTTGTTGTTCGCGGCAGTGGGCGCTTCCGTACTCGACTTCAGCGCGGTCGCCTTCTTGATACGCGCCTCTTCGTCTGCCTTGTTCGTCGCCTGTAGCTGATAGTAAAAGCCGAGGCCTCCGATGACGACCGCAGCGAGAATGCCGATGCTCATGATCGCATTGCGCGGCGTCTTGCCTTTGACGAGGGTTTCTTGCTCCGCAGTAGGCGTAGCCGAGTCCGATTTCTTCGCCACGATCAGAACACCCCGAACATGCGACGGCGGCCGCGCGTCACTGTGACCTCGTCCTTGCCCGAACGCAGAACGATCTCGTCGGCCAGACGCTGAAGGACAAGGAAGTCCCCACGGCGAATAAAGTTCGCAACGACACGATCGCCGTGGTCGAGAATGAACGGAACCGGCCACTCCTGAGCCTTGGCAGGCATGCGCATCCAGACCGCATGGCCGTCGTCGAAGACGGTCTCCGGCGTGAACTCGGCGTGGCCATCGACGCTGTAGTCCCAGATCAGCTTGTCCGGCGCCACACTGATGCTGCCCGAATCAGCACCGCCGCGAGCACTGTTCGCCGTCGCGTCGTCGCGTGCGCTAACGCGCGCCGTCGGCGCACGCGGGTATTGGAAGCGCACCGTCTGATAGAACATGCCGCCCGCCGGCGACGCGATCAGCGTGAAGTCGTACTCCCTCAGATTCGTCGTCAGGTGCAGCGTATTAACGAGGTCAGCCTTGTGCGGCTTGATGAACACGTGGTTCATCTTGTCGTCGTCGATCTCCCACTGGACGCTGTCGCCCATCGCCGGGTCCGCGATCAGCTTCTCGCCCTTCTCCAGTTCGATTGTCGTGAGCTTCAACGGCGCGGTCAGCACCCGATAAATCTGGTCGCGGCTGTACGGGAAGACGCCGATGCGCGCGTCGCCCGGCATCGTCAAGGGATCGGCGCCGCCGTTGAACGGATTGATCGGGCTCATGGGGTCGCCCGCGACCATCGCAGTATTAAACGTCGAGTCGCTTGCGGCTTTCTTGGCCGCAGCCGGCTGAGCAAGGAACGCTGCGCACGCAGCGAGAACGCACATGCCGATGACCGGCCGTTTATGGAGAGTGGTTGCGGTCATGCTTATGCTGTCCGCTCAAGGCGGAAGAACGGAATGAAGATGCCGAAGGGGTTCGTCGTCAGCGCCTGTTCAGCAGTGGGCGCGACGATCTGATAGCGCAACGTGAGCGCGTATGACTTCACGTCCGGCTTACCCGTGGCGCCAGCTTGCGACGTCGTAGTCGTGAATTCGACGAGTACAGTCGAGTCTTCAAGCAACGCGATGTTGCGTACGTCGACTTCGCGGATCAGTTTCGGGTTAGCCGTGATCTGCTGGAACGGTGTGTCGGCCTTCAGCCAGTCGCGGAACTGACCGACTGCCGCGCCGATCATTTGTGCCTTCACCGAGTTGATGTTGGCGGTCATGCGCGAAGTCTCGAGGCGGTCCGACAGCACCGGCTCGATCGTGAACCAGCGAACGGCCATGTCTTTGACCGTCATGCGCACAGCTTGCGAGTCGGGCTTATAGGCGACGAGCTCGGTCACAATTGGATGGCCGCCCGTATCGGCAGACACACCCACAACGCGAGTGACCGAAGGCGGAGGCTGCCGCGTCCACACGGCGCCCGCCGCGACGACAGCCAAGCCGAACGAAATCAGCATCCAGCGGTTAGCTTCGAGCTTGAGCCTTGTGCTCGTCTCGAAAATCACCCTGCTTGGATCTTCTTCGGCGTATGAGCCGGGGGCCGTGGACAGCGCGGCCCGACGCTTGTTCTTGAAAAGAGGCATGGCAACCCTTTGGAATGGTCACCATTGGAACAGCGCGGGCGTCCCTTTTTTAGCGGAAAGACGGGTGGTTTTGTGCGCCTTTGTACGGTCGTGCCGAACAACCCCTGCTAGTGCAGCATCGCAGAACCATGCGAATTATCATGATGAAGCGCATTTCCCAGAAAGACGCTGTTTTCGGGCGTCTTTCCACGGGCTGCGATTAGACAGCAACGAGCCTATGCCCTCGGGCAAGGGTCGCCGGGCGAAAGTGTTACATTTAGGAATAGTTCGCAATATGTAACACGTCCGCGGCGCGGCATTCCGCTTTCGAATCATTGGGTTGCTTTTGTGCCGCGCCGTTGAAGTGAATTATCAGTGATACGGCGCACACGATCTGCGGCCGTAGCGGGCATGTGACTTTTGTAGGGTTGAAGGTTAGGAGGCAGCAGCCTCGTTGTCTTCGACCCTCCACCGGGTGATGTTGTGCTGATCGAGCAAGCACTGCCCGAACAACAATTTCTCTTTTATGGCACGAAACCGTCCAGAACGATTCGATGACGTTGAACCGCCGCTTTGGGTATAGGCATTCAAAGGGTATCTAGTTCGCGCCGTCCGAATACTTTTAGTTCTTTAGCTGGGTCTTCCTGCGCAAAAGTGGCCAGTTTTTCAGGGGTCGGCGATTGGTCACGCCTTGCGACATCGACGTCCGTCACGTCATTGCCACTTTCCCACACGGCTCGCATGTAACCACCGGCACTTAATGTTTCGCTTCTTCTTGACCTGTCTTTCGACATAATCGACAGCGCTGGCTATTTTGTCGGACCTTCTTGCAACCATGCAACGGCGAGGCGAGGCGATCCGCAATAGTCAGCGCGAAGTGCCGCGTATTCGCACGCGGTTTCCACTTGGAAACCGCGTGCTAAAGACTGGCCCGGCCCCGCCGACAAACAGAAAGGGAGGCGAAACAGTGGAACGATATATCGGAAAGCAACTTGCGCACAATCCGTTGGCGCTGGCTGCGTTGTATCACGACGGCTTGGGGCGTCAATGGACGAACCAGAGGGACGCAGCCGCGGCTCTAACGAAACTCGGGGTTCGGCGGGAGCACGTCAACAGAGCGGTGCGCGTCGCGTCGATGCCCGTCGAAGTACTTAGCCTATTTACGGAGGCTGGGTTGCTCGACAAAACAGCTAGACAGCTACTCTCGCTACAAAGAACGGTCGGACGCGATTCACTAGTGCAGCGTGCGGGTGCGGTTTCAAAGGAAGGCAAGTCATGGACCGAGATCATCCAGCTTCTAACTGGGGAGCCGGTAAGTGCGCCAAAACGGCGGCGCCCTGCGGTGTCTCAGCCGTTATTGCGAGCCGCGCGATACACGGAAGGATTAGCAAATAACGAATGGTCTACGTTGAGCGAGGCGTCGGGGCGCACGGGATGGGCCAAGACCAAAATTTCCGAAGCTATCTCCGTCTCGAAACTACCGGCTGTCGTGATCGAGCTTTTCGACGCCAAACGGTTTACGACGAAACACGCGGCTGATCTGCAAGCGATCGTCAGGCTGTTGGGCATTACGAAGGTTGTTCGCAACGCGAAGTGGCTTACAGAACATCCCGGCCGTCGCACCTCCAAGGAAATCTTGAAGTATCTAGCCAGTGGAGAGCCCACTCCCGACTGTGACGTTGCAGTTGCACGCAAAGGTACGAGCGTGACCATTTCCTTTACGTTCGAAGCAAGACCTAACGTACGTAAGCTGGTCGATGTGGATCAACTAAAGATGCTCTCGATCTCCGCCTTCAAAAACTCGGTCGAGGTGCCCAGGTAGCGACAGCTACCGAATGGCCTGCGGTTTCCATTCAGAACACTCCGAACAAGCGGCGGCAGCCGCGTGTCACCGTGACCTCGTCCTTGCCGGAACGCAGAACGATCTCATCGGCAAGACGCTGAAGGACGAGGGAACTCCCCGCGACGGATGAAGTTCGCGACGACACGATCGCCGTGGTCGAGAATGAACGGAACCGGCCACTCCTGAGCCTTGGCAGGCATGCGCATCCAGACCGCATGGCCGTCGTCGAAGACGGTCTCCGGCGTGAACTCGGCGTGGCCATCAACGCTGTAATCCCAATTCAGCTGGTCGAGCGCGACACTGGTTTCCCGATCGCTACCACCGCGGCCGCCGTTGCCCGTCGCGTCGTCGCGCGCGCGGACTCGCGCCATCGGCGCGCGGGGGTATTGGAAGCGCACGGTGATAGAACATGCCACCCGTCGGCGACGCGATGAGCGTGAAGTCGTATTCCCGCAGATTCGTCGTCAGGTGCTGCGTGTTGACGAGGTCCGCCTTGTGCGACTTGATTAACACGTGGTTCATCTTGTCGTCGTCGATCTCCCCCATCGCCGGGTCGGCGATCAGCTTCTCGCCCTTCTCCAGCTTGATCGCCGTGAGCTTCAGCGGCGCGGTCAGCACGCGGTAGATCTGGTCGCGGCTGTACGGGAACACGCCGATGCGCGCGTCGCCCGGCATCGTCAAAGGATCGGCGCCGCCGTTGAACGGATTGACCGGGCTCATGGGGTGCGCCGGCGACCATCGCGGCATTAAACGACGAATCGCTGGCGGCTTTCTTGGCCGCGGCCGGTTGAGCAAGCAACGCTGCACACGCAGCGAGAATGCACATGCCGATGAGCGGCCGTTTATTGAAAATGGTTGCGGTCATGCTTATGCGGTCCGCTCGAGGCGGAAAAACGGAATGAAGATTCCGAAGGATTCGTTGTCAACGCCTGCTCAGCAGTCGGCGCGACGATTTGATTCGCAACGTGAGCGCGTACGACTTCACGTCAGGCTTGCCCGTCGCACCAGCTCGCGAAGTGGTCGTCGTGAATTCGACGAGCACGGTCGAATCTTCGAGCTACGCGATGTTGCGCACGTCGACTTCGCGGATCAGTTTCGGGTTTGCCGTTATCTGCTGGAACGGTGTCGGCCTTCAGCCAGTCGCGGAACTGACCGGCTGCCGCGCCGATCATTCGCGCCTTGACAGAGTTGATGTTGGGGTCATGCGCGAAGTTTCGAGACGGTCGGACAACACCGGCTCGATTGTGAACCAGCGAACGGCCATCTCTTTGACGGTCGTCCGCACAGCTTGCGAGTCGGGCTTATAGGCGACGAGCTCGGTTACGATCGGATGGCCGCCGGTATCGGCAGACACGCCCACAACGCGTGTGACCGAAGGCGGAGGTTGCCGCGTCCATACCGCGCCGACGGCAATCACGGCAAGGCCGAACGAGATTAGCACCCACTGGTTAACTTCGAGCTTCAGCTTTGTGCTTGTCTCGAAAATCACCTTGCTTGGGGATCTTCTTCGGCGTATGAGCCGGGGGCCGCGGATAGCGCGGCCCGACGAGAGTGTCCGCGTACTTTTGAACCCCGAGCAAGACTTTGCCTGACGCGAACGGCAGGGGCCGTCCTTCGAAAAGTTTCAGCTCCGGCGGGGGAAGCTTCGAAATGGCAACAGTTGCTGACGAGCAGGAGAAGTTAAAGATCTATATGCGACCTTATGGCAGCCATGCCGCCCGGGATAAAACCGACTGGCTCTTGCCCCGTTCCACCCAAGTTCGGAGCTACTTAGACTCTTTGCGGCTGCGTCACTCGCGCCCTACCTATGTTTCCGGGAGTTTAAAGACGACGACTGCTTATCGACTCCATTTGGAAAGGCGCTTGTTTTTTGTCGTCTTTCTCCTTCTGCGCCGCTATTGAATCGGGAACAATTCCAAGGAACTGAGTCACGCGAGCGTTACATCGCTGCCGGCAATTCTAATTGATCCACTGTGCCTTCTTGGCCGCCTGGGGAATAGGTTTTCCCTTCGTGGGCCTCGAATCGCCTTTCCCATCGGAAGTTATTAAGTTCGGCGTCATCGGAAAGAAGAGTTAATTGGACAGGGTTGATTTGTAACGTTCGTTGCGGAATGCGTAGCGATTGATACGTTTTCTGCGGCCGGCGGGCGGGATGACGAGGAACTACCTAAAAGACCAAAATCTGGCCATCATGCGCCTACGCGGCGTGAAACATTCGGGAGTTTTTCTCCTAACTGCTTGATACGATACGACTTTCATGCCAGGGAGAACCGTCGCCGGGTGTTTCACGAACGGGGACTTTTCTTTTTACTCAAGCCACATGGTGCGAGAGTTTTCAGGGCTCATGCAGCCTCGCCTCTTTCATTCCAGGTGATGAGTTCCGGGTTGATAAGCTCTTGAACGGGCTAACTTCGAGCGTTTCCTCAAGAAAGTGCTCGTGAGCCTTGTCGCAGTTCGGTCTGTCACGGTACGGCCCCAAAAAAGTTAACTTGCGACCGACCCAATTACCGTCTAGCATTTCTCGCAAATCCGCCATTCAGCGTTCGATCTTGCGACCAATGGCGACTCTTAAATTCAACATAGGGACGGGTCTTATGCAAACGAATGCCAAGCCCATTGTGTCCATCGATACGATCGTCAACCACACGCCGACGTCGTTCGGCCTAGATGATATCGAAGTCATCTCGGAACACGCCAACGAGACATTACTGACGGTACGCGAGCAGATGCTCCTGCCGCACCCCAAAAAGCACGCCCCGGTGTTCACTACGACTCAAATCGCCGCCCTGTGCAGGATTGAGCGGAAGAAGGTCAACTACTACTGGGAGCGCGAGGAACTCGGTCTTCCCCAGGGCACTAGCCTGCCGCGTACGCGCGAATTCACGCTGACCGAAGCGCGCGAATGGGTAAAAAAAGTGGGACCGTTTTCGCCGCGACCGCCGGGCGTCAAAGGAAAGAAGATCGCAATCGGCAACTTCAAGGGAGGTGTAACCAAAACCACCAGCGCGATGACACTCGCGCAAGGTCTCTCCCTGTTCGGCAGGCGAGTTCTGTTAGTGGATCTGGATCCGCAAGCTTCTTTGAGCGCGCTCAATGGCGTTATCGCAGATAGCGAAGTCACGGAGGACCAAACCATCCTGCCGTTGATTTATGGCGAACAAAGCGACCTGGAGTATGCGGTTCAGCCGACGTACTGGGATGGTATCGACCTGATTCCGGCCAGTGCAGCGCTCTTCTCCGCCGAATTTTATCTGCCGTTCAAGCAGTCGCAGGAATCGGGCTTTCGTTTTTGGGACGTGCTTAACGCCGGCCTCGAACCACTTCTCGATCGGTACGACGCGATCATCATCGATACGCCACCTGCCCTCTCATACGTGACGATCAATGCATTCATGGCAGCGGACGGCCTGATTGTTCCGATCCCGCCGAACGCACTCGACTATGCCTCCTCGACACAGTTTTGGTCGCTTTTCACAGACTTAGGTCGAAGCATGAAAAACGTCGTGCCGAATCTAAATAAGCGATTCGACTTTATTCATGTCCTGCTGACCAAGGTCGATTCCAGTCAAATAGCGACCAACAAGGTGCGCGAGTGGATCACTCGCTCTTACGACAGCTTGGTGCTACCGATCGAGATTCCCACGACCACTGTCACGACTACCGCGTCAATGGAGTTTGGAACTGTGTATGACATCTCGAAGTACGAAGGCAGCAACAAAACGTACCAGCGGGCAAGAGAAGCCTATGACCGATTCGCCGAAATGATTGATCAACAACTCACTGCGCTCTGGGCCGTGGAGTCCCAATCCGTAGCGGAGGCAGCATGAGTCTACGAGAAAAGCTTGCTGCTAAGAATGCGGCGATCGCCGCTGCCTCAAATGCCAATGGTGTAAGTGCACGGGTCGATGACGGCATCCCGAAGACGGCGCCAGGCAGACTATTGGAGGCCATGCCGATGCTTGCCGCCAAGGACAGGCAGGTTGCCGAGCTACAAACCCAAAACGCTGAACTTAGGGAGCAGCTTGAGAAAGCCGCGCGAGCCGGGGCCGAAATTGCGCTCAGTCTCTTGGTTGAGATACCCGGGCGGCGGCGTAAGCTCTCGAAGGAAGCGTATGTCGCCCTTCGCGAGAATCTCCGGCACAACAAGCTAATCCATCCGGTCGTTGCGCGCAGATCAGACGATGGCACTTACGAGATCATCTCGGGCCATCACCGGATCGACGCATATCGGGAGCTGGGGCGCGAACATATCCGTGCCGTGATCATGGACAGCTCAGACGAAGAAGCAACCGACGGTGCTTTCAACGTCAACCTGATTCAGTCCGGCCTCACGGACTACGAGAAATATCTTGGCTTTCGTATTCGGCTTGAGAGAACGCCAGGAATGACGCAAGTGCAGCTTGCTGAACAGACAGGCATTTCGACGGCGCTCGTATCCTACATTCTGGCCTTCGATCAACTACCGCCAGACGTGCTGTCGATGGTTGAAGAGCGCCCAGACCTCCTTGGCGCAACTGCCGTGGCGGCGCTGGCGGGTTTCACCAAGGCGGGCAAATCGGAGCAGGTGGTCGGCGCTGTAAAGAAATTGATTGCAGGCGAGGTTGATCAAGGCCAAGCAGTGAAGCTGGCAGGTGCTGAACCACCCAAGCAGAAGAAAGGGTCCGCGCCGCCAGTCATGGAAAAGATCAGAGCAGGAAAGGCGACCTACTGCGAAATTCGGCGCGCCAGAAACGTTTTCCGACTGGAGTTCAAGTCGGAAGAGGAGGCTGAGCGTCTACATGCCGCAATCAGACGTCTATTAGAAGAAGAAGCGAACGCGATAAAATTTCAGTCCGAAAACGAAAATGCTTAAAAATCAACGCGTTAAGTAGACTGAACGTTGAACAGGAGCACGGAATGCGCTAATTACCTTTCATAAAGACAAAAGCCTCCGGCTGGAAACCGAAGGCTTTTGCATAAGTGGGCTTGGCTGGAAATCCTCGCGCCACACTCCCCAGCTGGAAACTGGAAAGGGTACATCCTCAACCCGGAGTGTAGCTCAGCGACGAGAGCAGTCAAGCGAAATCAATCCATTTTTTGGAAATGGACGCTCGACATGTCTATCGCGCAACGTTCCGTTGCTGGCGAGGGTGAGTCGCACCCAGAGCCTGCAGAAAAGTATAAAACCACTATCGATTCCGCCGCTGTCGTCGCCTTTCGTTGTGACTCGACCAACTTGCCTTGGGTGATCTTTCGGGCCGCCTTCCGCGCCGCTCACATCGAAGAGCTTCCTCCGCGTGCGCGCGCAGTGCTTGCCGCTCTCGCCCGTACAGTTGACGCAGCCAAGCCCTTCGCTGCCATTTTCGCTCGCCGTGAGCTGCTCACAGGTCGCGCTCTTCAGTCCATGCGGACCTTCTATCGGAGCCTCGTCGATTTAGAGTCTGCTGGACTCATTGATCGACGCCCGCAATCTCGCTACGTCGACGCGGGTCTCTTCGGTCGCGCCTACCTGCATCTGACCGAGCATGCAGCCGTCCTTTTGGGCCTCTCAGAACGCGGCCCGGCACTCCCGTCCACGACTTCACGGTCTGATTGTTTTTCGCCCGAGCGTCCGTCTGCCAACTTGGCAGACGGTGGTATATATAAGGATCTTAGCCCTTCAGTTTTTCAAAAGAGACAACCGGGGCAAGTGCCTGAGGAACTTCAGCGCCTGCGGTCCCTGGGGTTTTTTGATTTCTTGATCTTCAAACTCATGCGCGAAGCACGCGAGCATGGCAAGCGTCTCTCGGATGTCGTCGAGGCAACGTGGGACCATCTCAAGCTCGCCAAGGCACCGATCAACTACCTGCGCAGCCTCCTACGAAGCACGGCCGATTTCGCCCGACAGATCCGCCGCCGGATGGACGCGAAAGCAGAAAGACAAGCGGGACTGAAGCGCACGTTCGAAACCGAGCGGTTAGTCCGTCAAAGCGCCGGGCAAACGTTCGTGGACGCCTCCGGTCAGCGCAAGTACGTAATCGACGCGGACGGCGAGAGCATGGTCGTCTACATCCTCGACGAAGGCATCGGCCGCCAGGCGGCAGGATGGAAGGAGGGCTTCGCTATGGCTCGAGCACGCGGACAGATCCGTGTGGCCACCGAGGTTGATCTGGAGCCATTTGGTCAGACGCGTCGATTCGTGAGCGAACCGGAGCAGGGCAGTGAGCGGCCTCCGGTTACCGCTCAGATCCGGGAACACATCGCCGGACTGCGCAGCCTGTTGGGAACTCGACAGCTAATGAGGACTACTGAAATTTTGAGCAAAAAATGCAGCTCCGTAGACCCGGGTATGGGCGCGCTTAACGTGCAGCCTGCCAACGGTTGTCGGCCTTGATAGTCGCAAGGGTTTCTGTGAAGTTCATCTACCCGTCATCGCCCGTGCTCGCCGACATCGGCACCATGTTTCATGGCAAAGAGCAACGAGTCCGCAGCATGCGGAGGACAACTCCTGCGGACGCGATTGAGCTTCATCGTGATGTCGATGCGAGTCTTCCTGTCGACCCGCCCCAGTGGCCACGTAAAAGAAGCGCTTCACGGCGTTGTAAGCCCGCGGCATGCAACGGTCGGGCTGACCGGGCGAGTCCGGCCAGCGCTGACCCGTCTCGCAGTGCGAGTATAAAGCGCATGGGGACCGCCGCGGCTAAATCCGGTAGGGCGTCGTACGCGCATCGCAAATGTCCGCGCCTGTTTTGTCAAAGCTGCCCTCCCATCTGCGCGCGTGACTCAGCCGCGATCCGCGGCTCAAGCTCTGGTCACTGCATGCACTTGCGTAAGGCTATGAGGCACCGGAATGATCGCTGTTACACAGGCGCCCTAATAACTATCCAAACGGTTTGCTTGATAGTTATTATTAGCAGTGAACGATTTAATGCGTGAAATACCCGGAAAGCGCATTACGTGACGGCTCGACGAGGGTTTCCCCTTGGTTGTGCCTGTCCGAGTGCGCGATTGCTGCGGTTAAGTCTGGCTGGCCCAGCCGGCATGAAGCCGGGTGCGACCTGACGAGCGAGAGCCCAAAACGCTCACTGGCACGCGCGTGGTATGAGTACGGCGCGACCGCGCGGGGGGCCGGCGCGCAGAGAAGCACGCGGGCAGGGCGGACATTTGTGTTTTGTCACCCGCACCCGCATACTAGCTAACATTGCTTAGCTAACCACGGAGTCACATGCTGACGGTCAATATGCACGACGCGAAATCGAAACTGTCGAGCTTGGTTGAGCAGCTCGAGGTCGGCCAGGAAAACGAGGTGATCATTGCGCGCAACGGCACCCCCGTCGCTCGGCTGGTGCCGTTTGCCGCGCCCCGACGCATCGGCGCCGCGCGGCACCTGCTTGCGGGACTGGTCCCGGCCACGCTCGAGGCGTTCAATGCCGGCGATGACGCGATCGCCGCAGACTTCGACGCGAGTGCCCGGCGAGAGCTCGCGCCGTGAGGGTGCTGCTCGATACGCATATCGCGCTGTGGGCGGCCGAAGGCGCTCCGCAGCTCTCATCGTCGGCCATTGACCTGATCGAAGATCCGGCCAATACACTGCTGGTGAGCGCCGCAGCGGTCTGGGAGATCGCGATCAAGCATGCGAAGGGCAACCTACGCGTGCATCCGCGTGATGCCCGCTCGGCGTTTCGGCTGGCGGGCTTCGCGGAGCTGCCGATCGCCGGGGAGCACGCAGAGGCCGTCGCCGCGCTGCCGTTTCACGACGACCACGCCGATCCGTTCGATCGCATCATGATCGCGCAGGCGTTGCACGAAGGGATCGTGCTGTTGAGCGCGGATCCGAAGGTCTGGCGCTATCACCCGACCCTGATGATTCGCGCGTGATGCCGTGAGTGAATCCGGCGCATCCGGACGCGATGCGGTTGGTCGGCGCCGCAGCCAGGTGCGCTGGAATGAACTCCTGGGGACCACCGATAGTTTCGGGCGCCGGAACGAGGGGTTCCCGAACCTGCTCACCGACTGCCCCTGAAAAAGCTCACCGGTGCGCTCACTGGTGTGTCTACCCCAGCCTGATGGAATCATGGCCAACTCTATGAGCGCGTCCCGTTTTGCAACAGTTTTCGTTTGTTCAGACTTACAGGATGGGTTGCGGCTCTCTATCCGGCCTTCATGCAGTCGGTACCGCCGCTGCGGGCCCCTATGAAATCCGCTGACTCGCTCCTCATTCCAACCACGAACTCGAAGCTCTGTTGGCCATTCAGGTTTAGCAAGTCCCAGGTCCTACCTGACTAGTCATCACACTCGATTGCTGCGCAAACTCTCGAATCACCCTGTGCCAGACGTTAGCTTTCTACAAACCGCAAACCGCCTCGGCTGGCCTTACACTCACGTAATTCTTCTGGTGCCGTCTGTCGTGGGCCAGTACCGCCCAGATCGTGCGCGCGATTTTATTTGCTAGCGCAACGATCACGACGTTCTTGGGCCTGCGTTTGATCATCTGCTCGACCCACGGACCGGGCTCCTTCGAGTGTTCTAGCACCGATCTCGCACCATGGATCAGCAGCGTGCGTAGGTATGTATCGCCCCGCTTCGATATGCCGTGCAAGTTCACCTTGCCACCGGAGCCCGTTTGTCTTGGCACGAGACCGGCCCATGCAGCAAATTCCCTGCCGGAACTGAAAGCCTTCGGATCACCCATCATTGCTACGGCTGCCGTTGCTGTCAGCAGTCCCACACCGGGGATTTCGCTGATGGCCTTGACCGCTTGGTCCTCTTTCTTCCACGCCCGCATCCGGCGCTCGATCTGAGCAATTTGCTCATCCAGTTTTGTCAAACCGGCCCATTGTTCGCGCAACGTATCGATCACAACCGCAGGAAGTCGCTCCGCGACCCGTTCCAGTACTGCTGGAATCGCCCTGTCAAGGGCTGCACGACTCTTGGCCATCACCTCTCCGTACTCCGTCAACAGTCCTCGCAAATTGTTGATCTGCATTGTGCGAAATTTGATGAGCTGCTGGCGCATCCGGTGCAGTGCCAGCATCGCCTGCTGCGTCTCAGTCTTTACCGCGACCGCCTTGCCGGGTTGCTGTACGGCCAGCCAGATTGCCCGCGCGTCCGCCGCATCATTCTTGTTGCGGATGTTGAACGCTTTGACGAACTCCGCCGGCATTAGCTTGACCTCGTGGCCCATTTTTACAAGTTGCCTGGCCCAGTGGTGCGCACCGCTGCACGCTTCCATTCCGATAAGGCAGCAAGCACGGTTTGCAAAATGCTCGAGAAATCGTGCCCGCTTGATCGGCCTGTTCACGATCTCTCCGGTTTCCGGCTCAACGTAATGCACTTGGAAAACTTGCTTGGCGATGTCTACGCCTACGGCGATACTATTCATCGTGGATTCTCCGGTTGCCGGGAAACGCATGCATTTTGCCCCAGGCACGTCGATGCCGTTGGCCCGTGAAGATCCACTTTCTCTGCTCACACGTTCGCGGGAGGGACGCGTTCATTTCATTCCAACCTCAACAGCTGACCTTGCCACCGCCGCGCACTTACACGCGCACGGACTTCACCGCATTGCGCGCGTTCGTGCAGCGTATCCCCGCGGCGACCATCGCGCGTCTGTACTACGACGTGGAATTCGCCCCGCACGCCACCACTTCCGATGCGATGGAGCGCTATCTGCGCACCATGCGCGACGATCTGGTGACGCTCGCGTTGCGCCATGGCTCGGCCGCG
>NZ_FCNW02000074.1 GCF_001544475.1 Caballeronia humi | reverse complement strand
GTGTCGCAATCGGGGCCGTTGGTGATCCACATCTTGGTGCCGTTGAGCACGTAGTGGTCGCCCTTTTCATCGGCGCGTAGTTTCATGCTGACGACGTCCGATCCCGCGTTCGGCTCGCTCATCGCCAGCGCGCCGACGTGCTCGTCCGACACCAGCTTCGGCAGATACGTGCGCTTCTGCGCCTCGGTGCCGTTGCGATGGATCTGGCTTCCTCTTATGCTGCACGCTGCGCTGGAGCGTCTCCCTTCTCAGAAATAACGCCTATTAATTTCCGTTCTAGCTGCTGCGCTCGAGTTTTGTTGTGATCTCTGACATGACCAAACCCCCGGACAGATTGGGGTAGCCGTGCTAGCTCAATGGCTGCGTCCAGTCGTTCGGCAGTCAGCTCGGACATGACGCGTCGCATCAATGCTTCAAACTCGCCGATTGCTGAACGCTCTTCACGACGCTCGGCTGTGTAGCCGAAGGGGTCGACCACGGTGCCTCGTAAGACTTTAGCTTTGGCTAGCCATTTGAAAGCCGTTGCGATCCAGGAACCAAACTCCTGCTTGATGAGGTGACCGTGACTATCCCGCTTCGCGAAGAGAGGCGGAGCCAGATGGAACCGCAACTTATAGTCGCCCTCGAACTGACGATCAATGCGATCAAAAAATCCGGACTCAGCGTGCAGGCGAGCGACCTCATACTCGTCTTTGTATGCCATCAACTTGTAGAGACTGGTTGCAATTTCGCGTGAAATGCGTTCGCCACCGACGCGGTTTTGCTCCGCCTTCGCCATCTCTCGAACGAAGGCTGCATAGCGTCGCGCGTACGCGGCGTTTTGATACGCGGTGAGACGTGACATGCGGTCCGCTACGATGGCATCGAGAGAAGTTTTGCGGGGCATCATGACGATACTGATTGCCTTGTCGATACCCGCAGCAAGGCGCGCGGCGGACGGATCAACCGCCGCTTGCCGGCCCCATGCAAACGCGGACTTGTTCATCTCAACCGCAGCTCCGTTCAATTCGATTGCACGCGTAAGTGAGCGTTCCTGCAAGGGCACAAGGCCTTGCTGCCAAGCGAAACCAAGCATGAACACATTTGTCGCCACGGCGTCCCCCATTAGCGCCGTAGCAAGGCGTGACGCGTCAATCGAAACGGTGCGACGAGCGTTCTTCTGCACCTGTTCAAAGAGCGCTTCCGGAGATGCTTGCCAATCGGGATTTCGCGCGAAGCTGCCGGTAGGCGCAACGTCCGTATTAATTACGGCGACCGTGCGCGTCACGGCGCTCAGCGCAAACGCGTCTTTACCCGCGGCGACCATCATGTCGCAACCCAGCAACACATCGGCTTGAGCGGATGCGACGCGTGCCGCGTGCAAACGGTCAGGAGCCGCCGCGAGTCGCACGTGTGACATTACCGCACCTCCTTTTTGCGCCATACCAGCCATATCGAGGACGAGTACACCCTTGCCCTCGAGATGGGCTGCCATGCCCATCAGTGCGCCTATCGTGACAACGCCGGTTCCACCAACGCCGGTCACGACGATGTTATAAGGTTGCTCCAACGGTGGCAGCGACGGCACCGGAAGACCTGACGGCACCGGAGTTTTGCTCTTGTTTGGTTTGCGAAGCTGACCACCCTCAACAGTCACAAAACTGGGGCAGAATCCCTTTACACAGGAATAGTCTTTGTTGCATGAACTCTGATCGATTGCGCCCTTACGTCCCAGATCCGTCTCGAGAGGCATAATCGAGACGCAGTTCGACTGAACGCCACAATCGCCGCAGCCCTCGCAAACTTCCTCGTTGATGACAACGCGTTTGGGTGGGTCGATCAGTTTCTTTTTCTTGCGTCTCCGGCGTTTCTCGGCCGCGCAGGTCTGCGCATACACGATCACCGTCACACCCTTTTGGTCGCGCAGTTCACGTTGCAAGGTATCCATTTGATCGCGATGCACGAGACGCGAACCCTCAGGCAAGCTCAAGCCCTCAAATTGAGCGGGTTCATCGCTGACGAGGTGCACTGCCTGCACGCCTTCGGCCGCAACCTGCTGAACGATCTGCAACACGCTGGGTGCGCCCTCGACAGGCTGTCCCCCGGTCATCGCTACGGCGTCGTTGTATAAGATTTTGTAGGTGATGTTCATGCCTGCGGCGACCGCCGCCCGGATCGCGAGCGACCCAGAGTGCATGTAAGTGCCGTCGCCGAGATTCGCGAATATATGTGGCGTTGACGTGAAAGGAGCCTGCCCGATCCAGGATGCGCCTTCGCCGCCCATCTGGGTGAACGTTTCGGTGCTTCGATCCATCCACATCGACATGAAGTGACATCCAATTCCTGCGACTGCTCGGCTCCCCTCTGGCACTTTCGTCGATGTGTTATGCGGGCAACCAGAGCAGAAGTACGGCACCCGTTGCGGCAACGCGGCGTTGTGTTGCACACACGACGCTGACGACTCATCTGGGGCGAGAAACGCCCGCACGCCTGCTGGCAAATCGGTTACCTTGATGAGTCTAGCAAGGCGCCCTGCGATTGCGGCGGCGATCGTGGTCGGCGTCAACTCCCCGTTCGGGGACAGCAGAATGCCGCTCTTTGGTACCTGCACCCACTCGCCTGCGTCGCTGTATTTGCCGACGACGCGCGGGCGCGAGCACACAGGCTCGTTATAGAGTTGCTCCTTGATTTGATACTCAATGATCTGGCGCTTCTCCTCAACAACCAGAATCTCTGTCAGCCCCTCGGCGAACTCGCGGATGCCTTGTGGCTCCAATGGCCAGGAGACGCCAATTTTTAAGAGGCGGATGCCAAGCGCCCGCGCCGCAGTCTCGTCCAAACCCAGAAGCGCCAATGCTTCCTGTGTGTCGAGATAGCTCTTGCCAGTGGTCACAATGCCGAGATGGGCATCAGGCGCATGCCATAACTGATAGTTGAGCTTGTTCAGCCTGACATATTCCAGCAGCGCATAGAGCCTCTCACGTTGCAGTCGATTTTCCTGCTCTAATGGGGCGTCCGGCCAACGTAGCGAAAATCCATCGGGAGGGATCGGATAGTTTTCCGGGATTTTAATTTCGACCGCAAACGGATCGATGTCGACTGAAGACGACGTTTCGATCGTGTCGGTAATGGCCTTGAACCCGATCCAGCATCCCGAGTAGCGGGACATGGCCCATCCGTGCAGCCCAAACTCCAGAAACTCGCGCACGCCGGACGGATTCATTACGGGGATCATTGCGGCAATGAAAGCATGCTCACTTTGATGAGGAAGGCTGGAAGACTTACAACTGTGATCGTCGCCCGCAATAACCAGAACGCCGCCATGCTTTGCTGTCCCCGCAATATTGGCATGCTTGAAAACGTCGCCGCTTCGATCTACTCCCGGCCCTTTGCCGTACCAGAGCCCGAACACGCCGTCTACTGTCGCGTTCGGGTCAAGATTGACCATCTGTGAGCCCCACACAGCGGTCGCCGCAAGTTCCTCGTTCAAGCCCGCCACGAACTTGATGTTGTTTTTATCGAGGTACGACTTTGCCTTCCACAGCTCTTGATCAACCGAACCGAGCGGGGAACCCCGATATCCGGAGACGAAGCCGCCCGTATTCAGTCCTTGCGATTCATCGCGCGCTTTCTGAGCCAGAAGAAGCCGAACCAGTGCCTGCGTGCCTGTCATGTAGACACGGCCCTTTGGCAGGTCATACTTATCGGAAAGGGAGACGGCTGCTGTCATGTTGAAAATTCCTGGTGATGCTTTGTCTGCTAGTGGGAGATGCTTTCAAGCGATTTGCCTCTGGTTCGCGGTCCAAGCGTTCCGATCGCGATCATCACCATGATCATCGCGCCAGCGATGAACACAAACACGCCCGTGACGCCGAAGTCTTTCAAAATGAACGCAATCACGAACGAGCTAAACACCGCCGACAATCGACTCCATGAATAGACGAATCCCACGGCACGGGCACGGATTGCCGTCGGGTAAAGCTCTTGCTGGTAAGTGTGGTAGGTAAAGGAAATGATGTTTCCCGCAAGCGTCAGACAAACGCCCAGTGCGACGACCATTGCGGCCGTGCTGACCTGACTGAACACAAGGCCGCATACCACGTTCACACCAGCCATAAAAACGATGACATGCTTTCGCTCGAAGCGATCAGCGATCCAATAGCCAAGGAGCGGCCCCATCGGAGCGGCCAGGCCAATAATCGTCGTATAAAGAAGACTCGATGTCACTGTGATGCCCTGCTTGACGAGAAGCGTGGGCACCCAGTTAGCGAAGCCGAAAAAGCCTATGGTCTGAAACACATGGAAGATGAGAAGCATCACGGTGCGCTTGCGATAAGGCGGCTTCCACATATCGCTGAAACTGGCTTTGCGAACGACCGGCTCCGAAGGCCCAGGCGCAGGAAGAGGTTTCCCCTGCTCCATTTCCACCTTTGCCTCGAGCTTCGTGAGAATCGCGTCGGCTTCGTCAAGGCGACCTTTGCTCGCGAGCCATCGCGGACTTTCCGGCAGATTGCGTCGAAACCACCAGATCATCAGCGCACTGCCGCCGCCGAGCAGGACCACCCAGCGCCAGCCGTCGAGGCCGAACGGTGATTGCGGAACCAGCAGATAGGATAGAAACGCGACGACCGGAACAGCGGAAAAGCCAATAGCCTGGCAAATCGCAAAGGCGCGGCCGCGCAGATGCTTCGGCGCGAGTTCCGACATATAAGTACCGATCGTGATCAGTTCTACGCCAATACCGAGCCCGGAAATGAATCTCCAAGTGTTGAGCCCAAAGGCGGTAGTTTGAAACACCATGATCGTATTTGCCGCCACATACCACAGCAGGGCGTAGGTGAAAATGGCGCGGCGGCCGAAGCGGTCAGCCAGGAAGCCACAGGAAATTGTCCCGACGAAAAGTCCACAAAACAGTGCGGCGATGAAGCTGGCAACTCCAGACGTGCCGAACAAGCCGGTTGTGGTCGCCGTGAGAATGCCACTGCGCACGAGACCGGGTGCAATGTAGCCCGTGAACAACAGGTCGTATATTTCGAAAAAGAACCCGAGGCTCAGCAGTACGATCAGCTTCCAGACCGCGCGGGTTGCAGGCAAACGGTCCATACGTGCAGAGATCGCGCCGCTATCGGTACGAGAATTGACGAGTGCCGGGTCTGCGACGTCCTTCGTTGGCCGCAAGCCCTGAGGGGCGGGTTGTGCACTAGCCATGCTTGTCTCCTGCTGGTTTTAGGAATCAGAGTTCGAACCGACGACGGACGTCAGGGTTCGGTGATTGCTCGGACGATCTCGTCGCCCATTTGCTGTGTGCTGACCAGTGTGGTACCTGGCCGATGGATGTCTGCCGTGCGAAAGCCGCGCTTCAATGCTTTCCGAACCGCGCCTTCTATGCGGTCCGCCAGATCCGGCCGACCACCCGAGTGACGGAGTAACAGCGCTGCCGCCCGGATGCTTGCGATAGGATTGGCAACGTCTTTTCGCGCGATATCCAATGCGGTACCGTGACCCGCCTCGTACAAGCTTGGCCCTATCGTCCCAAGCATGACCGACGCTGCGAGTGCGACCGAGCCTGTCAACCCTGAGGCCGCATCCGCAAGTACGTCGCCGAATAGGTTCCCAGTGACGATCGTGTCGAAAGCCTTCGGTTGCGCGATGAGTTCCATGCCGGCCGTGTCGGCGTACATGTGCGTGAGTGCCACGTCGGGGTAGTCATTGCCGACTTCCATGACAGTGCGGCGCCAGAGCTTCGATGTTTCCAGCACGTTGGCCTTGTCGACGCTACACAATCGGCTATTGCGGGTACGGGCAGTCTCAAATGCGACGCGTGCCACCCGACGCACTTCCCCTTCCGTGTAGCGCATGGTGTCGAAGCCTTCGCGTTGACCTTGCCAAGTACCTTCGGTCACAACGCGCTGGCCCCGCAGCGCCCCCATATACACATCGCCGGAAAGTTCGTGGACGATCACAATGTCGAGACCGGATACGAGTTCCGGCTTCAGCGGAGAAAGGTGCGCCAAGGAGTCGTTGATTTGCACCTGACGCAAGCTTGCGTATAACCCCAGCCGTTCCCGCAGGCCAAGAATCGCTTGTTCAGGGCGTAGCTCACGATCGAGGCTGTCGTAGCGTATGTCCCCGACGCAGCCAAACAACACGGCATCTGCACCGAGCGCAGCACGTACCGTCGCGTCGGGAAGCGGAGTGCCAAACTGCTCGTAAGCGCATGCACCGGCGGGTACCACGTCAACAACAAAGGCAAAGTCGAAGGGACGTAACGCTTCTAGAACACGCATCGACTGCGCAAGGATCTCTGGCCCAATGCCGTCGCCTGGAATAACCGCGATCTTCATGCGTGGCGCTCCTTGAGCTCATCGAAGGAAACGATCTCTCCCGCGATGGCACTTGCCGCTACGGTGGGTGGGCTCACCAGCCAGACCTGGCCCGGGCCGGAGCGGCCCGGAAAGTTGCGATTGATCGCGCTGACGGTGACCTGCGACGCTTCCGTTGACGAACCGGGTCCACAATTTGCGCAAGCCCCGCATGACGGCTGCAGAAGCTCAGCGCCGACGCGCTCGAACGTCTCGATGTAGCCGCGCGACACGCAGTAGTCGCGCACGTCGGTCGTGCCGAACTGGAGATACAGCGTCACATTGCTTGGCACGCGCAGTCCATGCTCGGCCGCCCACGCGAGCACCGCGTGATAATGATCGAAGTCCTCGCGCTTGCCCGCCGTGCAGGAGCCACCATAGGCAACATCAATCCTTGGCCTCTCTTGCAATTCATCAAGCGCCACGCCATTTCCCGGGTCACCTGGCAAGGCGACCATCGGCTTGATCGCCGCGCACTCGAGTACGATGGTATCGGCGTACTGCGCGCCTGCATCGCTTTGCATCCAGGGTTCGAGCTTGAAATCGACGCCGCGCCGCTCCTTCAGGAACCGCACCGTCTCCTCATCGGGAGCGACGATTCCTGTAAAGCCGCCCAGTTCGGCCGTCATGTTTGTGAGCGTCGCGCGCTCGTCGGTCGTGAGTTGCGCAATGGCCGAGCCAGTGAATTCGAAAACTTTTCCAACACCGGCACCAGCTCGGATCTTCGGGTTCGCAAGGAGATGAAGAACGAGGTCCTTCGCTGTGACGCCGGCGCTCACCGGCCCACGCATATCAATGCGTAGCGACGACGGAACCGTCATTCGTACGGCGCCGGTGACAAAAGCGTTCGCCATGTCGGTCGTGCCTACTCCGAATGCGACGCATCCGAGCGCCCCGCTGTGCGGTGTATGTGAATCGGTGCCGACCACGACCTGCCCCGGTAGCGCGTAGAGCTCGGCCATCATCGCGTGGGAGATGCCTTCAGAGCCTTCAGCAGGCCTGCCGTCAATGCTTTCGAGATAGCCGTGGTTGCGAATGCCGTATTCGTCCGCGAAACGCCTGTGCGCCGCGGAAAGTTCACGCACGTTAGGCAAGAGACCATTTCTAATGTGCAGTTCGCTCCGATGCGAATACGACAGGTGATCCTCGAATGCGAGAATGCTTTCTGGCTGAAACAGCTGTAACGGCCGGCCGAAGGTGGCGTGCAGCATGTGCGTCGCCATGCCGGTGTAGTACTCGTGGATGAAGCGCCAATCGGCGCGTACGAATGTGCCGGTGCCGGCCTCAATAGATGCGTTGGTTTGCTCGGTGCGAATCGAATGGCGCGCAAGAATCTTTTCAGTCAGGGTGCGAGGCGTTACGCTGCCGCCGACAAGGCCGGATCTCGACACGTTGCGCATATGCGTTTCACCGTAGCGGAGCAAGCCGCCGCTGCGTAGAATGGTCGCCGCAAGTTCGTCACGGGACTCGACAAGTTCTTCAACCTCGATCAACTCACCGCGCTGAATACGATCAATTAGGCTGAAGTCGGTCGACGTAAAAAGACCAAGGTTATCGGCGTTCTGACGGTAGATGCGCTCGAAGCTCTTTGCGATCACCAGCCTGATCCCGGCGCGCAGTTCGGCGACCGGGCTATGTTCCCTCGAAGACCCTTTGCCGTATCGATTTCCCGCAACGGTTACGGAAAATCCGCCAGACTTGATACTGTCGACACCGATTGGGCACTCCGAACCTATCCTCAGGCCGACATAGGGATACCGTCCGAGGCGCTCGTCGAATTGCGTCAACACGCTCATCGGCGTGATTTCGTCTGTCGAAACGTCGTCGCGCAGAGCACCTGCGGTTTCGAGCGTGAGGTCTTCACCGTTGAGTTGTCTTTTGATCGATTGCGGCTCGGCACTCAGGAAAAGAACCCGCTTGGCCAGTCTCAGATTTGTCATGTCCTGCCTCCTGACACGGAATTTAGATCGCGAGCAGAGGCAAGACGAAGTGCTGGATCAGCAATCGGGGCATCGCGTATCGCGAAGTCCGGATTAACCCTCAGCGGTGGATATCAAAGCGTCAATAAGTGCCTGAACAGCCTTGAGTCGAGATGACTTGCGCAGCGCGTAGACATGCAACTCACGCGTGCCCCATGTTTCGTTTAAATGCCGCCGGGCAAAGTTGCCTGTTCCCGCGAAGGCCGAGGCTGCACTCCTAGGGACAATACCTATGCCCAACCCAACCCCCACCATACGACATTGGGCATCGAAACTGTTCACCGTTACGCTCACCTGAAGGCTGACATGATTAGCTTCAGCACGCTCTCTTAACGCCTGATCGAGGGCGCCGCCCGCTTGTAGCGTGACAAGTGGGTAACGAAGGACGTCCTCGAACGTTAGAGACTCTTTCACCGACAACTCGTGATCGGGAGGCAAAACAACCATTAAAGGATCATCGGCAAAATGCCACGATTCCACGCCGCTCGGCTTAGCACGCAATGCGGCGCATACCCCCACATCGGTGCGATCTTCGATGCAGGCACGCAAGACCTCGTCGCTGATTCGTTCGGTTAGAGCGATTTGGACCAAAGGATATCGCGCCTGGAAAAGCTTAAGTTTCTCGGGAAGAAAGCCGACGATGGCGGAGGCATTGGCGAACAGACGCACAGTACCTGACACCTGTCCGCTGAGAGACTGAACCTCGCGAGCAAGCGACTGCAGATCATCGTGGAGTTGGGTGGCGCGAACAAATGCGTGGCGGCCCGCCTCAGTTAACTCGACGCCAACTGGCGAACGAATCAATAAGGGAAGCCCGATCGATTCTTCCAAATCTGCGATGCGCCTACTCAGCGCCGACGGTGCGATATGTTCCAACCGAGCCGCGCGTGTAATCGAGCCTTCCCGAGCAACAACAAGGAAGAGTTCAAGGCTATACGGATCAATTCTCATTAAGTGCCCGTGCGGCGCCATGCCGGTCTGGGATTTTAACTCGCCGAGGGGGGCGGCTCAGAGGTCCATATTGAGACCCGTTTACCGGATCGGCCCGGGGCGAGCAATATGCTTTCAGAGCTACCTACAATAGCGAAGCCCTCCATGTTCCCATGAACGGCGCTTCCGCCGCCGAGCATGCTACGCTTCACAAGGCGCCGCAGCTCAAACAGCCGAGTTCGCTTGAATCCGCAAGCCGTTTTCGAATATGTCAAAAAATCGCGCGAAAAAACGCGCCGCTCGACCCACAAGCCGCTCGGCAAGGCGCTCTTGCTGCCGATGAACCAAGCCTAAGCGCGCGAACTCTGATTGGCGCACCATCTTGCGTTGGCCGCATGTCGCAGCGACCGCGGCAACAAGCATCTCATCAACGAGCTCGCCCGCGCGATCTACATGACTTACTTCCTGCAACTCGCAAGGTTCGGTAGCCTCGCGGTTCGGGTTTATCTAGATGCCGAGACGGCTCTCGACAACGTGCTCGCGCGCGCTGATGACGGCGACTGGAGACTCTCCGACGACGAGACGTCCGTTGTTGAGGCAGTCCTTGCGCTTCACGATCAGCAGTTGGCAAGCGCGCCGATGCATCGTGTCGTCGATGTCGAAAAACGGCTTCGAACATTCGTGATGGAATCCGCCCCGTCGCCGCTGACCGGTTTGCAACATGCCTCTCAGGGGGCTTTTCAGGCTGAGCCGTGAAGCAATTGCGTTTCGACTTCCGACCCTAGTCAGCCGGCATTCATTACCCAACACGACGAGCATCTGACGGCTGACGATAATCCAGCCCTACTCGAGCGTCGCAGAGCCGGCCGGGTATCGTCATATTCGGCTGCATAGCGGAAGCGGATCTTGGTGGTTCCATCAGACCTAACCCGCCTCTTTCGGGCCCCGCGGTTCGGTGCGAAAAGGCCGCAGTGCCGTTGGATTTGGCGGCGTCGTGGAGATCAGGCGCGCCGTTTCGAGCATCAATGGCACGAATTTGTTGATCGCACGCTTGACGGTAAATGAGGTCGACGACACGGACAGGTTGAGCCCGGCAACGGCATTGCCCGCCGCGTCCCAGATCGGCACCGCCAAGGCGAGATCGCCGCGATAGAACTGGTCATGGCAGCAAGCGAATCCCTCCTCGCGTGCCTGCTGCACAAGCGTCAACAGTGCATCCACATCCGTCACCGTCTGTGGCGTGTAGCGAACCCGATCGCTGCGCTCCAGAATCTCGCGGGCCGCATCGTCCGACAGGCTGGATAAATAAGCGCGCCCCGTCGAGGCGCAGAACATCGGAATGCGCTGCCCGATCGGAACATGTGCAATCAGCCGCGCCAGGCTGGAAAAACGCCCGATGTACACCATGCAGTCATCTGCAGGTTCGGCCAGGTTCACCGTTTCGCCGGTGCGCTGGTTCAGATCCAGCAGGTAGGGATTCGCGCGCTCGAGCAACGGGTGGCACTGCAGGTACTGATAGCCCGATTCCAGGTTGGCCGAGGAAAGGGAATATCGCTTGGACTGCGAGTCTTTCTTCAGCATCCCCAGCGCTTCGAGCGTGAAAGCAAAGCGCTGCGCCGCGCTCTTGGAGATTCCGACTGCGGAGGCAATCTCCGGCAGGCTCATTGATGCGCGTTGCGTGTTGAACGCTCTTAACACCTGCACGCCAGTGGCCAGCGACTGCACGTACAGAGTCGACGATTCCGGGTTCACGGGAGTCATGAGAAAAATCCTTAGCCAACATCACGTCGTGGCGGCAAGACAGAAAATGAATCGAGTACAGATAGACATCTACTGTATAGAAATACGGGAGGATGTTGACATCGGCCGCCCTAAAATTTGCTCAAAGGAACTGAAACCGAGGGAAATCACTGAGAAGTTACCGAACAAAGTGGGGCGTCAGCGTCCAAATTTTGCAGTATTCTTATCTCATTAAATCGCTAACCAATTTGATCTATTGCATAGCGATACACATTCCCCGATAAATCGGTCTTTCCACAATCCATCCAGCCTCGTCACCCAGGCGCCGTGCCGGATCCAAAACTGAAAGCTCTATGCTCAAGATTGCTTCGAAATCGCTGGCTGCCATTCTGACCTTCGCCGCTATGTCGGCCCATGCGCAGCAACCGATCATCAAGGTCGGCGCCACGCCTACCGCCGTGCCCTTCAACTTCCTCGATGTGAAGACGAATGCGCTGGAGGGCGTGATGGTCGACGTGGCTCGTGCGGTCAGCAAGGAGTTGGGCGTCACGCCGGAGATCTCCGGGATCCCGTTTGCCACCTTGATCCCGTCGCTGCAAACCAAAAAGATCGACATGATCTCATCGGCCTTCGCTAAGACCCCTGCGCGCGCCCAAGCCGTGGACTTCTCGGAAATCGTCCTGACGTACAAGGAAGCGCTGCTGGTGCCTATAAATGACACCACGGCCTATCGCAATTACGACGATCTCAAAGGCAAGATCGTCGGCGTACAGATGGGCACGTCCTATGTCGAGCCTCTCAAGGCCGTCCAGGGGTTCAAGGAGCTGAAGATGTACGACACCATGTCCGACCTGGTGCGAGACATCGCCCTGCGTCGCGTGGACGCGGGTTTTGGGGATGGCCCGGTCGTGGCCTACCAGGTGCGCACGTCCGCCTCGAAGCAGGTGCGCCTCGTAGACACCTACCAAAGCCAGCTAGCCACCAATATCGCCCTGGCCGTGCGCAAGGGCGACACCGAGATGCTGGCCAAGGTCAATGCCGCCGTTGCCAAGATCAAGCAGAACGGCGTGCTGGCGGACATCCTGAAGAAATGGGGTGTGCCTCAGTAACGCCCCCTAGCCTTTGCGTGGCGCGCCGGCGGAAGCCGGGGCCATGCAGACCCTGTTCGACTCTGCCGAGGCTCACGTATGTTCGACACATTTCTCAGCGATGCGGGTGAGTACCTTCCCGTGCTTATGCAGGGGGTCTTAACGACCGTCGCCATTACCATCGCGGCGCTGCTCATCGCCACCTTCCTGGGTCTGTTCTGGGCCTTGCTGCGGGTTTCGGGAATCCGCCCGCTGTCCCATGCCAGCCGTATTCTCACCAATACGATCCGCGGCGTTCCGATCATCGTCGTGCTGTTCTACATGTACTTCGTGCTGCCCGAGCTCGGCGTCAGCCTGAATGCATTCCAGGCCGGTGCGCTGGGGCTGGGCATTGCCTACTCGTCATACATGGCCGAGGTGTTTCGCGCGGGCATCGACGCCGTGGACGCGGGCCAGTACGAGGCCGCGCAATCGTTGGGCATGTCGCGCGCCTTGCTGATGCGTCGGGTGATTCTTCCCCAAGCGTTCAAGATCGCGCTGCCTCCTTATGGCAACAATCTGGTGATGATGCTCAAGGACTCGTCCCAGACGGCGGTGATCACCGTCGTCGAACTTTCCATGCAAAGCAAGCTGATCGCTGCTGCCACGTTCAAGAGCGCCACGATCTTCACGCTGGTGGCCCTGATCTATCTCGTGATGAGCCTTCCCATGATGTATGGAGTGGGCAAGCTGGAGCGCAGCCTGGGGAGCCGTAAATGATCAAGATCGAGCAGTTGAGCAAGTCCTACGGGGCGCACCGGGTCTTGTCGAACATCGACGCGGAGATCCGGCAAGCAGAGGTCGTCTGCTTGATTGGCCCGTCGGGCTCCGGTAAATCAACCATGCTGCGCTGTATCAACGGCCTCGAACAGTATCAGGGCGGCAGCATCACCATCGATGGTGAGCGCGTAAATGCGGCTTCGGCCGGGATCCGGCCAATCCGTCAGCGTGTGTCGATGGTATTCCAGCGCTTCAACCTTTTCCCGCACCGCACCGCGTTGGAGAACGTGATGGAAGGCCCCGTCCACGTCAAGAAAGAGAGCGTCGCCGAAGCGAAGGAGCGGGCGGGCGACATCCTGGCCTCGGTCGGCCTTGCAGAAAAAATGTCGCATTACCCCAGCCAGCTATCGGGCGGACAGCAGCAGCGCGTGGCGATTGCCCGGGCCCTCGCCATGCAGCCGGACGCCATTCTGTTCGACGAGCCCACCTCGGCGCTCGACCCGGAACTGGTTGGCGAAGTGCTTGGCGTGATGCGCAAGCTGGCGGAGAAAGGCATGACGATGGTCATCGTGACGCACGAGATGAAATTCGCTCGCGAGGTATCAGACCGGGTGCTGTTCCTCGACGGCGGCCGGATTGCCGAACAAGGTCCCTCCGAACAGGTCTTGACCCACCCACGCAACGAACGCATGCAGGACTTCTTGCGCCGTGTCATGCATACCGAGTAGCGCTATGAACAACCGGCTCTCCAGGTCCTCCAGCACGCTCTGGGCCAGCACCGCGTTGCCGCGCGCCGCTTCCGAGGCGGTGGGTGGTCCCCTCCAGGTCGACGTTGCCATCGTCGGCGGCGGATTCACGGGATTATCGGCGGCCCTGCACCTGGCACAGGCTGGCGTGCACGCCGCATTGTTCGAGGCCTTTGAAATCGGCCACCGCGCCTCGGGCCGCAACGGCGGCCAGGTCGTGCCCGGCGTCAAGCCGCCGCCGTCGGCGTTGATCAAGCGTTTTGGAGACGATGCGGCCCGACGCATGATGCGTTTTTCCTACGGCAGTGCCGACGAATTGTTCGCGCTCGTGGACCGTTACCAGATCCACTGCCACCCAACGCGCAATGGCTGGCTGCAGGGTGCCTACTCGCAAGCGTCAAGCGAGTATTTGCGTCAGAGATCGCATGAAATCAACCGGCATGGCGGCAACACGGTTCACCTCGACCGCGACGAGATGCGCGCCGCGACGGGCTCCGATTACTGGCCCTCGGGCTTGCTCGAGAAGAGCGCGGGTGCCGTGCAGCCCTTGGCCTATGCACGCGGCCTGGCGAGGGCGGTAACCGATCTCGGCGGCACGCTGCATGAGTATTCGCCCGTTCAATCGATTTCCTCCTCATCGGGGAAATTTGAGTTGCAGGTGAACGGTCATGCGGTGCAAGCAAGGAAGGTCATCTTGGCCACCGATGCCTACACCGACCGGCTGCTCCCCGAAGTCGCGCAGTCATACGTAAATGTATCCAGTGCGCAAATCGCCACCGATCCGCTGCCACCGGAATTGCAGCAGCGCCTGATGCCGCTGCGCGCCGGCATCTCGGAGACCCGCAAAATCACTTACTACTGCCGCCTCGATCCCAAGGGCCGGTTCGTGATCGGCGGCCGGGGCCGCAACAGCGACAAGCTCGACCCCGCCACGCGCGAGCAACTACGCCAGGCAGCCCGTCAGCGCTTTCCGGAACTGAACGACGTGGCCTTCACCCACGGCTGGGCATGCCGCGTGGGCATGACCATCGATGATCTCCCGCACCTGCATGAACTCGCCGAAGGACTGTGGACCGCGTACGGCTACTGCGGCCGGGGCGTGGCGATGGGTACTGTGCTGGGACGCGTGTTGGGCGAAGCCGTGCGTGGCATGCCTGCGGCGGCATTGGACTACCCCGTCACGCCTGTTACGCGGTTGCCCCTGTACCCGGTGCGCCAGATCAGCGCGATGGCCGCGCTGCAGTGGTATCGGCTACGCGACGCGATGGGCTACCCCGGCTGACAGGCCTGGGCCGCCCCGAGCCGCGATACGCGGAGATGGGCAGTGCCCCCTGACACACCAAACCACATAGCACGAGAACAGTCCGGAGCACGGAGCCGGCGGCGGGAATTTGCCTGCCTGATCGCTCCGCTCCTTTACCTCTACCTCCAGCGCCTGCACATGTCCTTCTCACTTCCGCAGCAAGTCGACGTTGCCATCATCGGCGGCGGCATCATCGGCATCAGCACCGCCTGGGCACTGAGCCGGGCTGGCCTGCGTGTCGCCGTCTTCGAAAAAGGCGTCCTGGCCGGCGAGCAATCGTCGCGCAACTGGGGCTGGATTCGCAGCATTGGCCGAGACCCGGCAGAGTTGCCATTGGCCCACCGCGCCAACAGTCTCTGGCGCGAGATTCAGCAACAGGTGAACGTCGGTTACCGGCAGATCGGCCTGGCCTATCTCGGCGAAAACGCGACCGATCAGACCGAACTTCAAACGTGGCTCGACTCGGCCCGTGAGCATCCGACAGGCGCGCACCTGCTCACCGGTGCGGCCGTATGCAAGATCCTGGCCGAGCCGTCCACGCGCCCGTGGACCAGTGCACTGCATAACGCCGAGGATGGCGTGGCCGAGCCGCACCTCGCGACCGCGGGTATCGCGCAACTGGCGCGCGCCGCAGGCTGCCAAATCTTTGAACAGTGCGCCGTGCGCGGGCTGGACACGGCAAACGGCCACACCACGGGTGTCATCACGGAGTTCGGCCGGGTGGCGGCGGATCGCGTCGTACTGGCAGGCGGCGCCTGGAGCCGCCTGCTATGCGGCAACACGGGCGTCTTCCTGCCGCAGCTCAAGGTGCACGGGTCGGCGCTGCGCACAACGCCCATGCCCTCCGGTCTGGACCTGGCGATCAACGGCAAAGAATTCACCTGCCGACCCCGTGCGGACGGCGGCTACACTGTATCGAAGCTCGCTGCCTCGGTGGCCGACGTGACGCCCGACAGCATTCGCTTGCTGCGCCATTTCTTTCCAGCCTGGATGGCGCAACGGCAAAACCTCAAGATCCGCTTTGGGCGGCGGTTCTTTGAAGAACTGGTCACACCCACGCGCTTTCCACTCGACAAGCCCACTCCGTTCGAAAAAACCCGTACGCTCGACCCCGGACCCAATACCAACGCCGTACTCGCAGCGCTCCGCCAACTTCAGCAGGCGTTCCCCGTCTTCGGAGGTGCCCAGGTGGCCCAGGCCTGGGGCGGCATGATGGATGTCACCCCCGACGCCCTGCCAGTCATCTCGGCGGTGGACTCCCTTCCCGGTTTCTTCATCGGCACAGGGTTCAGCGGCCACGGGTTTGGCATTGGTCCCGCTGCCGGCGAACTGCTGGCCCAGCTGGTGCAGGACATCGCGCCCACGGTCGCGCATCACCCGTTCAGGCTCTCGCGATTTCGCGCGTAACGAGATACCGAGTCAGCGCCTCGACATGTCAAACGTTGACTTGTGCATCTCGGGCACGCCCGATGGGCTGTCTTTCGTTACGTTCCCTTGAGTGGTAATTGACAAGTGGTGAAATAAGGCGAAAGCGCACCCGGCCATGCGCCAACAGCAGAGCCGCGCTTAATATAAAGCGATTTATCAGTTGTTTGTAGTTATCCTTCATTTTTTTCAATCAGAATAGTTGGTGGTAGTCATCTCCTCACGCATTCAGAAATTAAATGTTCGAATGGAATGTAGTAGAAATTCAAATGCCTGGAGCGAGACATCGAAAGGCTCTGCAAGGCATGCGGACAAGCGCGCCGCGGGATTGCCAGCCTCGGTCGCGCGTGATAGAAATGATCGAAGCGTTATCCGGTGCGAACGTGGGCCTGACGGTGCGCCTCGGCGTGCTCGAGGACTTCGTCGGCGGACCGACGACTCATATGCAAGCGGCATTCAATCGCAAACATTCGCAGGAAGCTGGAAGTGACGAGCGGACTGAGCCGCGTTCTGAGCAACAGCTACGATCGCGACGAGCTCGACCTGATCCTCGTCAAGCAACGGCGCAACAGCCGCGAGACCGTGGCAAGCTGGCCGAAGCAACTGAGGTGGATCGACAGCGCGAAGAATGCTTCCGTCCAGCTCGGCCCGATCGTCCTCGATGCAGCCGCCCGACACCGAGCCCGCCACCGCGCCGTCGTCGCACACGGCGAGCATCGAGCCTTCCGGACGCGGCGACGAACCCCACGTTTTCACCACGGTCACGAGGAGCACACGATGCCCCGCTTCGATCCAGCGCTGGCTGGCCCCGAGCACTTCGAGATTCACGCTGTCCATGATCGCCTCCTGTCGTTCGCGCGGATGCAAGGCTGGCCGCATCGGATGACCGATGAATTCGTCGATGCCGGTCAGTTACCGTCGGCGAGGCTGCCCCGGGTCTCGGGTATGACGAACGCGCCGATCAGATAGAGCACGCTCACGGCGGCCAGACATACGGCCAGCACGACCGGCAGATCGGCGGGCGTGCGGGCGACGACGGATACCAGCGTCGGCATCATGCCGCCGATCGCGAAGCCTATGTTCCATGAAAGGCCGGTGCCCGATGCCCGGATCGCGGTCGGGAACCGCTCGTTGAGGAAGATGAGGATCGGCGCGTAGCTGGCGCTTCCCAGGGCGCTCAGCAGCACCGCGCAAGCACCGATCATGACGACGCTGTCAGCCCGCGCCAACGCGATGAAGAGCAGCGGGAAGCAGACGAGCCGCGCCACGCCGAGCCAGATGAAACAACGCTTGCGCCCGATGAGCGTGCTTAGATGACCGGCTGCCGTCGAAGCGACGATCACGGCAACGCTCGATATCATGAGAATGAGGCCCGCAACGGCGTTGGGCGCGTGATTCACGACCTTGAGGAAGGTGGGCAGGAAGCCCGAGGTCAGGTAATAGCCGCTCCCGCCGCCGATCGTGAGCAACAGGTTCACGAGCAGGATGGCGCGATACTGCTTTGAAAACAGCAGTCGAACCGGCGAGCTGACCGGCGTTTGCCTGTCGCGGGCGGCGACCGGAGCGGCCTTGCGCTTTTCGGCGGCAAGCGCGGCCCACTCACGACGATCACACGCACCCTGGGGTCGTCGTCCAGCGCCTCGAACACCACACGGAGTTGCTCCCGCTGCAGCATCGACACGATATTGAAGTGAGGTCGGTCGAGAATAATGTCGGCACGCGAGTCAGCCTCCCTGATTTCAACGCGAAAACCATCGAGTTCCGCGAGCAGTTTCTGCGCTTTGTGGACGAGCTTATTCATGAATGTTCCTCTTTTCCGGCTGGATTGATCAGGGTTACCACGAACTCGATACCGAAGGTTCAGACCGTGTCGTTGATACGAACTGTCTTCGTCGAGGGCGACTTACGCCGAGACTCTCGCGATCAACGTTTTAATTTGATTCAAGTATCGATTAACGGCTGGGCGCCTGCTTACCCGCGATTCCAGCCACTTACCCTGGAGTCTGATTTTCCGAGAGACACGGGCGGGGGATTCGTTTTTTTTATTCTCTGAACCGCGGTTTCCGAGTAGGCGAGGAGGTTGCCCCCCTCGCCCCTCACAGATCCGGACGAGCCCAATTAAGGCATCCGGTT
>NZ_FCNW02000073.1 GCF_001544475.1 Caballeronia humi | reverse complement strand
GAGGCTGAGGAAACCGCTTTGGTCACACGATGAAAAAGACACTGACGCCGGTTCTGTCGCGGTAACGGCAAGACGCTGACGAACGGTGGTATAAGTAGGACTGCTTATGCTACCAGTGAGTAAAACTGCTCGGCACGGGTGTATCGGATGCCACTGCCTTCCATTTGGCCTTTGGCGATCATGTGCATGAGTTCGATGCCGCTCAACAGGATGCGGGCACAACGAAAATTCTTGAAGCCGAGCATGGGCCGCGTGCGTCGCTTGATCGCCCGATGACCTTGTTCGACAACGTTGTTCAGATACTTGTTCTGGCGAATCTTGATCGGTGTTTCCCGCTCCGCGTTGAGGGCATCCAGCGCGGCCAGGTTCGCACCGCTTTTATCGATTGTCACCGTCTCGGGCTCGCCATTTTGGTCGATTGACTTTTCGAAATAGCGCCGCGCCGCGTGGCACAAGGGGAAGGGTAGTTTTCCGATCGCGAGGTCGCGCGCGTAGTCCTGCAACTGGATGGAGCGGTTGCGCTCAAGCGTCGGGCGGCGATCGCACGGCTAGCGGGGCACCGGGATGCGGTGCCCATCCTGCCGGTCCGGCCATCGCGCATCGAGCTCGCGGTGCTGACGGCGCTCGCCCAGACCTATGGCCCGGCGTTACTCGATCAGCCGTCCTTCACGCCGGTGCTCGACTGCATCGCGGAATGCGGTGCCGTGGTGCTGGTGCAGCGGGCCCCGTGGGGCGAGCGCTCGGAGGACGTGCGACTGGCCGCACGGCTACTTGCTGCCCGCGTGCCTTTCGAGATCCTGTACGGGACCTGGCCGGAGGTGTTCATGGCGCAGGCGCACGCTGAGCTGCGTGGGTTCATGCCGCGGTCGGCGGGGTCACCCGACTCACCCGAGCGATCGGACGGCGAGGAGGGTGGCGATGACTGACCCGCGCGGTTCTTCCTCCGGTAGTCCCCCGGAAAAGCTCACCGTCGAACGGGGCTTCACGACAAAGGATGCCACGGCGCTGCGCGCGTATGTGGAACGCATCGCGCCTGCGGTGATCGCGCGCACCTACTACGACCCCGACGCCGATCCGCATGCGGCGACCCCCGGTGCGATGGAGCGGCATCTCAGCAAGATGCTCGACACACTGGTGCAGCTCGCGCTCGCCCACGGCTCGACGGTGCTCGCCGATCATTTGCGCGCGTCGATCAAACAGCATGGCTACGCGAAGCTGCCCGGCGTCACGTTCCGGATGGTGACTGAAGCCGCGCAACTGGCCGCGGCGGCACCGCATCCCGATCACGCGATCGGCGCCTGGTTGCGCCCACGCGTTGCGCGGCGGCTGAAAGGCGAGGGGATCACGACGCTGAGTGAGCTGGTTGCGTGCTGCAATCGGCGCGGCGCCAGCTGGTGGCGCTCGATTCCGCGCATTGGGCCAGGCCGCCCACGCGCGATCGTCAGCTGGTTGCGGCGTCAGCAGGCGGTGCTCGGACTGACCGTCGACGCCGACGTCGACTCGGTCGAGCAGAGGGCGTGCTGCTGGTGGCGGCCGCACTGGTTGAAGTCGTACCCGAACCCGACCCGGCGGATCGCCTGACGAGTCGACTGACGCTCGCGCCACTAGAACGGCTGTCGGTGCCGCACGCGCCCTCGGGTGCTGATGGCGAAAACCGCTCGACCGCCTTCTGTTATATCCAGGCGCAGCACGACCTCGATGCGGTGCGCGCGTATCTGAACCGCTACCGCGATCAGCCGAAAACGCTGCGCGCGTATACGAAGGAGCTGGAGCGTTTTCTGCTGTGGGCGGTGGTGCTGCGCGGCAAAGCCTTGAGTGACCTGCGGGTCGACGACTGCGAGGCGTACAAGGATTTTCTGAAAAATCCCGATCCGCGCTTCGTCGGGGAACGCTTTGCTCGGAACTCGCCGCGCTGGCGGCCGTGCGCGTCCGAGGAACCCTCACTAGAATCCCAGCGCTACGCCGTGCGAGCGTTGCGCGCTGCGTTCGCGTGGTGGGTCGACGTGCGTTATCTGGGCGGCAACCCGTGGACTGCGGTCAACGATCCGCCGGTGATTCAGCGCGCGAGCGGGATGAAGATTGAGCGCGCGCTGCCGGCTGAGCTGTGGCGACGCCTGCGCAATGAGCTCGATGTGCGGTGTGGGGAAGAGGGCGGTGCACAGGCGATTCAGTGGCGCGCCGTGCGCGCGACGATTCTGCTGATGGGCGATTCGGGCCTGCGGCGTGATGAAGCAGCCTCGGCCCGCCGTGAAAAGCTGAAAGCGTCGGTGTACGGCACGCTCGAGCGGCCCGTGTGGGAGCTGACGATCGTCGGCAAGGGGCAGCGTGAGCGCACGGTGTCCGTGAGTGCCGCCACGCTCGAGGCGTTGCGCGCGCACTGGGCCGATCGCGGCAGGAATTTCAATGGCGCCGCAATCGGGAACGCAGGGGCTCCGAGCATTGCACCGCGCGGGCCGCTGCTGAACGTGCTTGTCGAGACAATGGATGCGTTGACCCTCGATGAACGTGCGCGGCTCGGGCAGGCGAACGCCCACGCGTTCCGGCATACCTTTGGCACCCAGTCGGTTGCCGATGAGGTACCGGTCGATGTCGTCCAGAAGGTGCTGGGTCACGCTTCGCTTGCGACCACCACGATCTATGTGCAGGCGGAGCAACAACGCGTGCTCGAAGAAGTCGCCGGTTATTATGCGCGGCGCACAGAACGCGGTTCGGCAAAAGTAGTGTGCCAATAACGGCGCTTCCCTGAGGCCCATAGAGCCGCAACGAGGTGCTGCAAAAGCGCCGTCCTGCTCAACGATCGTCACCGCGACGAACGCGTTTCCATGTCAAAAAAATCGAAGCCATCGAAGCCGATGCACCGCACACCGCTTACGCGGGAGCAGCTGCTGCCGATCGCACCGAGCAAGGCGCGTACGCTTTCGCTGAAAAGCCATCTGGCGCTGGCCGCGCTGCGGCAAGGACAGGGCAACGAAGATCTCGCCAGCGAGCTCCTGAAAACGCTCTACTTGACGTTTTTCGCGAACGAGGCGGAGAAACAAAACGTGTTGTTTGAGACGTTCCTCGCAGCCGAGCTCGCGTTGAAAGCGTGCATCCACCACGCCGTAACGGCCAATGAGTGGCGGATCGACGCGTCGCACTGTGAAGTCATCGAAGCGCTCCTGCGGGTGTACGACGCGCAACTGGCGTCGCTGCCGGTCACAAGATCGAAGCGGCGAACCTACGGCTAGGACGGATGTTGGATAAAAAGGGGAGATTTCCGGACCTGACTGCGATGAAGGGGGCATTGGGACGTTCGGGAGGCGAAACGCAGACAACACAAACTACATGACAAAAATTCTCGGTCGACATGCGGTCCCGCGGTGACTTGTAGAAAGGCGGAAACCGGGCCACAAGCCGCCAGACAGCCAGAGGATTTCAATGTCGGCTGTCGGCTCAAGACCCGCCAGTGCCCGACTACCTCATACGTTCGATCGCCGGGCTTGCCCTCGATGCCGAACGGCTCGCGCCTGGAGTGCCGATTGCCTATCAGCCGACCCCGTGGCGACGATGTCGAGCGCTCCGCCTCGCTGACGCATCGGTCTGCTTGGATCAGCACGGCTCATTCAACTCACTGTAGTGAGCATGGCGCTGAGGCGTTCCGCATCAACGAGATCATAGTCGAGGCCGGCGATCGCGCGCCATCCCAAGTAGACGCCGGTCGCATAGTGTTGCTTGCGGAACTTCTCGTCCAGCGTCGCTTCGCTGCGGGCCTCCGCCATTAAACTGCGTATTTCCTTCTGGGCCGTTTCGGTGACCTGTGCGTAGGTATAAAGGTGTCTCGTCATTTGCGTCTCAAAGGTTCGATTTTAGCCTGACTTGCGCCCATGCGGTCCGGCGCTCGCTGGCCGCAGCTTCAGTGTCGAAGTAGCCTGAATCCGTGAAGTGGAGAATCTGCCTTGCATCATAAAAGAGTAGCGAACGACTTGCTGGAATCGACGCGAATCGACGCTCATCGGAACTATCGCAGTCTTGGCATAAAACACCAGCCTTGATCGTCAAATCTTACTTCGTCAAGGTGGTCTCACCGCGCGGGCAGGAGGCAGCAAAATCTTCCTTTTACTGTAGGGAAAAGCGCTGGAAGTGATCTTTCTGCGGCGTACCTGCTAAAGCGTAGGTGCTAGATCCAGCCTGTTTTGACGAAACCTTCTGTACCAAGCATGAAAATTGCGCTGTCACTGACATTCGCATGAGAAACTGAATTGTAATCGCCGCTTATTCGCCTGCGGGTGGTTATGACCCCTGGACCCACGACAAACATGGAAGATAGTCATGACGGAACGATTGGTTGACGTGTTAGATAGTCGCGGCTCGGTACTGCATACCTACCCCGTTACACTGGGCGAGTCGGGCAACGCAGCGGAGGACTCCGAGTACCAAGCAAAGGCGCTCGAAGCGGCCGCGCAAGGCCGGCTTGTGCCTGACGCTGAACTCGGCACCTTGACGTCAAGGATGCATACGAGTCGGGGGGGGCAGATGGCTCCCTATGGGGATGAACTTGAAAGGACTTCGGAAACAAAACTTGGTTTAGAGCAGGCCGTTCGAGACCGCGCATACCTGCTTTGGGAGAAAGATGGACGTCCTGAGGGACGCGCGGAAGAGTATTGGCATCGCGCGCTTGATGAACACCTTCGCGAGCGGGCATATGTTCTGTGGCAGCAAGAGGGAAGTCCCGAAGGGCGAGAAGATGAATATTGGCGTCAGCTAGTCGATTTTCAGGCTCAGTAAATCTTGCCGTTCCAGGCATGCTTAGGGAGTACGGAACAGACACCGGAGAATGGATCCGGAGGTGCCCTTGTGGCGCCGGTGTGCACTATGAAAATTATGCCTGGCAGGCATGCCACGACCTGTACGCGCGACTAGGTAGATAGCCGTGGCTGATAGTCAGGCATTTCGGGCGACGTTGTGATATTGATGCAGGCTGACCTTACTTCGTTCGCTGATTTGGTTTATCCAGAAAATGTTGGAATGCGTTTTTCAATTTCTCGCTCCGTTTATTCGGGGCATTTAGGTGGCGCAATGCCGTTACTAGTAATGCAGGTCGCTATAAACGGCGAGTTGGTGGAAGTCTTTGAAATGTCGGTCGATGGCGTTGAGGGACATCAGTTGCTTGCCCAAGCTAACGAGGATGAGCGGTCGATCAGTCGGCACGGTCAAGATCTCGAGGATGGGGAGTTATGGGTCGACTTAATTGACGCCGCAGGCGAGACAATGCTTGAACAGGTTGCGTGTTTCCACAGGGCAGACGCCCCCGATGCGCTTCAAGTTCATTTCGGCATGGCGCCGGATGTTGTGAGGGACTGTCTTTCAAAGTCGAACATCACCGCGCTGTACGCAAGGCATCGGGCGGCGGCGGAAGCTCACTTCAGAAAGCTGGATCGGCTAGTGGACTGCTCTCCGTTGAGCTCCCGGCAGAGCAACCGGCGGCGCCTGGGCGAAGCGAGCGTGATGGATCTGGTCACGGAATTGCGCAGGCGACTTGGGGCACAAGACACGCAGCTGGCATTGAACGAACTGCCAGCCCCAGTGCGTTCAGCGGCAATGCAACTGACCGAGGCGACACGAGCGTACCTTATGGCCGTCCAACGACTGTGACACATGCTGCGGGGGCTATGAGAACGTGCGCTGGTTATCGGTTCTGCGTATGTCGGACGAACACAGGCGGCCGCTATGGGACTGTAACCGGCGACTTCGGCGAGGTGCCCGGCAATTCGGAACGTGGGTGGGACCTGGCTGCAGATCGCATTGCTTATGACGTCTACCACCGGCTACGCTCGCCGGTTTTGGCTAGAGATAAAGAGAGCATTCCGAGCCGGATGAACACCGCATGATCGACGACGTCTTACTACCAATTAAACGGCGGATTCTCAAACGATTGGATTGCCACGTCGCGGGTAGCGGCCCATCGCGCAAGGCTCAAAGGATTGCTTAGGCTGTAAGGCTCCCAGTAAGAAAATGCCATTTACGCGCGCATCAAGCTCGCGTTATCTTCGTTCAAATGTAAGCGCTAATTTGGGTGCACTACGTGCTCAATGATGTGCGCTTGCCAGTTTCCCCCAAGCACGACGATTCCTATTGTCTGCATGCAACGCATGTTCCCGGACTCGAAGCACTTCAGGCGCGTGCAGGCCAGCAGATGAAAGCTATTGCTGTTTCGGCAACACGGACTAGCAGGCGGAGCCGCTACGGGCGCACACATCGCTTCGTGCCAGCCTCGACAGTGACGACCCGTGTAATCGCCGCGAGGGGTGAGCATTTGCAGTGTCGTCGCGATCGGATCGTGGAAGGCACTCGTTAGAACCGGCCGCCTGCCTGGAGACGCCACCCGCGCGGTCGATTCCAATTCCTGTCGTTAGAGGCGCGCAGCAAATATGTCACCTCCAGAGCGGAAGCGGCGAAGTGCTCACCAACAATTTCCGTGGCAACGTATTCCTCACAGCGTGGGCGCCAACATTTCTGCCTTTAGCAAAACCTTCCAGGTGAGCATGAGAATTGCTGTGTTCCTGACGTCTGCCACGACAAAACCGGGAGATCGTCACGAGGGTCGGTTGTACCTCTACACCAAAACCCGAACTTGAAGACATGTCATGATGGAAAAATTGGCTGCCGAATTAAATAGCCGCGGCACATTACTGCACTCCGACCCCGGTTACGCTGGCGAGCCGGGGCAGTACAGTCCACGTTGCGACTAACAAGCTAAGGCATTCAGATGAACTTCCTTATTGTTGTGCGCGGCGCGCCTTGAGTAGCTGCCTCTACACTGCCGCTCATGCATCGCGGAACTTGGCGCCATGGCTCTTATGCAATGAGCACATGACGGAAAACGGCTGGATGATTCTTGGACAGTCTGTGTTATAGGCCGAAGTAACGCACCATAGGGGAAGCTAGCCCGTTCAATACGCGCGATGTTGTGCACGAGAGGTAGAAACTGACTGAAAGCGCTTGTCATCGGCGCGCAGTCGACCTATGGACGGACAAGCAGAGTATTTGCATGGGAGGCTTTGCGCGCACGTTTGGTTCAAGCGCGGAGTAAATTCGTCATCGGGCCTCTTGACTCGATCTTCGCTTGCAAAATGCAAGCTTCACGCTGAACTCTGCGAACAACTATGCTAATGGCGGGTTTCTGGAACACCATGTTCGAGGGCGATGGTGAAGTTCGCGCGCGACTGCGCCAGCTTGACTGGAGCACTTCGCCGCTGGGTCATCCTTCAAGCTGGCCAGCACCGCTGACCACGGCGGTCAGTATGGTGCTCAACTCAGCGTTCCCGATGTTCGTCGCTTGGGGACCAGGCCTCGGCTTCCTGTACAACGACGCCTACGCGGTCATCATGGGCGGCAAGCATCCGAGCGCCTTGGGCCTGCGCTTTGAGGATATCTGGGCTGAAATCTGGCCCGATATAGCCCCCATCATCGAGCGTGCCCTGTCCAATAGATCCGCGTATTTCGAGGACCTGCCGCTCACGGTGGTGCGGCGGGGTTACCCCGAACAAAGCTTCTTCACGTTTTCTTATTCTCCCCTGCATGACAGCGACGGGCAGGTGGGCGGCATCTATTGCACGGTTATCGAGACGACCGACCGCGTGCTGGCAGAACGGCGCGCGGCGTTCGAGCTGAAGGTGTCAGATGCACTGCGCCCGCTCACTTCGCCTGAAGACGTTGTTGCCTGCGCGAGCGCGCTGCTTGGCGAGCAGCTCAATTTGGCCCGTGTAATCTATGGGGAATGTGACGAAACTGGCGGCAATTTCTTTGTGCGGCGTGACTGGACGAGCCCGTCTTTTTCTAGCTTGGCGGGGATGGAGTTCGTCCTGGAGGAGTTCGGACCTGGCATCATCAACTCGATGCGTGCCGGCCAGATTGTGTCAGCCCGCGACAGCGGTACCGATTCGCGCACCATCAAGTTTGCCAATTCGTACGGGATGACCGGCATCCGTTCGTTCGTGGCGGTGCCACTCATCAAGTCGGGACGGCTGGTAGCCTTCCTTGGCCTGCACCGTGCCGACCCCTATCACTGGACTGATACTGATATTCGTTTCGCGTGCGACATGGCGGAGCGCACCTGGTCGGCGGTCGAGGCTGCACGAGCCCAGGCCGAGTTGCGTGCCGAGCGGGACCGCAGCCGTTACATCTTCAACGCGATCGCTGAGGGCTTCATGCTGATGGACCGGTACTGGACCGTGAAGTACATCAATGCGGAAGGGCAACGAATCGCGCGCCTGCGCGAGACGCAGGTCGTCGGGCGCAACCACTGGGACATCTGGCCGGAGGCGATTGACACCGACAGCGCACGAATGTACTACCGCGTGATGGAAAGCGGCGAGGCTGGCACCTCCGAATACCGCCAGAGCTATCTCGACAGCGATGACATTTGGATCGAAGTACGCGCCTACGCGACCGGCGAAGGTGGGATCGCATCGTTTTTCCGCGACATCACCGACCGCAAAGTAGCCGAGCAGAGTCTGAGGGCGGCTGACCAACGAAAGGACGAGTTCTTGGCGATGCTTGCGCACGAGTTACGCAACCCATTGGCACCCATTTCCGCTGCCGCAGAACTGCTCAGGCTTGGCAAGCTAGACGAAGCGCAGGTACGCCACAGCAGTGCTGTCATCGGGCGCCAGGTGGCGCACATAACGGAACTGGTGAACGACCTGTTGGATGTCTCACGCGTCACGCGCGGGCTCGTGACGCTGGTGAAGGCCCCCATCACTGCGCAGACCATCGTCGAGGATGCGATCGAGCAGGTCCGGCCGCTGATTCAGCTGCGCCGGCAGCAACTCATAGTGCACTTGCCGGTGGAAGAGGTGACCGTCCTGGGTGACAAAGCGCGGCTGGTGCAGGTGGTGGCCAATCTGCTTAACAACTCGGCAAAGTACACTCCCGATCTGCGCCACATTGAGATTTGCGCCGAGAGCGACGGCGGCGAGTTGGTGATGACAGTGCGTGACGAGGGCGTCGGCATGGAGGCCGAGCTGACCACGCGTGCGTTTGACCTTTTCGCTCAAGCCGAGCGGTCGTCCGACCGCTCGCTCGGTGGTCTGGGACTGGGGTTGGCGCTAGTCAAGCACTTGGTCGAGCTGCATGGCGGCACAGTCCACTGCTCAAGCCCGGGTCTCGGCAAGGGCAGTACCTTTGTCGTCAAACTCCCATTGATGCCTGCTCCGCCGGTCGTACCGCCCCAATCGGACACGCAGTCGCCGGCGGGCGACCGGCTAAAGCTGATGATCGTGGACGACAATGTCGACGCGGCCGAAGCGCTCGGTATGCTCTTGGCGTTCTATGGGCACGAGGTGATCGTGGAGCACGAATCGCGACGCGCGCTTGAGCGCGCGCGGCAGGAGCGACCCGATGTCTGCTTGCTCGACATCGGCCTGCCCGACATGGACGGTAATGAGCTGGCGCGGCGGTTGCGAAAGCTCCCCGAAACGGCCGGTGCCACGCTGATCGCGGTAACTGGCTACGGGCAGGAAAAGGATCGCCAGCTCAGCGCGCAGGCCGGGTTCCACCATCACCTGGTCAAGCCGATTGTCATCGAACAGTTGGCAGGGTTGCTGGCAAACTTTCATCCGTTGCCGGACGGCTGAGGCCGCAGTCGGCCCCTTGAGTAGGAAAACAGCAGGCGTCCCAGTGCTCTGATCCATCAGCACATGGCGGAGCAGATGAGTGCACGGGCCTCGGGATATTAAAAAACTCAGGTTGCTCTTTCATACGGCAGCAGAGTTTGGCCCCGTCCATTCGGCGCATCATTCCCTGACGACACGGTTTAATATTTTCGCATGAGGAAATTAAGAGCCTTGCAGCCATCACCGGCACAAATGCCTCGTCGCCCTCCACACCAAGGCAATCGGTCAGCCGTTCGTCGCAGCCCCAGATCTTGTTCGCCGTCTTGGACACGGTTTGCCGCTGGCAACGTCAGACCGGACCACATACCATGGTGGCGGTGTGAAGGGTATGTCGACTATCCCCCGCACGAAGCCTATTAAAGCGAGCCGGCCGGTCTTGGGCGCCTCCAAGTCGTGGGCGCTCGAATCATGTACATTATTGGGAAGCGATCAAATGCAAAAAAGGGCACTCATTGTTGGCGCAAGCGGTATAGTTGGCAGCAATCTAGCTAACCAGTTGCTGTCGACCGGCTGGGCCGTATCCGGTCTCTCACGTGGCCGCACAGCGTTGTCGCCTGCTATCGAACCGATTGCCGCCGATCTTACCTCCGCGACGTCCGTGAGCGAAGCGCTGGCCGGGAAATCCTTTACTCATGTGTTTTTTACTGCGTGGTCGCGCCAGGACACGGAGAAGGAAAACATTCGCGTAAATGGCGGCATGGTAAGTCATGTGCTGGATGCCGTCGGGACGACAGACACTGTGTCGCATGCCGCGCTCGTCACCGGCCTGAAACACTATCTCGGACCATTCGAAGCCTATGCGACCGGCGCGATACCTCTCACGCCGTTTCGCGAAGAGCAGGGCCGCCAGCCCGTCGACAATTTCTACTACGAGCAGGAAGATCGCCTGTTCGATGCCGCGCAACGCTACGGGTTTAGTTGGAGCGTGCATCGGCCGCACACGATCATTGGCTACGCGCTCGGAAACGCAATGAACATGGGCGTGACGCTCGCGGTCTATGCGTCGCTTTGCAAGCAGACTGGCGAACTGTTTGTCTTCCCGGGGTCGGCAACACAATGGAATAGCCTCACTGACATGACCGACGCGCGGTTGCTGGCTCGTCACATCGAATGGGCCTCTACGTCCGTCAATGCACGCAACGAGGATTTCAATGTGGTCAACGGTGACGTGTTCCGGTGGAAATGGATGTGGTCGCAAATCGCCGGGTATTTCGGGATTGAGGCCGCTCCATTTGAAGGAGAAGCGCGGCCACTCGAGACCCGCATGGAGAATGCGGCGAAAGCGTGGTCAGAAATCGCACCACGCTGCAATCTCAGAGAATCGAATATCGGCGCACTGGCGTCCTGGTGGCATACGGACGCCGATCTTGGACGTCCCATGGAAGTGGTGACGGACATGACGAAGAGCCGCAAGATGGGCTTCCTCGATTATCAAAGCACACCAGAATCATTCTTCACGCTTTTTGAGCGGCTCAAAGCCGAACGGGTCATTCCATAATTTGGTGCGATTCGCAGACATCGTTTCAATTAAATTCTTTCATGGACCGCGAGATTGCAAAACGCTTGCAATGGGTGCGCATCTATGTGGAGACTGGCCACGCCGGTCTCGTGTGTGCGCGTTGCGGGATCTCGCGTCTGACGTTACGCAAATGGGTGACGCAGTATCGCGAGACAGGCGAGCAGAGACTTCAATCCCATAGCCAAACGCCGCTCAACGGTCAAACAGGAAGGTAACGGAGCTTTCGACCGGCAGTTCGAGATTACATAAAGGAACTTAGTCACGTTTATTGGTAATCCTAACTGTAACCCGCGAACTCGCCGATGATCAGCGTCATTGTGTCTTCAACGGTTCGGGGCATGCGTTCGGTGGCAGCGGAGAAACTTTGATGACAGCCAGGCGCGCGTTTCGAGGGCAGTCGAGCTACTACGGTACTTCCACCGTCGTTTAAAGATGCTTCCTATGTCGGAGATACTTTAACGTGCGCCTAATGGGTCGACGAACTGCTAGAGAAAGTACCGCTGCGACGCACAGGTCCATCGTTGCCTTTGGTCTACAACTCTCGAAGAATGGTCGTCGGCGTGCTGATCAGCGTTTTCAATTTTTGACTCCGGGATCCCGAGCCCAAAACGAGAGCGAGTCCACCCCATGTACCACGTCGCAAACAAGTCAGCGCTGTCGGGACGAATACTTCCAGAGTTACCTTCTGGCGTTCTGCCTGTGCAAGTTCCATGCTATTCCCCGAATTTGTGGAGCCGGATCGAAAGGTCGCCCAGCCCATCGAATGGCATCTGCGTGCCCATCTTGAATCGGGCCTGCGTTAGCGGCCCCATTTTGTGGAGCTCACGGGGTTTTAACACTGCTATAAAGTCTCTACAGTTCAAACAGGATCGAGGCGCGTACATAGTTGAGCGATGTCCTAGGACTGGCGTCAACACCCTCAGGTGTTGCTCCAATCCACAGCGCTCGGCCACCGAACACTTCTGCGGCCAAAACATGCAGCGGAAAAACTCCTGGTCGACTTTGTGCAGGCCTTCCTCGACGACGAGGATCGCATCCGTGCCGACACTTGGCATCGCGACTGCTTTGACTTTCTGACAGTGCAGCAGGTGATAAATCTCATTCAGTGACTCACTGCCTCGACCGGAAGCAATTCGCTCAACTTCCGTCACAGCCTTGGTGAATGGGTCGATCAGATAGGTTCGTATCATGGTTACAATCGTCACCGAGCGTTCGGCACCGCGAGCCGGTGAAGGAGTTTGTATTGCTCGGATTTCCGACTGTAGCAATCCGCCTCTTGCTTAAGTCCGCGCCACAACCGTTGGAGTTTCCGAATCTCGCTTCTAAGTGCATCGAGGTGATCTCGTGTCATACGATCGGCGTCCACCCAAGGTTCCTCTGCATAACGTGCAATTTTGAGCAACTCACGGATTTCGTCGAAGGTGAAGCCGAGCTCACGGCCGTGCCGAATGAACGCCAGACATTCGACGAAGGTGTTGTCGTATTCGCGAAACCCATTGCTGGCCCGGGAGGGAGCGGGCAACAGAGCCACCTTCTCGTAGTAGCGAATCGTTTCGATACTGGCGCCGGAGAGTCGGCTCAGCATGCCTATGGAATAGGTGACGGTCATGATAAGTCCTATAGCCTGCCTCGTGCTCCAATTTCCCCAAGGTTACGCTTGCAGCTATAAATAATGATAGTTGGCTTATTGTGGTTGCGCTCCCCGATGCCTCATTGATGCAGAATCGGCGCAAAGGCCACAACGACACGACCTGAATACGATGGACGACCCAGAATCGCTTTCCCTGGCACTGCCCGACGGCTCTAAGGTCTCTGCGCTCCTCCGAGTGCCGGAGGACGCGCGAGCCCTATATGTCTTTGCGCACGGTGCCGGGGCGGGCATGCAGCACGCCGGCATGTCGTCATTGGCTGACGCGCTTGCGGCATCCAATGTCGCCACATTGCGCTACCAGTTTCCGTACATGGAGCGGGGCTCTAAGCGGGTGGACTCGCCGGCCGTGGCACATGCTGCCGTGCAAGCAGCCGTCGCAGAGGCCCGCCGGCGGCTGCCTGCCCTGCCGCTCTTCGCGGGCGGCAGGTCGTTCGGCGGCCGCATGACGTCCCAGGCCCAAGCCATCTCACCGCTCGACGGCGTGCGTGGCCTCGCTTTCGTCGCATTCCCGCTGCACCCGGCAGGCGCGCCCGGCGTAGAGCGGACACACCACCTGGCGGACGTCACGGTGCCGATTCTCTTCCTGCAGGGCACGCGCGACAAGCTGGCCGAGCTTCACCTGCTGAGGTCGGTCGTCGAGACGCTGGGGCCACGCGCCACGCTGCACGTGGTGGACGACGCAGATCACTCGTTCCACGTGCGCGCGTCCTCCGGCCGGACCGACGCGGAGGTCGTGCTCGAACTAGCACGGACGATGTCGGCGTGGTTCTTCGCCGAAGGAGAGTTCGTGCGCGCTACCTGAGCAAGTGAGCAAGCGCAGGAATGCTTGTAGCAGGAGTCGGGACGGGGAGCCGGCGAACTCGCCGTGCTGCACTCCCCCTCAATCCCTTCGCTATCCGCGGATGATCTGTCGCATAGCCACGATAAGCGACGCCTGTCGCGTCGGCGGCATTTTCCCAGTGCCGAGTGATGAATTCGTCAGGTCCGCTTGCGGTGTCCGCCCGGAATCGCGGAGGGCATCTGCTTTGATTTGGCTGGCACCGATCCGTGAGTGACCGCTTAGAGATGCAGCCGAAACCAGACTGGCGGAGCGTCGAACAACGCACATTGGCGGGTCACTGCCCGACGCGGTCGCCCGAAACCGTTTAGGTTTGTTCACCGTTTAGGTTTGTTCGATGCCTGCCCTCGACCATGAGCGCGTGAGGTAAGGACAATGCGTGCGGGCAGGCGTTGAATAAACCTCGAGGAAAGAAACCGCGGAGTGGTCCGATGCGGCCAACTTCTTCACTATGGTGATTGATCAATCTGACCGATCTTTGTTGCGGGTCGATGGCGGGTGATGCGAGCGCCCGGAGAGGCTTGGATGCGGCAATGGAAGCGATTCCGCGTGCGATTTCGAGTTCGGAGTACGTCTGTGCAACGGTGCATGACACCGAAGGCACAATCGTCCACTCTTCGGCCTCGCTGACGCAAAGCCGACGATTGAACTGCGGATCGACATGATGCGCTCATCGCTGTGCTGCCTTTGGCGGTGCGCGAATCGGTACGGTGCGCGTCAGAATGTCGATGACGAGCATCGGCGCGCCACAATGGCAGCAGATTTACGTCGGTCGATCGACGATGACTGCGTCGTGCGGTGACGGGCTGAGTTTGGGTCCAACGCCGAGCAGCGTGCGAATCTTGGCTAGGTTGGCGCGGCGCACTGGGTTGGCGAGCAACCCGTAATGGCGGATGCGATGGAATCCACCGGGCAACACATGGAGCAGGAAGCGGCGCATGAACTCGCCGGATTCGAGCGTCATCGCTTTATAGCGAGTACGGCCCTTCTCTCGGTAGTCTTTCCAGCGGAAGCGCACGCTGCGTCCATCGAAAGCGAGCAGGCGTTGGTTGGCGATCGCGACGCGATGGGTATAACGTGAGAGGTAGGCGAGCACTGCTTCAGGGCCCGCGAACGGACGCTTGGCATACACGAACCATTCAGAGGCGCGCAGCGGCGCGAGCCACTGCGCGAAGATCGCTCGATCAGCAAGCTGCGCATACTCGCCGAAGAACTGAAGCCATCCGCGCTGATGAGCATCCATGAGCGCTTCGAGGAAGCGCCTACGAAACAAACGCGAGAGCACACGCACCGGCAGAAAGAAACCGGGCCGACAGGCGATCCAGCGATCGCCGGTTGCTGACAGGCCTCCGCCAGGAACAATACCGTGCACATGCGGATGATGTGTGAGCGCTGAGCCCCAGGTATGCAGCACGAGCGTGGCGCCAATGTCGGCGCCCAGATGCTTAGGGTCCGCCGCGATAGTGCGTAGCGTCTCGGCGGCGATGTCGAACAGCAGCCCGTAGATGACGCGCTTGTTATACCAGGCGATCGCACTGATCGGTGCGGGGAGCGTGAAGACAACGTGGTAGTACTCCACGGGCAGCAGATCGGCTTCTCGCGCCTCGAGCCAACGGCGTGCGGCACTGGCGTGACACTTCGGGCAATGGCGATTCCGACATGTAACGGAGTGCACTCCGTTACGTGCCTTATGGGAAGTTCTGTCTAACGGGGAGTTGCAGATCAGATTCGACACGAATGCGACTGGCCGCGTCGGTTTGGTGCCTGGTTGGTCGCCGGTCAACTCCCCATAAAATCTCGATTCTCCTTTGCTATGGTTGTCTGGCCTTCCCCGGCAACCCTCATAGGAGGACGTGATGCTAGACACATACCTGGTAGCACCCAAAACCCTGAAACGCCTGCGCTCGGGGCCCAGCGGAGCCTTCATTGATGACTTTGCTGACGCGCTGGAACGGGACGGATACTCCGCGGCCAGCGCGATACGTTATCTGCGTGCCGCCGACCATCTGGGCCGCTTCATGCAGGCGCACGGCGGCACCCTGGCCGATGCGGATCCACAGACTCCAGAAATCTTCTATCGTCATCTGCTTACCTGCACCTGTTCGGAAGCAAAAGGAGGTAAAGCCAACCACCATCTGTATTTCGGTGCCAAGCGCTTTCGCGAATACCTGATTGAGATCGGCGTCTGCCAGGACAACAAGCCCTCGATTGCCGAGAATCGAGAGCCGGCAATCGTGAGCGGTTTCCGGCGATGGTTGCACACGCACCGAGGCGCAAAAATGTCGACCATTCGGCTCTACTGTCGTGATGCCGCAGCGATGGTGGAGGTGCTTGGTAGCGACGCGACCCAGTGGGACGCAAAGCACGTGCGCACGTTCCTGTTGAACAGTGCCTGCAACTGTGGCATCGGTACCGCAGAGAAGCGGGTCACGAGCACGCGAGCCTTCCTGCGTTATCTCGGTGTTCAGGGTTTATGTCGAGCCGGACTCGATCAAGCGGTTCCGGCGTTGGCGCACTGGCGCCTGGCGACACTGCCACGGTGTCTGAGCGCTGACGAAGTTGACCGTCTGATTGCCGCATGCGATGGCAATTTACACGGGCGCCTTCGCGATCGCGCGATTGTCCTGTTGCTGGTGCGACTCGGGGTTCGCGCTGGTGACCTGGCGAACCTTCGCATGAGCGATATCGAGTGGGAAACCGGGACGCTGCGCGTCTCGGGAAAGGGGCGCTATGAAGTTCGTCTGCCGCTGCCGCAGGATGCTGGTGAGGCACTTCTGCGGTACATCGAGTCGCGACCTCAAGTTGCCTGCAGCGACCACGTCTTTGTTCGAAACATCGCCCCCTTCAAGCCGTTTATCTCAGGCGATTGCATATCCTCGGTAGTGAAGCGTGCACTGAAACGTGCCGGGGTGAGTTCGCCCGCCAAAGGCGCCCATCTGCTGCGACACACAGCGGCGACCGAGATGTTACGTCATGGGCTTCCCCTCGACCAGATAGGCCAGGTCCTGAGGCATCGCGGCATCGACACCACGGCCTATTACGCCAAGGTCGACGGCGCGTTGCTCAGGCAAGTCGCGCAGCCATGGCCCGAGGTGACGAAATGATGCCGGCCGTTGAGTCCTATCTTGCCGCGCGGCGTGCGGCCGGCTTCAAACTACTGAATGCAGACTATCTGTTGCACAGCTTCGCGTGCTTTTCCGTCAAGCGCGGTGAAACGCACGTTCGCGCGCAAACCGCAATCGACTGGGCCGCTGAGGCTGGGTCGGTAGCCCAGCGTGACGCGAGGCTAAAGACGGTGTGTCGGTTCGCCCGGTATATGCGTACCGAAGATCAAAGTCATGAGTTGCCGCCCGCCCGATACTTTGGCTATCGAAAGACACGCCGTGTCCCGTTCATCTACTCGCGCGCCGATATCGAGCGCCTGGTCAACGCAGCCTTGCAATCAGGTCCTCGCGGCATGTTGCAACCACAAACGTATGCGACATTAATCGCCCTACTGTCAGCCACGGGCATGCGGATCTCTGAGGCCCTGAACCTGCGGCGTGCCGACATTACTCCCGAAGGATTACTCATTCGAAAGAGCAAATTCCAGAAGACGCGTCTGGTTCCACTGCACGAGACGGCGGCGGAGGGTTTGCAGAGGTACTTGACCCTGCGGCGGCAGTCCCGTCCGGGCGACGACCATGTGTTCGTTGATGACGATGGTCGCCCGCTCAGATATACGGTCGTTTACTGGATGTTCCAGAAGCTGTTGAAGATCGCCGGCATCGGCACCACCCACAACGGTCACCGTCCCCGCCTGCATGAGCTCAGGCACACGTTCGCCGTCAGGGCACTGGAGGCGAGCCCGGAAGGCCGGGACCGCGTTGGGCGGCACATGTTGGCCCTTGCGACCTACATGGGTCACGTCAACATCAACGCCACCTATTGGTATCTGGAGGCTACTCCCGAGCTTCTGAATGACATTGCTGTCGCCGCAGAGGGGTTTCTCACTGGAGAACAGAAATGATCCCGATCGCACCGCACATTGTGGCATTTCTTCGTCAAAACCTTGCTCATGAGAGAGGCGCCAGCCAACACACCTGCGACTCCTATGCTTGCACCTTTCAGCTCCTGTTCGAGTTCGCCGCCGGTCGACTCAGGATGACGCCGTCGTCGCTAGCGCTGGAGCAACTCGATGCGAGACTGATCAGCGACTTCCTGGAATATCTGGAAGATACGCGCCAGAACTCGCCTGGGACTCGCAATGTCCGGCTAGCTGCAATCAGGTCATTCTTCCACTTCCTTGAGTATCGCGAGCCCGCGATCCTCGAACAGGCGCGACGAATCCTGGGCATTCCCTACAAGAAAACTGATTCACGGTTAGTGCCGTATCTGGGCGAGGAAGAGGTTCGGGCTCTGCTCGATGCGCCTGATCCGTCAACGCGCGAGGGGATCCGGGACCGGGCGATGCTGCATCTGGCCATCTGCGCTGGACTGCGTGTATCGGAACTGACGGGTTTGCAAGCCGCCGATGTTGTGTTCCCGTCAATGAGCATCAGTGTTCACGGCAAGGGTCGGCGGGAGCGCGCGTTGCCCCTGTGGAAAACGACCGCTAATGCATTGCGTGCCTGGATAGTGGTACGGGGAACTGTTGCAGTACCGGAATTGTTCGTCAATGCTCGCGGTGAAGCAATGAGTCGCTGGGGTTTCGCGTACATCCTTAAATGCCACGCTGAGACCGCTCGTCATGCGTGTCCTTCGCTATCGAAGAAGCAGGTATCACCACACGTGTTGAGGCACACCTGCGCAATGATAGTACTACGAGGCACACAGGATATCCGGAAAGTGTCCTTATGGCTCGGGCATAGCGATCTGGCAACCACTGAAATCTACACTCGCGCTGATCCCACTGAGAAGCTCGAAGCCCTCAACGCGATCGTCCCACCGCATCTGCGCAGAGGTTCGTTTCGGCCGTCCGATAAGGTAATCGCCATGCTCAGGGCCAAGCTTTAATGGAGAGTTAAACGGGCGCGGAGTCCGCTCCGTGCTCGCTGCGAGACATCTTCTCCCCATAGGGAACCACTTCCCATAAGACATGAGTTATAGGCGATCTCGGTTCGCAAGCAGCTTGAACAACGCAGCACATGCCCGCCCAGCGCCGCGCTGCGGCACTGTTCGATGGCCGACATCACCTTCAGCTGTCCGAGGCTCAGTGCTACCGTGCTTCGCCACGTGGGCCCGCAGGTGCGGAAGATGTCCGCGACCTCCAGCATTGGATCGGTCCGCGCGGCCGTTATTCGAGGCGCAGGCACTCCAGCGGACTGACGACTTCATGCAGCAAGTCGGTAGCGACCTGCGCGTAGAGCGCTGTCGTTTCGAGCTTCTTGTGGCCAAGCAGCACCTGAATCACGCGAATATCCACCTTCTGCTCGAGCAGGTGCGTCGCGAAGCTGTGGCGCAACGTATGCATCGATACGCGTTTGTCGATCTGCGCGGCTTCGGCAGCGGCGCGAATCGCGCGATTAAGTTGCCGAGGCGTCAGTGGGTCGACAGGATCGAGTCCTGGAAATAACCAGCCGCCATCGGGCATCTTGCCTTGGGAGCGGGCCACGCGCCACCAAACTCGCGAGCGTTCGAGCAGCACCGGCGAGAGCATCGCATAGCGATCCTTGCGGCCCTTGCCTTGTTCGACGCGCAGCGTCATGCGCTGGCTATCGATGTCGCCCACTTTGAGCGCGACCACTTCGCCGGCGCGCAACCCTGTGCCGTAAGCCAGCGACAACGCCGTCTGATGCTTTAAATTGCCTGTTGCCGCAATCAGTCGTCGGACCTCGTCGGGGCTGAGGATAACCGGCAGTATGCGCGGCACGCGCACCGGCTGCATCCTAGCCATCAATTCCGGCTGCTGAAGCGTGATCTCGAAGAAGAACTTCAGCCCGGTGATCGCGGCATTCAGGGAGACGGGAGACGTCCCGCGATCGACCAAATATAACTGGTAGTTTCGCAGGTCTTCGACAGTCGCCGTGTCGGGTGAGCGTTTGAGGTATCGAGCGAACTCGCGCACAATGCGCAGGTAACCCGTTTGTGTCTTGGGAGAAAGCTGGCGCATGCGCATGTCGTCCGTCATACGCTGACGCAGAGGGCTGACGCCCAGTTGATTGGAGGTCATGGTGCAGCTCCGCTTGGAGAACGAGGCGGATTGCTTCGACCTCCAACATACGGAACTGCGCTGCGGGCTTCTCTGAACCTCTCACGCCCAGCCGTAGCCCCCTACCGCGCGAGCGGTTTCGTTCTACGACCCGACGCAGACATTCGACCCAAATCCAGCCATACGGCAGCTTTACAAAGTACAGCGGTCATCTACGCAGTCACCTTGTTCGCTGTGGGCAATTCACTTGACCGCCAGGTGCACGCGAGGATCGAGTTCATCCAGACGGTTGACCCCTAGCATGGCCATGTTTCTGGAAATCTCCG
>NZ_FCNW02000072.1 GCF_001544475.1 Caballeronia humi | reverse complement strand
TCACGATGGCCTCGCACGCTACACTTAGACAGCCTTTGGCTGCATGACTGAGGCGACAAGTACCTTGACACGCGCCGACGTCGCCTCGTCGTGACCGCGGTTAAACGTTCCTGCTTCATCAAGCGCCGAACGACCTTCTCCGAGATGAAGACTTTTTGCCTGCCAAGTGCCGCACGCACCCGGCGATATCCGTAGCAGCGGTGATTCAGTTCAAAGATAGCTGCAATGGCAAGGCGTACATGAGCATACTTGTCGGCAGCTTGTATCCGCGCCCGGTGATAGAAGTAGGAGCTACGGGCGAGCCCCAACTCAGCAAAAAGCTCCGGCAGCGTGTAAGTCTGTTTCAGGGCATCAACCAGCTCCGTCTTCTCCCGATTCGTCAGGAGTTGCGGGTCGACGCCCAGGCCTTTTTTTAATATTTCAGTGGCCTTCTTCAGGATGTCGTGTTCGATCTGGAGCTTCCGGATGTCTCGTCGGAGTGATTCGACCTGCTGCTCCAGCGTCGTCTGCTCGGAGGTCTGCGGCGGATCGTTGCGGCGTGTCATGGTCGAAACAGCCTCCTGACCCAGTAACCGATTTCTCCAGTTGTACAAGGTTGGGCGGCTCACGCCAATCTTTTTGGCAACTTCCTCCGCGCTTTCTCGTCGAGTGCACAGATCGATGACCGCTGTCTGCCCGAGCTCGGGTGCGTACCGAATACCCGAAGTCCTCCCGAGAGCGCGTTTCTTTCGTTCAGGATGCAACTCGTCGAGCCAGGCGACGAGCGTCCCACGTCCCGGATATCCTAAGGCCTTTGTTGTTGCTGCCAGACACTGGCCGTGGCTCATGTAGTGGTCCGTGGCCGCCTTTTTTTGTTCTGCCGAGTAGCGCGGCCTCAAGCAAATACGTTTTTTCCTCGGCAAATCGAGGCACCAACGTTCGAGAGATTTCGTTGTGGGATGACCTAATTGACGAACGGTCGCGGTAAGGCGCTTTCCGAGCTTCAGATAGAGCTTCACTGCTCGGATGCGGTCTTCGTACGAATACATGGACTAGCTCCTGATAGTCCAAGAATTGCGCCGCACCCCCAAAACGATGTCAACATGCGCTGAGACAATTCGCTTTACATAAAAATAAGACTGCTCCAAGCGTTGTCAGGGCTTTTTAGATGGAATGGTCGGCTCCCGCCTTATGGTCTGTCTGCCGCTGTAACTCTATTAGACGAAGCGTGCACTTCGCGGCTATCCAATTGCCGATGCTTTCAAAGAGGAATGCGATCACATCAGCGATACCCTGCTACGCTTTCGCGATCGATGATCTTAAAGCCTACATCGACCCGCAAAACCGCGGTTTCCTCTAATGCTTTGGCATTGAACCGGCTTAAAAGTGCCTCCGCAGCCGTTGTGCCGACTGCGGGACCGTCGACCCGAACCGTCGACAACGCGGGGTGCAGGTGGGCTGCCGTGTTCAGATCCCCGAATCCCATGACGGCGACGTCGTGTGGCACATTCATGCCCCGACTCGCTGCCTCGATAAGGATGCCTTGCGCGAGCGTATCCGTGCTGCATACAAGGACTTCCGGGAGGCCGGTCTTCAACATTCGGATCAGGCCCTCACGGCCCGTTTGGAGCGTCGCAGGCGCCTTCAGCACTTCAATGGGGACGTGATCCACGCCGTGACGCTGAAGTTCCCAAATGACGCTGTGACTCCGCCGCAGCCCCCGTGGATCGTCGGCGGAAACGACTCCGAAACGCTGATAGCCCTTTGCCAGCAGATGACGCGCGACCGCAGCACCCACTGCCTCATGTGAAAAACCGACCAGCATGTCTATCGGATCATCGGTCAGGTCCCAGATTTCTACGATGGGCACCTTCGCTTTGCTCAACCGTTCGAGCGTGAGCGGTGTATGGTCGGTTCCGGTCAATACGATCCCATCCGGGCGCCGGCCCAGCAATGTATGAACGAGTTCCTCTTCACGCGTCGCGGAGTAGCCCGTCAGCCCGAGAAGGGTTTGATAGCCGGACGCAGCGAGGCTGTCCATCATCGCCTGCACCGTATCCGTAAAGATTGAAGTGGCGATCGTGGGCAACAGCAGCGCAACGAGGCGGCTTTTGTTGCTCGCCAGTGCCCCCGCCAGCATGTTCGGTACATAGCCGGTCATTCGAACCGCATCGAGGACTCGCTTTTGCGTCTCGCTACGTACGAGCTCGGGTCGATGCAGCGCACGCGAGACGGTCATCGCGGTCACGCCCGCTACGCGTGCAACATCCTCCAGCGTCACGCTCGCCGATGAGCGCTGCGTCTGCCGTCCGGGCTCCTCCGAAAAGGCCTCATCCATTTGATTCTCCTAATCGGGACATTTTAAGCGCTGGCGGTAAAAGTATGCTGTGCTTGGCTATTGATATACGACGTCTAATAACAGGATCGGGAAAACACCGATTTGAGGCATTGTTTGCGCTAACATATGCTTCAACCATCGTGAGACGTCATACAAAGTAGCTCGGTGAGCGGCGATGGGTGTCGCTTCCAGAATGCAACCGGTGGAGGAGATGATGGTGCAAGCAACGGTGGGCAATGTGTCGGACGCGAAAAGAACACGCGTTCGCTATGGAATCGTCGCAATGTTGTTCCTTGTGACAGCGATCAACTATGCGGATCGAGCCACGATCTCGATCGCCGGAACGTCCCTGTCGAAAGACCTTGGGCTCGACGCCGTCTCGATGGGGTTCATCTTCTCGGCGTTTGGCTGGTCCTATGTCATCGGGCAACTCCCGGGCGGCTGGTTGCTCGACCGCTTCGGCTCGAAGCCGGTCTACGCCGCCAGCATTTTCATCTGGTCGATCTTCACGCTCTTGCAGGGTTCCGTCAGTTACCTCGGGGTGACCGCGGCCGTCGGCGCACTGTTCGCGTTGCGTTTTCTCGTGGGCTTCGCCGAGGCGCCATCGTTTCCCGCCAACGGGCGGATCGTCGCAGCCTGGTTCCCGACCGCCGAGCGCGGAACGGCTTCGGCGATCTTCAATTCCGCTCAGTACTTCGCGACCGTCTTATTCGCGCCTATCATGGGCTGGATCACACACGCATACGGATGGCCCTACGTATTCTATTTCATGGGAGTGGTGGGGATCGTGGTGAGCGGAATCTGGCTCAAGGTGATCCATAGCCCGCGAGCGCATCCGTCCATCAACAAGGCCGAGTTCGATTACATCGCACAAGGCGGTGCCCTGGTCGATATGGACAGGTCGAAGAACGAGAGGCGGCTGACCGAAGCGGAGCTTGAACTTGACTTCGTCGAGCAGGCGGACGTAGAGCCGGGCGTCGTGAAGGGTGCGGAGATCCTGCCTGCGGCGGAGGCCGGCTTGAAGGGAAACGCAGCTCCCAAGCTCTCGTACATGAAGCAATTGCTCACCAACCGGATGCTGCTTGGCGTGTACATCGGCCAGTATTGCATCACGACCATTACCTACTTCTTTCTGACGTGGTTCCCCGTTTATCTGGTCAAGGAACGGGGGATGTCGATCCTGAACGCGGGCTTCGTCGCTGCGCTGCCAGCGATCTGCGGATTTCTCGGCGGGGTCCTCGGGGGACTGCTCTCGGACTACCTGATTCGCAAGGGGCACTCGCTGACGTTCGCTCGCAAGGCACCGATTGTCGTCGGCATGCTGATGTCTACCACGATGATTGCCTGCAACTACGTCAGTTCCTCGACACTCGTCGTGGCGATCATGGCCTTTGCGTTCTTCGGCAAGGGGCTGGGTGCGCTGGGCTGGGCCGTGGTTGCCGATACGTCGCCGAAGCAGATTGCCGGTCTTAGCGGTGGCATGTTTAACACGTTCGGAAACGTTGCGGCAATCACGACGCCGATCGTCATCGGATACATCGTCAAGGTAACGGGCAATTTCAGTGGGGCGCTGGTCTTCGTGGCCTGCAATGCGCTCGTCGCTATCGTCAGCTATCTGTTGATCGTCGGCGAAATCAAGCGTGTGCAACTCAAGGATGTTTGACCGGGACCCGGCAATATCGACCGCGTATGCTCGGGACCTCAAAGGCATTCGAGGGTGCCAGACACGCTGCTTGACGTGCGGTGCCGGTAGATTCTCAGATCATGCCTTTCAAAGGAGACGTCGTGACAGCGTCAACGCCGTATTGTCCTTTGCCCAATCAGTTTCGTGCTGCGCTCACGCAGGGCGAGCGGCTGATTGGCTGCTGGGCGTCGCTTGCGAGCCCGATCGTGACGGAGTTTCTAGGCATGGTCGGGTTCGACTGGATGCTGCTGGACGCCGAGCACGCACCGAACGACGTCCTCACCCTGATTCCCCAGTTGATGGCGCTCAAGGATAGTGCGGCGGCTCCTGTCGTACGTCCACCGGCAAATGACAGCGTAGTCATTAAACGGTTGCTCGATCCTCGCTTTTTCAATTTCCTGACTCCCTTCGTCGATAGCGCCGCCGATGCCCAGCGCGCCGTGGCAGCGACGCGCAACCCGCCGCTCGGCATACGGGGTGTATCGGTGGGTCAGCGGGGGAATCGCTACGGCACGGTCGATCGCCGGTGCAAATCCCGCGACAGACGGCGATCAGAAGGCCGATCGCCAGGTCGGCCACGTCGTCGGTGAGGACGCCGGGTGTCGTCGAAACGTGGATGCCGCGAGCACGTGCCTGCTCGATGTCGACGGCGTCCGTCCCGATGCCGTTGACCGCCACCACTTCCAGTGCCGGCAATCGCTCCATCAATGACTTGTCGATGCCCGAGGCGCCGCCCGTCACGACCCGCGAATCGCGTGTCCGACCTCGCGGATGTATGCGTGTTTATCGTCCTGTTCGTAATAGCGGTGAACGATATAGCTGGCGCATAGTGCTTCGTCGATTGCGGGCAGCATGGGATTGATCAGCAGGAGTTCGGGCTTCATCGGATGACCTTCTTTGTCTGCTTTGAACAGCGCCCGTCAGGCGCGGTTGCCAATTTCGACTTCCTGAGCCGTCCATCCGGCGACACGCTCGCTGAGCGTCAGTCCAAGCCCGGGGCGCGTCGGCACGATCATGCGGCCGCCGTGCGTTTCGAGTCTTTCATTGAACAACGGTTCGAGCCACTCGAAATGCTCGACCCACGGTTCAGTCGGATAGCAGGCAGCGAGATGCACGTGCAGTTCCATGGCGAAGTGTGGCCCTAGCATCAGTCCCGCGTGTTCGGCCAGTCCAGCAATCTTAAGGAATGGCGTAATGCCGCCAACACGCGGAGCATCGGGCATCAGGTAATCGGCCCCGCGCAGCTTGATGAACTCCCAGTGCTCAGCGACGCTGGTGAGCATCTCGCCCGTGGCTATCGGCGTGTCGAATTGCGCGGCCAGTGCAGCATGGCCTTCGGCGTCGTAGCAATCGAGTGGTTCTTCGATCCAGACCAGATTGAATTGCTCGAACGTGCGGCACATGCGCTGCGCAGTCGGGCGATCCCATTGCTGATTTGCATCGACCATCAGCGGGAAAGCGTCGCCGAGATGCTTGCGCACTGTTTCGACGCGGTGGATGTCGAGCGCGCAATCGGGCTGTCCAACCTTCAGCTTGATACCGCCAATACCCTTTTCGCGCGATGCGTCGGTGTTCGTCGGCAGTTGATCGAGCGGCGTGTGCAGGAAGCCACCCGAGGTGTTGTAGCAGCGAACGGAATCACGTTGCGAGCCGAGCAGTTTTGCCAGCGACAGGTTGGCGCGCTTCGCCTTCAGGTCCCACAGCGCGACGTCGAAGGCGCCAATGGCCTGGACAGCCATCCCGCTGCGGCCTACCGACGCGCCGGCCCACGCGAGTTTGTTCCACAGCTTGGCGATATCGCTTGGGTCCTCGCCGATCAAAGTCGGCGCAATCTCCTTGGCGTGCGCGAACTGGCCGGGGCCACCGGCGCGCTTCGAATAGCTGAAACCCAAACCCCGATGGCCGTCGGTGGTTTCGATCTCGACAAACAGGATTGCAATTTCCGTCATCGGCTTTTGGCGGCCGGTGAGGACTTTCGCGTCGCTGATCGGGTTGGCGAGCGGGAGAAAGGTGGAGGCAATTCGGATCCACGTGATGCGGTCGACGGTGGCGGTGTCGGCGATACGAGTATCGATGGCGTTCATGGACGTATTCCTGGTAGCGAAAGAGGTGTGCCGCGGTCATCGGCTCTTAGCGTGCCGCACGTTGTTCATCGGTCGATCATACAATGATTGCGCAATCATTCAAGTAGAATTGATTGCGTAATCATCGTGGTTTACACTGATTAAATGCGCGAACGCCCGGCAACTACACGTAGTAAATAACAAGGTCGTGTGCGGCAGTTGAATCTCGGTGTTATCGAAGGGGACCAAAATGGCCAGAAAATCGGAGCGCAACATGCCCGCCACGAGCACCGATCAGGTGGAAAGCGTGAGGCTGATCGACGTCGCGCGCGTGGCAGGCGTCGCGCCAATGACGGTGTCACGCGCGCTGAATCGGCCGGAGTTAGTGCGCAGCGATACCGCAAAGAAGGTGCTGGATGCCGTGCGGGCGACGGGGTATGTCCCGAACATGCTGGCGGGAGGGCTTGCGAGCAGCAAGAGCCGGCTCGTCGCGATATTGCTCCCGACGATCGCCAATTCGATCTTCTCCGACACCGTCCAGGCGTTGATGGACGGTTTGAATGCGTCGGGCTATCAAACGCTGCTAGGGCTTACCGGCTACTCCACCTCCCAGGAGGAGACGCTGGTCGAAGCGATCCTCGGTCGGCGCCCCGACGGCATCGTCCTGGCAGGAACGAGTCACACTGAAGCGACGGTCGAACGCCTGACCAAGGCAAAGATCCCGGTCGTCGAGATTTGGGACCTGAGCGACAAGCCAATCGATATGGTGATCGGTTTTTCGCACGAACAAGTGGGCGTCGAGGTGGCGCGACATCTTCTCGCCAAGGGCTATGACCGATTCGGAGTCGTTTCCGTTGATGATCCTCGCGGGCTGCGCCGCTGCCGAAGCCTGATCGACGAGCTGGCCGATCATGGGAAGACCAGCGTGCCGTTCGAGGTGCTTCCGGCACCCGCGACGTTGCGGGCTGGGCGAGAGGGCTTGAGCCGGATGTTGGCCACAGAATGCCCCCAGATCATCGTCTGCAGCTCGGACACCCTCGCGCAAGGCGTGCTCGCCGAAGCCGCGAGCCGCGGCTTGAACGTGCCTCGCGACCTGGCAGTGATGGGGTTCGGCGATCTCAGCAGTGCGGCCCACGTCTACCCGGCGCTATCGACGGTGGAAGTCGATGGCGCGTCTATCGGGAAACACACTGCTGCGGCGCTACTCGCGCGCTTTGCCGGGAGACGGGACACAGCGCTGGCTGGCGGGCGCATGGACACCGGCTTTTCGATCATTGATCGCGAGAGCGCCTGACAGTCTGTCAAACGCATGACCTCGCGTCTGCGTGCCGGCGCGTTTGCACGTTAACCCGACTTGTCGCAGCTAAAAGATAGCGCAATCATTCATTCTAATGATTGCGCTATCTTTTTGACCTTGCAGGGCGCGCAGCACGCAGGCGCCATCACTGACAACGGAGCAGACCATGAAGGACACTGCAATTGGATCACCGGCGCTCGCGCTAGAGGCCTCCGCGAGTGCCGAGAAATCGAAGGAAGCCGTGAAGCCGATCATCCAGGTGGTGGCCGGCAACGCGCTCGAAATCTACGATTTCATGATCTATGGGTACTACGCCCGATACATCGCGCAGACGTTTTTCCCGAGCGATAACGAGTATGTTTCGCTGATGATGTCGCTCATGACGTTCGCGTTCGGATTTCTCGCCCGGCCGGTAGGGGCCATCGTCCTTGGCTCGTACACGGATCGTCACGGGCGCCGTAAAGGGCTGATCCTCGCTCTGTCGTTGATGTCGGTCGGAATCATCTCTGTCGCTTGCACGCCGTCATACGCGAGCATCGGCATCGCGGCGCCGATCATCGTGCTGCTCGGCCGCCTGCTTCAGGGGTTCTCGGCAGGCGCCGAGCTCGGCGGGGTTGTCGTGTATCTCGCGGAAATCGCACCACCGAAAAAGCGCGCTTTCTATACCTGCTGGCAAGCAGGAAGCCAGCAGCTTTCGGTGATGGCGGCTTCGCTGGTCGGCCTGATCCTGCTGTATTGGCTCGCGCCGAACGAGTTGCACGCATGGGGATGGCGTATCCCGCTCCTGCTCGGGTGCACGGTGATTCCCGTCATGTTCTGGCTGCGCTCCAGTCTCGAAGAAACATCGGTGTTCGCCGCGAAAAAGAAAGCGCCCAAGGTGTCCGAGATCTGTACGAGTCTCGTGACGGGCTGGCGGACGATTGCGCTTTGCATGGGAATGGTGGCGATGGCGACGGTGACGTCCCAAACCATCACCACCTACGCTCCGACATTCATCAAGAGCCTGAACCTCGGCGAGTCTGCCGGCTTCATCATTCTGTTCTTCGGTGGGTTGTCGGTGCTGTTCTGGCTGCCCATCATGGCGACGGTGGCGGACCGATTCAATCGCCGCACGGTCCTGATCGTGGTAACGCTCCTGGCAGCGATCACCGCCTATCCGACGATGCTCTGGCTTTCTTCCGGACCGACTATCTTCAAGTTTGCGGTCGTTGAATTGTGGTTCTCGTTCATCTACGCCGCCTACAGCGCGGTTCAGGTCGCGACGATGGTGGAACTGGTTCCTCCCAATGCGCGGACTTCCGGATACGCATTTGCACAGGCAGTGGCGGCGGCCGTTCTGGGCGGCTTCACACCAGCCATTCTCACCTGGCTTACACACACCTTCCACAGCAGTGCGATGGTGGGGGTGTGGCTGGCGGTCAATGCCGCTATCAGCCTGATCGCGGCGCTCGCTTTGGACCAGAAAAAGACCGCGGAACGTCAGACGGATGAGCTTCAGTAGGTTCGAGTTTTTTGGGCTTCGAGCCGTCGACACGAAACGCTCCCGACGCCACGCCAGCCGAGGCAGGCGGATACACGCTGATTCGAGTCGCGGCCACTCCAATTACCGTCGTAGTGACCGGAATCATTGCGGCGGGCAAGAAAGACTGCGAACAACCTTCAAACTCTTGCGCTGGAACCGCGCGCTTTGAGCCGGCCGCAAAGCGTTTGCGCGCCATGTGCCAGCAAGCCCGGACAAATGATTCGACCGCCTCAAACGCGGGGCCATGGGCGACGTACGTATGCACGTTCTGCGCGTCGCTGGTCAAAATCGTTCGGAGCGTCTGTCTCGACATGCCGCTCGAATTCCACGTCGAGCCTGTTGCACGTATGCGAACGATCACCTCGCATGATCGATGGCGTGACGGCCGGGTTCCTAGTTTTCACTCGCAGAACCGAAAACGGCGTGCAGGCCGTAAAGAACCAACCGTTGACTCTTTGAACGCTGTGATCTCCTCATGCGCGCGTTGCGCATAGTTCCTGACTGGACCGAAATGGAACGCGAGACCACGGTGTGAAAGAGCGACTTGCGCTGATCGATTTCGACTTCACGCCGCTGAGCGTGATGATGTGCCGGCGACGCAAGTAGATTGGCCTCGCGCAAGCGGCGTGATTTGGATAAGCGACTCAGTCCCCTCGCCGGATCGACCACCGCTGCGTTCCAAACTGCGAAGCGAGCAATTGCTGATGCGTATCCACGCGCGCGATATATCCAATCGCGATGTCCGCCTTTTCGCTGGCTAGGGATTGCAAATCCACAGTGGCCGGCGACGACGCATGCTCGCATGCGTATCGCCGTGGTCGCGAAGCCGGGATCGTGAATTCACATTCGGCGTAGTTCGGCCCACTGCCTTCCACCGTCATCCAGACGATGTTCTGCGTCGGGTCCTTCATGTTGCAAGTCCTGCAGTCGCTCGCGTTGATTTGCAAGCGCAAGTTGCCTTCGTCGGCCTTGACGAATTCGTACGCGGCGGCCGGGCGGTATGGACTTTTTCCGGACCCGCATAAGTCTGCAAATTCAAGCTCACTGCCATCGCCGCATCTTTCAGCGCCTTCGGGTTAACGAGAGGTCGACGCACAATCGCTCCGTCGGTGTTTTTTCAATTCTCTCCCCCGGACGCGTGCCCCCAGACCTTCCTCGTGTCCACTTCGAGCGCCCATCAGCCCGCCTTACTCTCTCAATATTATGGTATTCCATAACATCATAGACCTTGCTCATTGCGTGTCTTTGGAATACCGTAATACCAACGCAAAAGAAACATCGCCTGGCTCCAGGATGCTTCGAACTCCCTTCCGGAACAAAAAAAGGTCGACTATGAAATTCTCGTTGTTTGTCCACATGGAACGGTACGATGCCGCCACGCCGCATCGCCAGCTCTTCGACGAGTTGACCGAACTCGTGCAGATCGCAGAAAAGGGTGGTTTCGAGACGGCCTGGGTCGGCGAGCATCATGCGATGGAATTCACCATCGCCCCAAACCCGTTCATCAACCTTTCTTATCTTGCCGCGCGCACCGAGCGCATCAGGCTCGGCACCGGCACAGTCATCGCGCCTTTCTGGCACCCGATCCGTCTTGCAGGTGAAGCCGGCATGGTCGATGTCGCGAGCAACGGACGGCTCGACCTCGGCATCGCGCGCGGTGCTTATTCCTTCGAATACGAACGCCTCCTGCCCGGCCTCGATGCGTTCGGCGCAGGCGCCCGGATGCGCGAACTGGTTCCGGCTCTGACGCAACTCTTCAAGGGCGATTACGCGCACCAAGGGGAGTTCTGGTCATGGCCTTCGACCACGCCGGTGCCGCGTCCGATCCAGCAGCCGGGCCCGCCGATGTGGCTCGCCGCGCGCGACCCCAACTCGCACGAGTTCGCGATCAAAAACGGCTGCAACGTGCAGGTCACGTCGCTCGCAGCGGGTGATGGTGAAGTCGTCAGCCTGATGGACCGCTTCACGGCCGCCTGCAAGGCGAACCCGAACGTGCCGCGCCCGCAGATCATGATGCTCATGCACACCTTCGTCGGCGCGAGCGAGGCAGAAGTCGATGCCGCGGTCGCCGACCTGAGCCGCTTCTACTGCTATTTCAGCAAGTGGTTTAAGAACGATCGTCCGGTCGAGCAGGGCTTTATCGAACCGCTGACCGACGCCGATATCGCCTCGTTCCCGCAGTACACGCCGGAGCAGATCCGCAAGAACCTGGTGATCGGCCAGCCCTCCGATGTCATCGCGCGACTCAAGCACTTCGAGGAACTCGGCTTCGACCAGTACAGCTTCTGGATCGACAGCAACATGAGCTTCGAGCGCAAGCGCAAGTCGCTCGAACTGTTCATCGCGGATGTGATGCCCGCCTTCGACGCTCGCTAGATCACGGTTCGCAACGAGGAGATGGCATGAAGTCGTTCCAGCACTATATCGATGGCGTGTTCTGCGATGCGGAGCGGACCTTCGACAGCATCAACCCGGCCACCGGCAAGCCGTGGGCGACGATGCCCGCAGCGAACGAAGCTGACGTCGATCGCGCGGTAAGAGCGGCGCATCGCGCGCTCTCCGCGCCCGAGTGGGCCGGTTTAACCGCTACGCAGCGCGGCAAGCTGCTGTATCGGCTGGCTGAACTCGTCACGCAGAATGCGCAGCAACTCGCGGAACTCGAAACCGCAGACACTGGCAAGATCATTCGCGAGACGCGCAGCCAGATCGGCTATGTCGCGGAGTATTACCGCTATTACGCAGGCGTCGCGGACAAGATTCAAGGCGCGTACCTCCCTGTCGACAAGCCCGACATGGAGGCCTTCGTGCGGCGCGAGCCGGTGGGCGTGGTGGCCGGCATCGTTCCGTGGAACTCGCAACTCTTCCTCTCGGCGGTGAAGCTCGGACCGGCGCTCGCAGCGGGCTGCACGATCGTGCTCAAGGCGTCGGAAGAGGGCCCCGCACCGCTGCTCGAATTCGCGCGCCTCGTACACGAAGCCGGCTTCCCGGCGGGCGTGGTCAACATCCTGACCGGATTCGGCGCCGATTGCGGAAAAGCGCTGACGAGCCATCCGCTCGTCTCGAAGATCGCGTTCACGGGCGGCCCGGAAACGGCGCGCCACGTGGTCCGCAATTCCGCCGAGAACCTTGCGGCGACATCGCTGGAACTCGGCGGCAAGTCACCCGTCCTCGTGTTCGACGATGTCGATGTCAACAGCGTCACCAATGCGGTTATCGCGGGCATCTTCGCGGCGACGGGGCAAAGCTGCGTCGCGGGTTCGCGACTCCTCGTGCAGCGCGGCGTCCGCGACCGACTGCTTGCGAGGCTCGTTGAAAAGGCCAAGGCGATCCGTATCGGCGATCCGCAGGACGTTGCGACTGAAATGGGTCCGCTGGCTACCGCTAGGCAACGTGAGCATATCGAATCCGTGCTCGCTGCCAGTCTTGCAGCCGGCGGCAAGCTCCTGACTGGCGGACACCGCCCCGAAGAACATCGCGAAGGATTCTATTTCTTGCCGACGATCGTCGACTGTCCGTCGAGCGATGTGCCGAGCGTGTCGCAGGAATTGTTCGGACCCGTGCTCAGCGTCATGACCTTCGACACCGAAGCTGAAGCAATCGCACTCGCTAACGACACGCAATATGGCCTCGCCTCCGGCGTGTTCACACGCGACCTCACGCGCGCTCACCGCCTCACGCGCTCGCTGCGTGCCGGCATCGTTTGGGTGAACACGTACCGCGCGGTTTCGCCGATCGTGCCCTTCGGCGGCTATCAGTTGAGCGGCCTCGGCCGCGAGGGCGGTCTCGATGCCGTGCTCGATTACACGCGCACGAAATCGGTGTGGATCCGCACGTCCGATGAACCGATCGCCGACCCCTTCGTGATGCGCTAAGCCATGTACTACGAAATCCGCACTTACAAGGTTCGCACCGGTGCCGTTCCCGCGTATCTGAAGCTGGTCGAGGAGGAGGGCATCGAATTGCAGAAGCGCCATCTCGGGCAGCTCGTCGGCTACTTCTTTTCCGAGATCGGCCCGCTCAACCAGATCGTGCACATGTGGGCCTATACGAGCCTCGACGATCGCGAGGCACGCCGGCAGCGCTTGGCCAACGATCCCGCCTGGCAGGCGTTCGCGCCGAAGATACAGGCCCTTCTCGAAACGATGGAAAGCAAGATCATGAAGCCGGCAGCGTTTTCGCCGCTCAAGTAACGCGCGTCGCATCGATCGGCCGTCCAAATGCCAGCCGTACCCTCTCAAGGAGCAGTAGTGATGAAGCAGCACATTGGTTTGCGTGCCCTCGCGCGTGTAGTGGGTATGTCCGCACTGGTTGCCGCCGCCGTACCGTCGTTGGCGGCAGCGCCGATCGTGTTCGCCAGTTGGGGCGGCACGACCCAGTCCGCACAGCAGAAGAATTGGGCCGCGCCTTTCACGCAGACGTCTGGCGTGCAGGTCCTGATGGACGGCCCGACCGATTACGGCAAGCTCAAGGCCATGGTCGAGAGCGGCAATGTGCAGTGGGACGTGGTCGACGTGGAAGGCGACTTCGCCTATGCGGCGCTTCGCGACGGGCTGGTCGAGCCGATCGATTTTTCAGTCGTGAACAAGAGCGATCTCGACCCGCGCTTTGTCTCTCCAGGCGCGGTCGGCAGCTTCTACTACTCGTTCGTGCTGGGCTACAGCAAGGCGACGTACAAGAACGCGGCGCCCGCCAATTTCACCGATCTCTTCGACACCAAGCGTTTTCCGGGCAAGCGCACGCTCTATAAATGGGCGGCGCCGGGCGTTCTGGAAGTCGCACTGCTCGCCGATGGCGTTGCGCCCGACAAGCTCTATCCGCTCGATCTGGATCGGGCGTTCAAGAAGCTCGACACGATCAAGAGCCAGATCGTTTGGTGGAGCGGCGGTGCGCAGTCCCAGCAGTTGATGGCGTCAGGTGAAGCGCCGATGGGCGTGTTCTGGAACGGCCGCCTGCATGCGCTGCAAAAGACCGGCGTGGACGTCGGCATTTCGTGGAACCAGAACCTGACGGCAGCCGACATGCTCGTGGTTCCCAAAGGCAGCAAGCACAAGGCCGAGGCGATGAAGTTCCTCGCCGCCGCCACCAGCGCACAGTCGCAAGCGAAGTTCGCGGAGGAATCGGGTTATGCGCCGGTCAATCTGAAGTCGGCCGCGCTCTTGCCTCCCGACATCGCGAAGACCCAGCCGGACCAGCACAAAGCGACCCAGATCAATCTGGACATGAAGTACTGGGCGGATCATCGCGACGATATCTCGAAGCGCTGGTACGCGTGGCAATCGAAATAAGGTGAGGCGGCCCATTCGCGAGGAGACTCCATGTCAAACGCTATAAGTACGCCAGCGGACGAGCCGATCGTCGTTTCGCTGCCTGTTCCCGGTTCGCGGTCGGCACGACTGGCACTGCCCGCTTTGCTGTTGCTGGTTGTGTTCTTCCTGCTGCCGGTGCTTTCGTTGCTGTTGCGCAGTGTCCTCGAGCCGTCGCCCGGGATTCAGAACTACGCGGAACTGTTCGGATCGACCACGTATCTGCGCGTGTTCGGCAATACGTTCTTCGTCGCATTCGTGGTCACGGCCGTGACGCTCGTCGTTGGTTTTCCCACCGCGTGGCTCCTCGCCATCGCACCGCGCTGGATCAGCAAGCTTGTCTTCGCGATCCTGCTGCTCTCGATGTGGACCAACCTTCTCGCGAGAACCTTCGCATGGATGGTCTTGCTTCAGCAGACCGGTCCGATCAACCGCTTCCTGATGTGGCTCGGCGTGATCCAGGAGCCGCTGACGCTCGTGAACAATCTGACTGGCGTGACGATCGGCATGACCTACATCATGCTGCCGTTTCTCGTCATGCCGCTGCACGCCACGCTGCGCAACATCGACCCGTCGACGTTGCGTGCGGCGGCCATTTGCGGCGCATCGCGCTGGCAGGCGTTTCGCCGTGTGCTCCTGCCCCTCGCCATGCCTGGCATCGCCAGCGGCGCGTTGATGGTGTTCGTTATGGCGCTCGGTTACTTCGTTACACCCGCGCTGCTCGGCGGACCCAATTTCATGATGCTCGCTGAATTGATCGCCCAGCTCGTGCAGCAACTGCTGAACTGGGGACTGGCGGGCGCGGCGGCCTTTGTCCTGTTGCTCGTGACGCTCTCGCTGTACTTCGTGCAGTTGCGCTTCTCAGGCAAGGCGCAAACGACACAGACCGCTTAAGGAGAGGAACTCATGTTGCTCGATTTCGACCGCCTGGGGCCGCTGCGCTGGTTCCTCGTCAGCATCGGCGTTGCGGTGTCCCTGTTTCTCCTGTTGCCGGTGCTATTCATCGTCGGGCTGTCGTTCGGCGACTCTCAATGGCTGATCTTCCCGCCTCCGGGCTGGACATTGCAGTGGTACAAGGTGCTCTTCACCGACCCGGCCTGGCTCGATTCGCTGCTCACGAGCGTCGGGCTGGCGCTTGTCGTGATGGCGCTGTCGGTCACGCTCGGCTTGCTGTCGTCGCTCGCTCTGGCGCGTGGCAAGTTTCGTGGCCGTACCGCGCTGAAAGCGTTCTTCCTGACGCCGATGGTGCTGCCGGTAGTCGTGCTCGCCGTGGCGCTCTATGGCTTTTTCCTGCGCATCGGATTGAACGGCACTGTAATCGGCTTCGTGATCGGGCACCTGATCATCGCCTTGCCGTTTGCCATCATCGCGATCGGCAATTCGCTCGAGAGCTTCGACACGTCGCTGGAAGACGCAGCATTGATCTGTGGGGCAGGGCCGCTTGAAACCAAGCTGCGGGTGACGCTGCCGGCGATTCGCCTCGGTCTTTTCGCCGCTGCCATTTTTTCGTTCCTCGCATCGTGGGATGAAGTCGTCGTATCAATTTTTATGGCGAGTCCGACCCTGCAGACGCTACCGGTACGCATTTGGAGCACGCTGCGGCAGGACTTGACGCCGGTGATCGCCGCCGCATCCTCGCTATTGGTCGGACTGACCGTTGTATTGATGTTGCTTGGACTCGTACTCAAAAGGGGTAAAGCATGAGCGCGCCGTTTCTTCAGATTCAACGTCTTCGGAAGACCTACGACAAGGTCGTCGCTATTGATCAGGTGTCGCTCGATATCAAGAAGGGCGAGTTCATGACCTTTCTCGGGCCGTCCGGATCGGGGAAGAGCACGACCTTATATATCGTCGCTGGTTTTCAGTCGCCCACTGAAGGCCGTGTGCTGCTCGACGGCAAGTCGCTGCTGTCGGTTGCACCGAACCGACGCAATATCGGCATGGTGTTCCAGCGCTACACGCTTTTCCCGCATCTGACCGTCGGTGAAAACGTGGCGTTTCCGCTGCGGGTGCGCCGGCTGCCCGACGCGCAGATCAAATCGACCGTTGAACGCATGCTCAAGCTCGTTCATCTCGGCGACTGCCGCGACCGGATGCCCGGACAGTTGTCCGGCGGTATGCAACAACGTGTCGCGATCGCGCGGGCGCTGGCTTATGACCCGCCAGTGTTGTTGATGGACGAACCGCTTTCGGCGCTGGACAAGAAGTTGCGCGAAGAATTGCAGTTCGAACTGCGCCGCATCCATCAGGAAACAGGTGTGACGATCCTATACGTCACCCATGACCAGGAGGAGGCGTTGCGCCTCTCCGATCGGATCGCGGTCTTCAACAAGGGACGGATCGAACAGATTGGAACTGGCGAGGATCTGTATGCGAAGCCTGAGTCGAAGTTCGTCGCCAGTTTCATCGGCAACTCGAATTTTCTGCCGGTCAAGCTCGAAGGCTCGAATGGCGCCGCTCAAGCGGTGTTTCCGAACGGACGGCCGATCGAAGTCGGTGGCTTCGAGCACAGCCTGAATTCCGGCGATAACGGTGCGTTGATGCTGCGCCCGGAACAGATTCGCATCCACTGGCAAGCAGAGGGCGCAAGGGGCGAAGGCTTGCCTGTCACCGTACGTGACGTGACCTATCTTGGCGACACGATGCACTACGCGGTTTCGACGCCATGGGATCAGGAGATCGACGTGCGGACCTCCATTGGCGCACGGGAAACCAACTTGAGCATCGGTGCACGCGCCTGGCTGGATTGGGACCGCGTCAGCGGCCGGATTTTTCCTGCCTAGAAGCACCTTGATATCGGCTTTCAAAATGCGCATGCGATACTATGGGATTCCGAAAACCAGCGATCGATAACGTGCCTGGAACCATTGCCATGACCGAACTAATGCGTGTTGATCGCAGCGCCCCGACCTTGCGCGAGTTGACCCTCGAGAAGTTGCGTGAAGCTATTTCGACGGGTTTTTACCGCCCCGGAGACCGGCTCGTCGAGCGGACATTGTGCGAGCAGCTCGGCGTCAGTCGGACTGTCGTGCGTGAGGTGCTGCGCCATCTGGAAACGGAAGGGCTGGTGGAAACGATCGCGCATCAAGGCCCGATCGTCGCACGGCTCGATCCGGAGCAGGTGCAGGAAATCTATGAAATACGCGCGTTGCTCGAATCGCAGGCCGCTCGGGCATGCGCCGAACTAGCCACCCCGGGTCTCGTGAAACAGCTTCGGGATATCCGCAAGGAGATCGAGGATGCGTTCGAAAAGAAAGACTTCAAGCGAGTGTTGGCCTATACGGAACTCTTCTACGAGGCGATGTTTGCCGGCGGCCACAAAATGATGATGCATCAGGTCGTGAAGTCGCTCAATGCGCGAATCAATCAGCTGCGCGCGATGACGATTGCCTCACCCGGACGCAGCGTGGATTCGAATCGCGAGATGAACAAGCTGCTCGCCGCGATCGGCAAAAAAGACGGCGACGCAGCCGCTGCGGCTTCGTACGAACACGTCAGGCTCACGGCCGCAATTGCGATGGCAACGCTTGCAGAAAAGGCGGCGGAGACCAGTTCCTGAGGCTTTGCTAGTTCAGTCCAGCAGATGACGACCGCCGATTCCGGCGGTTTTTTTTCGCTGGTTGCATTCATCGTAAACCCTCTTGGTCGGCAAAACTTCTTGCATCCAGTAATATGGAATACCATAATATTCACAGGATGCCGTTGCATGACGCGCGGCGCGTTTGCCACCGGAGAAAGGTCACATGAAGCTCGAAATTCGCAAGCTGGTCACGTATGTCGAAGAGACGTTCATCGAAGGCGGAAAGACCGCGCAGCAGCCACTGAAGCTATTTGCAGCAGCAGCCGTGTTGCGCAATCCCTGGGCGGGTCGCGGTTTCGTCGAAGACCTGCGCCCGGAGATCCACGGACTCGCGCCGCAACTGGGCGAAGTCCTGACGAGCGAAATCCTGCGCATTGCAGGCTCTGGCGCCGCAGTCGAGGGGTATGGGAAGGCTGCGATCGTCGGGACGTCGGGCGAGATCGAGCATGCATCGGCGCTCATTCATACCCTGCGCTTTGGCAACAAGTTTCGAGAGGCCGTGGGCGCCAAGAGCTATCTGAGCTTCACGAACCTGCGCGGCGGCCCGAACTGCCCCGTCAGCATTCCGCTGATGCACAAGGCGGACGAAGGCATGCGCTCGCACTACCTGACCATCCAGTTCTCAATCATCGATGCACCCGCGCCCGACGAACTCGTGATCGCGCTTGGCGCTTCGATCGGCGGGCGGCCGCATCATCGCATCGGCGACCGGTATCAGGACCTGAAGGAGCTTGGAACGAATGAAGCCTGATACGGTCAGCCACGCGTCCGGCCTGAGCGGCACGAGCGGCATGTTCGACGGTACGTCGTACAGCGTGTCGGGCGAGGGGCCCGCGCTCGTGCTGATTCACGGCGTCGGGATGAACCGCTCGGTCTGGGCGCCGCAAGTCGACGCATTGAAGAACGAGTTCCGCATCGTCTCATACGACATGCTGGGACACGGCGGCAGCGCATTGCCGAGCGCGCAGCCCGACCTCGGTGAATATGCGTCGCAACTCGTGCGTTTGCTGGACCATCTCGGCATCGATGCGGCGCACGTTGTGGGTCATTCGATGGGCTCGCTGATCGCGCTCGAGTTTGCGCTTCGATATCCGTCGCGCGTCTTGAGCGTCGTCGCGCTCAATGCCGTGTACGACCGCACGCACACGCAGCGGGCCGCGGTGTTGCAGCGAGCCGCGTCGCTCGAAGGCACACGGCCCGAGCAACCGGGCATCGATGCAACCATCGCACGCTGGTTCGACGATCCCGTGCCCGGGCATCTCGCGCAGGTCGCGGAACTGGTGCGCTCGTTGCTCGGATCGGTGAATCCGGTCGGCTACGCGCGCACCTATCAGCTTTTCGCGAGTTCCGATCAGGCGCATGTCGGACGCTTGCCGCAACTGTCGGTGCCGGCGCTTTTCATGACGGGCGAGTGCGATCCGAATTCGAGCCCGCTGATGTCGCAATCGATGGCGGCGGCGGCGCCCAATGCTCGCGCCGAGATCGTTCCGAACGAGCGTCACATGATGAACGTGACCGCACCGCAGATCGTGAACGAGCGTCTGCTGCAGTTCGTTCGTGAAGCCACGCGTCAATTTTCAGGAGCAGCAAAATGACTTCGGCCGATTTTGATGTCATCGATTTTCGCAGGGCCCTGGGTGCGTTCGTGACGGGCGTGACAGTCGTCACGACGATTCAGCCCGATGGTTCGCCGCGAGGCTTTACGGCAAACTCGTTTACGTCAGTGTCCCTCGACCCCCCGCTGATCCTCGTATGCATCGCGAAGACGGCGTCGAGTCATCCCGTCTTCTCGCAGACGCAGCGCTTCGCCGTCAGCGTGCTGGCCGACGATCAGCGGCCCGTCTCCGGTGTCTTTGCGTCGAAGAGCGCCGACAAGTTCGCGCAGGTCGCGTGGCACGCGCGCACGACCGGCAGCCCGCTGATGGACAACGCAGCTGCGAGCTTCGACTGCGAGACACATCAGGTGATCGATGCAGGCGACCACATCATTTTAATGGGTCGCGTAGTGGACTTTACGTACACGGCCGCGACGCCTCTTGGCTATTGCCGTGGCGCCTACGTGCAGTTCGGTCTTTCGCAGGACGCGCTTGCTTCGGGGGCGCAGCGGGCGAGGGTCGGGGCGATTCTCGAAGGTCCGCGTGGTGTCGCGTTCGTCGAGACGTCGGCGGGGCTCGAGTTGCCGACAGGCACCAAGCTCGAACCGCAAAGCGATCCTTCGAGCCTGCGCGGTCTGCTCGCGAAGTACAGCCTCAACGCGAATCTCAACTTCCTCTTCGCCGTGTACGAAACGCCGGGGAAGGGCGTGCAGGACGTCAACATCTACTATCGCGGACGCATCACCGACGATGTCCATTCAGCCGCGCCCGTGCGGTTCATTCCGCTGAACGAGATTCCGTGGGACCAGATTCGCGACCCGGCGGTGCAGTCGATGTTGCAACGCTATGTGAAGGAACGTACCGAAGATACGTTCGGCATCTACATCGGCGATCACGAACATGGCACGGTGCAATCGCTGGTTGCTAGCAGTTGACTCTTCCCGAACATCGAAAGGTAGCGATCCCATGAACGATATGCTGCGTGATCCCACGCTCCTGCGTCACGACGCGTTCATCGACGGCGAATGGCAAGGCGCCGACGATGGCGCGACTTTCGAAGTCGTCGATCCGTCGAATGGTGCTTCGCTCGGAACCGTGCCGAAGATGGGCG
>NZ_FCNW02000071.1 GCF_001544475.1 Caballeronia humi | reverse complement strand
TTTTGCCAATTCGTTTTCTCATCATCGCCCCCGGTTCATTGATTCTATTGGAGCGACAAGTATTCTGACGCGGGGGGACGGGCCACCACTTTGCGGGCAGAGGCAATCGGTTCTGGCGTGTCGTGCATCTCGCGGGCTTTACTCCCGAACTGCTTCGTCCCGAAGACGATCACGCGTTCCCCCGGTACGGGTGCGGTCTCACAACCGTGGTCACGCGTCCAACGGCACGCGCGGACGAGCTGTCGCGTATGGAGATCGAGACAGCGGCTTCTGCGTTCGAGCGAAAGATAAAGCGATATGAGCCGAAATACATTGCCTTCCTCGGAAAGATGGCGATTTCCGCCATGTCCGGCAAGCGCGACATCCTGTGGGGGTTGCAACCAGAGGCTTTCGGTGGTGCACGCACATGGGTATTGCCAAACCCCAGCGGCCTGAACCGCGCATTCAGCCTCGATGCGCTAGTGAACGCCTATCGCGAACTTGCCGATGCCCTAGCGTCCACCACTGCAGCGCCCTCCACCAACTGAAGCTGTGCGTTCCTGCGCAAGGTCTCAGTGACGAATTCGAGAAAAGCCCGAATCTTGCCGCTCGCGCCTCGGCGTTCCACATGCAGCAAATTCACCGGAACTGCCTCAGGCTCGAATGCCGGCAGGACCGGCCGAAGTCTTCCGTTCTGTACCTCGGGAGCCGCCTGGTAAGACAGTAATTGTGTAATCCCCACACCGTCGATGGCAGCAGAAACCGCTGCGGGAGCCAGGTCGACGATCATCCGTGGATGAAGCCGCACCGGCAGCCTCGCACCGCTCTCGCTGTAGACCCACTCGAACGGATGCGTCACGCCCGTGAAGGACACGCAGTCGTGGCGAACGAGGTCCCTGGGATGAGCTGGTTCCCCGTGCGCCGCGAGATAAGCGGGCGCGGCGTACGTTCGACGCTGCACGAAGCCCAACGGGACGGCGAAGGTCGTGGAGTCTCCGAGATGGCCGATACGAATGGCGATATCCACGCCTTCCTCGAGAAGCCGCGTCGTCCGGTCGATGTATACGGCATTGATACTGACGTCCGGATAGCGCAGCGCAAAGGCATTCACGAGCGGAGCGATATAGCGCTGGCCAAAGAGCACGGGCGCGGAAACCGTCAGCGTCCCGACGGGATTGACGTTATAGGACGCAAGATTCGCTTCTGCATCCGTGATGGTGTCGAGCACCTTGCGGCAGGTATCGAGGTAAGCCACGCCTGCGTCAGTCGGCCGGACCGAACGGGTCGTCCGCGCAAGGAGTTGCGCGCCCAGCCGGGCTTCGAGCGAGTAAAGCGCCCGCGAGACTGCGGCAACCGACAGTCCGATCTTCTCCGACGCGCCAGTGAAACTGCCACGATCGACGATGGCGACGAAAACCTCCATCTCACGCAATCTGTCCATGTTGAACTCCAGGCCCTGGTCGATCTGCGCGATTGTAAGCACTCTATCCCGAGTATTGATGGCCCCCGTCTTCGATTGGCTCAAAGAAGAAACAGAATGGCCAGCGCCGGACCAATTCCACATGTGGCGCAATCCCATCTTAGTCGACGCGACAAAGACTCTTTCCAATGGCGAGGACTGCAATTGCCATTTTGATTCCCGTGGCAAGTTTTGCGCACTCATTGGCTCAATTCATAACCTGCCAATGCTTCGCGAATAACGGCTCATCGCAGACAATGAATCAACCCAAAGCGGGCAGCAAAGCCGCCATTGAACATTAGCGAAAGGATCTGTCATGTTTTCTGCAATGCTTGAAGTCAATCCCATACCCGAACAATTCGATGTCTATCTCGGTATGGCGAAGCTCCTGCGGCCTGAACTCGAAAAGATCGACGGCTTTATCGACAACAACCGCTATGCGAGTCTGACGCGTGAGGGATGGCTTCTCTCGCTATCCAGCTGGCGCGACGAGAAGTCGCTCGTGCGCTGGCGAACCGAAACGAAGCACCACAAGGTGCAGCAGGCGGCGCGTGATCGCGTCTTCGCCGACTATCGCTTGCGGATCGGGCAGATCGTAGCGGACACGCATGTCCCCGCGGGACAGGTCTTGCTCGAGCAGCGCCTGGACGTCACGGAAACGGGGGTTGGCACGGTGGTGACGTTGCTTGATGCGAAGCGCGCGCCTGAATGGGCCCGGCGAACAGGCGCTGAAGCGGCTGCGAAATCAATTGGACTAGAGACAGGCGCGTCCGGCCTTGTTGCCTGGGACGTATTCGACGCACTGCTGACGCCTGGCGATATGATCGTCGTCGCGACGTGGCGTGATAAGGCGGCGGCTCAAGCGTTCAAACGCGATGCGAAGCTGCCGGAGGACGTGCGGACTCGGCACATTCGAGTGATCCGGGAATACGGAATGTTCGATCGACGGGAAGCGCCGCAATACTTCGAGGCGGTTCAGCCGACGGCGTGAGGCAACTACCGTGCCTTGGCGGCTCGACGCGAGGAGAGAAATTGCAATTTCTTAGGGATGGCGAAAGACGGCAGACTATACTCCAACCATTCCGAAGCACGACCTCCCCGTTGACAGCGCTCTTAGGCGCCCTGGCAGCGTCGTTGGCAAGATTCGCAAACGAATTGGCCGAATACCCTGCCTAATGTCGCTTCAGGAAATGTGGCTCATTTCCCTACAATTCTCTATGTCGTTAAAGATAACGACATACAGTGAAAATCCGAAAAAATCTCGATTGAGTCATTACATTTATTTAGTCATTTCGCGATGACCTTCAGACGCGATGGCGAATAGAACACGGATAGTTAGCGAACCCTTCATGAATGCCGTCCCTCCATCAATAGTCGAGACGCAAGAGGCACCGGTCACGCAATCGCCCGAGCCCGTTGCAACTCCTGCAAAGCCCGCACAAGCCGCGCTGTCACTGCGACTTGCTATTGGTCTGATTGGAATGTTGCTCGCGTCCTTGTTGGCGATACTCAACGAACAGGTCACCGCCCTGGCAATGATCGACGTTCAAGGCGTGTTCTCGATCGGGCATGACGATGGGACCTGGCTGACGACTCTCTTCGAGGCCGCTAACGTCGCCACGATGGTGTTCGCACCGTGGTTCGGGATCACCTTGACGTTGAAGCGCTTCACGATCGGCGCCGTGATCGCCACGATGTTCTTCGGGTTCCTTTGCCCTTTTGCGCCCAACCTGTTCACGCTTTATATGTTGCGTGTTCTGCAAGGCATCGCCGGCGGATGCCTCCCGCCGATGCTCATCATCGTCGCGCTGCGCTATCTTCCGCCGGAGGTCAAGCTGTATGGGCTTGCCGGGTACGCGCTCACCGCGACCTTCGGACCCGCGCTCGGCACACCGCTCGCCGCGTTGTGGACAGAGTATGTGAGCTGGCAAATGGTCTTCTGGCAGATCGTGCCGCTTGGCGTGTTGAGTTGCGTCGCGATCCAGCAGGGGCTTCCGCCCGACCCGCTCAAACTGGAACGGCTGCGTTCTTTCAACTGGACCGGATTCCTCACCGGATTTCCCGCAGTCGCCATGCTCGTGATCGGCTTCTTGCAAGGCGATCGACTCGACTGGCTGAATTCCGATTTCATCCGGGTAATGTTTATCGGAGGGACTTTGCTGCTCGTAGCGTTCCTCGTCAACGAATGGTTTCAGCCCGTTCCGTTCTTCAAGCTCCAACTGCTATCGCGCAGGAACTTCTCGCATGGACTTTTGACGCTTACGGGTGCGGTGATACTGCTTGTCGGTGTCGCGGCGATACCAGGCCAGTATCTCGCGAGGATTCACACATACCGGCCGCTGCAAACGGCGCCGCTGTCGTTGCTTGTTGCCATCCCGCTGCTGATTTCTCTGCCCTTGACGGCTGCCGTCCTCAATCTCAAACGCGTCGATTGCCGATGGGTCATGGCAATCGGACTGTCTCTCATGGTGACGACGTGCCTGATGGGCAGCCTCATGACCTCCGAATGGGTGCGTGAGAACTTCTACTTTCTCCAGTCGCTGCAGATCGCCGCGCAACCGATGGTGATCATGTCGATCCTTATGGGCGTCACTACAGGATTGCCACCCACGGAGGGCCCGTTCGCGTCTGCGATGTTCAACTCGCTCAAGACGTTTTCGGCGGCTGTGGCAACGGGCCTCATCGAAGGGCTGGGCACGGCGCGCGAACACTTTCACTCGCACGTGCTCGTGGATCACCTTGGCAACAACGCCCTCATTACGAGTCAAAGCATCGATGCGGCACATGGTCTCGGTGAACTCGCACACCGTGTCCATGAGCAGGCTGTCGTGTTGACATCGGCAGACCTCTATCGCGTGATGGCCGGTGTTGCCGTCGCCCTTCTTTTACTTGTTCCAGTGCTACCCGTGCGTATCTACCCACCGTGGACCACTACGCCGCCCTCCTCCCACTAAGGGACGATACCCATGTCGACTTTTATCCGCTCTCATCTCAAACTTGTCAGCATCGCCGCGTTGTCCGTCGCGCTTGTCGTCGTGGCGTGGGCCTCCTGGAAGTATCTTTCCAGCTCGAACACCGAATCGACGAACGATGCCTACATACAGGCCGATTTCACGCTCGTCGCGCCGCGTGTCGCGGGTCAGATTTCCGATGTATTCGTCGTCGACAACCAGTCGGTAAGAGCCGGTCAACTTCTGTTGCGGATCGACGACCGCGATTTCCGCGCAGCGTTGATGAGCGCGCAGGCCGACGTGAAGGCGGCTGAGGCGTCGGTGGCGAATTTCGACGCCGAGATCGCGCGGCAGCCCTCGCTCGTCGAGCAGGCGCGCGCGACGCTTCGATCCGACGACGCCGGCATCGAGTTTGCACGGGCGAACGCTTCGCGCTACCAGAACCTTTCGGACGCGGGGGCCGGCACCGCGCAGGAACAACAGCACGCGTCGAGCACGCTGACGCAGCAAATCGCGCAGCAGGCGCACGATCGGGCCGCGTTGAGGACGATCGAACAGAACCTCGATGTACTGCGTACCCAGCGCGACAAGGCCGCAGGCGCGCTGGCGCGTGCTGAAGCTGCACTGGAGCAGGCAAAGCTCAACCTGTCCTACACGGAACTCCACGCACCGGTAGACGGCAAGGTCGGGCGGCGTTCCGCACGGGTCGGTGCCTTCGTGACACCCGGTGCGCCGGTGCTTGCGATCGTCCCGCTCTCGGACGCCTACGTCGTCGCCAACTTCCAGGAGAACCAGATCACCAACATGCGTCCCGGCGAAAGCGTGCGTATCAAGGTCGACAGCTTCCCAGGCGTCGTGATTCAAGGCCATGTCGATAGTCTCGCGCCCGCTACCGGGGTGAGCTTCGCCCCCATCGCTCCCGACAACGCAACCGGCAACTTCACGAAGATCGTCCAGCGCGTGCCCGTCAAGATCACGATCGATCGCGGACAACAGGCCGCATCCGAATTGAGCGTGGGGCTTTCCGTCGAAGCGGAAGTCGCCGTCAGCCGGCGTGGCGCTGCACTGACCGAGGGAGTGGCCTCGAAATGAACGCGAGCGAATCCTCCCTGCGTGCGTTGGTGCTCGCCATATTGGCGTCGTTCGTGATGACGGGCTGCATGGTCGGCCCTGATTTTGAACGTCCGCAGACGTCCACGCCCGAGGTGTTCAACCGAACCCAGTCTGCGCTGGCATCGAGCAAGGCAATCGAATCGGAATTCAGTCCGGAGTGGTGGACGCTCTTCAACGATCCCACGCTGAACTTACTGGAAAAAGAGCTGACCGACGCGAACCTCGACGTGGCTGCGGCATCGGCGCGACTGCGGCAAAGCCGGGCCCAGCAGCGCATCGTTGGTGCCGAGGAGTATCCGACCGTCACGGGCGCCGCATCCTATTATCGCGAGCGTGGCAGCCCGAACGGCATCCTGTCGCTGCTCGGTGTGACGCCGACCGGAGGTCAGGTGCAATCGGCCGCAGGGGACACGCCGCTCGGTGTGGCGCCCTTGCCAGGTTCCAAAGGCTCGCCGGCGTATGACCTGTATCAGTTCGGCTTCGATGCTTCGTGGGAACTCGACTTCTGGGGTCGCGTTCGACGCGGTGTCGAGGCCGCGACGGCGATGACAGATGCTTCCTACGAGGATCGAAATGCAGTGCTGTTGTCCGCGCGTGCCGAACTCGCGCGAGACTACGTGGAGTTGCGCGACACTCAGTCGCTCATCGAGATAGCGAAGCAGAATCTTCGCATCGCCCGCGATACGGTGAAGCTCACGGAGACGCGCGCACATGAAGGCGTCGTCACGAATCTGGACGTAGCCAATGCCGCCGCGCAGGCGGAGTCGATCGAGAGCGTGATCCCGATTCTCGAATCGCGTAGCGAGACCACGATCAATGCGATCGGCGTATTACTGGCGAGGGAACCGGGCGCACTGCGGCAAATGCTGAACGAGGCGAGCGATGTTCCCGCGCTTCCCGAGCGGGTGCCGATCGGCGTTCCGTCAGAGGTGGTGCAGCGCAGACCCGATATCAGGAAAGCCGAGGCTCAACTTCACGCCGCCACCGCAGCGATCGGCATGGCGAAGGCCGACTTCTATCCGCGCATATCGCTCAACGGAAGCGCGGGGTTCCAGAGCCTTCAACTCTCGAGTCTCGCTGACTGGGCATCGGGTCAGTTTGTCATCGGGCCGTCGATCTCGCTTCCGATTTTCGAAGGCGGACGTCTCAAGGGAACGCTTCATTTGCGCGAGGCACAGCAGCAGGAGGCGGCTATCGTCTATAAACACACGGTGCTGCAAGCCTGGCGAGAGGTGGACGATGCGCTCGTCGTCTACGACGCGGAGCAGCGACGCCGCGATCGCCTCAAAACGGTCGTCAGCCTGAACCAGAAGGCGCTTTCGATTGCGCAGCAGCGGTACAAGGCGGGCGCGGTCGATTTTCTGGACGTCCTCAACGTGCAGCGGCAATTGCTCGACGCTCAAAGCAAGCTCGAGCAGAGCAAGGCCGAAGCCGCCACCAACCTCATCACGTTGTGCAAGGTACTGGGCGGCGGATGGGAGACGGCGTTCGGCAAACAGGAACTCGCGCGTTGAGGCGACGAACGTTCCTCAAATGTCGATCACTACGTCGCCTTGCGGCCTGGCGCAGCAGATCAGGAGATTTCCGCTGGCGGGTGGATCGAGAGGATCGGGTTCATAGCCTACGGCACCCGACACCAGTCCGCTCTCGCAGTTGTGACAGACACCCGACCGGCACGACCACCGGACCGGTACGTCGCACGCTTCCGCCAGTTCCAGGATGCTCTCGTAGACTGACGGATTCCAGTGCGCGGCGACCCCGCTGCGTGCAAACGATACGAGCGGCCCGGTGCCTGTATCGCCCTCGGGCACATGGGGCGCGCGCGACGCGCCGCCAACGATACCGGGATTCAACGACTCCCCGCCGTTGAACGTCTCCGCATGAACGCTTTGCGGCGCGAAGCCGAGATTCGCGAGCGCTGTTTTCATGTCGGCCATGAAGCGAACCGGACCGCACAGATACACATCCGCGTCACGAGGGATCCCGATCTCGTCCAGAACTTGCTGCGACAGGTGACCGATCGCATCGTAATCCTCGCCCAAGCGATCATTCGCGTGAGGCTTGCTGTAACAGACATGGCGATGCACGCGGGCGAGCGCAAGCATGATGTGTCGCGCTTCGGCGTCGAACGGATGGTGCTGCCCGTCACGGGCCGCGTGAATCCACCAGATGGGCTGCGTCAAGCGCGCCGTTGACAACGCATGCAGCATCGCGAGCACAGGCGTTACGCCGATGCCTGCGCTCAGCAGCACCACGGGCCTTTCTCCGGGCAGCAGAACAAAGCTTCCGCGAGGCGCGCTGACATCGATCGTATCGCCCACCCTCAGGTGCTGATGCAGATAGGTCCCTGCCCTGCCATCCGGCTCGAGTTTCACGCTGATTCGATAGCGCTCTGCGGACTGATCTCCCGAGAGCGAATAGCTACGCAAAAGCGGCGGACCGCCCGGCGTCGGATTCAGGCGCAACACGATGTACTGACCAGGCTGTGCCGCTGGCAGCGGCTGTGAGTCGTTACTCTCGAAGGTGAACGAGACGACCTCAGCCGACTCCGGCACGATCGACGCGACCCTGAGCGGCCGGAATCCCGGCACGACCGGATGTGCCGCCGATCTGGGCGCGAGTCCCGCGTTACCACTTCCAGCGCCTGCTACCTGGCTGCGCAACAGCGCCTCGAACGACCCACGCCATCCGGGCGAAAGCGCATCGATTCGCAACGCGCGCTCCAACCGGTCGCGCGCATGATCCGGTGAATACAGCAGCGCATTGATCTGCGCGACAGTCATGCGCGCGTCCGCTTCACCGACCTTCACGATTTCGTCGCCAGCGCCGACTTCGCCTTCCTGCAAGACTCGGAAGTAAAACCCCGGCCGTCCGCTCGACGTCAGCAAAGCCGGCATGCGCGGCTCGTTCGTGCGAATGCCGACCCGATAGCAAGTGACGCGCGGTTGCGTGACCTCGAACAGCGCGCCGCCGATCCTGTAGCGATCACCGATGCACACATCGTCATCGGGCATGCCTTCGATCGTGAAGTTCTCGCCGAATTGTCCGTGGACGAAGTCGGTGCGTTTCAGTTGCTCGCACCAGTAGCGCGACGACTCGATCTGGTAGACGAACACCGCACGCTGCTCCCCGCCGTGTCCGCCGAGATCGCCCTGGCCGTCTCCGTTCAGGTTCAGCCGACCGGCCCAGCAGCGGCCCTGTACAGGATGCTTCCAGATGCCGGTATGCACCGTGCGGCCTTTCCATTCGATATCGCGCGGAAGTCCGACGTTCACCGACAGCAGTCGAGCCATGTTCTTTCTCCACGCGCATGGAAACATATTGGGCCGGTACTGCTCGCAGCCGCTGATCCCCGTTCGATGCTGGGCGCGACGTTCCTCGGCTCTTGCGAATGGATGGTAGCACGACGAAATCCCGGAAAAGCCGCCATCTCAAACGCCAAAATAAACGGATAGCGAACGTCGAGTAGCCGGATAGCTCCAGTCATCGATCAGGTATTCAATTCCCCCTGCCAGCAATCAATTGCAACGCCGTGAACCGGCAGGAGGAGACAGATCGTGAGCACCGTGAGCACTAGCAAAACCCCGTCACAGTGGCAGGAATTCGTGGGCGGCTGCCTGGACTTTCGCCCCGCGGAAGGCGTGTACCGGATCGCGAGGGAGATGTTCACCGAGCCGGAACTGTTCGAGCTCGAGATGGAATTCATCTTCGAGAAAAACTGGATCTACGCATGCCACGAAAGCGAGATTCCGAAGCCGAACGATTTTCTGACGATGCGCGCGGGCCGCCAGCCGCTCATCATCTCGCGCGACGGCAACGGCGAACTGAACGCGATGATCAATGCGTGCCAGCACCGCGGCGCCACCCTCACGCGCATGAGCCGCGGCAACCAGTCGACATTCACCTGCCCGTTCCATGCCTGGTGCTACAAGAGCGACGGACGGCTCGTCAAGGTCAAGGCACCGGGCGAGTATTGCGAGGACTTCGACAAGTTCAAACGCGGCCTGAAGAAAGCCCGCGTCGCGAGCTACAAAGGTTTCGTGTTCGTGAGCCTCGACGTCGAAGGCACCGATACGCTCGAGGAATACCTCGGCGACGCACGCATCTTCTTCGACATGATGGTCGCGCAGTCGCCGACGGGAGAGCTCGAAGTGCTGCCGGGCAAGTCCACCTATAGCTTCGACGGCAACTGGAAGCTGCAGAACGAGAACGGACTCGACGGCTATCACGTGAGCACCGTGCACTACAACTACGTGGCGACGGTCAAGCATCGCCAGGAAGCGAACGCGCAGAAGGGCGAGTCCGCCAGCGGCACGCTCGACTACAGCAAGCTCGGCGCGGGCGATGCCGAAACCGACGACGGCTGGTTCTCGTTCAGAAACGGTCATAGCGTGCTCTTCAGCGACATGCCGAACCCGGCCGTGCGTCCCGGCTACGCAAGCGTGATGCCGCGTCTGCTCGAGGCATACGGCAAGGAGAAGGCCGAGTGGATGATGCACCGCCTGCGCAACCTCAACATCTATCCAAGCCTGTTCTTCATGGACCAGATCAGCTCCCAGTTGCGCATCGTGCGGCCGGTGGCATGGAACAAGACGGAGATCATCAGTCAGTGCATTGGCGTGAAAGGCGAGTCGGATCAGGATCGCGAGAGCCGCATCCGCCAGTTCGAGGATTTCTTCAACGTATCGGGCATGGGTACGCCGGACGATCTCGTCGAGTTCCGCGAGCAGCAGCGCGGCTTTCAGGCGCGGCTCGAACGCTGGAGCGACATCTCGCGCGGTCATCACAAGTGGGTGGAGGGAGAGACGGCGAACACGCGGCTTCTCGGCATCGGGCCCGTGTTGAGCGGCACCGAGCTCACGCACGAAGGCCTGTACATCAATCAGCACGGCGCGTGGCGCGAGTTCCTGCTCAAAGGTCTCGCCCGGCAGTCGAACGACACGAACGAGGGGTGAACCATGCGACAGCTTCAACATTCCATCGAGCAGTTTCTCTATCGCAAGGCCGAGCTGTGCGACGCGCAGCAGTGGGACGAGTATTTAAACCTCTTTGATGAAGAGAGTGTGTTCCACGTCCCGCAGTGGGACTCCGAGCATGAGTACACCACGGACCCGAAACGCGGCATGTCGCTCATCTATTACACGAACCGTTCGGGCCTCGAGGATCGCGTCTTCCGGTTGCGCACGGGCAAGTCGGCGGCCTCGACGCCACTGCCGCGCACGATGCATCAGGTCAGCAACGTGCGGACCGCAGAGATCGAAGGGGGCCTGCTCGAAGTCAAGGCGAACTGGTCGACGTTCTATGCGCGTCAGGGCCTCGGAGAGCACTTCTTCGGCCGGGTGACCTATCACCTGCGCCCCGAAGGCGAAAGCTGGAAGATCGCCCGCAAGCACGTCTTACTGCTCAACGACCGCATCAACGCGGTGCTCGATTTCTATCATCTGTGAGAGGCGCGTCATCATGAGCCACAAGGTCGCCTTCAATTTTGCGGACGGCAAGACTGTTTTCTTCGACGTCCGGCCGAACGAAATCCTGCTCGACGCAGCGCTTCGCAACGGCGTGAACATTCCGCTCGACTGCCGCGAGGGCGTCTGCGGAACGTGTCAGGGACGCTGCGAATCAGGCAGCTACAGCCAGGAGTACGTCGACGACGAAGCACTTACGGCCGATGATCTGGCCCAGCGCAGGATGCTGTCGTGCCAGACGCGCGTGCAGTCCGATGCGTCGTTCTATTTCGACTACGACTCGAGCCTCTGCCAGACGGGCGGCACGAGCGTCGTGTCCGCGCAGGTCACGCGGGTGCAGCAGGTCTCGGAAACGACCGCGATCCTGCATGTCAATGCCGCCGCCCATCCGCGCCGCCTGGATTTTCTGCCGGGCCAGTATGCGCGCCTGCAGGTGCCCGAGACCGGCGCGTGGCGGTCGTATTCGTTCGCGAACCGACCTAACGACGGCAATCAGTTGCAGTTTCTGATCCGTCTCCTGCCGGACGGCGTGATGAGCAACTACATGCGCGCGCGCTGCCAGCCGGGCCAGACGATCGAATTCGAAGCGCCGCTTGGCGCGTTCTACCTGCGCGAGGCCGAGCGGCCGCTCGTGATGGTCGCGGGCGGCACCGGGCTGTCTGCTTTCCTAGGCATGCTCGACGAACTCGCGCAAAAAGGCGGCTGCGGTCAGCCGGTCCGGCTTTACTACGGCGTGACGAACGCGCGCGACCTGTGCGAACTGGAGCGTCTGAAGAACTATGTCGCGACGATCGACAACTTCGCCTGCGAAATCGTCGTGATGAACCCCGCGCCGGAGTGGCGGGGCAAGACCGGGCTGATTCCCGAGCACTTCGACCGCGGCTTTCTCGAATCGAATCCGTTCGACATGTACGTATGCGGACCGCCGCCGATGGTCGAGGCAATTAAGCGATGGCTCGCCGATCAGGGTATCGAGGGCGGCCGCCTGTACTACGAGAAGTTCGCCGACAGCAACACCGGTCAGACCGCCTGAGTGGCGCGCGGGGCCTGGGGAAACCAGCCCCTTGTCCGTCCGGGTGCGCACCGATTTGCATCGGGTTTGACCTCATTTACACTTTGCGCTGGTCAAAGGGCAAATGGCAAACGAACCGATGCTTGCGCAAGCCGGCCACGACAGCCGTGGCGTAGAAGCGGAACGCCGCGACCTCGACGGCGCGCGCGACTGGATGGCCACGATCTGCGGGCCGCACTGGTTGCGCGTGCACAGCCCGCAGCAACTGCAGTTTCATCACTCGGGCACCGTGCTGCGCGCGATGTCGACGACGCTCGGCTACGTCGAATACGGCACCGACGTGACAGTGTCCGTCAGCCCCGATACCCCGCTCAACTGCTACAGCGTGAGCCTGCCGCTCATCGGCGAGCAGGAACTGGACGCGCACGGCCAGCGGTGGCATTCGGACCGGGATCACGGGTTGATCGTGTCCCCACACGACGCGCAGGACCTCGCAATCACCGGCAATTGCCGCAAGATCATCGTCGCGATTCCGCGTCCCGCGCTGCGTCAGGTGCTCGAAGGACTGCTGCAACGTCCGCTCGACGCGCCGCTGACGTTTCAATCCGGCATGGACGCCGCCAGCGGAGACCAGGCGACCTGGTGGCGCATGGTCAGGTTCATGCTGGCGGAGATGGAAGGCAGCGGGCCGCTCGTGAATCACCTGCAAATGGCGGGCGATCTGGAACAGGCGCTGCTCAAGGGCTTGCTGTTGTCGCAGCCGCATAACTATTCGGCGGCGCTCGTCGATGCGTTGAGTCCTTCCTGCCCGCACTATCTGCTGCGTGCGAAGCAATTCATCCAAACCAACGCGTGCGAAAATCTCACGCTCGAAGACATCGAGCGGGCGGCGGGCGTCTCCCGCTACAAGCTGTTCGACGGCTTCAAACTGCATGTCGGGCAGGCGCCGATGGCGTATCTGAAGAAATACCGCCTTGAAGCGGTGCGCCGCGACATCCTCGCCGATCGCGCCGAACGCAACATCTCCTCGATCGCGATGGGCTGGGGATTGACGCATCTCGGGCGCTTTTCCAGCGACTACAGGAAGCTGTTCGGAGAGACGCCGTCGGAAACGCTGAGGCGGGTTGTCAGGCGTTAGGGGGCCCGAACGTCGCGGGCCGAGGCGTTATAGAATCAAACCTCCCAAAATCCTTCATGCGCTGCCCGCTGATCCGGCGCGATCATCGGGCCGACGTCGTCCGTTTGCGACTGCCATTGGGTACGCGCAGCCGCGTACCTTGCCCCGACCTTTCAGCCGCTGACCATCCATGGAGGTGTCGACAGAATGAACCGACTGATCGGTTATCTCGTGGTCGCTGCGGGGTGTTTCGCTTTCTCTGGCCCGATTTCCGCCTGGATGCCCTCCAGAAATGAAGCGACCGTCTACATGCTTTCATGCGACGAAAAACCGGTCGATGGAGTGTGCCGTGGCACGGAAATGACCGTCGTCCCGCTGACTTACAGGGTTCTGGCCGATCAGAATTCAGTTTCTTACTGGGAGACGGATGATCCCGGCCGCCCCCAGCGCTTCCCGTATTGTTTCATCAACGATGCGAAAAACTGGTGGTGCCAATGGACGGAGGAGGAAGTTCCAAGCGCAAAGTTCGGCATGGTGGCCGGAAGATACGCGGAGCTCTCCACCTGCCGGACCATCGAAACCACTGAGCGTTTTTATGAGGTATCCCGGTGGCGGTGGTGGTTCGTACGGATGCACGAGAAACTCGCCTGATCGTTGTTCGGGTCAGCGCCTTGCTCTCGAAAAGCTACGCCGGGGCGAAAACCACGGCCCCGATGTGGTCGATTTGGGTAAAGCTGCGGAAAAACCGGTACTCCTCGTCGCCGACGCTTAGCCGGTTTGCACCGGCCCGGGTCGACTCGAGTATTTCATTGACCGTCGACGCAGTCAGGGTCCCGAGGCTTTTCAACTTGTCGTCTTCGTTTTCCGGGTTGCCTAGGCAGACGGAAAAACTCTCCGCATCGCGGCGCATCAAGACGACGTTCCTGCCTGCGTCGAGCGCTCGCTCGAGGTGCGCTGCCAGCGTTCGCAGCGATTCGGGAGGCGATTCCTGCGGTTCGCTGACTACTTCGGAATTGATAGTCATCCTGTCCCCACCCTGTAAAGCTGCACTTTGGAGAGCCGTCACCTTTGGCCTTTGAAGTCTCACTATATCCCGATACCACCGATGCGAACCGTTCACGGACTTGACGGACGCCGACGAGGCGCTCGATGGCAAACTTTGCCACGGAGCGAACGGGACCCCGATTTTGGCGCACACAGTTGCCGTGCGGTTCGGGAAAGGCGATCATCAGCGGCAACGCATTGGCTGGAGATCTGACCATGTCATCGATGGCGGGATTTCGAGGATTCGTCGCGGCACTCGCGCTCGTCGTCGGCGTCGCGGCGCACGCGGAGACCACCGACTTCTGGGGAACGCGTATTCCCGATCAGCCCACGCAGTTCATCTTCGGCTACGGCTCGCTCATCAACACGCCATCGCGTGATGCCACGGCCGGCAAACCGGTCGCGGCGATTCCGGTGCGCGTCTCGGCGGCGTTCGGCTACGTGCGAAGCTGGAGCGACCGCGCGGGCTCGGGGTTCACGGCGCTCGGTCTGCGGCACCCTTTCGAGGGCGAGGCGCCGATGACGATCAATGGCGTGATCTATCCGGTCGCCGGCAATGACATGTCCGCGTTCGACGCGCGCGAAAAAGGTTACGTGCGCGTCGAGGTGCCGCGCGCGCTCATCGAGGCCGTGTCCTGGCAGTCGATGCCGGCGCAGGGTACGGTTTGGGTCTATGTGCCAAAGGCCGAAGGCAAGGCGCCGGGCGAAGGGCTGCCGGTTCCGGACGCGAAGTTTCCGCTGGTCGAGTCGTATATCGACGTCGTGATCGAGGGCGGGCTCGAGTACGGGCCGGACTTCGCGCGCGAGATCATCGAGACGACCCGCGACTGGAGTCCGTACTGGCTCAACGATCGCACGCTCGCACGCCGGCCCTGGGTGTTCGACAAGCAGTTCGCGGCGATCGATGCATTGCTCGCGAAGTCGGCGCCGTGTTTTGCGCAGCGTGCATTCTCCGAGGACTACGCCGCCGCGAGCGCCGCCATCGCGAAGCGCAAAGGCGATGTGTGCGTGCGAGAGGCGCATGGCCGTTAAGACCGCGCTTTCAGCATTCGCGAGCACGATTTCTTTCTGCGCACTTGCGGCTCTTTGTCCGCGAGGAGATCGATCACCACCGCGCGCGGCCATCAATTGCTTTCGTCCTGCCGGACTCGCGCGTGCCAGACGCCCTCACCACGAGAATCCCCGTCGGAACACCCCCGTCTAGCGGATATCCAAAGTCGCTGGCCGTTCCTCCTCCTGAAGGAACGGCGAAATGTTCGCCATGGCGCGCGTAACGTATTCCTCCTTCTCCCCCACCGGCGCGACGTAATGAATCGCGTCGCGTGCCGCCTCGACGCCCGCGAGGCGCGCGATGAACCACGCTGCCAGATACTGCGACGACAGGCACCCGCCCGCCGTCGCGACGTTCTGTCTCGCTACGAACGGCTGGTTGAGCACGGCCACGCCGGCCTCTTCGACCCACGGCCTGGTCGTCAGATCCGTGCAGGCCGGAACGCCGCCCAGCAGGCCCAGTTTGGCGAGGATCAACGTGCCCGAGCACTGCGCGCCGAGGAGCTGGCGCGTAGGGTCGAGCTTCAGTTGCGACATCAGCGCCGCATCGGCGGCGACATCCCGCGTCCGGATTCCGCTGCCGACCAGCACCGCGTCGGCCTCGCATGCGTCTTCGAGCGTCGCTTGCGCCTCCAGCACGACACCGTTCATCGACCGCACCTTGGGCGTGGGACTCGCGATCGACACCCGCCAGCCAGGGGTCTTGACCCGGTTGAGGATGCCGAGGGCGATCAGCGAGTCGAGTTCGTTGAAGCCGTCGAAGGTCAGGATGGCGATGTGCATGGCTTCCTCGCGGGGAAAGGTTGTATCGCGCCATCGTACGGCCGATAATCGATACAATCAAATAATTGTCATGGATACATTGAACCATGGCTCGCGCCCGCTACAAACAACTGGTCGATCAGTTCGCCGACAACATTCGCGCGGGCCGGCTGCGTCCCGGAACGCGTCTTCCGACGCATCGCGATCTGGCGGCTCGCGAAGGTCTGGCGCTGGTCACGGCCACGCGTGTCTACGCGGAATTGCGGGAGATGGGCCTGGTGAGCGGCGAAACCGGTCGCGGCACGTTCGTCAAGGAGCCGCTCGCTCCCGGGCAAGGCATCGACCTGCAGGCGTGGACCGCGGACACCGTCGATCTGAGCTTCAACAATCCGTCCGTGCCCGGTCAGGCCGACATTCTCAGAGCCGCACTGCGTCAGCTCGCGGCCGCCGGTGACCTGGAGTCCCTGCTTCGCTACCAGCCGCACGGCGGCCGGGAACACGAGCGGGCGACGGCGGCGCGCCACTTGGCGAGCCGCGGTCTGCAAGCGTCGCCCGACACCGCATTGTTCGTGAGCGGCGCACAGCACGGGCTGACGACAGTCGCATTGGCGTTGTTCGAGCCCGGCGATGTCGTGGCGGTGGACGCACTGACCTATCCCGGATTCAAACTCGCCGCCGAAGCCAATCGACTGGAACTCGCGCCGATTCCTGTCGCCGGGAACGGTCCCGATCTGGATGCGTTGGCGGAGCTTTGCAAACGACGCCGGGTCCGCGCCGTCTACGTGATGCCGACGCTGCACAACCCGCTCGGCTGGGTGATGAGCGCGAGGCGACGCCGCGAACTGGTTGCCATCGCCCGGCGGCACGGGCTGATCCTCATCGAAGACGCGGCCTACGCGTTCCTCGTTCAGGATGCTCCGCCTCCAGTGGCCTCGCTCGCTCCGGAAACGACGGTCTACGTGTCGAGCTTGTCGAAGAGTGTCGCGACGGGATTGCGCGTCGGCTTCGTCTCTGCGCCGCGCGAATGGATTCCCAAGCTGGAACGCACGATCCGGGCGACGACCTGGAATACCCCGGCGATCATGACGGCGATCGCCTGTGGCTGGATCGAGGACGGCACGGTGGCCCGGCTCGAAGAAGACAAACGGCGCGATGCCACGCTGCGGCAAAGGCTCGTTGCCGATGTCCTCGGCCGGCTGGAAAGGGTCAACCATCCCGCGTCGTACTTCGTGTGGCTCCCGCTGCCGCACGAAGTTCGCGCAGACGCCATCGCGATGGCGCTAATGCACGAACGCATTTCAGTATCGACAGCCGTTCCGTTCGCGACGTCGGCTCACGTGCCTCATGCCATTCGACTGGCGCTCGGTTCCGTCGATATGGTTACGCTCGAGCGGTCGCTGAAAACCGTGGCCAGAGTCATAGGCGATCAGACTTACTGACCGACTACGGTCGCGACGACCCGCCGCCCCGGCGTCATGTCGACGGCGCTTCCAGATCGAACAAATCCGCCGTGTAGTACTCGCCGCCGTTCAGTCGCACGTCGGCCGGACTGTCGTAGACCACGATCAATCGCGTCTGGGCATCCTGCCTGAACAACGCGATGCCTTCCGCATGATCGGTGCCCTCGCCGACCGCGATCCCGAACAGGCACGTCAAGGGCCTGGCTTCCCCTCCAAGCGCGTCCGCCCATCGATACACGCGGATCGGACCGTCGAGCTTCATCGTCGGGCCGGCGAGCACGAGAAGGTCATTGCCCTGCACGCACAGATCGCGCACGCCGAGGCCCGCGAGATCGAGCAGATGATGCCGGTATGGCGCGGCGCCGGCATCGTCCGCATTCAAAACGACGTCCTTGCCATCGGCGATGCGAAACTCCAGCACGCTTGCGAGGCCGCGTATCACCGGGCCGCGCAAGCCGAGAAAGAGCCGCCCTTGCCCGACTGCGAGCCCTTCGATGTCGAAGCCGTTCTCCTTCGATGGAATCCCGAGAAACGGCGCGAGCGCGGCGTCCTGCCTCAAGAGCTCGATCAGGCTGCTCGTGTCCTTGTCGAACGGAATCGCGGCGGCGCTCGTTGCGATCGGCTCGGTATAAGGGCCCGCCGCGCCTTCCCCGAGCTGCACCGAGCCGAGGACGTAGCGGTTCTCTTGCCGATCGGTCTTGCCGAGCGCGCGAGATATCGCATCGACTGGCGCACCGTTTTCTGCCTCGATGTCCTTCCGGCGCAGGCTATGCGATCCGACGAACCAGAGCCGCGAATTGACTTCGTCCCACGAAAGCGCCTCGAGATCCATCTCCTGATTGATCTTTCGCTGTAGCGCCGGGAAGAAATCACCGAGCGGAAAGTTCGCCTGCTTGTCGTAGTCGACGCCCTGGCTCAGCGTCAGGCGCGCGAGCGATTTGGACTCGTCGCCGGCAAGCCAGACCGAATTCCCGACCTGCTCAATCGCGGAAAGGCTCGTCGTCAGCTTCTTGACCGTGACAGCGTCGATATGAAGATGAATCCCGGACGCGGAAGTGGCGTTACGAATCACATCGGACATAGGGAACCTCCTGCCTCAAAATGCACATTGCGGAACGCGTATCGAAACCGCTAGGCGTGAATCCAGAACGCGCTCTCCGCGAACTCCTCGCCGTTCCACCAGTTCGCGCGGCCACGGCCATACTGGAAATTGCTGGCGCCGGCCTGGCTTTGCAGCGGCGCGATGACTTCGCCATCCGCGCCGCGCCGCGCGGTCTGCTCCTGCGTTTCCGGCACGATCATCACGATGTGGCCTGACTTGCCGTCCTCCTTGCGCCGCGCGACGATCACGCCGATCCCACCTTGATTGGCGGCTTGCTGCAGCTTGGTAAGCGTGCCCGTCTGACGCCAGCCGAAGGGGATACCAAAGTCGCGCAACCAGCGAAACAGATCGTTTGCGCGCACCTCCGCGATGGTGTCGCCATAGAGCGGCTCGACCGGCTTGCCTTGCGCGAGCAGCGTGAGCGGCTTGCCGGTCCACCATACGCGCGGCAGATAGACGCCCGCCAGATGACAATAGTCGTGCGCGTAGATATTGCAGAACGTCAGACCGGAATGCGGCTGGTAGCGCTGGCAGGCCGGATCGTCGACGGCGAGCCACGCGATGATGGCCGTAAGTTCGTCGCACAGTTGCGCGGGCGTCGTGCCGCTGCGGCCCGGCTGGCGCGGCTCGTTGAGCGAATGCGCATTCGCGGGGCCGGTCCGCTTCGTCACGCCCGACTTGCGCGGCATATACACGGCGACGATGCCGGTCGACGGCGGCGCGGCCTCGGCATCGGTCACGGGGACGTCCGTGTCTTGCGCTTCGGGTTCGAGAAACTTCGCCGACGCAAAGCCACGCAGCAGGGCGCCCGAAAGCGATGTCTCCACGTCGAGAAAGCCCTTCACGCGCTTACCGGTGACGGCGCGCACCAGATGCCCGACCGGCAGATGCGCGATGACGTTGGCCTGTGGCGGATCGCTCACTTCGGGCGCCTTTCGCAAGCGCAGCATGCCGTCTTGCGTGAGGACTCTGAACCTCGTCCCTTGCGCGGTAACGGGGCTCGCGAGCGGCAGCAGCGCGGCGCCGTCCGCAGCGGGCGGCAAAGCAGGCGCGCGCGCTTGCGGCGCGACGGTATGCGCCAATTGAATGAAGTCGAACAAGAGCTCGCCGTAGAAGCGACTGCCGTCGAAGAAGCCTTGCTTCAGGCCTTTGGAGGGAATGAACCTGCCCGTGTTATAGGCGATGCCAACCGCGGCGAGCTGAAGGTCGGAGAGTGACGTGCGCGTGTCGAAACCCAACTTCTTCAACGCACGCTTCAGCTCGTCGATGCATTGCCCGAGCGTCGAGGCGAACTGCGCGTAATTTCTGTTGAGGAAGTAGTCGGGGTCGTTCTTGAAAAACTGCAGGTCGCGCTGGAACATGCCGAAGCCATGACAGAACTTGTCCGGCTTCCTGGCCACCTGTGCGTATGCGGGGATGTGCTGTGCCATCTCCACGAGCGCATCGTGGGCGAGCGTGAATATCGCCTGCCCTTGCGGCTCCCGCAGCAGATCGGCCTTGGTTTTTGGGAACGCGCCGCGCCCGCCGCTGGCGTCGATTGTGTCGCCGACGCAAAGCCTGAGTATGTCCGCGACAGGCAGCCCTTTCTTGCGCAGGATCGGCCACACCTCCCCCGTCTCCTGACAAGCGAGTGCGGTGATCAAATCGATTGTCAGCGGCGTTCCCGTCAGGGAAGGCTCCGCCGCGCTCTGGAACTGGTCCTTGAACCACTGCACGTCGGCGGCGTTGGGCATCTCGTCTCCTCGCGGCTGCAATCGGCGCGGGCGCGCACATGCCTGGCGCATGCACCGAAATTGATCTTGCCTTGATTGCGTACGCTCTAAAGATCCTGCCGAACGTTCGGATCGCTGTCTTGTTCTTGCGCGATCTCTCCGGCTCCAGATCTATTTGGGACGTTTTAATTTTCGTATCGAGGAGCCGGACGAGCCACGCCCAGTCGGCGTTCGATCTGTCGCTCTCGAACCAGTGTAGTCAGTCGCGAGAGAAATGAAAGGTTTCTTACAGAGATGGAATGAGCGAGATCGCACACACCTCACAGAAGATTTTCTGCTAAGGCAGAATGCGCTGCGTTTCGGGGTCATGCGTCGCGGGACGTGGTGCGAGACGCGATCGCCGCACCCGCCGTGCTTCGCATGGCGAAGGGAAAGCGCCTCGTCTTATTTCTTGCGCCGCCCCCGCCCCGCAAAATACAACATCGCCAGCGCCACCACCGGCACGATACCCAGCGCCACGAACGCCGCCCCGAAACTCTCCGCGTGCTGTGCGAATAACCCGAACGCGGGCGGCCCCGCGACCACACCGAAGTAGGTGAAAAAGAGCGCCCCGCCCGTCACCGACGCCACCGAACCCTTCGGCGCCAGCCGCGCGAGTTCGCCGAGGAAGACGCCGTTCCAGCCGATCGCCGTCGCTCCGAGCACCGCCGACACCGCGCATAGTGCGACAATCCCCCACTGGCCGGAGAACGACCCGGTCGCGACTGCGCTCATCGCCAGTAGCACGCAGACCGCCATCAACACCTTGCGCGACGATCCGATGCGATCCGCGAGATGTCCCCAAAGCAGTCGCCCGCCGATGCCGGCGCCCTGCGCGACCGCGTAGATCATCCCCGCCTGCGCGAGGCCGATACCGGCGTCGCGATGCAGAAACGTCATCAGATAGCCGCTCACTGAAAGCTGGCACGCGGAAAACAGCAATGACACGATTGCCATCGAACGCAATTGCGGATGCGCGAGCACTTCGACGATCGGCCGGCGCCACGCCGACGACAGCGACAGCCGGCCGGTCGCGCCGGCATCGAGCACGCGCAGCGGCGTGCTGAACATCGACACGATCAGCGCGACGAGCGCCAGGCCCGCCAGTCCGACGCGCCACGAGCAGAACGTCGCGATGAACGGCAGTATTGCGCCCGCCAGCAGTCCGCCGAGCGGCACGCCAGTCTGCTTGAGCGAGAACGCGATGCCCATGCGCTCCGGTGGTGTGCTGCGCGCGAGGATCTGCGAGCTTGCCGGCGTGATCGGACCGTAGCCGAGTCCACAGAGCAGCGCGGCGGGCAGGCGCAGCGCATCACTGTCGATGACGAGCAGGCCGAGCGCCACGCCCTGCAACAGAAGCGCCGCTTGCGACGTTCTGATCGGTCCGAGGCTCGTCACAATCGCGCTCCCCACGACGCTGCCGATCATCGCGCCGAAATACACCACGGCCAGGAACACGCCGACCGCTGCCGGCGGCACGCCCGGCATCGCGGGCGAGAGGATCGGGAACGCGAGCGTGGCCGCCGTGGCGACCGCCTGAATCGCAAGCGTGCAAGCGAGTGTCACCGCCTGCGCATGCCACTGTCCTGGCCGCGGGATCGCGGTTCGCGCATCGTCCATTTTGGAGCGTGTCCTTTACGGTTGCGAAGTGCGGTACCACTTCGGGTAGAACGTGCGAACGGCGTCGCCATCGGTGCGCAGCGCGTGGCAGCCGTCGAGCTGAAACGGTTGTCGCTCGTTCGATGCGTTGATTTCTTCGCTCATAGTCTGGAAGGCAGTGGTCGCGACCGCGCCGATCAGCTCAGTCAAATGCGAGCAGCCGCGCGTGCTCTTGAACATCGTTCGCACCTCGCGCATGAAGCCGGCCGCGAGCGTCATGCCCGCAAGCTTCGCGTAGTCGGGCGCGATGGTGTCGCAATATCCGGTGTACGGCACGACCGTCGATGCCGCGCGCGCCTCGACGATGCGGAAATCGGTGCCGATCGTGATGCACAGCGTCATCTCGTGGATCGGGTCGCCCGCGTTGCGCATGACGCCGTGCGAAACACGGTCGTAGCTTTTCGTATCGACGAGGCGGCCTTCGATATCGTAGAGACCGTCGGAGCGCTTGTAGCCGCGCAGTTCGATGCGCCTCGTGTGCAGCAGTGCGCGCTCGACGGTCGCCATGAGTCGTCTCCGGTTTTAGATCGTCGAGGCGAGTTCGGGTACGACGGTGAACAGATCACCGACGAGGCCGTAATCGGCGACGCCGAAGATCGGCGCTTCCGCGTCCTTGTTGATCGCGACGATGACCTTCGAGTCCTTCATCCCGGCCAAGTGCTGGATCGCGCCCGAGATGCCGACTGCGACGTACAACTGCGGTGCGACGATCTTGCCGGTTTGGCCAACTTGGTAATCGTTCGGGACGAAACCCGCATCGACCGCTGCACGCGATGCGCCGAGCGCTGCGTTGAGCTTGTCGGCGAGCGGTTCCAGAACTTTCGTGTAGTTTTCGCCATTGCCCAAACCACGACCACC
>NZ_FCNW02000070.1 GCF_001544475.1 Caballeronia humi | reverse complement strand
ACAGCAATCTCATCGAACGGGTTCATCGACATCTTCACGTTCGCGATATCGACGCCGCTGCCGTCCGATTTCACGCGGACCTTGACGTTGTAGTCCACGACTCGTTTCACCGCCACTACTAGTTTCATTGTCGTCTCCGTGTTCTGGCGTCTCATAGCAGCTCTCTGTTTCGCCGCAGTGATTGCCCTTTTTCATTCATGTCTGCATCTCGCCGTGTCATACATAAGCACTTTTGGCGCCTCAGCCCTCACTTAAATCCAAGAGGGGTTCTCGCACAAATACAAGTTGCCACTGGCGGCCATAGAACCGCCCTATGCGCCATGACTTCGTCCTGACGGCTACGCTGACAGCAGGCTCTCCCCAATGAACTTTCCTATCGTGCTGACGTGGCGGTCTGTCGCCGTCCGGGTCGATCTACCGCGTGACATAACCGCCTGATGAACCCGATTGAGTACGATGCCGAGGCGGCGTAAGACTGTAGTTCAGACGCGTTAATCGACTCCGCACACAACACCCGCTTTCTCTACAACTTCAGGAAAGCGAGAAGCCGGCGCCTCAATGAACTCGCATGATTATTTCCGGCTTCTCAGCGCACAATAAGCAGTTCGGCCAAGCGTCTCATGTAAATGCTTGCCTGGCTAAGCCTTTCCAATCCCCGTATTCGCCTCGATGTGACCGCTGCCGTCTAGATAACCGTGCTTGCCAAGATCCGGCATCAGCATCGCGGCAAGGAACGTGATCCCCGTAAGCACCGCGACATAGTAGAAAAATGTTGATTCGACGTTTGCGGACCGCATAGTGAGCGCCACGTACTCGGCCGTCCCGCCAAAAGTCGCATTCGCTAAGGCATATGGAAGACCAACCCCGAGTGCACGTACCGTCGCCGGGAAAAGATCGGCTTTCACCAGACCTGAAATCGGCGTGTAAAACGATGCGATGAGCAGGCCCGATACGACAAGCCCAAATGCCATATATGGGCTCGTTACCGACCTCAGTGCGAATAGGATAGGCACCGCCAGCAAAGTCGCGAGGCCCGAAAACAGCAGCATGTGCGTCTTGACTCCAATTTTGTCAGCGAGCAAGCCAAAGATGGGCTGACAAAGCATGAAGCAAATGAGTGAGGCAGTCATCACAACGCTGACAACCTGGGGACTCATTCCCGCCGATACGACCAGGAACTTCTGCATGTAGGTCGTGAACGTATAAAAATAGAGCGACCCCCCTCCGGTGAAGGCGAGCACGAGGAGCACAGCGCGCTTGTGCTGAAGCAAGCCAGAGATGGAGCCCGCTCCTTTCCGCTTCATATCCTGCCTGGATGCGGTTTCGACCATGGCCCTACGGAGATAGACAACCACGATCGAACTCACCGCCCCCATGAAAAACGGAATCCGCCATCCCCATTCTTTTAGCTCGCCCAGGGATAACGTGTGCTGAAGAATGGCAACTGTGAGCAAGGCCAGCAGTTGCCCGGAAATGATCGTGAAGTACTGGAACGAGCCGAAGAACCCGCGGCGACCGGTGACCGATGCCTCACTAAGGTAAGTTGCGCCCGTTCCGTACTCCGCGCCTACGGACAAGCCCTGAATGAGGCGAGCTACAACCAGGAGCACAGGTGCAGCGACCCCGATCGTGTGATAGGTCGGCAGTACCGCTATCATCAGCGAGCCGGCACACATCATGAAGACGGAGATGATCATCGACACCTTTCGGCCTCGGGTATCCGCAATCCATCCAAATATCCAGCCTCCGAGTGGTCTCATAAAGAATCCCACGGCGAAGACACCGGCCGTCGCCAAAAGCTGACTAATCTGGTTGCCAGAGGGAAAAAAAGCGGCGGCGAAATAAATCGACGTATATGCATAAACGAAGAAATCGAACCATTCGACAAGGTTCCCGGAGCAGGCACCGATGATTCCCCTGACGCGACTTGACATAGAGGAGTAAGGGGCCGGCGAAACACTGTCGGCTCCAATATGGCTTAGGTCTTTGTTCAACATCCTTGTCTCCTGAACTTCTAGTTTGAAGGCGAGGCCATCGTGGCCTGCCGTGCCGATCGAGCGCGGATGAGGCCCTGCTTTGACACCGGCCGGTGCGCAGAAAAGAACGGTGGATCAACTCAGGGCTTGCTGACGACTGAAAGAACCGGAGATCGACGAAAGTTGCGGCGCTGCTGCCTTTCGGCAACCTGCGGTGTCCGTTGAACAGCACATCAACACGGCACCTTTCTCGCGCGGTCCGCTACCGGATTTCGCGCGTCACCGGTCGGACCGCCATCACCGGGGCGGGAGAACGTGGGCGCCCCTCCGCTCCTATGCGCCGTTGAAGCCGACGTCCAGCAGGAATTCGCTCTTCAGAGGATGACCATCGGCCGGCGACTCTCGATTGCGGCACCGGCCTGCAGATAACGCAGTGCCCGAGCAACGGCAGCGCATCGCTCTACCGTTGAGGATTGTCGTGATCGAAGATTGAGCAAGCAGGTCTTGCGGGAAGCGTCGGCAGGGCTGCGATCGAAGTGGGCGTGACCCAGTCGGCTGCGCCTCCGTGCGCTTGGTGGACGTGGTTGGGCGTCGATCATGCGTGTCTCCGTCTGGCCAGGCCAGCAAATAGTTATCCGTTGAGTGGACTCTATTTGAAGGCGCCGAACGGCGGAAATACGAGTTTCATGTGGCACACATAGGGCAAACCTATGTCAGGGGCGACGCTGCGTGAGGTAATCACCGCGCCTCGGGCCACATGCCGCTGCGAAGTCGCGTGCCACCCTGGTCTTCCCCGGCGATGGACCGCGTAAAGCTCGTTCCCGGAAATGAGCGCGGAGACTGGAACGACATGGCGATGCGCCCACGTGATGCATCGTTGTCGCGTGGCGCTTTCATGGTTCAGTGGATGATTCGCAAGTTCGCCAGCAGCGAAGCCCGATGGTGTCGTGAAAAAGCAATGACATCAATCGAGACTGCGCAAAAAGATCAGACGCTGCTTTCCGTTTCGTATCCCGCGACCGGCGACGTCGCGGGACACCGGCCGTCGCCTATGCGCCGCTGCCGCCCACGGTCCTGAGGCTCTTCCACTGTCCTTGTTCAACCTCGAAAAGCGTATAGGGCGGCTTGATCAGATCGCCGTTCGGATCGAACGTGATCTTGCCCGTCACGCCCGTCACATTAACCTTCGCAAGACTCTCCACGATCCTCGCGCGATCGAGCGAATTCGCGTCGTGAATCGCCTTTATCATGGCGAGCACGGCGTCGTAGGCAAACGGCGCATAGAGCTCGACGTCCTGGTTGAAGCGCACCTTGTAGCGCTTGCCGAACTCCTGCGCGGCAGGCAGCTTGTCGAGCGCCGGGCCCGGTTCCAGGTCCTGCGTGCCGTTGCCCGCTGCCCCGGCGATCTGCAGGAACGCGTTGCTCTTCAACGCGCCCGCGCCGAAGAGTTGCGCCTGCATGCCGAGCGAGCGCATCTGCTTGACGAGCATCGCACCCTGCTCATCCAGCCCGCCGAAGAAGATCGGGTCGACGTTCTTGCTCTTGAGCGTAGTCAGGATCGCGCGGAAATCGACGGCCTTGTCATTGGTGAACTCGCGCGCGACGATATTGCCGTTCGCTTCCTTCGCGCCTTTCTCGAAGGCGTCCGCGAGGCCCTGCCCGAAGGCGGTCCGGTCATCGATGATGCCGATGCGCTTCGCCTTCATCTGCTCGACCACGAAGTGTCCCGCGACCACACCGCCCACGCCGTCGTGTCCCATCGTGCGGAACACGTTCTTGAAGCCCTGCTTGGTCAGTTGCGGATTCGTCGATCCCGGCGTGATCATCGCGACGTTGGCCTGGTGATAGACCGTCGACGCAGGAATGCTGCAGCCCGAGTTGTAGTGACCGATCACGCCGACCACACCGCTATCGACCATTTTTTGCGCGACCTGAATCGCAACGCGCGGATCGGCCTGATCGTCGTATACGTCGAGTTCGAACTTGACCGGCTTGCCACCGATGGTCGGATGTTTCGCGTTCTCCTCGTCGATCGCGAGTTGCGCGCCGTACTGCAGATCCTTGCCCACGCGTGCGACCGGACCGGTCAGCGGCCCGGCAAAGCCGATCTTGACGACTTCCTGATCGGCGGCCCAGGTTGCCTGCATGGGCGCGACCGCCAGGCATACGGCCAGACTCAAAAGCCAGTGACGGCGATTCATGATGCGCTCCTGTGAGAGTGAAGTCGCGCGGTGTTGCGGTGCGGCTGATTCGATGCGCGACGCGTCGAGGCCGGTGTTCCGGGTAAGACGAAAAGTGGTTCAGCGAAAGCGCGTCGCGCCGTAGCGCGTGAGGTCGAGTGGCGGCGTTCGTCGCGCGACCAGATCCGCGACGATGCGCCCGCTCACGCCAGCGAGCGTCAAGCCAAGATGCTGATGGCCGAACGCATACACGATCCGCTCGCTTGCACTGGAATATCCAAGTACCGGCACGCCGTCGGGCAGTGTCGGACGGAAGCCCAGCCAGTCGCTATCGGGTGTGCCGAGTGCGGGCAGAGCGCGCTTCGAGGAAAACGTCAGCAGGTCGACCAGAGAACGGTTGCGCGTTTCGCTGAAACCGGCGAGTTCGACCGTTCCCGCCACGCGAAGGCCGTCTGTCATCGGCGTCATGTAGAAGCCGCGCTCGGCCCAGCCGACGGGCCGCGAAATCAGTTGCGACGCGCCGGGATAGCGGACGTGATAGCCGCGTTCGGTATCGAGTGGAACCTTATCGCCGCACTGTGAGGCGAATTCGGCGGAACGCGCGCCCGTGGCGATCACGACGTGGTCGAAGCGCCGGGCGGTGCCGCCGACGGTCAGTGTGGCACCGTCCGCTGACGGCTGGACAGCGCTGACTTTCGAGCGTTCAAGCGCAAGCCCTTGTGCCGCGAGCCGTTCGTACAGCGTTTGCAAAAAGCCCTGCGGGTCCGAGAAATGCCAGCTATCGGTGAACAACACGCCGCGCGCGAAGATCGGCGCGAGCGCCGGTTCGAGCGTGCGGATGTCGTCGGCGCCGAGCACGTCGAACGCAACGCCCAGCTTTTTTCGCAGATCGAGCGCTGGCCGGGCAGAATCGAAAGACGCCGCATTTGAATAGAGATAAAGGCATTCGCGCAAGCGCACGAAGTTCGCCAATTCGGCGTCCGCGAGCAACGGCGCGTAGTCTTCCTGCGCGCGCCCCAGCAACGCCGCCAATGCGCCGGCGCTCGCCTCATAGCGGCGCGGCAGCGAACTCATCATGAACCGCGCGAGCCACGGCGCGAGATGCGGCAGATATCCCCAACGCAATCTAAACGGGCTGTCGTTCGACATCAGAAAGCGCGGCAAGTCACGAAACACGGACGGGTTGTTCACCGGAATGCACGCGTAGTGTGCGAACGTTCCTGCGTTGCCGAACGAAGCGCCCTGACCGATGCCCGACGGATCGAAGAGTGTGACGCGATGGCCGTCGCGCATCAGCCAGGCGGCGCTCGCCATGCCGATGAATCCGGCGCCGACAATGGCTACGCTCGACATTACTGGCGCCCTCCCAGCGCGGGCTTGCCGGCCTGCGAGCGGTATCCTGTGGCCGTGTCGTCCGATGCACTCGTCGCGGCTTTCGGATGACGCTTCGCCGCCAGCAGGTAAGCCGCCGATGCCACCGCCAGGCTCGCGAGACTTGCCATCAGTTGCGGGCGCAGCGCGGAATCGGCGCCCATCGCGGCCAGCACGCCGACGATCGCCGCCACCACCGCGTACGACAGCCACGGAAAGAGCCACATCTTCAATGTCAGACGCTCGGGCGAGTCGCGCTCGATGCGCCGGCGGATGCGAATCTGCGCCAGCGCCGTCGCGAGATAGACGAACAGCATCACGGCGCCGGAAGCGTTCACGAGAAACAGGAACACACCCTGTGGCGACACGATGGCCGCGATGATCGCGACATAACCGACGACACTGCTCAGAAGCACCGCCAGCCGCGGCACCTTGTGGGGCGTGAGCTTCAGCAGCGAGTTCGGCGCGTCGCCGCGCTCGGCAAGCCGGAACAGGATCCGCGACGACACGTACAGGCCCGAATTCAGCGCGGACAGAACGGCGACGAGCACGATCGCGTTCATGATGTCGGCGGCGCCGGGAATCCGCATCGTCTCGAGCGCGGCGACGAACGGAGAATGGCCGGTCACGATGCTCGTCCACGGCACGATGCACGCGATCAGGAACATTGAGCCGACATAGAACGTGATGACGCGCAAGATCACCGAGCGCGTCATTGCAGCGACGCTCTTGGCGGGATCGTCCGATTCGGCCGCCGCGATGGTCGCGATTTCCGCGCCGCCCACCGCGAAGATCACGGTCGGCACAGCCGCGAACACCGACATCGCGCCGAATGGCAGAAAGCCGCGATGCGCCGTGAGATTCGCCACCGCATCGCCCGTATGGCTGAAGCCGAATACATACGACGCACCGATCGCGATGAAGACGATGATCGCGGCGACCTTGATCGACGCGAACCAGAACTCGAATTCACCGTACGACTTCACGGAAAGCAGGTTGACCACTGTCAGGACGGACAGCAGCACGAGGCCAATCATCCAGACCGGCGCGGGAATCCAGCGCTGCAGGATCGCCGCGCCCGCCACCGCCTCGACGGCCACGACGATCACCCAGAAGTACCAGTAGAGCCAGCCGCTCGTGAAGCCCGCCCAGTTGCCGAGGCCGATGCGCGCGTATTCGGTGAACGAGCCGACGCCTGGCACCGCGAGCGCCATTTCGCCAAGCATGCGCATGACCATCAGGACGACGATACCCGCGACGAGATAAGACACGCAGGCGGCCGGACCGACCGAGTTGAGCGTCGCGCTGCTGCCGACAAAAAGCCCCGCGCCGATGATGCCGCCGAGGGCAATCATCGTGACGTGGCGCTGGCGGAGTGCGCTGCCAAGTTTCGGCGGGTTTTCGGGCTGGGTCGATTCGAAAACGGACATCGGGACGCTCCTGCTTGAAAGTGACGGGGCACTGTCCGGCGTTCGAGACACACCAGACAAACTCTAATATCAGAATCACACAAAAAATTTTTGTGTGCAATTACAAACCCCATTGTGTGGCCTCAGCATTTTCCCTAGATCGCGACTGGCGCGCTATTTGCTCGCGTGGGCGCAGGGATATAAGAGTGCGGAGCCTTGCACCAAGCCTTATGTAGGTTAGAATCTGCAAACTCCCGCGCAAAGCGGACAAAGCAAGTTTTGTATGGAGACACGACAGTCCATGGCTTCCGACAAAGATCAGGCACGAAGCACCAACGGCGCGCCTGGCACGGCGAAGCGATCGACGTACATCGAAGTATCGAGTTCGATCGAGAGCGAGATCCGTAGCGGCGTCTATCCGCCCGGCAGCCGCCTGCCGCCGCAACGCCAGCTCGCAACCGAGCTGGGCATCAACGTGTCGACCGTGTCGCGTGCGTACAAGGAGTTGCAGTTGCGTGGGCTCGTGATCGGCAGCAAGCGGCGCGGGTCGCTCGTGACGGGTGGCGCGATGCCGAGCGTCGAACCAGCGCAGCCGGAAAGCAACGGCGCGATCGACCTGACCGTCAACCGGCCGGCGACCGGCGAATTCCTTGCGTGCCTCGCGCGAACGCTTGCGGAGTTGCCGCGTGACCCCCGTTATCCGCAATTGCAGGAATACCAGCCGCCGCAGGGGCCGCCGTGGGCGCGGGCCGCCGGTGCGCGATGGATGGCGGCGCCCGGTTTCGCGCCGGCAACTGACCATGTGGTCGTCACCAGCGGGGCACAGCACGGCCTGTATGCGGTGCTGAACAGCCTGATCGGCACCGACGGCGTGATCCTGGCCGACCAGCTCACTTACTACGGCCTGAAGGCGCTGGCGCCCGTGTTTCAGTTCGAGATCGTCGGTATCCCGAGTGACCGCGACGGGCTCCTGACTGACGAAGTGGAACGGGTCTGCCGCCGCATGCCGGTTAAGGCGATCTTCACCGTGCCGAATCTGCAGAATCCGACCGTGACGACGATGAGCCTCGAGCGGCGCATGGCCCTCGTCGACATCGCGCGCCGGCATGGCGTGGCGATCATCGAGGACGATGTCTACGGGCCGCTCGTCGCGCAGCGCCTGCCGACAATCGCGAGCCTGTGCCCTGAACTGACCTTCCATATCGCCGCAACGTCGAAGGTGCTTGCGCCCGGCTTGCGGCTCGGTTATCTGCTGAGCCCACCGGACAACTCGGCGCTCTGTGCGGAGGCCGTGCGCACCACCGCGTGGATGCCCGCGCCGATGTCGATGCTGATCGCGTCGATCTGGATCGAGGATGGCACCGCGCAGCACATCATGGATGCTCAGCTCACGGAGATTCGCGCGCGACAGGACCTGGCGCGGGAACTGTTACCGCCGGAGCTGCTGCAGACCGACCCGGCGTGCATGTTCGTCTGGCTCAAGCTGCCGCTACCCTGGCGAGCCGATGATTTTGCCGCGAATGCCAAAGCGCGCGGAGTCGTTGTCATGCCGTCGTCGGCGTTTGCGGTGGACCGTTCGGAGATCGAGCACGGCGTGCGGATCAATCTTGCATGCGCAAGCAGCCGCGAGCAGTTGGTAAGCGGATTGCGGGTCTTGGCGAGCACGCTCAAAGACCGTCCGCGTGCGCTATTCGGGAGAATTTGATACGCGCGGCTGGGTCAGAATTCGCCGCTCCGGTCGGCCGAACATTGGGCAACACAGCCGTACGACCGGAGTTTCCCGGTCAGGTCAGGTCAGTTCTCGCGTTGTATCGCGGGTTGCTTCGAGTGCCCGCGGAGGAGCGGAAAGCGCAGGCCTCCAGTTGCCCCGCCAGACCCGCCAGGCGATCGCTGGGCTGAGCAGCGACGGCGGCGGGATCATCAGGTTTACAACCTTAAGAAAGGTAGTCGCCAGCGTGCTGTCGTTTGTCGCGGCAAGGTGAAGCTTACCGATGTACCAGTTGATGAAACGCAGCATAGGCGGACGCGCGCCCTTGACTTGCGGATGGCGGAGATCATTGCCAACCGCGATGTCCCACGGAATGTCGACGATCTTCGCGGCCGCCCTGAAGAATCGCCGCGCAAGCTCGTTCGAGCCCGCGAGCAGGCACTTTTGCAGCGTAAGCGCCTCCTGTGCCGCGACCGTCATGCCCTGCCCGTAGATCGGATTGAAGCTGCAGATTGCGTCCCCGAAAACCAGGTAGTTCTCGGGGAAGCGTGCGAGCTTCTCGTACCGCCAGCGCACGCTGGAGGCGTAGCGGTAGCGCCTGTAATCGCTTAGCGGCTCCGCTCGCGCGACAACGTCGTGAATCTCCATGGTCGGCAGCGTTGCCAGATACGCGAGAAAGCCTTCATCGCTATCGGGTGCGTCATCACCAAGAAAGCCGCCGGCGCTGACGATCCAGCTGTCGTTCTCCTGCGCGAGCATGACGCCGTTCCGCCAGTTCGGCGCACTACCGGCGACAACAATGCCGAGCTTTCCGTCAAGATCAGACGGCCGACGTCGATAAGTACGGGTCATGTAGCCAATGCCTATCTCGACCTTTTCGCTGTCAGGAGGTTGGTAGCCGAGTTCTTCAAGCCAGGCCGCGCTGGTCGAGCCGCGGCCGGTAGCATCGACGACAAGGTCCGCGTCGACGGTCTCTTCCAGCTTGCCCTCAACACGCATGCGCACACCGGTCACGTTCTTGCGAGCGGGGTCGATGGCGAGACCCCGCACGGCGCAATTCTCTATTGCGCGCACGTTCGGCAACGCGAGGACTCGTCGGCGCAGATGGCCTTCGAGCACGGGACGACTTGCAATCAGGCCGATCAGGCCGCTCGTGCCAGTAGCAAGCGTAACGTTGCGACCGATCCAGGTCACATCGTTGGCGACATCGCCGAGCAACCCACCGCTCTGCGCGACGACTTCGTTGTTATACCCTGGGAAGAATTCCTCGAGTATGGCGCTGCCGCGCGCAAGCAGCCCGTGGATGTGGCGACCCTGAGGAACGCCCTTGCGCGGAGTGTCTGCTACCGGAAACGCGTCGCGTTCGAGCACGGTGACAGTGGTATAGAAATCCGATAGTGCGCGTGCGGCCAGCAGCCCGCCCATGCTGGCGCCGATTACGATCGCATGCTCGCCCAGGTTTTTCATGACAATCCTCCAGTTCAATCGGTCGCAATGTGCACGGCGACGATCGTCTGTAGTGGATGATAGTATCGCCTCGTCCCCTGAGCGTCCCCTGGACGCCGTCATTGAGGCTCGCATCACGATGACTCTATTCAGCGTTCGGACGCTTGGATTTCCGGCGATCCGCCGGGACGATCGGCTGTGCGAGCTGGCCTTGCGCAAAGGCCTGGCCCTGCTGATCTATCTGGCTGAAGCGAAGGGCTCAGTCGGGCGCGACGTCGTCGCAACCATGTTGTGGCCGGATAGCTGTGAAGATGTCGTGCGGGCGCGCTTGCGGCGCCTTTTGCATCGCCTTCAGCTAACGATCGGCGACGACGTTCTCACAACCGACCGGTCGACGGTTCGATGGTCAACAGGGATCGATCTGCAGGTAGATGCTCAGTTGTTCGAGCAAGCCTGCGACCGCGGCGAGTTCGAGTGGGCCTGCCGTCACTATCCCGCCGACTTTCTCGAGGGTTTTTCGCCTGGCGACTGCCCGCAGTTCGACGAGTGGGCTTTCTTTCGCCGTGAGGCCTTGCGGGGTCGGGCGATCCAGGCGCTCGAGCGAGTAGTGCACGACAAGAATGCGGCGGGCGACTACGCGGCTGCGGCTGCGCACGCCGGCCGTCTCGTTGAGCTCGATCCGCTCAGCGAAGTGTACGGCCGGCACCTCATCCGCAACCTCCTGCTCGCCGGAGATCGGGCCAGAGCCGAGCGCCACTTCGAAGCCCTCACGCTGCGCCTTCGCGACGAGCTCGATGTGGCGCCCGAAACCGAGACCCGCGCACTGCTGAACGCCGGCCCAACGTTGCCAGCCGGGGCCCCGCCGCCGACGCGTTTTGTCAGCGGTCCCGACATCCATCTCGCGTTCCAGACCTACGGCGCCGGCTGCATCGATATTCTGGTGCTGCCGGGTTTCGTGTCCCACGTCGAACGGGTTTGGGAGGAGCCCCGGTGCCGGGCATTCCTGTCCTCGCTCGCTGGAATGGGCCGTCTCATCCTCTTCGATCGTCGAGGCATCGGGCTTTCCGACCGGGTCGGATTCAATCCCAGCGTCGACGCCACCGCGCAGGACATCGGCACCGTGCTTGACGCCGCCGACAGCCGCCGGGTCGTGCTGTTGGGCGCATCCGAAGGTGGACCGCCCTGCATCAAATTTGCCGTTGATCACCCCAATCGTGTTGCCGGCCTCATTTTGTTCGCCTCGTTGGCGAAAGGAATCGCGACGCCCGATTATTCGCACGCGCTGCACGCTAGTCAATACGACATGTGGCTGCAGCAGCTCGTCTCAGCGTGGGGCGGGCCTGCCGGCATCGAGACGTTCGCGCCGAGCCTGGCTGGCGATCCTCAGACAAGAGCCTGGTGGGCAGGCTTGCTGCGGGCCGCTTCGAGCCCGGGAGCCATCAATGGCGTGCTCGAGGCGTTGCGCGATATGGATGTGCGGCACCTTTTAGGCCGGGTTTCCGTTCCGACTCTGGTGCTCCATCGCGTCGACGACCGCGCCGTTCGCATCGGCGCCGGCCGGCATCTCGCCAACCACATTGCGCACGCGCGATTTGTCGAGCTCGACGGCGCCGATCATTGGATCTTCGCGGGCGATCAGCAACCCGTCCTCGCCAGTATCAAGCAATTCGTCTTCACTCTCGCGGCGTGACTGCGTTCGAGAAATACACGCCAGAATTGCAACGTTGTCGGCCGCTAGTCGTTAACTCATGTACTTGGCGGTTTGGCAGCAGGCGCGAATAGCTGGGCTTGGTCCAACCGCTGCGTGTGGGCGACCGGCGACTCGCGTTAAGGGTCATTCGAACGCCTGCCCCGTTCATTCTGGTGTGAACGTCCGGCGGCGCCTGCGGGCAGGCGTCTATCCAGAGGTTCAATTGGCGATCCAAAGCTGCCCCCCACCGAGTTGCGCAGTTCGCCCGACTGCTTCGGAAAACATCGCGAAACGCGTCTCTCGGCCCAACAGCGGCCGTTGGCTTTTCTTTCACACTGACATCGGGATAACTGCTCCGCCACAGAGACCGCACCTTCATGCGCCGACGGCTCTGAGGGCTTTCTCATCAGCTCGCTTCGATTAAAAAGTCCAGGAACGTGCGCACCTTTGCCGAAAGATTTCGATTGCCCGGATAAACCGCCGAGATCACCTGAGGCGCCGGACGGAAGTCGGCCAACACCTCGACCAGCCGACCGCTGCGGAGATCGTCGTCGACAGTGAAGTCGAGCAATTGCGCAATTCCGGCGTCGCTGAGTGCGGCGGCCAAGGTGCCCAGAGGGTGATCGAACGTCATGTTCGGGCGAATCGCTACGTCGTTGTTGGCCTTTCCCTCCACCGAAAAAGTCCAAGGCAAGATACGGCCGCTGCCGGGCAAACGCAACCCGAGGCAGCCATGCTGTTGCAAATCGTCTGGGCTGCGGGGAACGGCACGTCGGCGCAGGTAGGCGGGCGATGCAACCAATCGAAGCTGCGCGTCATGCAGGCGGCGCACGACGAGGCGGGAATCTGCTATCTGCCCTAAACGGATCGCCATATCGCAATCCTGCTTCACGAAATCGGCCAGCGCATTGCTTAGGGAAACTTCAACCTTGACGTGCCCCATGCAGCGCTCGACGTACTGTGGGATCAGGGGGATCACGCGCTTGATTCCGTAGCTGTAGGGCAGGCTGATGCGCAGCACCCCGCGAGGCATGCGATGACCGGTAAGCGCCTCTTCCATCTCCTGAATATTTCCGAGCGCCTGATGGCAGACCTTGTAGTAAGCGAGACCATCGTCCGTCAGCCGGATGGCGCGGGTCGTGCGTTCGAACAGCTTAAGGCCTAACCGGTTCTCCAGGCGCTGCACCGCCTTGCTAATCGCGGACGGCGTCGTACCCAGCGATGTTGCCGCCGCAGTGAAGCTCTGCGCCTTCGCTGCGACACAGAACAATTCCACCGTACCCAGCCTGCTCGGGCCCGAATCTTTCATGCCGTTTGTCCGCGTTGGAATTTGCCGCTGCCCTAGCTCTTTGCGGGCGGATTATTTGTGCCCCGCAGGCACAAATGAAATGCCAACTGATGGCTTCTTGCAAGTGGCGTCTACCCGTAGAGTGCGCGTTGTGGGCGTGGTCTTCACTCTGTTGAGGCAGGCATGGACAAGCGCTAATCTCTTCCGGCGTCGCGAGATCGGTACGTCGGCGTTCCGACCATACGAAGTCGAGTCAGTGGAGTGAACCGGGGCAAGGGTGCAACGAGGCACTCCGTCCAGATTCCAAAATTCCTTAAAGGAGACATCTGTGACTCTCAAACCGCAACCGCCCATCGACATCTCGGCGGTGGTTGACGCAAGCCGCGTCAGCCCCTTCCAGATCTGGATCCTCGTGCTGATTGGCTTGACAGTCGTCATCGACGGGTTCGACGTGCAATCGATGGGCTTCGTCGCGCCCGCCATCATCCAGACCTGGGGCGTGGACAAGTCCGCGCTGGGTCCGGTATTCGGAGCGGGCCTGCTGGGCATGCTTGTGGGCTCGCTAGCCTTCAGTGTCGTCGCAGACAAGGTCGGACGCCGGCCGGTGTTGATCTGGGCCACGCTTGCCTTTGCCCTATGCATGCTCGCCACCTCACAAGCGACCAGCATTACCCAGTTGTTGGGCCTGCGGTTCGTTACAGGCCTGGGCTTAGGCGCCATCATGCCCAATGCCATGGCGCTGGCGGGCGAGTTCAGCCCCAAGCGCCGCCGCGTGACGCTCATGATGCTGGTGTCCTGCGGCTTCACGGTCGGCGCAGTCCTCGGCGGCCTGATCTCGGCGGCACTGATTCCAGCCATGGGCTGGCAGTCCGTTTTCATCGTGGGTGGCGTTGTGCCGTTGGCGCTCGCGATCCTGATGGTCTTCAAGATGCCTGAATCAATGTTGTTCTCGGTGGTGCGCGGAGCAGGCGTCGATCGGGTCGCCGCGAGCCTGCATCGGATCGCCCCCTCTCTCCAGATCACGCCAGAAACGCGCTTTGTCATGCCCGCCACTTGTCAGGGTGGTGCGCCGGTGCTGGAGTTGTTCCGCGGCGGTCGCGCGAAGACGACCGTGCTGCTGTGGGCAGTCAACTTCATGAACTTGCTCAATCTGTACTTTCTCTCCAACTGGCTGCCTACCATCGTCAAGAGCGCGGGACTTCCCACATCGACGGCTGTGCTGGTCGGCACGACGCTACAGCTGGGCGGCGTGGCCGGAACGCTGGCAATGGGGCCGGTGATCGATCGCATCGGCTTCTTCAAGGTACTTGTACCGGCCTTCCTGCTGGCGGCGCTCGCAATCGCTGCTATCGGTCAGCCAGGGCTTCCGCTCGCGTTCCTGTTCATCGTCGTCGGCATCGCCGGGTTGTGCATCATCGGCGGTCAGCCCGCGGTGAATGCTCTTGCGGCCACCTACTATCCGACCGCGCTCCGCTCCACTGGTGTGGGCTGGAGCCTGGGTGTCGGACGAGTCGGCTCCATCGTCGGACCGGTGATCGGGGGCGAACTGATTCGGCTGAACTGGTCAAATGCCGACCTCTTCCTTGCCGTAGGAGTACCGGCCGCGGTTTCTGCGCTGCTGCTGTTGCTGGTCGCATGGCGTCCCCGCACGGCCGCGAGCGTCAGCGTGGCGCCTTGATCAACTTGCATGCGGGAGATGCTCAGGCGTCTTACGCTTGACGCCCGTCCAGCCTCGTCAGCAAGCGATGCCGTGCCAATCTGACTTGCACCCGACTCCGTCGCGTCGGCGCCGGATGAGCGTCGAGGAATTTGACCGCTTCACCCTGGAACTGACATTGAAGGGTTACAGGATCTGATGACCAAACTGGGTCGTCCAGGACGAATTCAGTTTCCTCGACAGCGGCCATTCATCAACAAATTCAAGCTGCCGCTGATTGACGGCGATGCAGCTTTTACCAGCCCCCCCTGTTACCGAGTTAGGCCAACGGGCAGCCACGGCCGGATCGTGCGCCCAACTTGTTTGCCAGCGTCGGAGTCTTCTCGCCGATCGATTGCGAAGCCGAGCCATGCGCACAAGCTCCTGAAAACGCGCCCTAAAGAATACTGTCCAACGCCTTGGCGAGCCTGGCGACCGCGCCCTCGACGTCATGCAGTTTGTCCAGGCCGAATAATCCGATGCGGAACGTCTTGAAATCCTCAGGCTCGTCGCATTGAAGGGGAACGCCGGGCGCGATCTGCAAGCCGGCGTCGGCGAATTTCTTCCCGGAGCGTATGCCGTCGTCGTCCGTGTAGCTGACCACGACGCCCGGAGCCTGAAAGCCTTCTGCCGCCACACTTTTGAAACCCGCACCAATCAAGAGCGAACGGATGCGGTTGCCGAGTTCAAGCTGCTCCGCTCTCACTTTGTCGAAGCCATATGCCTCGGTTTCCTTCATGACGTCGCGCAGCGTCGCGAGACTGTCCGTGGGCATCGTGGCGTGGTACGCGAACCCGCCGTTCTCGTAGGCTTCCATGACCTGTAGCCATTTGCGAAGATCGCAAGCGAAACTGGTGCTGGCTGTTGAGTCGATTCTTTCGCGGGCGAGAGGGCTGAGCATGACCAGTGCGCAGCAGGGTGACGCGCTCCATCCCTTTTGCGGTGCGCTGATCAGGACATCGATGCCACTGGCCTGCATATCCACCCAGATCGTACCGGAAGCGATGCAATCCAGTACAAACATGCCACCGACGGCATGAACGGCGTCCGACACCGCGCGCAAATAGGCATCAGGCAGCATCATTCCGGATGCGGTTTCGACATGTGGTGCAAAGACCAGATCCGGCTTGTTTTCCTTGATCGCAGCGACCACTTCTTCGATCGGAGCCGGTGCATAGGCGGCCTGCCTTCCTTCTTCGACCGGACGCGCCTTCAACACGATCGATTCAGACGGAATGCCGCCCATGTCGAAAATCTGCGACCAGCGGAAACTGAACCATCCATTGCGGATGACCAGACACTTCCTGTTCGTTGCGAACTGCCGGGCAACGGCTTCCATGCCAAAAGTTCCACTGCCCGGGACGACAACGGCCGACTTCGCGTTATAGACTTTTTTCAGCGCGGCGGAAATATCGCACACGACTCCCTGAAAGAGCCGCGACATATGATTGATTGATCGGTCGGTGTAAACGACTGAATATTCGAGGAGCCCCTCGCGGTCGACATTAGGAAGTAATCCTGGCACGTTCGCCTCCGGTAATAGACGAATAAACAAATCGAAAGCAGATTCTAACGAAAGCCGAGTGCAACGGCATCGGCGAGACTCCTCTGTTACCCATCCAGCAAGTTTCGGCATGCCCCAGCCGTCGAATCACGCCGGTTGGGAATGCTCCAGTGGCAACGATAGTCACGATTGTGAACCGTTAACCTGCGAAGCCGTCACTCGGATGACTGGAGTGCATCGCGGGTCAGCCGCCCGTACATCTCAACCGGGCGATTTTGTGTTGCTGCCGCATGGCGATGAACACGTCATGACTTCGTCGCCCGCGCCGCCGAAGATCCGCAACTGCTGCAGGTCGTAGGCCGCGCCCGCGCGCATGCGTGGACCGCGGGTGCGATCGTCGCGCAGGCAGCGCGTGCCCTGGAGCGCGCGGCGCAATCCATCGAACGCCCCGACGCGCCTGCGATGATCGCCGAAGCCGAGATCGAGATCTGGCAGGAGCAGACGGTCGCTTCTCAATTGATCCTCGATGCGACGGCGAGCGTGTTCGATGCGCCAGTTCGTGCTCGTGCTCCTCGGCACGATGATGCTCAACTTCGTGTTGCTCAAGCTGATGCCCGGCGATCTCGTCGATGTCATTGCGAGCGAGAGCGGTAACGTCTCTCCGCAATACGTGGCGCAGTTGCGCGAGGCGTACGGGCTCGATCACTCCGTCGCGTGGCAGCTGCTGCGCTACGTCGGACATGCGCTGCGGCTCGACCTGGGCTTTTCGTTTCGCTTCGGCGAACCAGTGGCCGCGCTGATCGTCGGCCGCCTGCCCGCGACGCTCGCGCTCGTCGGCACGGCGCTCGTCGTCTCCGTGAGTCTCGGCATGCTGCTCGGCGTGCTCGCCGCGCGCCGTCCGCACGGTGTCGTCGATACGCTCGTCTCGTCGCTTGCCACGATCGGTTACTCCGCACCGATGTTCTGGACCGCGCTGATGCTGATCGTCATCTTCGGCGTGCATCTGGAATGGCTGCCCATCGGCGGTGTCGTCGATACCAACGTCGCGCATCATGGCGCAGCGCTTCTGCTCGACAGGCTGCGCCATCTCGTGCTCCCTGCCGCGACGCTCGTGCTGTACCACGTCGCCATCTTCGCGCGGCTTGCGCGGGCGTCGATGATCGAGACGCTCCAGGAAGACTTCATCCGCACCGCGCGCGCGAAAGGCGGACGTCCCTGGTATGTCGTAACGCATCACGCACTGCGACACGCACTGCTGCCTGTGCTCACGATGCTCGGCCTGCAAGGCAGCGCGCTGAACGGCGGCTCGGTGATCGTCGAGACGGTGTTCGGGTGGCCGGGGCTCGGGCAACTGTCGTTCGAAGCCATCAAGAGCCGCGACGTCAATCTGCTGGTCGGCGTGCTGCTGCTCTCGGCGGTGCTGGTGGTCGCATTGAACCTGATCGTCGACCTGCTCTACGGGCTGGTCGATCCACGTACGAGGTACCGTCGATGAAGCTCCTTCGCTTTTTGCGGCAGCCGTCCGCGCTGATCGGCGCTATCCTGCTCGCGCTCGCGCTGTTCGCGGGGCTCTCGGCCAACTGGCTCTTTCCAGGCGATCCGCTCGATAGGGTGGCCGCGCCCTATCCATGGCCCGGCGCGGATCACGCCTATCCGCTCGGCACCGACCTGATGGGCCGCGATCTGCTTTCCGGGCTTTTTCATGGCGCGCGGGTGTCGTTGTACGTGGGCGCGTCGGTGGCGATCATCGCGCTTCTGATGGGCGTGCTGATCGGCGCGATTGCGGGTTATTTCGGCGGCTTGATCGATCAGGCGCTGATGGCGATCACCGAGTTTTTCCAGACCGTGCCACCGTTCCTGCTCGCCATCATCCTCGTCGCGATTCTCACGCCTTCGCTGTCCACGATCGTCTTCGCGCTCGGTGTAACGGCCTGGCCGAGCATCGCGCGGCTCACGCGAGGAGAGTTCATCGTGCTGCGCGAGCGCGAGTTCGTAAGTGCAAGCGTGGCGCTCGGAGCAAGCGATGCACATCTGATCTTCATCGAAATCCTGCCCAACGCGCTGACGCCGATTCTCGTGTCCACGGCGCTGCTGGTGGCGAACGCGATCCTGTCGGAGGCGGCGTTGTCGTTCCTCGGGCTCGGCGATCCGAACGTCGTGAGCTGGGGCTCGATGGTCGGCACCGGACGCGAGGCGCTGCGCACCGCGTGGTACATGATCGCCGTGCCGGGATCAGCGATCGCGCTGACGGTGCTCGCGCTCAATCTGTTGAGCGACGCCCTGCATACCGCGTTCAATCCGCGACTGCGCCGGAACCGGCGGCGCGACGACGCGCCGAAGCTGGAGGAACTCGAAGGGCTGCGGCCCTGAAGTCCGCTGCTTCAGGCTGCGCCTTTCGTGGCTGTATCAACGCCGATCTCAAACTCGGTTCTCGGGTTTCTTCATCGCGTTCTCTCGATCACGCGTCGGCTGTCGGCTTCAGGCATGCACTTTGGGAAATCCGTGCCGCTCCGTCCGCTGCGCGAGGATGCGCCTCATCGCGAACCCGCTCCAGCCCGAATATCGAAAGCGCCACCCGTCTGAGGCTTCGCAGTCGTCACCGCACCCTTGCCCGGCAAGAGCGGAAACACCAGTTCCGCGAAGCGAAACGCCTCTTCCAGATGCGGATAGCCCGACAGCACGAAACTGTGCGCGCCCGCCTGTACATATTCCTGCAAACGCGCCGCCACGGTCTGCGGATCACCGACCAGCGCCGTTCCCGCCCCGCCCCGAACCAGCCCGACGCCCGCCCACAGGTTCGGACTGATTTCGAGGCTGTCGCGACGGCCACCATGTAGCTCGGCCATCCGGCGCTGTCCGACCGAATCCATCTTCGCGAAGTTTTGCTGCGAGCGCGCGATGTCGTCGTCCGTCAGTCTGCTGATCAGCGAGTCCGCCGCCGCCCACGCTTCCTTGTTGGTCTCACGAACGATCACGTGCAGGCGCACGCCAAAGCGCGGCTTGCGTCCTCGGCGGGCGGCACGCTCCCGCACGTCCGCGAACTTCGCGGCGACAGCCGAAGGCGGCTCCCCCCAGGTCAGATAGGTATCGACATGTTCGGCCGCGATGTTATGCGCAGCCTCCGACGAGCCACCGAAATACAACGGCGGATACGGCTTCTGCACCGGCTGATGGAAGTTTTTCGCACGCTGCACGTGGATGTGCTTGCCGTCGAAATCGATCTCTTCGCCCGTGAACAATCTTCGCCATACGGTGAGGAATTCGTCCGCATATGCGTAGCGCTGTTCATGGTCGAGGAAAACGCCGTCGGCAGCCAGCTCCGTTGCGTCGCCGCCTGGCACGACGTTGAGCAGCAGCCGGCCGCCCAGCGCCTCGTCGAGCGTAGCGGCCTGACGCGCCGAGGCAGTGACGTTGCCGAGCGACGTACGCAGCGCGACGAGCAGCTTGATGCGGCGCGTGACAGGTGCAAGACTCGCCGCGGTGACCCACGGGTCGAGGCAACTGCTGCCTGTCGGGATCAGCAGGCCGTCGTAGCCAAGCTCGTCGGCAGCGACCGCGATCTGTCGCATGTACGCATTTGTCGCCGCGCGGCCGAAGTCGGACACGCCGAGATACCGCGTGTCCCCGGACGTAGGCAGAAACCAGAAGACATCGAGACTCATCATGCACTCCCAAGGCAGCACTTCATTCGTGACGAAAGGGGTTTCGAGCGAGACGTCAAGGTGGCGCACCTGAGCGACGCGAACCGCGATGACACCGGCCGTATCCGCGCGGAAAAAGCAGCGAAAACCACGAAGTTAGCAGAGCCACGTGCCAAACAGAATCAACGACATCTTCTATACAAATGCGCGGTCGTGCTAACCCGCTAGAACGGATGCGTCGGACAGTTAGTTGCGTGAAATGGATTGAGTCCGTTGGACCGCGAAAGATGCGCCACTATGCATCCTCAAAAGACATGGATAGCAATGCAGCACTCACAGCGTGAACTCTCTACGGGGAGTGCCGGAGACGAGAACGCCGCCCGCTGCACCGATAGCGGCGCATTCGACTTTATCGCCGTTCGAAGAACCGGTTGCCGGGCCGCGGCAAGCCGAAGTGATCGCGCAAGGTAGCGCCGGTGTAGGCCCGCCGGAATATGCCGCGCCGCTGCAGTTCAGGCACCACCTTTCCCACGAACTCGTCGAGCCCCTCGGGCAGATACGGGAACATCACGTTGAAGCCGTCACTGCCTTCCTCGACGAGCCACTGCTCCATCTCGTCCGCTATCTCCACCGCCGTACCGACCATCTGCAAGCCGGAATAGCCACCGACTCGCTGAGCCAACTCGCGAATGGTCAGTCCCTCGGCGCGCGCCATCTCGATCACGCGTTCGCGCGAGCTTCGGCTCGCATTGGTTTCAGGGATCTCGGGCAGCGGGCCGTCGGGGTCGAAGGACGAGACATCGTGCCCCAGCGCGATCGAAAGCGATGCGATGCCGCTGTCGTAGTGAACGAACGTGTCGAGCAGCGCGCGTTTTTCAAGCGCCTGCTCGCGGGTTTCACCCACCACCACGAACGCGCCGGGCAGAATCTTCAGATGATCGCGCTCACGGCCAAGCTGCTCCATGCGGCCCTTCACGTCGGCATAGAAGCGCCTGCCCGCAGCGAGGCTCGACTGGGCCGTGAAAACCGCATCGGCGGTTTCGGCGGCCAACTGCTTGCCTGCTTCCGACGACCCCGCCTGCACCACCACGGGCCAGCCCTGCACCGGCCGCGCGATGTTCAGCGGCCCCCGCACGGACAAATACTTGCCCTTGTGATCGAGCACGTGCAATTTCGCGGGATCGAAGAAGAGGCCGGCGTCCGTGTCGCGCACGAAGGCGTCATCGGCCCAACTGTCCCAGAGACCGGTGACGACGTCGTAGAACTCGCGTGCGCGCCGGTAGCGCTCGTCGTGCTCCATGTGCTCCTCGCGGCCGAAGTTGCGCGCCGCATCGGGATTCGATGTGGTCACGAGGTTCCAGCCGGCGCGCCCCTCGCTCAGATGATCGAGCGACGCGAAACGCCGGGCGATGTGATACGGCTCGTCGAAGGTCGTCGAGGCTGTCGCGACCAGACCGATGCGTTCGGTGACCGACGCCAGCGCGGAAAGCAGCGTGAACGGCTCGAAAGAAGTCGCGGTGTGACTGCGCTTGAGCGCGTCCACCGGCATGTTCAGCACCGCGAGATGATCGGCCATGAAAAACGCGTCGAAGCAGGCTTTTTCCAGCGTCTGCACGAAGCGCTTCAGATGCCTGAAGTTGAAGTTGGCGTCGGGGTAGGCGCCGGGAAAGCGCCACGCGCCGGTATGGAGGCTGACCGGCCGCATGAACGCGCCGAGATGAAGTTGTCGGGAATGGGGCATCGCGTCGGTGATGAACGAGTTGCAGGTGGCGCCAAATTACTCCAACTCGTAAGAAGCCGCTCAAAACGCCGGGACGTGACGGCGCGAGTCGTTCCGGCACATCTTCAATGAGGCGGCGGCTCCGCTGGCGGCTGAAATGCGTCGACGGCGTAGCCCATGTTGAAGTACCCCGCCTGTGCATACAACGCAATATACTCGAGCCGCTCCGCCCGGCTCGCTTCGTCATCGTGACGTGCGTCGGTCACCGCCTCGCATGCGCATCCATTCAATGCACGCCTCGCATCGCGCAGGAAACGGCGCTCGCGGGCCCGCTCCATACTCGCGAACAACGATTGCCAGTAATGCGTCAGGATTCGTGGCATGGCGTCCTCCCTTCGGCTGATGAATGGCTTCAATCTATGCTGACCAGATGGATTCGACAAACAAGCTTTTCTGCGATGCATAGCTATTTGCGATTCCCTCCCGCGCTTGGCCGGCTTTGCACGGCTTTGACTTCTCGTCGAAAAACGGTCAACATATGTTTCCATTGTAAAAACCAGAGAAAATCAGCCGGTCATGAGTGAAGTATCCGGGCGCAACCCGACAGCAGCACGTACCCGCAAGCACTCCGTGAAACCGGTCGGTGACGAGCATTCCAAGCCGTATCATCACGGCTCGTTGCCGCAGGCTTTGCTGAGGGCGGCCGAGATCGTTCTTGAGCGTGACGGAATCGGTGGCTTGAGTCTGAGAGCGATCGCCAGGGAGGCTGGCGTCTCGCACACTGCGCCTCAGCATCACTTTGGCGATACCTCAGGCGTGTTGAGCGAACTGGCGGCGCACGGGTTCATGCGTCTGTCAGCCTCGATGGCCAGCCACGCGGAGGCGGTCCATGACGCAAGCGATCGGCGCGGGGCGGTCGCTCGTGGCTACATCGACTTCGCAAAGAAGAATCCCGACCTCATGCGTCTCATGTCGAGAGGAGAGATGCTCGATTCGAGCCGCCCGTCGTTGATTGAGGCTCGCAAAGCGGCCGCTGCCGGGCTAACGGGCGTGTTCAATAAAGGACCGTCCTCCGAACCCTCAGGAAACGCGCCTTTCGCGCCAATGGATGTTACAAAGGCCGTCGCGCTCACGGCCGCGTGGGCTTATGTGCACGGCTTGGCCCTTCTGCTGATAGACGGCCGCTTGAATGCACTCGCCGCGTCGGTGCAAGGTATTCGCGATGCCGACGAACTCGTCGCTGCTGCGATCGAGCACGTCACACTTACGTTTGAAAAGATCGAGTAAGAGGGTTCGTGCTCGACAGGCATGCAGTTCGCCGCGCGGTGCCACCAGCAAATGCGCGTCAGTGCAAACCCGACCCCACTCATTCTCCGCGTCGATCACGCGTACCGGGCCGGTCGCCGTCACTGCGCATGCGCATCCGTTGCTTGAACCGATTTCGACGCCGGATCGGCTGACGGTCTGACACGCGCATAAGCTTCGCAACTACGCAGCGACCGCCGTTTGACGCGCGCTCGGCAGCATGCGA
>NZ_FCNW02000069.1 GCF_001544475.1 Caballeronia humi | reverse complement strand
CTCAGGCTGACGTAGGAAGGGCTCAGCCATCCTCGCTGGCTCACCGGCACTTTCACGACGACGATTTTGCGGCACGGGATGCCTCATTTCGAGAACAACTACGCGACGCGTGGTGCCCCGATTCTGTCGCCGACAGTCGAACGCGATTTCTCCGATCGCGGACATCTGGACTGGCAGCATTTGTCGGCGATTCGCCGGCAATGGGACGGAGCGCTGATTATCAAAGGTGTGCTAAGTGCCGCCGACGCCCGTATAGCCCGAAACTGCGGTGCGAATAGGATCATCGTCTCCAATCACGGCGGCAGGCAACTGGACGGTGCCGTTTCTCCGCTCACGGTTCTGCCGTCCATTGTTGAGGCGTGCCCGGATCTTCCGGTGATGATCGATGGTGGCATCCGGCGCGGCAGCGACGTCCTGAAGGCGCTCGCTTTGGGTGCGCGTGCCGTGTTTGTCGGACGGCCATTCGTGTACGCCGCATCCATCGCTGGCGAGGCGGGCGTAGGACACGCCATTCGTCTGTTGACCGCGGAGATTTCCAGAAACATGGCCATGCTAGGGGTCAACCGTCTGGATGAACTCGATCCTCGCGTGCACCTGGCGGTCGAGTGAATTGCCCACAGCGAACAAGGTGACTGCGTAGATGACCGCTGTACGTTGTAAAGCTGCCGTATGGCTGGATTTGGGTCGAACGTCTGCGTCGGGTCGTCAAGGAGCATTGGATTTTCCTGCCAGCGGCCATTCACGATCTACAAATTCGACCGGTCGTTCCGTCTCAGCGACGGACGCTAAAGTTGCAAGCTGCCGTAGGGTGACTTCTGAATCACGGGCAGTTCGAGGCCAACGGGCCTGCGAGCACGCTTACTCTGCGCGGCGAAAGGCAACTAACCGTCGAGCACTTTCTCTGGGACATTTGAGCCGCCGTGCATAGCTGATCACCGTGACGAGCCGTACAGCAAAGTTAAACAGGTGGGTTCGGCGCGGGCGACAAGGGCGCGCAGTCTTGCACCCAGGCGAAAAACAAACCCTAGCGGCGCTTACTGGACCGAGGCGCATGATCAGGCATCGCTGTAGCCGCTGGCTGACCGGCAAGCCGGTCGGCGTGACGAGCCGCATCGAAACCCAAGTGGTACCTGGCGGATTCCGCTCACGTACGTCGCGCAAAATTCGACGACGTCAAATCGACGTTCGCTGATGGATGGGCGAGCGCCTTGCGTGCCGCGATCGCGGCGATGCGCTGGTAGCCATCGTCAAAGCATTTGAGTGTGCGATCGTCGCTTGCGCCCGATTCAAGCCAAAAATACGCTTCAAGTGCATCGAGGGTGACCACGCATTCGACTGAGCCGCTCGCACGTACGAGGTCGACGCGACACCTTGGCGATTTGCGAGGATGCGGGGTGCTGCCCCTGCGGCCTCCATGATTGAGCTGTGCAGATTGAGTTAGGTGTACACCCCAAAAGCTGGCCCGCGGAATAAAAAATGAGAACCAACGCGTTGCTACCAATCGATACGGTGCTTGTCTTCCGTTTCCCGATGCCGACGGTCGTCGTCGATATGCAGGTACAGACTGGTCGTGGTCAGCGAAGCATGACCCAGATTGTCACGAACGAGCCGGAGATCAACCTGCTTATCCGCCATATGAGAACCGGCGCTGTGACGCAGCCAATGGGCCGACGCCTTCTCCAATAAGTCTGCGCGCGTCGAAGCGCCATCTCGTAAGCGAAGGCGCACAGCTGCATCCGCAAATACGTCTTTGACGATCGCATGCAGTCCGGCGCGCGTCAGCGGTGCGCATGTCTGCGCTCGGTCGTTGGCTGCGTTTGCGTTAATCGGCAAAATCAACGGCGTCTCTTCGCTGGGCGAGGGCAGTGCACTCAGGCCCAGTTGCTGGCGGTAGCGCGAAAGCTCCATCATCATTTCGCGCGTCGCGGGCACCAGTCGCTCCTTGCCACCTTTGCCGTGAACGGTCAGCCACCAGCGAAGGGTACCGTCGGCGTCGCGCCGCACAAAAAACTGGCCCATCGTGTTCGCGCCCACTTCGGCAATCCGCAACCCACCCAGATACAGCAGCGTGAACAGCCACCTGACGCGGTAGGCATGCGCACGCGCGCGATCGCTGTCGCGCGGCAGCGCGGCGATGGTGTCCTTGACCTCCTGCCAGAGCCCTGGCTCGAGATAGCGGGTGATGCGGGGTGGGGCGTGTTTGGTGCGTTGGCGGGATAGGGAAAGGGGATTGCCAGCAAGATAGCCCGCCTGCACGAGCCACGCAAACAGCGCGTTGAGAATGATGACCGCCTGGCGCTGACTCGCGGGCGACAACGGCCCATAGAACGGCCGCCACCGTGCATCGTGGCGAGGGTGCTTGCGACCCCCGCCGGCGACCCAGGTTGAGACGGGCTGCGGATCGGCCAGAAACTGCTGGTAGCGCAGACAATCCTCGTGCGTCAGTGACGAGAGCGGCTTGCCGAGCGCGACGAGCGCCCAGAGCAGCAAGCGCTCGGCCTCCTTGCGATAACTGTCGAAGGTGGTCTTGGTGTCGTGGAAGCGCGAGAGCCACGCGCGAATCGCATCGAGATCATTGTTGGCCGCGATCTGCGCCCGACCGTCGGTCGCGCGATTCGCGCCCACACTCCCGTCGAGCGTCGACGGAATTACGAGGGATTCGAGGGGCGCGGGGTGAAGCGCGACGGATGTCGGTGGCGGAAGAGCGGGCATTGAGTCTCACGCGGTTTCGAACTCGGTACGGCGACAATAAGTCAACATTATAGCACTAATGTCAAATCAAACCGTCGGTTTGGCTGGATATATATCGAAATACGTTGTACTATTGCCGGTATTCCTCGTTCCCACTCGCTCATGTCCGACGTTCTTTCCGATGAATCCCGCCTCGCGGCCGATATCGAGCGCCTTAAGGCCGAGTTCCCCAAGACGCGCGAGCTCTATCGCGAGGTGTGTGCGCTGCTGTTTTTCCGCTTCGGCGTCCCGCCCACCGCTAATCGCCTCTACAACCTGGTCCGGCGCGGCACCATGAGCACCCCGTCGTCGGTGCTCGCCGAGTTCTGGGCGGAATTACGAGAGAAGAGTCGGGTGCGTATTGAGCACCCGGACCTGCCAAAAGAGTTGGGTGAGGCCGCCGGCGAGTTGATCGGAACGCTTTGGACGCGCGCGGCGGCCTCCGCGCATGCCGAACTGACGACGCTTCGCGATGACGTCGAAGCGCGTCGCGCCGAGGCGGAGCAAAAGGTCGTCGCCGCGCGTGAGGAACTCGGTCGGACCGAGATGGCACTCGAACAGCGCACCGCGGCATTGTTGGCGGCGCAGGTCGAAATTCGGGAGCTGGAGCGGCAGCAGGCGCACGAGGCGGCCGCGCGTAAAGCACTCGAGGCGCAGGTCAAGCGGCTTAGCGAGGAGGTCGTCGCGCGCGAGCGTGATCTCGACAAGGTACGCGACACGTTCTCGCGTGATCTGGAAAAACTCCGGCAGACGGCTGACCGAGCGGAGGAGCGCTTACGTGCCTCGGAAAAACGTGCGCTGCTGGAAATCGATCGCGAACGCGGTACCGTGGTAAAAGTGCAGAAAGAATTGGCGGAAGCCACCAAACGCGCAGAAAAGCGGGATGCTGAACATCGACGAACAGTCGAGGCGCTGCAAGCGCAGCAGGGCGACGCTCGCCAGCAGACCGGGGTGTTGCAGGGCAAGCTCGCCGCGCTCGAGGAGGCATACATCTCACTCCAGGAGCAGTTGAAATCCCCACGCGCAACGACGCGTCCCTCAGCGCGACGCGCGCCCACAGCCGAATCCCGTCCGCCGGCAAGGCGAGCAGCCCGAAAGGCAGCTGTTGGCAAGACGGCGAGAGCGAAAGATCGCGCGTAGATAATGACCGGGTGGCGCCGGCGAGTGGCGCAGTCCACGGCCCCCCGTCGCGCCGACGGTCAAAAGGAGCAAACAGGTGAGAAGATCGGCAGAGAATAAATTGAGGGTCGTTGCGGTGCGCATCGACCCCGTCATCGAACAGCGGTTGCGTGTGCTGGCAGAGGCAACGGGGCGAAAGCAGTCGTTCTACTGCAGCGAATAATCGAGGAAGGCATTGATGCGATGGAAGAAATCTGGTTGTCGCCGGACACGCTGACAAAGGTTCGAAACGGTGATTTGCCAGAGCTGCTAGCCGGACACAGCACAACGTCAGATCTGTTCGACCTAGATGCGAACGCCGATTCGTAGCAGCGGCGGTAGTCTGTTTTCACGACCGATCACGCAGATCGCGTTCATTTCAATAGTGAGGTAGGAATTCAATGAACAAGCAGGAACTGATCGACGCAGTTGCATCGGAGGCGGGTACAAGCAAGAGCGCCGCTGAAGAGGCGATCAATGCCGTCTTGAACACCATCTCGAAGGAGGTGGCGGCAGGAAACGCCGTTCAACTCGTCGGTTTTGGCACATTCGGAAGGGGCGAGCGGGCAGCACGGACGGGTCGAAACCCCGCGACTGGCGAAGCGATGGAAATCGCGGCAGCGAAAACCGTCAAGTTCTCGGCGGGCAAGGCATTTAAGGACGTCGTCAACCAGGCGTGAAGACAGCGAGAACCGAATGCGCACAAGGCGGCGGACCTTCCAGTTACCGCCGCTGGTGAGCCAGTGATACTCGGTCAGAAAAGCTGAGTCTCGAGGGGCACCAGATTCACCCACTTCACCGCTGTGCGGCGCTCTTGTCCGTCCGGGTGAATCGAACGAATCATCACGCGTTGCCCGCGCGCTTCACCCATCACCTCGGCAATGCGGTCCTGGTAACGCACCAAGGTGCCGCGCGCCGGCTTGCGCTTAAGTTTCGTGCGACGAGTTGAAGCGGGCATATCTTGGCGAATGGGCATGCGATGATGTGCGATTATGCCTGTCGTCACGCAAGCGCGGACGTTTCGCCTCCTCATCCCTGTGAAAAGACACTATGCGTCGCATTGCAGTCTAGACCTCGCTGATCCATGGTCGAGGCGTTTTCGCGCTCACGATAATCGACTCGGGTGATCAGATCATCGAGTATAAGGGTGAGATCATCACGGCAAAGGATGCACAGCGCCGGGTCGGCCGGTCGACCGCCGAGGATGGCCACACATTCTTCGTCAATCTGGACGACGGCCGCATGATCGACGGAGCCCAAGGCGGCAACTCGGCACGCTGGATCAATCATAGCTGCGCGCCCAATTGCGAAGCCAGGCAGCAGGGCGATCGGATCTTCATCCACGCAACGCGCAAGATCGAAGAGGGCGCAGAGATCTTCATTGACTACCAGCTTGACGTCGAAGGGCGCAGAACAGCGGCACTGAGACGGATGTACGCGTGTCGCTGCGGCGCTCGCCGATGTCGAGGAACGATGCTGGAGTCCCGTCGGTAGGGTTCGGTTGCTACCGCACCATGACGTGGCGGCGAGAACAACCAAGGCAGCTTGGTGGCAGCTTCCTAGACGCGGTAAAATCGATTAGCCTGAACGCTCTTCATGGACCTTTCCTGAGCTCGACGATGATGCAGCAGACCATGCAGCAACTCGATATATTCGCCGACAGCCGCGACGTGGCATTGCGCAATGACGTGGTGGAGCAGTTGCAGCGTCGCAACGCGGCGGACGCACGAAAGACACTGATGCTGCTTGCCTGCGAGTACGCGACCGACAGCGCGCTACCTGCGATGACCGTGCTTGTCCGAGAACTCGAGAATGCATCAACGCTTCCCGTGACCGACCACGCCGAGTTGGCCGCGCTCCTCCGTCGCTTGGAGAATGGATGGCAAGGCTTACCCGATCTAGCCCCGACTGACTGCAGATCCCTAGGCCAGGGCATCTCTGACCAAACCTGTTACTTCCGCCTCTTCCCGTGTAGGAGCAAACAGTAGCGCCCGTCGGGTACATTGCTTCTGCAGCGCCGTCAGGAATGCACGGTCCCGACTCGCCCGAACAAGCAGCCTGGCCAGCGCCCCGTCGTCGCCAGGGGGGAAATAGCCTTCGTAGTCGCGGCCCAGCATGCCGACGTTGCCTGGGATGCAGCTGGCCAGTACCGGCACGCCCGCATTCACCGCTTCGATGATCACGTTCGCGCCTCCTTCCATCACACTCGAAATGACCATCGCGTCCGCGTTGGCTATGTGTCGCAGCGTAGCGCCATGCGGCAGCCCTGCGTGCCAGACGTACCGCTGCACCGTGGGCCATGTCCGCGCCTGCAAAGCTTGCGCCGCGAGCCGATACTCGTCTTCCAGCGCGCGACCGATATGGATCAGCCGCACCCGCGAATCGTCGGGCAGCCGCTCCAGTGCGCGCATCGGCGTACGCGGATCTTTCTCTGCGCGCATATGACCCACCAGCAGCACGTCGAAAGTTCGCCGTTCGCGCATTGCGAGAGGATCCGATTTGCGCGCCGGAGCCGACTGGTAAATGACGCGGCATTTCGCTGAGTCCGTCACCATATTGTGCGCCAATCCGCAGCAAATTTGCGCCCGATCGCCGCGCTTCGCAAAGAGTGTGCGGCAGCGGCTGGCGGTTGGCACATGAGCTGGCGCCACGCAGTGCATTCCCGTCACGAGGTCCAGGCTGCGAAGTATCGATGGGTGCGAGACTGCCGATCTGCGAGGGCTATCGTCCTTTCGAGAAAGATGAAGATTTCCGCGTGGTCGCTACCGGGAAGCGGACCGCCTCCGTCACGCTAACGCGTAACATGTGGTTGGCGGTGTATCCCGTTGCCCCGTCATGACGGTCCTTAGGGTATGCCAGCGCATGCGCTAAACGACGGGTGCGGGGACGGTGATATAGGCGTCTGCAACGGGCCGGCTGCTCGCCTGCGTTGTGCAGACGTTTCGATTCATAACGGCCGACTCCGAATGGCAAATAGTCCGAGCGCGGTAGTCCCGCATTGAATGCAACCACGACACGGTATAAACTGAATACCTACGTCGTCACGGCAAAACGACGGCCTTCAGGGTCATCCACAAGCTTCTAATGTTCCGGTTCAGTCGTCACCTGCCGGCTCCTCCGAGCCGAACGCCGCGGGAGTCTCACCTTCCCCGACAGGCGCAAATCCACCGGCAGGAGGCCATGATGCTCAGTCCACACGAACTCGCAACTCTGATGCTTGTCAGGAGCAATGGCGATCGCATCCAGGTAGATCGCGCTGATCTTCACGAACTACTGAGACGTGAACTTACCGTGGAGGATGCCGCTTCGGGCCTCCAGCGCACGCGCTTGACCCCTCATTGGGCTTCAATACTCAGGGCCATGTTGAGGTTGCCGCAACGCCTCAGTCGCCGCGTGCTTCCGGTTCATGGCGACCCGTATGCGGTTTCAGGAGAACATTGGATTGTCGGCTGATCACAATCAATTCGGACAAGCGCTGGCGCAGTCGGGCAGCAAGTATGGCGCGCCCGTGGTGCGCGAGGGCCTGTTCACCCGTTCGCTATATGTCGACGCCTTCGGGATTCAAAGCTCGATGCGACGCAGCGATCCGCTCACCCTTGATCTTTCGTACTCGCGGGCCATGATGTCGTTCCAGCTTTTCCACCCTGATCCGAAGGACATTCTGATCGTCGGGCTGGGCGGAAGGTCCCTGTCGAAGTACTGTTTCCACAAGTTGCCCTCATCGCGGACCACCACGGTCGAAATCGATGACAGAGTGATCTCGTTACGCGAGTGGTTTTCCCACCGGAGTCAGAAAGATTCCAAATCGTGCATGCCGACGCGGTGAAATATCTGTCGGACAAGGTCGGGATTGCCGACGTGATCCTGCTCGACGGGTTTGACGCATTTGGCCTCCCCGCCAGCCTTTCGAGTCAGCGCTTTTACGACTGCTGCCATGCCGCCCTGCGAGACGATGGCGTACTGGTGGCCAACCTGCTGAACAACGACGCGCAGCTCGTCACCTACTTCGGCCGGATACGCCGTGCGTGCGACGGCAACGTTTTCCGCACCGTGGTACGACACGAGGGCAACACCATTGCCATCGGAGTGAAGGGGCGCAACGTCCCGGATTGGCACGACCTCTATGCGCGAGCAGAAGCCGTTACGGCGTCGATGGGGCTCGACCTCTACCGGTACGTCAAGAAAATGGAACGTCATCACCGGGCGGACCCGGTTTCGCGATACCCTCGATCCGGCAAGCTGGCCTTCGAACGAGACATCTGACGGCAGCGGAGACAATGGCGATGGAACACCTGCTGGTCATCCATTACGTGTTGCTGGTGGTCGCGGGCTGGCTGGTTGTTGGGGTCCTCGGGCTCGCCAGCCTGCATCGCACGCGGGTGGTTGCGCATGGGCTGTTTCCGGTTGGCGCGGTGTTTGGACTGCTCCTGTGCGGGCTGGGTCTGACAGGCGTTTTCGCGGGCCCGCAGGAGGCCATCCTGCCGCTCGGGCTACCGAACCTGCCGTTCCATCTGCGGCTCGACGGCCTGTCGGCGTATTTCCTCGCTGTGCTCGGCGTGGTGAGTACAGGGGTGAGCACATTCTCCGCCGGCTATTTCCGCAAGGGCGAAGGCACTCCGCCCGGATTACTGTGCTTCGAATATCATGTATGCGTCGCGAGCATGGCGTTGCTGCTGCTGGCCGACGATGCGTATTGCTTCATGGTGGCGTGGGAGACGATGACGCTGTCGGCCACCTTCCTTGTGATGACCAATCACCGTATCGCCGAGATTCGCCGGGCCGCCTTTCTGTACTTCCTGATCTCCCACGTCGGCGCGCTGGCGCTCCTGTTGTGCTTTGGCCTGCTGCAGGCCAATACCGGCGACTACACCTTCGCCAACATGCGCCAGCAGCATCTGGACGTGTTCTGGGCGTCCATCGCGTTCCTGCTGGCGCTGTTCGGCTTCGGCACGAAGGCAGGTATCTTTCCGCTGCATGTCTGGCTGCCCGAGGCCCATCCGGCTGCGCCGTCGCCGGTGTCGGCCCTCATGAGCGGCTTCGTCCTGAAGTCCGGCCTCTACGGCGTACTTCGCACGGTGTTCGACCTGCTGCACGTCCAGCTATGGTGGTGGGGTGCGTCCATGCTGGCGCTCGGGCTCTTCACTGCCCTGTTCGGGGTCGTGTTCAGCGCCATTCAGACAGATATGAAGCGGCTGCTTGCGTACTCGTCAATCGACAATATCGGCCTGATGTTCGTCAGCATGGGGCTGGCGATCCTGTTTCGCGCGTACGGCATGAACGCGCTTGCCGCCCTGTCGTTGACGGCACTCCTTTATCAGATCGCGAGCCATGCGACGTTCAAGAGCCTGCTATTCCTGGGAACGGGTTCCGTGCTCCACGCGACGGGTGAGCGCAATCTGGGCCACCTGGGTGGCCTGATCCGTTTCATGCCGTGGACGGCATGGGCGGTTCTCGTGGGTGTGTTCGCCAGTGCGGGCCTGCCGCCATTGAGCGGCTTTGTGTCCGAATGGCTGCTGCTTCAAAGCTTTCTGTTCACGCCGGGCCTGCCAAACGCGTTCCTGAACATGGTGGTGCCGCTCGTGGCCGCGCTGATCGCACTGGTGGCCGCACTCGCGGGCTACACGATGGTCAAGTTCTTCGGGATCATCTTCCTCGGTCAGCCTCGCGAGGCGAAGCTGACCGAGGCGCACGACGCAAGCCCTTGGGAACGCGTCGGTTTCGTATGGCTGGCGGTGATATGCGTGCTACTCGGGCTGTTGCCGGTACAGTTTGTGATCGTTCTCGAGCGCGTTACGCAGATGCTGGTTGGCGCAGGCATCGGACCCACCGTCGCGCGCAACGGCTGGCTGCTGCTCGCGCCGACCAGTGTGGACCGTGCCAGCTACATGCCGGTGGTTTTCCTGCTGTTCTTCTTTGCCTGCTGCGGGCTCGCGTGGGTGCTGATACGCCGTCTCTACCATGGACGCATGCGGCGTGCGGCACCATGGGCCTGTGGCTTTCCGTTCGTGAACGCGCGCATGCAGGACACGGCAGAGGGATTCGGGCAGCCGATCCGCGAAATCTTCGCGCCTCTGTTCAGGATCGACCGGCAACTTCCGTCGCCATCCGACCAGCATCCCGTTTACAGTGTCACCGTGACGGATCGCTCGTGGACCCTGGTCTATGAGCCGCTGGAGCGACTGGTCAGGCGTATCGCGGCACTGGCAGGTCGTCTCCAGGCAGGCCGCATCGCCGTGTATCTGATGCACAGCTTCCTCGTGCTGATTGTCCTGCTGATGCTGGTGAGACGATGATCACGCTCTCCGGATTGCTCGCCCAGGGACTTGAAATCCTGCTCGCGCTGGCGGCCGCGCCTCTACTGACGGGGTGGGTCAACATGTGCCGCGCCCGCTTGCAGAACCGCCGGGCACCGAGCATCTGGCAGCCTTACCGGATGCTTCACAAGCTGTTCAACAAGGAATCGGTCGTCGCCGACCATGCCAGTCCCATCTTCCGCGGTGCACCCTATGTCGTCTGGGCGTGCATGACGCTCGCCTGCGCGATCGTGCCGACGCTTTCAACCGACCTGCCCCTGTCGCCCGCCGCCGACGCGATCGCCCTGGTGGGCCTCTTCGCGCTAGCCCGCGTGGTCATCTCGCTGGCCGCAATGGACATTGGCACTGCGTTCGGTACGCTCGGCGCGCGTCGCGAGATGCTGGTGGGTTTCCTCGCGGAGCCTGCGTTGCTGATGGTGCTGTTCTCGGCGTCACTGATCACGCAATCGACCTTGCTGACCAGCATCGTCGCCACGCTCAGCCATCGCGAACTGGCGATCTATCCGAGCCTCGCGTTTGCGGGGATCGCATTCACGATGGTGTCGCTCGCCGAGAACGCGCGCCTGCCGGTCGATAACCCGACCACGCATCTCGAACTGACGATGATCCACGAGGCGCTGATTCTCGAGTATTCAGGCCGGCATCTCGCACTGATGGAATGGGCCGCGAGCCTCAAGCTGTTCGCGTACTCGTGCATCGGCCTTGCATTATTCATTCCGTGGGGGATTGCCGAAGCGGGCAATCCGATGGCGCTGCTGTTGGCTATACCTGCGCTCTTCGTCAAGTTGCTAGTGGGTGGCGCTGCTCTCGCGGTAGTCGAGACGAGCAACGCGAAAATGCGAATTTTCCGCGTGCCCGAGTTCCTTGCGACGGCCTTCCTGCTGGCCGTCATTGGGATGCTTGTTCACTTCCTGCTGGGGGCGTAGATGCACGATTTCGCCACGCAGATCATCAACTTTCTGGCCGCCATCCTGCTGCTGCTGTCGTTCGCGATGCTCAGCCAGCGCCGGATCCTATCGTTGATTCACCTTTACACGCTGCAGGGGCTGACGCTTGTATTAGCCAATCTGGTATTGGGATTCGTCACAGCCGACGTCCACCTCTATATCTCCGCAGCGCTGACCTTGCTGCTCAAGGTCGGGGTGATCCCCTGGATCCTTTACAAGCTGGTGCAGCGGCTGAACGTAAAGACAGATGTGGAGCCACTGCTCAATATTCCCGCTACCCTGCTGGTGGGAATCGTGCTCGTGATCATCGCGTTCAACGTCGCGTCACCGATCAGCCAGCTCGCCTCGTCAGTCGCGCGCGGCACGCTCGGCATTGCCCTCGCCTGCGTGCTGCTGTCGTTCATGATGATGATTACCCGCGCGAAGGCGATCCCCCAGGTGATCGGCTTTCTGTCGATGGAAAACGGGCTGTTTTTTGCCGCTGCTGCGGCAACGAACGGCATGCCGATGATTGTCGAACTCGGCATCGGACTCGATGTGCTCGTCGGGATCCTGATCCTCGGCGTGTTCATGTTCCAGATTCGCGAACAGTTCGACAGTCTGGACATTCATCACCTTGAAAAACTCAAAGATGACTGAGTCCTATGTCCTGCTGCTGATTCTTGGGATCCCGCTGCTTGCGGGCGGATGTCTGGCACTTGTGGGACAGCACCATTTCGCGCCTGACCTCAACGTCTGGTTCAGTTTTCTGACATTTTCCACCGGCATCCTGCTTGCCGCACAAACCGTGACGCACGGACCGGCGTTCGCGCTGGGCCAGCTTTTCTTCGTCGATCCGCTCAATGTGTTCCTGGTCGCGCTGACCGCCTTCGTTGGCTGGACCACATCGATCTTTTCGCGACCGTACATGCGGATCGAGCGTGACCGGGGCAAGATGACCGGCCCTCGCATGCGCCTGTACCTCAGCATGTACCAGCTGTTCATCTTTGCAATGTTGCTCGCGCTGCTCACCAACAACATGGGCATCCTCTGGGTCGCCATGGAAGCCGCCACGCTCGCGACAGTGTTGCTTGTTAGCGTCTACCGGACTGCAGCAAGCCTCGAAGCCGCATGGAAATACTTCATCCTGTGCGGCGTCGGCATCGCACAGGCGATGTTCGGCACGATTCTCCTCTATCTCGCCGCCAGCCGGCAGCTCGGCGGCGGCGACGCGCTGCTCTGGACCAGCCTGAACGCAGTCAAGGGCAGTCTGGACCCGACCATCATGTCACTCGCGTTCGTGTTCCTGCTGATCGGCTATGGCACCAAGGTCGGTCTGGTGCCGATGCACAACTGGCTGCCCGATGCGCATGCGGAAGGCCCCACGCCAATTTCAGCCGTGCTGTCCGGCCTGTTGCTCAACGTCGCGCTCTATGCAGTGCTGCGCTGCAAGGTGCTGGCCGATGGCGCACTCCGGAACGGTTTGCCGGGGCACCTGCTGGTCGGGTTCGGGCTGGTTTCAGTGCTGGTCGCGACCTTTTCGCTGTTTCGTCAGAAAGACGTCAAACGGCTCTTTTCGTATTCGTCGATCGAACACATGGGCCTGATGACGTTCGCTTTCGGTCTTGGCGGCCCGACCGCGACCTTTGCGGGCCTGTTGCACATGACCGTTCATTCGCTCGTCAAGTCGGCGATTTTCTTTACCGTCGGACACGCGGTCCAGAAGGCTGGCACCCAGGCGATCGACGACATCCGTGGACTATTGGGCGTGAGCCCGACCGTTGGGTGGGGCATGATGCTGGGCGCACTCGCGATCCTCGGTATGCCGCCATTCGGGGTCTTCGCAAGTGAGTTCCTGATCCTGACCACCGCAATGAGCAAGCTCCCGTGGGCAACGCCCTTCCTGCTGCTCGCGCTCGCGGTAGCGTTCGCGGCCATCTTCGTACGCGTGCAGGGGATGGTGTTTGGCGACACGACGGCCCAGGCGCTTGAACACCCGCCGGCGTTGCTGCCGGTGTTTGTCCATCTCGGCATCGGGCTGATGCTGGGACTCTACATCCCGCCGTATCTTGCGACGTGGTATCGGCAGGCGGCGGCCATGATCGCGGGGTAGCACATGCGCATTGAGGCATTCGGTTTTCCCAACCAAGTCCGCCTGTCTGCATTTGCGGGCAAGTCTTCGGCATTTCTCGCGCGCCTTGATGCCGACACGTGGACCCGCACCGCCGGCACGGTGCGCGAGGCGGGTGGCCGCCTGATCTCCCTATGGGGTTCCGAAGAGCCGGCAGGCACCTTTGCGATGTCCGTCGCTTACGCGCTCGAAGACGGCATCCTGTGGCTTCAGTTGCCGGTCGACGATGGTCACGGAGACGGGGGCAGATACCCCGATCTGTCGACCGTCTTTCCGTGCGCGACACGCATGCAACGTGCCGTATATGATCTGCTCGGGTTGAGCGCCATGGACGCCAGGGACACGCGACCATGGCTGAACCATGGCAACTGGCCGGTCGACTATCATCCCCTGCAAAAATTGTCCTCCGGAACCGAGCGGTTCCAATCCGCGGAAGCGGACTATCCATTCGTCCACGTCGCCGGTGATGGTGTACACGAAATCGCTGTGGGGCCGATTCACGCCGGCGTGATCGAGCCGGGACACTTTCGCTTCTCGGTCGTCGGCGAAAAAGTGTTGCGTCTCGAGGAGCGGCTGGGCTATGCGCACCGGGGCATCGAACGACTGTTCGCGCAAACGCCCCTGCTGGTTGGGCATCGTCTGGCAGGACGGATCGCCGGGGACACCACGGTCGCCTTCGCATGGGCGTACTGTATGGCGGTCGAGCGGGCGTGCGATGCCCGGATTCCGCCGCGCGCACAATGGCTGCGTGGGCTGCTGCTCGAACGCGAGCGTATTGCCAACCATCTTGGCGATCTTGGGGCGCTCGGTAACGATGCCGGGTTCGGCTTTGGGCTGGCACAGTTCTCCCGCCTGAAGGAAGACTGGTTGCGCCTGAACAATCGGGCTTTCAAGCATCGCTATCTGATGGACCAGATCGTTCCAGGAGGCGTGGCAACGGACATCGATCCGCGATTCGTCACTGCAATGCTGACGCAGTGCGACCAGATTGATGTGCAGGTTCGTGTGATGCAACGCATTTACGACGATCAGTCGGGGCTGCAGGATCGCTTTGCCGGCGCGGGCATCCTCTCGGCGAAGGCGGCCGCGCACTTCGGGGTATGCGGTCTGGCCGCGCGTGCAAGCGGGCGGAAAGCCGATATACGCGTCGATCATCCCTACGCGCCGTATCACGAGGTTCAGGTGCAGGTCGTCAGCGATGACCGGGGTGACGTGGCGGCCCGGGTCGCTGTCCGCTTCAACGAAATCTACGAGTCCATCCGGTTGATTCGGCTTTTCCTTGACGATCTGCCAGGCGGCGGCGTCCACACGCCGGTTGAACACGAGGGTTCACCATCCTGTGGGGTGGGCTGGATCGAAGGCTGGCGGGGCGATGTGTTCGTCGCACTCGAAGTCGGGACCGATGGAACCATTTCACGCTGCCACTGCCATGATCCGTCGTGGCAGAACTGGCCGGCCGTGGAGCACGCGATCATCGGAAATATCGTTCCCGATTTCCCGCTGATCAACAAATCGTTCAATCTGAGCTACGCGGGACACGACCTGTAATGTGGCAACTACTCAAACAGATCGCGCGAACCGACACTCCTGATGAGCGCGTGCCCGAAGGCGATGACGCCTGGCGCACCGAAAGCCAGCGGATCCAGCAGGACATACTCGACGTGCTCGGCCGGGCGCTTTGCATCCGCGAGATCGATGCGGGCTCCTGCAACGGCTGCGAACTTGAAATCCAGGCGCTCAACAACCCGTACTACAACATCGAGGGTCTGGGTATCCGGTTCGTCGCCAGCCCCCGCCATGCGGACATGCTGCTGATCACCGGCCCGCTCACGCTGAACATGAAGGAAGCGGTACGCCGGGCGTACGAAGCAACGCCCCATCCCAAGCTGGTCGTCGCGGCCGGAGAGTGCGCCTCCACGTGCGGCATCTTCAAGGGCAGTTACGCGGTATGCGGGCCGCTGTCGAACCTGCTCCCCGTCGATGTCACCATACCGGGTTGTCCACCGCCGCCCATCGATATCCTGAGGGGCATTCTCGCCGCACTTCGGGTGAAACACACAACCCTTCCACGATGATCGGGGGCACCCATGTTCGTTGATCATGATCATGACGACGGGCGTCCCGCTGGTCGCCTGCATGATGACTAACCCGTTTGCGAAGGCGATGCTTTCCAGGACAACGAGCGATGAGCGAGCAACCGAACGGGCTGAAAGCAATCGGCACAGCCCTGATGCGCCGGGTATGGCCGCAGGTGCTGACGGTGATCGTTTTCATGGTGGCGATCAGCCTGCGCTTTCCGTGGTGGTTTGTGATGCTCTCGGCGCTCGTCAATGGCGCGGCCGTCGCATACCTCGCCCAATGCTTCGCGTCGCGGCCGTCCCGCCCGGCTGGCGACCCGTTGATCGGCACCGTTCTGATCGGCAGCGGACTGGCGTCGATCGCCCTGACGCTCAAGTGGTGGTTCGTGGAAAGGCAGCTAAAGCTCCCGCCCGGCATGCTCCTGCATCTGGCCGGACATACAGAGGCGACCTCCGATCCGGCATTGGCGTGGTCAAGCGTAATGACCCAATGGGCCTCGTGCTCGATCTTTCTCGTGATAGTGGGGGTGTGGGCGCTGGGCAGCCGGCGCGCAGCCTGAAAACCGCACGGCGGGCACCCTCTGCACGTGCGTTCCGCGCGAGCGAAAAAATGTTGCGCCAGTACGCGGGCGACAAAAATGCGCGGTCGCCAACGAGCGTCGGTGACGCGGGCGGCGCACCGGACTGACAGCAAGCTAAGCTCAAGCGACGACGAACGGCTAGGGAAGCGCTGATCGATAACCTTTTATGTCAATGAGGCTCTCGATCTGTTGTAAGCGCGCAATAAGCCCGCCCGTTGCATTGCGTTGCTAGGGCGTGTTGACAATTAGCAGATCCAGATGAATGCAGCGGCGAGCGCAACGAATGACGAGAAGCGCTCGGAGAGTTTGTCGTACCGGGTGGCGATTCGACGGAATTGCTTGATGCGACAGAAGAAATGTTCGACCAGATTTCGTGAGGCATAGAGATGCTCGTCCAAAGGGCGTTGGTCAAGGCGATTGGCGCGACTGGGGATGACGGCTTGAATACCCGTCGATTCCAGATGTTGCAGGATCGCGTTCGAAGCGTAGGCTTTGTCGGCAGCCAGACTGGCGGGTATCAGATCGTCGAGCAAAGGCAGCGCTTCGGGGCTGTCGCCCGCCTGACCGCCGGTCAGCCGAAAGCGTGCGAGCATGCCCAATCCATCGACCAGAGCATGAATCTTGGTGGTCAATCCGCCACGCGAGCGGCCGATCGCCTGATCGCCATTTTTTTGGGCGCGCCGGCGGCATGCTGGTGCGCCCGCACAATGGTGCTGTCGATGAAGACCTCCTCGAAGTCGGCATCGCCCGCAAGCTCAACAAATACGGTATGCCACACCTGCGCGCGAGACCATCTGGCGAAGCGTTTGTACACGCTGTTCCAAGCTCCGAAATCAGCAGGCAGATCACGCCATGGGCTGCCGGTGCGAGCAATCCACAGCACCGCCTCGACAAACTGTCGATTGTCCGCCGCTGTTCGACCCGCATCCGTGGCTTTGCCAGGCAGCAGTTGGGCAATCCGCGCGTATTGGTCATCGCTGAGCATTAACCTGGCATCCTGAATTTCCGCAAAAGACAGGATGTAAACAGATTTCTCCAAAAGTTAAGGAAGCTCTTATGTGGACGCCTCCCGGATTGCAAACAGTTCCACGATGTTGACTGGCAGGTTTAGGCAGCACGCTTATGTCCGGCCCCTTTGTGCAGGCTGGTATCTGCCTGCTGGCCCTAATGGAATTCGCTGGCGAGGTCCTCATCTGCAAATCGAACGCAATGGTTCATCTTCCTTATCGGGTTTTCCTCGCCCCGGTCCAACCTGTTAGCCATCATGCAGCACTTGCTTGCGCTCCTTGAAGAAGTTGTGAATGTTGTGAATCGTAACGTCTAAGCCGTTGCAGTGGGCGAAGCCTGATATTTTTCTGGTCGCGCCAGCACTGCCCAGATGGTTCTTGCCAACTTGTTGGCGACAGCGGCAACCGCTACGTTAAATGGTCTACGTTTGAGCAAACCGTCAACCCAATCGGATCGTTTGCCTTGAATGATCACGGAGCGGGCACCGTGCATTAGCAGCGTGCGTAAATAAGTGTCGCCCCGCTTGCTCAGACCCATCTGCCGAACCCGACCACCGGTGCCAGACTGTCGTGGCACGAGCTCCAGCCAAGCCGCGAACTCGCGACCGGATTTGAACGTGCGTACGTCGCCTATCGCCGCAACCGTTGCTGTTGCAGTTAAAAGCCCAACGCCGGGAATATCGGCAACCTTCTGGCAGTCCGGGTTGTCACGAAACAAGCTCGCAAGTCGCCGCTCCAGAACAGCCATCTCTCGATCAGTATCCTGGGCGCGAGCCCATTGTTCCCTTAAACTGTCAATGAGCATGGCTGGAAGGCGTTCAGCAGCGCGTGCAAGCGCGGCTGGAAACACTTTGCTGAAGGCCCGATAACCTTCCGGCAGGACCTCACCGAATTCATAGAGCAAGCCGCGCAACGCGTTGGTTTGCATAATGCGAAACTTCATCAATTGAGCTCGTACCCGATGTATCGCCAAAACGGTTTGCTGAGCTTCGCTTTTGACGGCAACGAAACGTGCCTCTGGCTGTTGAGCAGCAGTGCAGATCGCTCGCGCATCGGCCGCATCAGTCTTGTTCCGAAGTACGAAGGGGCGTACCGAGCGGGCAGATATGAGCCTCACCTCATGTCCAAGTGCTTGTAATCGTCTCGCCCAGTCGTGGGCACTTCCGCAGGCCTCCATCACGACCGTTGAAGTTGCACGTTTCGCGAAGAACTCGAGCACTTGTGCACGCTTGAGTTTGAATCGTTCGACTTGGCCGCTTTGCGGATCGAGCGCGTGAAGTTGAAATACTTGCTTGGCAATGTCCATCCCGATAATCGTGAGCTTCATTTCGAGTTATCCCTGAAGAACGGTTGACGAGCATGATCACATTCGCACATCGGCGCGAACGCGACTTTCACGGCCCGCTTCCGGGGGGAGGCGTCCATACCATCTGCAGAACCCCTGCGTTCATCTACGTTAAATAGTACTATCACATAAGCAACGACTTGGGGGCATCACAATGACGCAACTTCATCTCGGCTTGAACCTCTCAACCAAGCGCACGCGCAAGCGGGCATTTCTGGACGACATGAGACGAGTGGTGCCGTGGTCGAGGCTGGTTCCGTTGATTGAGCCGCATTATCCGAAGGGGAAGACTGGACGTCCGCCATTTCCGGTGGCTACGATGTTGCACATTCACTTCATCCAGCAGTGGTTCGGGCTTTCGGATCCGGCAATGGAAGAAGCTCTCTATGACGTCCCGCTGTATCGCGAGTTCGCGGGCCTCGATGGTGGGATGACCCGTCTTCCAGACGAAACGACTATATTGCGGTTTCGGCACCTACTTGAAACCTATGGTATCGCCGCGCAGATCTTGGGGTTTGAGGCGCAGTGGAACGGAAAACCGGGTTAAGCGTGAGGGATCGCCGCGTGAGGCGGGAATTCGGGTAGCTCGGACAGGGTTTCGTCAGTCGCAACTAATCCGAGCCGAAAATGGGCTTGATTGCGAGCACGGCCACCGTCGATTGCAAGCCGCTACACCAACCGGTTCGAATGACAGTGATCGACCCCATTTCTGCCTTTCCGCGAAGGTCTGTGAACTTCTACTGTCGTTCTGTCGTTCTCGAAGCGGCCCTTCGCCAAACGCTTTCCGTGATAGCTAGTACGACGTGAAGCGACAACGTGCTCAAGTGTTCGAGAAGCGATCGAATTGCATCAAAACCCGATGAAGGGTCGCTATGCGGACCGCTTGGCTCGCGTTACGGTGTGCGACGAAGCAACCGCCGCATTCCCGCGATTCTCGATGGCCGCTCGTGTGCGCTGCGAAGTTCGCGCCGCTGCCTCCCGGATTGAATCGACGAGACGGTCTAAATTCGCGAATTCGAGTCGCTGGGTTGGCACGATCAACGCAAGCGATCCAACTGCTTCGTCGGAGTCGTCCGTAAACAAGGGTGACGCCAAAGCAGACACGCCGTTTTCCAGTTCGTCCCTCGAGAGATAAAAGCCCGCGCGTCGGATTTTGAGCAGTGCCGTGCGGAATTCTTCGAGCGTCGCCCCGAGCCCGCTTCGTGCAATGTCGTCGGCATACTGATCGAACAGGACAGCAAGTTTAGCCTTCGGAAAGGTGGACAGAATTGCTTTCGGAGCTGCGCCGAGAAACAAGGGCCGAGGACGGCCTCGGCCATACCGGAGGTTGAGCGACGCGTCGTGAGTCTCCCGGTGGGTGTCAACGAGCTCGTTTCCGTACCAGCGCGACATCACCACATCGAAGCCTGAGTGCTCGGTCAACTCGCGCATGATCGGTTGGCCGACCGCGATCAATGGATCCGATGTGCGCAAATGGTAGTCGAGCTTGATAATGCGAGGTCCCAGCCCATAATCTCCGCCTGTAAATCGCACGAGCAAACCAGCGTCAACAAGCTCGCGCACATAGCGATACGCCGTTGGACTCGAACAATCGAGTTCGACGGCAACGTCTTCGACCGACAAAAACGGCTTCGCCTCCGAAAACAACTCGAGTATGGATAAAAGTCTCGTGAACGCGTTGGCACCATTGTCAGACTGAATTCGAAGACTGCGTCGATCGCGGTGACAGACTCGGAAGGACACTGGCGCGTTTCCTTTGGCCTGCTGCGCCATATCGTCGACCTGTAGTCCCAACCGACGAGATTATCAAACGACATCATGGCCAAGACAAAACTCAACGCGGAACGTGAACATCGCATCGAGATGGAAGTCGTCGTCGACGCTTATACCGAGGAAGAGTGTGCGATGTCGTGGTACTGCTATCTGGACGAAAAGCTTCTCGTTTCCCTTCGAGGCCAACGTTCGCAAGCCAATGGACTCCTCGCCGCTGCCCAGGGGCGAACACGTCTGCGTCACCGGACTCGCTCATGAAGACCTGTGTCGGGTTGGAATCTTCGTCTGGGTTCGGTGGAAAGAACGCGACGTGGTGGCGCCCCTGGCTCAAATCGCTCCGTTGAGCGGCGACAAGCCGACTCGAGTCGCGGTCGCGGACTGGCACTATTGGCATGAGCAAGGCCGCTCATTCTGAGATCCAGAGGGCCGTCTTCCCTACATCGTCTCGTCCCGATCTGACGCAGAAAAGCTCGTCGCGCACCATCTTGTGACGGGTTACGCTGACGCATACGTGTGAAATACGCACCCGGGCCATTGGACCCAGGGGTCCCGGCTTCTTATCGTGGTCAGCCCCGGTGATGGGCCGGGCGGGCGGCGGCAGACGACGCGTCCCAGCCGCTCGTTCCCACAACCAAATGGCGGTTTGCAACGCCCTGCGGCACTTCGCTTCAGCCCTGTTACCACAACAGAACGTCTTCGCTGCAATGGGCAAACGCTGATTCAGGTCGATAACGCGGGTTGTCCGCTCGGGCACACGATGACGGTGATTTTCGGTGTAAGGAATCACCAATAATTCGACGGCCGCTCCCCCTGATGGACATCAGAGGGAGCGAGGCCCGGGAGTTTCTGCCCTTCGGGCAGGGACGCGCCCCTTAAGATGTTTTTTAGATCGCGCTCCATCACGTGCCGCTTTCGAAACGCCGACACGGGAAGCCGGAAGCTGCGGTCTTGCGCTTGAGTCACGGAGCGGTTTTCCTCAGCGGGCAAAGCCACGGGCCGGCTTCTTGCTATTCCCTCCACGCGTCATCAACAACACTCAACGTTGGGAACCCTTATGCGCCTGCTAACTCGCCTGGTCGTTGCATTGGTTGTGCCGCTTGCCTCTTGCGCGATCGGACCATCGAGTCCAAGCAATACGGGATTCGGTGCGTCGCCCGTGCTGCCGGCTCCCGAGTCGTCGTGGGTTCCGATGGTCAATATCGCGCCCGCTCAGACACGTCCCGACAGTTTGACACCCACCGCTCCCGCCGGTTTTATCGTCACCAAGTTCGCCGCCGACCTAGCGCATCCGCGTTGGCTTTATACGCTGCCCAATGGGGACATACTCGTCGCGGAGAGCGACGCCCCAAACGAACACGATGAAGGCAGCGGCCTATTCGGCTGGATCAGAAAGCAGGTCATGAAGCGCGCCGGCGCCGGAGTGCCGAGTCCCGACCGCATTGTATTGTTGCGCGACGTCGACGGCGGTGGGACCGCGACAATGCAGACCGTGTTTCTGCGCGGCCTGCACTCCCCGTTCGGGATGGCACTCATTGGCAATCAACTCTATGTTGCCGATACGGACGCTTTGCTGCGTTTCAACTATGCGACGGGCGCCACTCAGATCACAAGCGCCGGCGTCAAGGTTGTCGACTTGCCAGCGGGACTCATCAACCATCATTGGACCAAGAACATCCTGGCCGATCGGTCTGGCAAACATCTGTACATTACGGTGGGATCGAACAGTAACGCAGGGGAAAATGGGATTGAAGCCGAAGAAGGCCGAGCGCGAATCCTTGAACTCGACGTGAACAGTGGACGTCTGCGGCCGTTTGCGACAGGGCTTCGCAATCCAAATGGACTCTCGTGGCAACCAGACAGCGGTGCATTGTGGACGGCAGTCAATGAGCGGGACGAACTCGGCAATAACCTTGTGCCAGACTACATGACAGCGTTAAAGGACGGTGCGTTTTACGGTTTCCCATACAGTTACTACGGCCAGCACATCGATACCCGTGTCACACCGCAACGCCCCGATAGGGTTGCGAAGGCCATCGCGCCTGACTATGCACTCGGCAATCACACGGCGTCACTAGGTCTTGCCTTTTACGACCAGGCGCTATTCCCGCCTCATTATCGTGGCGGCGCTTTTGTTGGTCAGCATGGGTCGTGGAATCGTAAGCCGCGCTCCGGCTACAAGGTGGTGTTTGTACCATTTGTCAATGGAAAGCCGGCCGGCATACCTGAGGACTTCCTCACCGGATTTTTGACAGCCGACGGCGACGCCGTGGGCCGACCCGTCGGCATCGCACTGGACGGGCACGGAGCCTTGCTCGTCGCTGACGACGTCGGTAACGCCGTGTGGCGGGTCGCACCGCTCGCCAATGACAAATCGTCAAACGTCGCTCCGGCAGTTCATTGAACGGACCCTTGGCGATACTTTCTTTTCGACGCGCAACCCGGAGTTGCCGTCGTCGGCTGTGGCGACAGAGACGTCGCCGTTGACGGCGTGAAGAATTACGACCCGGAGTTACAGCGAGGTGTCACAAGTGAGCTGCGTGCGAAGATTCCCCGGCCGAAGCACGATCAAGGTATGCGTCGCGCGAGGGCCGTCGAGAATTCTTTGGACAAGCGTCTGAGAATGCGGCAGGCTAAGCCTGCCGCAGGCAGAAGGGATCAACCCGATGAAGGTGGAGATGGGAACAGGTGCTTCGCGACGTTCCAGGGCAACAGTTCGTCGATGCGATTGGCCTGGTGATCGGCGATGTGCGTAAGGACATATTCCAGGTAGGCGCGCGGGTTGATACCATTCAACTTGTACGAGCCGATCAGGCTATACATTGAGGCGGCTCGCTCGCCACCGCTGTCAGAGCCAGCGAACATGAAATTGCGCCGGCCGAGGGCCACGCAGCGCAAAGCATTTTCGGCGAGCACGTTGCTGATTTCGACGCAGCCGTCATCACAGAACAGTGTGAGCCCGTCCCAGCGATTCAGAGAGTAGTTGATCGCTTCGACCAGCGGTGCCTTTGGCCAAAGCGTCGCACGTTTCTCCCTCATCGACCTTTCGAGGGCCGCGAGCAATGGATTGCTCTTTTCTTGCCTGACGCGTCGCCGCTCATCCGGCGGTTTGCGCGGATATCAGCCTCGATTCCGTAAAACTCGCCAATCATGTCGAGCCATTGCTTCGTGGTGTCCGACGGGGCTGTCTCATGCAGGTTGAATAAGTATCGGCGCGCATGATCCCAGCAAAATGCCAGACGAACTTTGCCGCCTTCGTTCAACTTGTTGAAACCGGCATAGCCGTCGGCCTGAAGGATGCCTTCGAATCCGGCAAGATGGGTCTGGGGGTGAATGCCTTTGCGGTCCGGCGAGTAAGCGAACCAGACAGAAGCAGGTTCGCTCGAACCTGAGCGGCGATCATCGCGCACGTAGACCCACAATCGACCGGTCTTGGTCTTTTTGTTCCCAGGCGCAAGCACCGGGATCGGCGTGTCGTCCGCGTGGAGCTTGGCAGTCGCCATCGTGTAGCGACGCAGGGCTTCAGTCAGCAGCCGGCAGAGTTCTTCGCATTGCCCGACCCAACGTGCCATGGTGGCCCGATCGAGACGTACGCCATCGCGCGCCGCGATCTCGGATTGCCGATACAGGGGCGTGTGGTTTGCATACTTCGCCACGATATCTCGGCCAGCAAGCTCGGATGCGCGATGCTGCGCTCGATCGGCAGCCCCGGCATGGGAGGTTGCGCGATATGGCCGCAACCGGTGCAGATCCGCTTGCGACGGATAGTGCGGATGACCTTGAACATCGCCGTGACGCGCGCGAGTTGCTCAGACACATCCTCGCCGAGCAACTCCATGGCGCTGCGCACTTCGGGCAGATGGAATCGGGCTCGAGCTCGTGCTCTTCGCGTGGCAGATGGGGCGCCAAGGCTTCCTTCGGGGATGCTGCAGACACGCCCGAGCTCGATGCACGAGCGCGTGCACGGCGAACATCAGCAACGCCGCTGCCCGTTGCCAGATCCTCGAGTTGGGTTTCGAGCCGATCGATCTGCCGCTCCAACTGCTCGGATTTACGACCGAAGTGCATGCGCCTGAGCTTGTCGATCTGCGCTTTCAGGCGTTCGATTTGCTGGTCCCGTTCGACAATCTCCCGGTCGCGTTCGGCGATCTCCTGCTGCATCTTTGCGATCGATGCCTGCTGCTCGAGCACCAGGGCGTGGAGCTCGGCAACGGTGTCAGGAAGCGGCGCATGATCGGGCATGTGCCGCAGTTTACGAGCCTTCGATGCGGTTTACAACATCGACAATGCGGCCGTGCGACGGGGCTGTCGCCAATCGATGCCTTCCAGCAACATCGACAGCTGTGCCGACGTCAGAAAGATCTTGCCGCCATCCGCCTGGGGCCAAATAAACCGCCCATGCGAAAGCCGCTTCGCGAGAAGCCATAGTCCGTCATCTGTTGCCCATAGAATTTTTACGAGATCGCGCGACGTCCCCGAAAAATGAACACGTCGCCGCCGAGCGGATTTTCTTCGAGTGCCGATTGCACCTTCGCGGCAAGAGCCGGGAAACCACTACGCATGTCCGTGACGCCTGCGGCGATCCAGATGCGAGTGCCAGCCGGCAGGCCGATCATCGGGACAGCTCCCGAATCAGCAGCCGCAGCATATCCGGCGACACGTTACCGCGAATGCGCAAGCGTGCACGGTCAAATTCAATCTCGCAGGCGTCCTCCGACACAGCATCGCGGACCGGCATCGAGGCCTCAGCTTCCGGGACAATGCTGACTGGAAGTAACGATGCAACGTCTAACGATGCAACGTCACCATCGGGTTCGTGTCTGGCAGGTCCCGGACGCGGCGCCCCAAATGCACCCTGAAGATACTG
>NZ_FCNW02000068.1 GCF_001544475.1 Caballeronia humi | reverse complement strand
CCTCCGTGAGGGCGACACTTACTCTCCAGCGCCAATCCGCTCTTTATGCGAGTGATGGACCGTTAGCACTGGCGGTTCAAAGCTGCTTTCTTTGCTTACTTTCTTTGCAGCAGCAAAGAAAGTGAGTCCCGCCCCGGACAGGGGCAGAGCTAATAGACTGCTAAAAATGCAAGTTTCATGGGAGCACAGGCGCATCAAACGGTTGAAACCCCAACCCCACCCCCAACCCGGACCCCAAGCGCCAGCGCTCACCTCAACCATACCCGACACAAGGAAACCAGCTTATCGACATCGATAGGTTTCGAAATATAGTCATCTGCGCCGGCTTCAAGGCATTTCTGCCGATCCGAAGGCATGGCCTTGGCGGTCAGCGCAATGATCGGCAACCGTGCATGCTCGGGCAATTTGCGAATCTCGGCCATCGCCGTCAGCCCGTCCATCTCCGGCATCATGATGTCCATCAACACGAGATCGATCCCCGGATGCCGGGCAAGCGCATCAAGCGCCTCCCGTCCATTGCGGGCGATTTCGAGCTTCGCCCCCAGCGGCTCGATCACATGCGACAGCGCAAAGATATTGCGCACGTCGTCCTCGGCCAGCAAAATGGTCCGCCCTTCGAACACATCGTCCCGCTGACGCGCCGCCCGCAACATCCGCTGCTGCTCCGGCGGCAACGCGCTCTCCACGCTGTGCAGGAAAAGCGTCACTTCATCGAGCAGCCGCTCCGGCGACTTCGCCCCCTTGATGATGATCGATTTCGAGTAACGGCGCAGGCGCTGTTCCTCCTCCTGCGACAACATCCGGCCGGTATAAACGATCACCGGTGGCGACGCATGCTCGCCCCCCGTCGAAACGCGTTCGAGCAGTTCATAACCCGACCCATCCGGCAGGGCCAGATCCATCACGACGCAATCGAAAGTGGCACGCGCCATCTCGTCGAGCGCGCTCGCGATCGACCCCGCCTCGACAATCTCGACCGTCTCGCTCTTCAAAAGCGCATGAATGCTCTCGCGCAGCGCGGGATCGTCCTCGACGACCAGCACGCGCCGCATGCCCTGCGCGGAACGCGCTTCGAGCTTGCGGATCGCGCCCGCGAGCGTCTCGCGCGCGCTTGGCTTCAACGTATAGCCGATCGCGCCGAGATGCAGCGCGACGTCGGCGTGATCGGTCGCCGAGACGACGTGGATCGGAATATGACGCGTGACGGGATCGTGCTTGAGCCATTCGAGCACGGTCAAACCCGATTGATCCGGCAAGCCGACATCGAGCAAAATGCCGCTCGGCTGCAACTCGCGCGCAAGCTCGACGCCCTGCGTCGCGGTCGTCGCGTGCACGCAGTCGAAATCGAGTTCGTGCGCGAGATCGTAGAGGATGTGCGCGAACGGCAAATCGTCTTCGATCACGAGAATCACGCGATCCGGTCGCTTGCGATTCGCGCGATCGTCGGAGATCGGCGCGGGTGCAGGCGTCGTCGGCGCAGGCGGCTGCGGCGGCTGGACGCGTTTCGGCGCTTCCTCGCGCGGTTCGACAGCCGCCGCCTCTTCCGCCGCCAGTTCCTTCGCGCGGCCGAGCGTGTCGACCTTGGCCGTGACCGTGCCTTCGCGCGCGGCGAGCGGCAGCGTCACGGAAAACACGCTGCCCTTGCCGAATTCGCTCGACACGCTCACCGATCCACCAAGCAGCCGCGAAAATTCGCGCGAGATCGAAAGGCCGAGGCCGCTGCCGCCGTATCGACGGCTCGTGGTGCCGTCGGCCTGCTGGAACGCCTGGAAGATCAGGTCCTGCTTGTCGCGCGCGATGCCGATGCCGGTGTCGCGCACGTCGAAGCGCAGCGCATCGTCGCCGGCCCTCTCGACCGCGACCGTCACCTGTCCGCGCTCGGTGAACTTGAACGCATTCGACAGCAGATTGCGCAGCACCTGCAGCAAGCGCTGGTTATCGGTGACGAAGTACTGCGGCACGTTCTCGCCGTGCTCGGTGACGAACGCAACGCCCTTGCTCTGCGCGACCGGCGCAAACGACTGCCTGAGCGCCTGCAAAATCGAATCGATGGCGACGGGCGCGAACTGCACGTCCATCTGTCCGGCTTCGACCTTCGACAAATCGAGGATGTCGTTGATGAGCGAGAGCAAATCGCTGTTCGACGAATGGATCGTCGCGGCGTAGCGGACCTGCTCGTCGGTGAGGTTGCCGTGCTTGTTGTCGTGCAAAAGTTTCGCGAGAATCAGCGAGCTGTTGAGCGGCGTGCGCAATTCGTGCGACATGTTCGCGAGAAACTCGGACTTGTACTGGCTCGCGCGCTCCAGCACGAGCGCGTTCGCGGCGAGTTCCTGCTGCGCCTGCAACAGTTCGGCCTTCTGCCGCTCCAGATGCTGCGTGTGTTCCTCTAGCTGCACATTCGTCTGCTCGAGTTCGGCCTGCTGCGTCTCGAGTTGCGCCTGCGAATCCATCAGCGCGCGGCCGCGTTCCTCAAGCTCCTCGTTCGACACGCGCAGTTCTTCCTGCTGCACCTGCAACTCTTCGCTTTGTCGCTGCGTTTCTTCCAGCAACTCGACGAGCCGTGCCCGATACCGCGACGAGCGCAGCGCCATGCCCATGCCCTCGGCGGCGAGTTCGATCATCTCGCGCGTATCGTCGAAACGGTTGTCGTCGCCGACAAAGCCCATTTCGATCACGCCCGCCGTTTCGCCGTCCGCGAAGAGCGGCGCGATCACGACCTTCGATGCCGTCGCCGATCCGAGCGCCGAGCCGGCCCGCAGATAATGGCCGGAGGCATCGGTGATTTCGAGCGCGCGCGGGTCATCCAGCATCTGCCCGACGAGTCCTTCGCCTCGCTTGATCGAGCGCGGCGTGACGTCCTCGCCCGGCAGCGCCCAGCTTGCGACGCGGCCGAGCACGTCGCCATCGGCGGCGTAGACCACGCCGACTTTCGCGTTGACATAAGGCACGAGGGAACGCAGGATGCTCGCGCCGATCGAAGCAGGCGACTGCTCGCCGCGCATCTGCAAGCCGATCTGCGCGACGCCTTGCTGTAGCCACGCGGTCCGTTGTACGCTCAGCCGCGTTTTGATGTAGAGATACGCCACGCCGCCGATCACGAGCAGCACGAAAATACCGAGCGCCCGGTTGATCTGCAGCACGTCCTGGTTCACGAACGAACCGGCGTTCGACAGAAAGTATCCCGCGATCATCAGCAGCGACGCGACAGAGGCCGTCGCGACCGGCACCGCGGGACGATCGGCCCAGAGGCACAGCACGACGGGCAGCACGTAGAAGACCCAGATCGCGACGCGCAACGGCAGCAGGCAGTCGATGGCGAACACGGTCGCGAGCAGGATCGCGATGACGAAGTAGAGCCCGACTAAGAGGTGACGGCTGTCTTTGAGCATTGACGGTTGGCTTGTTGTTTGAGTCTTGCAAGGCCGCGCAAGCGGCAGGCACGGACCATAGCACGACCCGCAACCCCTTGTCACACTTGGGTCCGCGGGCGATTCAACCGCGCTTTCTCGCACCGCACAAGTTACCCGCGAAGTGTTGGACGAAGCGCAGAAGAGGAAATAATGACCGATTTTTCAAGTGGCCGGGTGCTCATCACCGGTGCGTCCGGTTTTGTCGGATCGGCGGTGGCGCGCATCGCGCTCGAACGCGGATTCAACGTGCGCGTGCTCATGCGCAAGACGAGTTCGCGGCAGAACATCGAGGCGCTCGATACCGAAGTCGTGCTCGGCGATATGCGCGACGAAGCGTCGATGCGCGCCGCGTTGAAGGGCGTGCGCTATCTCTTTCACGTCGCCGCCGACTACCGCATCTGGGCGCCGGACCCGGGCGAGATCGAGCGCTCCAATCTGCAAGGCACGGAGGCCACGATGCGCGCGGCGCTCGCCGAGGGCGTGGAGCGCATCGTCTACACGAGCAGCGTCGCGACACTCAAGGTGACGAGCGCGGGCACCATCGTCGACGAGACGAAGCCTGCCGACCCGGGCCAGACCATCGGTGCCTACAAGCGCAGCAAGGTGCTCGCCGAGCGCGCCGTCGAGCGGATGGTTGCAAACGACCGGCTGCCGGCGGTGATCGTGAATCCGTCGACGCCGATCGGGCCGCGCGACGTCAAGCCGACGCCGACCGGCCGCATCATCGTCGAGGCCGCGACGGGCAAGATTCCGGCTTTCGTCGATACGGGGCTGAATCTCGTGCACGTCGACGATGTCGCGGCCGGCCATTTCCTCGCGCTGGAACGCGGCGTGATCGGCCAGCGCTATATCCTCGGCGGCGAGAATCTGCCGCTGCAGCAGATGCTCGCCGATATCGCGCGGCTCTCCGGCCGCAAGCCGCCGACCGTCAAGCTGCCGCGCGGGCCGCTGTATCCGCTCGCGATGGGCGCCGAGCTTTACGCGAAGTTCAGCGGACGCGAGCCGTTCGTGACCGTCGACGGACTGCGGATGTCGAAGAACAAGATGTACTTCACGTCGGCGAAGGCGGAGCACGAACTGGGGTATCGTGCGCGGCCGTATCGCGAGGGCTTGCGCGATGCGCTCGACTGGTTCCGGGCGAACGGCTATCTGAAGCGCTGAACGAAGGGAAGACGCCGTGGACTCAGCGCGCTACGAGCATTTTGTTACAACGTGTGCGGGCGACGCCCGGAGGCAGCGGGTAAAATCGCGGGCTTGATGAAAGCACGCAGCAGCACGCAATAACAAGGCACCGAATGAACCTACAAGACCAGCTCGGCGCACTGGAGTTGAGCCTCGAAGAGCTCCTCCAGGCCGCGCCCGTTTCCGTGAACGCGCAATCGTCGGATGAAGCCGCGAGCAAGCCCGTGGAGGCGAACGCCGAGGAAAAGCCGACGCTCAACGTGTCGCGGCCGTCGCGCGATGCGATCGAAATGACGATCGGCGGGAAGTCCGTGCTGCTGAGCCCGGAAGGCGTGTCGCAACTGATCGAGGAATTGTCGAATGCGCGCTCGTCGATGACGGTGGAGCAGCCCGGCGGCTTGCCGCCCGGCTGGCGTTTCGCCGCCACCCGCAACCCGATGATGGCCACGCAAAAGCAGTCGAACGGCGATCGCCTGCTCGTGCTGCGTCATACGGGGCACGGCTGGGTGCCGTATACGTTCTCGCCCGACATGGTGATCGAGATGTATGCGATGTTGACGAAGCGCTAACGCTAAAAAAGGGCGGCATGACCGCCCTTTTTTACGTCACGCCGCTTTCAACAGCCCATGCGGATCGATGACGAACTTCCTGGGCGCCCCGCCATCGAACTGCCGATACCCGTCCGGCGCCTGATCCAGCGACACCACCGACACATTCACGATATCCGCGATCGGCAGCCGGTCCCAGAGAATCGCCTGCATCAGGTTCTGGTTGTACTTCATGACGGGCGTTTGTCCCGTATGGAACGAATGGGACTTCGCCCAGCCGAGTCCGAAGCGAATGCTCAAGCTGCCCCTGCGCGCCGCGGCATCGGCGGCGCCGGGATCGTCGGTGACATAGAGACCCGGAATGCCGATCGCACCCGCCGCCCGCGTGATCTCCATCAGCGAATTGAGCACGGTTGCGGGCGCTTCCTCGTTGTGTCCGCTGCTGCCGTGGCCGTGCGCCTCGAAACCGACGCAATCGACCGCGCAATCCACTTCCGGCGCGCCGAGAATCTGCTCGATCTGCTCGCCGAGTGTCGCGTCCTTCGACAGATCGACCGTCTCGAAGCCCATCTTGCGCGCGTGCGCGAGACGCTCCTCGTTCATGTCGCCGACGATCGTGCATGCAGCGCCCAACAGCCGCGCCGACGCCGCAGCCGCCATGCCAACTGGCCCCGCGCCCGCGATATAGACCGTCGCGCCCGGCTTCACGCCCGCCATGACGGCGCCGTGATAGCCCGTCGGCAGGATGTCGGAGAGGCACGTGAGGTCGCGGATCTTCGCCATCGCCTGCGCGCGGTCCGGAAACTTCAGCAGATTGAAGTCGGCGTAAGGAACCATCACGTATTCGGCCTGCCCGCCGATCCAGCCGCCCATGTCGACGTAGCCATACGCGCCACCCGCGCGCGACGGATTCACGTTCAGGCACACGCCGGTGTGCTGCGCCTTGCACGTCGGGCAGCGTCCGCAGGCGACGTTGAACGGCACGGAAACCAAATCGCCAATGGAAAGCGTCTCGACGTCGCGCCCGATTTCGATCACTTCGCCGGTAATTTCGTGCCCTAGCACCAGGCCGACCTCCGCAGTGGTCCGGCCGCGCACCATGTGCTGGTCGGAACCGCAGATATTCGTGCTGACCACCTTGAGAATCACGCCGTGGCCGATCTGCCGGCCACGCGGATCGACCATTTTCGGATAGTCGATCGACTGCACTTCCACCTTGCCCTGCCCTAGATACACGACGCCGCGATTGCTGCTCATCTTTCGTCTCCATGTCTCGTGGACGGCTCGCGCAACTTCACGTCGCGCTCCGTTCAACGAGCGTAGCGCCCCAGGCGCAGTGAGAGGTACACACAACGCGACACGCGTTTGGCAGAAACCGACATGTGCCGAGCGGCCGCGCGCCAGCGTATCGCATCGCGCGAAGACCCGGGGATCGCTCGCGGCCGCGCACCGGCCGATAAGTGCAAGGGCAGCCCAGCATCCGGACCGGTTTTTATTGATTGACCGTTCAATATAAAAACTTTAACCTTCACCATCTCGAATTTACCAGGCCGGTTCGCCGAGGACGCCATGCCCAAGCTCGGAATGCGCGAAATCCGCCGCGCCCAACTGATCGACGCGACGCTCATCACCATCGACCAGGCCGGTCTCGGCGGCGCGACGCTCGCCTCGGTGGCGCAGCGCGCGAGCATTTCAACGGGCATCGTCAGCCACTATTTCGGCGACAAGGACGGCCTGCTCGAAGCCACCATGCGCCACGTCCTGCGCGATCTGTGGAACGCCACTTCGAGCCGCCGCCGCGCCGCAAAAAACGATCCACGTTCAAAGCTGCGCGCGGTCGTCGCGGCGAACTTCGATGCGCAACAGGTGAGCGGCCCCGTCATGAAGACGTGGCTCGCGTTCTGGTCGGAGAGCATGCACAAGCCGCAATTGCGCCGGCTGCAATACGTGAACACGCGGCGCCTCAATTCCAACCTGTGCGCCGAATTTTCGAAGGCTTTGCCGCGCGCCGCGGCACGGCGCGCAGCAAGCGGCCTCGCCGCCTTGATCGACGGCTTGTGGCTGCGCGGCGCGCTGTCCGGCGAACCGTTCGACACGAAAGCCGCGCTGCGTCTCGCCAACGATTACATCGACCTCGTGCTTCAAGCACGTACCTGACTCTTCCTGCAAGGAGCACGCGATGCCCGCATTCGCACTGCAACGCCTCTACATCGGCGGCGCCCACGTCGACGCCACGAGCGGCGAGACATTCGACACACTCGATCCCGCAACCGGCGAAACGCTTGCGTCGGTGCAACAAGCGTCAAGCGCCGACATCGACCGCGCCGTGCGATCCGCACGCGAAGGCCAGCGCGTGTGGGCCGCGATGACCGCGATGCAGCGCTCGCGCATCCTGCGGCACGCAGTCGAGTTGCTGCGCGAGCGCAACGACGAACTCGCCGCACTCGAAACGCGCGACACGGGCAAGCCGATTGCGGAAACGAAGGCCGTCGATATCGTCACCGGCGCCGACGTGATCGAGTACTACGCGGGCCTCGCCACCGCCATCGAAGGCCAGCATATTCCGCTGCGGCCCGAATCGTTCGTCTATACGCGGCGCGAACCACTCGGCGTGTGCGCGGGCATCGGCGCATGGAACTATCCAATCCAGATCGCGTGCTGGAAGTCAGCGCCCGCGCTCGCGGCCGGCAACGCGATGATCTTCAAGCCGAGCGAGGTCACGCCGCTCACCGCGCTCAAGCTCGCGGAAATCTATAGCGAAGCGGGCGTGCCCGACGGCGTGTTCAATGTCGTGCAGGGCGACGGACGCGTCGGCGCGATGCTCGCAGTTCATCCGGGCATCGCGAAGGTGTCGTTCACGGGCGGTGTCGAGACGGGCAAGAAGGTGATGTCGCTCGCGGGCGGATCGACGCTCAAGGAAGTGACGATGGAACTCGGCGGCAAGTCGCCGCTCGTCGTCTTTGACGATGCCAACCTCGAACGCGCCGCCGACATCGCGATGAGCGCGAACTTCTTCAGCTCGGGCCAGGTGTGCACGAACGGCACGCGCGTATTCGTGCAGCGCGCCGTGCTCGCGCGCTTCGAAGCGCTCGTGCTCGAACGCGTGAAGCGGATTCGCATCGGCTCGCCGGCTGAACCGTCGACGAACTTCGGCCCGCTCGTCAGCGCGGCGCAGTTGCACAAGGTGCTCGGCTTCATCGAAAGCGGCAAGCACGAAGGCGCACGGCTGATCGCGGGCGGCGCGCGTCTCACGGAAGGCGATTTCGCGCGCGGCCAGTACGTCGCGCCGACCGTCTTCACCGATTGCCGCGACGACATGCGCATCGTGCGCGAGGAAATCTTCGGCCCGGTAATGAGCATCCTCGCCTTCGACGACGAAGACGAAGTCATCGGCCGCGCCAACGATACCGACTACGGACTCGCCGCCGGTGTCGTGACGGAGAACCTGTCGCGCGCGCATCGCGTGATCCATCGGCTCGAAGCGGGCATCTGCTGGATCAACACGTGGGGCGAATCGCCTGCGGAAATGCCGGTGGGCGGCTACAAGCAATCGGGCGTCGGCCGCGAGAACGGCTTAACGACGCTCGAGCACTACACGCGCGTCAAGTCCGTGCAGGTCGAGCTCGGCCCCTATCAACCGGTGTTCTGAAGGAGTGTGTGCGATGAGCGCGAACGAATACGACTACATCATCGTGGGCGCGGGATCGGCGGGCAACGTGCTCGCCTCGCGTCTAACCGAGAACGCGGACGTCACCGTGCTGCTGCTCGAAGCGGGCGGCCCGGACTATCGCTTCGACTTCCGCACGCAGATGCCCGCCGCGCTCGCGTTTCCGCTGCAAGGCCGCCGTTATAACTGGGCCTATGAGACCGACCCCGAACCGCACATGAACAACCGTCGCATGGAATGCGGGCGGGGCAAGGGGCTGGGCGGGTCGTCGCTGATCAACGGCATGTGCTACATCCGTGGCAATGCGCTCGACTACGACGGCTGGGCCGAGCGCAAAGGGCTGGAGGACTGGACCTACCTCGATTGCCTGCCGTACTTTCGCAAGGCCGAAACGCGCGACGTCGGCGCGAATCCGTATCACGGCGGCGACGGTCCCGTTCACGTGACGACGAGCAAGCCCGGCAACAATCCGCTCTTCGCCGCGATGGTCGAAGCGGGCGTGCAGGCAGGCTATCCGCGCACCGAGGACCTCAACGGCTATCAGCAGGAAGGCTTCGGCCCGATGGATCGCACGGTGACCGCGAAAGGCCGTCGCGCGAGCACGGCGCGCGGCTATCTGGATCGCGCGAAAGAGCGGCCGAACCTGACGATCGTCACGCATGCGGTAACCGATCGCGTGCTGTTCTCGGGCAAGCGCGCGATCGGCGTCGCGTATCTGCACAATGGCGATCGCGTGAGTGCGCACGTGCGGCGCGAGGTGCTGGTGTGCAGCGGCGCGATTGCATCGCCGCATCTGCTGCAACGCTCGGGCGTCGGCCGCTCGACGTGGCTGCGCGAATTCGACATCCCGCTCGTGCTCGATCTGCCCGGCGTAGGTGAGAACTTGCAGGATCACCTCGAGATGTACATGCAGTACGAATGCAAGGAGCCGGTGTCGCTGTATCCGGCACTCAAGTGGTGGAACCAGCCGGCGATCGGCCTCGAATGGATGCTGAACGGGACGGGCATCGGCGCGAGCAACCAGTTCGAGGCGGGCGGTTTCATCCGCACGCGCGACGACGATCCGTGGCCCAACATCCAGTACCACTTCCTGCCGGTCGCGATCAATTACAACGGCTCGAATCCGATCGAGATGCACGGCTTCCAGGCGCACGTCGGGTCGATGCGTTCACCAAGCCGCGGCCGCGTGAAGCTCAAGTCGCGCGATCCGAACGCGCATCCGAGCATCCTTTTCAACTACATGGCGGACCCGCTCGACTGGCGCGAATTCCGCGACGCGATCCGCATCACACGCGAGATCATGCGGCAGCCGGCGCTGCAGAAGTATCGCGGACGCGAGTTGCATCCGGGCGCGGACTTGACGACCGACGACCAGCTCGACGCCTTCGTTCGATCGCGTTCGGAGACGGCGTTCCATCCGTCGTGTTCGTGCAGGATGGGTGACGACGAGATGGCCGTCGTCGATGGCGAAGGGCGCGTGCACGGACTGGAAGCGTTGCGCGTGGTCGATGCGTCGATCATGCCGCAGATCACGACCGGCAACCTCAACGCGCCGACGATCATGCTCGCGGAAAAGATCGCCGATCGCATTCGCGGCCGCGAAGCGCTGGCTCGCGTCGATACACCGTACTTCGTGGCGAATGGAGCGAAGGCGAGGAAGCGGGAGTTTGCCGTGGTGTGATACGCATGCGAAAAGAGCCGCGAAATCCGCGGCTCTTTTCTCTTCGATGATGTTATTCGCGCACCGGACTCAACACGCCGCCCGCCTCGGGCTCGACCGCTTCCGATACCAGCGTCTCAAGCGCCAGCCCGCGCGTCTCGATACCCAGCACCCACACAGCCGCCGCCGCGATCACGAAGCACATCGCGCCGAGCGAGAACACACCGCCCTGTCCGAATACGGGCAACACCACCCCCACCACATACGGCCCGATCAGCGAACCCACGCGACCGATCGCGGACGCAAAGCCCGAACCCGTCGCGCGAGCGCCGGTGCCGTACAGCTCGGGCGTATACGTGTAGAGCACGGCCCACATCGCGAAGAGAAAGAACTGCATCGCGAGGCCGGCGCAGATGAGCAGCGTCGGCGTTTCGGCGTGCAGGGCGGTCTGTCCGTACACGTAGGCCATCACTCCGCTGCCGACGAGCGATGCGATACACGTCGGCTTGCGTCCCCAGCGCTCGACGAGCCACGCCGCGCACAGAAAGCCCGGAATCCCGCCGAGTGAAATCAGCACCGTGTACAGCACCGACTTCGTCACGGCGAAGCCAGCCTGCTGCATCAGCGCGCCGAGCCACGACGTGAGCCCGTAGAAGCCGAGCAGCGCGAAGAACCAAAGCATCCACACCATCACCGTGCGTCGCCGATACGCCGCGCTCCAGATCTCGCGAAACGCGCCCGTGCCCTTGGGCGCATGCGGCTCGCTCAGCATGGCGGGCGCGGGCAGTTCATGCAAACCGCGCGCCTTCATCACTTTCGCCTCGACGTCGGCGAGGATCGCGTCGGCTTCCGCGTGACGTCCGCGATGCTCCAGCCAGCGCGGCGACTCCGGCACGACGCGCCGCACGATCAGCACGAAGATCGCCGGAATCGCGAGCAGCGCGAACTCCGTGCGCCAGCCGAACTGCGGCAGCACGAAATACGACACCACGCCCGACGCGATGAACCCGAGCGGCCAGAAGCCGTCCATCAACGCGATCAATCGTCCGCGCGATGCTGCGGGCACGAACTCCGACAGCAAGGTCTGCGCGATCGGAAACTCCATGCCCATCCCGATGCCCAGCAGCACGCGATAGAAGATCAGCGCTTCGACGCTATGCGCCGTCGAGCAGAGATACGACGCGAGGCCCCACAGCACCATGCTCCACTGGAACACCGGACGCCGTCCGAAGCGGTCCGCGAGCAGCCCCGCGACCGCCGCGCCGATCACCATGCCGAAGAAACTCGCGCTCGCGACGAGTCCCGCCGTTGCGCTCGACAAGCCGAACTCGGTCTTGATCGAGCCGAGGACGAAGGTCATCGTGCCGAGATCGACGGAGTCGAAGAAGAACGCGACCGCGATGATGATGAAGATCGTGCGGTGATAGCCCGATAACGGCAGGCGCTCTAGCCGCGCGGCCGCGCTCGCGCGCAGCGGTGTTTTCAATGGTGAAGCGACAGACATGTCATCCCCTCGTCGATGCGGACAGTGCCGCGTGGATGTTCCGAACGGTGTTCAACGCAATTCAGTAGACGCCGACATAAATCGGCCACATAGAAGAATTGCGCCATCGGGATGGAACGAGGACGACGGGGGACAAGCGGTTCGTCAGGCCGGATTGGCCGCGACGAAGTTTTTGAACGCGGAGTAAGCGGGATTCTTGACCATGTCGCCCGGCTTGATCAGGCCATAGCGGGAATCGATGAGGCTATACATCATCACGGATTGAATGTCGTACTTGTCCTTCAGCGACCGATACTGCGTGAGCGCCGTGGTCACATAGTCCGCTGCGTCCTGCCCGTAATCCTTGCCGCCAGTCCAGCCCCATTCCGTGAGCCAGATCGGCTTGCCGAACGAGTCCTTGAGGATCTGCAGGACGTCGACGCACGCGCCGTCCTTCCAGCCGCACTGGATGTCGCCCGAGCTGTGGTACCAGTGATACGTCGTGAAGTCCCAGCGCAGGTAGGAGGCGCCCGAGCGGCCGCTTGCCGTGCCATTGGGGCTGATGCCGTTCCACAGCATCTGCAACGCGCCGTAAGCGAGCGGAATGCCGACGTTCACGCCGCAGTTGATCGACGAATCGACCGACTTCACGCCGTCGATCATGCCGCGGATCACGCCACGAAACGATGGCCATTGCCCCGCGTCCCAGTTGTAGAAGTTGCTGCCGTCGCCGCCGGTTTTGAGCGACACGTCGAGCTCGTTGCCGCATTCGATGTACCTCACGCGGCCCGCGAGCGGCTTCGTGCAGCGCACCGCAAGGTCGTAGCCGAGCTGATAAGCCGCCGACTCCGAACTGTTCGAATCCCAGTTGGCCGACAAGGGATTGATGACCGGAAGGATAGCAACGCCCGCGTCGGCGAAAGTCGTATCGAGGGCAAGCGCGAGGATCGATGCCATGCCGCCATCGGCGACGTCGCAGCGATAGCAGGTCACGCCGAGGTCCTTGAGGAGCGCGAGTTGCGTAGCCGGAGAAACCAGGCTGAGCAGACCGTTGGTCCACGCCAGATGGCCGTTCATGCCGTAGAAATAGTCATGCGTCGGCGATACCGCTTTGGCGGTCGGTGCAAGGGCCGCGAGCGCATTGCCTCCGCTCATCTGCAGTGCAGCGCCGCCTGCGCCCGCAAGCAACGTCGAAAGAAATTTTCTGCGGTCGAATGGAGAGAGAGTTTCTTGCTGATTGAGTGTCTGGACGTTCATAGGCGTAGGTAAGTTAGGTGGCACGAACACTGTGGGGCAGTATAAGTGCGTCTTTTTTACCTCTGCCGAGGGTCCGGAAATTTAAGAATGAGCTTGTTCTACTCGTACCATATGAATAAAAACTTTTCTGAGTGACACCGACGAGGAGGTTCTTTACCTACTGCATCGCAGCAAATGAAAATCACTCAACCGTTTTGACCGATCTCAAAGAACATGCACACGGGCGTAGTCGAACTTACCGCTATTTGCATGAGATGACAGGTTCAAACGACCTGTCGAATCGCCGACAAAATGCTTAGGCGCGCAAACGGGCACGCGCTGCACCCGCCACACGCGCAAGTGTTTCCGCACTCAGACGCGCTGCGATGGTCTTGACGTAGTCGTGATGACGCGCTTCGAGCGGCGCATCGAGATACTGTGCATGCAGATAGCGAATCAACGCGATGCGCCGATGCCTGAGCGCGATACTTTGGTCAAGCAACGCAATGGCAGCCTGCGCATCGCGCTGCTTGCACGCGAGTTCGGAAAGACGCGAAGTCTCAACCCGCGTCGACGGCATGGCGTGCATCCGCGCGCATGCGCCACGCGTCGAAATCGGCGCGGCGCCAGTCGAGTTCGATGCCGAGACGCCGCGTGCCTTCACGAATCTTCGGCTTGTAGAGCATGAGCGTGATGGCATCGAGCGCGGGCCATTCGTCGAACGACAGCGCGGCGATCTCCACCGCGAGCATTTCGAGCAGGCGCGTATGCGGCTTCGTTTCGAGGAACGAACTCACGCGTTCGCACCACGCTTCGTAGTCGATCAGCTCGTGCGTCGCGGCTTCATCGGGCACGCCGCGATACGCGAGGCTCGCATCGATCGCGACCGGCTGCGGCGCACGGTGCTCGTGCGCATGCAGACCGATGCGCGTCGACACGACCAGCTCATCGACGACGATGCGCCAGCCGCGTCCTCCCGGCGACAAAGGCTCGAACGGCTTCACGACATGAGCGGCTCGGCCGCATCGAGCATGATCTTCACGAAGTAGTCAGCGAAGCTGCGGCGGATCACGAGATCGAATGAATCGTCGCCCGTGGGCAGCAGCGTCAGCGACGCCTTGAAGTAGTGGCTCTGCGCGCATTGCCCCTTGCCGAACAGCTTCGGGTGCAGATCGAGCGGGCAGCCGCGCGACAGCACTTCACGCGTGCGCGTGCCGCTGATATCCAGCACCGTATAGCCGCTGCCGATATCCACCGCCGATGCGAAGACACCCGCGAACGCCGCCACCAGCTTGCCCTGCAACGGCGCGGTTTGCGCGGCGTTGTGCGCGGTCGCGGAGCGCACGAGCCATTCGTCGGGACCGAGCCACAGCATGTCGTAGCCGTTGCCCTGCGCGATGGTGTTGGGCTTCTCGGGCGGCCGGCAGCCGATCACGCTTTCCACCGCGCTCACGAACGCGGCGTCGCGCGTATCGCCGCGCACGTTCACGAGTTCGAGGAACGGCCGCTCTGTCATGCGAAACGCTTTCGACTGCGTTGCCTGATGCTTCTTCAGCAGCGCATCGGCGCCCACGAGCGGCGACTCCTGCCACACACCCTGCCCGACGATGGCGCGATCCACGACCGTCGAAGACCCTCTTGTTTCATTCCACATGTTGACGTGCTCCTTCGCTGTCGTAAAACACCGAGCTGGTGATTTTTGCCGCGACCTGCTTGCCGTTCGCAAGCGGGATCGTGACCGATTCGCCGATCTTGTCGAGGCCGCCCTTCACGACGGCGAGCGCGATCGAGCGCTTCAGAATGGGGCTGTAATAACTCGACGTGACGTGTCCGAGCATCGCCGCCGTCGCACCCTGGAACGGACCCGCGACGATCTGCGAGCCTTCGGGCAGCACGAGCGAGGGATCGTCGCAGAGCAGGCCGACGAACTGCTTGCGCCCCGCCTTCGACGTATCCGAGCGCGTGAGCGAACGCTTGCCGAGAAAGTCCTTCGATTTCGCGACGAGCCCGCCCATGCCGAGGTCGTAAGGCGTCATCGAGCCGTCCGTATCCTGGCCGACGATGATGTAGCCCTTCTCCGCACGCAGCACGTGCATCGTTTCCGTGCCGTACGGCGTGATGTCGTACTCGGCGCCAGCGGCCATGATCGCTTCCCACACCGCGCGTCCGACGTTTGCCGGCACGTTCACTTCATACGCCAGTTCGCCCGAGAAGCTGATGCGCATCACACGTGATGCCGCGCCCGCCACCGTGCCTTCGCGATAGCTCATGAACGGGAACGCGCCGTTCGCGAAGTCGATGTCCTGACACACCTTCTGCAGCACCTTGCGGCTATTCGGGCCGACGACCGCGAACGTCGCCCAGTGATCCGTCACCGAGGCAAGGCGCACGCGCATGTCGGGCCATTCCGTTTGCAGCCAGCGTTCGAGCCAGGTCAGCACGCGCGCGGCGCCGCCGGTGGTCGTCGTCATCATGTAGTGCTGGTCGGCGAGGCGCACGGTCACGCCGTCGTCGAAGATCATGCCGTTCTCGTCGAGCATCAGGCCGTAGCGGCACTTGCCGACTTCCAGCTTGCTCCACGGATTCGTGTAGACCCAGTTCAGCAGCTTCGCGGAATCAGGGCCTTGAATATCGATCTTGCCGAGCGTCGAGGCATCGAGGATGCCGACGCTCTGGCGCACCGCGAGCGATTCGCGCGCGACCGCTGCGTGCAGGTCCTCGCCCGCCTTCGGGTAGTACCAGGGGCGTTTCCAGTTGCCGACGTCTTCGAATGCCGCGCCGTTTTCGACGTGCCATTCATGCACTGCCGTCTTGCGCACCGGGTCGAGGAACTCGCCGAGCTCACGGCCCGCGAACGTGCCGAACGTGACCGGCGTGTAGTTCGGGCGGAACGTGGTCGTGCCCGTTTCGGGGATCGTCTTGTTGAGCGCCTGCGCGAGAATCGCCATGCCGTTGATGTTGCCGAGCTTGCCCTGATCGGTGCCGAAGCCCATCGCCGTGTAGCGCTTCACGTGCTCGACCGATTCGAAACCTTCGCGCGCCGCGAGGAAAATATCCGCCGCCGACACGTCGTTCTGGTAGTCGATGAACTGCTTCGGCCCGCGCGTCGCGAGTTCGCGTCCGCCGACGAGCCACAGCGGTTGCATCGGTGCTTCGTTGATCTCGGCGACATGCACCGGGTTCGGACGAGCGACGATAAAGCCCGCCGCGCGCGCCGCATCGACGCCCGCATCGACCGCGAAACGGATGCCGCGTGCCAGCGTGAATTCGCCCGCGCATGCGCCGACGCTGCTTTCCGGCTGCATCGCCTTGCCGGGCACGAAGCACGCCTTTTCGTCGTGCCAGTGCGCCTTGCCGCCCGATTGCGCGAAGAGGTGCAGCACCGGGCTCCAGCCGCCGGACATCGCGACGAGATCGCACGCGACGTCAGCCTGCTTCGCGCCGATCTGACCGCCCGCATACGCCGCCACTTCCACCGATGCCACGCGCAGCTTGCCGCGCGCCGCCGTCACGACTGCGCCCGTCAATACTTTCACGCCGTGGCGAGGAGCGAGCGCGGGCAGTGTGCCCTTCGATTCGCCTGCACGCGGATCGATGACGGTCACTTGCGCGCCGGCCGCTTTCAGATCGAGCGCGCATTGATAGCCATCGTCGTTGTTCGTGAACACGACGGCGTTGCGGCCCGGCAGCACCGCATAGCGATGCAGATACGTCGATACGGCGGAGGCCAGCATGATGCCCGGCAGATCGTTGTTGCCGAAGACGATCGGCCGCTCGTGCGCACCGGTCGCGAGGATCACGCGCTTCGCCCGCACTTTCCACATCAGTTCGCGCGTGCCTTTACGCAGCGACACCGGCAGATGCTCGGTGAGCTTTTGCGTGATCGTCACGAGGTTGTGGTCCTGATAGCCGAACGCGTTGCTGCGCGTGAGGATCTTCACGTCAGGCATCATGCGCAGTTCGGCTTCGACCTTCTGCACCCATTGCAGCGCAGGCTTGCCGTCGATTTCGGCACGGCACGACAGCAGCGAGCCGCCGAGTTCCGGCTGATCGTCGACGAGAATCACGCGCGCGCCCGACAAGCCCGCCGCCTGTGCCGCCGCCAGCCCCGACGGCCCGCCGCCGACCACCAGCACGTCGCAATGCGCGAAGCACTTGTCGTAACGATCGGCGTCGAGTTGTTCGGGCGCCTTGCCGAGACCCGCTGCATCGCGGATCACTTCTTCGTACTTCGGCCAGAACTTGCGCGGCCACATGAACGTCTTGTAGTAGAAGCCCGCCGGAATGAAGCGCGCGATCTTCTGGTTCACCGCCATGCGATCGTTCTCGATGTTCGGCTTCGCGTTCACGCTCGTCGCGACGAGCCCTTGATACAGCTCGATTTCGGTCGCGCGCGCGTTCGGCACGGAGTACGCGCCGGTTTCGAGTTGCACGACTGCGTTCGGCTCCTCGACACCCGCCGTCACGATGCCGCGCGGCCGGTGATACTTCCAGCTTCGCGCGACGAAGTGCTGGCCGTTCGCGAGCAGCGCGGACGCGAGCGTATCGCCCTGATGGCCCTGATACGCGCGGCCGTTGAACGTGAAGGTCAGCGCGATGGCGCGGTTGATGCGCCCGCCCGTGGCGAGTCGGTCTTTCTGGCTCATTTCGTCGTGCCCTCGTTGCTATCCATGACGGCCAGCGGACGGTCGAACGTCTCGTAGCCTTGAATCTCGTAGCTCACCGTATCGCGCTGCACCTTGAACCAGCGGCGGCAGCCTTGCGTGTGCATCCATTGCTCGCGGTGCACGCCGCGCGAGTTCGTGCGCATGAAGAGGTAGTCGCCCCATTCGCGGTCGGTGAGTTTTTCAGTGTCGAGCGGACGGGCGATATCGGCCTCGCCGCCGCAGGAAAATTCGCTTTCGGCGCGCGGTCCGCACCAGGGGCATTCGATCAGCAACATGTGTGTATCCTCAGTGCGTTCGCGTTAGTGGGCCACGGCAGCCGCGCCGTGCTCGTCGATCAGATGACCGGTGTAGAAGCGATCCAGCGAGAACGCAGCGTTGAGCGCATGCGGCTCGTCGTGCGCGATGGTGTGCGCATAGGCCCAGCCCGAACCCGGCGTCGCCTTGAAGCCACCCGTACCCCAACCGCAGTTGAAATAGAGCCCCTTCACGTCGGTCTTGCTGATGATCGGGCACGCGTCCGGCGACAGATCGACGATGCCGCCCCATTGTCGGTTCATCCGCACGCGCGAGAACACCGGGAACATTTCGACGATCGCCTCGAGCGTCCCTTCGATGGTCTGGAAGCTGCCGCGCTGGCCGAACCCCGTGTACTGATCGACGCCCGCGCCGATCACGAGATCGCCCTTGTCGGACTGGCTGATGTAAGCGTGCACTGCGTTCGACATCACGACCGTGTTGACGACCGGCTTGATCGGCTCGGACACGAGCGCCTGAAGCGGATGGCTTTCGAGCGGCAAGCGGATACCCGCCATGTCCGCGAGCGTGGACGTATTGCCCGCCGCGACGATCGCGACCTTCTTCGCCTTGATGAAACCCTTCGTCGTATCGACGCCCGTCACCTGGCTGCCGTCGCGGCGGATGCCCGTGACCTGACAGTTCTGCACGATATCGACGCCCGCCTGGTCCGCGCCACGCGCGTAGCCCCACGCGACCGCATCGTGACGCGCAACACCGCCGCGCCGCTGAATCGACGCACCCAGCACTGGATAGCGGCTGTTGAGGTTGATGGTCGGTTCGAGCTCCTTGATCTGCGCCGGCGTGAGGAATTCGGCATCGACGCCGTTGAGCCGGTTCGCGTTGACGCGGCGTTCGGTGTCGCGCACGTCCTGCAGCGTGTGCGCGAGATTCATCACACCGCGCTGGCTGAACATCACGTTGTAGTTGAGGTCTTGCGAGAGCCCTTCCCACAGCTTCATCGCCTTCTCGTACAACGCGGCCGATTCGTCCCACAGGTAATTCGAGCGCACGATGGTCGTGTTGCGCGCCGTATTGCCGCCGCCGATCCAGCCCTTCTCCAGCACCGCGATATTGCGCACGCCGTGTTCCTTCGCGAGGTAATACGCGGTCGCGAGACCATGCCCGCCGCCGCCGACGATCACGACATCGTATTCACGCTTGGGCTCAGGGCTTTTCCACTGGCGTTCCCAGTTCTCGTGATACGACATCCCGTTGCGCAACAGGCTGAATATCGAATAGCGGCTCATGGTGTTTCCTTATCCTTCGTGGCTTTCGTAACGGGGGTTCAGCACTCGATGACGTTCACGGCGAGACCACCGCGCGACGTCTCCTTGTATTTCGTCTTCATGTCGGCGCCGGTTTCGCGCATCGTCTTGATCACGTTGTCGAGCGAGACGTAATGCTGGCCGTCGCCCTTCATCGCCATGCGCGCCGCGTTGAGCGCCTTGACCGCGCCCATCGCGTTGCGTTCGATGCACGGAATCTGCACGAGGCCGCCGACCGGGTCGCAGGTCATGCCCAAGTTGTGCTCCATGCCGATCTCGGCGGCGTTCTCGACCTGCGTCGGCGTGCCGCCCATCACGGCGGCGAGCGCGGCGGCGGCCATCGAGCACGCGACACCGACTTCGCCCTGGCAACCGACTTCGGCGCCCGAGATCGACGCCGTCTCCTTGTAGATGATGCCGATGGCTGCCGCCGTCAGCAGGAACGTGACGATGCCTTCATCGTTCGCGTGGTGCATGAATTTCACGTAGTAGTGCAGCACCGCGGGAATCACGCCGGCCGCACCGTTGGTCGGCGCCGTGACGACACGGCCGCCCGCCGCGTTCTCTTCGTTCACGGCCATCGCGTAGAGGTTGACCCAGTCGAGCATCGAGAGAGGATCGCGCAACGATTCTTCCGAGCGCGAACGCAGTTGCGAGCAGAGATCGGCTGCGCGGCGCTTCACCTGCATCGGACCGGGCAGTTGGCCGCGCACCTTGCAACCGCGCTCGACGCACGCGGACATCGTGCGCCAGATCGCGAGCATGCCGTCGCGCACTTCCTGTTCGGTGCGTGTCGCGCATTCGTTCTTCATCGTGATCTGCGCGATTGAAAGACCGGTTTCGCGGCAGACGCGCATCAGGTCATCGCCGGTGCGAAACGGATGCGGCACTTCGGCGCCGGCGCGCAGGCCGTTCACGCGATCGCCTTCGCGATTGATCACGAAGCCGCCGCCGACCGAGTAATACTCTTTCTCGACCAGCAGTTGACCGTGCTCATCGAACGCTTGAAAGCGCATGCCGTTCGGATGCACGACGCTCGAACCCGGCGCGCCCGGCATCAGCTTGCGGAAAAAGCCGAGGTGCTCGCGTTCCTCGAACTTCACGATGTGCTTGCCGAGCAGCGAGAGCTGCTTCGTTTCGCGGATCGCCTTGAGGCGCGGCTCGATGATGTCCGGATCGATGACGTCGGGCAGGTTGCCTTCGAGGCCGAGCAGCACGGCCTTGTCGGTGCCGTGGCCCTTGCCGGTCGCACCGAGCGATCCGTACAGCTCGACGCGGATACGACGTGCGAACGCGAGCAGGTTGGCGTCCTCGATGTGCGATGCGAAGCGGCACGCCGCAATCATCGGACCGACGGTATGCGAGCTCGACGGACCGATGCCGATCTTGAAAAGATCGAAGACGCTGACGTTCATGAGTTGCCTTGTCGGTTGCGCTGCGTTGGGTTTCTGGTATGGGCCTCATTGCACCGCAGCCACAATTTGGCTGATAGAACAAAAACGGCAACAGGATGGGACGGCGGCGTCAGGAGTGCTCCGACGACGGATTTGCGGTGGCTTTTGGCGGTTTTGCGAAGGAGGGAATAAGCCTTCGCAACGCGGCGAAGACTTAAAAGACGCCACGAGGGCGCCCGTGCATTACGCGTTGCCACCTCGCCGTTGCGGCTTGAGCATGAAAGACGCGAGAACCTCACGCGCCTGAATCGACAGCACTTCCGGATGGCGCGCGAAGATGCCCTCCAGTCCGCAGATCACGTTGCGTAGCTGATCGCCCTCAACGCCCGGCGATGCGTGCATGACCAGAGTTTCGGCAGCGGCGACGGGACCGGTAGCCGCCAAAGCCAGCAGTAGGTAGCTGTACGGCCGTACGAAAAGTGCGCGCCCGTAACTGCGCACGAACAACTCGACAATCTGCACCGACACCGGTTCGAAAGGCGGCCAGGCACAAAGCAAATCGAATTGTGGTGTCGTCGGCCCGTGTCGGTTGGCATAACGGCACGCATTATCGATATCGCGGGACAAGCGATTAATCGGCGCGCAATGTGCCATGATTATCGCCTTCGCCCGTTCGCATAACAGGTGGACTTCGTTTTCTTCAAGTTCTTGCTTATCTCTCAAGTTCGCCTCGTTTCAGTTAATTACCCTGTAGTCGGGATTTATTTGAAGCGGCGAGGATGATAATGAAGTTTTCGAGCTTGTGCGCGCCGGCAATGATCTCCGAGCGTTGCCTCTGAATGGACGACCGCGATTTAGCAGAAACCGGCTAATTATTTTCGCACGATCAAGAACTAAAAATGAAAATTCCGATTTCAAATTTAAACTGATTTATTAAAATCCCGGAACTTCTTTTATTATGAAGTTGATTAGCGGCAGCATCTCGGATGGGAAATCCGTCCCTCAGGGCAACACATAATAATCACATCGCGAATCCCGGTGATATGCTTATCGCAATTCGTCCATCCGGCTTTGTGCATGAACCCCGCTGAAGCAATTCCACCCCAATCCGTCGACGGCCAGTCGAAGCAGCGCATTCGCTTCGGCATCATTCTGCTGCCGAACTTCACGCTGACCGCGTTCTCGGGCTTCGTCGACCTGCTGCGCCTCTCCGCCGACGAAGGCGACTTCAGCAAGCCCGTGCGCTGCTCGTGGAGCGTGATCGGCGAGACGCTCGCGCCGGTGCGCGCGAGTTGCGGCATCCAGATCACGCCGTGGGAAACGTTCGACAAGGCCGAGCGCTTCGACTATGTGGTCGTCGTCGGCGGCCTGCTGCATTCGGGGCCGTCCGCGAGCGACGCCACGCTGCAGTTCATCCGCCGCGCCGCCGCTACCGACGCCACGCTGGTCGGCATGTGCACCGGCGTGTTCTCGCTGATGCGCGCGGGCGTGCTCGACGGTTACCGCATCTGCGTGAGCTGGTTCCACTACTGGGACTTCGTCGAGCGCTTTCCGGGCGTCGATGAACAGGCGCTCGTCGCCGACCGGCTCTTCGTAATCGACCGGCGGCGCATTACGTGTTCGGGCGGGCGCGCATCGATCGACGTCGCGGCGGCCATCCTCCTGCGTCACTTCGAAACCGCGACGGTGCAAAAGGCGCTGCGCATCCTGCTCGTCGACGACATGCAGAAGGGCAACGCGCCGCAGCCGCATCCACCGGGACTCGCGCCCGCCACGCATCCGAAGGTGAAGCGCGCGATCCTGCTGATGGAGCAGCACGTCGGCCGGTCGCTCTCGCTCGACGAACTCGCGCACAAGCTCGACCTTTCCACGCGCCAGCTCGAACGGCTCTTCAAGGCGGAGACGGGCAAGGCGCCGCAGGCCTACGCGAAGCAGGTGCGGCTGCGCACGGCCGCATGGCTCCTGACGAGCTCCGACAAGACCGTCGCCGATATCGCTTCGAGCTGCGGCTTTTCGGATGCCTCGCATCTCGGCCGCGAATTCCGCAAGCAGTTCGGCTTGCCGCCGATGATGTATCGCGAACAGCGCGGCACGGCCGAAGCCGAAGATGCCGCCGAATACGACGAAACCTTCCCCGGCCGCGCCCAGGCGATCTGACAAGGAACCTCATGTCCTCACGACAAGACGAATGGACCGTTCGCTGCGAGCTTGCCGCGCTGTATCGGCTCGCCGCGCATTTCCGCATGACCGACATGATCGACACGCACATCACCGCACGTGTTCCGGGTCCCGAGCATCACTTCCTGATCAACCGATACGGTGTGCTCTTTCACGAGATGCGCGCCTCCGACCTCGTGAAGATCGACGTCGAGGGACGCGTCGTTGAACCCGAGGCCGCGCAGCATCCCGAGCGGAATCGCGTGAACGCGGCGGGCTTCACGATTCACTCGGCGATTCACACCGCGCGGCCCGATCTGACGTGCGTGATTCATACGCATACGCCGGCGGGGTCAGCGGTATCGGCGCAGAAGCAGGGCTTGCTGCCGATCAGCCAGCACGCGTTGAAGTTCTACGGGCACCTCGCGTATCACGACTACGAAGGCATCGCGCTCGATCTCGGCGAACGCGAGCGGCTCGTCGCCGATCTCGGCTCGCACAACGCGATGATCCTGCGCAATCACGGCTTGCTCGTCGGCGGCACGTCCATTCCGGCGGCGTTCCAGGACATTTATTTTCTGGAACGCGCGTGCGAGATCCAGGTGCGCGCTCTCGCGGGCAACGCGGAACTCACGTTCCCGCCGGAAGCGGTGCGCCGCCTGACCGCCGAGCAATTCGCGCGCGATGAATCCGACAACATCACCGGGTTGCAATGGCAGGCGGCGCTGCGTCTGATCGAAGGCACCGACTACCGCAGCTAAACGCTACTTGCCCGCAATGTAAGCCTTCACGGCGGGCAGGCCGTCGCCGCCATCGAACGTCTTGACGCCCGCGAGCCACTTGTCGAGCACGGCCGGGTTTGCCTTGAGCCATTCGCGCGCGGCCTTGTTCGCGTCGGTCTTGTTCATGATCGGCAGCATGACGTGGTTCTCGATGTCGGTCGTGAACTGAAGGTTCGACACGAGCTTCGCGACGTTCGGACAGCGCGCCTCGTAGTCGGTCGGCGTGACGGTCAGGACGCGGGCTTCGCCGTAGTTCGGGCCGAAGACATCGTCGCCGCCGGACAGATAGTCGATCTTCATCTGCACGTTCATCGGATGCGGTTCCCAACCCAAAAAGACGATGGGCTTCTTGTCACGGATCGCGCGGTTCACTTCGATCAGCATGCCGGCCTCGCTCGATTCCACGAGCTTGAATTTACCGAGACCGTACTGGTTCGAATCGATCATCTTCTTGATGAGCGCGTTGCCGTCGTTGCCGGGTTCGATGCCGTAGATCTTGCCGTCGAGCTTGTCGTAGTTTTTTGCGATGTCGCTGAAGGTCTTGATGCCGGCGTTGTACGCGTAGTCGGGAACGGCCAGCGTGTACTTCGCGCCGGTGAGATTGGGCGTCGGGAGTATCTTGACCTGGCCGGCTTTCTTGAACGGATCGATCATCGGGTCCATCGTGGGCGACCAGTAGCCGAGGAACACGTCGATCTGCTTGCTCCTCACGCCTGCGAAGGTGATCGGCACGGAAGCGATCGTCTTGGTCGGCTTGTACCCGAGGCCTTCGAGCACGGTCGATGCGAGGCCGGTCGTGGCGGCGATGTCGGTCCAGCCGACGTCGGCGAAACGGACATTGCGGCAGGTCGCCGGTTCGGCCGCGAGCGCGGACGTGGCGGTAAAGGTGAGCGCGCACAAAGACGCGGTCAACAGACGGTTCATATATGCGGTTCTCCGGGATGGGTTTTGGCTGGGTGCTGGGGGGTGCTTACATCGTTTGATGCACTTGGGCTAACGCTGGCGCTTGGGTGGTTGTTTGTATTGTTTAAACCGATTGATGCGCTCGTGCTCCTAGGGAACTTGCTTTCTTTTCGGTCTATTCGCTCTGCCCCTGTCCGGGGCGGGACTCACTTTCTTTGCTGCTGCAAAGAAAGTAAGCAAAGAAAGCAGCTTCCCACCGCCAAAACTAACAATCCACCACGAGCATTCGATTGGGATTGGCGCTGGAGAGTAAGTGTCGCCCTCATGGCAGAACCGGGCTTGGCTCGCGGACCCACTGTGACAACGCGCACTTCCTCTGAGTGGTATGCACTCCGTTTGGCTCCGTCCTCGCTTCGCTCCGACT
>NZ_FCNW02000067.1 GCF_001544475.1 Caballeronia humi | reverse complement strand
GCGTCGATCTGCGTGCCCGCTCGGCATCGCCAGCGATTGAAGTCCAAGTCCGTCTTTGCTTTAACGATCCATCGATCTCCGTCTTCTCCATCAGAAACCGTTAGCCGCTGTGGAGCCCGGTCGAGCTGATGATTCTTCCGTTTCATCGCATATCTCCTGCAACAAGCAGCGCGTCGATCTCTCGCTCATACCGGTTCAAATGCCTTTCGCCGAGCATATCGAGGCAGTGAACATAGACTGTCGTTGTGGAGATCGACGCATGTCCAAGTCGGTCACGGACCCAAGCGAGGGCATACCCAAGGTTGCGGTTCTGACTCTCTCCATAAAGCTCGTAGGTAGCGAAGGTGTGGCGCAACATGTGCGGCGTCACCTTGAAGTCGAGCACAGCTCGCGCAGGCACGGCCGGCGCCCACAACTTTCGATAGGCGTGACACAGTCCTTTCTCGCTCCAGGGCGCTCCATGTCGGTTCAGGAATACATAAGGACAGGCCGAACCACGCGTCATTCGATAAAGCTTGGCCCGCACCGCTCCTTCGCCGAAGTTCACGAAGTCGAACAGGTCCTTGATGAGCTGCCCGGATGCGTAGATCCGGCGAGGTCTGCCTCCCTTAAGTTTCATGTCGGACGGCGACAGATCGATATGGATTTTGCGAGATCGCCGCTCGGGCGCCGGATCAAAGAGGTATTTCGTCGGAAACGTTCTACATTCTTCGCTGCGCAAGCCGGTCTGAAGCATCAGCTTCGTCATCAACTGGACAGTCCTGCTGTTACAGCTCTCGAGAAGCGCGCGACACTGCTGAGTCGTGAGAAACCGAATGGGCTGTCGAGGTACTCTGGGAAGGGTCGACGCCTTGATCGCATCGCGATGTGATTCGTCTCCAATGCGCGAGAGCTGAACGTCCCAAGGGACATGAGCAATACGTTTGTGCGTCGCGGCCCACTCGTAAAAGCGCATGATTTGCGACAGCCGCTTGCGCACGGTGCTGGGCTGCATGGAATGTCGGTCCGAGTTCGCATCGAGGACGTCGAGCGACCAGTTGCGATAGAGCGCGAGATTCGAGATTTCGCCAAACTCGGCGGAATCGATTGGCAACGCGTCCCAGTCAAGGCCGTTGGCCTCGAGCCACGCGAAGTAGTCGTACATTGCCTCGGCGTAGCTTCTCCACGTCGCCCGACTTCGTGTCCTGCCGTTTTCTAGCGCGACCCACAGAAGATAGTCGGATGCGGGCCCGACCCGTTCCAGATCTTCTGAACAGAGAAAGGGTACGCCGGGGTGCGGCCGTCCTTTGTAGACAAAATCGTGCGTTGTATAGAAAAGCCTCATCCGCGCATCCCACTCGCGCTGTCAAGCGCATCAATGCAAATCTTCACAGATCTGACGAAGTCGAGCCCCATGACATGCGCTGCCAAGTCGATCGCTCCTGCGCCGCCTCTCCCACGCTTTGCCGGCGGCATGAGTTCGTTGACCCACTTTTCATTCGTAAAGACAAACCTAAAATCGCGACCGCCATAGTTCACCTGCACGCGAATGCTGCCGCCTGAATTGGTCGGTCTATATTCGCGATCCAGCTTGCAATACGCGCCAAGGAAACGGAGCAGCACATGAAAGGGTACTGCTCTCGCTGCTTCGATTTCATCGCCAGTCCACGGCCCCATGAAGAGCACTCCTGAACGACACTGGTGGATCGAATATAGGCGATAGACACACCGTTTGTGTAACTGTTACTAGATAACAGTTCAGGTGATTCTAAGATTGGAAGATAGCGACACCGCCAAGTGGTTTTCCGACAAGGTGGGCGAGACGGCGATTCGGGTCGTCAATATATCGAACAGCCTTAATACGACCACGGAAGCCCATGCGCTCGAATTCAGCGGCTCACAGTCGCGGTCGCTTCAGCTTGAGAAGGTGCCATTGATTCCGGTGCGCCTTATCCATAGCTTGCCGAACTTGCAGTACTTCATGCGCATCTCTGGAGGTGCCGTGTACCAGGGTCGAATTCCCATCATCGAAGGCTAAACCTAGAACTATGTCCGCTGCATACAAACACATCATCCGTGATCACAAGTTGTCGCACCGGCTCATCCCGGTCTTCAATGTCGCACCGGATCTCGAGCTCGCCTGCTCTCGCATGGCCGACTTCGTGGGTGAGCGATTCATGGGAGACAAGCGGCCGTTGGCGGCGGAAATGATTGAGTCCGCGCTAGACGGCTACAGGCGCGCCAAGCGCTCCGGCGAACCGTACATCGCGTTCATGCAGGGGCTATTCGAGGGGGCAGAGGCTCTCTACGCACGTCGGTACGTTGCCCGCCGTGGAGAAAAAGTTGAAGTCTGGTGCCCAATGGTCGAGTCGATCACCGCGTTCGAGCAGCGCCATGCCGACTATGAGCTCGAGATGGTCGACGAGCGCTGTCCGGACCACATCACCCAGCGTACCGCAGCCTTCCAACTCGCTTCTCGCGTGCTGCACGGCGAGACCTTCCGCCGCTACTTCGAGGAATATGATGTCGCTCACCGTTACGATCATAGCGAAGCTCTCGGGCGTTGAGCCGCGCACCGCCCGCCGCGCATGCGACATTGCGGTGGCATTCGACGGGAACGTCAACGCGGTCGTGCCGGAGGAGTTCAACCACGGCGCGGGCGCCCGATGTTACGCGTTGGCGACGATTGCTGAATACCGGCCTGCGCTCTTTTGGGGCGGCCTCTCGGCGTTAGTAGCGGTGCCCGCCCTCATGCTGCTAAAGGTTATCCATGGCTAGCCGCTTCGGTTCGCACCTGAAGGTCTGGTTCCTTTTGGTGCCGGTCCTGTCGATCGCCGTGATGCCCGCAGTGCCCGACCGAAAGCTATTCGAGGTACCGGAAGCTGAGACACAGTCGTTGATAGCATCAGTCGGACAGGAGAAAACTGATGCCGCGGTACGCCATGCGAACGAAGTATTCCGCCACGCGTTTGTGGACACCGGCCTGCTGCACAGGACGCTGGCCGCGTCCGGAAACGTCGGCGGTATGAATGATGGCGGCTTCTCATCCTTCGCGCACACGTGGACCGAGAATTTCTGGCTTCTCGCCTATCGCATTGTCTTTCGCGCGATGGTGATGAAGCTCTGGATTCTGGGGACGCTGCTTTTTGCTGTTGGGATGTTTATCGACGGAACCGCTCGTCGAAAAATCAAAGCATCAGCGGCCGGTTTCGTAAGCCCGCTATCTTTCCATTTAGCTAGTCACGGGCTCTTGCTTGTCATGGGCACGCTTCTGGCCGTTCTCGTCGCTCCGTTGCCGGTGCTGGCGGGATATTGGATTGCTACGGCGGCACTGCTCGGTGGTTTGCTGTGGAAAGCCGCGGAGTCGTTTCAATCGGCGCGGTAGAAAGCAATATGTAATCGAAAGCCCGGAATGCTCACAAAAATCAGCGTCTTTGTGGCAAACGGGCTTCATCAAGATAATTCACCCGACCGACAGCCAGCACTGCTGGTCGCGGCATTTCTCAGGGGCCAACTTCTTCGGTCCCGCCTCATCGTTCCATTCGACGGACCTCGGCCCCCTTTTTCTTCGCGAGTCATAGCGCGCCGTGCGTCCTGCGCTGGGGCCGCTCAAACAGGGCTCGTTGCCTGGCCCTGCTGTCGGAAAGACACTCGAAATAATCGCTGTTTCGGACGTTCCCCGGTTCGTCGGCCCGCAACAATGGACCCATAGGCAACGCGCTTTGCTTGCCTGATCCCCCACGATGAAACGGGACCTATGCGGTCCAGACGGAGAAATGGCGAATGAGCACGGTTGTCGAACCCGGCAGTGAAGAGAAGGTTGCGCTGAGTGCACTTGAACAAGGTACGGTCGAGGCGCCGCCCACGACCGACGGCGCGGACGACGGCGAGCTCGAGCGCGAGTTGACGCAGATGGAGGCCGATGCGGACCGCCTCCAAAAGGAAGGCGTCATCTCCACCGACGACGCCGACATGAAACGGGCGGAAGTCGCCAAGACGCGGAAGCTCTTCCGCGACCTGCCTGCCGCTGAGCGTATCGCCATCATTAAGCGCCGCCGTGAGATCGGCCGTCAGTTGCTGGACCGCCAGCTTTCCGGCGCAGCAGTTGTGAGCGCCCGCGTGCGTCTGAACCATACCCGCCTGAAGCCGCTGTTCGAACAATGGTGGCCGTACATCAACCGCATGAGCATCAACATGCAGCGTTTTGGCCGCTCGACCTTCGGCGAGAACGATAAGGAAGTGGTCAACAGCGCGCTGGAGAAGCTGCTCGCAGGCATCGAGACCTACGTCGACGAGCAACTGCGCGTGGCCGAAGGGTTCCGTCAGCAGAAGGAAGCGGAGCTTCGGGCCAACAAAGAATTTGTGTTCGAGCCGACGATTCCTATGCCTGCGATGGATATCGAGGTCGAGGCTTACTCGCGCTTTTCGATGCGCGTGCTTAGCGCGATCATGAAGTTCGACCGGGCGATGGATCACTTCGACTTCATGGTCTGGAACGGCATTCGCGATCAGTCCGACGTCGACGACGAGGCCGTCAACTTTCTCAAACGCTTCAACCCGCTTGGAATTCGCGGGTACATGACGCACCTGAAGCTGATGACGACGGTCCGCGGCAACTAAGGAGGCGCGATGCTGGACGAACTCAATCCCCAGCAACGGGAAGTCGCCCAGTTGCGCCAGCATTGCGTGGCGATCGCCTGCCCGGGCGCGGGCAAGACGAAAACGATCGCCACCAAGGCAGCCCTGCTGCTACAGGACAGTGCCGCGACGGTCGGCGCGGTCACTTTCTCTAAGGATGCCGCGCTCGAATTGCGGGGACGCATTTTGGCGGCTGCCGGCGAGTCCGCAAAGAAGCGGTTGATTGCCGGTACCTTCCATTCGCTCGCCTTCAAGCAACTCAAGCGCCCCGGCGCACGTGCGCTCGATATCGCCTCTGATGGCGACCGGCTTGGCCTGCTCATCCGCGTGATGCAGGAACTCGGCCGTGACGGCAAGGCGGAAGACGTCATTCCAACGATCGAAAAGATCAAAACCAATTTCGGGCGGTGCGACCCGAACACTGCCGACGGCGAGCTGTATCACGCCTATCAGGACGCCCTTGCACGGAACGGCAAGATCGATTTTCAGGACATGCTGCGCCTGGCAGTCGAGGGAATGGAGCAGGGCACCATTGCCCCATACGCGTTCACCTATCTGCTCGTCGACGAGTTTCAGGACACCGACCCGCTGCAGTACCGCTGGATCGAACTGCACGCGCAGGCGGGCTCGATCGTGACGGTCGTGGGCGACGATGACCAGAGCATCTACGCCTTTCGAGAAGCGTTGGGTTATCGCGGCATGGAGTCGTTCATCCAGTCGTTCGCCGCCAAGCCCGTTGTTCTAGGCAGCAACTACCGCTGCCGCGCAGAGATCCTGGGCGCGGCTGACCGCGTAATCCGCAACAACGTCGACCGGATCGCCAAAGTCTTGCGGGCTGAAAAGGGCCACGGGGGTAGCGTGCGAACGTCTCGCCATCCGGACGAATACGAAGAAGCGACGGCGGCGGTTGAGGTGTTCGGACCGCTGCTCGCGAGAGGCCAGTCGTGCGCCATCCTTGCGCGCACCAACCGCATCCTCGATCCGCTCGAGTCCGTCTGCCGCTCACATGGCATCAAGTATTACCGCGCATCGGGCGCTTCGGTGCTCAGCCGCCCGGAGGGCGCGCTGATGTGCAATCTGCTCGAAATCGTCGAGCGCATTAAAGACACCGGTCTCGATGCAGTCCTCGCGCATCTTGGCCTGAGCGCCCAACAGCTACGCGCACTTCACGCTGACATGGGCGCGGAACTGACGCAAAAGGGCCGCGCTGAACTGGTAGAGCTGGGATTGCCAGAGGACGTGGCGACCAACTATCGCGAGTTCATGAAGCGGCTCGCCGAATGGCAAAGCCTGTGCGATCGCAAGTTTTATTCGCTGACGCTCTCAGGCGTGGCGGAATGGATGCTGAAGTACGCGAAGAAGGATTCCGCAATTCGCGCGGTCCAGGCGACGAACGACGTGCTGTCACGCTTGTCAGGCAGTTTCGCCGAGCGGCTGCTCTTCCTGCGCCAGCACAACAATGAGCCGACGCCGGGGGCGCTAATCCTAACGACGATGCACAGTTCGAAAGGGCTGGAATGGGATCACGTCTGGATCGCGCGCAGCGAGGAGACGATCGTGCCGGACCCGAAGTCCACGGAACCAGAGGAGCGGCGGCTGTTCTATGTGGCCATGACGCGCGCTCGTGAATCGTTGATGATCTCCGGCACCTCCAAGAACTTTGAATCACGCTTCGTCGTTGAAGCCCAGCTTCTGCCAGTCGCCGCGGCAGCTTGAGTTTCGCAGCTTCGCGGAATCCCACGACGAGGTTATTCGGCGGGCAACAGAAATAGCCCCTCGGAGATCCGGTATTGCGTCGTCCCGCGCGGGGCTGAGACCAGCACGCTCGGCCCAGTGCTCATGCCCCTCGGTCCGGCGCTCAAAATGTGTGAGCCCGGCTGCAAGTAGATCCTCGCTGCCTCGCTCGTATCGACGTCGCACAAAAAGAAAAAGCCCGCTATAGGCGGGCTGAAGTGCATATCGGCGCGATAACAGAACGAGCTAGTCTGGCTTCGTTCCTTCAACGTTTAGGCTGCAAAGCTCGTTTGTACATCGCAAAAGGTAAGCAGGACGGTTCCAGTGTGGCGTACCAGCGGGCATCGAGTGGCTATTCACGAGTCGTCCGGTATCGAGCATGCAGAAGCAGTGGCCTTCGAAAGCGGCCTCTTGCGCGGCCGCGTCCCACGTCGCAGTGAGAAAGTCGAAGATCGGTTCAGTGGGTTTCACGGTCGGAATAAAGCAGGGCTAACTTCGCCTGTTATCGGCAAGTTTTCAAACTCATTGAGTCACTTACGCCATCGCCCGCGAAATGTCGGTCACGTTCGGTTCCGTGCGTTCGTCGGCGGGCCTTTCTGCTGCTCGCTGAGTCCCGATCGATGCTTGATCCTGCTCCGACTCGGCTTCGATCGTGAGCATTCGCGCGACGCGCTTGAGCGTCCCATTAAGCGCCGCACGCGGGCCCAGGCGGATGGTGCCGCAATAGAAGATGTCGCCAGATACTTGGCCGTTGATCTCAAGTGACCCGCGCGCATGTACGTCGCCATCGACGCGCCCGTCGATGCGAACGTGCTCGCCCTGTGCCATGCCTTTGACGAGGCCGCCCTCGCCAATGTGCAAGAGACCCTCCGTTGAGATGATGCCGCCGGCAAGCAAGCCGAAGCACGAGATGCCGTGATTCACGACCATGTCGCCGGTGATCGCGCATCCGCGCGCGATGAGCGTGATATTGAGTTCGGTTTTCATGGTGTCGATTCCTTAAAACATTTGCACTTCGTTTGAGCCGGGGCGGTTCGCAGGTGCCGACTTCTTGCTTGTTGCCGATCCGGTATCGCCATCGCTTACTTGGTCATCGCGCGAATGCGAGCGGTGGCGGTAGTTGTGCGTACGGGTGGGGGCCGCGTTCTGTTGCGATCCATGTTCATCGGCGGCCGGCTGTGCCACAGGTTGCGCAGGCGTCACTGAAACCGCGGGCTTTGCGGACGCCTGACTAGCCACCTCCGTCTCGCGACGCGCCTGATGAATAGGTGAGGCAGCCGCGCGTTGCGCGTCGTCTGAGACTGGAGGGGTCGGCTTGGCAGGAGCTGCGCTCGGTGCGGGCCCGCCCGGCGCACCTAACGAACTTTTGAACTGGTCAGCCGTTAGGCCGATCGAGGCAGCAGGAGCGACGTCTTTCCCTGTCAGCACCGGAGCGAGCGCTACCGGATGAGGCGGCTCTGCATCGATCGGGCGGGTCGCTGCAGCGACTGGCTGTCCTTCCGTTGCTGCCCGTTCGCTCTGGTCAGATTGCGGTTGAGCGACCGTCTTCTGCTGGTTGTGCGAGGAGGGCGCGCCCACGGACTTGTACAACGACGCGGCTCCCATACCCGCCATAGCCACGACGGCGGCGATGGCGACTGCGACGAGGCTTCGGCGCGCGACAGGCACCGCCTTCGGGAGGCGCACTTTGAACGTGGGTGTTCTAGCGTCTGCCGTCAGATCGGCCGGCGCCGGGAGCGCAGCGAGCTGCCGCGGCAAGTCAATGGTCATTGAGTCCGGTGCGAACTGCGCATGCAGTCGTTGAATTTCGCGTAAGTCCATGCGGGTCCTCTTATCGTTGCGTTAGGTCGAACATAACCAGCGCCGGTGCTAGTCAAGCCGCGAGCGTATGAACGCCTAAAAGCGGTAATCAGTGGGTTTGGCCAGGCTCGGGAAGTAAGATGCCTTCTGGCGCGAATCGGTCGTTGTCGAAGATGCAGAGGTAAGCGATCTTCTTGATGCGCGCCTGAGCGGCTTCCAACGTGCCCTGGCGAGCTTCTGACCCCAACGACCGAGCGATGAGCGCGCCCATCGTCAGTAAGAAGAGTTGGTCGTAAATGGTGAGCAGGCGCACCAGTCGACCCGACATCGCATGCTTGATCTCAAGCGTGACGAACTCCGGATAGCTGGGTGTCTGCCTCTTTGGCAGATCATTGGCCCAGGCCATCGCTTTACGAAACCAGCCTTCAGCGACCCGAAATTCAGATTCGATAGCGATGAGCTTCCCTCCGCGAGCGACGGTCATCTTCGCAGCTGCGAAATTGAAGTCGCCGCGCAGAAACTCCCGCGCGAAGCCCGAATGGTAAGGCAACTCGGTCTTGGCCAGCGTATCGGCGTTGATCCGCGCTAGGCGAGTATCGTTAGTCAGGCGATCGAGCCTGCGAAGCCCGCCTTCGCCCTTCGACGTTGGCGCGGGTGCGCTCGGGTTCGGCTCTGCTTCGGGTGTTTCCATATCGGTGACAGCCATGATCGTTTTCGTATGTCTGTGTTCTCTCTCACATAAGATTTTCATTGCTCAGGCAAGAGTCAAGGCGGCGAAAGCTACGTCAAATTCGAGAGCTTTCCGCCGCATCAAAGTTGCAATTACCCGGATACTCAACTCCATTCCCCGCGTCACCGACGCATCGACCTCGACTCCAAGCCCGGAGTCCATCTTTTTTTTTCTGCAAGTCGTGCCCGCCTCGTGCGTTGGCATGCGCCGACCGGATAGCTACCGGTGTGGATATCTTCCTTGTGCTGAGTGTGCTCGCTACACACTCCCCAATTTCAGCCGTAATACTCGTACCTCGGGCCGCATTAATTTGCGCCGGTACATCGTTCGAACCCGGGTTTTCGGGTGTTCTCTCTCCAGAGCCTGATCTGGGTAGAACGATCGAAGTTGGCTGATCCGTGATTCCTGCGGCGGAAGTAATTCCGAAAAGGGCTGTTGCGCGGCGTGACCCTGCTGCGCGAGAACGACTTTACGTTCTCTGACCGAGCGACACCGGCTTATGCCGGCCGCTCGCTGCACGCCACGTCCCCGGAAGGGACGTGGCGCGTAGGTCTCTATATCGATTTCACGAAGCTCGCTCCCTCACCGGAGCGGGCTTTTTTTTCGTCTGTCGCTTCCTGCGGCCGGACCTTTCTCAACGGAGGTGCTGTTCCATGTTGTTGCCCGACCGCCTCAATCAACGTATCGCCGAGGCCATCACGCATCAAATCAATACCGAGCGGGAGCAGGCGGACACCACGTCCCCCGTTTGGCGTGAGCGGTGCGAAGTAGCCCGAGTCGCGATGTTCAGCGACGCAGAGCGCGCTGTCTTCATTCCCCATATCAGCGAACGTCGCGGAAGTGCGGCAGCCCGAGAGATGCAATCTCAGGCCGAATCACTGCGGACCAACGGCATCTTCTTTCTTGCAAGGAAACCCTCATGAACGCAGTTGTTCAGATGTTCGATCACGCGCCGCGTAGCCTCGTTGAAGAACGAGCTATCCGCCCGCCCACGATTGGTAAGATCCGACCCGGTATCAAAGTGCTCACGCGGACGCACCAGGCCAACGAAAAAGCTGTCAAGCTCTACAACGACATGGTGGCAGCGGGTGACTCGTTCGAAGCCATTGGCAAGGTGCTGGAAACGTCGTTGAAGCTGCGCAACGCACTGGTTCCTAGAAACGTCGACTACTTCGTGTGCAGACGCTCGGATTTCTCGAACCCGGACACGGCTGACGAGATCCTCCGTCTGTATGGCGAAGATCGCGGTCAAGGGTTGCGGCTCTACCGTTTCCCGATCATGTTCGCGTTCGACGACTGGCTGCGCAATGTGCCTAACCAAATGGCCGCATACACGACAGCCGGGCGACAGTACTTCTCGGAGTACGACCGTGACGGTAAGCGCTACTGCAAGACGTACGCACCGGTCGAGCGCAACGCACGCGCACAGCGGGCACGTCGCTCGTTCGGTGGGCGACTTGTCGTTCACCGGCAAGATGACGACATTCCCGATGGCGTCTGCGATCCCCACGTCTGTCCGCAGTATCAGGACCGCAAGTGCAACCTGACCGCGAACTTCCTGTTCGCTGTTCCCGACGTGAAGGGGCTTGGCCTGGTTGAACTGCCGACCAACTCCATCTACGTGCTGCAGAAGGCCTATTCGGCGATGCAGACCGTGGCATTGGCGCGCGGCAGGCTTACCGGCACGCGCTTTTGGCTCTCGAAGAAGGAGTTCGACATCACACGCATCGACGACAGCGGCCAAGCCGTGCGTCAGAAGCAGATGTTGACGGTGCTCGATGCCGACATTGACCTGGGCGCGCTGCTGGATGGCGCGGACGAAGCTCAACCGGCGCTCGATGCTGCCAGTCGCGCAGTCGCGCTGCTGGAGTCGGACGGGACGGTACAGTCAATCGGCGATCCGCCTCATCAGCCCGAGCAGCGGCAGTCGGAGGACGAACGGGCACGCGATGGCTCATCATCGGTCGTTCACAACGAAGATAACCGCGATGGCAGCAGCGACGACGACTCGCCCGATCCCAATGAGACGCTGGAGGACAAGCGTCACCGAATGTCGGACCTGTTGCATCGTCTCGGCCTCAGCCAGCCAGAGCGACAGAACGGCTTTCGCAAATACGCGCACCAGACGTACGGTCGCGGCTGGATCGAGCGCATCGCTGATGTCGATGCGATGAACGCGCGTTTGAAAAACGCGCTCGACGATCCCGCGTCGCTTGACGTCGAAATTCAGGACGCGATTGCACAAGCTGCTTACGTCTAACCTTGGCCAGTCCCCCTTGTGGGGGCTGGCACCCTTTTTTCTACGTTCGCGCATGAGAGCATTTCAGCAAGAACCGCTTGCTCAAATGTTTTCGACCGCGCTGTACCTGCGCATCGAATCCCGTCCGCTTCGGCGGCCCATCTACTTATTCACGCGAAGGAGCTTCCGATGCGTAGAGTCGGCAACTTCACGCTGTTCTTCGGCGCTGAAGATGCTTTTAGCAACTGGCATCCTTGCCGCTTTTCCTATCACGGCGTCGATTTCCGCTCGGTAGAACAGTTCATGATGTTCTCCAAAGCCAAGCTGTTCGGCGACGAGGAGATCGCTGAAGCTGTGCTCGCCACCCATCTGCCGAAGGAACAAAAAGAACTCGGCCGCAAGGTCCGTGGCTTCGACCTCGACACGTGGAAAGCAAAGCGCGAGTCGATCGTCTACGTCGGATGCCGCGAGAAGTTCGCACAGCATCCCGGCCTGCGGACGTTGTTGCTTGCAACCGCACCGACAGAGCTTGTCGAAGCCAGTCCATACGATCTCATCTGGGGCGTGGGCTTGGGCGAGCACCATCCTGACATCACGGACAAATCGAAGTGGCGTGGCCAGAACCTCCTGGGCCAAGCACTGATGAAAGTTCGCGACACCCTCACTTCTTAAATGTCTTTCGAGCGCGCCCTCGTAGCGCATCGACACTCACTGGCTACCTTCGGGTGGCCTTTTTCATTTATAGGAGACGACTTTGAAAATCGCTCATTTTTCCGACTTGCACTACGCGCCAGGAAACGTCGAAGAGTCGGACCGGTGTTTTGGCTTTGGCATCGACCACGCCGTTCTCGCTCACGCCGATGTCGCGGTGATCTCGGGCGACGCGACGGATCATCGTCTCGATGCCCATGCGCCTTCGTTGCACCGCCTTGCACGGCGGATCAATGGGCTGAGCGGCAGTATGCCGGTCTTGATGCTGCAGGGTACGTTCTCACATGAGCCGCCGGGCACGCTGCGCAATTTTGAACTGATGGCAACGACGCATCAGATCTATGTGGCGGAACGTGTTCAGCAGGTAAGCCTGCATGAAGGACGGTTCTATCCCTCGAGCGGTCCGGTGTACTCCGACGAGGAGCTACGCGAGGTGCTCGCTATCGGCGCCGACGTCGTGTTCACCTGCTTGCCCACGGTCAACAAAGGTCAATTGGCGGCCGCGGTCGGTGCCAAGGAAGCCGGGACGGGTCTTGAAGCGGTGCTGGGTGACTATCTGACCGTTGCAGGGCGCGTCAACCAGCAGCTTCGTGCAGCAGGCATTCGAACTGTCGGGGTTTCACACGGCACGGTCAACGGTTGTACGACCGAGCACGGCGTGACGATGGCGGGGTTCGACCACGAGTTTTCGCTTGGCAGTGTGTTCGAGGCTGAATGCGATGCTTTCATGCTTGGACACATCCACAAAGCGCAGCAGTGGGAACGAGCGGGCCGCGTCGTGGCCTACCCCGGTTCCATCGGGCGATTCCACTACGGTGAGGAAGGCGACAAGGGCTTTCTGATGTGGAATGTTGAGGTGGGAAGCGCACAAGCCGATCTGGTCGTTACGCCTTCGCGGCAGACGATCTGCGTCGACTTTGACGGACCGCCCGACATGCAACGCCTGACGGCAATCGCGCTCGATGCGACAGACAAGTTCGTGCGAGTTCGTTGGCAGGTCGACGACGAGCACAAACAGTCAGTGGACCGTGACGCGATTGCGGCGCTGTTCGGCAATGCGGCAGAGTTGAAGGTCGAAGCTCGCATTCTTCCTGTTGTCCGCTCACGCGCCCAAGGCATCAGCCTCGAAACGTCGATTGATCGAAAGCTCGAGCGCTGGTGTGAGCACACCGATGTCGATCCGGCGCCCTTGCTGGACCGGCTCCAGTTGCTGGAAACCGGGGATGCCGAGGCAATCGCCGCTGGCGTATTGGCTCGACTGAGCGAAGCAGACGCGGCGCATCCGTTCGCAACTGACGGGATATCCGCGTTGTCGAGCATGTCCGGGCCTGCGGGGGTGACTGTCCACGAAGCTCCGGATGACGATGCCGGCGAGGAGGCACTACCGATGCCCGATGCGACGGTGGAAATCATCGAGTCGGCTTCGGCAGGTCCGCTTTCGTGGCTCAACGATGATTTGTTCGCGGCGTAGCTAGCCGCGTATGCAGGGGAGGCCAGTACGGCTCCTTTGCCTGGGCACGCAAGCCGTGTTCCGATAGGCGACTGTCATCGTCGCTATCGAAACAGAGGTTTCACCGCGTCTTTGACGCATCGATTCGTAGTGGCAGGACCTTTCTCCAGCAGTTCATTTTTTTCTTTCACCCTGGCGGGGAGCGATCCCTACCGGGGCCGCATTCCGCCCACCATAACGGAGTGAATCATGTTTGGTCTTTATCCCGCTGGCCCGAACTGGGTCCGCATTTTTGCGTTGGGCGACTGCTCATCGCGTGATCTTCAAAAGTCGTTAGTCGATTTGGCTGGCTTTACCGCTGCCATTCAGCATCAGCCGTTCGGCCAGTACCGCGGCGCAGTGCTGGCGCAGTTCGGTCAGACACTGTTGCTGTTCGCCACAACGCCCGGCGCGTGTGAGGTTGCTATCACGCCCACGGTTGAGATGCAGCACCTTCTATGGTCGTATCAGGAAGGCTATGCAAGCCAGTGGTCGGCTGCTGAGATCCGTAGCCTCACCGGGCATAGCGGTTGGTCCGAGCTTCTGACGAACGCGCGTCGCGAGTTCGGCAGAGTCTGTGACAACGTGGCGGCCGCACTAGATGGGACGCTTCAAGCGCCCAAAGCAGCGGTGCGCGCGGTGCCGTCGATCGTCATGAACGAGCCGTTTCCCAACGAGGACGACGACGCGTTCTACTCGCAGATGGCCGCGATGTCGGCGTCGATGAGCGTGTCGGAGGATCTGTCATGCGGCCTCTGAAACTGACACTGGAAGGCTTCGTTGGCGTGCGCGATGGCATGAAGCGCGAGAGCGTGACGCTCGATCTGGAAGCGTTGCCGGGTGGCCTGATTGCCTTGACCGGCCCAAACGGGACGGGCAAGACCACGATTATGGACAACTTGCATCCGTATCCGATCATGCCGTCGCGTGCGTCGAAGCTGTCAGTCGATGCATTCTCGTACTGGGCTCACATTTCCGGCACCAGTGCGCTGAAAGAACTCGAATGGGAGCACGACGGCATCCGCTATCGCTCGTCCTTTACGTTCCGCAAGCCCGGCAAGACAGGCAAGGCGGAGTATTACCTTGCTTATCGCGGCGTCGACGGTACGTGGCGTCCGGTGTCGCTGCCTGACGGAACGGTGTCGGACGGGAAGACGGAGTCGTATAACCGCTGTGTCGAGGCGATCAACGGTTCGTTGGAGACGTTTTTCACGAGCGTGTTCTCGGCTCAGAACCGGCGGCCGCTCGCGTCCTACGGTGCGGGCGAAATCAAGACGCTGCTGGCTGAACTCCTTGGCATCGACCACTTGAAGGCATTGTCGGCGAAAGCCGGTGAGGTCGCGAAGGTGCTCGGCAAGTCGCTCGAAGGCATCCAGACTGAGCTTGGCGCGTTGGCCGGAAAGCGGCAACGGAAAGCCGACGCTGAGCAGTCGATCGTCGCGCAGGGCAACACCTTGCGTGCCGCTCGGGAGCAACGCGATGCCGCGCTTGAGCGGGCGAGCAAGCTGACTCAGGAGCGGGCAACGCTTGCGGCCAAGCAGAGTGAATCGACCACGACCGAGGCGCGCCTGCGAGAGCTGGGCGTGCGCCGCGACGACTTGGGCCGTGCCATGAAAAGCGCGGCCGACGACGAGCAAGCAGCAGCGGTTCGCTGCCAGCAACGCGTCGCCGTGCTCGGTCGGACGGTGGCCACGCACCAAGCCACGCTGGCTCGCCGTGACGCCATCCTGGGTGCGGCAGCCAAGCGCGAAGAGGCCGAGTTGGCGATTGCGCTTGAGGAAGCGAGGTTTGCCCCTTTGCAGCGCGACATTGCCGACTTGGAGATCAAACGCGCGACGCTGACGACGCTCGATGCAACGCTTACCAGCTTGATGAGCCAGGGCACGACGAAAGCCGCCCACTTTGACACATTGAGCAAGCAGGCGGCGGTGGTGGATCAGGTGCCTTGTGTCGGTCATCCGATGCACGCGCAATGTCCGCTCCTTACGCAGGCGTTGCAGGCAAAAGCGCAAGCGGAAGAGCAGCGTGTGTCGGTTGCGAATCTTCGCGCGGAGTATCGCGAGAAGAAAGCGCAGGCGGACGCCTTGGTGCGGGTACCGGCAGAGCTTGCTGCGACCAAACCGCTCTTGGATGCCGCCGTATCGGGACTCGAAGCCGCTCGAGCCGAGTTGCGCTCGATCACTGAGGAAAGTACGGCCCGAACCGCCAAATATCAGTCTAAAAAGACGCGTATCGCAGCGGAGGTTGCGCGCATCACCGAGGAGGTGAGCCGACTGGCCGCCGTTGACGTCACAGCCGCGATGGCGAGATTGGACCGTGACATCGCAGCGAACCGGGAGACCGTCGCGGCACTTGATGGTCGGATCGAGCAATCGATCCGCTCGCAGAGTGTCCTGCAGGCCGAAGCGGAAGCCTTGGCGTTGGAGTTGGAGAAGTTCTCGGCCACGCAGTCGCGTGCCGGTCGCCTCTCCGACGAGATCGCGCGGTGGAAGCTGCTCGCTAAGGGTCTGGGCAACGACGGCGTGATCGCGCTGACCATCGATGACGCAGGCCCGGCGCTCACGCATACCGTCAACGAGCTACTGCTCGCGTGTTACGGCATGCGCTTCACGGTTGAGATCCGCACGCAGCGCACGCTCGCGAGCGGTGAACTACGAGAGGGTTTCGAGATCCTCGTTCACGACGCCGAGTCCGACAGCAGCAAGTCGGTGTCCGTCATGTCCGGCGGTCAGAAGGTCTGGATCAACGAGTGCCTCACGCGGGGCATCGCGCTCTATCTCGCGCAGAACACTGGTCAGCCTTATCAGACCTTGTTCAGCGACGAGTCAGACGGCCCGCTCGATCCCGAGCGCAAAGTGCAGTTCATGCGAATGAAGCGCGAGGTGCTGCGCCAAGGCGGGTATCAGCGAGAGTTTTTCATCTCACAGACGCCGGAACTTGTCGCGGAAGCCGACGCGGTCATCGACGTACAGGCGCTTGCCGCCTGATTTTTTATCAACCCTTGTGGGGAGTTGCCCCCCAAGGGTCGCTTCCCGTTTCCCTCCTTTCTCGCGCCCTTCGGCGCTGTCCACTATGGCAAACCTCTTGATGCTGCTGCTCGCGGCAGCCGGCAGTCCGTCCCACTCGCAAGCGGTGCCTCACCTGCCGCCAGCGCAACACGCTGCACCGGCTACTGCGCAATCGCAGCCGCCGCGCCGGCCGTACCTGCGTCGCGCGTCTGCGTTCGATACCGGCCGTTTGCGTCGCATCTGATAGCGGCTCTTTTTCTTTCATTTTTTCACTGGAGCCTTATATGGCCTATTCCTGCACCGATTTCGCCGACGACGTACTCAATGACATGGTGATCCGAAGCTGGATCAAGCCCGAGCAGTACGGGCCTGACGACACGCAAGCGCAGTGCGATGCGGTGTTGGGCGCGATTAGCGACGCTGATGTGTCGCTGCGCCTCGCCGCTGACGCGAAGCAGTTTCTTGCGGAACTGCTGGATGCCGTCGAAACGCTAACGTCCACCGCCGGACAGCATGGAGCGCTCGTGCTGGCGAACGTCGTCTATCTGCAGACGGCGATCTTGAAGGGCGGTGTGATCGAACTTACGCGCGAAGAAGCGGAGGACTTTGCTTTCATCAGAGGACTGCCTTCGGGCGAACGGTGGTGGAAGCATGTGAGCGAAGTCGAGTGATTCGCGTCAGATAGTTCTCTTAACTCCTGCGGGTATGCGGTCCGCCGGGGCCGCTCCGCGCGTCTGTTTGTGGAGCATGAATGTCTACTTTTGAAGCAGCAAAGCTCGGTGCAGTGCCTGGGCGTTTCACGGATCTCGAAGCGGCGGTGAACTACATCGCCGGTTCCCCGACTCGTGACAACGAAGTACGACCGTGGATCCGGAATGTCGATACCAATGCGTTCGTCGTCATTGGCGGCAGAGTTCAGCTGCCGAAAGGAGGGCCGCGATGACTGGTACCATTTTGTCCGACGTCATCCGCTTCATCAAAAGTTCTGAGCGAACGGATTGATAGGTTGGACGCTCTTTCGGTCCCTGACGCGCTCCAGCATCTGGCATTTCCCCCAATCGGCAACGAGAGACTCCAGTCCACGGACCACATTCGATTCGATTGCTTGTAGCCCAGCGTCGCCTTGAAAATTGGCACTGAACGCGGAGTGAAAGCGATATTGGAAGTACGCTGACACCTCTTGAACGCGGTGCATGGTGCCTGAGTCCGTGAACATCACAGACTCAGGCGAGAACGGGTCGTAGTAGATGATATGGGGGTAGCTTGTCTGGACCGCTACTCGGGGTTCTTCACTGACGAGCAGCGAGCCGAGCAATTGGATTGACCCTTTCATCCCCTTCGGCGTTTTGAATACCCAGATGCGCTTAGGTAACCGCTCTGAAAGTTCCAAAATCTTTGTGCTGTTCGAGCCGAAATAGCCGACTTGACCGTTCTTCAAGTCTTGTTCAAGTTTTTGCGAATAATAGAAAATGTCCATTCAATGCCTGCTTCTCGATGCTTGGATTATCCGTTGCTTGGTCGCCGTCGCTATATTACCAACAGCCGTTTTCGTCGCATAAAAACACTTCGGAGGGGGGCGACGCTACGCTGCGAGCCGGTGTTCGTAGTACGGCCTGTCCTTGTCATCAAGAATCGTGTGCAGCGCATCTCGATTCAATGCGTCCGCATGCAACCACGCCTCAACGTTCTCCGGTCTGATTGGTACGATGCACCGATCGTGACCGGCTGCTGCGACCTCAACTGGAGGTTCGTCAGTGATAGCCGCAAACGACAGCAAGTCCGGCAAATCCGGCGCGCTCCAACGAGACCACAGGCAGGCGACCAACATCAACTGGCCGTTACTCGGACGAAATTCCAGCACGACGTTTTCGTCTTTGTCGTGTGACTCGAGTAACGTTCCCTCCCACTTCGCCTTGCTGACGTTTTCGTAAAACACATCGACAAGCAATACGCCGTGTGTGTGACCGAACAACGGCTTCCAGAAGCCTTCGAGATTATCGCGCCGCGCATTGTAGGTGCCCGGAAATTTGATGTCGTAGTTTGCTGGCTTGCCAGCAATGCGACATTGGTAGCGCATCGGCTTAACGACGTATTTCCCATTCTCGACGACGAGGACCGGGGCATAGTGGCCTGGGAAGATGCGCGAGTCACGCGGTTCGGGGATCGTCCGGTTGAGGTCGTTGAGGCGACGCAGCGAAGCCTCAATCTTGTCGGTCGCAATTCGCTTGCTTTCGGTCGCGGCCTTCGTTATTTTTGTTTGCAGAGTGCGTTCGGCATCGGCAAGCCGCGTCCGTTGCTTGAAGAGGTCCTGTTCGAGCTTGGTCGCCTGCTCAGCGTTGTATTGGTCGATGAACTCTTTTATCTGACGTTCCTCGTCCGTCCGCGGAGCACTGAACGCGTCATCCATCGCCTTTGGGATTTTCGCTTTGCTGCCTTCGGTTCGCTCCCAGTAAAGGCGAGCGAATTCGCGGACGTCCATGTGAGCGCCGAACATCTTCACATACTTGCGATAGTCTGCTTCAATTTGAGCCGAATAACACATACATTGCTCCATAGGCTGAGCGTCAATCGACTTATTACATACCAAAATCTACATTTCAGGGTTGGGAAAGTCGCCCTTGACGCAGAAGCGGAACAAAAAGGCGGCTGTGCACAAAAAAGCGGCGGAGAAATCGCCACGACGCAGCCGCCGCATCCGCCCATTGCGCATCCGCGTGACGAGGATGACGCGTAACAATCACGCGAGTGATATGGGCTGCTGGAACGCCGCGCGCGCGTCATCGCACCATAAACGGCACCTGGCGAGATGCCACCCGTTATTGAGCCTCAGCTGGTCACGCTGGTGGAACGCCGCCCGACGGACGGCGACTGGTCCTACGAAATCAAATTCGATGGCTACCGAATGCTCGCGCGCTTGGAAGACGGCGTCGTCAATCTCATCAAACGAAACGGACATGACTGGACCTTCAGGCTGCCTCGCCTTCGGGAGGCGCTCCTGTCGCAATCCAATTCCGATCGGCAGGTCTGCACGCGTTCACATCCAACAGACGTACGGCGGCGCACGGCAGCAGGAAAATCCGGTAGCTAGCGTTTGGTAACATGGCGAATGGCTCTATCGGCAAACCATTATGCCAATCTCGAAGAAACGCAGATCGGCCAAAGCGCCGCGCGACAGATCAAAAGTCTTGTTACTGCCGATGCCTCGGCACGATTCGGATGCGATGTCCCTGCGTTCGCGGCTCGCATTCGAGGCAATGCGCGCCCAACGCGCCACAGCGAGAGACGTCAGGCAGGTCGCACAGGCGGTGTTGCTTACTGGGTTCATGACAGAGGTGGGGCATGGCTTGCTCGAACTCCCCTTCCTTGAAGAAGTCGAGAAAGAAGTACTTGCGCTACTGGAGCGAGGAAGGGCAGTCGACGACTGGATCATGCCCGAAACGCTTCTTGAAAGGCTACCCGCTGTCATCAACGAGCACGACCGGCAATTGAGGGAAGTGCGCCTCGGGGTGGTGAAGGCGGCTTGCGAACGCCTTGACAGAATGGTGACCTCCGCCATCGCCCGATCCGAAGAGCGCGTTGAATCACCGGCGAGTCCCTTCGAGGCTAATTCTGTGCAGCAAAGGGGGCGCTGAACAGTCTCAGCAATTGATCCCGTAGATCGGAGATATCGAGCACGTGTTGCGCGCGGGTCAAAGCCACGTAGAGGAGGCGCAATTCATCCTCGTCCATTGTCAGGCGGCCATCCATCATCTTGAAGCGGAAGTCATTGACAACTCTCACCCGCTTCCATTCGAGCCCCTTTGCACGATGTACCGTCGAGACGACGTAATCAGCCTGGCCTTCGGGCGTCACACGCTGAGCTAGAGCGCGCAGATAATGGGTGCCACGACCGTCGACGATTTCGACAATCGGCCGCAGATCTTGGCCGAGCGCGCTGCGTGCGAACGACTGGGCTTCCTTCCAGTTCTCGAACAATGACAACGCAGTCGGACGAAACGCTCTGCGGCCGGCGAGCAACTGATCCGCCCCGTCGGCGAACGCGACGATCTCGTTCGCGTTCATGCGAATCGCAGGCCGATGGCCCATCTCAATACCGGCCGCGAACTGCCAGATCGCTGTCGCATTTTTGCGGCAAAGCACGGCGTCCACAGGGGGCGCAATAGAAGGGTCCTCGACCATGATCGAGCCGATACCGGACTGGCCCCGTATGGGCGTAGTTTCTCCAAGTAAGGCCAAAACGCGGCTCGCGAGTGCAGCGAACGTTGGGCCGAAGCGAAACGATTCGGTGAGCGGCCGCTCCGGCGCGATGATCTGTGCCATCGCATTGACCGCGCCGCGCCACTCGTAAATCTGCTGGTAGGGGTCTCCGACATAGATGATCTGCGCGTGTCGCTGCTGCGACAAAACGGAGAGCATAACGCCATCGCTGTCCTGCGCCTCGTCGAACAAGATGAAGTCCGCGTCGATGCGAGGATTGCTCCGTGCCCACACCTTCAAATAAACATCCGGCTGTATGGCGCTGCGCCCGCGCGGATCGATGCTCTCGCTCCAAAGTCGTGTTACATGGGGCGCAAGAAGGGCACGCAGCCAGTCAGCAGCGTCCTCGCGCACTTTTTCATCCACCGGGACGTGAAAAGCCCGCGGGGATTCGTCGGGCGAGCGACAAAACCTACCCAGACCGTCTGAGATCATCCGGCCAATCTCAAACGGCGCAACCTCGACAGCCTTTCCGGTGATGGTAGGCACCTCGATTGCCCCAAGTCCGTAGCGAGCGGCAAGCTCGTGAGGAGGCTCCGACGGCAGGTTGATGCGCGCGGTGAGGCGAGACGGGGCGCCGGCGTAGGCAAGTGAGTGCACCGTGCGTGCAGCTACATTTGCCGGAAAACCTCGACGCGCAGACTCAGCGATCTCTTTGTTGAAAGCGAGGTAGCTCCCGCGTCGATAGCCGAGATGATGGGCAACCAGTCGAAGCGTGGACGTTTTGCCGGCGCCGGCATACGCCTTGACCTTCAGATCGTCGCCGCTACTTGCGGCGGTCACGACGGCTTCCTGCTCGGCCGTAGGTTTGAAGGTGGTGGCCACGATGAGCCCTTCCGAGAAAAGCGACAGTGTGCCGGAAGTTCAGCAAATGGGCGCTTTCCGAGGCGAGGGCCGCCCCCCGCGACCCATTCACGAACACGAGCGCAAACAATCCTGTACGTAAGTACGCTTAAAAAGCGACCCTATTGTCATGCTCATCGACATATTCGCGTTGTCGTCCATCTCGTGGCTTGTCTCGAGCATCGGTCCTGCTGCCCAAACGCTGTTGCGGCCCGTCTCGGACGAGCGTGAGCGAACATCGATGGTCTGCGCTCGAGAGCCTGATTTCGTTGCGAGCCCGAATGAAGTCACCCGATCTCGCTATCCATAGATTCATATTCACACTCAGGCGATGCAAAGGATGGGTCAAGTGTCTGCCGCAGTCGCACACTGGTGCGATGACTGGACAGGCCCAGCAGGTTGGCGACCTCTTCGTCAGTGCGGCCCGCATGGAGATGGCGGCGTGCGTAGGTATTTCTTAAAAGTCGTGGGCTCATATCTGCGGCCGTGATTTCCAGCGTCTGCAACGCCAGCCGCACGCATTTTCCGAGCGTGTCGTCCTTCATCGGCTTACCGGCGGCGGTCGCCAGAAATAGCCACTCACTTTGACAGGCCAGCTTCGCTCGCGCGTCGTGGTACTCCCTCAGCACGTGGAGCGAGAAAGCATCGAGCGGAACTCGGCGAGCGATCCGCGGACCGCGCTTTTGCACTGACACGTCCGGCCGGATGTCATGAATATCGAGGTCGGAAAGGCGGAGGTAACGGCATTCGGCGGCCGTGATGCCGGCGCCCAGCAAGATCGCAACAATGGCTGTGTTACGAAGCGCTTTAAAGTCCATTCCCGGCTGCGGGCGGCAAGCCGATTGCAACCGACCATCATCCGCAAGCGAAAGGTAGATTGGCGTGGGTTCGTCCTCGGGCCACGACTCTGCGGCGAGCATCTGAGCCGCAGGGTTAGCCGAGCGCAGTTCCATGGCGACAAGATACCGAACGAGCCGGTCGATGAGCTTCAGGTATCTCAGCCGTGTCGTTGTGCCCGGCGAACAATCTCTCGCGAGTTCTTCAAAAAATCCATCGATGTGATCTGATCCGAACGTCGTCAGCGTCTGCGCATGGGCGACAAGGAATCGATTAAAGCGCGCAAACATCGCACAGTGTTGAACGATGGATCGTTCGGCGAAAGCTCGGCGATCAGCGCCGGCGGCTTCGGTGCGCTGCCACTGCGCATACGCGGCTTCAGGATCAATCGTCCAGAGTGCCAGGGTCATAAATCGATATACTGAATTGGCAATCTCGTCAGGATACCCGAAGCTGACGCTTCGCAAATACAGATTCGCTGTCAAGGTACGCGTAGTCAGGCGATCAAGACCGGAACGCCTACTAGCATTGTTTAAGACGGGCGTTTTGGAACGATTACTTTGTGCGCGAGAGCTCATCGGAGCGGCTCGATTGCGCTGCATTCTTTGCTTGGCGAGGAGACGAGGGGAACCTTGAACGGGACGTACGCCCTGCGTTCATTGCCGAGGCGTCAGCTGCAACGTCTCGTCCAAGGAGTGAACTCGTCACCGTGCCAACCTTGCTTTACAACGTGTGGAGACCAGCGATCAGCAATCAGCAATGGACTTAGCGACGATAGTCTGAGAACTGTGAGCCACTCTGGCACCGCGGTGGGGCTTTCCGGTGGCCGCCCTGCGCTAGGAAGCCCTTCGAGGACCCCGAAACCAGTGTGTGTGGCATCTCGACGATCGCAGCCGAGGAACTCAAGGAAGATGCAGAAGAGCTTTTCGGCCTAAAACTAACGAAGATTGATCGTGCTGGAGCGCAGGCGGCGTGAGGTCACCTCGTTCGGAACGTCGGCGCATCCGAGGTCCACACGGAGATCTTGCTTACTACGCTCGAGGATGAACGCCACACCGACGACACGGGCGACTCGCGCTTCAATCGGGGTATTGTCTGCGGGGCAAGCGCCGTGCTAACGTTTGGGACTATTCCAGTAACGTCAGTTTGCCTCGATATCATCTTGCTCGACGACTTGCACACATTTGGCGACCCTGCTCTGCAGCGAGATGTCTTTGTGATCGATGCCTCAGGTAATGCCCTCGCCATGTGCACTCGGATTCGGGCGCAACAACTGCTTGAACGCGACCGCGCGAGCCTCGTGCAGATCGATCCGTTCACGATTCGCATCGAGCGAGCGAGTTCCGCTTTGCCGAGCGCAGCGGATCATGGGAACACTGCGCCCGCGCTTCAAACGTCTAAGAAGCGGAAGAAACGGCAAGCCACCATACGTCGGCTTTTGCGACGCGATGGCAATACTTGTTTTTACTGCGGACTCAAGATGAGCGAAGAGGAGGCAACTATCGAGCATTTTGTCGCCCTTGCTTCGGGCGGACCGGACCATCCGGACAATTTGGCGCTCGCACACGCAAATTGCAATCTCCGCGCTGGGAGTTTGAGCGCCGTTGCAAAGGTGCGGCTTCGCTCACGAATCCTGCGCCAGTTTGCAGAAAACGACTCGCAATTCGGAGAACGTTGAGAGCAGCGATGCCGCGTGGCTGGCGCCCGCGATTCAGCTTCAATCTGTATCCGGGTGACCCGGGTGTGTCGAGGACTGTGACGATGCGACGTTATTCCAACTAGAGAAGCTTCCGATTGAGAGTCGGGGCGGCGGCATGCTAAAACATTGCTGCGGTGATGAAGCTGGACCGTCGTCGCGCAATTCCATTCAGCGTGATTCGTTATCTGTAGAGGTGTAGCAAAAATGGCAACCGGTACTGTGAAGTGGTTCAATGATGCAAAGGGATATGGTTTCATCACGCCGGATGGAGGTGGCGAGGATCTGTTCGCGCACTTTCCAAAATTCAAGGCAGTGGCTTCAAGTCGCTGCTGGAAAATCAAAAAGTGAGTTTCGAAATCAAGCAGGGACCCAAGGGAAAGCAGGCCTCGACGATTCAGCCGCTGTAATGGCCCGACGTCGATAGTCGAGAGCGGCCCCGTGCGGGCCGCTCTTTTGTTCAGCAAGGCCGCGCCTGCCCATTTCGTCTTGAGACGGCGCGGGGCAGTTGCGGGGAAGTCAAAAGCAGCGTAGCTGGTGATAGCTCCGAGCGCGCCCGAGCTTCCCCGTCAACAGTTTGCCAAGTTTAGGCTGTCGCCTCTCCGCCACTCGGCGGTGCCACCGGCGGCGTCATATGGGCGTCAGCACCGCGCGTATCAGGCGCTGCGACACTTGCTTCAGCGGCCAAACGTTCAGTGCGCGCCTCTGCCGCTGAAGCACGCTTGGACGCGGTTTTTCCCGCGCGGGTCTTTGCCGATACCGCCTTCTTCGCCACGGACTTCGTAGACGCAGCAGCCTTCTTCGCCACAGACTTCTTAACCGCCGCCTTTTTTGCAACGGTTTTTTTGGCGACTGCCTTCGTCGCGGCAGTCTTCGTCGCGGCGGTCTTTGTTGCGGCAGTCTTTGTCGCGGGAGCGGGCGCGGCCGTAGACTTCGCCTTCTTCGCTGCGACCTTCCGGCTGGCCTTTTTTGCAACCGGCTGTGTGGTGCTGGACTTTTTCGTCGCAGCGACGCTCGATGCCGGGGCGCTGGTTGAAGACGCGCTCGCCTTCACTGACGCACGCTTCTTGGCCGCCGGTTGGCTCGCCAAGCGCTTCGTCGATGCTCCGTCCGTCGCTCCGTTCGTCGTAGTGGAAGTTGCAGTTGTCTCTGCCGAGCTGCCGTCGATGAGGAACTTAGTCCGGTCCCTGACCTTAGCGATCCACGCCGGGGGGCGTGCCCAGCCGCTCCAGGTTTGGCCGGTCTTCGGATTGCGGTACTTAGCCGGCAGTTTCCCCTTGGCTGCTGACGACGATTTGGATGAGGTTCGCGTAGTCTGCGCGGATTTCTGCGATAGGGCACCGCGCGGCCGCCCTTTGCGCGCCGAGCTTTTCTGATGAGCGTCGATGTCTGCGGATGTCAGATTGTGTTGAGCCATCAAAGCATGGATGTCATCAAGTATTGCGCGCGAGCGCTTAGCGGTCAGCGCGTCGGCTTGAGTCTGCAGTTTCTTCATTTTTTCTTTGATTTGTTCAAGGGTTGCCATGAGCGGTCTCCTTAATGGTCATGCCCCGAACTATGCCACTATTTGTCAATAAGGCGAAGCGCTTAGCACCATTTAGCGTGAGGTTTCGCTTATTTGTTCCTGCCTTTGCTTCTGAATGAGCTGCACACGATTGCATTAGGGCAATGCTGAAAAAGGTCAACGCATCAGGGTGGCAGGCCGTTTATATTGAATGAGACAAAAGACCCTAGCGATGGCAGCAGATCAAGGCGCCGGCTTCGAGCAGTATCGTCGG
>NZ_FCNW02000066.1 GCF_001544475.1 Caballeronia humi | reverse complement strand
GCCGAGCCGCCCAAGCGCTCCGCCGGTGTGATGGTGCCGGACGTGAAGACGCTGGTCGAAAAGCTGAAGAACGAAGCGAAAGTGCTTTAAGAGGAGACAAGCATGGCAATTCTGGTAATCGCAGAGCATGACAACGCATCGATCAAGGCGGCGACGCTGAACACCGTTGCAGCGGCCACGAAGATCGGCGGCGATATTCATGTGCTGGTCGCAGGCGCGAACGCGCAAGCCGCAGCGGACCAGGCCGCAAAAATCGCAGGCGTATCGAAAGTCCTGCTCGCCGATGCCCCGCAACTCGCCGATGGACTGGCTGAGAATGTCGAAGGAACGGTGCTGAACATCGCGAAGGATTATTCGCACATTCTCGCGCCCGCTACCGCTTACGGTAAGAACATCGCGCCGCGCATCGCGGCGCATTTAGATGTCGCGCAAATCAGCGATATCACCGCAGTGGATTCCGTCGATACGTTCGAGCGCCCGATCTATGCCGGTAACGCAATCGCCATCGTGCAATCGAGCGATCCGATCAAGGTGATCATCGTCCGCTCGACGGGTTTCGATCCGGTGGCGGCCGAGGGCGGCAGTGCATCGGTGGAGAAGATCGAAGCGGCTGCTGACGCAGGCATCTCCCAGTTCGTTACCCGAGAGCTCACGAAGCTGGATCGTCCGGAACTGACTTCAGCTTCGATCATCGTGTCGGGTGGTCGCGGTCTGGGCAACGGCGAAAACTACACGAAAGTTCTGGAACCGCTCGCGGACAAGCTCAACGCGGCGCTTGGCGCATCGCGTGCAGCGGTCGATGCAGGTTTCGTCCCGAACGATTACCAAGTCGGCCAAACCGGCAAGATCGTCGCACCGCAGTTGTACGTGGCAGTCGGCATTTCAGGCGCGATCCAGCACTTGGCCGGGATGAAAGACAGCAAGGTCATCGTCGCGATCAACAAGGACGCGGAAGCGCCGATCTTCGGCGTCGCGGATTACGGCCTCGTAGACGATCTCTTTTCAGCGGTGCCTCGACTCGTCGAGGAGCTGAGCTAACTCGCAAGAAAACATGCTGTTGATTTCTCACGACAACGTTCGGAACGAAGCGGCAAAACGCGCCGACAAGGACGATGCGTCGCTCTGGCGCTGGTTCTCCGAACTCTACGACGAAGGAAGGATCCGCTGGTGTAGATCCGCGCAGGGCTGGCTGGTCAGCGTAGATCACAAGCATCTCGCGACCGAAACTGAGTTCGATGCTGCAATTCGAGTTTCGCGCGAACGCTACCACGCCGGTCAAGTCAAGCGGATCAAACCTCGTCGGTGAGGCGTTCGTCCGCGCTTGAACGCGGGACGGGCAATTCAAAGCGGTTTTGATTATTCACCCATGAACGGTGAAGGATGCCTCACGCACTTATTGAACGTGCGAGAGAGAACTGCACGTCCCGACGCCTGAAAGAAGTTTCAGGCGTCGGGACGCCAAAATAATACTCAGGAGCGGAGACCCGTATGGCTTTGTTAATTGTTATTGCTGCATTGTGCTTTCTGATGCTGGCCGCATATCGCGGATATAGCGTCATTATCTTCGCACCGATCGCAGCGCTTGCAGCGGTGCTACTGACGGAGCCTGCGGCCGTTGCTCCGGTGTTCTCCGGCATCTTCATGGAGAAGATGGTGGGGTTCGTGAAACTGTATTTCCCTGTATTTCTGCTGGGTGCCTTATTCGGCAAGGTCATCGAGATATCGGGCTTCGCCGCGGCTATCGTCGCCGCCGCGATTCGATACATCGGCCGCTCGCGCGCAAACGTAGTGATCGTCGTGGTGTGCGCACTACTCACCTATGGCGGCGTTTCGGTATTCGTCGTCGTGTTCGCTGTTTATCCGTTCGCGGCAGAGCTCTACCGTCAGAGCAACATTCCCAAGAGACTGATGCCCGGCGTAATCGCACTCGGTGCGTTCTCGTTCACGATGGATTCGCTGCCCGGCACCCCGCAGATTCAGAACATCATCCCCACCACATTTTTTAAGACCACCGGCTGGGCTGCTCCCGCGTTGGGAACGATTGGTTCTCTATTCATGATCGTCGTCGGCCTGATCTATCTGGAATGGCGGCGTCGAAGCGTAATGGCCAAAGGAGAAGGCTATGGAAACGTGCTAGTGAACGAACCCGAGCGTGTCACGGCTGTTGTCCTGCCCAATCCTTTCCTCGCGATCATGCCGCTCGTATTGGTGGGCGTCGCGAACTTTCTGTTCACGAAATGGATCCCGGTCTGGTATGGCGCGTCGTACACCGTGGCGCCGCAGGTTCTTCCTGGCGTGCACGTTCCGGTGACGACTTCGATCAAGACCGTGACCGCTATCTGGTCGGTCGAAGCCGCGCTGATTCTCGGGATCGCTCTCGTGGTGTTCACGGCCTATCGCCGCGTGTCCGGGGCGCTTGCGGACGGCACGCGGGCGGCGGCGGCGGGCGCCCTGCTTGCGGCGATCAATACCGCATCCGAGTATGGATTTGGCGCGGTGATCGCGGCGTTGCCTGGCTTCGTCGTCATCAGTGACGCGCTAAAGACGATTCCGAACCCGCTCGTCAATGCCGCGGTGTCCGTGAGCACCCTGGCCGGCATTACGGGTTCTGCCTCGGGTGGCATGAGCATCGCACTCGCCGCTACGTCGGACCTATTGATCAGGAACGCACAGGTTGCGCATATACCGATGGAAGTACTGCATCGGGTAGTCGCAATGGCAAGTGGCGGCATGGACACACTACCGCACAACGGCGCGGTGATTACCTTGCTGGCGGTGACCGGCCTGACGCATCGACAGTCCTATCGAGAGATTTTCGCAATCACGCTGATCAAGACGCTCGCGGTGGCTTTCGTGATTGGTGTCTATTACGCAACTGGCCTCGTCTGAGAAAAGCTCCCCGGGTCACCTGGTTCCCGCTTTCCTCAAACTCGCGTACTCACTTGCAAGTGTGTGTCGGCGTTTCCATTCGCTGATTTTCTTTACTCCGCTCCAGGTTCCTCCTTTAGCGGTTGCCTGATTTCAAATAAAAACTTTACGGAGATCTTTAGAATGAAGAAGTCACCTCTCGCGGGGATCGCGCTGAGCGCGCTCAGTGGCATCGCCTGCGCGCAGAGCAGCGTGCTGTTATACGGCATCGTAGATGAAGGCATTCAATTCAATAGCAACGCGGGTGGCAAGCGTCAGTACTATTTCGCAAGTGGGGAACTGAACGGTAGCCGCTGGGGACTGCGAGGAACCGAGGACCTGGGCGGCGGATTAAAGGCCATCTTCGTGCTGGAAAACGGGTTCGACGTGAACACCGGAAAGCTGGGACAAGGGGGCCTTGAATTCGGTCGGCAGGCATACGTCGGCCTGTCGAGCAATGTCGGCACTGTCACCCTTGGCCGTCAATACGACTCGATCGTCGATTATGTCGGGCCGCTAGAGGCGGGCGATCAGTGGGCGGGATATCTTGGGGCCCATCCGGCAGACAACGATAACTTCAACAACACCAATCGCGTGAACAACGCGATCAAGTACACAAGTCGGACCATCGGCGGATTCACTTTCGGCGGCATGTACAGTCTCGGCGGTGTGGCCGGCGACGCTACGCGCAATCAGATATGGTCGCTTGGAGGAGGGTATGTGAATGGCCCACTGACCTTAGGGGTGGGTTATTTGAATGTCCGAAATCCCAACGTCTCATTCTACGGATCGGGCGGCACGGTAGCGCCCTCGACGGCCGGTGTTCCAGGCTCTAATTTCGGCGATTCTCCAGTCATCTCTGGGTACGCTTCGGCGCACACTTTGCAAGTTGTGGGTACAGGTGCGGCTTACACATTCGGCGCCGCAACGATCGGGGCGACGTACTCGAACACAAAGTTCAAAGACCTTGGTGACACGACCTCGGGCCCCGTGCCTGCGGGAGGAATCAGCGGCACCGCCACGTTGAACAACGCAGAACTCAACTTCCGCTATCAGTTGACACCCGCGTTTTTGATGGGTGCCGGATACGTCTTCACGAAGAGCAGCGGGGTGGATGGTGCAAGCGGTGCCAGGTACCACCAGGGCGCACTTGGCGTCGACTACTTTCTTTCGAAACGTACTGACGTGTATCTCGTCGGCGTCTATCAGAAGGCGAGTGGCACGGATTCGACTGGAAGAACAGCGGCGGCCTCGATCAGTCAGATCACGCCTTCCAGCACGAATCGACAGGCAGCGTTGCGTGTCGCCATGCGACACAAGTTCTAAGCGCTTAGGGTTACCGGATCGGCGTTCATAAATCAATAACGCTGTTCCTTGAACAAGCTGCCCGAACAGGCCAATCGCTGTCGATGCAAAGGGATGTTTCGGACCTCGGAACCTGCAATATTTCCGGGGCCCGAAACCGACGTCACTGGTAGAAGTTGAGCGTCAGCATCGCCGAACGGCCGGGCGCCCACGTCGCGTAGATCGGATAAGCGGTCGAGAAGTACTTCTTGTCGAAGATGTTCTGGACGTTCAACTGCAGATCGACCGACTTCGCGACCCGGTACGTCGCGACCGCATCGAAGCGTGCGTAGCCCGGGATCCATTTGCGAACGGTGGGCGAAACCGAGGCGTAGGTGAGACTTGATATCGTCGCTCCGCCGCCGATCGACAGCTTCGGCAGCACGTCGTAATACGTCCAGAGCGTGAAGTTGTGCTTCGGCACCATCACCATCGGCAGACCCGATGCGCTGATCGCCGCGGGACCGGCATCGACCGTGATCGCATCGAGGTACGAGTAGCCGCCGAACACGCTCCACTTGTTCGTGAGATTCCCCGCGAACCCGAGTTCGACACCGCGCACCCGCTGCGTGCCCGCGTTGACGACGCCGCCCAGTCCGTCGCTCACGCGCGCGTTGGTCTTTTCGGTCTGGAAGATCGCCGACGTCAGGGAAAGGCGCTGCTCGAGCACGTCCCATTTCGCCCCGACCTCGATGTTCCGGCTACGTTCCGGCGACAGATCCTGGTTCGTCACCGTGATCTGGTCGGTGCCGCCGCCAAGGCCTGCATTCGAGCCCGGCGGATTCGACGATGTCCCGTACGACGCGTACAGACTGACCGAGCGCACCGGCTTGTAGACGAGACCGAGCTGATAGCTGAACAGGTTCGAGTCGTTCTTGAGGTCGGGGCTGCCGGCCTGGATCGCTGTCACGTCATAGCGGTCGAAACGCGCGCCAGCGTTGAAGATCCATTGATCGGTGATATTCACGCTGTCGAAGAGGTAGGCCGATGCGACGTTCGTCTGCGTGTGGGTCGCGGCGCCCGGGAAGGTCTTGTCGCCGTTCAGCAGGACGCTGCCGGTCCACGGATTGTCGGGATTCCACGGCGCGTTGAACGGCGTGCAGTTGTACGCGACGCTGCACGGGCCGCCGGTTCGCATGTTATTGCCCGCGCTGTCGGAGACCAGATAGCCTTCGTACAGACTCTTTTCGTGGCTGAACTCGATGCCGCCCGTGAGGCTGTGCTGCATCCCGAAAATCGACGCCTTGCCCGTCAGTTCGGTCTGGTTGGTGATGCTGTTCGTCGCGTACTTGCCGCTCTTCGCCTGCAGGCTGAGGATGTTCGGGTTCGCGTTGAGAAATTGCGGGTTCGTCGCGATGTAGTCGAGCGTTGCGCGCCCGAACATTGTCGTGTTCTTCAGCTTCCAGTCGTTGTTGAAGCGGTGCTCGACGCGCACTTCGCCGGTGTCGGTCTGTCCGTATCGATAGTCGCGATCGTTGAGGCCGTAGAACTGGCCGCGGCTCCGATAGGCGGGCGTGCCGCCGCTCGCGCGAAACGGTGCGCTGAAGTCGGGCATGTCGTACGAATTCAGGTGGTAGTAGCTAACCGTGACGGTGGTTGGACTGTTCAGCCCGAACGCCACCGACGGCGCCACGCCCCAGCGGCGGCTGTAGACATCGGTGCGTCCCGCCTGGTCCGCGTCGTGGCCCATCACGTTCAGGCGCACGGCGGCGGTGTCGCCGAGCTTGCGGTTTGCGTCTAACGTCACGCGCTTGTAGCTGTCCGTCCCGAGGCCGACGCTTCCGTTGATGAAGTCCTCGTTCTTCGGCGTCTTCGTAACGATGTCGATGCTGCCGCCCACCGCGCCGCGTCCCGCATACACCGAGTCGGGACCCTTGATGACGCTGATCGATTCGACATCGAACGTCTCGCGGTTCTGCACGCCGGAGTCGCGAATGCCGTCGACGAAGATCGAATTGCGCGATTCGAAGCCACGAATCACAGGTCGATCGGCCGAAGGGTTGGCCGCCGCGTCGCCGCCGAGGAAGGTGATGCCGGGCACCGTCTTGAGCGCATCGGCGAAGGTCGTCGCGTTGGTCTGCTTGATGAGTTCCTCGGGGATCACCGTCACGGAGCGCGGGGTGTCTAGCAGCGGTGCGGTGAACTTGTACGAGGGCAGCGTCTTCGTTTGCATCTCGGACGGCGCCGCCTTGACAACGACGGCGGGCAGGGTGGTTTCGCCCGGCGCGTCGGCTTTGTCGGCAGCGGCGGTTTGGGCGACCGCCTGTGCGGGAGAGAGAAAACTGGCGCAGTAAAGCGCGCCGACGGACGCAAGCGTGCGTGTCCGCGACTTCAGAAGTGGGGGCATGGCGTGAGTAGACAGGACGGAGAAAGCGGATGTGCCGCGTTCGGTTTGAACGGTCGAAATCGCGGTTCATCTACGCCGCAAATGCGATTCATTCGCAATTGCGGCGCAAGTGTAATTTTGTTTAATAATTTTGTAAATATCTTTTTAAGAACTGAGAAATAAGCAGGACGAGGTTGGCGTCCCTGTCTAATCAGCCGCGGCGCTCTATGAGCCCGCCGCCGAAGACCGGCAGGTGTCGTTCACGATACGGCGCGCCCGCGCGCAAGCGTTCGAGATGCAGGGCGACGCGAGCCTGCTGTTCGAAGCGATCGCCAATCTCACGGAGAATGCGATCAAGTTCGCACCCGCCGGCGGGACCGTGCTGCTCAAACTGTTTCGTGACGAGACCGGCATGGGCGCGCGCGTCGCCGATGACGGCCCGGGCATCGCTCACGAGGAGCGCGATGCGGTGCTGAGGCGCTTTTATCGAGGCGAGGCGAGCCGCCCTACGCCGGGTAACGGGCTGGGATTGAGTCTCGTCAGCGCCGTCGCCGGTATGCACGATATGGAGGTGCGCTTCGACGATGTCGAACGCGGAAGCAGTATCGCACTCGTCAAACGGAACGATGGTTAGCGGCTCCAAATCCGTGTGACGCGAGAAACAGCACGTTGTCATCGAGTCGAAACAGGCTTCTTCGCAATCAGGTTTTGAGCGGTGGAGGATAGTCGAGTACTCGAACACCCGTCGCGTTAAAGACAGCGAGCGTAAATCGTCAGGCTTACGCCGCAAATCGAGAGTTATCGAACGCACTTCGCCTTCGTCGGCGAAAAAAACACGGATTGGTTGCTGACCCTACAGCATGTAGCCTCGCAGCACTCGGGTGTGATCTTCCTATTGGATCCGGTACGGCAAGCGCTGCAGCGCGTGTCCGGTTCAAGTCTCTAGCTTCTTCATTGTGCAAATCCGCCGCACGCCATCGTTCCTTTGGCGTGGGCGGCGCGGTCACCAGGTCGCCACCGGCATCTTCGCAATCAGCTTGTCGAGGGTGACCGGATAGTCGCGTACCCGCACGCCCGTTGCGTTGTAGACCGCGTTCGCAATCGCCGCGCCTACGCCGCAGATCCCGAGTTCGCCGACTCCCTTTGCCTTCATTGGCGAGGAAATCGGATCGGTCTCGTCGAGAAAGATGACTTCCTGACTCGCGATATCGGCATGCACCGGCACCTCGTAGCCCGCCAGATCGTGATTGACGAAGTAGCCGATGCGCCGGTCGACTGCGAGTTCTTCCATCAATGCCGCGCCGACGCCCATCGTCATCGCGCCGATTACCTGGCTGCGCGCGGACTTCGGATTCAGGATGCGGCCGGCCGCGCACACCGCGAGCATGCGCCGCACGCGGATTTCGCAAGTCGCGGCATCGACGCCGATTTCCACGAAATGCGCGCCGAACGTCGATTGCTGAAATGTCTTGCTCAGTTCGCCAAATTCGATGAAATCCTCCGCGACGATGCCACTCGCACCCGCCACCGCGCCGATCGGCATGCTGCGCTCGCCCGAGCGGACTTGTCCGCCCTCGAACTGCGCGGCGGCAGGATCGAAGCCTGCTTTTTGCGCGATGGCCTCGCGCAGCTTGACGCACGCGGCGTATACGCCCGCCGTCGAGCTATTGGCGCCCCACTGGCCGCCCGATCCCGACGACACCGGAAAATTCGAATCGCCCAGTCGCACGACGACCCGGTCGATCCCTACGCCCATCATCTCGGCCGCCGTCTGCGCGATGATCGTATAGCTGCCCGTGCCGATATCGGTCATGTCGGTTTCAACGGTAACGATGCCCGCGCCATCCACGCGCACCCGCGCGCCAGATTTTGTCACCTGATTGTTCCGGAACGCCGCCGCGACGCCCATGCCGACGAGCCATTGCCCGTCACGCACCGCACCCGGCCGTGCGCCGCGCGCCTTCCAGCCGAAGCGCTCGGCGCCGGTGCGCAGGCACTCGATGAGCCGCCGCTCGGAAAACGGCCGCTGGGGCTTCTCGGGATCGACCTGCGTGTCGTTGATGATGCGCAACTCGACCGGATCGATGCCGAGTTTCTCCGCCAACTCGTCCATCGCGATTTCGAGCGCCATCAGTCCCGGCGCTTCACCGGGCGCGCGCATCGCGTTGCCTTCGGGCAGGTCAAGCGATGCAAGCCGCAGCGCCGTCATGCGGTTCGCGCCTGCGTAGAGGAAGCGCGTCGGCTGGACGGCGTTCTCCGGCTTGCCACCTTCGATGTCGCCTGACCAGCTTTCGTGACCGATCGCGGTGATCTTGCCGTCGCGCGTCGCTCCGATGCGGATGCGCTGGATCGTGGCAGGGCGATGCGGCGTGTTGTTGAACATCATCGGCCGCGTCAGCGCCACTTTGACGGGACGCCGCGCCGCGCGCGCGCCCAGCGCGGCGAGCAGGGCATCGGCGCGTATGAACAGCTTGCCGCCAAAGCCGCCGCCGATGTAGGGCGAAATCAGCCGCACGTTTTCCTTGGGGATGCCGAGCGTCAGCGCGATGTCGCCACGGCTCCAGTCGATCATCTGGTTCGAGGTCCAGAGCGTGAGGTGATCGCCGTCCCACACCGCCATCGACGCATGCGGCTCCATCATCGCGTGCGCCTGGTCGGGCGTGGTGTACGTCGCGTCGAGTTGCACGGGCGCGTTGGCGAACGCGCCCGCGAAATCGCCTACCGATGATTCGGGCGTGCCGGTCTTGGGCTTAAGCGCGGAGTCGCGGCTGTTCGCGAGATCGAACGCGCCTTTTTCCTGGACGTAACGCACGCGCACGAGTTGCGCGGCCGCGCGCGCCTGCTCGAAGGTTTCGGCGACGACAAGCGCGACCGCCTGATGATAGTGCTGGATCTCCGGGCCGCCGAGCAGCCGCGCGTTGTTCCACTTGCCCTTGCCGAGCTTGCCGGCGGAGTCCGCAGTGACGATCGCGATCACGCCCGGCGCGCGCCGCGCTTCGGTGACACTGATCGAGAAAATACGGCCCTTGGCGATCGCCGAACCGATCACGTAGCCGTAGGCCTGGTTCGGCACGGCGTTGTGCCACTCGTAGGCGTAAGGCGCGGTGCCCGTGGTCTTGCGCGGTCCTTCCACGCGATCGAACGGCTGGCCGACGATCTTCAATAGATCGATCGGATTGGCGGAGGCGGGGGTATCGAATTTCATGTTCTCATCCCTTTGCCTGCAGGAGCACGGCACCAAGCGTGCGTTCGGCGAGCGTCAATTTGTACGCGTTTTCATCGGTCGGTTTCGCGTCGGCGAAGAGACGATCGGTGACGGCTTTCGCGCCGTGCGGCATCTGGGCGTCTGCGGCCTCGACGCGCCACGGCTTGTGGGCCACGCCGCCGAGCGCCACGCGCCCCGTTCCGTGCGGCTGAACGATCGCAGCGACCGACACCAGCGCGAACGCATACGACGCGCGATCGCGCACCTTCCGATAAAGCTGCACGCCGCCGACGGGCTTGGGCAACGTCACCGACGTGATCAGTTCGCCGCGCTCGAGCACCGTCTCGATATGCGGCGTGTCGCCGGGCAGACGATGGAAATCGGCGATCGGGATCGTCCGCGCTGAGCCATCCGGGCGCACGGTCGCGACGCTGGCATCGAGCACGCGCATCGCGACGGCCATGTCGCTCGGATGCGTGGCGATGCACGCGTTGCTCACACCGACCACGGCGTGCTGACGACTGAACCCGCCGATTGCCGAGCAGCCGCTGCCGGGCGAGCGCTTGTTGCATGGCTGATTCGTATCATAGAAATAGGGGCAACGCGTGCGCTGAAGCAGATTGCCGGCGGTCGTCGCCATGTTGCGCAGCTGGCCGGACGCGCCCGCGAGCAGCGCCCGCGACAGCACGCCGTAATCGCGCCGCACGCGCGGATCGGCGGCGAGATCGGTATTGCGCACGAGCGCGCCGATGCGCATTCCGCCATCCGGCGTCGCCTCGATCCGGTCAAGGCCGAGGCCGTTGACATCGATCAGATGCGTGGGCGTTTCGATGCCGAGCTTCATCAGGTCGAGCAGGTTTGTCCCGCCCGCGATGAACTTGGCACCGGGCGTATTCACCGCGGCCGCGGCCGCTTCGGCGGCGGATCGCGCGCGTTCATAGGAAAAGGCGTTCATGCCTTGCTCCCAGCCACTTCCGCGATGGCGACCGCGATGTTCGAATACGCCCCGCAGCGGCAGATGTTGCCGCTCATGCGCTCGCGGACTTCGGCGGCCGTCGTCTGGGGGCGGGCGGTCAGGTCAGCGCTGACATGGCTCGGAATGCCCTGGCGGATTTCGTCGAGCACCGCCACGGCCGAGCAAATCTGCCCGGGCGTACAGTAGCCGCACTGGTAGCCGTCGTGCTTCACGAAGGCTGCCTGCATCGGATGAAGGTCGTTGCGCGTGCCGAGCCCTTCGATGGTGGTGACGTTCGCGCCCTGTTTCATCACGGCGAGCGTCAGACACGAGTTGATGCGACGCCCATCGACGATCACCGTGCAGGCGCCGCACTGGCCGTGATCGCAGCCTTTCTTGGTGCCGGTGAGGTGCAGGTGTTCGCGCAGGGCGTCGAGCAGGGTGGTGCGCGTGTCGAGGTCCAGGTGTTCCAGCTTGCCGTTCACCTTCAACGACAGCTTCGACGTGACGGGCGCGCGAGCCGCTGCAGAAGAGGCGCCCGAAGCAGCGTTCTGCGCTCCGGCGAGCGGCGCGGCGATGGCCGTCGCGGAGGCCGCTCCCATCTTCAACAAGTTGCGGCGTGAGATCCTGATGTCGCTTAAGTCTTCCATTGTCGAATCCTTGTCTGCTGACAGGTTCATAAAGCGAAGTTGCCGCGACGGCTCGTCGTACCGCGTGGCCGCCGTGTCGACTAGCCCGGAAATGCTTTCATCTAGATTACAGGACAGCCCGCGTCGCAACTAGCCGCCTCGTTTTGCAAGAGGTTGTGAGCCAGATTCAATAATCACGATTCGGGCGCTCTGCGCTTCACAATTCCTGGCTAGTCGGCCTGAAAAGGACCTCATTCACATCGACGTCCTCTGGCTGGCTCATTGCGAACGCCACCACGCGCGCGAACGATTCCGCAGGAATCGCGAACTGCTCGTAGAACTCGTGGATTCCCTTGGCGACGTCGGCTTCGGTGACGCTGTCGGGCAGTTCGGTGGCGACCGCGCCCGGCGAGATGATCGTCGTCCGGATGTTGTAGGGCTTCACTTCCTGGCGCAGGCCTTCGGAAATTACGCGCACGGCCGTCTTGGTCGCGGCATACACGGCGCTCCCCGGACGCACCTTGTGTCCCGCCACCGACGACACGTTGATGATGTGCCCGCTCTTTTGCACCTTCATGTGCGGCAGGGCCGCGGCGATACCGTAGAGCACGCCCTTGAGATTCACATCGATCATGCGGTTCCAGTCGTCCAGCTTGCCGCGCTCGAGGAGCGAGTGCGGCATCAGGCCAGCGTTGTTGATCATCACGTCGATTCGTCCGTAGGTCTTTACCGTGGTATCGACGAGATGTTGGACCTGGGCGGCGTCGGTGACATCCGTCTTGATCGCGAGCGCCGTTGCGCCGTTTGCGACGATGCCGTTCGCTAATTCGTTGATGCGGTCGATACGCCGCGCGCCGAGAACGACCACGGCGCCTTGCGATGAAAGCAGACGGGCCGTCGCTTCGCCGAGGCCGCTGCTCGCGCCTGTGATCACGACCACCTTGTCCTTGATGTTGTCCGTCATGGTTCGATTACCTCTTGTGGAATTGCGCGAAGGGCGCGTTCGCGTCGCTCGCGGTGATACGAACCGGATGATGTCCACGTCGCACTGGAAACCTTCGATGTTACGGACGCCGCGTCGCGAGCAGAAGCCCGGAAACGCGCATGCCCTTATGCGAACGGCTCACAAATCGGGCCACGGCACACCTCGCTATCAGCGATTTGTCCAATCCCGCACCGCTTCAGCGAACAGCTTCAGCGCAGCCGGCGGATGACGATTGGCGGGGTAATAAAGGCAAAGGCCGGGAAACGACGGACTCCACTCCGGCAGCAACTGAATAAGCCGCCCCGACGCCAGCAGGTCTTCGACGAGATATTCCGGCACCCACGCCACGCCGATACCGGCGAGCGATGCTTCCACCATCAGGTTCAGGTTGCCGAGCGTCATGGGGCCGTCCACGTCGACGCTCGCGCTTTTGCCCTGATGTTCGAGGTCCCATCGATACAGCGCCCCGCTCTCGAAGCGAAAGCGGATGCAGCGATGGCGCGCGAGATCGTGCGGCTCCTTCGGCCGCTCACGGGTCCCAAGATATTCCGGCGACGCCACCGCGATAAACCGCATATCCGCGCCGAAGCGAATCGCGATCATGTCGCGCGGCACGTCCTGAAGCACCCGGATGCCGGCATCGAAGCCATCGGCGACGATGTCGACGAGACGCGTATCGACGACGAATTCGACGTGGATATCCGGGTACGTCGCGAGGAAATCCGGCAGCACGTTGCGCACGAGTGCCTTGGCGGCAGACTCGGACGCACTGATCCGGATCGAACCCGAAGGACGGTTTCGCGCGGACGTGACTTCATTCACCGCATCTTCGAGATCGGTGATGGCGGGCCCGACGCGGCGCAAAAGCTGCTCGCCCGCTTCGGTCAGCGCGACGGATCGCGTGGTCCGGTTGAAGAGGCGCACGCCGAGCCGCTCTTCAAGCCCGCGCATCGCGTGGCTGAGCGCTGAGGGCGACACGCCCAGCGTGCGAGCGGCGGCACTGAAGCTGCGCTGCTCGGCGATGGCGACGAAAACGTTGAGTTCGGATAGACTCGCGCGCGACATAGATGAATTTCTCTCAATACCTCATGCAATTCTAGACGTATTGTTGAGTACGCTACAACAGCCTAAGCTTCAACTCTGCTCATCGGCACGACAAGGAGAAGCAACGTGGAAAAGCGCAAATTGGGTAACGGCGGGCTGGAAGTGTCGGCGATCGGACTCGGCTGCATGGGCCTGAGCTTCGGCTACGGCCCGGCGACTGAAAAGAGTGAAGGTATCAAGGTGATCCGCGCGGCGTTCGAACGAGGCGTCACCTTCTTAGATACCGCCGAGTGTTACGGCCCGTTCGTCAACGAGGAACTGGTCGGCGAGGCCGTCGCGCCGTTTCGCGACCAGATCGTGATCGCGACCAAGTTCGGCTTTCAGGACGGCGACTCGAAGAAACCGCTCGACAGCCGCCCTGAGCGCATCCGCGCCGTCGCGGAGGCATCGCTCAAGCGGCTGAAAACGGACCGCATCGACTTGTTCTATCAGCATCGTGTCGATCCGAACGTGCCGATCGAAGACGTCGCCGGCACGGTGAAGGATCTGATCGCGGAGGGGAAGGTCAAGCACTTCGGACTGTCGGAGGCGGGCGCGCAGTCGATCCGCCGGGCGCACGCCGTGCAACCGGTCGCCGCGCTGCAAAGCGAATACTCGATGTGGTGGCGCGAGCCGGAGCGGACCGTGCTGCCGACGCTGGAAGAACTGGACATCGGCTTCGTGCCGTTCAGTCCTCTGGGCAAAGGCTTCCTGACGGGTGCCATCGATGCGAGCACTACTTTCGACAAATCCGACTTCCGCAACGTGGTGCCGCGCTTCTCCGAGGAAAACCGCAAGGCGAACGCTGCACTCGTCGAGGTACTGGGGCGGATCGCCGAGGGGAAAGGCGCGACGCGCGCGCAGATCGCGCTCGCCTGGCTCCTCGCGCGCAAGCCGTGGATCGTGCCGATTCCGGGAACCACGAAGCTGCATCGGCTGGAAGAGAACGTTGGCGCGGCGGAGGTGGAGTTGTCGGCGGACGACATGAGTTCAATTGAGGCGGCCTTGCAGCAGATCGAGGTGATCGGCGATCGCTATCCGGCGCATCTTCAGAAGCGCGTGGATCGGTGAGGTCGAGCCGCTCTTTCGAAGGCGAGCACAGCCTACGCATTCTCGCGATCTTCAGCATGCTGATGGCGTTCGCGTCGATATCGACGGACCTGTATCTGCCCGCTCTCCCTCCAGTGGTCGCGGCGCTGCGTGCCGGGCACGGCGCAGTCGAGCTGACGATATCGGGCTATCTGATCGTCTCCAGTCTGGGACAGTGTCGGTAGGGCCGATCGGCGACCGATATCGCCGTCGTCTGCCAATAGCGGCCGGGCTCGTGCTGTTCGTCATCGGCTCGACGGGCTGGTCACGCTCAGGCTTTCCTGTTGCATCAAACGCCGCACAACTCTCTCCGAGAGGGAAACTTCCTGCTTACCCAGCGCGACCTGTATCCGACGATAGCCATAGCAACGGTAACTGAGACCAAAGATCTCTGTGATGGCACGCCGCGCAGCAGCGTACTTGTCAGATATCCGTAGTCGTGCCCCGTGCCGTCAGCCGGTGAGGGTTCGTCTTCCTTCTGTGCTCCCACTAAGCCTCTCCCCGCACCTTGCCCTCCAGCCAGAACACGAACGCCGACGCCAGCGGTGCCTCTGCGAGTTCGGGCCGCCGAACGATGTGATACGGATGCCGCGACGGCACCGTCGCCTTGAAGGGCCTCACCAGCGTACCTTCGGTGAGGTCGTCCCGCACTGAGATGCTGTCGCCGAGCGCGACGCCTTGACCGTGCAACGCGGCCTCGATCGCGATATGCGCGTTGCCGATTTCCAGCACGCGCATCCGCTCGGGCTTGTCCACCGACGCTTCCATCAACCAGCGCATCCACGATCCGCGATGCTCGCAGAAGAGCGCGTAATGGCGCAGGTCGTCGCCGGAGCGGATCGCCTTCGGGCCGTTCATCAGCGCGGGGCTGACGACGGGAAAAAGCGTCGGGTGTTCAAGCAGGGTCACGCTGCGATCGCGCCACTGCGCTTCGCCATAACGCACGCAAACATCGACATCGGGTGAATAGACTTCTTTGTCGTCGTTAGAAGGAATCACCTTCAGATTGACCGCCGGATACTGCCGCAGAAAGTCGCCGATATGCCGCGCAAGCCAGCGCGACGTAAACGACAAAGGCGCCGATATCACCAGATCCCCGGCAATTATGGGCGAGCCCACCTTCACGAAAGCCGACGCGATCATTTCGAACGCGGCGCGCACGGATGGCAAGAGCGCCTCGCCATCGGGCGTGAGCTTGAGCCGCGCTCGCGAGCGGGTGAACAGCGCGACGCCCAGCGACTCCTCGAGCACGCGCAACTGGTGACTGACCGCGCTCGCGGTCACGTTCAATTCTTCGGCCGCCTTCGCGACGGTCGCGTGGCGCGCCGTCGCCTCGAATGCACGCAGCGGATTGAGCGGAGGAAGTCGACTTCGCATGAACGTCCGGCTGTTGAGATGCTGAGAAAAACTTGATTAGATCAGAACCAAAATCTCGCTACAAAGAAAAAAATTGACGGCCTATGCTGACTTCACTCTAACGAAGACGAGGCACGAGATGAAGGTGAACGACGGTACTGAACGACTGTGGGGCGGACGCTTCAAATCGGCTCCGGCGGCCGAACTGACGGCGCTCTCGCGCTCCGAAGCGAGCTTTTTTCGCCTCGCACCCTACGATCTGGCCGGCTCCCGCGCCCATGCTCGCGAACTGAACCGCGCCGGCATCCTCACCACCAACGAAGTGCAGCAGTTGTTGGCCGAGATGGAGCGCGTGCAGGCGGAATTCCTCGAAGGCACGCTGGCCCCGTCGATGCATGATGAGGACGTGCATACGTTCCTCGAGCGCGTATTGACCCAGCGTCTGGGCGCAGCGGGTGCAAAGCTGCGCGCCGGCCGCTCGCGCAACGACCAGGCGGCGAACGATCTGCGCCTTTTCCTGCGTGACAAGGCCCGTAAGCTCGCCCTCGACGTCATTGCGCTGCAACATGCGCTGGTTGCGCAGGCGGAGACGCATGTGCGCAGTATCAGTACCGGCTTCACGCATCTGCAGCCCGCACAACCGGTGGTGTTCGCGCATCAGCTGCTGGCGCACGCGCAGTCGATTTATCGCGACGTCGATCGGCTGAAGGACTGGGATCGCCGCAGCGCGCGCTCGCCGCTCGGTGCCGCCGCGCTGGCCGGCTCGGCGATCTGCGTGAACCCGGCGCTCTCGGCGACCGAACTCGGCTACGACGCGCCGTGCGAGAACTCGATCGATGCGGTCGCTTCGCGTGATCACGTCGCCGAGTTCCTGTTCATCACGAGCATGCTGGCGGTGAACCTGTCGCGGCTGTCTGAAGAAGTGATCCTCTGGACCTCGCGTCAGTTCCGCTGGGTCGAACTCGACGACGGCTACGCGACCGGCAGTTCGATCATGCCGCAGAAGAAGAACCCCGACATCGCGGAACTGACGCGCGGCAAGGCCGGGCGCCTGATCGGCAACCTGAGCGGCCTGCTCGCGACGCTCAAGTCGCTGCCGCTCGCGTACAACCGCGATCTCGCGGAAGACAAGACCGCCGCGTTCGACAGCATCGATACGCTCGGCCTTGTGCTCCCCGCGATGGCCGGCATGATCCGCACGATGCGCGTGAACGTCGAGGAATTGCGCAGGCAGGCTCCGCTCGGCTTCACGCTCGCCACCGAAGTAGCCGACTGGCTCGCGCTCAAGGGTATTCCCTTTAGCGAGGCGCATGAGATCACCGGCGCGCTGGTCCGCGTCTGCGAAGAACAGAAGATCGAATTGGGCGATGTATCGGTCGAAACGCTCGCCGCGATCGATCCGCGCCTCGACGCGAGCGTGCTGGAGCGCGTCCAGCTCGACACGGCGGTAGCCGCGCGCAGCGGATTCGGCGGCACGGCGCCTCTTCGTGTCGAAGAGCAGATCGCGCGCCTGAAAACCGCGCTCGATACGCAACTCGCGTGGGCGCACGAATACGGAGGTCCGACATGTTGACTGCAGCGGAACAGGCCGAGCGCAGCGGCAAAGTCGTGGCGGCCGAACAGCCGACACTCGAACGCGTGCGCCGCAAGTACTGGGGACGCTACGTGGCATCGGCGGCGATTGTCGTCGTGATCGGCTATATCGTGGTGGCGTTCGCTCGCGGGCAGATCGAATGGCAGTACGTCGGGCGCTTTCTCACGGCGCGCTCGATCCTGATCGGCCTCGGCAACACGATCGTCATGACGATTCTCGCCATGGCGGTGGGCATCGCGCTCGGCGTCGTCACGGCCGTGATGCGGCTTTCGAGCAACCCGGTGCTGAGCACGATCTCGCAAGGCTATGTGTGGCTCTTTCGCGGCACACCGGTGATTTTGCAACTGCTGCTGTGGTTCAACCTCGCGCTCGTCTTTCCTAGCATTGGCATTCCGGGCGTGTTCGCGTTGCGCACCGTCGACGTGATGACACCTTTTCTTGCAGCGATTCTTGGCCTTGGCATCAACCAGGGCGCCTACACGTCGGAAGTGGTGCGCGCCGGATTGCTGTCGGTCGATACGGGACAGTACGAAGCCGCGAAGGCGATCGGCATGCCGCGTTTGCAAGCGTTGCGCCGCATCATCCTGCCGCAGGCGATGCGGGTGATCGTCCCGCCGATCGGCAACGAGCTGGTCGGCATGGTCAAGCTGACGTCGCTCGCGAGCGTGATCCAGTATGCGGAAATGCTGCACAACGCGCAGAACATCTACTACGCGAACGGTCGTGTGATCGAACTGCTGATTGTCGCGGCGATCTGGTATCTCGCGGTGGTCACGGTGCTGTCGTTTCTGCAAACGCGTGTCGAGCGGCGCTTCGCGCGCGGTGCGGGCAGGCCTTCGAGCCGGCATTGAGGAGATGAAGCAATGAATCCAATCGTTCGTGCCGTCGATGTACGCAAGTCGTTCGGCGAATTCCAGGCGCTCAAGGGCATTACGCTCGATGTCGAGACAGGCGAGGTGTTGTGCGTGATCGGGCCGTCGGGGTCGGGCAAGAGCACGTTCCTGCGCTGCATCAACCAGCTCGAAGCGATCAGCGACGGCGCGTTGTGGGTCAACGGCGAACTGCTCGGCTTTCGTCAGTCCGGCAACAAGCTGCATGAATTGTCCGAGAAGCAGATCGCGCGGCAGCGGCTTGCGACTGGCATGGTGTTTCAGCGCTTCAACCTGTTTCCGCATATGACGGTGTTGGAGAACGTGATCGAAGGTCCTGTACAGGTGCTCAGGCGAGCGCGCAACGAAGCATGCGACGAAGCGCGCGCACTGCTTGAGCGCGTGGGCCTCGGTCACAAGTGCGATGCGTATCCGGTCGAATTGTCGGGCGGGCAGCAGCAGCGCGTGGCGATAGCGCGCGCCCTCGCGATGCATCCGGAATTGATGCTCTTCGATGAACCGACCTCCGCGCTCGATCCCGAACTCGTCGGCGAAGTGCTTGCCGTGATGCGCGATCTCGCGAAGAGTGGCATGACGATGATCGTCGTGACGCACGAACTCGGCTTCGCGCGCGAGGTTGCGAATCGCGTGGTGTTCATGGATCAGGGGCAGATTGTCGAAGCAGGGCCGCCTGAGCAAGTCCTGTCGCAGCCGCGTCAGCGCCGAACACAGGATTTCATTTCCGCCGTGCTGGCGTGAGCCTTTACACACTTCACCAGAAGCGAGTCCTCCATGAAAGCATCTTTGCGTTTGCGTAACCTGTTGGCGCTGTCGGCCGTTGCCATGCTGTTTCATGCAGGCGCCGCCGATGCCCAGACGCCCGCGCTGGGCAAGAAGGAAATCGTCGCCGCAGTCGTGCCGAACTATCCGCCGTTCGAGTTCAAGGACCCCGAAACCGACAAGCTCACCGGCTTCGACATCGATCTCGGTGAGGCGCTCGCCGCGAAGATGGGCGTGAAGATGGTCTGGTCGGAGACGAGCTTCGACCAGATGATGAGCGCGCTCGCGACGAATCGCGTCGACATCATCCTCTCGGGCATGACGGATTTGCCGGATCGCCGCGCGTCGGTCAACTTCCTCGACTACATCAAGAGCGGCCCGCAGTTCTATGCGCTGAAAACCCGCGCTGGGGACATCCCGAACATGGAAGCGCTGTGCGGAAAGAAGGTCGGTTCAAGCAGGCGCACGTCCTTTCCGGCGAATACCGCCGCGTGGAGCGACGAGCATTGCGTGAAGGCGGGCAAGCCGCCGATCACGGTCGTCGGCACGGACGGCTCGTCGGATGCCCGGATGCAGTTGCGCCAGGGCAGGCTCGATGCGGCCGTGCAGGGCGGCGAGACATTGCCATATCAGAACAAGATCGATCAGAACGCGTATGTCAGCATCGGGGCGCCGTTCATGGCGCAGTACACCGGCATCGGCATGGCGAAGGGCAACACGACGCTCAATGCCGCGGTGACGAAAGCTTTCGAGCAGATGATCGCCGATGGCACGTATCAGAAGATCCTCGCGAAGTGGGGCTTGCAAGAGCAGGGCGTTCAGAAGGCCGTGATCAATGCGAGCAATTGAGGCGCTCGTTCCGCGCTGGCCGGAGGGCAAGCGCTCGTGCGTCGCTCTCGCCTTCGACCTCGACGGACCGACCGGCGGCGCGATGCTCGACGGTTCGATCTGGCGCAATCCGTCGTACTTCACACTCGGCGCGTACGGGCCGTGGCGAGCGCTCGGCAGGATTCTCGACGTTCTGGCCGGGCGCGACGTTCCGGCCACGTTCTTCGTGCCCGCGTGGGTGATCGAGAACTGGCCCTCGCAATGCCGCGCGATCGTCGAGCGCGGGCATGAGGTCGCGTATCACGGCTACATGCACGAGGCGTTCTGGACGCTCACGCCCGACGGGCAGCGCGAGGTCATGGCGAGTTCGACACGCATCTTCGAACGATACCTCGGCGTGCGGCCGGTCGGTTTCCGGACGCCCTCGGGCGACTGGAGCGCCGAGACGATCGGCATTCTCGCCGAATACGGCGTGCGCTATTCGAGCTCGATGCGCGGCGACGACCGGCCTTATGTGCTCGATGCGAAGAGCGGCCTCGTGGAGATCCCGGCGCGTTGGGAACTGGACGACTATGCGTCGCTCGCGTACCAGCGCAATCCGGATTACCCGGCGGGACTGGACCGCATCGCGAGCTACGATGCGACGCTCGATAACTGGTGCCGCGAGTTCGACGGCTCTCACGATGACGGACTCTGCATGACCACGTTGTTTCATCCAAAGGTGTCGGGCAAGCCGGGGCGGATCGCATTGCTCGAAGGCTTCGTCGATCACGTGCTGCAGGCGGACGATGTGTGGTTCGCTTCTTGTTCGGAGGTCGCCGACTGGTGGATCGAGAGCAAACAATGAACCAGGAAAGATGGCCTGAAGGGGCGCGTTCGGCGGTCGTGTTGACCGTCGACTTCAACGACGATCTCGGCGTTCGTACGCAAGTGCCGGCGATCGAAGGCCGCGAGAAATCGTTGTCGGTGTGGCGCTATGGAGCGAAGCGCGGCGTCGACCGACTGCTCGAAGCGCTCGATGAGTTCGATGTGCCCGCGAGCTGGTTCGTGCCGGGCCGCGTGGCCGAGACGCATCGCGAACTCGTCCGGCGTATCGATGTGGCGCGGCACGAAATCGGCGTCAGCGGCTATCGATGCGAAGACTTCGATGTGCTCGGTCTCGATGCGCAGAAGCAAGCGTTCGACAGGGGACACGCCACGCTCGCCGATACGATCGGCCGCAGCGCGCAGGGCTTTCGCTCGTTCACCGGCAACTGGGCGCCGGGCTTTGCGTCGTATCTGCGTGACCGGGGCATCGCGTGGTCGTCGTCGTGGCGTGGCGACGATCTGCCTTACTTTCATCACGACGCGCGGCTGATCGAACTGCCGTTGCACTACGAGCTCGAAGACGAGCCCTACTTCGCGTTCAATCTCGCGCCAGCGGTGCCGGTCGGACAGTCGCGTATCGCCTCGTATCGCGAAGTGCTCGGTAACTGGAAGCACGACTTCGACGCGTTTCATCGCTTCGGCCTGTGCTTCGTGATGCGGCTGCATCCGGAGATCATCGGCACGGCGGGGCGCATCGGCATTCTGCGCGAACTGCTCGCGACGATGCGCGCGCGCGACGATGTCTGGTTCGCGACCGGCTCGCAAGTCGCGCAATGGTGGCGCAGTCGTCGCAATGCCAACGAGCCGGGGCATCCGGTGGAAATCTACGAACGACACAGGAGCGTCCTTCGATGAACGTGCGGGATTTGTCGCTCTCTGAACGCGTCGCGCGCTTCGTCGCCGATACCGCGTACGAAGATTTGCCTGCTGCTGTCGTCGCGAAGGCAAAGCGTCATATGCTCGACACGCTTGGCGCTGCGCTCGCGGGCGCGCACACTGCGCAATCGCGTCAGGCGCGCGGAGTAATGAACGCACCGGGCGGTGCCGTCGTGTGGGGCACGACAATGTCGGCGAGCGCACGCGATGCCGCGTTCAACAACGGTGTCGCGGCACACGCGCTCGAACTCGACGACTCCGGTGGCTGCGATCACTCGGGCGCCGTCGTGCTGCCCGCTGCGATCGCGGCTTTGTCCTGCTTACAGCGGCCTGTGTCTGGCAAAGAGTTCGTGACCGCGGTCGTGCTCGGCTACGACGTGGCGCGCCGGGTACTTGAAGCGTGCGGCGGCTACGCAGCTCACAACGGCCGGGGCTGGCACTCGACGATGACCTGCGGCGTCTTCGGCGCGGCGGCAGCGAGCGCGAGATCGCTGGGGCTCGACGCTTCGGGCATCAGCGCGGCGCTTGGTCATGCAGCGAGTTTTTCCGGGGGACTGTGGGCATTCATCCACGATGGATCGCAGACCAAGCGTCTGCACTCGGGGCGGGCGGCGGAGGGCGGCTTGAGCGCCGCGCTGCTTGCGGCGAGCGGCGTGACGGGGCCTACGCAGATCTTCGAGGACGGTTGGGGCGGTTTCTTGCGCGCGTTCGCACAGGATACGCAGCAGCCCGAGGCCCTTACGGCGGAACTCGGTGCGACGTGGAAGATCATGCGCTGTTCGATCAAGCCTCACGCGTGCTGCAGAAGCACGCACGCAGCCGTCGATGCGACGCTTGCGCTGGCTGCTGACGGTAAGTCAGTGACACACGTGCATGTCAGACTTAGCGCGTTCGTCAACGGGATGTGCGGCGACCGGCGACCCGTGAATCTGGCATCGGCCCAAATGAGCATGCCTTACGCGATCGCAGCGTCGCTTGTGTTCGGTGACGCGAATATCGAATCGTTTCTCGAAACGCGACGCAATGATCCGCGAGTGCACGCCATGATGGAGCGCATCACGCTGGAGCCTGACGAATCGATGGCGGATCTCGATGAACCGGAAGTCACCGTGACCTACGCGGACGGAAGCGCGCGATCGTGCCGCATCGAAATTCCACTCGGCGACCCGCGCAATCCGCTCGACGATGCACGGCTCTTTGCGAAGTATCGATCGCTGGCACAAGTTTCGATCGGGGAGGTGGAAGCCAAGGGGCTTACGGACTTCGTGCTCGGTATCGATGACGTATGTGACGTTAGGGCTATTTCGACCATGCTCCAGACTCAAGAGGCACGACGAATGGACTCGTCTGTTCTGGAGATTGCGTAGTTCGAATTCTCTCGGTCTGCATAGTGCTGGATCTGATCATTGCTGCATGGGCTTTCAGCAAGAAAGCGGCACGAACACTATGCTGGGACGCCGAGCCGGTAAGTTGCTTTTATTTTACATAAAGGAATTTAGCGGGTTTGCCTAAGGATTCCTAAAGAAGGTATTTTATCGGCCAGACGGCGGAGCCACGCCAGCGATCTGCGCCTCGGCCATGGTGATGCTGCGATGCGCACCGTTGTTGATGGTCGTGTAACCCGCGTCAGTTGCGTCTCGCCTCGGACAGGGATCGCCAGTCATACACTCCGCGGTAAATGCACTGCAAACACGGTCGCGATCTGGTCAGACCGTCCTTCAATTGCGCCGTGATGGGCTTTGGCAATTTCGCTCGCGATAAACAGGCCGAGTCCAAGGCCGCTCGCGTTTTTTTTCTCCTGCTCCGGACCTCTGCTGAGCGGGTCGAAAATCCGTTCCAGCGTCTGCTCATCGATGGCGGGACCGCTGTTCGTGACTTCAAGACGAACTTCCGCGTCATGACCGGTCACTACCACGCGGACCGGCTGGTCCAGCGCGCCGTACCTTATCGCATTGATCACAAGATTCGTAAGCAATTGCTGTAGGCGCAACCCGTCCCAGACACCCAGCAGGTTACCCCTTAGCTCAAGCTCGATGAGTCGATCGGGATTAGCCGCGCTCAACTGATCCACCACGTCGCCAAACACGGTGGCCAGATCGACGTCGCCAGGAGCGATGTTGATGCCCAATCCAAGTCTGGTTCGGTTGAAATCGCAGAGATCATCCAGCAGTGCGTTCATGCGTGCACCGCTTCGAATTAGTCGGGCTGCGGCTCCCGATACCTTCTCCCCGGCGTTCAGCGCCGCCAGATACGTCGAAGTCGCCTGGATGGTCTGCAGCGGACCACGCATATCGTGCCCAAGCATCCCAAGCAACAGATTGCGAGCCTGCTCTACCTGCGCATCGAAAAAACTCACCGATTCCGCAACCGCCTGATCGATCGCTTCGTTAAATCGGATAATGTCAACCGGATCCGTGACCACCCGCTGACATTCGTCTACCCACAAACGCAGGACACTGGCGCGCAGCGCACGGTACTCAGCCACCATCTGGTTGATGTTGAAGCCACCACGCGCCCGCAGAAGAGCGTGTGTTTGCGCAGCGGTTTCCGGCGCGTCGATTGACTTTGGGGCCCGCCCCATCGACTTTTCGCGTTGAGCATCAGTGGTTTGCGGCGTCGATAGATCTTTGGCCACGGCCTGCAGGATCTGCTGGGCGTGGTCGCGCAGGGCGAGCGAGTCCATGTTTTCCGCGGCCGGCAACAGGGTTGCTGCAAATGCCTCCCATTCCATCAAAATGCGTCCCATGTCCTGCAAGATGAAGTCAGCTAGTCGCATGTCTGTCCCGACAGAAATCGTGCGCGCGAAAAAATACTCTAAAGAAGAATCCATCTTACCCGGTTGACGGTGACTCCGAGCGCTACGGCTGCGCTGCTGTCCGAAGCTTCCGCGTGTCGGCCGCGCGACGTAAAGCCGGTCCTGCGAACGGCCCGGTCGTGATTCTGCTGCACAGCTCGCCTTACGACATCCACAGTTTCGCCGACGTCACACCGCTGCTCGTGGCGCGGGGCTATCGCGTGATCGTGCCTTATCTGCGCGGCTATGTGGCTCGACGCCGCTTCCTTTTTGCCGACATCTCGCGCAACGGACAACAGGCGGTGGTGGCGGTGGACATCGTCGCGCTCATGGATGCGCTGAAGATTCAGCAGGCCACGTTCGGCGCATTCGACTGGAGCGCACGGCCCGCCAATCTCACCGCGGCGCTGTGGCCCGAGCGCGTGAAGTCGATGGTGTCCGACAGCGGCTACCTGATCGGCAGTCAGAAGGCGAATGAAGCGCCGTTGCCGCCGAAGGCCGAGTTCGCGTGGCGGTATCAGTTCTATTTCGACCGAGCGCGGGAAGGTGGGCTACGAGGCAAATCGTCGAGATTTCAACAAGCTCATCTGGCAACTGGCGTCGCCCAAATGGGACTTCGATGACGCGACGTATGACCGCTCCGCGAGTGCGTTCGATAACCCCGATCACGTCGCGGTGGTGATTCACAACTATCGCTGGCGACTCGGGCTTGCGCAGGGCGAGCCGCGATACGACGCACTCGAGCAGCGCCTCGCCACCGCCCCGTCGATCAGTGTTCCGACCATCACGATGGAAGGCGATGCCAATGGCGCGCCGCATCCCGATCCATCGGCGTATGCGCGGAAGTTCACGGGGAAATACGCGTATCGCACAGTGCAGGGCGGCTCGAGCACAACCTGCCGCAAGAAGCGCCGAAAGCGTTCGCGGAGTCTGTTATCGACGCGAACTTGAATGTGAGCGCGAGGCATCGTCGTCTACCGAAAAATTCGCCCAATTCAATCGGCAAGAAATGCCGATAACTTATTACCGTTGTTTGTGTTGGTTGATCTTTCGGTTTTCGATATTTCCAAACTTAAGTGAATCCCTACGTCCTACTCAAGTATTAATTGCTAGTCGAGCGCGCTGCACCCGAAAAGGTTTTCCTATTCATTGAATAAGTAAGCAGATTTTTCGCGCGCGTTCACCGCTCGACGGGTTTTAACCTATTTTCATACGTAAAAAAGTGTAACGAAGACAGGTAAAATCGATATGGTTATAGTTCAGTTCATTGAACATAACGGTCTTACTTACCTATCGTGAAAAACACAAAAGAAAACAACATGGAAGTTTTTACTCGTTCCGACGACGCGACACCTTTCTCGCGCCGCAGGTTTTTGTCGATGCTGATGGCCGGCGCGGGTGGCGCGGCGCTGACGGCATGCGGAGGCGGGTTTGATTCCACCGATGCATCGGGCGGGCTCCCGGCCGACGTGTCCAAGGCGAGCACGGTTTCGCTCTCCGG
>NZ_FCNW02000065.1 GCF_001544475.1 Caballeronia humi | reverse complement strand
AGGGTTATGCTGTTTCCAGTTGCCTCCTAGTGTTCGACGAGGGTTCTCCCACCGTTGCCTGGTCCTGGCCCAAACATCCTGTTGCGTGCTCGATCTTCTCATGCCGGCTAAGCTCGGCTGAGGGGGAAGACGTGTTGCCCGATAGCCCAGATAAAGCCGACGAGTTCGCGCGCAATAGCGGTACAGACCTGGTTCTTGAGCTTGCCCCGTGCCATTAAGTTTCGAAACCGCTGTCACAGCCGCTTTTGCGCCGACCAGGCGATCTCTTGGACCTCGGGGGGCGTACGTTCTGCGCGCCGCTGCAGGATCGCGGTCTTTCGTGCGGCATGACGATACGTCCACGCGGCTTCGATGAGTACCCGCCGGACGTGTCCGTTGCCGGTCTTGGTGATGCCGCCGCGACGCTCGCGCTTGCCGCTGGAGTGTTCGCTAGGCACCAAGCCAAGATAGGCCATCAGTTGCGGCGCGCCGGAAAACCGTGCGAGATCACCGAGTTCCGCTACCACCGTTACAGCCGCGAGCAGACCGATGCCGCGCAGCGCCATCAACGCCTCGATAACCGGCCAAACTGCGTTCGCGTGCGCGGCCGTCTCGACTTCGCGGTCGAGGCTGGCCACGCGCCCGCCACAGGCCTGAACTGTGTCGATATACTCCTGCGGCACGATCTGTTGCTCCGGCCGGGCGAACTTGATGCCCTCCAGCCAGCGCCAGTGCGCTTGCGTCCACCTTGAGCGGCCCGCGTAGCGATGGCCGTGGCGCGACAGAAACGACAACAGCCGTTGCTTGGCCTGACGTTGCAGATGCTTCATGTCCTCACGCGCACGGGTCAGATCGCGCAACGCCTCCTGCCTCGTCCGGAATCCACACGGGGCTCAACTCGCCAGCGCGGTGCAGGCGCGCCAGACTTAGGGCATCGCGTCGGTCGGTCTTCACGCGTTCGCCCGGCTTCTTCGGAATCAGCGACGGCGCCACGACTTGGCAGTCCAGCTTGAGCTGCCGCAACTGTCGGCAAATCGTGTACCCGCAGGGGCCGGCTTCGTAGCAAAACGCCATCCGTCCCGTGCCGCGCTTGAGCTGTCCCACCACTTTCGCAATGGCCTCGGGCGTGTTCACTATCTCGCCCTTATACCGCACCTCGCCAGCCATGTCGGCGACTGCCCCGGCAATCGTTTCCTGATGTACATCCAGGCCCACGTACTTGCTAAACTTGTTCATGACCTGCCCCCTCAATGCGGCTCTGAGCCGCGGCGTAACCTACCTCAAGCTTAATCCGCGTACCTTGAGGTGCGGCAGGTATTGGGTAGCCGCGTTTCCTCTCGGAAACGCAGCCCCCGAAGAACCGTACGTGCGAGCTTTCCCCGCATACGGCTCGAGCACAGCATGAAGCGTCGCACTGACGCCGGTCTCGCCAGTTGCACGGGCCCTTCGCAAGCATCACGCTGTTGATTCGCCTCATCGCTGAGACGAAGGGCGCTGAACCGTAGTGCTGCCGGTCTCTCACAAGCTTCCCCTCAATGAATCTCAAACGTGGACCTGCGACAGCTGCACCACGCGGAAGTCTGCACCTTTTCAGGTCGGGGCAAATCTTGAACCCCTATACGACCCATTACAGGTCGCCATTCGCTTGCTCCGCGTTCTCATATCCGCTCCCCCAACAGTTCCCCTCGCGAGCCACCTGCCATCGCTTCAACATCCTCAAGCTATGGCGGAGAATCGGACTTACCGTGTTCCGCATAAAAGACACGAGCAGGTTAGGTTCCACCTATTCGCCGGCAATCCGCTGTCCGTGTAGCCCCAGTATGGAAGGAGCTATCCGATTGCATGCCTTTTGGCTTAAGCCTCACAGCATCTTTGGCTTACTACATTTGACGACGTTTATCGGTGATTCGCTTTCACTAACCGTACTGCTCACCCTGGCACCTTATCCATCCGATGCTGATAGAAAGCATCTCTCCCTCACGGGGTCAATGCCGCACTCTCGTGCAGGTTACGTTGTCCCGGCGGCTTCACACCACCTCGTTACCGAGATCGCATGCGCCGGTAGGGTACGGCTGACGGAACAGCCGGTTTCCTCTCTGGCACAGGCCAGCTGAAACAATCCTTTATGCGACCTCACGTCGCACCCATACATGATGTCTAGTTTGATGGCGTGACGCTCAGCGCGTCACGCCTTTCGCGCGCAGCAACGTCGCGTACATCTCCCTATACTTTTGCCAGCACACCGATATCGAAAACGATTCGACGATCCGCTGGCGCGCGCGAGCGCCCAGCTTCTTGCGCTGCTCGAGACTCAGCGTCGCCATTTCTCCGAGCGCATGCGCCAGCTTGACGGGATCGCGCGGCGGTACCACCAAACCGGTATCGCCAACAAGTTGGCCTGTATCGCCGACATCCGTCACCACGCACGGAACTCCGCACGCCATCGCTTCACCGACGACCGTCGGCAAGCCTTCCGTACGCGACGAGAGGCACAGGATGTCGAACGCCGGCATCAGTCGATGGAGGTCGTGGCGGGCGCCGAGCATGTGACACACGCCCGTCAGGCCGAGTTCGCTCGCGCGCCGCGCGAGCGTCGTGTTGCCCGCATCGACGTCCTTGCCGACCATCACGAAATGACAGTCCGATACGCGCTGACGAAGCAGCGCGGCCGCACGCAAAAAGTTGTCGTAATCTTTTGCCGGATTGGAACGCCCGACGATGCCGATCAGAATCGAGCGCGAAGGCAGGTCGAGTGCGTCGAGCAGCGCGGCCCGGGCGGCGGCATCCGGCACGAACTTGCGAACGTCGAAGCCGTTATGAATCACGCGCATCCTAGTGGGATCGTAACCATACGCGACGTGTGTCTCGTACGATGCGTTGGCGCAGCAAATGACCGAGTCCGGCATTTGATTGGAAGTCAACGCGCCGATTCGCGCAAGCGAATGCAGAAAGCGCCCGACCTTGGGCGTCGGCACTTCGGTTCGGTGAATTCCCCAAACGAGCGCGAACTTTTGACGCGTGCCGCGGACCCGAAACATCAGCCGCGCGAGCAGCGCCGCGACGCCGCCGAAAATATCGCCGTGATACATCCACGTCTGAACGACGTCGGGACGCGCGTCGACGATCCACCGGGCGAGCTTGACCAGAATCAGCGGATTCGGCGCACCCGGCCGCATGCACAGGAATTTGACATCGGCGCCAGCGGCACGCAGACGCTCCGCCATGACATCCAGCGACGACAAAGAAATGACGACATGCCTGTCGCCGCCTGTGCGCGACTCCAGAACGAGGTTCAGCAGCAGCGTTTCGGCGCCGCCCACACCGAGGCCCGAGATTATATGGACGATCTTCATTGTGTTTGCACGGAGCGCGCATCCGGTGATGTGAAACCTGCCTTTTTATTCTCGACTGGATGAACCAGCAGCGGGTTTCTAATTAGCCTTCGTTCTCCTATCGCGCTCTTTCTAATTGGATTCGATAGGACGATAAGACCAGTGGAAGGCTAAGTGATCGGAGCGTTGCTTCACCGTTCGGCATCCAACACACATGGGGACGTAATTTTTTGGTTATACAAATGAGGTAAAGCGATCATGGTTCGTGGGTCGTAGCAAAACTTATGTGCCGTGCCGCTCGTAGGACGAATCGAAATACTGATAGCGTTCGGGTGCATCATGCGAGTCGAATTCCACCGCCGATTATCGCGCCCGGTCGGAGAGACGGGCGATTACCAAAACAGGCATGGGTAGCTTAAAAATAGGCGCACTCTGACGGACGAAAAGATTTGACAGTGGCCCAACAACTTGATTCGAACAGGGCGTCCGGCGGTTGCAACTTCTTTCACAGAACGATTACGCCGCTGTCATGCGCTTAGCATCACAGCATAGCTATCCTTCGCAACAGCCTTGACTTTCGAGTTAATCGGCGTCTTGTTTTCCGGGCCGATGTGTGCTCACGTCCTTTCAACATGGGTTCAACATGCGCAATTGTCTTTTCATATACACGCCCGTAATCCCCATTCTCTTAAGCAGGGGTTGCCGATGGCTTTTAAACGGTTTCCCGGTGATGCCTAACGAAAAAACTGTTATCCCGTCCTCAGCATTTACGCTGATTTGTCGGCTCATAAAACGATCCCGCCAAGGTTGTGTTGGGAATGCCATAGAGGCGACACCCCAAATGAGAGACGGTGTGCATTCACCAACCTTGTCCCACCGATTCGTTCAAGCGACAAGAAATATAAGAATTTCTCCGTTAATCTTTGGAGTGGCACAGAGATGCTGAATCTTGCGCTTGGCTTTGTAGTCTCATTTTTGGTTATCTTTTTTATCGTTCGAAGTTCGGGTTTGCACGGGTCGCTCTCGATGGACCACGACCTGCGCGGCATCCAGAAAAACCACGCTTATGCGGTGCCCCGAATCGGTGGCGTTGGCATCGCCTGCGCTACGGCCGTCACGATTTTTGCGCAACCGGTCTGGGCGACCGATTCCGGAATGGGCCAGCTGCTGCTCCTGTTGTGCGCCGTGCCGGCGTTCGCGGGCGGTGTGATCGAGGACATGACGAAGCGCGTGAGCCCGAGCGTGCGCCTCCTGTGCGCGCTGGCCTCGGCGCTCGCGGCCTGCCTCGTGATGCACGCGACGCTCACGCGCGTCGACCTGCCGCTCGTCGATCAGTGGCTGCGCTACGTGCCGATCGGCATCGCTTTCACGATGCTCGGCGTCGCAGGGCTGACGAACGCGGTTAACATCATCGACGGTTTCAACGGTCTCGCATCGGTGACGACGATTCTGATCTTCGCGTCGATCGGCTATGTGGCTCATAGCGTCAACGACTACCTCGTGATGAGCATCGCGCTGACGATGATCGGCGCGATCGGCGGATTCGTGCTCTGGAACTTCCCGGTGCCTTCGGTCTTCCTCGGCGACGGCGGCGCTTACTTCGTCGGCTTCATCATGGCGGAACTGTTAGTCCTGTTAATCGCGCGCAATCCCGGCGTGTCGGCGTGGTACGCGATGGCCGTTGCGGTCTATCCGGTCTTCGAGACGCTATTCTCGATCTATCGCCGCAAGATCGTGCGCGGCCGGCCAGCCGGCCAGCCCGACGGACTTCATCTGCATACGCTCGTGTATCGACGTGTCGTGCGCAAAGGCCTCGATGCGAACAACCTGCGCCAGCGCGCGCTGCGTAACTCGTGCACCTCGGTTTATCTGTGGGTGCTAAGCCTGGTCGGCATCGCGCCCGCGACGTTCTTCTGGGACACGCCTGTCGCGCTCGCTGCGGCGACCATCGCGTTCGTCATAGTCTACGTGCGGCTCTATGTGGCGATCGTGCACTTCAAGTCGCCGCGCTGGATGATGATCACGGCGCAGGCGCCGGTCGTCGCGCCGCGTGGCGCAGAGCGTCCGCGTCATTGATTGAATCGAGGGCGCCGCAGCCATGCGGCGCCCGGTTTGCGTCTTTCTCTTTACATCAAGCCGCTGAAGAGTTACGGATACATACATCCCTGTGTCACTCGATCCGCTCGCTCATCTCCTACTTGCATCCAAGCGCGCGTTCCACGAGCGGGGACGCGAACATTGCAGTGTTGTTCCTCAGTTCAATAAGCGATCAGTGTGTGAGGACGTACGTTAAGCCGGAGTATCTCGCTGCAACATATCGTTACATACGAGCACGGCGAAACAGTCTTATTTACCGTGCCCCAAGCCCGATTAAAACCACTTTTGAGCGCCAGCGCTTCACAGCGCACGCAAGACAGCGGCGGACCGTGGGGAGACGCTTTATCGCTTACGAACCAAACGTCATTCACAAGAACGGCGAGCGGACGCGCGCCGGTTGCGGGGCAGCACGATACGCCGCATGGGGACATGCAGGAGACCATCGCGCCAGCCTAAAAAAGCACTAACGATCAACCGCTCTAGAGCGGCAAGCACCCTGGCGCGCCGGGCGATACCACGAGAACAAAAATGAACCACGGTTATGAAGCATCCCTCGTCAAGCGAGTGGTCAACCAACTGGCGACAGGCATCATCAATGGCGACTACGAAGGCAATGTGCTTCCTCCGCAGGTCATCCTGTCGAAAAAGATCGGTGTCAGCCGCGCCATCATGCGCGAAGCACTCAGCGTCCTGATCTCGCGCCGGATGCTTGATGTCCGTCCCAAGACGGGCACGCGCATCAAGCCCGCAAAAGACTGGCTGATCATCGATCATGAAGTGGCCGAGTGGCGCATGCGCGCTACGCCCGATCCCGAATATCTGCGCGGACTGATCGAGTTCCGCAAGCTCGTCGATCCGCGTGCATCCGCGCTCGCGGCGACGCGTGCGAACCGGCATCAGCGCATCGCGATCGCCGCCGCGTATCAGAACCTAGCGCACGCAGGCGCCGACATCGCCGTTCAGCAAGCCGCCGAAGACGCGCTGCAGGCAGCGATCGTTGATGCGAGTGGCGACGAGTTGCTCCGCCAAATGGGTAGGGTCGTGCGGATGGGCTTGAGAGCCATGCGCCCGATCTCGCACATGCAGACGCTCTCGCACGATTCAAATATCGCGGATTACGGCAACGTCGTACGCGCGATCGAAGCAAGCGATGCGAATGCCGCGAAGGCCGCGATGATAGAGCTCCTGAGCCATAGCGCCGATCAACTGCTTGGTGAAGCGGTTTGATTTGAGCAAGCGGGGATGGTTTAAACCGGATAATTTCCGTCCGGATACCTTGGAAACAAAAAGTATGCGCAAAGCAACGGACCGCTTTCGCGCAACACGTCATGCTTTAAAAAAGTCCACGCGATGTTGCCAGCAGCGCTGATTCGCGAAGCGGACCAAACCAATCGTCGGAGGACGAATATGTGTGGAATCGTGGCGGGGGTCGCGGAACGCAACATCGTTCCGGTATTGCTCGAAGGCTTGCGGCGTCTGGAATATCGCGGCTATGACTCGTGCGGCGTCGCCGTGCTTCGGAACGGCGCGCCCCATCGCGTGCGCAGCCTGACGCGCGTTCGCTCGTTGGATCAAGAGGTTCGCGAAACGGGTGTCGAAGGCGCAACGGGTATCGCGCATACGCGCTGGGCCACGCACGGCGCACCGGCGACGCAGAACGCACATCCGATCTTCTCGAAGGACGAGGTCGCGATCGTTCACAACGGCATCATCGAAAATTTCGAGGCGCTGAAGGTTTCGCTGAGCGCCGCGGGCTATGAGTTCGCGAGCCAGACGGACACGGAAGTCATCGCCCACTTGATCCACAGCCACTACGAGGGCGATCTGGCGGACGCCGTGCGTCGTGCCGTGACCGAGCTGCAGGGCGCCTATGCGATCGCCGTGTTCTGCAAGTCGGAACCGGGTCGCGTGGTCGGTGCACGATACGGCTCGCCGCTCGTGATCGGGCTGAGCGGCACGGAATCGTTCCTGGCATCGGACCCACTCGCGCTGTCGGACGTCACCGACCGCTTCGTGTTCCTCCAGGACGGCGACATCGCCGATCTCTCCTGCAACGGCAACCGCATCATGAATCGCGACGGCGAGCTGGTCGTGCGCGAAGCACGCACGCTGCGCCATCCGCCGGCAGAAGCAGCGCTCGGGCCGTATCGCCACTTCATGCAGAAGGAAATTTTCGAGCAGCCGCTCGCCGTCGCGAAGACGTTCCCCCGCAAGAGCGCGTTCGATGCGACGCTCTTCGGCGCATCCGATCCGCGCGCGTTCGCGCCGATCGACCGCATCCTGCTGCTCGGCTGCGGCACGAGCCACTACTCCGCGATGACCGCGAAGACGTGGTTCGAATCGATTGCGAAGATTCCGACGCAAGTCGAGATTTCCAGCGAATACCGTTACCGCGAGACGATCCCGGGCAAGAACACGCTCGTCGTGCCGATCTCGCAATCGGGCGAAACCGCCGATACGCTCGGCGCCCTAATGCATGCGCAGTCGCTGGGTCATGAGCACACGCTCGCGATCTGCAACGTCGGGACGAGCGCAATGGTGCGTCAGTCGCGCTGGTCGTTCATCACGCAAGCGGGCGCGGAGATCGGTGTCGCATCGACGAAGGCGTTCACCACGCAGCTCGTCGCGCTGTTCCTGCTCGCAGTGACGCTCGGCCGCTCGCGCGGATACGTCGACGAGCAGCAGGAAGCCGAGTACCGGACGCAGCTCTCGGGCCTTTCGACGGCGCTGCAAAGCGTGCTTGCACGCGAACCGCAGATTATTGCGTGGGCGCATGAACTCGCGCGTACCGACGACGCCATTTTCCTCGGCCGCGGATCGCACTATCCGATCGCGATGGAAGGCGCGCTGAAGCTTAAGGAAATCTCATATATCCACGCCGAAGGGTATCCCGCCGGCGAACTGAAGCACGGACCGCTCGCGCTCGTAACCGAAGCGATGCCGGTCATCGTGACGGCACCGAACGACGGCTTGCTGGAAAAGCTCAAGTCGAACATCCAGGAAGTGCGCGCGCGCAAGGGCCAGGTGTACGTTTTCGCCGATGCCGACGCACACCTGCAGAACGAGGAAGGCCTGCGCGTCATCCAGATGCCGGAGTACTACGGGCCATTGTCGCCGATCCTGCACGTGTTGCCGTTCCAGCTGCTCGCGTATCACACGGCGTGCACGCGCGGCACCGATGTCGACAAGCCGCGCAATCTCGCCAAATCGGTGACGGTGGAATGATGCGCGCTTTTGGGTTCCACGAAGACAATCAACGATGAGCACGATAAGGGTTGGACTTCTCGTCGACGACTTGGCGGTCCCGGCATGGGTAAATCACATGGTGGGGCTGATCGAGGCCGAGGAGGGCATCGAGATCGCGCTCGTCGTCAAGTACACGTATCGGCCGCAGCCAAAGCCCGCGCCGCAGGCGAATCCGTGGCTGTTGTCGCTGTGGATGGCGCTCGACAAGCGGCTCGTCAAGGTGAGCCACGACGCGTTCGAGACCAGGCCCCTGACGGCGACGCTGCCGAACGTGCCGACGTTGAACGTCGAAGTGGAAAGCAAGGAATGCGGTGACCATTTCGATGTGCGCGATTTGACGCGAATCTCGGGATACGGCATCACGGTTTTCCTGCGGCTTGGGCCGCTGCGTCCGTGCGGCGAGATCTTCGATACCGCTTCGTGCGGCATCTGGTCGTATCGACATGGCGATGAGCCTGTCGAGCGCGCGGGACCCGTCGGCGTGTGGGATATCCTGCTCGACAGGACGACGACGGCCTCAGCCTTGCAGTTCCAGACCCGCGCCGGGGAGCGCGAGCATATGCTGCAAAGATCGTGGTCGATGACGTATCCGGTTTCGATTCACCGGAACCGCAGCCATTGCTACTGGAAGACGCTGTCGTTCGCGCCGCGCAAGTTGCGCGAGCTGAAGCAGATCGGCGTGGAAAACTTCCGGATGAAGTACACGAAGGCCGAAGCGGTTCCGACCTTCTATTCCGGCGAGAAAATCGCCGACCCGAAGACGAGCGGCGGCTATGGCAAGTTCATCGGCCAGTTGCTGGCGCGCACCGCCGCGAAGAAGGCGAGCAGCCTGCGCACCTTCGAACAATGGATGCTGCTGTATCACTTCGGCAAGGAAGGTGACTTGCCCGATCGTCTTTTCGAGTTCAAGGAACTGCTGCCGCCGAAGGACCGCTTTTGGGCGGACCCGTTCGTTGTCGAAAGAAATGGCGAGTATGCGGTGTTTATCGAAGAGCTCGAGTATTCGAAGAACCGGGGACATCTGTCGGTTATCCGTTTCGATGAAAACGATCAACCGGTCTTGCCACCCGTCAAGATTCTGGAGCGGCCGTATCATCTGTCATATCCGTTCATGATCGAAGAGAACGGCGAGCTCTACATGATTCCGGAGACGAACGAGAGCAAAGCGATCGAGATTTATCGCTGCACGCGTTTTCCGGATCAGTGGGAGCACGTCATGAACCTGATGGACGACGTCATGGCCGTCGATACGACGATCTGGCGTCAGGACGGCAAGTACTGGCTCTTCGCCTGCATGCGGGAAAGCGAGCATGCGCCGCTCTCCGATGAGCTGTTTTTGTTCTGGTCGGATTCGCTGCTGACGCAGGATTGGCATCCGCATCCTTGTAATCCGATCGTGTCAGATATCCGATCGGCTCGGCCCGGCGGGAATATCTTCGAGCATCAGGGACAGTGGTATCGGCCGGCGCAGGATTGCAGCGGGAAGTACGGGCGGGCGATGTCGTTTCAACGTATCGACGTGATCGACGAAACGACTTACACGGAAACGCCCGTGAGCCGTATCGAGGCGAACTGGGATGCGAGTATCGATCGCGTTCACACATTCAATCGCACCGGACGGCTGACTTTCATCGATGGGATGAAGATGCGGACGCGGGAGAAAGCGGCTTAAGAGCGGCCTTCGGGCATCTCGATGCCTGAAAGTGTCAATCATGTCCCCGCGCACGTGTCAGCGATATCGCCAGTCTGCGCACCGGCAAAGCAATAAACGAAGAAAGCTGAAACCGATCGCTCGGTTTTAGCTGATGGTCCATCTGCATCAAATCAATGCGTTCGCCCTGTCGGATCGTAATCTTCTGGCCAGTCTGCGCGAACGCTTTTAAGACTGTCACTCTTCACCGATCCCCAGTAGTTCAACTCCGATTCGCTCTGACCTTTTATGTCTCTCAGTATGACAAGCCTGTTGTACTGTTCGCGTTCTCGAATTGCGCCGCGTCGAACCAACGCGCAAAGAAAAAGAACGATGATAAGCCATGCTGAAATTATAGAAATTATTATGGTTGTGCTCATAAGGAAACCTTACGGTAATTCAATTAGAAAGCGCTAACGACTGTGTGGAAGTCAATCGAGGAATGATTGCCACGCCGGTCTTCGTTTTACCTATTTGATGCCGACTTTAGAGGCAAAGCGGCGCACCTTCTGCGGGACGCTGCACACAGAAGCTGAAACCACGGGAATTGCGCAGACAATATCCGCGCGGGACATCGGAGGTTTGAGCATAGCGTGCTTACAATACTGAATATCCATCAGATATAGCCGGAGATTGCCATGCCTCGCGCATTGTTCGACTTTGCTCAAGCCAGTGCCGCTGTGAAGGCTGGCGGCGTGCTGTCAGCCATCCTTCGAGCCGATAAAGACTCGTTCTATATCGAACTGGAGACGCGCGAATCGGGCTTAGTGGAGCTCGGCACGTCCAACGGTCGCGAACGCCGCGCGTTTCGCGATCCCGGCCAGGCGCTTAAACTCGTGCGTCAGTTGGGCGTGGCGACCGGCCGTTTCGCGCTCGAAGGCTGGGACGCCAATGCGCCAAAGCCGCGCGCCTGGGCCCGTCCCGACCAGTCGGCCGACATGCAAGCAAGGCACGAATGTGCCGAGCGTGACGCCGAGTTCGAAGCAGACATGCGGCAGGCGCTCGCCGAAGCCGACGATCCAAACGTCGAAAAGATCACGCACGAGCAAGCGATGGCACTCCTTGATACGAAAGTCGCTGAGATCCAGGAGGAGGCCAAGCGCAAAGGCGGTGCATGATCGTCTGGTGGCTGCCGCGTGCCATCGATCAGTTGCTGCTGATCGTCAATTACATCAGAGAAGACAATCCGGGCGCCGCCGTTGAGCTTCACAGGCGATCCATGAGCGCGTCGATACGCTTGCGACTTATTCGAACCGCTACCTAGCCGGGCGTGTAAAGGGCACGCGTGAGATGGTCGTTAGGCCGAGTTACATCGTGGTGTATCGCGTGCCCAAGCAGGTCGAGATTATGCAGGAGCAGCACGCGCGTAAGTAGAATCGTTAGCGTTTGATGTGGCCTTGGCTGAAGTCGTCTGGCATAGTAAGGGACATTTGATCGTTGGGTCGAAACGCGGAGAGCGTCAACGAGTCAATGCTGTATCGATGACCGCATGGCAGGCTTTCTGGTGCGCACGAGACGTGCTGCAGGGCTTCTGCGTCGCGTCTCTCATAGCATTGCGTGAAGGTTGCCTAACCGCGCCGGTCATCGCGAGCGCTTTCCGCTTCGACTTGTCTGCGCTGGCGTCAGCGTCGTTTTAGGCGATCCGGCTTGGAACTGGGTCCGGGAAACCGCAATGATTCCGCATGTGCAGGACGAAAGACCAAACACGTCAGCGAAACCAAACACCGATGCGTACTCGTGCCACGCGCCAACGATGACGAAAACTACGAATCGCGCACTCGCCGCTCACCTTGCCCCCATTGTCGATACCACGTTCGTCTTTTGCGTGGTCGCGCGCGGCGGCTCATTCGCTCCGATCATCCATGTCGCCGACGAGCCGGCCGCATGGGCGAAACTCGTGAGCGAATACAGGCTGCAAGGCGTTGCGAGCATTGAGCTTGCGCCGCCTGATTGCTTCGGCTGACGTTGGCCGGCAAGGCGCGACGACGTGCTCATGTCGTCCCGCATCGGCATGACGAATCGATCCAATCCTTAACGAGCGTCTGTACGCTTATAGGGATTAAAGATCGAATTCCAATAGGCTACGAAAAACAATAATTCGCCCGGCTGCGCATCAGCCGAGCCCACCAGCATCTGAAGAATGAAAAACGAGAGGGCGAATCCTACGATGACGCGTCGCTCGACGGGCGGCATCGACTTGTACCAGGTCTTGAAAAACGCAAGCCACCCGGTGACATAAAGCAGAACCGAGCCGACGCCCCCACTCAGCAGCAGCGTGGCAAAGGTCGAATCCGTGAAGTACGGATGCGTGAAGCCGATACCGAAGATGTTGCCGTTCAAGAAAAACTCTTCCAGGGCCAGCATATTGGTGGACGAGCGGCTGGCGTAGCTGATGTCGTCAGCAAATCGGGCGCCGAGAATCGACGAAAACAAATCGGAGTATAGATACGCGGGAACTGCCACGACCAGAAGCAAAAACAAGATATTACGAAGCGTCAGGCGCGAAGCCAGCACGATAAAGGCTGCAATGATGAAAGAGCGGCTGATAGAAAGGCATGACAGGAGCAAGCCCATTTTTCCCTGCCAGCCATTCCATCTGCGCACATAGAGTGCCGCGTACGAAGATAATAAAAACGAAAAGAAAAACGGGTTGGGCGTCAATCCGACCGCCCGCACCGTGTTGGCGCACATTTCTCCCGATTCCCAGCAGATGCCGACCGATAGAATGGGAAGTTTTTCCAGAAGCGACGGATTAATGGGAAATGCCACCTGAGCGATGCCCCACACCACGTGAAATGCGATGGCGATCGTAATGGCGGACATCATTATCTTGCCCATAAATCTCGCGAAGACCGGAGCGCAAAACAAAAATATGACGCATTGGGTGATGGCCGGCCGGAATCCCATCATGGTGTCGTGAATCGTCGATTCAATCATGATGTGCTGGTTCCATTGCGCCAGTTCCGGATTATGGACGATGAGTCCGATAAGACCGGGAAATGGCGTCAACAGGGTCGCGCTCACGAAAACGAGTTGACCCTTTGTAAAAGCCAGTTTACGACGGAAAAACAGTAGAACACCGATCCCTGAAACCAAGCCAATAATCAAATAAGATATATCGAATGGCAGGCTAATTCCCTGAAAAGAATCTGGCTCCTTGCCAATCCAGTAAAATAAAACCATGATGAACATCATGATGGAAAAGAAAATCTCCAACATGACGTTCTTTTTTACCGGCAACGACACGGACGCTGGAATCGTGCTCATTTTAGTTCTCTTTTAGAAATAATGCGCCGAAAAGCAGGTTTTACGAGCGCCTTCATTAGATCCGGGGACGGCTGTGCCGCACGTGGATCTGTTCAAGCGCGAAGTCTGCACGAACTTAAGCACACTGTTTGTACGACGTCGAACCATGCGGCCTAGACGAGCCATCAGTTTCCGATCCGCAGGTATGAGACAACACCCATCTTGTGCGCTGCCGTGATGAAAAGGGGACAAGTGTTATCGGACCTTCGATTTTTAGTTGGCATCGGGTGACTCGAGCAAGTAAAGCATCGCGGGAACATGTGCTCCGCCTTGTCGGCCTTGTCGACATTGCCTGATGCGCGCTCCGCCGTCTATTTCGTCACGTCGCTCAGAGGCTGCAAATTCGCAGGTTATTTTGTATTTCAAGACTTCGAGCGCACAGATAAAGAACGAGTCACGCGAAAGCTAACCGAGACGACTTATTTGATGGAGGAATTAACCGCCCAAATGTGGGCCGAAACACTGAATGCGCGAGCAAAAAAAACAATCATTCAGTCGCCTGTCATTGGCTTACAACAAGGAAAACAAAATCATGGACCGCGCACTTGCTGCTCACCTTGCTCCTGCTGTCACTACGACGTTCGTCTTTTGTGTTGTAGGACGTGGCGGTTCGTTCGCCCCAATTATTCACGCCGCCACCGAGTCGGCCGCGTGGGTGAAACTCACGGGCGAATACAGTCTCCAAGGCGTGTTGAGCATTGAACTTGCCTCGCCTGACAGCTTTTGAATCTTGGTTAGCGCGACTGACCACTTGCGAAGAATATGAAAACCGCTGATTCCATCAAGTTGTACGCGCGGCGCCGAATGATTTCAGCGATCGAGCGATTCATCGCGGCTCAGACGCCAGAAGAGATGGCACGCGCTAGGCAATGGGCAAATGCTTGGATGTGGGGCGTGCGGCTGATTGCGACGCCTGTTGAACGACACAAAAGCAGACCGATTTCATAGGACGTCCCAGTGTATTCGCTATGCGTTGCCCGGCGCGCTCGGTTTGTTTTCCCACGCGACACTGATCGGAAATGTTGGGACAAGGCACAGCCTCAGATATGTGCTCGCCCGCGCAGCCACCTTGTGATACAAAAGGAGAGCAATGCCAAAGCCGAGCTGGGACCCAACAACTTCGCCGAGGATTACTTGTGGGACGTTCGTCTCCGCATGGACATATATGGAGGAAGAGCCAGCCGAGTTCGCTTTGGAACGCTCGGAGAAGGGCATCGGCCGAATTATCAGGTCGAAGCGTCGTCCGGAGACGTATTTTCATACAGAAGTATCAATCATTCGCTCGATCCCGCAGATAAGCCGTATATCGACGAACATCTGACTCGGGCGTATGACTATGCCGAGATTGCAAACTGCATCGACGCGGCGCCCAGGCTTTGGCGTCTCAGATGGCGTAGATCAAGACGGCCGTGCCGCGCTTCCAATTAACCACATTCTCCCTTTGAATTCTGTTAGCGTCATTAAATTAGGATACCTATTGAAATATCATGATCAGAAACCGTGAGTCCAGTTATCAACAAGACAGTGTTTGCCAAGTTGCGACGGACGAAGACACGTGGCTAGATCATGAGGTCTCGGAATGTTGTTTCCAGGACCAACGTCTGGGCAAGCGGTTCCGAATCTTACTCGAAAGACTGTGGGGAAGCATGGGTCAAAGTATTCCATATGCATGCCAAGACTGGGCTAACACCACGGCTTGCTTACCGGCTTCTCTCCAATGACCGCGTCAGCGAACAGGACATCCTAAGCGGACATTTTCAAGCAACCCGAGAGCGGTTTGCTAGTTCGGAAGGGCCTGTACTGGTACTTCAGGATACGACGACATTCTCGTATCAGCGAGATCGACCGGAGCTCATCGGCGTCACCGGGAAATGCGGCAGTGTCAGAGATGACGATAGGCGGCGGACCCCTTTGACAGGATGCGGAATGCTAATGCATTCAAGTCTTGCCGGTACAACGCAGAGCGTACCGCTGGGCGTTGCCGCGGTAAAGTTCTGGACGCGAAGCAAATTCAAGGGTTGCAATGCACTGAAGAAGACCATCAACCCTACACGGGTACCGATTGAAGAGAAGGAAAGCTATCGCTGGCTGCAGAATTTGAGGGAATCGACCGAACTCTTCGGCGATCCGCAGCGATGCGTTCACATCGGAGATCGCGAAAGTGACATTTACGAGCTGTTTTGTACGGCTCAGGACGTGGGGACGCACTTTCTTGTCCGTACCTGCGTTGACCGCCTCGCGGGTAACGGCGAGCACACCATTGCAGACGAGATGGACGAGGCGTGCATCAAAGGCTTACACCGCGTCCAGACTACGGACAACAGGGGGCGCGTCGCGGAGGCGGTTCTCGAGATCAGATATCGACGGATCAGCGTGTTGCCGCCCATCGGCAAGCAAAGTCGCTACCCGGCGCTGCGCCTAACTATGATACACGCACAAGAGCGCACCGAGCCAATTGACAGGCAGCGAATCGAGTGGAAACTGATCACAGACTTGCCGGTCACATCGCGCCAGGACGCGATCGAGAAGCTGGACTGGTACGCGATGCGCTGGAAGATTGAGACATTCCACAAAATCCTGAAATCGGGCTGCAAGGCGGAAGAGTCAAGGCTGCGAACGGCGGATCGACTCGCCAACCTTGTCGCGATCTTCTGTATTCTGAGTTGGCGAATCTTCTGGATCACGATGATCAACCGGGCGATGCCTGACGCGCCACCAGAACTGGTATTAACACAGGCGGAAATCAAACTGAACCGCGCCGGGAATGTAGGAGACTTCGGATCTTGGCTGTAATTGGAGATTTGAAGTATGGAAAACGAAAGCAAGGTAAGGAAGCCCACTGGGACGCGATATTCGGATGAGGTGCGGGAGCGGGCGGTGCGGATGGTGTTTGAGCACCAACACGAGTACCAAACGCAGGGGGCGGCGATCCGCTCGATCGCCTCGAAGATGGGGATGTCGCGCGAGAGGATGTCGCGCGAGACGCTTCGCAACTGGATCATTCGGCGAGTTGCTTCTTGAGCAGGCAGGCCCGATTCGCCGAGAATCGACTCGGCATCCTTGTTCTGCACCTGAGCCAGCAGTTGATCGATCAACTCATCCGGAAACAGCTTCGGCGGGCGGGTGGCATATTAGACAGTAGACAGTTTGCTTATGGCTGAGTCTGCCAGCGGAGCATCGGATGTGTTGCGCCTGCGGGCATCGCCCAAGTACCAGTCGAGCCAAAGTCCCATGTCGGTCCAAAGTTCGACGCGACGCTCATCTGCGCCGTCGTGAAACCGTTCTTGTCGGGGACCGGCGTGCCGCTGATCACGCCATGTGCGGTGGTGGTCTGCGCATTCCAGAAGACATTGTTGCCGATCGTCCCGCTGTTATTGAGCGCAATACCGCCGCCATCCGGCGGGAACGAATTCAGATTGAAGGGCGACGTGGAGAAGGATTCGCTGATCGTACCGGAATTGCTGCCCGCAATGCCTCCGGCGGAGACCACCGATGCGCTGGCGGTCGAATAGGATTGCGTGATTGTCCCATTGTTGGTGGCAACGAGACCGCCCGCATAGGAGCGCGACCCTCCGCCGATATTGCCTGCCGCGAAACGACTGAACGATCAGCCCGTTGTTGATCACTGCGAGACCGCCGACCGCGTCCATTCCGAAGACGCTTGCGGTGCTCGACGAGCGCTGAATGGTGCCGTCGTTGCGTGCCACGAGCCCGGCGGACCCCGAGCCGTCCCAGCTTTGTGATGACGTGCCCGAGCTATGGGAGTAGCTGATGAGCCCCTGGTTCAAACCTGCGAGGATGGCAACCGGCCCCGAGTACCAGCCGTTCGCGTACGCGTTCTCCACGCCAAGGTTACGCACCACGCCTCTGGTACCGATCACGCCAAACAGCGCGAGATAGGTCTGCGAATCAGCGGCGACCTGGAGATTCACGTTGCGGATCGCGTGACCCATGCCGTCGAACTGGCCTGTGAAGGCTGCGTTGGTCGCACCACCCACGCCGCTGAATGCCGCGCTCGACCCGGAGAAATCGATATCCTTGCCGAGCGCGTACGTGCCCGCGAGATTGTTTGATACGTTCTGCAGATCCGCTACGGTATTGACGAGCCGATACGCGGTGAGTTGCGAGCGCAAGCCACTAAATGGCGCCGGAACCCATGCGTTATTGAGCTTGACGGTCCCACCGGTGTACGTGCCGTTGGCGTCGAAAAGCGCCGCCACAACACCCGTTCCATGCGACCAGTCGATGGTGCCGCGATTCGTGACGCTTCCGCCGTTTGCTTCCTAGCGCGTCGGCGCGTAGAGTCAAGTTACCCGCGCCGGTGTTGCCGACGGTCGCGAGAGGGCCGATCGTGACCGAACGCCGCGCGTTGAGCGAGAGCGACGCGTTACCGGTCCATCGCAACGTCGAAAGAACATTGATGTCGCCGGTCGTACCCGTCGTGTTGACTGATATCGACGTTCCGCGCGACAACGTTCGCGCAAGCACGGCCACGGAAAGAGGGCCGGCCGAATAAGCGGGCGTCGTGATGTTCCACTGCGAAGCGTGGATGTTCACGGTATCGAATTGCAAGCCTGTACCGTTCACGTCGAGCGCGCCGGCGCCGCCGTTCGCATTCGACGTCACGATGTTGCCCTGCGCGCTCACTGCACCGCGATCCGCAACAAGCCACACGTGACCGTCGCGAGTGGCGGTGCCCGTCGCGCGCAGTTGGCTGTTGCGGCCGGCGAGCGCGAAGACGTTGCCGTCGGCCGCTTGCAGGCTGATCTGCGCGGCATCGATCGTGCCGGTGTTTGACGTGCTGCCGTGGTTGCCTGTCTGGACGAATACCTGAGGCCCGCTGGTGCTGTCATGCAGCAGCACCTGGTTTCCGGCAGCAAATTCGGCTGTTCCCTTGGGCGCGCTGATCTGGCCTTGATTATCCACTCGATTGCGGGCGATCAAAAAGACATCGCCGCCACTCGAACTGATCTTGCCGAGATTGACGACGACACCATTGCCGCCGCCTTTGAGCGTTAGGTCGCCGCCGGCCATGAACGCAGCGGGGTCGACGGCGAGACCTGAGGCCACGAAGCGCCCGCCCGTCGATACGACACCGCTTGACCCGACGACAACACCCTGCGGGTTGATCAGATAGACGCTACCGGTTGCGCTGAGTGCGCCGTCAATTGCTGAGAAGCTGCTACCCGTCACGCGATTGAGCGTTGCGCCGGTGCCGTTGTTAATGACGACGCTATTGCCGTTGCCGATCGAGAAGCTGTTCCAGTCGATCACGCCACGCGATGTCGTCTGTGACACGCGCACAGATCCCGCTTGAGTCGCGATCAAGCCTTGTCCTGCTGTGAAATGTCCGCCTTGGGGGAGCGGTCCCGCTGCGAACGCACCTGAACTGCATCCTACAACCGCTGCGATCGGCGTCAGGGCAATTTGATACCGATACGGGCGCTTTCTGAGTGTAACGGTCAAGGCTTGTGCTTGGGTCCACATTTTCGGGTGTCGATTTTGCTAACCATTACGCTTGACTATTCCGTAGGCCACGTGCCAAGCTCCTCAAAGGGAGGGCGGCGTTCATCCCAGCTACCAAGCGTGCCGACTCCCTGTCGTAGAACGGACAGCAGCACGTCCTGTTTACCGCCCAGCAATTCACTTTCATGCGCAAGGATTTGGAATGGACAGGCGATGAGTCCGACACAATCGCCCATGCGCTTTGCTATTTCTTCCTGCCAGGATTAGAGCCGCGGCATCTGCTCGGCGCCGTTCTTGCGAGCTTTCCGCAGCGATAACCGGATACGTTCTCATCTCGCTGCAAATCGCTAATATGGGTATGTAATATGATATAGCGAATTGTAGCAATACCTATGTCTCGAGACCTCTGGTTATTCGCCCTATGTTGCCTGCCAAGGAAACCCCGCCGTGGCGCCAGGAAAAAATTCGCTTTTTGAGATTTTCATTCAAACGAACGGCTACCTAATGCTTGTAAAGCTTCGAGTAAAAGTGGCCCAGCTACCTCCGGTCGATCCATAGCCATCCAGCCGCTTGCCATACGAACCTTCTGCATTTCTCGGTCTGGCAAGACGTATTGACTCAAAAGGAAAAGGGTGTTCGCGATGTCCTGAAAAGTTTGGACGCTTTGATAGCCGCCAAGGGCGACATGGCGTGTCAAAGTTTCATCCATCGAGCGCAAGACGGCAAGTGAAGGATTCTTGTTCATGCGGTAAAAGGTAGCATATGCCGCGCCCCAAGTTATCCATGCATAGAGCCAAGCACGACCTGCGGAAGAAAAGAGAGGCGGGCGGAGGAGAACGATGAGCCTGGCCTCAAATAGAGGGTTGATTAGGATAGCGGAAATAGTGACCCGCACTTCTTCGCATCTTCGATTTGTTAGTTTGAATTATTTTATGACGGTCGCGACAAGGCCGTCGGCCTTAACCGGCCCGGCGCTTTGCTTGCTCACCGGGCGCCATCCATACTTCTTGATCTTCCGCTCGAACGCATCAGCGTCGTCCCCTGCTGGCGGGTTGACGGCTGGTGACGCGACGACGGTCGTACCGCCATCGGCCACCTGCACTTGAATCGGCTTGGCGTCGATCATCTGAGCTTGAACCGGCTTGGTGACTTTGCTCGGACTGTTCCAGTCCTTGACTGTGGTAACGGGTTGAGGCTTCGAATCCGTCACATTTTCAGTAGGAAGTCCGAGTCGCGCACGAATAATCGGATCGCGGTATTTCTCGTCATCGGGTAACGAAGCCGTGTCAGCCTTGGGCTTGCTTTTCGTCAGCGGAGTTGTTGTCCCAGGGCAGAGGTGACCAGTTGCCTCGACTGCCCGACGGTTATCCTCTGATTGGCATAAGAGCGACAGTGCGACATCCGTCAACCCCATGGCCCGAAACTCGCGTGCATCAAGTCGTCGGACGCAGGCTTCGTCAACACGTGTTGTGCCTGCCGTTGCGCCAAATCCGGTGACGCTGAGCCCGAAGCTCGCTGAACCCATACACGTGTCTTGAAGCGTGGTCACTAGAGGCGGCGCTGAAATCTGTGGGACATTTCGAACCGAATACGACCCTTGGCTCGCGTTCGAATCAATCGTGGCACGAGTATCGTATGGGCTCGTGCCAGGCCCCCCGGTTGGGACTGGAATTGTTTGCTGTGCTAATGCATGTGCGCTATAGAGCGCAACGATGCAGACCGCACGATAGGCGGACTTATTCACTTCCGTTCTCCCGGCAAGAAAATGAGCGCGACACTATGTGTGCGCCCATGCATACGATCAATTATAGTTTTAACAGCCTGAAATACAGTGTATCGATTCCATCCTGCTTAATGACGAGTTGCTGCCGACGTCGAACCGGATCCATTTGAATTTCCGTTAGAGGAGGCATTCGATCCAGTTGCAATCGAAGTGGTTGAATTATTTGCGTTCGAGTGCGAACCACCAACGTTGCCAACGGAACTGCTTCCGGCTGCAGCATGCGCGCCACCGGTGTTGAGCGCACCACTTGCTCCGGCATTGCCAAGTGCCAGTGCACCGGTATAACCACCCGAAACCGTTCCTGCGGTGGAACTACTATTTGGCGAATTGCCTGTACCCTGTGACGCGCTGATATTGATGCCTACCCCACCACCGCCGCCAAGGCCGCTGCCCGCTCCGGTCGAAGTGTTTGTATTGTTTGAACTCGCCGATGCGCTCGTTCCGGCCGGACCGCTTGTTGCACCAGCGGTCGCACCAGTCGAACCGGTATTGGTCCCGACGAAACCGCCTGACCCAACAAGCACCGCTACAGTGGAACCGGATGAACCGGACGCGGTATTTGTCAAAGTGTTATAGCCGCCAGCAAAAAGCGGTGATGATGCCATCGCAAGAACTGCAGCGACAAGCTTCGCTTTCATGAAAACCTCCTCCGCGCCATGACGAAAAAGAGATCAAGCCCACGCCATTGCTATAAGTGCGCCGCCGTGGGCTCGACTGTCTAACCGCAGACTGGCGCTTAATGCCAGTTGAAGTTGAATCCGTTGGCGCTGGAGCTCGCACCCGAGCCGCCCGATGCCGAAGCGGACCCATGGCCGATGCCGCCGACCGTTGCATTGCTACCGTTCTGCGCCGTTGTGCCGGTCGTCGAGCCACCAACAGGGCCGAGGTTGCCAGCGAGTGCGTACGACGAAGCACTGGCCCCCCCAGCTTGCGTTGCGACGAAGATACCGCCAGTGGTGGTCGCGGCGGAGCCACCGCCCGAGTGAGAAGAAGAACTTGTTTGCGTCCCGGACACGGCGAAAGCAGAGGCGGAAGCAAATGTGAAGAGAGCAGCAACGATGAGTTTGCGGTTCACAGCAGTCTCCAAAAAGGCGCACGAGTTTCCGGGGTCTGCAACGGCGCCAATCGCAGATCCGGTTCACGACTAAAATCTTGGATTCGCACTTATTTCAATCGAATAAGCAAAGCTATTCCATGACGCTTAACGAGCGGCACTGTTCTACTAACAAGGTGGCAGGAGCTTGGCGCTCGATCAAGATTGATCGAGTCAGAACTCAAAACGAACGCAAACGGCGCTCGAAGCGCTCAGTTGACTGGTTATCCACCTAAATCTGGAAGGCGCTATGACAGCGGCGCAGTTGCAGAATACATAACAGCCTGCATCATCGTGTTTGGAAACGAAAAATGGCCGCGCATTTTAATTTCCTCCAGCCTCAAACTGACCTCTTTGGTTTAGTTTGGCTTACATGAACTGTAAAAATGTTATACATTTATTTGATTTATCGACGAATATATGCGCCGAAATAGGTAAAGAAAACCACTGTTACAAATCTTGTGATTTAAATAGCTTGCTTAAAACTTCACCTTTTTTCGCACAAAACACAAATGCTAGGCACAGACTTTTTATAAGGATACCTAATAACAAATAACGGGTCATCTTTTCGAAAATACGATCGAATGCGATCGAAAAGAAAGATGAGTTTTTCCAAAACCGTTTAAGGGACGTGGACAGTCGCTATCTCAGTGGCGACGGCTGTTCGCGGAGCAGAGGCTCAGCGAACGATTTTCGAACCGTCGCTCGCAGCCGCCTAAGCGCTTGTTGATCGATCTCGAAGAAATGAAGAACAGGCTGTCGACCATAGATGCGGCGGGTGTAGTCGGCACACCAGCTTAGCCCTTGCCTTTCCACGTTCAGCACCACGCATTGACCGTTCACTTTAAATCTCCTTCGGCCTTCCGAGCAGCGATTCAGCTTCTTTTGATTCGTACTACTATTAAATATTGGGAAGCTCTTTAATGAGGAGGAATATATTCACAAGCAAGCGGCAAAGAAACCCTTGTTACAATTTAATCGTGGTTATCTTTCTTAATTCGTAAATTCTACCGAGAATTAAATTAAAACGAACGTCCGACTTACATTCACTGCTAAGTCCATTTGAGGGAAAGCAATAAAAAGCTTAGTCCACGCTGGTCGGACAAATGTTTATCGATTATCTTAAGGCCGATATGTGCGGTAGCGTACACATCCAAGAGGTCCGTTAAAAAAATGTCTAAGACGCAACACGTCAACGCGGGTTCGAGAAATCGACCATAGAATGTGTCGGAAATATATCCGCACCCCTGTCATAAAAGGCAACCGCATGTTAGGTTTTTGAAAGATTAATCGGAAAAAAATAGCCGTAGATGGCGTTAATGCACGATGGTGTATTGTTACCGTCGCCTGCCGGCGGTTGTAATTTGCCTTCGACAAAGGGGCTATATGTCGTTATCAAAAGTTGGGCACGGTACTTACCACTAGGCGCCGAAAGCGAGGGCTCTCTTGAGGAGAAAAAAAACGATGGCTACGATGTCACGTGCCAAAGACTCGATTTCGTGACTGTGGATGAACGGAAGCGCCGTGAGGCGTGTGGTCTTGCGGCGCTGAAGAAAGCGATTTCCGAACGCGCGCTGGGCGGCGAGTTGACCCATCATCTGGGCTATGAGCATGGCGAAGCGCGTCCCGAGAGCGGTACCAACCATCGCAACGGGTGCAGCCGCAAGCGCGTGCTTACCGACGACGACACGCTCGATCTGGACATTCCACAGGATCGTAACGGCACGTTCCGATCCGGTGCTGATCGCCCGCGGCGAGCAGCGATTTACGGGATTCGACAGCAAAATCATCGCGATGTACGCGCGCGGCATGACGGTGCGCGAGATCCAGGGCTTTCTACTGGAAATGTACGCCCTCGAGGTGTCGCCGCACTTCATCAGCACGGTCGCCGATTCGGTGATGGATGAGGTGCGCGAATGGCAGCAACGCCCGCTCGAGGCGATGTATCTGGTGGTGTTCTTCAATGCGCTGCGCGTGGAGATCCGCGACGAAGGCGTCGTGCGCAACAAGGCGATCTATCTGGCGCTGGGCGTGCGACGCGACGGCACGCCCGAGGTGCTAGGCCTGTGGATCGAGCAGACCGAAAGGGCGAAGTTCTGGCTGGGCGTGGTCAACGACTTGAAGTTGCGCGGCGTGCAGGACATCCTGATTGCTGTGGTCGACGGGCTCAAGGGTTTCCCCGCAGCGATCAACGCCGTGTTTCCCGAGACCACGACGCAGACGTGCATCGTGCATTTAATCCGCAATTCGCTGGATCGCCGCGCTTTGGCGACGCGCCTGGGAGCAGGTTATTCCGTTCTTTGCGTTCGCACCCGAAATCCGCAAAATCGTCTACACGACCAACGCGATCGAGTCGCTGCACATGCAACTGCGCAAGATCATCAAGGCGCGTGGCCACTTTCCCGTCTGACGCGTCGTTGCAAGTGGACTGGCTCCCGGCACGATTGGGAAAGCGCCATGACACAGTTCGCGCTGCGTTACCCCGAGCGATTCAATATCGGGCTATGAGCCTTGATCCGCCTCACACACAAATCCCGGATACCCTCACCGACCTGCGCCGCGGGTGATTGGCAGCAGGTCGCAGGACCAACACAATTACGATTTCGTGACGCCGACCCGTTCAACAATGAGCAATGGTCGCCTTCACTTCGACGGCAAAGAAGCGTTACTCGCAAAAATACTCATCCGACGCGCTTGCAGACGCCTCAGCCGAAGTGTCCTTGAATTGCGTGTATCTGTGATACGTCTTGCCGTTGACGGTTACTGTCGCCGACGATTCAGCGCTTGCGCCCGACGACACGTTCGTCTTGTTCGTCCTCGCGATCGACTTCGTAACGGGATTGCTAAACGCGCTCACCATGCTACTAGCCTGTGCCGGCTGATAGCCCCACTTCGAGGTCAGCGTGTTCATATCGATCTGCTTCGGCACCCAGCCGACGAGTTTCGGCCCGTTCACCACGGGCGACAATTCGACCGCGACGATCTGCGTGCCACGCCGCGCTACGAGCAGGCATTTGCCGCCATCGCCGGTTTTTAGCGGCACCGCTCCGCTCGAAGACGGCAACAGCGTGAGAGGTGGCCCACCCGGCATCGGCTGCTGGCCTGCAGGGCTCGCCGCCCACAGGACCGAACTTGACGACGCGGCCTGTGCATTCACGCCTGCCGCTGTCATCAGCGCGAGCAGCATGAGCATCGGACGACTCTTCATACGGATGCCTCAATTGGAAAACGAGGGTTGGCTTTCCGGTCCCGCAACAACGACCAACCCTAAAATTAGAGAGAAGCGTCCTAAGGCACTTATTCTCCAAGACGCATGTTGTCATTGCGCCTGACAGGCCTCGCAAGTCTTACTTCACAAGCGAAACTTGGATCTTACGGTCTTCGACCGGGATTGTCTTTACGTCAGCCACTTCGCTTTGCAGCAGGCCGGACGGCGCTGCTTCGTTTTTCTTCACCTCAGGCGCGCGCTGAGACTTTATCTGCACGGCCGAATCGTTTGCGGCCGTCACCGGCAGACCGAGCCGCGCGCGCACGATCGGATCACGGTATTTCTCATCATCCGAGAACGTAGCGCCATCGCCTGTCTTTGCGAGCGGGGCGGTCGTGCCCGGGCACAGATGGCCGGTCGCTTCCACGGCGCGTCGATTCGAGTCACTCTGGCAGAGGAGCGCGAGCGCTACGTCGGTGAGACCCATCGCGCGAAATTCGCGTGCATCGAGACGGCGTACGCAAGCCTGGTCGACCATCGTCGTGCCGCCCGTTGCGCCAAAGCCCGTCACCGAAATGCCGAAGCTCGCCGAGCCCATGCAAGTGTCTGACAGCGTCGTTGTGAGCGAAGGCGCGGCAATCGACGGCGTCGTGCGCACCGAGTACGAGCTCTGGTTGTAGTCGACGGTGGCGCGCGTGTCGTAGGGGCTTGTGCCGGCCGTGCTGGCCTTCGTGGTGGCATCGGGCGTGCTTCCTGTCGCACCCGAACCCGAGGTGCCGTTCGATGCGGTCATCGCCGGCATCGTCACGGAGACGTTCACGTTCGACGATCCTCCCGATGCGTTGGCGCTGCCGATGCCACCCACTGAAGACGAAGCCGAGTTGGTGCTCGCGGACGAGGTAGCCGAGGTACCGATGTTGTTGAGGCTCGATCCGCCGCCCTGTCCGATCCCGACCGACGTCGAACCGGACGTCGAACCCGACGACGAATTGGCGGTCGTATCCGCGTACGCGGCATGTCCGATACAAAACAGAACCGCGCATGCGAGTTGCAAAGTGGTCTTGATCATGATGCTTCTCCGGAATGAAGGGGAACGCGACGCTTTGCGATCCCTTGAAACGGTTTGTTTTTTTGATTGCGGTGAGGCGGAGCCCAGTCGACCGATATCAAACCGGGCGCCGCGTCTTTACATCGACAAACGAGGCTTTAGCGCCAGCCGCCGCCCAGCTTGCTCCAGGCATTGGCTGCTGCATCCGCGCCCGAGCCGCCGATTGCCGAT
>NZ_FCNW02000064.1 GCF_001544475.1 Caballeronia humi | reverse complement strand
TGTTCGTCGTGTCGGGCGGACTGGTGCTGGGCGCGCTGCTCGTCGCGGCCGTGCTGCGCGCGAGCCGTCATGGCAACGGGAGCGCCGCGCAGGTCCGCGCGGACGTGCGCTAGTCGCGGCATTTGCATCGGAGCGAAAGAGGCGCCTCGCTCGCGTGCTCGCCGCTCCAAATGGAACAAGAAAACGGTCGTAATACCGTCAGAAAGAACGCTCACGCTCACAACAACTCGTCGAGCTGAGGCGGATCGGTCGGTATCGTGGCAGCGTAGATAAGTAACGGGAGCGAATTCAACGATGCCCCTCGTTCGAGGGGCCTTAGCTTCGAAATCACCGTGTTCCTGTTAGTACGTCACAGAATTTCCACTGCCAGTGAAACTGTGCTGGACAGGAGCGTCATTTGCATAGTCGCCAACGGCCCGACCCACCGCAAACGCAGATAACGGCTTGACGACGCAGCCGCGCGCCTTGGCATTTGGCGGCGAAATCGTCGGCGCGCCACGGCAGCGCGCGCGAGCGCTCCTTCCCCTTGCCTGCCGTCGATGGGCATGTAATACTGAACCATATGGCTCAGTATTCTCAAAAAGCTCGATTCGACGCCTCGTTCGCCGCGCTGTCGGATCCCACCCGACGCGGCGTGCTGGAGCAGTTGATGTGTGCCGACGCGTCCGTCACAGACCTCGCCGAGCGGTTCCACATGACCCTGACCGGCATGAGGAAGCACATCGGCGTACTGGAGCAGGCGGAGCTCGTCACCACGGAGAAGGTGGGACGCGTGCGGACCTGCAAGCTTGGCTCGCGCCGTCTCGAGGAAGAGTCGGCCTGGATCGAGAACTACCGCCAGATGTGGGCCGCGCGCTTCGACGCGCTGGACACGGTCATCGAAGACCTCAAACGCAAGGAGAAACGTGATGGTCGCAAAAAGAGAGAATGAGCCCGCCCCCACGAGCAACCGCACGACGTCGGAACGAACGTCCGAGCGCGAGCTGATCATCACGCGAACCTTCGACGCCCCGGCGCGGCTCGTGTTCGAAGCGTGGACCACGCCCGAGCTGTTCAAGCTGTGGTGGGTGCCGCAGTCGAGCGGCGCGACACTTCTTTCATGCGAACAGGATGTCCGTGTCGGCGGCGGCTACCGCCTGGAGTTCGCTCATCCCAAGGCCACGGCGCCCCTGGCGTTCTTCGGCAGGTATCTCGAAGTGGTGCCGAATGCGCGCCTCGTCTGGACCAACGAGGAAAGCGAGGACGGTGCCGTCACGACAGTGACCTTCGAGGAGAAAGACGGCAAGACGCTGCTGGTGATGCGTGAGCTCTATCCGTCGAAGGAAGCGCTCGACGTCGCCATCGAGGGAATGGACGAGGCGATGCCCGAGACGTTCGAGCAGCTAGACAAATTCCTGATTGCCCGCGGCACGGGCGCGGAACCGACCTGACTCGTCGATCTCACGAGGCGCTTCTGGCTGTTCGATGAAGCCCGGCGCTGGCGACACTGAGTCCAAGAGCGACATTAGGCACAGCATATCAACAAGACCATGCCACGGTTAGGGGCCGAGCGGAGACGCGAGCTTAGAGGCATTCGTCACCGAACTAGTCAGCAAACGCAGACTTGGCGATCGAAATTGCACACACTCCGACCTCATTCAACGCGGGTCGCATGATTCGGGTCTAAGATCTTAACCACAGCGCGAGAGCACTCTGCGCACAACGAAGCCTGCTGGACGGATTGCGCTATGCGTGGCATCGCCCTGACTTGAAGGCAATTCTCTGATGCTGTTCCTGATCAGCACGCTCGGACTGAATTTCGCGCCGTTCATTTCGACGATGGCTGGCAGCGTCTTCCACAATGATGCACGCGGATTTGAAATTCTCTCATCGTGCATGGCGATCGGAACCGTTTGCGGCCCGCTGATTGCGGCCAGTCATGCGAGACCCCGGTTCGAACATTTATAAATCGGCGCCGCGCTGTTTGGCGTGGGCTGCATGCTCGGCGCCATCGCACCGAACTATTGGTCGTTCGGTGGCGCGCTCGTCGTGACCGGAATGGCCGCATTGACCTTTATGAACGCGACCACCAGGTTGATCAAACTCACGACCGAGCCGGCGATGCGAGGACGGGTTATGGCGCTTCGTTTAGCCATCGCGTTAGGAGGCACACCGGTTAATGCGCCCTTCGTGGGTTGGATCGCCGACCATTTCGGCCCACGCTGGCCGCTCAGGGTCGGCGCCGCTTCCGGTTTTGCTGCAGCGATCGTTGCGACTTGCACTTTGACGCGGCAGCTTCATCGGCCTCATCATGTCAGCGGACTCGACGGACATGATGTTTATTGACGAGGCGGTTGAAGGACCGTATTTGAAGCACTTTCAGACGTCCGAACGTCCGTGTGAATCGCTACGTGTCCAACTGCCTTTGGCCCAGAGCGTGTCAAAACGCACCGCCACGGATTGACGAAGCTCAGCCTCGGCGCAAGTCGCAGCCTTTCGTTTCGGCAAGGCGAATTTTCAGCCGCAGACAAACTTATCTCCGGGGGATAACAAACTCCTGAGGGCATCGCGCTCGCATTTCCTTCATAGCGGATTCTGAGCCGAGTAGCACAATCACCCGTTTGATGTGGTATGCAAGCACGTGCACGCTCATTTCCGTGCTCACTCGCCCGATGGTCCGAGTCAGGAATTGAGTGGCGCCCATCCATGCCTTGATCGCGCCAACGGGGTGCTCGACCATATGTCGCAGGATCCGCGGTACGCCAGTTTATCCTTCCGCAATCTCTCACGCAAAAGAAGACGGCCTGATGCGGACGTCGTGGGGCACTTCTGAAATCTGCGATTTGAAACCGGAGACCGTCCGTTCGCAGGTCGGACTGCTGGAAAAGCGTGCTGATCGCTAGTGATCGCTTCGTCCTCTGTATCGGGTCGGTTGATTAAGCCGCCGCCCTCGCTTACGATATCAATCAATTCTTATCTAACGCTTAAGCGCCTCCGATCTCTTTAGAGAATCAGCGACCGAATTTTCCAGTAGTCTTTACGGTTGAATTACCGTCGTCTTATTCTTTGCCCTCATCCATTCAGAATCTATTCTGACCATCCAAATCAACGCTTGATAAATACAAAAATTATAATCAGTAACGACTTTAAGCGTTCAAGCCACCAAGGCATTGAATCTAAAAGCTAACTGCACCGAGCTTCGTCGCAGCCGCTGCTTCATCCTGCCTCCACATGCGTTTTCCCCTATACCCTCCCGCCATTTTGACGCTAGTGTGAATCACGCCGGCAAGTCCGCGGCGTGTTCCGAAATTGATGCAGACGCGCCTTTTCAGAATCTGCGCGACAAATCAAAAACTATTTTTTGGAGACAGCAATGACGAGAGTTATGCCGTTCGCGGCAGCACTTTGCACGCTTACCATTTCCGCGTTGCTTGCGGGATGCGGCGGAAACGACAATTCGAATAGCGGGCCGCGAGTCGTCGCGACCATTGCGGTGCCGAATTCCGCATCGCCGCCATTTAGCTTCGACATCGGCTACGTCGACTCGGGAAAATACTATCTGGCCGATCGCAGCAATGCGGCTGTGGACGTTGTCGATACAAAATCCAACACGCTGGTAGCGCAGATCAAGGGCAACTTCACCGGGATCGGCGCCTCGACGGACACCTCGGGTCCAGATGGACTAGTCGGCATTCCAGGCACGAACACCCTTTATGCGGGCGACGTTAATGCCGTCAAGATTCTCGATGTCGGCACGCAGCAACTTGTGAAGACAATACCGATCAGCACCTCCGGTTCGCGCGTCGACGAGGGCTGCTACGACCCGGACGATGGTCTCGTCATGTTCTCCAGTCCAGGTGAGTCCCCGCCGTTCGCCACATTCATCTCGACCAAGACACAGACCGTGGTTAGCAAGTTGACCTTCACGGACTCAAGCGGCCTGGAAGCGTGCGTCTATGACCCCAAAGGCAAGAACTTCATCGTCAATAATGACGGCACCACCGCGAATCCCGACGGTGAGGTCAACGTGATTCCCGCTGCGACTGTCGTGGCAGGCGCGCCTGCGGTCACGCATGTGTTCCCGCTGGGCAAGTGTGCGCCGACCGGCCTCGATCTCGGGCCGAACAACGACATGATCGTAGGATGCGATCCTGCTCCCGGCGATCCGCTCATCACGCTGATCCTCGATCGAACGACTGGTGCGACGCTTGCCACCATTCCGTTCGGCGGCGTGGACCAGATCGCTTACGACAGCGTGTCGAATCGCTACTTCCTGCCGGCTCGGCACTATCAGACGAACAAGATCGCCGCTGCGTCCAACTTCGTGCCGACGCTCGCCATCGTCGATGCGGCTAGCCGCTCGATCCTCACAACGCTGGCGATCGGCAACAACGCGCATTCTGTCGCCGTCGACGGTGCAACGGGACAGGCGTACCTTCCCTTCGCACCCGGTGTCGCTGCTTTCCCGAATGGCGGAATCCAGGTCGTGAGTACGCACTGACGCAAGAAAATCCGGTGGGTCCGGCTCGTTGCGAAGCGTTCCACGACCGCATGGTCAGCATTCGGCGAACGAATCATGGCCGCAGCAACCAGTCGGACCCGTCAAAGTCTCATTGCGAAGCTGCGCCAAATTCGACTCGTCCCACTGTGACGCCGTTTCGCTACTGCCGCCTCTCGCCGGGTTGCGCCTTTGCGCTAGACGGAAGCCTGCGCCGGTCCACCCCTATTTTGATGTTCGTGGTCGCCTCAGCGCATCGACGAAACTGCGCGCGGTTCGAACGTGACTGCGCGCACTAGACGATTTGTGTTTTGTTTGTTTGGAGCGCCTTAAGCGTTCCTTAAGCCTTTTCCCGAACTAACGTTGTAGCGCCGCGGAGGCCGGTCAATCTACGTCGAAGCTGAAAATCGGTGCCGTGCATTTCGGGCGCCTTACATGCTGCCTCAACTATCAAGGCACCAACACAGCTTAAGCGTTCCTTAAGCATTCGAGCCGCAGGCTTCGGATTCCTGGCGCCCACATCCAGATCCATGTGAGAGCCGAACGGTGACATCCGCATGGCCGCACGCCGTCTTACGCTGGCACTCCCCGTCGCACCGCTTGCTCCGCGACGGCTCCCTCCGCGCACCTTTGATCTCGCTTTTTCTAGCGCTCGTCGTCGAAATACGCTGCGTCGCCGCTCTCGTACCTTTGCTACTAACGCCCTGTACCGTTTGCCGCGCGACGATTCTTCGTTAACGCGACGACAGCCGTGTTCACCCAGTCACGCAATCGCCTGGAGGCATATGGACCTGCAGCATCTTGCACAAACGGTCTTTGTTTTTATTGCTGCGCTATGTGGCCTATGCGCTGCGGCGGGGATCGCTTATACCGTGTCGGCTAGCCTGCTGGTCGGACGTTTCTTTGGGCGTTGCGCCAGTGTGCCCAAAAACTACCCGGGAATCACGGTGGTCAAGCCGCTGCATGGCGACGAATGGCATCTGCTCGAACACCTCGCGAGCTTCCTTGAGCAGGACTATCCGGGGCCGATCCATTATCTTTTCGGTGTGCACGACCCCGAGGACGCCGCGCTTCGTGCTGTCGACGCGCTGTGCGTGCGCTATCCCGAGGCAAGAATAACCATTGTGGTCGATGCCAGACTCTACGGGCCGAACCGAAAGATCGCCAATCTGGTCAACATGCTCGAGCGCGCGGAATACGACATATTCTGTCTCGCCGACAGCGATGTTCGTGTCGATCGGAGCTACCTGCGTCATACCGTCGGTGCGCTACAGCAGCCCGGCGTCGGCCTTGTGACCAGCGCTTTTCGCGGCCTGTACGCTCCGGGCTTCTGGCCTCGCGTTGCGGCAGCCTCAACCAACTATCACTTTCTGCCGAGCGTCATCACGGGGCTCGCGATCGGACGCGCACGGCCGTGCTTCGGTCAATCGATCGCAGTGACGCGGGCAACGCTTCTGCGCATCGGGGGACTCACCCAATTCGCGCATCACCTTGCCGAAGACTACGCAATCGGCGAGGCCGTGAGGGAAAGCGGCCTTTCAGTCGCCATCGCGCCGTTCGTCGTGCAGCATGCATGCGTCGAGGATACGTTCGGCAAGCTATTCGCTCATGAGTTGCGCTGGAGCCGCACGATTCGCGCTGCAGATCGCGCGGGGCATCTCGGTTCTGTCCTGATGCATCCGTTTCCACTCGCGCTGCTTGCAATAATGTTTTCTGGCGGCCAGGCTGCAACGTGCGCACTGGCGGCACTTTCTCTGGCCGTCCGCGCAATGCTGATCTGCCTGACGGATCGCGCGACCGGACAACTTTGCGAAGGGCTCTGGTACATGCCCCTGTGCGATGTCGTGCAGTTCATGATCTACATTGCGAGTTTCTTCACCTCGCGTGTGGTCTGGCGCGGACGGCGTTTCAGGGTTGACGATAACGGCATGCTGGCGCCCGTGCATCAGGAATGAATAGCTGTGGAGAAAGTCAGCGATCTGGTCAAAGCGACATTGACATAACGGTCGTGCGCAGATGAAACATCTCGGAAGTGTAGCCGCCCTCTTTGGCCTGGCAGTGGCGGCATGGCTCATCTGGCGAGACAATCCGGCGGCGATCCTGCATCTGCTGCGCACGGCGGGTGTTGGGCTGTTCCTGGCAGCCTTTGCGCACATCCTGCCCATGCTTACGAACGCCTGGGACTGGCGAACACTGATCCGCGCCGCGCAACGTCCCTCATTCGCGGCAATGGTCAGGCTCGTCTGGATTCGCGAGTCGATCAATGGACTGCTGCCCGTGGCGCGCATCGGCGGTGAGATCGTTTCGTTCCGCATGCTTGTACATGCCGGAGTGCGTCCCGCGGCCGCAGCGGCCAGTCTCGTCGCCGATATGCAACTCACGCTGATCAGTCAACTGGTCTTTGCGCTCGTCGCGACCGGCTATATTCTGGACGGCGCTTCATCGGGCGTGGCGCAGCTCGCCGGACGGCTTGCGATGGGCATCGGAGCCCTCGCGCCCGTACTGTTGATGTTCGCCCTCGTGCAGCATGCGCGGCCTTTCGAGCGCGCGGCGCGAACACTCAACCGGCTGACGAGCGGGAAAGTCTATGGTCTCGTTGGCCATTCCGTGCGCATCGATCGGTCCATCAAGCTGATCTGGCGGCAGCGGGGCACGATCGCGCGTTATTTGCTCATCTGGCAACCGCTGCAGTGCGCGGGCTTCGCACTCGAAATCTGGATTGCACTGCGCGTACTCGGTTCCGATGCGACGTTCGCAAAGGCGCTTGCGCTCGAAGCGCTCATACAGGTCGTCAGCAGCGTGGCCTTTCTGGTGCCGGGAGGACTTGGCGTGCAGGAAGGCGGCTTTGTCTTCATCGGCGGCATGCTGGGCGTAGACGCGCCCACTTGCCTCGCGCTCGCAGGAGCCCGGCGCTTGCGCGATCTGCTCTTCTATGTGCCAGGACTCGCTTTTTCGCAGCTGCCACGCGCTTCGCGTCGAGCGGAAAGAGTCGATGCCGCGCGGCCACAGGAGTCTGGCGCCGATCCGCAAAATTCCTAGCGATCGCGGTCCGAGCACACCGCGACGGGTCGATCAAGAAGCAGACATTCCATGGCTTGACCGTCGATCCGCCCAGACCGGACGCTACATTTCGAATCAGTATCCACCCGCACGCGATCGAGCACTCCAATGACCCTGTTGAGATGCTTCCGCATCGACCCGACAGACGAACCAGACTCGCGAAGCGAAACCGGCTCAATAAACGCCGGATACCTCAAGCGCTCGAAATCGTAGATCTCGAACGACGGTGGCGATTTTTAACGCTTTCTCTAATCACCGACGCACCCGGAACGGATAGCCCTTCTATCGCCCGTGATCATTCACGCGTGGCCTGGATGCGCCTTGCGTTGACGGCAGCAATCAAAGCGGCCCAATCCGCCTCATTCTGTTCAGCATAGGCATGCGCAAACCGCCCGATCGCTTCATCGAACTCACTCCCTCTGCCCATGTAGCCGCTGATCACCGCGAGGTCGGCGGCTTTTGCCATCGAATGAGCCAATGCGATGCCGCACGACACCGCTTACTCGCCGAGATCATCGACGTCGAAGCTCGTGAAGTCGAAGGCTCCTCTCATGTCGCGAAACTGCCTGACGTAGAAATCATTGCCCGTATGATGCATTCTGGACCAACCCCGAAAAATGTCGCTCGCCGACTGCAGCAGGCGCTGGCCGTTCACCACACGTTAGAACAGGCAAAAAATCCTTCGCAAACCGGAGGTGTTCGTACACATGCACATGATCGCCAAAGGCCAAATGGAAGACCGTGACGTCCGATACACTCATGCCGAGCAGCTTTACTCGCTGCCGCCATAAGCAATTCTATTTTTTCGTCGTTTGTTCGCTATCCTGATCTTGTCGCGAGAATAACCTGTTCAGCTCTGGCATATTTTGGTCCGTACTGGTGCGCTTTGGGGTGGTACAGTTGGGATGATCACGTGCCGTCTCGGTTCGCTTTGCGCGTCTCCTAGACCAGGATGGTGGCTAGCTGCCCGCCCAGTTCATCTTGATTTGCGCTTTTCGCTCGCCTAGCCTTTAACATAAAGTTTCCGAAAGTCGGCGCGTTTCAGCACTCAAAGCCTGCTGTGCGCAAAACGGCGTGGCGCTTGATGCCGGAGAGACTTACTTTGTTTGCGCGCCAGAGAGGCACAAAGTGATTAAGCGAATTGTTAAAATTTTGGTTTTGTTGTGCACGCTTTGTGGAGAATGGTCGGTCGCAGCCCCCGATGCGGAAGAGAGCCGTCACCGTGACAGGGACGGTTATGCCGCGAAGCTTTTCGACGCTGATGGCAAGTTCGTCGGCAAGGTGGTGTTCTTCAACGGCTTTGCCGAGGGCGGCGTGATTCTCGACTTACACGGCGCCCTCGTTTATGCGGGCATCAATCGTGTCGGTACACCTGCAGGGGATTGGTCTGCTACGCAACTGGAGTGGTGGGGCGCGGGCGCCTACTTTTCAGGTCCGAACTGCTCAGGAACGGTGTACATTGCCTACCCGTCCGAGCCATTTCGCCCGACAGCCATGGTGCGCAGCGGTGCGACAGCCACGCTCTATGTAGCCAGCGAAGGACCTAGACAGGTCGTGACGGTGCGCTCGGTAGAGGACAGACCAGGCCTCTGCAAAGCGGTCGACCCGCCATTGGAAGTGCAAGCATGGACGGTCGGAAGTACTTTCGATTTGACACAACATTATCCCGAACTCTTGCGAGTTGGATTCTAGACCCGAATCGCTGACGTAAGGAACCGGTGCTCGGTGAACGCGAGCACTGGTAATCTCGGGCTGGCCCATGCACCGCTTATATCGCGGTGTATGAAGTGACTGCTGCTTACAATGCGCCGGCGCGTTCACCTTCATTTTTGGTTCCGCTGGCCTAGCCTCTAACACGACCATTCCAAACCGCCCTTTTCGGGAGTCGATAGCTGGAAACGCCCCGATACGGTAGGCAAAGCGGCGCGTCGGTTTAACCCGGAAAACTTCCTTTATCCTGCGCGCATGGGAGGCAGAGTGAATAAGCAACTTGTTGCATCATTTGTACTGTTGTCCGCCCTGTGGGGAGCAGGGTCGGTGGCGATCGCCGATGATGAAGACAGTTTTCACCATAGCAGTGACCGTCCGGTCCCAAAGCTTTTCGACGCTAACGGCAAGTATGTTGGCAATGTAGTGTACTTCGGCGAGCCGGAATTCGGCGATCCAGGAGTAATTCTGAACATACATGGCGCGCTCGTTTATGCGAGCATAAAGCGTCCACTTGACACTCCAACGCAGCTGCAGTGGCATGGCTTCGGTCCGTCCTATTCGGGGCCGAACTGCTCAGGAACGGTCTTCGTTCAATATGCCCGCGGGCCATTCCGCCCAGCGGCCATCGTACGCAGCGGGGCAACAGCCACGCTGTACGTCGCTAGCGGCACACTTCAACAAATGGTGACGGTGCAATCGACAGTCACCGGCCCTCCGGAAACCTGCTGGAGTGAAAGCTCGTCATATGTAATACCGGCATGGACGGTCGAAAGTACCTTCGATTTGACACAACACTATCCAGAGCCCCTGCGAGTTGGGTTTTGACGCCACCAGCGTGAGCGGCAAGAGTGCACATACGCGCATTTGCAACGTTCCGCCAAGAAGGTATTTTGAAATTATGCAAGAACGTAAACAAAAGGTCAGCCAGAGACGGCGCGAGTTCCTCCGCAATTCGGGAGCGGTGCCGTCTACGTTATTGATGCTGGCGCTCGCCAAAGCTGATGAGAGCCGCGCCGCCACCATTCCCCCAACGCCCGCTTGCCCGGGCAACCCCGACGCGACGCCGCCCCAGACGGCCGGCCCGTTCTTCCTGCCCCGCTCGCCGCTACGTACATCGCTGTTCGGACCGGGCATCGGCGGCAGGAGGGTCCTCCTGACGGGCCGGGTGCTGACGACGCGGTGCGTGCCGGTGCCCGGCGCGCTGCTCGACTTCTGGCAGGCCGACGCCGCCGGCTCGTATGACGTCCGCGGCTACCGGTTGCGCGGCCATCAGTTCGCCGACCGCGATGGGCGCTACCGCCTTGAAACCATCGTGGCGGGACTGTATCCCGGCCGCACGCGGCACTTCCACGTCATAGTGCAGGCGCCGAGCGGACGGCCGCTCACGACCCAGCTTTACTTTCCCCGCGAGCCGCGCAACCTGCACGATGGGCACTTCGATCCACGACTGCTGATGTCGATCGACCCCGGCAGCGGAAGCTACGACTTCGTGGCGCGCTACGACTTCGTGCTGGCATAGGGCGGGAAGACGTCGACTGAAGTCAAGCGCGGACCGCGGGATGACGAATGATGAATTCGCTTGCCAAAATGATCCAACACACCTCGCCGATCATCCTATGGTCGCTGCCTCGATCGGTGCAGTCGCGGGTGTCCTTTTGGTCAAACTGAATGTGCTCCGTAGGGCCCCTTACACCAACCGTTTGCTCGCAACAGCGTGCTACCTCAAATGGCGTGTGCATTTGCAGCATGTGATAGCGCGCGCGTGCCAACATGTGCGTCTGCGCCTTGATTGCAACGATCCCGTTCCTTGTGCGCTTCTTGCGCTCGTAAGAGCGCCCGCCTTCCGGGCACGAGCGAATAGCAAAGTTCGCCGCTTCGCCATTTTGCCCTGATCGCGACACGACCTCCCACTCTTTGTTAAGAAGCTAAGTGCCTTCAAAAGCCGACTCGCAGAGGCTCTGGATAGTGTTGCGTCAAATCAAAGGTACTTTCGACTGTCCATGCTGTTGATTGGGATGGAGAGTCGTAAGGCGAACAGCCCCAGGAGGCGTCTTCCGAGCGAACCGTCACCATCTGTGTTGGCGCGCCGCTGGCGACGTAGAGCGTGGCAGTCGCTCCGTTGCGCAGGATGGCTGTGGGGCGGAGTGGCCCAGAGGCACTCGGAATGTAGACGGTTCCTGAGCAGTTCGGACCCGAAAACTGCGGATGGACGCCGCTCCACTGCAGCTGACTTGCGGACTCAACAAAAAGTGTCGTGAGACGGTGGATGCCCGCATAAACCAGCGCCCCCTGTATGCTGAGAACCACTCCCCCCTCGGTTGGGGCGCCATAGGCGTCGAAGTACACCAACTTGCCGACAAGCTTGCCATTCGCGTCGAAAAGCTTCGCGACTGGACGGTCCCTGTCATGGCGTGTGCTGTCTTCCTCATCGGCGGCTGCCGCCGGCCATGCTCCCCAGAGGGCCGACAACACGACCAAAGATTTAACCATCCGCTTATTCACTTTGCCTCCCTGGCGCAAGCTATAGGAAGCCTCCCCGGCGAAAAAACGCCACGCCGCCTTGCTCACCTATCAGACGCTTCCAAGTGCGGGGTGCACACGGGCCTGTATCTGAAGCGTTGTGCTAGAGCCTAGGCGAGGGAAAAGCGCAAATCAAGGGGAAGCGCGCTGGCGCTCCCACTGGGCCCTGTTGCAAAAGGCGGTCAACTTGATGTGCGGAACGATGCCAACGACGCAAAGCTCGATGACGACGTTCAATCCAGCGGCGGCCCAGGTGCTTAAACCACCTCGATGCCACCAAGCACGATGCGAGCGCAGCAGATTTTCTTTAGTCCGAGATTGGGTCGAGTGCGACTCTTGATCACACCGTGGACCTGTTCGAGGATGTTGTCCAAGTACCTCGTCTGGCGGATCTTGATGGGTGTTTCGCGACCGGCGTTGATGGCTTCCAGCGCAGCCGAATGGGCGCCACTCTGTCTCTACCTCAACCTCCACGAGTTCATAGCAGCCTCCCGAATTTCAACTGCGCAGTGTTCACCTTTGGTGAATCGAACGGTGGGTTGCCGAGCGCTACGGACGTCTCAGTGTCCTAGCGCCGACACGTACGAACAACAGCTGCCGGCCGATTTCGCCCTTGCGCGATCATTCGTATGCCTTGCCGTTCAGACGTGGGTCGCGCCCGGCAATTGGGCATTCGAATCAGCGAAATGTCCGGAGACCGTTGTTTAACGTACTCGTTGGCACACGAATCGTTTGTTCGCATCGGTCTCGACGTGACAGGGCCAATGGCTCACGGCATCTTGGAGGCCCGCGCCAGTGCTTGAGTGTCGATATACTCGCGGATGTTCGTTACTTTGCCATTTCGAACGGTAATGTCGAAGACCCAATTGTCTTTGAACGGTTTACTCGTGGCTTTAATTTTCCCCGTAGCGACGCCGACGACCAGTACCCGGTCTCCCTGCGCCACGAATTCGGGGGGCTCTGGGTATGTCATTTCCACCTCTTCAGACGCCTTCTGAAGCACAGCCGTCAATTCCCCGTGCCCGCGGTGCGTGCCGGCCAGCGGCCAGTCCTCGCCCGGAATGATCCACTCAATATCTTCGGCAACCAACGCCAGCAGATCTTGCTTATTGTAGGCGCCCATTGCTGCAAAGAAATCCTTCACAATCTGAACATTCTCTTCGATGCGCATCGAATCTCTCCGTTTTCCTTACGTCCGATTGTGTCCGATCTAATCGGACACGTTGCGGTCCACGAGGCAGGATCGCATCGAATTTGCGATCACAAGTCATCAGTCGAACTTGACCAAGTCCTTAAAGATCAGTTGACCCCAGCTATTTCCGCGCGCCTGCACAAGCAGTCCACCTTCCGAAAGCCCTCCAAGTTTGATCGGCGCGAAACCGAGATTTTCCGCAAGCGTACCAATCTCCGCTGCGGCGCCGTCATCGTCGCTCGCCAGGAACACGACTCTCCTGCCACCATGTACGGCCGGCTCTTGCTCAAGGACGGCAGCGACCAAATGGTTGAAGCCCTTAACCATTCTTCCACCACTGAAGGCCTGCGCGACGGCCTTGGAAGAAGGTTGTCCCCCCAGTTCCTCAGGGGGCACGCCGTAGGCATTGGTCACATCTACGATGGTCTTCCCTTGCCAACTGGGCAGCGCCTTCGCGACATCCCGGTGCGCCTCGAAACGGACAGCCAGAAAGACAATGTCCGCCTTGACTGCTTCCGCCAGTGTTTTGGGAATGATCGTGGGTCCAATCGCGGCCGCAGCGGATGCAAAGCTTTCCGGGTCGCGCGTGGTTGCAACGGATACTTCGATGCCGCTTCGGGCAAATGCCTTGGCTAGAGCCTGGCCGATATTGCCGAATCCAATAATTGCGTAACTCATATATTCTCCTTTGGTTTTCCACGCCCTACGGCGCTCCGAATAATTGAATGGAGCGCCTGGCCGGGCGTAGCGCGTCAGAGTTGCGCCAGGCCGCCGTCAACGGCGACCTCGCTGGCGGTCATGAAGCTGCTGTCCGACGACGCGAGAAAGGCGGCCACAGCCCCGATCTCCGCCGGATCGGCCATGCGCTGGAGCGGAGTCATCGAGGCGTAGACCTTCTGGCCCACCTCGCCGAGCGCTTCCTTCGCGAGTTCGGTCGCAGTCGCCCCGGGTGACAGCACGTTCACCCGGATGCCGGTGCCCTTCAGGTCCTCCGCCCACGTCCGCGCGAGGTTGCGCACTGCCGCCTTGCTCGCGCTGTAGGCGCTCATTGCCGGCGCGCCCGTGGTGCCAGCGCTTGATCCGGTCAGGATGATCGAACCGCCCTCGCTCATGAGCGGCAGCGCCTTCTGGACCGTGAAGATCGTACCCTTCACATTGGTGTCAAAGTGTTCGTCAATGTGCTCGGCAGTGATCTTGCCGAGCGCAGCCTGGCTTCCCGCCCCGGCATTGGCGAAGACGATGTCGAGGGTTGCGCGCTCAGCCTTCACCGCCGCGTAGAGTCGGTCGAGGTCAGCCTCATTCGAGACCGAGCCCTTCACCGCGCGGGCATTGGGCCCAAGGTCGGCCACGGCGGCGTCGAGCGATTCCTGTCGGCGGCCGAAGATGAAGACGAAGGCGCCCTCCTCAATGAAGCGCTTTGCTGCGGCCCAGCCGATGCCGGTAGCGCCACCGGTGATCACGGCGGTCTTTCCATTCAGTCTGTTCATGTCAAGCATCCTTCGAAACAAAAGTGAGAAATACAATTCTGGACCTCTTGATCCATGAAGCCAATTGACTGAATATCTATAGGTACCATCTACTTTTTAGATACGTATGCTCGACAACGTCACCATCAACCAACTTCGGGCCTTCGTTGCCGTGTGTGACCAGGGAAGCTTTTCCGGGGCTGCACGGGAGCTAAGGCGTGCACAGTCAGCGATCAGTCACGCGATCAACGCGCTCGAGAGTGCCTTCGATGTGTTGCTGTTCGAACGCAACGCCCGCAAAGCCACGCTTACAGCAGCGGGCCGAAGCCTCCTGCCTGATGCTCGTGGGGTGATCTCACGCACCGAGGAAATGAAGATGCGCGCGGTTGCGATTGCTGAAGCCGGGGTGCCACAGGTCTCGATTGCAGTAGATACCTATTTTCCGCGCGCGCACCTCATTGAATGCCTGCGCAGGCTGCAGTCGGACTTTCCAACCGTTGCAATCAATCTGCGCATGACGACCATGCAAGGCGGCGAGCGCCTGGTTCTCGAAGGAACGTGCGCATTGGCCGTGACGATCACCGACGTGCCGGAGCTGAGCCCGGGTACCATAGAAAGGCAGCATTTATGTGAAGCGCAAATGGTGACCGTCTGTGCGCCATCGCATCCGCTGGCCGCAATCGCGGGGCCGATCCCGCGGGAGGAATTTGGCCGGCACATCCAGCTCGTCGTAACCGACAATCAGCCCGATGCGGAAAGGACCCAACAGGGGGTCGCCGGTGAACGCCAGTGGCTGGTGAATGACCTCGGCGCGAAGCACGATTTGCTAAGGGGCAGCTTATGCTGGGGGCACATGCCGCATCATGTGGTGGCGGTTGACCTCGCGAACGGAACACTTGTCGAACTCCAACGGCGCGCATGGCACATGCGCGCCCTCACGTTCATGATCTCGCAGCGGCGCGGGTACTCGTTTTCCGAATGCGAGACGCGGCTGGTTGCGCTCCTTGGCAATCGTCAACGCTTTTCAAAGGGTGCCAGCAAGCGCTCCGTCTCACGCGCAGGCAAAAAAGCGTGAAGGGCCGCCACGTGTGAGCAACAGTCAGTACGGCCTGCCGGTCCTCGACGGATGTCCGCAAAGTAGATAGACAGCGGTCATCTTTCTAAAAACTTCAATGGCCGAAACGGGTCCAGGAGCCGAAGCCCGCATCTCGAGCAAAGGGCAACTGCGGCTGTCGTGGCACGAACTCTCGCACTCGACCCAAGGCGAGAGTTCGCGATGAGCCGATCAAATGACGGCTTTCTTGTGAAAAGCGAACACAATTGACAGAGACGACCTCGATCGGACGCTCGTTACGCACGATTTCAACGTCCGTTCGAACCCGAAGTTGCTAAAGATCCTAGATTCAGTGCGCCGTTACCCGCCGACCTGATGCACGTCGAAGCCGCGCCGCTGCCTGCCAGCAGTCCGCAAATCTCCAGCTTGTTCTAGGGCGGCGTTACTCATCTCCACGGATCAGGGTTGGCGTTTCCTGCGGCGACCAGCGGGTTTGCCAGCCGGCTTACGTGAACCTGCAGTTGGCTTGCTGGCGGGTCTGCTGCGTGGCTCTTGCATGCCGAATGGAGTGCCGCTAGACAAGCCTGTGCCTTTACCCGCGGCCTCAGCGCGCTGCGCCAAAGACTTGCGTCTGTTTTCGCCAATCTGCGCGCTCGGTTTTTTGCTGAGCACCTGCATGGCGCCCGGCGCAGCTTGCGGTACTTTAAGCTTCTTAGGCTTTTTGGGCTTCTTGATGATCTGGCCCGTCGTGCTGGTTTGCGGTACGCGGTGTTCGGCTTCGAAACCTGGCTCTTCTTCACGGGGCAGCGTTTGCCGGATCAGCGCTTCAATCGCGGCTAGTTGCGGCGCTTCATCCGCACACACGAGGGACACCGCTACGCCGCTGGCGCCCGCGCGTCCGGTGCGGCCAATACGGTGCACATAGTCTTGTGCCACGAGCGGCAAATCAACGTTGATCACCAGCGGCAGGTCGTCGATATCGAGCCCGCGCGCAGCCACATCGGTGGCTACCAGCATATGTACTTCGCCTGTCTTGAAGCGCTCCAGCGCACGCAGGCGCGCGGGTTGCGGTTTGTCGCCGTGGATGGTGTCGACCGCATAGCCCGCTTCATCCAGCATGGCCGCCAGGTAATCCACGCCATTGCGGGTTTTGACAAACACCAGCGCGCGCTCCCAGTTGTTCTCAGCCACAAGGTGCATGAAGAGGTCAGGCTTGTTCTTTTTATCCACCGGCACCACCCATTGCTTGATCTTACTGGCCGTGGCATTGGGCGGGCTGACGCTGATATTGACCGGGCCGCGCAGAATGCTCGCCGCCATGGCGCGGATATCATCGGTGAACGTGGCTGAGAACAGCAGGGTCTGGCGCTGAGCGGGCAAGGCAGCAAAGACGGCGTTGAGTTCGAGCGCAAAGCCCAGATCCAGCATACGGTCGGCTTCATCCAGCACCAGCGTTTGTACTTGATCAAACTGCACTGCGTTCTGGCGATTGAGATCCAGCAAACGACCCGGCGTTGCAACGAGCACATCCACACCTCTGCGCAATGTCATCATCTGCGGGTTGATACTCACGCCGCCGTACGCGGCCAAAAATCGTAAGTCGAGGCCTTTGCCGTAGTCAATAAAGCTTTGCAGCACTTGTTCAGCCAGTTCACGCGTGGGCACGAGCACCAAAACACGCGCGCGGTTGCTGGACACCCCCGGGCCCTGTTGCACCAGTCGTTGCAACAGCGGCAGCGCAAAACCCGCCGTTTTGCCAGTACCGGTCTGTGCCGCAGCCAGGACGTCCCTGCCACTGAGCACAGCAGGAATTGCTTTGGCCTGCACCGGCGTAGGTGCCCCATACTTAAGATCCTGCAAATTAAGCAGTAACGGATCGATCAGGCCAAGCGAGGCAAAAGACATGCACGTATTCCAAGCTAAAACCGCAATTTTAGCCGTTACCGCGCTGATTTCACCGCGCAGATCAATGATCATACGCGCGACGTGCTGCAGATTTTCGGACCGGTCGCGATGGTCGGTCCGACACGGCTTGACGAGTGTCTAGTCGTACGCGCAGATGTTCCGCGCCGAGCCGTCGCATCTGGCGGTGATAGACGCGCCGTTGCCCGGTAAGCAGGCGTTTGACCGGCTTCCCGCAGACCCCGTGTAGATCAGTTTGCCCCTCATAGCGCGCGCAACAATCCCGAGATGCATTTGGGTCGAAAAAGGCCAATTTGCAAGTCTTCTTCGATGCACGCCTGTACGACGACGATGCCATCGGCGCCGACCCGTTGGAGCATGACGTCTCTACCCTTCAGCGCCGGGCGCACTATGAGCGGCACTCCAGCCAGGTCGGGCTTTTGAGCGAGACATCGAAGCCAACCGCAATCTGTTGGCGTCAAAAGGCGCGCTCGAGATTCCGGTACTTGCTGTGAGCGGCGCAGCGATCACGACTGGCCCCTTGATGGCAGACATGATGCGCGTAGTAGCCGAACACGTGACTGAGTTTCGCATGCCACGTGATCCCTACTGGATCGTCATGGAAAACCCGGATGCGCTTTTTTTGACGAACTGCACGCCTTTCTCAATGCACACTGACGACGTATCGTCCGCATTCGCGCGCGACAGGCACTGTTGCGAATCGATTTCTTTGCCGCGAATGTCTGAAAATCCATGTAAGCGATGACTTCATCGTCGCCCGTCATGGCGTCGTTCAAAGGGCACGAGCGCTCGGAAGTTGAACCCTTCCACCGTGCCGCAACGTCCGCGACAAGCTTCCGCGCACTGGCTGCACACAGCGAACAAATGGCATGGATTCCCCAACAGGCTGGTCTTGACTGCGTCTTCAGCCCTTCATCAATTCCCGAATTGACGGACATTAATTTGGCAGCGAATCATCACGTCGTTGCCTATGATTCAGATTAGGCGGTCCAAGACCGTTCAGCACGGCGCCTCAGCACACACAGAATTTTGCTCGATCTCGATAGACCCTGAGCACAAGCCCCTCCGCGCCAGCGTAGACTAGGCTCGCGTCGCTCATATCAACCGTATCAGCCGAGTGTCGAACAAAAGGAGTCGCGCGAATGAAAGCTCCTCAGCCTCCGGTCCGCATCGAGTTGTTGGCGCCGCTCTCGGGCGTCATGGTGCCGCTCGAAACCGTACCCGATCCAGTCTTCGCCCAGAAGATGGTCGGCGACGGCGTTTCGATCGATCCAACCTCGAATGAACTGCTGTCTCCGCTTCCCGGCAAGGTCACGCAACTGCACCGCGCCGGCCACGCCGCGACGATCACGGGCGACAACGGCCTCGAAGTCCTGATGCACATCGGGCTCGACACCGTGTTGCTGCGCGGCGAGGGCTTCACCGCGCTGGTCAAGGAAGGCGACATCGTCACGGCGGGGCAGCCGCTGATCCGTTTCGACCCGATCGTCGTTGGCGCCAAGGCGGTGAGCCTGCTGACCCAGATCGTGATCGCCAACGGGGAGCTCGTGACGCGCTACGTGCCCGCGATCGGCCTCGTCACCGCGGGACAGGACGCCGCGCTGTCCGTTGAACTTGTCGGCGGCGTGGTCTCGGAAGAGACAACCGGCGCGACCGGCGCGATTCTCTCCGACGAAGTCACACTGCCGAATCCCGCGGGCCTGCATGCGCGGCCCGCCGCGGTCTTCGCCGCCGAGGCGAAGAAGTACAAGTCGGAGATCCGGCTGCTGCGCGGCGGTGACAGTGCGAACGCTAAGTCCGTCGTATCCATCATGGGTCTCGCGACGAAGTTCGGCGACAAGGTGCGCGTCCAGGCTGCCGGTCCCGATGCGGGCGAGGCCGCCGCCACGCTTGCGCGTCTGCTCGCCGAAGGTTCCGGCGAAAAGCCCGGCGACGCGCCCGCACCGGCGGCTGCCGCAGCGCCCGTCCTCGCCAGGCGCGCGGCGGCCGCCGACGCCGACGAACTCACCGGCGTATCGGCCTCGCCCGGCCTTGCCGTCGGCAAGATCGTGCAGTTCCGCCAGGAAGTCATCGAGGTCAGGGAAGCGGGCGAATCGCCACAGCGCGAACGTGCGCGGCTGGAATCGGCCCGGCACGAAGCGCATCAGCAGATCGAAGCGCTCAAGGCCAGGCTGACCGATCCGTCGAAGGCGCAGATCCTCGATGCGCACCTCGAACTGCTCGAAGATCCTGACCTCAACGACCTGGCGATCGGCAGCATCAGCGAAGGCAAGAGTGCGGGCTTCGCGTGGCGCAACGCTTTCGAGAACCACGCGAGCACGCTCGAGAAGCTCGACAACTCGCTGCTGCGCGAACGCGCCGGCGATATCCGGGACGTCGGGCGCCGTGTGCTGGCGCTCCTAGCTGGCGTGAAGCAGGCGCAGATCGAAGTGCCCGCCGACTCGATCCTGATCGCCGAGGAACTCTCGCCGTCCGACACCGCTTCGCTGGATCGCAGCAAGGTGCTCGGTTTCTGTACGACGACCGGCGGCGCCACGAGCCACGTCGCGATCCTCGCGCGTTCGCTCGGCATCCCGGCGATCTGCGGCATCGACGAGGGCGCGCTCGAACTCCCGAACGGCACGCTCGTCGTGCTCGACGGCTCGCATGGCAGCTTGCGGCGCAATCCAGGCGCCGAGGAACTCGAGAAGGCGCACGAACGCATCACGCACCAGACGGCCAAGCGCGAACAAGAGAAGCTCGCCGCGACCCAGGTCGCCATGACGGCCGACGGTCACCGCGTCGAAGTCGTCGCGAATATCCGCAACGCACAGGAAGCGCGCGATGCGGTAGCGGCCGGCGCTGAAGGTGTGGGCCTCTTGCGTTCCGAGTTCCTGTTCGACGACCGCGACACGGCGCCGTCCGAGGACGAGCAGGCCGCCGAATATAGTGCCGTGGCCGAAGCGCTCGGCCGCGAGCGTCCACTGGTGGTCCGCACGCTCGACGTCGGCGGCGACAAGCCGCTCTCTTACATGCCGCTGCCCAAGGAAGACAATCCCTTCCTCGGCCTGCGCGGCGTGCGTGTGAGCCTCGACCGTCCGGACATGTTCCGCACTCAGTTGCGGGCGATCCTGCGCGCAGCATCCATCGGCAACCTGCACGTGATGTTCCCGATGGTCGCCACGATCGAGGAGGTGCTTGCGGCGAAAAAGATGCTGCTCGAGGAGGCCGGGGATCGCGCGAACAGCATCAAGGTCGGCGTGATGATCGAAGTACCGGCTGCCGCGCTGATTGCCGAGCCGCTGGCACGTGAAGTCGACTTTTTCTCGATCGGCACGAATGATCTGACGCAATACACGCTTGCGATGGACCGCGGACATCCCAAGCTCGCCAAACAGGCCGATGCGCTTCACCCTGCCGTGCTGCGCCTGATCGGCATGACGGTCGAAGGCGCGCACAAGCATGGCAAATGGGTCGGCATCTGCGGTGGCATCGCCTCGGACGCGATGGCGGTCCCGGTGCTCGTGGGCCTCGGCGTCGACGAGCTTTCAGTCAGCGTTCCCGCGGTCGGTTCGATCAAGGCCCAGCTTGCGCGGCTCACAATGGACCAAGCGCGCCAGCTCGCCGCCGATGTGCTCAAGCTCGGCACCGCCGCTGAAGTCCGTGCCCTGCTCGCCCCCTTCGCCGAATAAACTAATCAACAGGAGACCGTCCGTGTTCACGCATGCCTTCGGAGTCTTGCAGAAAGTCGGCAAATCACTGATGCTGCCGGTGGCCGTGCTCCCCGTGGCCGGACTGTTGCTCGGGCTCGGCGCGACCGATTTCCACGGTTACGTGCCGGTCATCGTACTAGCGCTGATGAAAAACGCAGGCGACGTGATCTTCGGCAACTTGCCGCTGATCTTTGCCATCGGCGTCGCGCTCGGCTTCACCGAGAACGACGGCGTCTCGGGCATCGCCGCGACGATCGGATATCTCGTCATGACGGCGACACTGGGCGTGATCGCCAAGGCGGAAGGCGTCGTGCCCGATACGATCATGGGCATTCCATCGATCCAGACCGGCGTGTTCGGCGGCATCCTGGCGGGCGGGCTGGCCGCGTGGATGTTCAACCGCTACTACCGGATCACGCTGCCGCCCTATCTTGGTTTCTTCGGGGGCAAACGCTTCGTGCCGATCGTGACCGCAATCGGCGCCATCGTGCTCGGCGGAATCTTGTCCGTGGTATGGCCACCGGTCGGCGGCGCGATCAAAGCGTTTTCCGAGTGGGCGGCAGTTTCGGACCCGCGCACGGCTGCGACGGTATACGGCTTCGTCGAGCGTCTCCTGATTCCATTTGGCCTGCACCACATCTGGAATGTGCCGTTCTTCTTCGAGGCGGGCAGCTTCCTCGACCCGACGACCGGCAAGGTCGTTCACGGTGACATCAACCGCTTCTTCGCGGGCGATCCGACCGCCGGCATTTTGTCGGGCGCGTTTCTGTTCAAGATGTTCGGCCTGCCGGCCGCGGCGATCGCAATCTGGCACTGCGCCAAGCCGGAAAAGAAGGTCGCCGTCGGCGGCATGATGGTGTCTGCCGCGCTGACTTCGTTCCTCACCGGCATCACCGAGCCGATCGAGTTCGCCTTTCTCTTCGTCGCCCCGGTCCTTTACTTCATCCACGCGTGCCTCGCGGCGTCGGCGCAGTTTGTGGCGAACACCTTGAACATGCACATGGGTTTCACCTTCTCGCAAGGCGCCATCGACTTGCTGATGTTCAACCTGATTGGCAACAAGGCGACTCATGCCTGGTACGTCTTCATCCTCGGTCCGATCTACGCTGGTATCTATTACCTCGTGTTCCGCTTCGTGATCAGCCGCTTCAACCTCAAGACGCCCGGCCGCGAGGACGACACCATCGAGGCGGCAACGGTCGGCACGAGCGGCGTTGGTGGACGTTCGCGCGATCTGGTGCTCGCCTTCGGCGGCCGTTCCAACATTACGAGCCTGGATGCCTGCATCACGCGTCTGCGCGTCTCGGTGAACAACCCGGCGCGCGTCGACGACGTCAAACTCAAGGCGCTCGGCGCTGCGGGCGTCGTGCGCGTTGGCAACGGCGTGCAGGCGATCTTCGGAACGATGTCGGAGAACATGAAAACCGACATGCAGGAATACCTGAAGACGGCAGGCGCGGACGCCGACCTCGCACCGGGCGGAGCGACTGCCGCTGAAACCGCGGCACCGGTCGAAGCTGCCGCGGCCTCCGCGCACAGCCCGACGCAGCAGAATGCACGTGCGGAAAAGATCCGCGCAGCGCTCGGTGGCGCCGCCAACATCAAGAAGCTCGAAGCGCTGGCTGCCACGCGCCTGCGCGTTGCGCTGTCCGACGCCTCCCGGCTCGACACCGTCGCACTGAAGGCCGCCGGTGTTCCCGCGACGCAATCCTTAACTAACGGCGAGTTCGACCTGATTGTTGGCCTTGGAGCGGAAAACCTGGCAGGCGCGATGCGATAAAAAGCCGCTTCCGTCGAATCGGCGAAAATTGGCGGAGCACGCATTGCAGCGCACGCCACCTCCAAACGGGACGTTTCATTGTCCGACATTACCCACCCGTTGTCGGATGGCTCCTCTAGGCCGGGTCGCCCGCGCCCGACGCGCTGCGTGTCTACAGGTGCGTGATGGTAAGCCACATCGCTTTAGACATTGATGCACAGCGGTGTTGATCGGCGTGAATCTGACTTGGCAACCTTTCGATCTACGCGGGGGTATCAAACTTGCCGACCACATCTTTGCACATATCACGCACCCCCAAGTCCGCGCTCTTATCCGAATAGCCTGCAGACCGATACGTCACCACGCTTCCATCTTTAATGAACACACCAGTCAACTGGCTCCCTGTCACGCCGCCGTCGCTGTTCGAGGTACTCACGGTCAGGCACACCACGTAGCCGAAGTACGGGTTGAAGCTAAATCCGTCCCACGCCTTCTGCGGCGTGCTCAAATACTCTACCTGTATGCTCCCTGGGTCCTTAATTCGCGCCTTGTGATATTGATCAATGATCGACTTGTAGTCGGCTGGGTAGGGGCCATAGTCGGCCGCTCGCACGACCTCCGCGCTGGGCGAGAGCCGGTGCACGCACGCCCCCAGGCCGCCGCTCATTGCAACGACCACTGCCGCCATCCATGCCTTGCGCATCGTGTTGCCCCTTAAGTACGCTCGAGCCCTCTATGGGCCGTACCCAACGTGCAATCGTCGGTGTCGATCGCCAACCGGGCAGGCTGCTGGTCGCGGACGAACCGTAGGCGTGTGTCGAAAACGAGAGGCCGCAATCAAGTTCTGTCGATGACGATTAGTCACCAGCCGTCAGGGCGGCATGCCATGGCTTGGAAAACGCAGGCACTTCGACATCATCGCGCTGAACTTAACCGCTTAACCTACGAAACCTGAAAATGCATCACTGCACCGAACGCTTACCGAAATATGAGAATGGAAATCCATGTGTAGTCGGCCCGTGGTTCGTGGGCAGCGGTCAATCAAATGGGTAGATCGGCGCCATTACGGGCGACCGGTCGCACCGATCCGCGACGTGCCACCGACCGAAGCCGACGCTCTCTCCTATGAGTAAGTCACTGAAGTGTCGATGGCGGCATAGCTACAGTGACCCATCTCTGGGGTTGACAGCGTTCGCGATCGACACCGATGCCTTAACCAGATTATGGAAAAACTTCACACAACCCAGAACAGGCAATGATCGTCACTTCCCCGACGACAGATCAGGCGTCGGAAGCCCGAAGTGCGTAATGACCGCTTTGACGCCAGGTGCGTTCTCTGCCGCAACGCGAATAGCGTTCCCTTCTTCTGCACTGACGATCTGGCCCCAGAGATGAACCGTCCCGCTCTCGACAATGACGTTCTCACGCGCAAGCGCCCACGGCTGGCCTTCCATGGCAGCGGTAACCGCTTCGCGGATCGAGTGATCTTTTATATCGTTCGCAACGGGCAACTCAGGCGCCATTGTCACAAGCGCACGAATCAGGTTAGCGCGGCTCACGACACCCACTACCTTTCCGTCGCGCATGACCGGCACGCGTTTGATACGCCGGCGTTCGAGCAGCTCGGCAATGTCCGCAATCGGACACGCTTCGGTCACGGTCGCGACGTCGGTGCTCATCACATCCCTGACCTTCCTAGCATGCTCCTTCACATACTGGCTCGCCAGCTCGCGCGTCGATGCGACCATTTCAAGCCACCACGCACGCGGCTTGACGCCAGTCCCAATCTCCGCGCGATGCATTAGATCGCCTTCCGTGACGATCCCAAGAAGCTTGCCGTCCTCGTCGATCACGGGCATCCCGCTGATGCCGGCAAATACCATCGTCCCTGCGGCCAGGCGCACGGACATCTCGGGACCGGCGGAAACGATCTTCGTCGTCATGATATCGGCAGCTCGCATGCTCATCTCCTTAAGGAAAACAACGCCTTCTTGTATGACGGCATCCTGTGCCTCGATGTTGTTTGCAGCCTCGCTAATCAATTCGTCTCGCTGGCTCTTATTTTTTTTGCCCGTTGGCTCAAGCATAATTTTAGGTCAAATCGAAGGCGCAGGTCATCTTTCTGAAATTGCATCGTGTCCGTCAGCTAAGGCAACACTAATCAGGTCCACCACGAATACGTGGTCAGCGATATAGAGGGTACATGCATTGACATAGACAAAAGACGATGAAACAGCAGACGCTCGCGATGGCAGCAGTTGAGGGTGCGGATTCGCGACGCAAACGCACGCGGCGTGACAAGTTTCTCGGCACGAAGAACACCATTATGCTTGCCGAGTTGTGACAGGTTCTGTAAGTGAGCGCGATGAAGCTCACAGAGGGTGATGGGCGTCAGCGACCGGTTCGGGAAAGAAACAATATCCCAAGTCCCAGACCGTAGCCGACAGCAGGTTCTGTGATCATTATGGGTACAGGTAGCGCGCCTTTGTGCTTGCGCAGGAAGTCACTCACGTCGAACTGCTTGTCTTCGGCGTCCCTGAAGCTAAGAAGTTCATCGCCAGCGCGCGCGTCAACGAACGCAACGCCGACTGGATCGACGCATGACAACGAAGACTCTTTCGCTTGCCCGAATACGCTTTAGAAGAACTGCGAGCTTCAGTTGGATTACCGGCGAGCAAGCCCACGCGATGGACATCGCTGCACGATTTCCGGTCGTCACAGACAAGCGAAGCGAACATGTCACCTACTACCAAAGATACGCACGCCACGCGGTGCGAAAAGCGACTCGCAAACCGCATCGTTTAAGCAAAGAGGGGCACGTGAGCCAATGCGAGATCGGAAGCGCCGCGTGCTACGAGCGTCCTAGCGATCGATCGCCTTGCTCCTCTTCAACTCGACGACTCCAATTCAACGCTGCGCCCGCGTGAAAACCTCGATCGAGTCCCCTCCGCCTGGCGATAAGCGATCATGTCACATTCAACTGTACCGATTGCACGGCGAGTACTAATCTAGTATGCGTTCCACCATCCTGCTCGCAGTGCAGGCGGCGCGATCCACCGTCACCGGAATCATCCGCCTGATCGTCCACCTCTGCGAGAGCGAAGCCCACGGACATTTCGCTGCCTGAAGGAACTCACGGGGAGTGACCATGGCGATAACGATTTCACGACTCTTGAGCGCCGGCCTTGTCGTCCTGTTGGCGGGCTGTCCGTCGAAGCAGCAGGATCAGCAAGCTCAGACGCCACCGGCCTCGGCTCCAGCCGCAGCCTCTGTTGCGGCCGCGGCGTCTGTTGCAGCCGCAGCCTCGGCGCCACTCCCGGCCTCAGCGCCCGAGCCGCAGGCCCAGGAATTTCCACCGGAGGAGATCGAGGCGCTGGTCGCCCCCATTGCCCTCTATCCCGACTCTTTGTTATCCCAAGTCCTGATGGCGTCCACCTATCCGCTCGAAATTGTCCATGCTGCGCGTTGGGTGAGAACGCACAAGAATCTCAAGGGCGAAGCTGCCGTGAAAGCCGTGCAGGACCAGCCGTGGGACGTCAGCGTCAAGTCATTGGTTGCGTTTCCACAGGTACTGGAACCGATGAACGACAAGCTCGACTGGACCCAAAGGCTCGGCGATGCATTCCTTGCCAACCCAAAGGATGTGCTCGACGCCGTGCAGCGACTGAGAGTGCGTGCCCAAAAGGCCGGACACCTGGCGTCCAACGAGCAACAGAAGGTGGTTGTCGAAGCGCCCGCCCCCAGTCAAGGCGGCCAGGCGGTCCCGGCGCCACAAACCATCGTGCGTATCGAGTCATCCAATCCCCAGGTCGTCTACGTGCCCTCCTACAACCCGACCGTCGTCTACGGCGGCTGGAGCGCTCCGGCTTATCCGCCGACCTACTGGCCGCCGTCTCCAGCTTATTACCCCGGTGCCGCACTCGCGAGCGGGTTCGCATGGGGGCTCGGCATCGCGGCAGCAGGCGCAATCTTCAGCAATTGCGACTGGAATAACAATGATGTCAACGTCAACGTGAACAAGGCCGCCAACATCGACCGCAATTTCAACAGTAGCAAGGTAGAGGGTGGCAAGTGGAAGCACGACGCGGGGCATCGTCAGGGGGTCGCCTATCGCGACAACGCCACGCGTGACAAGTACGCAAAGGGTCCGCAAGGCGCCGACGCGCGACGCGACTACCGCGGTCGCACGGGCGGCGCCACCGAGCGCGCGAGCGTCGCCAATCGGGCGGAAGCCGGAACTCGCACGGGTCGCCAGGACGACGTGAGTGCTGCCAACCGCGCAGGCCGAACGAATACGGCGGGCGTCAGCGACCGGTCCAAACAAGCCAATCGAAATCCCGAAGCCAGTAATCGGGCACAGACGCCCAATCGCACGGCCTCAGCCAACAATCGTGCACAGACAACCAACCGCGATGCCACAGCCAGCAATCGCGCACAAACGTCCAATCGAAGCGCGGCAGCGAACAATCGCGCGCAAACGCCCGATCGTGTCGGTTCATCAACGGCGCAAGCCGGTTCCCGAAGCGGCGGTTACTCGGGAGGCGGCCGCGACTCGGCATTCCAGGGCGTCGGCGGAGGCGCCGCGACGCAGCGCGACTACAATCGCGGGCAGGCGAGCGCGCAATCCTCGAACTTCAACCGTGGGGGCGGCGCAGCCCGTGGTGGCGGAGGCGCGCGCGGTGGCGGCCGGCGCTAGTTCGCGCCATAGTCAGGGAAGCGATGCTAGATGTGAGATTGAAGCGGTGGACTTGCACGACTGCGCCTTTGGCGGACATCGGGAAGCGCGGCTCCCGGCCACAAAGGGTCATTTTCAACAGTCGCCTCGACACTCATGCGTCGCTGTGCAGCCGCAAGCTGCCACCCGGCTCACGAAGCCGACCAAAGCTTCGCAAGACGGGCGCGGCCATTGCCGCAATCAAATTTTGAGTCGCGAGACCTTGGTTCCCGAGAGCGACACATCTCCCATCAGACCGGCATTGGTGAGCACGATCGCATTGACCGGGGCGGTCGCGGTTGTCGTATCGATCGCACCGTTCGCACCGACTTTCAACAGCGCGACCGATCCTTCTCCACCGACCGACCAGCCTTTGGAATGGCGAAAGCTGTTGAGCGCATCTCGGGTCATGAACAGGAAGATGACGGCCTTCGATTGCGCACCCGCCTGCAGGCCGAATGACCCCGATACTGTGTTGTAGTAGCCGACGGACTTCCCTCCTACGCGCAATGCACCTTCGCCGTACTCGCCACCGGCGACGAAGCCCACCTTGATCACCGACGGGAACACGAGCGCACCGTTCGCTTTGTCGACCAATTCCCTGGAACCCTTGACGTTCGCGTACAACTTCGACAGGGTCTCATGGACCTTTGCATCGATCGCCCGCCGCTTAGGGCTGTGCTGAAGAAGCGGGGGTTTTCACGGGATCGTCGTTGCTGATTCCACGATGCGAGAATGGCGACGCGCTCGC
>NZ_FCNW02000063.1 GCF_001544475.1 Caballeronia humi | reverse complement strand
CGCGACGACAAATCGATATTGCCCGCCGCGATTTCCTTCGTCGCCGAGGCGATCGACTCGCTGCCCGAGCGCACCGTGCGCACGGTCGTGATGAGGCTTGTCTGCATCTTCCCAAGGCCGCGCAGCAATTGGCCCATTTCGTCGTTCGACGTCACGACAACTTCGCTGCGCAAATCACCGGCAGCGATGGCATCGAACTGCGCGAGCGCTGCGTCGAGCGGTCGGGCGATCTTCCGGCGCAGCGACACCCACGAGTAAGCGGCCGCAGCCACGCCCAGCAGAATCGCGGCGATGCTCAGCGTGCGGAACCGGTTGAACTTCGCCTCGCCTTCTTCATACGCAGTCTTCGCCGATTCGAACTGGAACTTGCGCAATTCGACGCCCGACTTCGCGAATTCCGTGAAAAGCGCCTGCATTTCGTTGGCGCCCTTGAGAATCTTGTCATGATCGTTGGCGCGAATATCGGCGTAGCTGGCGTCCAGCAGCTTTTGCAGAGCGAGCCGCTGGCTGTTGAAAGCATCGGCCAGGGGCTTCTCGCCTGGCTCTACCGGCAACGTCGAGTAGGTCGTCCAGGCGTCGTCGGAGGTCTTGCGCATCAGCGTGCCGCGTCCGATCGCGTCTTCGGCGGCCGGCGTGCCCGCGTTCAGTGCGGCGCGGTCGAAGCTCAGACGCTCGCGCGCCATGAACATCTCGGCGTTTCCGACCGACACGGCGCTCGGCATCTGGTTGGTGAAGAGTTCGTGGCTCGTGGCATTGGACTGGCTCATGCCGATCAGTCCGATGGTGCCGATCGCGATCAAAAGCGCGCTCAAAAACGTCATGGCCAGTGCCAGCCGGCCTTTTATCGTCGAAAACATGGAGTGTTGGAATCGCACCGCGAATTGCACGGCAGCGGCGGCGGTGCGCCTGCTGGGTGGAACGGGCGATAACGCCCGGACAACCGTTTAACGACAGCGGCGCGATTACCTTGAGGATTTTGCGCGCGCCCCGATGCGATGCTGCAAATTCATCGCATCAATCGCGACGCGCGCTGGGGATCGTCCCAAAAAACTACTTTCCATAGCACTTGATACAGGCAGGTTTTGCGCTGGCCGCATCCGCGAAACTTCGCAGCCTTATGGCAGCGCGTGCCGCTGGATGGCATCGAGCTTGCTTTGCTGGTGTGAAGCGCGCGCCGCGCGCTGCTGAGTTAGGGACGGTGGGAGACATGAAGATCCTGGTTATCGACGATGTTCGAGATTCAGCAGACAGTCTGGCGGCGCTCGCGGCCGAACTGGGCCACTCCGTCGAGGTGGCGTACGACTGCAAGACGGCAACGGAGTACGCCAGCAAAACGCGTTTCGACGTGATCCTGTGCGATGTCGGTCTCCCCGATGGCGACGGCCGTCAAACGTGCGAGCGCCTGCGCGACGAAGGCGCCTCGCAGGATGCGTGCATGATCGCGGTGACGGGACGCACCGATCTGCACGACGACGACTTCCCGTCGTTCGATGGCTATCTGCACAAACCTTTCGAATGGCCCGTGCTGAAGCACGCGCTTGAAACGTGGGCCGCAGCGGGCATCGATTCGGATGCCATGACCCGAAAGGCACCGCACGTCGCACGCGACGCGCCCTGAACGCGCGAAGCGGGTAGCCGTCACTCGATCGTCGGCCACCCGCCTCCGTGCGCGTGCCGCGCGTCGCAGCAGCCACGCGCAGTTTCATCGCTCACCGATTCACCGCCTGCCGCGGCTGCAGCAGCGCGAGCACCGCGCCGAGCACGAGCGCACCCGCCACGCAGTAGATGCCCGCATTCGTGCTGTGCGTCACGTCCTTCATCCAGCCGATGATCGACGCGCTCACGAACCCCGCCAGATTGCCGATTGAATTGATCATGCCGATGGCCGCCGCCGCCGAACCGCCCGCGACGATTGCGCTCGGATAGGTCCAGAAGACCGGCATCGTCGCGAGCATGCCCGCCGTGCCGACCGTCAACGCGATCATCGCGAGCGGGATATTGCCGGTGAGTTGCGTGCTGGCGAAAAGGCCAGCGCCCGCCAGCACCGCCGGAATCGCGAAGTGCCAGCGCCGTTCGCCGGTGCGATCCGCGCTGCGCGCCACGAGGAACATGCTTGCCACCGCGCATGCATAGGGAATCGCGCTGAGAAGGCCGACGTCGAGCGCACTCTTCACGCCGCTCGCTTTGACGAGCGTCGGCAGGTAAAAGCTGATGCCGTACAGGCCCATCATGCAGCAGAAGTAGATGGCAGCCATGCGCCAGATGCGCGCATCCCTGAACACGCCCGCGAGCGAGCCGTGCGTCTTGCCCGCGCTGTCGCGTTCGATGTTCGCTTCCAGCACTTGCTTCTCGTCATCATTGAGCCAGCGCGCCGCGCGGATACCGTTCGGCAGGCAGAAGAGCGTCACGATGCCCAGAATCGCTGACGGAATCGCCTCGAGCAAGAAGAGCCACTGCCAGTTCGACCAGCCGCCCACGCCTTGGAACGCGTTCATGATCCAGCCGGAGAGCGGCCCGCCGACCACGCCCGCGATTGGAATGCCCATCATGAAGAGCGCGTTCATGCGCCCGCGCCGCTCGGCGGGGAACCAGTAGGTCAGATACAGCACGATGCCCGGAAAGAAGCCCGCTTCCGCCACGCCGAGCAGAAAGCGCATGACGTAGAACGCGGTCGGCGTCTTGACGAACAGCGACGCCGCCGAAATGATCGCCCACGTGATCATGATCCGCGCGATCCACACTCGTGCGCCCACGCGATGCATGATGATGTTGCTCGGCACTTCAAAGAGGAAATAGCCGATGAAGAAGATGCCGGCGCCGAGGCCGTACACGGTCTCGCTGAACTTGAGGTCGTTCAGCATCTGCAGCTTGGCAAAGCCGACGTTCACGCGATCCAGATAGGCCGCGACATAGCAGATGAATAGAAACGGCAACAGGCGCCAGGTGGCTTTCGCGTAGGCGCGGGCTTCGACGGTGGCGCGGTCGAAGGCGGTGTCAGTGGGTTTGGCGAGGATGTCCATGTGTCTCCAGTCTCTTCGGATGATACGAAAAGGGGCCGCCCGTGCGCGGCTCGTGGCCGTGCGGGCGATCTAAAAATGCTCGGATGATTCAAAAAACCTGAGACGCGCCTCAGGCAATCGCTTCGTCGACGATCTCGATCCAGTGGCGCACCGCCGTGCGTCCGCCCGCGCCGAGGTGCGTCTGGCAGCCGATGTTGGCCGTCGCGATAACGTCGGGCTTGCCGCTTTCGAGCGCGTCGAGCTTGTTGTCGCGCAGCTTGCGAGCGAGTTCGGGCTGCGTGAACGAATACGTGCCGGCCGATCCGCAGCACAGGTGCGCATCGGGCACGGGCGAGAGATCGAAACCGAGCCGGCCGAGCACGCCTTCCACCGATCCGCCGAGCTTCTGCGCGTGCTGCAACGTGCACGGGCAATGAAACGCGACACGTTGATCCGCTTCGATGCTCAACTGTTCGAGCGGTAGCGCTGCAAGCACTTCGCCGAGGTCGCGCGTCAGTTCGCTCACACGGCGCGCCTTGGCGGCATAGAGCGGATCGTCGCGCAGCAAGTGGCCGTATTCCTTGACGAACGCGCCGCACCCGCTCGCCGTCTGGATGATCGCTTCGGCGCCCGCGTCGATCTTCGGCCACCATGCGTCGATGTTGCGACGCGCGCGTTCGAGCCCCGCGTCCTGTGCGTTCAGGTGATAGTCGGTCGCACCGCAGCAGCCCGCCTCGGGTGCGCCTTCGATGCTGATGCCGAACCGATCGAGCACGCGCGCCGCCGCGGCATTCGTATTCGGCGACAGCGAGCGCTGCGCGCAGCCTTCGAGCATCAGCATCTTCCGCGCATGCCGCTTGACCGGTCGCTGGCCGGCGGCGGCCGCTGCATGCGGAATCTTGTCGCCGAGCTTGGCGGGCAAAACCGGCCGCATCATCCGTCCGACTTTCAGCAGCGCGCCGAAGGTCTTCGCGCGCGGAATGACGTGGCGCAACCCGGCGCGGAGCATACGCTCGGCGGCGGGCCGCTCGACGCGCCGCTCAAGCATCTCGCGCCCGATGTCGAGCAGCGCGTGATACGTCACGCCCGACGGACACGTCGTCTCGCAGTTGCGGCACGTCAGGCACCGGTCGAGATGGAGTTGCGTCTTGTCGGTGACGGGCTCGCCTTCGAGCATCTGCTTGATGAGATAGATGCGTCCGCGCGGGCCGTCGAGTTCGTTGCCGAGCAGTTGATACGTCGGGCACGTCGCATTGCAAAAGCCGCAGTGCACGCACGAGCGCAGGATGTCCTCCGCTTCCTTTGCGCGCGGCAGCAGTTTGGCTTCGTCGCTGAGATTGGTTTGCATGATCGGTCGCCTTTCGGTCTCGCGTCAGTAGTCGGCGTACATGCGCCCGGGATTGAAAATGCCCTGCGGATCGAGACGCGCTTTCAGTTGCCGGTGATAGCGCATCAGCGGCGCGGGGATCGGATGAAACGGCTCGATGCCCGGTGCCTGCGTGAAACCCGTCGCGTGGCCACCGTGCGCGCTCGCGATCTGGCGAATCGTCGCGGCGGGCGCGTCGCTCTTGAGCCAGCGCTGCGCGCCAGCCCAGTCGAGTAGCGCCGCGCCCGGCAAATCGACGAGCGGCGTGTCGTTCGGCAGCGACAGGCGCCAGAGCGGACGCGGATCGTCGAAGAATGGCAGGCGCTGTTCGCGCAGCGACGCCCAGAAGCGCGCATCGATCACTTCACCGCCGATGCGCTCCAGCGCCGCGCGCACCGATCCCGCACCGCCTTCGAGTCGCACGTGCAGGCGGCCGTCGAGATGGCAGGCGCCCGTGACCGGCAACGCTGCCTTGCGCCACGCGGACAACTCGCGCATCGCCTCATCGGCGTCGATATCGAGCGCGAGGCAGCGCGATTCGCGCGGCTTCGGCAGCACCTTCAGCGACACTTCCGTGATCAGCCCGAGACAACCAAAGCTCCCACCGATCAATCGCGACACGTCGTAGCCCGCGACGTTCTTCATCACCTGCCCGCCGAAGCGCAGATGCTTCGCCTCGCCCGTGATGACGCGGCAGCCGAGGATGAAGTCACGCACTGATCCCGCCCAGGGACGGCGCGGACCCGACAAACCGCTCGCGATCGCGCCGCCGACCGTTGCTTCGCCGCCGAAAGTGGGCGGCTCGCAGGGCAGCATCTGGCCCGCATCGTCGAGGATCGCGTTGATCTCGGCGAGCCGTGTGCCCGCACGCGCGGTTATCACGAGTTCGCTCGGCTCGTAGCTCACGACGCCACGATGCGAACGCGTGTCGATATCGTCACCTGCGACCGGCCGCCCAAGGAACGCCTTGCTGTCGCCGCCGCGAATGCGCAGCGGTTTTTTATCCGCGAGCGCTTCGCGAACGTGCTCGACGAGGCGCGCGCTATCGTCGATGGAGATCAGGTCACGTCGCATCAGAAGCGCTCCAGTTCGGGAAAGGGCAACGCGCCGTGATGCACGTGCATCGAGCCGAATTCGGCGCAGCGGTGCAGTGTCGGCACGTTCTTGCCGGGGTTGAGAAGGCCGTCGGGATCGAATGCCGCTTTCACCGCGTGGAAGAATGTCAGCTCGTCGCTGTTGAACTGCGCGCACATCTGGTTGATCTTCTCGCGCCCCACGCCATGCTCGCCCGTGATGCTCCCGCCGACCGCGACACACAGTTCCAGGATGCGCGCGCCGATCACCTCGGCGCGCTCCATCTCGCCGGGGGCGTTGGCATCGAAGAGGATCAGCGGATGCATGTTGCCATCGCCCGCATGGAACACGTTCGCGACCCGCAGACCATAATGCTCCGACAGTTCCGCGATGCCGCGCAACACGCGCGAGAGTTCGCGGCGCGGGATCGTGCCGTCCATGCAGTAGTAGTCCGGCGAGATGCGGCCCACCGCTGGAAATGCGTTCTTGCGGCCGGCCCAGAAGCGCTGGCGCTCGGCTTCGTTCGCCGCGAGACGGATCTCGGTTGCGCCCGCCGCGCGCAAGAGCGCCTCGACGCGCTCGCAGTCCTCCTGCACGTCGGACTCCGCGCCATCGACTTCGCAGAGCAGCAGCGCTTCGGCATCGACGGGATAGCCCGCGTGGATAAAGTCCTCCGCCGCACGGATCGAGAGGTTGTCCATCATTTCGAGGCCGCCGGGAATCACGCCCGCCGCGATGATCTTCGCGACCGAATCGCCGGCTTTCTCGACGTCGTCGAAGCTCGCGAGCAGCACCTTCGCGCTCTGCGGCTTCGTCAGCAGCTTGACCGTGACCTCGACCACGATGCCGAGCATCCCCTCCGATCCCGTGAAGAGCGCGAGCAGGTCGAAGCCGGGCGAATCGAGCGCTTCGGAGCCGAGCGTGAGGCGCTCGCCGTCGATCGTCACGACCTCGACCCTCAGGATGTTGTGGACGGTCAGCCCGTATTTGAGGCAATGCACGCCGCCTGCGTTTTCGGCCACATTGCCGCCGATCGAGCACGCGATCTGCGACGACGGATCGGGCGCGTAGTAGAGACCGTGGGGTGCTGCGGCCTGTGAGATCGCGAGGTTGCGCACGCCGGGCTGAACCCGCGCGGTGCAAGCCTCAGGATCGAGTTCGACGATGCGGTTGAAGCGCGCCATTACGAGCAGGATGCCTTTTTCGAGCGGCAACGCGCCGCCTGACAGACCCGTACCCGCGCCGCGCGCGACCACCGGTATGTGATGCGCTGAAGCGTACTTCATGAGGGCGACGACTTCATCGACGGTACCCGGCAGCGCGACCAGCATCGGCGTGATGCGGTACGCGGAGAGGCCGTCGCATTCGAACGGGCGCAGGTCTTCTTTCGAGTGAAGGAGCTGGAGGTCGGGCAGAAGCGCGGTCAGATCGCGCACGATCGCGGCTTTGTCGTGATCGCGCAAGGGGCCGTCGAGCGCCTCGTCGTAAGCGTAGGTCATGGGGTGTCGTCTCCAATGTTGGCGCTCGATAAACGCCTTGTTTGAACCGATTCTTCCGGCTTGCCACTGCCCTGTCGAACGGTTTCGCACTGGTCGTACCACTTTTGCCATGCGATTTCTTAAATCAAAACCGGTGATTCCCTTGCTCGCATGGCGTTTGGCAGGAAATTCGAGTCGCGGCGTGCTACTCTAGGAAGGTGGTCATACCAGTGGGAGGCACGATGAAAGACACCCAACCCGAAGCCAGACGCCAGCTCGCGGACGTGGTCGTCGAGCGAATCGAACGACTGATCGTCGATGGCGTGCTGAAGCAGGGGCAGACGCTGCCGTCGGAGCGGCGGCTGACCGAAAAGCTCGGCGTGTCGCGCACGGCGCTGCGCGAAGGATTGAAAATCTTGCGGGCGCGCGGGCTGATCGAGACGTCGCAGGGAAAGGGATCGTTCGTCGCGAAACTGAGCGCCGAACCCGCGCAGGCGCCAATGATGCATCTGCTGGGCTCGCAGCCGCGCACGCTCTACGACCTGCTGGAGGTGCGCGAGATGATGGAGGCGGAATCGGCGCGGCTCGCGGCGTTGCGAGGCACGCCCGCCGACTACATCCTCATTACGCGGCGCTATGAGGAAATGGTGGCGGCGAACTCGCGGGACACTGACGCCTCGACGCACGCGCGGCTCGACCACGCGTTCCATCTCGCGATTTCCGAGGCGTCACACAATCCCGTGCTCGTGCATACACTCGCCACGCTCAACGACTTGATGCTGAGTTCGGTATTCGCGTCGGTGAACAATCTCTATCACCGCGAGGCGCAAAAACGCGTGATCGATCGTCAGCATGCGCGGCTCTACAACGCGGTGACCGGCAAGCTGCCCGAGCAGGCGCGGCGCGCGGCAAGCCAGCACATCAAGAGCGTGCGCGAGAACTTCGCGGAGATCGAACAAGAGGAACAGCGGCTCGTGCGCTCGACGCTGCGGCTGGAAGGATGGACGTGACTATGGATTAGCGCGGTTCAGGTGTGCGAGCGATCGTGCTGCGAAGGGTCGTCGCAGTGGCCGCGAGGCACGATAACAATCAACGAGGAATTGCTCGCGACCTTGGACGGAGCCCGCTCGGGTATGAGCTATTTTTGTAAAGGTATCATTCGATGCGAAGCGGATACGAGCCAACCATCGACCTTACAAAAAGCACATGACACACTTTATCCGGGCAATATTCGGCGATGAGAACGGGCAGTTGCGTCAGAAAGTTGTCACGGTCTATGCGCTTCTCGTCGCGTTCAATGTCGCCGCCTGGATCTGGGCATTCGTCGCGTTCCACGACTATCCGCTGCTGATGGGCACCAGCCTGCTTGCGTATTCGCTCGGGCTGCGCCACGCGGTCGACGCGGACCACATCGCCGCAATCGACAACGTCACGCGAAAGCTGATGCAGGAAGGCAAGCGTCCGATCACGGTCGGGCTGACGTTCTCGCTCGGCCACTCGACGATCGTCGTGCTCGCATCGGTCGGTATCGCTGCGACGGCTATGGCCTTGCAAAGCAGGATGGCTGGCTTCAAGGAGATCGGCGGACTGATCGGCACGCTCGTGTCGACGTTTTTCCTCTTCGCGATCGCGCTGATGAACCTCGTGGTTCTGCGCTCCATCATCCGTGCGTTTCGTCGCGTGCGGCGAGGTGAGCCATATAACGACGAAGACTTCGACCTGCTGCTCGCCGATCGCGGATTTCTCGCTCGCCTCTTCCGCCCGCTCTTTCGCCTGATCACCAGGAGCTGGCACATGTACTTCCTCGGCTTTCTGTTCGGCCTTGGATTCGATACGGCGACCGAAGTCGGGCTGCTCGGGCTTTCGGCCGCGGGTGCCGCGCAAGGTATGCCGATCTGGTCGATCCTGGTCTTCCCGGTGCTCTTCACTGCAGGCATGACGCTGATCGATACGACGGACAGCATTCTCATGCTCGGCGCTTACGGCTGGGCGTTCGTCAAGCCGATCCGCAAGCTCTACTACAACATCACGATCACGACGATTTCCGTGATCGTCGCCTTGCTGGTCGGGAGTATCGAAGGGCTTGGCCTGCTCGGCGGCAAGCTGCGGATGAGCGGCTGGTTCTGGGACTCTGTCGCGCGGCTTAATGAGAACTTCGGGTTGATCGGCTATGCGATCGTGGGGGTGTTCGTCGTCTGTTGGGTGCTGTCGGCGGTAGTCTACAAGTGGAAGCGCTTCGAAGAAATCGACGCTGGATCAACGTCTCTCTAAGACGATGCCATCGACCGTCCGCAACTCGCTTGTCTGGATCTTCGAGCCGTTCGAGCACGATGCCACCTACATTCGCAAGCGGATGTTCGGCTGCGACGCCGCGTATGTCGATGGCCTCCTCTGTCTCGTCGCAGCCGACCGGGACAAACCGTGGAATGGCTTGCTGGTGTGCACGTCGCAAGAGCGCCACGCTGCGCTTATCGAAGAGATACCCGCGTTGCGGCCGCATCCGGTGCTTGGCAAATGGCTTTACGTGCCGCAGGACGATCCGGAGTTTGAAGCCGTCGCAGAGAGGACGACCGCGCTCGTACTGGCGCGCGACGAGCGCATTGGCGTCGAGCCCAAGCCACGCCGACGCGGCCGGAAAAAATGACTACGCTCGTTTCGCGAGATACGCATCGATCAGCGTAACGAGCCGCTCGCGGCCGAAGCTCGTGTCATGTCCCGCGTGAACGACGCGCACGGGCAATTCGCGCAATCGCTTCATCGTCCGCACGTAAGCCGGGATATCGGCGCCCTTGATCTCGTCGAGCAGCGGACCATCATAAATCGCGTCGCCTGAAAATAGCGTGCCGCTGGCCGCTTCCCAGAGCCCGATGCTTCCTGGCGAATGGCCCGGCAGATGCAACACCTCGAAATGCCGGTCGCCGAGATCGACGACATCGCCTTCGGTGACGGTTTTCGTCACGGGCGCGCCACGCAGGCGATATTCCGACATCTGGTACTCGGCATGCGGAAGCGCCGTGATCAAGTCACCGTCGAACGGGTAACCGAATGCGCTGTATCGACGAATCGCCGCCTCGCCCAATACAGATGCCAGCAGCGTTCCACGCTCTCTCGGCGAGCGCAGGTTCTCCGCTTCCAGTTCGTGGACCAGCGTGTGCTCGAACTCGTGATGGCCGCCGACGTGGTCGGAGTGCGTATGCGTCGCGACGGCCGTCACGTCTTTCTGCAACAGATGCCGCGCGGCGTCGCGCAGGCTCGCGATACCCATGCCGGTGTCGATCATCAAGTCGCGGTCACGGCCGCGCACGTGCCAGATATTGCAGCGCATGAGCGGCACGACGTGCGGCTCCAACAGCAAGGTGATTTCATCGCTGATGCGTTTCAGTTCGAACCATCGGTCGGCAATTGGGAGCATGGTGTGTTCAGAGCTTTTTTTCGAACCAGTGATGCGCGTACGGTTCGTCGTTGAATGCGTCGACCTCGACATATCCCGAGCGTCGATACAGGTTGATTGCCTCGGTCAAACTTCGGTTCGTTTCAAGCCGAATCGCGCGGGCGCCTGCCATCCGCGCATGCCGCTCGGCTTCGGCCAGCAATTGCCGCGCGATGCCGAGCCCGCGTGCGGACGAACTCACCCACATGCGCTTCAGTTCCGCCGGCGCCTTCTTGTGAAACTTGAGCGCCACACAACCGGCAACGCTGCCGTGCAGTCGCGCGATGATCAGTTCACCGGCGGGCGGCGTCAGGTCCTGTGCGTCTGCGGAAAGACTTAACGCCGGATCGAAGCCAGCCTCGAAGCGCTCATCGAGCTCGGCGAAGTATTTGTCGAAACATGCGCGCGCGTCGTCGCTCGTCGGGTCTTCGATCTCCATGCGCACGAGCGACGGCTGCAGCAAGCGCTCGACTTCGGCCATCGCAGCAACGAGCGTCGCGCGTTGCTGCTCGTTGAGCGATTCGAGAATGTGCGAGGCGACCGAATCCGATCGGCGGTCCAGCTCCGCGCGTTCGGCGAGGCCAGCCTTGGTGAGGCGTGCTTTGCGCACACGACGGTCGTCGTCGCATGTTTCTACCACGACGAATCCCTGCTTTTCCAAAGCGCGCAGCGTGCGGCTGATGTAACCCGAGTCGAGACCGAGTCGAGCTCGAAGCGCACGGACTTCGACGCCATCGATTCCGATTTCCCAAAGCAGGCGCGATTCGCCCATCGGACGGGCGCGGCCGAGAAAACGCTCGTCGAGCGCGCCGATGCCTTCGGCGACCGTCCGATTGAAACTTCGAACCTGCTGGATGGGATGCGTGTGCATATCTCTGACTTTAGTCAGAGATATCGCGGAAGTCAAAGATCGCCGTCGCGAAGCGGTTCCGCGAACAGCGAGCGATTTTTGAGGCCGGTGTGCTAACAGGGCTTTTCCGGCGCGCGATCGATGATGAGCCGGCTAAAGCCCGAGCACCCTACGCATCCAGCGCGAATTGCGCAAAGAACCGCACGATCTCGTGCGTCGCATGCGGCCCGCGCACGTCGGTGTGCGTGCCGCCGGGGTTGCCGCCGGACCACGCGTGGCCGAGTCCGTGCACGATCCACTGCTCGCCGACCGTCACGTTTTCCGGATCGCGAAACACATGACGCGTGTACGCGTAGCCGTTCTCCGCGCTGTCGAGATGCGTCAGCGCGGGCGGATGCGCGTCTGCGTCATCGCCGAGCAAGAGACGGCTCATCGCGACGACCTGCTCGCCGTTGCGCGGATGCACGGTATCGTCGGCATCGCCGTGAAAAACGATCAGCGGTACCGCGCGCGCGCGCACTCCCCCCGCCGCCGATACCGGCAGACGCACCTTGCCCATGCCGTCGTTCATCGCGCAGAGCGCGGAGAGGGGTTCGTCGGCGACGCCGAACGCCATGCCCGAGTGGATCGCCGCGGCCGCGTAGAGCTCCGGATGCGTCACCGCGAGATTGACGGCCATCGCGCCGCCCGCGGACATGCCCGCGACGTAGACACGCGCGGCATCGACGTTGCACATCGCCATGACTTCGCGCGTGAGGGCGGCGACCATCGCGGTCTCGCCCGATTCGCGCGTCTGGTCTCCCGGCCGGAACCAGTTCCAGCAGCGGAAGGGATTCGCGCCCTCCGATTGTTCCGGATACACGACGATATAGCCCTCGGTCTCCGCGACGGCGTTCATGCCAGTGCCTGCCGCGAAGTCGTCCGGGTCCTGCTGCGCGCCGTGGAGCATGATGATCAGCGGCAGCGGCTGACTCTTGTAACCACTCGGAATATAAAGCTTGAAGGGGAGCGTATCGCCGTCGTAATCGAAACGGCGGCTCAGCCATCGAGCGGCGCCGGTTGCCCGCTCGATTCGGACGACCGGCGCTTCTTGCACTTCCGGAACGACGCCCTTGAGCGGCTGAGCTGCCACAGCCGTCTCTGGATCGACGAAAAACTGCGCCGCGAGCCCCATCGGTCCGAGTGCGAAGAGCGACCAGAACGTATCGTGCGCCGAGGCAAGCGGATCGGAAGAGGTCATCGAGGGTTTCCTTTAATCGGGTCGTGCGCAATAAAAAGCCCGCCTGAAGCGGGCTCCAAAACAACGGTGCTACAGGCCAATCAATGCTTTTGAGCGATTTCGCCGCTCGCGTCGACGACGACAGCCGCGGTTTCGTCGGCGGCATCGGCCGATTCCTTGGCAGCGTTCGACAACAGCGCCACCGGACCCTTCGCGAATGCTTCACTCTGCTGCGCGGCCGTTTCGAACACGCCCTTCATGTTGAAACCGTACTTGCCGAACTGGCTGCGCGTTTCGTTCAGGATGTCGGTTTCGGTCGAACGGACGATATTCAGGAAATGGCGCGAATACGCCGCCGCTTTTTCCGGAAGCGCCGCGAGCAGCTTCGGTTGCAGGCTCAGGAATTCAGCCGGCTTCACGACCGTACCGGCCTTCAGAACCGACGTGCTTTCTTCCATCACCGTCTTGATCGTCTGCACGTTCAGTTCGGCGAGTTGCTGCAATCCGCTCGCATAACGCTTGGACACGTTGACGAACAGTTGAAAATTCGATGCCGCACCCGACGAAGCCTGCTGGGGAAATGAAGGAAACATTGACCGCTCCTGTTTGAGAGTTCGCCCTGGTCCGGTCATTCCGGACCATCGAATGGCTTTTTGCTGCATTGCAACAATGAAGCCATCATACGGCAGTCTCGGCGGGCGTCAAGCATCGATTTTCGATCTGTGCAGATTGGCGGGATGGACAAAAGTTCTGAACATTGCTGGCTGAACGGGCTATTTCGAGGGCGTGATCTTCTTCAAAGCTTGCATGTTCTCTTCGGCGCGCCGCGTCATCGCTGCGATAGCGGCCGTTTGCGACTGCTGCGCGATTTCCGCCAGCTGGCGCATATTGTCGAAGGCCTTTTGTAGCGATTTCTGGACAAATTCGCTTTGGCTCGCCATCACTTCCGTCGGCGTAGCGCCTTGTATTTGCTGCGCGGCCGTCTGAATGGCGCGTGCGTTTTCGTTCAGCAATTCCGTTTGCTTACGGATCAGCGCCTGCATGCCTTCATAGGCGAGCCTGTTTGCCTCCGTCAGCGCTTCCAGGTCTTTTCGCGTCGATTCGGTAATCGAAGTCGAATCGACGCCCGGAAACTTGAATTGCTCCAGCATTTTCGTGAAGTCGGTAAGCGGATTAAATGGTGTTGACATGGTGTCTCCTCGATCCGTTAATCAATAAACCAAAGTGAATTGGAGCATCACAAAGTATGGACCAGCAGAAAATAAAATCCGTTCTTTACGCGATTGATGGGCGCTCAATTCATCGCGCTTGCCGAATCGTTACAGCCGTCTTTCGTGCGGACGCACGTCGCATGCCTGGCCGCGGGTCGAAAGCATATTTTCTGGTTTTTCACGCGGCGCCGGACTATAAATCATGATTGCAACGTCTCCTTTGCCCGTTGCCGACCCACAAAGTCACCCGCGCATATTCGTGTTTCCGACGACGCGCGTCGGACGATGCCAGGCGGTCTTTACCAAAAGACTCCACCGGCTTCCAGTCAAAAACGCGGGCTCGCGCCATAAGACGCCCGCTTCCATCATTATTAACGATGCTTTCCGCCCGGCCGACGCCCGGTTTTCGCGTTCCCGAGCGATATCGAATTCGGACGTTTCCCGATGTGCGAGGCACATTGAAAGCGTCAAAACGTAACGCATGCATAAATGAGGCGCCATGATGAGAACCAGGCTTATTCGAGTTGCGAGTGGCGTCGTGCTGTCGATGGGCGTCGGTATCGCCTATTCGCAGACGACGCAACAAAACCCATCCTCCTCCGATCAATCGTCGATGTCGCAGACCGCCGCACCGAGCACGAGTGATTCGTCGTATGGCGGCTCGCCGGCGCGGGGAGCCTATGACAGCGGACGTACCCGATACAACACCGCGTGCATCGCCGGTTTGTCCTGCGACATCTTCCAGGGATCGTAGCGAATCGCTTCACACTCAAGAAGCGTCCAGCGTGGCGCTTCTTGCCGCCACTCCTCCCGCCCGATATTCTTGCCCATTGACCGTTCGACGACGCATTTCAAGGGGCAAAGCGTGGATGACCTGCTGCTGACGACAACCGAAGGCATCAGCCTTCCCGACAAAGTCTGCAAGCTGATCATCGAAGCGATATTGCGCGGCGAGTTTGCCGTGGACAACAAGCTCCCCACCGAGTTCGAACTGACCGCCCGCTACTCCGTATCGCGCACGACGATTCGCGAAGCGCTTTCGCGTTTGCGATCGGAAGGGATCGTGGAATCGCGGCGCGGGTCGGGGAGCTACATCCTGCGCATGCCCGGTCGCGCGGAGCCGTCCGCGCCGTCGATCTCGAGCATCGCCGACGTCGAGCGGTATTACGCGTTCCGCCTGTGCGTCGAGGCGGGCGCCGCAGGCCTGGCCGCGCAGATGCGCACGGACGCCGACATTGCATCGATCCATGCCGCCTATCGCGCGCTCGACCGGCGCGTCGACGGTGCGGTCTCAGGGGTCGACGCGGATCTCGAACTGCATCTGTCGATCGCGCGCGCGTCGCACAATCCGTTTTTCATCGCGACGATCGAACACGGCCTCGCGCCGATCCGTCAATGCATGGAACTCGCGCGCAACCTCGGGCAAGCGCAGAGCCACACGCGTTTCGAGCAGGTGCAGGCGGAGCATCAGGCGATCATCGACGGCATCGAGGCGCACGCGTCCGAGGAGGCATCCGCCGCGATGCGCCGACATATTGAGAACTCGCGGCGGCGCATCTTTGAAGGCGCGTAGCGGCTCCTCAGAGCGCGAACCCGATCTGATCCGTCCTGCAGCGGTTAACCGGTAGAGTGACACGATACGGTCAACTACTTCGCGCATCCCGCCATGAAACCGGCTTACGAACACGTCGAAATGGGTAGCGGTTGCTCGGTGCGGGTGTACCACCGCCAGTTGCCGCGCATTCCGTTCGAATGGCACCATCATCCCGAATACGAACTCACGCTTACGATGAACAGCCGCGGCAAGCGCTACATCGGCGATTCGATCACGACCTACGCAAGTGACGATCTCGTACTCGTGCCGCCCGACCTTCCCCACACATGGTCCTCGAACCGTTCCATCGATGCCAGCGCGCCACAGGTCGCCATCGTCGTGTGGTTCGGCGGCGACTGGGCGCGGCGCGTGGCCGACTGCTGTCCCGAATACGACGCGCTGCACCGCCTCTTGAGACGCGCGGCCTGCGGGCTCGCGTTCAGTCCGGACGCAGGAGCGGCGCTTCGGCAGCGCAGCGGCGAACTGCTCGCGGAATCGGCACGCGAACGGCTGAGTGTCGTGCTCGACGTGCTCTGCCAGCTCGCCGACGAGGACGCGCAACCGCTCGCATCGCCGAGCGCGTTCGATGGAAGCCGCATCGGACGGCCGTCCGGACACGAGCCGGAGCGAATCAATCGCGCGCTGGCGGTCATCGAGGCGCGTTTTGCGCAGCGGCTGACGCTGGCGGAACTGGCTGCCGCCGCGACGCTGTCCGAGCGCACGCTAAACCGCTATTTCGTGCAGCACCTCGGCGAAAGCGTGGGGAAATATGTGAGTCGCGTGCGCATCGGCCATGCGTGCCGCATGCTCGCTGATACGTCGTGGCCGGTTTCCGTGATCGCCACGCGCTCGGGCTTTCCGAATATCGCCAACTTCAACCGCCAGTTCCGGGCGTTCAAAGACACGACGCCCGCAGCGTATCGCAAGGAATTCACCGGCAAGTCGGCGCAACCAAACGACTCGACGCCGCTCGACCTGCGATCTCCTTCGCTCGAACGCGGTGCGCGCCAAAAACGCCCGTCTGCACCTTAAAAGCACCGACCTGCACCCATATAGGGAAAATCAATCGATAACTAAATATCGATCATTTTCTGCCGTTAGTCCTGTGATCCAACGGTTTCAGCCCGCGAAAGCGGCCGCACGGAACCGGACCACGACTAACCCAGTGAGGTCGATCTTGAGGCGTTTCCCAACCGTCGAGTCGCCCGCGCAGTTCCTTCAGCGCCGGAAAGTCTCATGAACCGCAACCTGTTCTTCCGGCTACTGGCACGGCTGCGGGTCGGCCGCAAGCTGCTGCTCATCTACCTGCTCGACCTGAGCGCGGTGATCTACATCAGCGGCATCCTGATCCACGAGAAGTACCTTGCGATCGATTTCTCCAACAAGGAGATCGTCGGCAACGCCTATGTGCGGGACGCGCGCGACGCGCTGGTCGATGTCGCGCTCGCCGGCGCGGGCCAGCGTCCGCAGGCCGCGCGCTTCGAGCGGACCGCGACGCAACTCGCCACCGCCGAGCAGCACTACGGCGAGCATATGCAGAGCGCGCTGCTCAACGAGCGCGTGCGCAGCGCGCTCACCGCGATGGCGAACGAGGGCGAGCCAAGCCCCGCCGCCGCGAGCGCTGCGCTCGACACCTGCCGCGAGCTGATTACGCGCATCGGCAACCAGTCGAACCTGATCCTCGATCCCGACCTCGACAGCTATTACGCGATGTCGCAATCGATCCTGCGCTACCCCGCGCTGCTCGGCGCGGTGAACGGCATCGGCCGTCATCTGCACGAAGGCATGCGCTCGGCGCATTCGCACGAAGAGGTGCGCACGCGCTATCTCGTGCTCGAAGGCCAGCTCGATGCCGTATTGCAGGGCCTGCGTTCGGACTTCGCGGAAGCGGGCGCGGCGAACCACACGCTGGAAACCGCGCTCGCGCCTTCCGTCGAGCGCATGCGCACCGCCGTGGAGGCGTTCCGGCACGCGGCGCGCATTGTCGTGGACAGCAGTGAGACTGCGGACCCCGCGATGCTCGCCATCGTCGATACGACGCAGCAAACGCTCGTCGTGAGCGTCGACGAAGCGTGGCGGAACACCGGCGAGCATCTGGACGGCCTGCTGCACGCACGCGTGCACGGCCTCTTCTCGCGCATGTGGCTGCATCTCGGCACCGCGCTTTTCCTGCTGTGCACGATCCTCGCGATGGTGTATTTCGTTGCGCAGCAGATCTCGTATCCGCTGCGCAAGCTCGCGGGTGTCATGGACACCGTGCGCCGCACCGGCGACCACTCGCAGCGCGCGACCTGGCACAGCCAGGACGAAATCGGCCAGCTCGTGCGTGGCTTCAACGACATGCTCGAACAACTCGATCGCGAACGCGACGTGCAGAAGGAACTCGCCGCGACGGCGCGCGCATCGGCGGCGCAATACGCGCTCGTCGAGGCGACGCCGGTGCCGATGGTCGTCACCGCGATCCCCGGCCACGAAGTCCTGCACGCGAACAAGCCCGGTCTCTTCTGGCTCAACGGCTGCTCGACCGATCCGTGGGCGTTCAGCCTCGATTCATCGACGCGCGCGCGTTTCTTCCAGCAGCTCTCGGATCACGATGCGATAGACGAATTCGAAGTCCACTGGAAAGCGACCAGCCAGCCGACCTGGGCGATGCTTTCAGCGCGGCGCTTCACGTTCCAGGGCCGCGACGCGATCCTCACCGCCTTCACGCCGATCAACCAGATCAAGCTGATGGAGCAGCGGCTGGAGCTGTGGGGCAAGGTGTTCGAGGCGTCGTCGGAGGCGATCGTGATCCTCGACAAGGACGGCCGCCTCGTCACGGGCAACCCGTCGTTTTATCGCGCGACCGGCTACCGGATCGACGATGTCGTCGGCAAACCGGTGTCGTTCATCGTCGGCAATGGGGAGGACGGCGCGCACGGCGGCGTGATTCCGGGCCTCGATACGCGCATTGACCGCACGAGCACCTGGCATGGCGAAGCGCAGGTGCGCCGTCGCGAGGGCGGCGATTATCCGGCGTGGCTCATGATCAGCGCCGTGCGCGACAAGCGCGGCAACGTCTCGCACTACATCTGCACACTGATCGATATCACCGATCGCAAGAAAAGCGAGGAGCGCATCCAGTTCCTCGCGGAACACGACGTACTTACCGAACTGCCGAACCGCGCGCTCTTCGCGACGCGGCTCGGCGTGGCGATCGCGCAGGCGGAACGCACGCGGCAGCGCGTCGCGGTGCTGTTCATCGACCTCGATCATTTCAAGAACATCAACGATTCGCTTGGGCATCACATCGGCGACGGTTTGCTGCGCTCGGTGTCGCGCAGGCTGTTGAAGGCGGTGCGCAGCAACGATACGGTGAGCCGTCTCGGCGGCGACGAGTTCACGGTGATCATGAACGCCGTGACCAACGCGGGCGATGTCACGCGCACGATCGACCAGCGTCTGATCGCGCTCTTGCGCGAGCCGCACGAGATCGGCGGCGTGACGCTGCAGGTGTCGTGCAGCGTGGGCGTCGCGCTCTATCCCGACGACGGCCGCGACATCGACACGCTGATGCAAAACGCCGATGCCGCGATGTATCAGGCGAAAGCGGCCGGACGCAATCTCGTCAAGTTCTTCTCCGCCGACATGGCCGAGCACGCGCGCCACCGGCTTGCGCTCGAAGCGTGCCTGCGCACGGCGATCGCGCGCGACGAGATGCGGCTCGCGTACCAGCCGTGTATCGATGCGCGCACGGGCGCGCTCGTGAGCGTCGAGGGCTTGTTGCGCTGGAATAATCCGCAATTGGGTGCGGTGCCGCCGGGGCAGTTCATTCCGGTCGCGGAGGAGACGCGGCTCATCGTGCAGATCGGCGCATGGGTGATCGACGAGGCTTGCCGTCAGCTTGCTGAGTGGCGTGAAAACGATGCGCTCGATATCCGCGTGTCGGTAAATCTCTCCGCGATCCAGTTGCGCGATCCCGAACTGCTTCCGGTGCTGACGAAGAGCCTTGCGCAGCATCGCGTGCCGCCGCAAAGCCTCGAACTGGAGATCACCGAAACGGTGCTGATGGACAGCGCCGAAAATTACGTCGATGCGATCCGTGCGATTCGTGCGCTCGGCGTGAAGCTGTCGCTCGACGATTTCGGCACGGGGTATTCGAGCCTCAGCTACCTGAACCGCTTCCCGCTGGATCGCCTGAAGATCGATCGCGCGTTCGTGCACGACATGCTCGATGCCCCCGCCGATCTCGCGATCGTCAAGGCGATCATCGAGCTCGGGCATGAGCTGGGATTGCGGGTGGTGGCCGAAGGCGTCGAGAGCGAGCATCAGGCGAAGATTCTGCGCGGCATCGGCTGTGACGAGTTGCAGGGGTTTCTCTTCTCGGCGGCGCTGTATTCGGAGGATTTGTGGTCGTGGTCGAACGAGCGGGCGGCGGCTTGACTGTCAATACAACGCCGCCAGCCCCTTTCGTATCACGTCGGGCACATTCGGCTCCGCCGCGATGCGTTTGAGGAAATTCGGATCGTCGGCGACAGTCAGCGGGTCCAGTTCGATCGGACCGAGCACGGTCGAGAGCGCCGGTCCGGCAAATGCCGTCGGCTGGAGATTGGGCCCGGTGAAATCCTGCGGCCCGTCGTACGGCAGACGCGGGCGCTGATCCATGCCCGTGTTCTGAATCTCGTCGAGCGCGAGCGTCCAGACGACCGGCTTCGGCGCGTCCATCGCGGCGAGCCGCGCGTTCGCCGGCGCCGGCTTCCCGCTCTCGATCTCCTGGGCGAGCTTCGGCAATTGCTTGAACGCGCGTTTGAGCGCCTTCGTCGCCGCGCCGAGCGAAACCTTCGCGACATCCGGATCGCCCGTCGCCTGTTCGAGAAACAACTGGCGTTCTTCCTTGCCGACCTTGAGGGTCTCGCCTTCGGCATCGAGCGCCTGCATGATTGCCGGCAGCCCATAGCGCGCCACGCCGTTGATCATCACGAGCCGGATCGCCGTCTCCTTCGATTCGATGAGCCCCTCGTACGGATCGCCCGTATTCCCATCGATCACGATCAGGTCCGCGCGCTTGCCCGCCTCCAGACTGCCGAGCGCCGCCTGCCACTTGAGGATCGCCGCCGCGTCGCGCGTCGCCATCGCGACGAGATCGCGCGCGCTGAACAGTCCGGCGAGCATGTGCTGCGAGTAAAGCCACGCCACCTTCAATTCGCCGAGCAGGTTCTTGCTGCCCGAAGGCGACCAGTCGCTGCCGATGCCGATCCGCACCTTCGCCTTCTGCGCCGCATCGACGTGCGCGGTTGCGCCGTACAGCAGCAGGTTGCTGAGCGGCGACCACACCATCGCGCCGCCGAAGCGGGCGAGCGTCTCGAAGTCGCCGGGGACGAGCCCCGCCGCGTGGATCGCGGTCAGCCGGTCGTTGATCGCCCACTTGCCGGGCGTGACTTCGAGCGCGAGGAAGTGTTTGCGCGCAGTGGACACGGTTGCGTCGGCGGGCGTGATGCCCTCCGCGAGATGCAGCAGGAAGCAGCTGTCCTCCTGTGTGAGCCGCGCGAGGAAGGACTTCGCGCTCTTGGCATCGACATCGGCGATGCGCGCCTTCGCCTCCGACAACGCCGGATCGTCGGTCTGCTCGACGTTGCGCAAAATCCCGCGATAGTAGCGCTGCACGCCCGCATTGCTGCTGAGCATGATGCCCTGGCTCGTCGTCACGCCGCCGAGGATGCATTTGCATTCGACATAACGCACGAGCGGCGCAAGCAGCGGCGCCTGTCCACGCGCGTCGCGATATTTGCCGACGACCGTCATCGGCCCGCTGATGAGCCGCCGGTAGTCGGGATGATTCGGCCACTGCCCGCGATCCTGATAGAGCCGCGGAACGGGGCTCCAGAGCGGCAGCGCGTTGTAGCTGAGATGGTTATGCAGCTCGATCAGGCCGGGAAAGATCGTGCCGCCCGTGTCCAGCACCTTGACGCTTTCGAACCCGGCGGGCGGGCGCGCGCTCCCGTTGCGGATCGCGACGATGCTGCCCTTGTCGATATAGACGACGCCCTTGCGCTTGACCGTGAACGCGTCGTCCATCGCCACGACGCGCCCAGCGAGTGCGCAGCGCGCGCCGTCGAGCGGATCGACGGGGCTGCCGAGGTCCGCCGTCGCGAGTTCGGGCGAGAGCGGATACCAGCGACGCGCGGCACGGCTCACGTCACCACCCCGCGCGTCACCTTGATCGTGATGTTGCGGCGCTTGGCGAGCGCGTCGGGGCCGCTGCGCGTCGCCCAGCCGTCGTTTTCGCGCATCCACGCGGGCAGGCCCGCCGGATAGTCGCGCTCAGGAATCGGCACGCGATCGCCTACCGCCCACGTATCGCCATAAAGGACGGGCGGCGTCGGCGTGTCAGGATGAGTCAGGCCCGGATGCACGGCCTGCAAGCCGGCGTTCCAGTTACGCAGGAGTTTTTTGGTGGCATCGGCGAGCTTGGTCTTGTCGCCGGCTGCGGAGCTCTCAGGCTGCGTGGGATGCGTCACGGCCGCATACGACACCTGCACCGCCTGCCCTTGCGGCGTCGCGCGGAAGGCTTGCCACGCGGCGTCGGCCGCTTGTCCGAGCGCGAACACGACCTCGATATTTCGACTTTCGAAAAGCGCCTCGAACCAGCGGTTTCGATACCCGACGAGCTCGGGCTTCCTCGCGGTCGCCGCCTTCACGCTGCCGTAGACGCTATACAGATAGGTATTGATGCAGACATAGCTTTCCGTGATGCCGAGCTTCGCGAGCAGTCCCTGCACGCGACGCCCCGCCTCGCCGACGAGAATCCGGCGGATCACCGTCTCGTGCTGTGCCGGGTCCTGCCCGATGACGAGCACGCGCGCCGATCCGTCGAGCCGGCCGCGATGAAAGATCGGCCCCCACTCGACGCGAAACTGATCGGCGGGATAGACCGTCGCGTCGGGGTAATCGGAGCACAGCGTGAGAAACGGCTCGGCGACGTAGCCGGGATCGAAGGGATGCAACATGCGCGCCTCCTTGTCCTTTGGGACGAGCAGTGGCACTGCGAATCCTTGCCGCCCTTGATGCGTTGCAGCGGCCGCATCAGGCGAAAGTCACGTTCGACTCTACCAGCATCGAAACAGGCTGACCATCGGCTTTCATGATGGAACACTCGTCCGACTAAGCGTAATATCGAACGGCACAAGGAGGTCCTCATGTGTCCTTCGATCGCGCATCGGGCGGCGTCATGACCGACGACGCCCCGCGCATCCATCGGCTGCAACTGATGCTGGCCGGTCCATGCCTCACGGACGACGCTGCCGCTCGCGAGGAACTCAAACGCGCCGTCCGCGAACTCGGCATGACCGTGAGCGGCGAGGGCGCGGCGTCGCTGTCCGCGCGCATCCCCGATGCCGATTTCCAGAAGCTTTTCCCCGCCGCGTCCTGCACCGCCGACACTCTTCCCGTGCCGGATCGGCTCAAGCCCCATGTCTCGTCGATCTGCGAAGCGCCGAGGCATCTTTCATTCGAATAACGCAACTATTTTGCATGGGGAGAAGAAGCAATGAAAGCCTACGATCCCAATGACCCCACCACCAAGCCCACCCGCCGCGATACGTCAGGCGAACAGCTTCGGGTCGCGATCACGTTCAACCGCGCGGGCCAGCGCGGCGGTCCCACGAAGTTCGCGGCGCGAATGTCGACCGATACCGTCGAAGCGTTCAAGCCCGATCCCGCACAAGCCGACCTCGCGCTCGCCGAACTCGCGCGGCGCGGCTTCACGCTGACCGGCCGCGGTGCGCTCTCGGCGTCGATGCGCTGCACGCGCTCGCAGTTCGAGACGCTGTTCCAGACGAAGCTCCAGCGCATGAAGGCGCCGGGCGGCGCGGCGGCGCAGTTCAGCTCGGTGCTCTATCCGCCGGACAATGCGTCGTGGAACCCCGACCCCGCGCTCGAAGCACTGCTCGACGACGTCTATATCCAGTGGCCGCATATTTACATGGCGAAGGCGGCAGCAAAGAAAGCCCCAAAGAAGGCAGCCAAAACCGCGAGGCCGCCCGCCAAGACCGCCAAGCGCAAAACGAAGCCTTCCGCCGGCACGCTGCCGTCGGCGACGCCGCCCGCCCTCAATTACTATCACCTCGACGCCCCCGCCGACATCGCCCATCGCCTCAACGCGACGCCCGCGCACCTGAAGGGCATCACGGGCAAGGGCGTGCGGGTCGTGATGATCGACAGCGGCTTCGGCCACAGCCATCCGTACTTCAAGGCGAACGGCTACGCCTCGTCCATCATTCTCGCGCCGGGCGCCACCAACCGCCGCACCGATTCCAACGGCCACGGCACCGGCGAGTCGGCGAACATCTTCGCGATCGCGCCGGGCGTGACCTTCATCGGCGTGAAGCTCGACAACGAATCCGATCCGAGCGCGGGCGCGTCGGTGCTCGAAGGCCTTCAGGAAGCGCTCAAGCACGATCCGCACGTGATCTCGGTGAGCCTCGGCTACGACCTGCGCGCGCCGGACAACACGCCGCTCGCGAGCCTGCCGAACAGCCTCGTCGCGCTCGAAGCCGAAATCCAGGCGGCGGTGAAGCGCGGCGTCGTGATCGTGTTTTCAGCGGGCAACGGCCACTATTCGTTCCCGGGCCAGATGCCGGACATCGTGTCGGCGGGCGGGGTCTACGTCGACAAGTCGGGCGCGATGCGCGCGTCGGACTACGCGAGCGCGTTCACGAGCCTGATCTATTCGGGACGCAACGTGCCGGACGTGTGCGGGCTGGTCGGCCTCTTGCCGCACGCGAACTATCTCGCGCTGCCGATTCCGCCGGGCTGCGAGATCGATCGCGACGGCGCGAGCTACGACGGCACCGAAGCCGCCGACGGCTGGGGCGTGTTCAGCGGCACGTCGGCGGCGGCTCCGCAGCTTGCGGGACTGTGCGCGCTGTTGCTGCAGGCGAGTCCCGGTCTCAAACCGTCCGACATCAAGGCAATCCTGCGCCGCACCGCGCGCGACGTCACGACCGGGCACGCGAATCCGTCAAGCGATCCGCGAGGCGTCGGAATTTCTGCGGGCGTGGGGCTGGATGGCGCGACGGGAAGCGGCCTCGTCGATGCGTGGGCGGCGGTCAAACAGCTTTTGTGACCGCGCACTGAAGGCGCGGCTCAACAGCCGTTGATCGCGCCTTCCAGCGATTCCTGCGACACGGGCTTGAGCAGGTACCCGTCGAAGGATTCGAGTTCTTCGGGGCTCATGTCCGCGCGTCCCGTCACCGCGACGACGCATGCCTGGTCGCTGCGGCTCGCCGCGCGCAGTTGCTGGCAGAGTTCGCGACCGTCAACGTCGGGCAGGCCGATGTCGAGGAAAATGGCGTCGTAGGTGTTGGCCGTGATGAGCGCGAGTGCGGCCTGGCCGTCGTAGGCGACTTCGGGGTCGTGGCCGATCGAGGCCGCGAGCGCGGCGAAGGCGTCGGCCAAGCGCGGGTCGTCTTCGATAAACAGAATGCGCATGCTCGACTCCCGCGTCGAAATGACCACTGATGGCGTGGACGCGGAAAGCGCCCTATTGCGATGCAGCAGCAGCGTTTGTGCCTGAACGCTGGCAAAGCCGTCAGAACGCCTTTTTGCGCGCCCCGAGCCGCCGATTCGCGGCGACAAATTACAAACCCGCCGTCAGAAATTATTCTTCCGAGGCATCCATACTCTCAGCAGCGACGACAGCCGGTCGATATCGATCGGTTTCGCCAGATAATCGCTCGCGCCCGCGGCAAGGCACTGCTCCTGATCGTCCTTCATCGCTTTCGCCGTGATCGCGATGATCGGCAGCTTCCGGAAACGCGCATCGGCACGAATCCGGCGCGTTGCTTCGAGGCCATCCATGCCGGGCATCATCACGTCCATCAGCACGATGTCGATGTCCGGCGTCTTGTCGAGCGCGGCGATCGCCTCGAAACCGTTGCGGCCGATCTCCACCTGCAGCCCGTGATGCTCGAGCGCGCTCGTCAAGGAGAAAACGTTGCGGATATCGTCGTCGACGAGCAGCACGCGCCGGCCGTCCAGCGCGCGGTCGCGGGCGCGCGCGACGTTCAGCATCGTCTGGCGCTCGACGGAAAGATCGGTTTCCACCTTGTGCAGGAAGAGCGTGACTTCGTCGAGCAGACGCTCGGGCGAACGCGCGCCCTTGATGATGATCGATTGCGAGTAGCGCAAAAGCTCCGCCTCTTCGTTGTGCGTGAGGCTGCGGCCGGTATAGACGATCACCGGCGGAAACGAGCAGGCGTCCGAGCCCGCCATCTTCCGCAAGAGGTCGCCGCCCTGCATGTCCGGCAGCTTCAGGTCGACGATCATGCAGTCGAACACCTGCGTTTTCAGCAGTTCGAGCGCTTCCTTGCCGAACTCGACCGGCGTGATCTCGATATCGGCGTCGCTGATCAATTCGACGATGCTCTCCCGCTGCCGCGCATCGTCCTCGACGAGCAGCACGCGCTTGATCTTCTGGCTGCTCTTTTCGTCGAGCCGCTGAAAGATCGCGGCAAGCTGTTCGCGCGTGGTCGGCTTGACTGCGTAGCCGATCGCGCCGAGATGCAGCGCGGTCTCGCTGCGATCCGACGCCGAGACGACGTGCACCGGGATGTGGCGCGTGCGCGGATTCGCCTTCAGCTCCTGAAGCACGACGAGGCCCGAGCGGTCGGGCAGATTCAGGTCGAGCAGGATCGCGTTCGGGACGAACTGTTCCGCAAGCCGCAGCGCTTCGACGGCCGTCGCCCCGATGATGCAGCGGTAGTTCAGTTCGTGCGCGAGGTCGCGGAGGATGTGCGCGAACTCGGCTTCGTCTTCGATCACGAGGACCGTGCGGCGCCCCGAGGGGGCATCGAGGCGGTCGTCGGGGATGGTCTGGACGATCGGTTCGTCATCGAGCGGCAGGACCGGAACAATCGGATTCACCCGAGGCAGTTCGGCAACCGGCGCCGGCTCGGCAACGGCGCCGTATGCGAGCGGCAACGTCAGCGTGAACGTGCTGCCCGCGCCGGGCGTGCTGCTCAGCGAAATCGTGCCGCCGAGCAGATGCGCGAGACTGCGTGAAATCGACAAGCCCAGCCCCGTTCCGCCGTAAATCCGGCTCGTGGTGCCGTCCGCCTGCTGAAACGCCTCGAAGATCATCTGCTGCTGCTCCGGCGCGATGCCGATGCCCGAATCCGTCACGACGAACTGCACGGCGTCGTCGCCCGCGCGCCTGAGCGTCACTGAGACCGAGCCTTTCTCGGTGAACTTCACGGCATTGGAAAGCAGATTCTTGAGGACCTGCTCGAGACGCCGGAAGTCGGTCGAAATCGTCGGACTCGGTTCGATCGCGTTCACGAAACCGAGATTGAGCTGCTTCTGTCGCGCGAGCGGCTCGAACGTCCACTGCAACGCCTCCACGATACGTTGCAGCGGCACGTCCTCGATATGCAGGTCGAGCTTGCCGGCCTCGACTTTCGAGAGATCAAGAATATCGTTGATGAGGTTGAGCAGATCGTTGCCTGCCGAGTAGATCGTGCGCGCGTACTTGATCTGCTCACCGGTCAGGTTGCCCGCCTTGTTCTCCGACAGCAGCTTCGACAAGATCAGCGAACTATTGAGCGGCGTGCGCAACTCGTGTGACATATTCGCGAGGAACTCGGATTTGTAGCGGCTCGCGCGCTGCAATTGCTCGGCGCGCGCTTCGAGTTCGCCCTGCGCGGCGTTGAGCGCCACATTGCGTTCGTCGAGGATGCGCGCCTGATCGGAAAGTTGCTCGTTGTTCTGTTCGAGTTCCGCTTTCTGGTTGGCGAGATACGCCTGCGCCTGCGAAAGCGCGGCCGTCTGCTGTTCCAGTTCCTCGTTAGACGTTCGCAGCTCCTCTTGCTGCATCTGCAATTCCTCGTTCAACTGCTGCGTTTCCTCGAGCGCGCGTTGCAGCCGTTCGCGATACTGCTCGGCCTCCACGAAGCCGCCGATGTTGCCCGCGATCGATTGCAGGAACTCGCGGTCGCGCTCGCTCACCGCCTGCATGAAACCGAGTTCGACGGCTCCGTTCGCGTGGCCGTCATTTTCGATCGGCAGCACGACGAGGCTCGCCGGCGTGTTCGAACCGAGCGCCGACGTCACTTTCCAGTAGCTGGCCGGCACGTTGTCGATGCTCGTGAGACGCCCCACATGCACCGCGTGTCCGACGACGCTATCCACGCCCGAGAACGATTCGGGAATCGCCGCGGATTGCGGATCGAAGCCGAACGCGGCCGTGCGCCGCAGCGTGCCGTCCTCGTCGCGCACATAGAACGCGCCCATCGACACTTTCAGGTATTCGGCGAGGAAATCGAGCATCGCCTGGCAGAGCGCCGGCATCGATTGCGCGCCGAGCACCTTGGCCGCCAGCAGCACCTGTCCGCCGCGCAGCCACGCTTGTCCGCGCAATTCCTCCGCCTGCCGTTCGTGCTCGCTGATCGCGAGGCCGTAGGCGCCGGAAAGCTGCATCAGCTCGCGCCGCCCGAACCAGGCGAGGATCGCGCTGATCGAGAGGCTCAGCACAAGGAAAACGATCACCGTGACAATCGTAAGCTGCCGCGCCGATTGCACGCGCTGCACGCGCAAGGTCTGCTCGATGTTGAGAAACGCGTCGAGTTCGCGATCGGTTTCGCGCCGCTCCGCCATGCCGCGTCCGCCCTGAACGAGCGCGGCGGTATCCTCCTGCTTGCGGCGCGCGTCGAGCATGCCGTCGGCGATCTTGTCCCATTGCTGTTGCAACGCGCGAATGCGGGTCAGCCGGTCCACCTGCGCCGTATTGTCCTCGACGAGTTGCACCATCGAGTCGATTTCGGCGATGAGCTTCGGCTTCGCGATGTCGTAAGGTTCGAGAAAATGCGCGTCGCCGGTGACGAGGAAGCCGCGCAGCGCGCTCTCCTTCTCGCTGACGAGCCGCCCGATCTCCTGCGTATTGCCGATCACGCGCTCGGAATGTTCGACCCAGTTGATCGCGGAGAGGAGATACAGCACGAGCCCGACGAAGGCGAGCGCCGTTGCGACCCCGGCGCCGAGCGGAAGCGCGATGTTGCGCGCGAGAATACGACGAAACGTCAACTGATCGACGCCGAACCGCGTAGGCATGTGCAACTCCGATGATGCGGGCCACGTCGCCCGCTTATTTTGTTCTTAAGTTCAACCGGAGCGAATCATAGACCGATTGGCGCGCAGTGCTCAGGCGGCTTGCGTCGATATGCCCGTTATGCCCATCGTTTGCAGCATGTCGCGTACCGCGTCGAGCGCGCCGCGCATCTCGCGCTCGCCGATCCGGCCAATGCAGCCGATTCGAAATGAATCGGCGACCGTCAGCTT
>NZ_FCNW02000062.1 GCF_001544475.1 Caballeronia humi | reverse complement strand
AGATGTTCATTGGGCCCGTCCGCTCAGTGCGTCACGGCGTCATCGGACGAACGCCGCGCGAGACTTTGCGTTTCGCCGCCTTGCCGCTGCGGCTCGGCGGGAGCGGCGGCCGCAGCGGCGGGAGCGGACGCGGGCGCGGCCGGCGGCGCATCGGTGATCTTGAGCGGCGTGTCGGCTACCACGCGGATCGCGCCGTCGACCACGATCCGCTCGCCCGGCTGCAGGCCCTCGTTGATAAACCAGTCGTCGCCGTGCCACTCGCCCACTTCGACCACGCGCTGACGCGCCTTCGAGTCCTTGTCGACCACCCAGACGAAATGGCTCTTCGATCCCTGCAGCACCGCGCGCTGCGGGACGAGGATCGCATGCAGGCGCACCGCGCCGTAGACCCTCGCGCGCACGAACTGGCCGGGGCGCAGCGTCCCCTTCGGGTTGGGCAACGACGCTCGCACGAGGAAGGTGCCGGTCTGCGTGTTGAAGGCCGGATTCGTGAAATCGATCTTGCCGCGCGCCGGGAACACGGTACCGTCGGCGAGGATCACCGCGACCTCGAAGTCGCGGTTAGGCGGGAACTTGATGAGGCCCTTCGCTTCCTGATCGCGATACGACAGGATCTCGTTCTCCGAGATGCTGAAGTTCACCCACATTGGATCGAGCTGGTAGACGTAGGTGAGGAGGCCCGTCGCGCTCGCCGTAACGTAGCTGCCGTCCTGCTGGCGCGCGAAGCTCGACAGGCCCGTGAGCGGCGACTTGATCGTCGTGTAGCTGAGGTTGAGCTCGGCGGTGCGGACCTGTCCGCGTGCGGCGATCACCGCGGCTTCGGCTTCCTTGTCACTGCCGGTGGCATCGTCGAGATCCTTCTGGCTCAACGCGTTCTGCGCGACGAGCGGCACCACGCGCGCGAGATTTGCCTTCGCGACTGACAGCCGCGCCATCTGCTGCGAGAGCTCGCCGCGCGCTGACTGGAGCGTCGCTTCGAACGGCTTCGTGTCCATCAGGAAGAGCGTCTGTCCGGCCTTCACGAGCGAGCCCTCGGTGTAGACGCGCTTCTCCAGAAAGCCATCGACGCGTGCCCGGATCTCGACTTCGCGCGAGCTTTGCGTCTGCGCGGTGAACTCGTATTCGACCGGGGTATCGCGCTGCGTCACGGTCATCACCGTGACCTCGATCGCTGCGCGCGGCGCTGGGGCCGGTTTCTTGTCGCAGGCGGCAAGCAACGCGAGCGCCGCGCCTGCGCATGCGATGCGCAGCCAGGCGCGCGTGCGCCTCGCCTCCCCGTTCCCGATCCGCGAATGTGACATCAGCATGTGACACTCCCCGTTGCTAGCTCTGCAACCCGTTGCGGGCATTCACGCGTGATCGGCCACGTCACCGACTCGTTGACCGTTACTGCGGCGTGCAATAGCCGAAGACCACCAGAACCTCCTGGTTGTTGACGAGGGTCATCGACATCGAGCCATCTTGGTCGAGCACGACCGTCCATCCATAGCCGAGTTCGTTGCCCTGCATCAGCACCTGGTCCGCGGTCTTCTCGATAGACCGGATCTCCGTCGAGCGCTTCGGTCCGGCGATCGTCTTCTTCGCAAAGTTGACGTTCATGAACTGCGGTACGCCGAAACCCGCCGGAAGATCGCGCAGGCACACTTCGCCGGGGTCGCACGCGTGCGCATCCACGGTGGCGCAGATGAGCGCCTTGCTGCCGTCGAAGTCCGCGCCCGACGCCCACATCGCCGCGCCGAGTAACACCGTGGCAAGCGCAAGCCGCTTCAGTTCGGTCACCCTCATGGCTGCCTCTCGACTCATTGAACGGTGTACCCGCGGCCCGTCATGCAGGCGCCCACCGCGCGGTTAAACGTCACCATCGCTTGCGACGACTGCTGTTGACTCGCTTGCTGCTGCTCGCCAGAAGCCCGGTTCGCGCGGCGCTGCCGCGAGCCGCCTACGACGGTCCCCGTGACCGCGCCGATTGCGGCGCCCTTGCCCGCGTCGCCCGCGATCGCCCCGATGACCGCACCGCCCGCGGCGCCCCCGGCCGCGCCCCGCACCCGTCCGCCTTGCTGCTGGGCAGGGGCCGGCTGGCTGGAATGCTCCGCGATCGCGACCGGATCGACACCGGTGCTCTGCTTGGCCCACCCCTGGCACGACGCGAGATCGCTGCTCTGCTGCTGCGCGCTCTGGCCTTTGGCCGGATAGATGATGGGCTGCTGCGCGGCGGCGGCGAAGGCCAGCGCCCACGCGGCCAGCCCGACTGACATTTTCAGCATTCTTTGCATGGCTCACGCCTCCCGGCTGTTCGACTGCCAACCGCGCGCGCCCAATGCGCGACACACGCGACGCCCTTCTGACAACCTGCCGCATCGATCGGGTTTGCTGATCGTCCGGCCCTGCACGCCGGGACCGCTTCCCCGCATCTTCTCCATAGTGGTGGCTGAACGGCCGCACGGCTATTGGACTTTGGTCCCATAGCCACCTGCGCCGTGCCTGTGAGGGTGTCTGCGTGCGGTGTCATGGCCCGGCGTCGAGGTTGAGCACCGTGCGCACCGCCTTGATGAGGACTTCATCGTTGAAGGGCTTGCGCAGATAGGCCGCGGCGCCCGCCGCCAGCGCCTGCTGACGCACGCTGAGTTCGTCGTGGGCCGTGATGAAGATCACCGGGATGCCGCTGCCCGCGAGCCGCTGCTGAACTTCGAGGCCGTTGAGGCCCGGCATCTGCACGTCGAGCACGATGCAGGCTGGCCGGTAGGACGGAATCGACTCGAACATCTCCAGGAACTCGTCGCCCGTCTTGAACGTGTCAGCCGCCAGCCCCGCGGAACTCAGGAGCCGCTTGATGGCACGGCGCACCGATTCGTCGTCATCGACGAGTGCGATGAGCGGCTTGACTTGGCTCATAGCGAGTATTCCCCATGCAGAAACCTCAAGACGCAAACCGGTTCAAGGCTTGTTATCAGCTTATGGCAGGCAGCGGCGGGCGTACATTGGACCTTAGTCCAATATCCTTTCGTGGGAGATTGGTCCAAGCTCCTTCACAAGGTCGCGGGCTGAACTTCACCCCGATGACCGGCCATTGCTTCCCCGGCGGGTGAGTGGACCGCGAATAGCGGAATCATTGGTTCACCCGGGGTGACAGAGAGTCCGCGGCCGGCGAAGATTTGACGCCCACAGGTCCGCCGTCAAGTGCCAAAGGACGGACGTCCTTGAGCGTAACCGTAACGTGTCACGCACCCCGCTTTACAGTCGTCTTTTAGTACCAACCTGCTCGACTTCATACGAAGCGCCCCCGCTTCCATGAGGTCTTCCGAGTCCTCGATGGAGATAATGATGCAAAGACGAAACTTCATGCTCAAGTCGACGGCCGCACTGGCCCTCGGAGGACTCGCGCTTGCCGGTTGCACGACGACGTCAAACCAAGGCGCGCAGAAAACGGCTGGCGACTCGGATGAGCGCCGCTCCATCGATGCCGATGTCGACGCAACCATGCAGCGCCTTTATGCTACTGTTCGTGGCTCGCAAGAGCTCGTCGCGAAGTCACGCGGTGTGTTGGTGTTCCCCTCCGTCGTTCAAGCCGGATTCGTCGTGGGCGCGCAATACGGCAAAGGAGCACTGCGGGTGGGTGGAAGCACGGTCGGCTACTACAGCACGACCTCGGCCTCGTTCGGCCTGCAGGCTGGTGCGCAGTCGAAGGCGCTCATCTTCCTCTTCATGACGCAGGAAGCCCTCGACAAACTCCGCAACTCCGATGGCTGGGCCGCGGGCGTCGACGCGTCGGTTGCAGTTGTTAAGGTGGGCGCAAACGGCACGATCGACACCACTACGGCCACTGCACCGGTCGAGGCATTCGTCCTGACAAATGCTGGCCTGATGGCGGACGTGTCGCTGGCGGGCACAAAGGTGTCGCCTCTAAAGATCTGAGCGAAAGCGCGCTTGCGACAAAGCGGAATCGCGTGCAACACCATCAATGGCCTGCGGGGATGGCGCTGAGGGCGGTGACTTCTCTACATCGCAGAAATCAACCCGTTTAGTTTTAACGGATGCGTTCGCGATTGTAGTAAGTCCAATGTTTGATAGTGCACTGCAGCGTTTCGACTTCCAAAACGTGCTTCGATGGAAGGATTCTGATTTAAGCGGGCCGAAGAGGCTTCCCTATCGCCGCCCGTCGAGGCGGCTCCCTCAGCGACCACGGATCGCGGACCCGATCCGGGTCGGCGACTACGTTTTTTCGTGGCGAGAAAAAGTAAAACACGATATTAAAGAATAAACCCGGATGTTCCGCCACCGGCAGAGAAAGCATACTTGCGTGGACACTTGTCGCCCGTAGCATTAGCGCAGCGCGCTTCTATCTGATTCAGGCAGCTGCTGAACCGTTGGTGTAGGGCCCTTGACCGACCTCATAGCCAATGTCGCCCTTGATGCGTTCGCAGATATTGCTAATCGGGACTCTCTGCCTCAGCGGTTGCATACGCCTCGGGCCGGACTTCCAGCCGCAGCGTGAGCCTTGGACCGAACACTGGAGCAGCCGGGCTCTTCAACAGACCGTCGAAGAGCGCGCTCAACCGGACGCTCGACAGTGGTGGCAGGTCTTCGGCGACCCGATCCTCGAGCGTCTGATCGCCGAGGCCGATGTTCAAAATGCAGGCCTCAAGATTGCCGGCCTTCGAGTCATGGAGGCGCGCGCCCAACTGGGCATCGCGCAGAGTGGTCGTTACCCGCAAATGCAGGTGGCAAGCGCCGACGCCCTCTATCGAAACCGGAAGCAGTCTATTGAGGCGAACACTCACCCCAGCGGTTTCTGGCAATACAGTGCGGGATTCGACATTGGCTGGGAACTGGACTTCTGGGGAAGATTTAGCCGCGCCGGTCGAGTCGGCCGATGCCGCCTATTTCGCGGCTCAGGCCAACCATCAAGACGTTCTCGTACTGCTCCACGCCCAGTTGGCAGATAGTTACTTCGCCTTACGCACTACCGAGGCTCGCCTGCGCATCGCCCGCGATAATGCCCGGCTGCAGAAGCGCAGCTATGAGATCACCGAGCGGCTGTTCAAAAGCGGCGAGACCGATGAACTCGACTTGCAACAAGCCAGGACGCAGTATCTGGGAACCCTGAGCAGCCTCCCCGAATTCGAAAGCCAGATCTTACGTACACGCAATGCGCTGGCTATCCTGATCGGCCGCCCTCCCGACGCCCTGGCCGAAGTCCCGGCAGCAAAGGAAGCGGTGATCCCATTGATCGACCGCGCAATACTGCAGGACGTACCCGCCAACCTGCTGCTGCGTCGCCCGGACATACGTGCCGCAGAACTGCAGATCGCTGCCCAGTCGGCGCTTATCGGCGTGGCCGAAGCCGATCTCTATCCGTCGCTCACGCTGGTGGGCAGCATCGTCTGGTCCGCCAGTTCGCTGGCGGGCAGCGCGAGCGGCCTGGCCATGATCGGAGGTCCCAGCGTGCGCTGGAACGTGTTCGATCATGGCCGCTTGAAGAATAACGTCCGCGTACAGGACGCACGTCTGCAGCAGTTGATCGTCGCCTATCAGGACGACGTGCGCCAGGCGGCACGTGAAGCCGACGATGCAGCCACCGGCCTAACAAAGGCTCTTGAGCGCGACGCCATCCTTCGCGATGCTGCGCTCGCCGCCAGGCGTTCGCTGACGCTCGCCAACGCGCTCTACCGCGAAGGCTACTCGGACTTTCAGCGGGTGCTGGACGCCCAGCGTGCGTTATCCACCCAGCAGGACACCTACGTCGTCAACCGCGGTAATGCCGTGAGTGACCTGATTGCCTTGTATAAGGCACTGGGCGGCGGCTGGTACACCGAACAGCCGCTGGTCGATGCGGCAACCCGTCAGCAAATGCAGCAACGCACCGACTGGGGTGATCTGCTGAGCGAGCCCAGCCGCCCGTCTGCCGGTGCCACCCTCCCCGCAACGAAGGTACGTTCCGATGAGTGACACGCCCCGGCCCCCAGCCGCGCCCCCGCCGATCGCGCCTGCGCCTGCCGCCGACCCATCAAGGAACGGTATCAGGTGGGTGATCCTGTTGATTGTGCTGAGTCTCGTGTGGTATCTGTTCGCTGACCGCTTCACCCCTTATACACAACAGGCACGGGTGGAAGCTTTCGTCATTCCCGTGGCATCGGAAGTGTCGGGACGCGTCGCGAAGGTGTATGTGCGCAACAACCAGGATGTGAGGGCGGGAACGGTTCTATTCGAGGTCGACCCGGAGCACTACAGGATCGCAGTCGAGCGCGCGCGAGCCGACCTCGAATCGACTCGCCGGCAGATCGGTGCCGGCACGGCGGGCATCGAATCGGCGCGGGCTTCGTTGCGTGCCGCGCAGGCCAACGAAGTCAAGGCGCGCCAGGATAGTGGCCGTCTCGAACGCCTGTATCGCGAAGACGAGGGTACGATTTCGCTGCGCCGCCTCGAAGTCGCGCGTGCCACCCTTGAACAGGCCATCAGCCAGGTTGCCGCGGCGCGGGCCGAAGTGCAACGCGCTCGCGAACAGGAAGGCGGGAGCGAAGACGAAAACGCCAAGCTGCGCAGCGCCGCCACCGCCCTCGAGAAGGCCGAACTCGACCTGAACAATACCCGCGTGCGCGCACGCTCCGCCGGTCTTGTCACCGATCTGCGCACCGATGTCGGCCAGTTTGCTGCCGCCGGCAGCCCAGTCATGACGCTGATTGCCATCCACGACGTGTGGATCAGCGCGGAGATGACAGAGAACAATCTGGGTCTTGTCGAGTCGGGCACGCCGGTAGCCATTGTCCTGGATGCCCTGCCGGGAAAAATCTTGGAAGGCCGCGTGCGCAGCGTAGGTTATGGCGTCAACGTCGGTCCGAGCACACCTCCAGGCAGTTTGCCGACGGTTCAGAACAGTCGCGACTGGCTGCGCCCTGCCCAACGCTTTCCGGTCATCGTCGAGATCAACCCGGGAGAATTGAAGACCCTGCGCGGCGTGCGTGCGGGCGGTCAGGCCGAGGTCATGGCGTTCCCGAGCCAGGGCAATCTTCTCAATCCGCTCGGCCGACTGTACCTGCGGCTGATGAGCTGGCTGTCCTATGTCTACTGAGGCCGCCATCCCCGCTCGATGCGATCCGCGCGGTCAGCGTGCGCTGCGCCTGGCGATCGGCACGGCGCTGTGCCTCGCCATCAGTTTTGGCCTTGAACTGCCAATCCCCATGGTCGCTCCGGTACTCGCCGTGTTTCTGTTTGCCACGTTCAACCGACCGCTGTCGTTCAAGGCGGGGCTGGGTTTGACACTGGTGGTGATGTTCACCACGGGCAGCGGCCTGATGCTCATTCCGTTGCTGCGTCATTACCCTTTCAGCGGCGTGCTGATGATCAGCGTGGGCCTCTTCCTGGCCTTCCGCTATGGCTTGCGCGGCGGCAACAATCTTCTCTCCACCTTCCTTGTGGTTGGCCTGACGATGATCTCCGCTGCGGGCACGGCCGATTTCGGGCTCGCCGTCATGGTGATCGGCGCCCTGGTCAAGGGACTGCTCGTCGCCGTATGGGTGCTGACCGTCTGCCACTGGTTGTTTCCCGAACCTGCAGGCACACACGTGCCGCCTGCCGCCACGGTGCTGCCGCATAATGAAGCGAGCCGGATGGCGCTACGCGCAGCCTTGGTAGTGTTACCGGCCTTCCTGCTGGCACTGAGCGATCCTGCGGGCTACCTCCCGATCATCATGAAGTCAGTCAGTCTTGGTCGACAAAGCTGTACTGCCGCGGCTCGCGGCGCGGCTCGCGAGTTGCTCGGATCGACGCTGCTTGGCGGGGCGCTTGCGATCGTCTTCTGGTGTGCGCTCAGTCTGTTCGTGAACCTTTGGATGTTCTTCCTATGGATGCTGTTGTTCGGCCTGCTGGCCGCGCGCAAGCTCTATCGACTCAGCCCAACACGACACCCGCCCAGCTTTTGGCTAAACACCCTCGTGACGCTGATCATTCTGCTTGGTCAATCCGTTCAAGACAGCGCCGCAGGCAAGGACGTCTATACGGCATTCGCTGTGCGCATGGCGCTCTTTCTCGCCGTTACGCTGTATGCCTGCCTGATGCTGCAGCTTCTCGATTCACCACGCCGCGCACCGCCGCAGCCCCGGGCGCTCAAGTCGCCATAAAGGAGATCGGTTCATGACAACACCAGACATCCAAATCGAAGCTGTGACTGCGAGCCCATGGCGGTTCAACCTCGGGATATGTATCTTTGTCCTCGCTTTCGCGCTGTGGCTACTCATTCCGCTCGCCGCATCGCTCGGGACACCCGCGGCGCGGATCGCTGCACTGACGGGCACAATCTTCGTTGCCAACAAGGTTCTGCTGCTGACCTGCATTGCGGTAATGGGAAAGTCCGGATTCCAGCGGCTCAAAGGGATCGTTTTCGGCTATGCGAAAGGGCTCGCGCCTAGCGCCACCGTCGGTCCCATTCGGCACGCCATCGGACTGGTGATGTTCTGTCTTCCACTGATATCGGCGATGCTTGAGCCCTACATCGATAAGTTCTGGCCTGGATTTAGGCCGAACATCTGGCAGCTTCAAGCGCTGGGCGATGCCATGTTTATCGCAAGCTTCTTCGTGCTTGGCGGGGACTTTTGGAGCAAGGTTCGAGCTCTGTTCGTGCGGACTGCCGGCTAGGTGCTAACAATAAAGTCCAAATGTCCGCGATCCAGAAATTCATCAGTCACAACGCATCGGTGCCGCTCTTTTTGATCGGCGCTTTCTTGTTTTCCCCGATTGCAAAGGCACAGGAAATCGCAGTGTTGGCTGGGCCTCTCGTCAGCGGAAGCGCAAACACCTATTCGTGGGCCGCCAGTTATCGCGAGGGCCTGGGACGCTACGCCGCATGGAGCTTCTCCTGGATGAACGAAGGTCACATTCCCGAACATCATCGCGACGGTCAGACCATACAAGCGTGGGGGCGCTTGCCACTGTGGAACGATCGGCTAGAGTTATCGGCGGGCACAGGACCCTATCGGTACTTCGACACGACCGAGGCGCAAGCCGGCGGCGACTACTCGAATACACACGGCTGGGGCCTGGTTTGGAGCATGCGAGCGGCGTATTATTTTGACCGTGGCTGGATTGCTCAGGCGCAACTTAATCATGTCCAGGCGTTCGGCGGCCGCGACACAACCGCGCTGCTATTCGGCATCGGCTATCAACTGGAATCAAAGGGCGAGCCGGGACCACGCGAGCGCGCGCTTCCGCGAACGTCGAACGTGACGACTAACGAAGTCACCGCGATGGTTGGAAAAACGATTCTGAACAGTGGCAACTCGGAGTCGGCCACTGCCGGCAGCCTCGAATACCGGCGCGGCATGTGGCGCTATGCTGATGTGTCCGCCGCATACATCCATGAAGGCGGCCAAAATCAGTCGCGCCGCGACGGTGTCGCCGTGCAGCTTTGGGCCACCCGTGCCTTCTTCGACGACCGCTTTACGCTATCGGCCGGCGTCGGGCCGTATGTTGCGATCACACAAAACGATGACCTTCCGCAAAACCGCACCGGCGACGGCCGGATCTCGGTGCTTGTCTCGGTATCAGCGAGCTATCGGCTTGGCCACCACTGGCTCACGCGCGCGACATGGAATCGAGTGGTGACACGCTACAACCGCGACACGGATTTGATCGAGGCTGGTGTCGGCTGGCGCTTCTGAGCGGATCAGCCACGATTCTCTTTTTTCATGCTCGGGGCTTTCGGTTTTCGGCCCGCGTGGCTCTTCCGAATTGAAGGAGGTCCTAGTTTTCAGTCAGCTCAGGGACCCGAGTCTAATCGAATTGAATGGCGCGTGAGATTGATTAGTTGCGTAAGCGTCGCGCGAGGCGTGCCGCGACGCTTACTTAGTTGCGAGCGAAACATCAAGAACACGCCCGTGAGCACCCGTCGGTATCGAGGGGAGTCGGGCAGCGGAAGTCTTCCGCGCTGCACTTTCAAAAATGGGGTACGCGATGGTGAAATGCGCAACTTCGGTCATACGGGCTGCCCGATAAGCGCCGCACTGGCGCTCATGCTCGGGCTGACGATCGCTCAATGTTCGGGCTGCCCAAGGAGGAGTTGCATTTGGTTGTCGGGCCAGTATGCGAGTCTCGCCGCCCTGCCCGCCACACCGGGATGGTCATTAGCCGTGGTTCCCTACTACTACATTGGCAGCAACGTCGACTCTGCCCGACCACGCTCAACCGCCGGGTTTCATCGTGCGAATCGCCTTGTCGCGCGCTTGCTGCGCGTCGACGATCAAGCGGTATGCCGCGTAATACTTAAATATGTTGCGTACGTACGTCGTGGTTTCGATGCCGATCTTCTCCGCGACCACGATTTCGACATTGTTGAACCACTTGTCCGGGTCCAGCCCGCGGGCCGCGGCCTCCTTGCGCATCTTTGCAATATTGGCCGCCCCCGCGTTATAGCTCGCGAAGGCAAACAATGTGCGATTGTCATCGACGAAGTGCGCGTCCGGAAAATAGCGTGTCATCAGCCTATCCATGTATTTCGTGCCCGCATGGATGTTGGACTCGGTCACGCCAATGTTGCCTACAGCCATTTCCTTGCCTGTTCCCGGCATCAACTGCATGACGCCGACCGCGCCAACGTGACTGCGCGCCGTCTGGTTCAGCTGCGATTCCTGATAGCCTTGGGCGGCCAGCATCAGAGGGTCGAAGCCATACTGCTTGCCATACGTCTCGAAGATGGTAAGTGTTTCTTCGAAACGCTTTCGCTCCGCCGCACCCGAAGCATCAGTGACTTGCTTGATACGCTTCATGAACTGTGCGAGCCGATAGTCGATGACGCCCTGTTTTTTGAGAAACTCGTTATAGAAATCGGTCACCGCAGCCTGCAGTTGCGGGCTGTTCTTCCGGATCGCCCAACCCACATAGCCTTCGCTGCGTACCACCAGATCTTCCCTGACCTTGATCTGAGGCAGAACTTGTGCCCACAGTTTTGCTTTCCAATCGTCGACGACTACGATGCCGAGCATTCCCGCATTGAGCATTTCGAGCGTGTCCTCATCTTCGAGTGCGTCCGGCAGCAGCGTGATCTGCATGTCCGGCTTGCCCGCTTTCCTGAACCGGTCGTTCAGCGCCGTCAGACTCTCGTAGTAACTCGTCGCCTTGCGGACATACACCTGCTTTCCCGCGAGGTCGTCCAGCATGGCGATAGCCGGCACACGAGGACCGGTCACAATCAGTTCCCGGACCGGCTTGCGGTCACGCGGCGCAACAAAATCGACGAACTTGCGCCGCTCATCGGTCGCCGTGAGGTTGCCCGCCGAGATATCGCCCAGACCGGTCTGGAGGTTAGTCAGAAGTTTGTCCCGGGTCGTGGGAATCAGAAAGACCGTCACCGGGCGTTTGCCGAGCTGGCTGGCGTAGCGCTTGTTGACGTAACGTTCGAAGTCGCGCGCGAGTTCAGCGGTCAAACCGCGTTCTCGACCTTTGTCGTTGAAATACAGCGTACGGCTGTACGGCACGAGAAAGCGGATCGAGCGGCGCTCGAGCATCGCGTCGAAGTCGCCGGTCCACGGTTTGACCGCGAGGTTCAACTGGCGGGCTTTCGCGACAGCGGCCGGAGGCGACGATGCTTGTGCCACAGCGGACGCACTCGCTCCCGACGCGGCTCGCGCCGACGAGGAGAGCACCGAGATCCCGACCAGCAAGGCGGCGAGAAAACGAAGTCTCGTCATGACATGTCCTCCCCATCTGAACGATAATCCGGAAAGTCAAACCACCGCCGTTCAAAACTTAGGGCGTTTCGAATCCGCGATACAGCGTTCCGGCGCGCGCCAATTTGCCCGTCAGCAACGATCGCCTCCGACGCTCTTGCCTTAGCGCGCCCTGCCGCGTCGCTGAGATCGAGCACGCCGGAGATCCCGTACACAAATAACGACAACCGATTCGTGCGAGTGGTGCAGCGAGCTACTCTTCAGCGAGAGCCTCCAGCCGGCCGGCATGTACCGCCTTTACCAGCGCCGCATGGTCACGCTCCGTCTGATCTGCATAGGCGAGGGAAAACGCGCCGATGGCCTCGTCAAAAGTGTCGCCCTTGCCCAGATAGCCACTGATGGTCGTGGCATCCCCGGACTTGGAATGGGCGCGGGCCAGGGTCCAGCCGCAGAACGCGGCATAGCGGTTGAGCTGCGCGGCGGTCATATCGTCGAGGAGAACCGACATCTTCATGTCACGCAACTGCCGCACAAAAAAGTCATAGCCTCGCTGTCCTCGCAACCATCCTAAAAAGATGTCGCTGGAAGACTGCATCAGCCGTTGTCCCATGACGACGCGCTGCCCCTGATTGTCATAGTGGCTCTTTCCCGCATAGGGTTCGAGGACCGACCGGCGCTCTTCCTTGAACTGAAGGATCAGGGGATGGTTTTCCTCGTCGAAAAACAGCCCGATGAAGCACCGGGTGCCGACGCTGCCAATACCCACGACCTTCAGGGCGAAGTCCTCCAGGTGGTAGCGATCCATGAGGACACGGCGCTCGTCGGACAGCGACTGGCGATAGTCGGCGAGTGCCTCACGAACCCGTTCCTCGAAGCCCGGGTCACTGACGTGGTAGAGCAGCGGCGGTTGATCGACCAGGCGCCGTCGCCCAGCCACTTCGCCGGTGATCTTGGGAAAGAGGTTTTCGACAACACGCTGGCGGGCTCTTTCTGCCAGTCGCTCCCGGTATTTCTTGACCTTTTCATCGGGCGCCGTCGCAATGAGGGTTTCGACGTCCAGGCGGGTGTACCAGACTTCCAGAGGATTCATCCGGGAATATTCCCGCAGGTGCTCCCGATAGGCGCGCACGCACTCGAGGACGGCTTTCCGGGAATCCGCATCCGGCAAGTCGTTATCGCGCCCAGCAATCGCGAAACTCACGGCCAAACGTTTCAAATCCCATTCCCAAGGTGCGGGCAGCGTTTCATCAAAGTCGTTCAGATCAAAGACCAGATTGCGCTCCGGCGTGGCGAACAAGCCAAAATTCAACAGGTGGCAGTCTCCACAGGCTTGCACCCGGAGACCTGTACTTGGAGTCGTAGCGAGATCGTGGGCCATCAGCGCCGCCGACCCGCGCAGGAACGTGAAGGGACTGCGGAGCATACGGCCATAGCGGATCGGCACCAGTTCCGGCAATCGATCCTGATTCGATTCTTCGAGAATCTCGATGGGATCCCGGCGCTGGGCCGATGGTGTCCACTCGGCGTGGCTGCTGCGTGGCACGCTATCGCGCAACGCCCGACCGGCGGTCAGACGCTCTGCGCGGGAGCGAAGGACCGGGACGTCCCCCGCGATCTTACTGGCTTCGGCCTTCGCTTTCCTTGGCGCCTTCATCACGGTTTCCATGCTCGCTTTCTCCTTGCCGGCTCGCGCCGCGGATTGCACTTTTGCATGACGAATCGTCACGGTACCCAAGATTGTTGGTGAGCGCGCACACCACGATCGGGCTTGGCACGCCGTCCGGCCCCTGGTGTTCGTGCTGTCAGCTATCGTGCGGTCGATATGTCACGTCGACGCATTCACGCGTCGACGTCGGGCATCATGAAAAAAGCTTCAGCGCCGATGATCCGCCTAATTAACAATAGCAGGTAGGCAGCAGGGCACGGATCGAAATCAACATGATGACGGCTCGGGGTTCATCCACGGCCGTTCACATACATCCGCCCAGATTGACTTCGGGGGCGTCATTCCTGCCGAAGGCCATTGCTGTTTGCCGATCGATTTTTGCCGCGCCAGGTCGAAACACTGCAGCCGAAGCGGCCGCCGAACCAGCGGGAAAACGCACTCAGCGACGAGAAGCCGAGCAGCGTCGCGACTTCGGACAGCGGCCGATCGCGGCTTTCCACGTACCGCATCACCAATTCGACCCGTACCGCGTCAACGATCGACGAATAGCTAACGCCCCCATGCGCGAGGTGACGATGCACGGTCCTGCGATCCACGCCCAGATGCTGCGCCACACGATCGACCGAACATTCACCTGACGGCAATAACGCTAAAACAAGCTTGTGCACCTTGTCGGCCATTGTTGCATTGGACTGCACGAGCATCGAATCCAGATAGCGGCGTACCAGGTGCGCCATGACCGGATCGTAGGTGGGAATCGCGGCGTCGAGATCCGATGCAACACACACGATACCGTCGAAATCCCGCTTGAACTCGAGGGGGGCACCGAACACCCGTGCATGCATGGCGAGGCTCGCCGGAGCCTCGTGCGTAAAGCAGATGCTGCGCGGCTTCCAGTGGGGGCCCAGAATCATGCTCAACAACCGGTAAAGGACGCCTAGCACCAGTTCAACAGCTTGGCGCACTGAGCCAGCCGGCAAGCCCATTATGTCTTGCCGGATGATGGCGATGCCTGCCGTTTCCTCGATGCGCATATGGAGGGCTTCGTTGTGGAGTCGCAGGTAGTGTGTCGTCGAATCGAGCGCCTTGCGCAGCGTCGGTTGTCCCTGCACGACAAAGCCGAGCGGGCCAAGGTTCGAGAGCTGCCGGGTCTCTGCCATCCGCAACCCGAAATCCTCGATAGCCGCGACCTGTGCCGATGTCTCCAGCAGGCGTCCCACCGCCTCGGCCGGAATCATGATGTCGGGGTCCAGCAACGCCGACCGATTGATCCCGGCAGCGCTCAACTGCTGATATGGATCCAAGCCGACCGATCGCGCGACCTCGACATAGTTGGTGAGACTCGCGCTACGCAGTAGGTGGGACATCATCGTTTCTCCGGCTTGTCCCAAAATGTAAATCCATTGTCCCGAAACGTCAAACCGGGATTTCCAGATCCCCGATACTTGGTTCCACGCGAACGGCACACGGTGCCGCGCCCTTCCAAAGAGTCGAGGAGGAGAACCATGAGTAACGAGACGAGCGCCAGCGCCACCCCAATCTGCGATCAACTGCGCGCCAACGGCAACTGGAATCCCGCATGGGATGCCTTTGCCGAGCTAGATCCCGCCTGGGCCGAGAAGTTCATGGCGATGGGCATGCATCCGATGCTCTCGGGTGTGTTGGAGCCTAAGGTATTTGAATTCCTCGCCATCGCGGTCGATGCGTCTTGCACGCATATGTACGCGCCGGGCACGCGCCGGCACATCCGCAGGGCACTCGAACTGGGCGCGACTAAGGAAGAAATCGCCGCCGTCCTGCAGGCCGTTAGCGTCCTCGGAATCCATTCCTCCAGCTTGGGGGCGCCGATTCTATGGGAAGAACTGGCCGCTATCGAGTCGATGAAAGCGGCTGTCGTCGACGCTGCCGTTTGAGTATCACCCTCCATTTAACGATACACAGAAGAGAACCACGAACATGCATTTCTTAGACGACTCCCTGCTGCCTGAAAACCAGGAAAAACTCGTGATCCAGGTCGCGCCGTACGGACCGCAATGGATTCCTGCCGATTCCGACGATATCCCGGTGACCATGGATCAGCAGATCCAGAAGGCGGTGGATTGCTATAACGCCGGTGCCACCGTGCTGCATGTGCATGTGCGCGAGGACGATGGCAAGGGCAGCAAGCGGCTTTCCAAGTTCAACGAGATGCTCGCGGGACTGCGCGAAGCCGTGCCCAAGATGATCCTGCAGGTCGGCGGCTCAATCTCGTTCGCCCCGGAAAACGATGGCGCCGCCGCCAAGTGGCTTACCGATGACACGCGCCACATGCTTGCCGAACTGAATCCGCGTCCGGACCAGGTGACTGTCGCGATCAACACCAACCAGATGAACGTGATGGAGTTGATGACCGAGGCCGACGTTGCCGGCACTTCCCTCACCAACCCCGTTTTGCAGGCCGCCTACCGCGACATGATCGTGCCGTCGAATCCGTCGTGGCATGTGGAGCACATCAGGCGTCTGGTCGCGAGCGGCATTCAGCCCCACTTCATGCTGGGCAACCTGACGCAACTCGAAACAGTCGAGCGCCTGATTCGTCGCGGAGCCTATACCGGCCCGCTAATCCTCAACTATGTCGCCATCGGCGGAGGTGCGGCCGGTTTGCATCCCGCGGACATGATTGAGTTCGTCCGCCGCACGCCGCACGGCGCCGTGCTTACGCTCGAAACGCTCAACCGCAACGTGGTGCCGATGAACACGATGGCTATCGCGCTGGGTCTGCACGTGCGCGTGGGTATCGAGGACACGCTCTTTGGCCCGGACGGCGAACGCGCGACCTCCGTGCAGCAGATCGAAAGGATGGTGCGCATCGCACGCGAGCTTAATCGCGATATTGCGAGCGGCGACGACGCCCGGCGCATCTATCAGATCGGCACCCAATGGGGCTGCGCCGACGAGACGCTGACACATTTGGGCATGGCGCCGAACCGGGTGCCGGCAGGGGGCAACCGAGCCCCACGCAAAGCAGCTTGACCGGGGATAACGAGGCGTGACGCCGCAACGCACGGCATTGCGCCTCGTTTCGAACCCCAATCCTTTGAGGCATGGAGACAGACGATGTTTTGGAAAAAAAGCCCTTCTGCCGTACTGGCGTCGCTCCTGGCGATCCATCTGCTGGCCCACATTGACCGGAACATGCTGCTGGGATTCTCGCCGCAGATCATCGGTGACCTTGGACTCAGCAATGCCCAATACGGCTTTCTGGTCGGTGCGGTGTGGGTGCTGAGTTTCGGCATCATGGCCATGTTCATGGGAACGCTGGCGGACCGGTTCAGCCGTACGCGCGTCATCGCGGCCGGCGTGTTGATCTGGAGCGTCTGCACCTGGGCGTCCGGTCATGCTCATAGTTTCGAGCAGATGGTGGTGGCGAGATTTTTCGTGGCGAGCGGCGAGGCGGCACTCGTGCCCGCGGCGGTGGCTTTGCTTGCTGAACTGTTCTCCGAGAAGAGACGAGGCACCGCCATGGGGCTCTTCTTCATGGGTATCCCTCTCGGAATCGGATGTAGCTTTCTGCTTGCTGGCACTGTCGGCTCCACCCACGGCTGGCGGACGACCTTCGACGCGCTGGGCATCATCGGTATCGGCATCGCGTTGTCGCTGATGCTGTTGAAGGAAGACCGCAGCCAGCTCGCACCTCAGGAACGTTGTGCGGCCTTCCTGCCGCAAGTGCTCGCGACGTTGCGCCTCGTCGGTGGAAACCGCGCACTGCGCTCCACGATCATCGGCTTCGTGCTGGCCCATCTGGTTTTCGCGAGCCTGTCCTTCACTCAGTTGTGGCTTGTCAACGAGCGCGGCATGAACGCGGCAGGCATTGCCACCCGCATCGGTGCGCTGCAACTCCTGTTTGGCACGTTGGGCGCCGTGGTTGGCGGCGTAATGGGCGATCGCCTGGCCGGCAAATTGCCGGGCGGACAAGCGAAATTTATGTTCCTGCTGGTTGCGACTTGTGCGCCCCTGATGATCGTCTGTCGGTTCGTGGCACCCGATTCACCGCTGTTCTACATGGGCATGTGCGCGGGATTCTTTCTGCCGTTGGCGCTCTACGGGCCCGCCAACACCGCCATCATGAGCATGACGCCGCAAAGCATGCGCTCGACGATCTCTGGCTTCACGATGCTGTGCATCAATGTATTCGCAATCGCCATTGGCAACCTGGTCGTAGGCATGGCAGTGGACTATCTGCACGAGTCGGGCATCACGGCCCCGTTGACCGGCGTCCTGCTCGCCACGGACGCGGTGGCGATCACGTCGGCGCTGTTCTTCGCGCTCGCCGCGCGTGCCTCGGGACGACAACCTGTCCTCGAGACGGAAGTCCTTCAAGTTGAAAGATGACGACGATGCGGAATCAACATCCCAATCGGGAATGGGCGGGTCGCTCTGTACCGGCGAACGGCGGCGCAATGATATGAGCGGGAGAGCCACATGAGCCAAAGCGACGGGGTCCGAAACCCGTGCATCAATATTTGCCGAATGGATCACCACGGCACGTTCTGTCAGGGCTGTTGGAGAACGCTGCTGGAGATTGGCCGTTGGGACCGGATGAATGACGAACAAAAGGCTGCCGTCGCCGAATTGCTCGAACACCGTCGAAGCGCGAAGGTGTCACGGCTCGCGTCGCCTGGCGACCCTACTTTAGAGAATGGAGTGCCGCAATGAACGGCTTGATGCTTCAGAAGCAGTTATTGATTTCCTCGCTCATCGTGCACGCGGATCGCCACCATGGCGACACCGAGATCGTTTCACGCCGGGTAGAGGGCGACATACATCGCTACACCTTTCGCGATTGTCACCGCCGTGCGCGTCAGGTGGCTAGTGCGCTCACCGACCTCGGCGTAAAAATGTCCGACCGCATTGGCACGCTGGCATGGAACGGCTATCGGCACATGGAGCTCTACTACGGTATATGCGGCATGGGAGCGGTGATGCACACCATCAATCCTCGCCTGCATGAGGATCAGGTCGCCTATATCGTCGAGCATGCGGAAGACCAATATCTGTTCTTCGACTTGACCTTCCTTCCATTGGTCAAGGTCATTGCCGAGCGCTGCAAGACTGTCAAGGCGTTTATCGCCATGACCGACCGTGAACACATGCCACCGGATTCCGGCGTCGCTAATCTGCTGTGCTACGAGGACCTGATCGAGGCGAGCTCGTCCACCTACGGGTGGCCCGTCTTCGACGAGGATAGCGCCTCCACCTTGTGCTACACGTCGGGCACGACCGGCAATCCCAAGGGCGTTCTGTACACCCATCGCTCGTCACTGCTGCACTCGTACGCGGCAGCCCTGCCGGATGCACTGAACTGTTCGGCGCGAGACGTGGTCCTTCCAGTGGTGCCGATGTTCCATGTCAATGCATGGGGCATCCCGTACGTTGCATGCATGGTCGGCGCCAAGCTGGTCTTCCCCGGGCCCGGGCTGGACGGCAAATCACTGTACGAACTCTTCGAAGCCGAGCAGGTGACGTTCTCGGCCGGCGTGCCAACGGTCTGGCAGGGCCTGCTGAATTATCTGGAACAAGGCGGCCTGACGTTCTCCACTATGAAACGCACCCTGATCGGCGGCGCAACGTGTCCTCCGGCAATGCTGCGCGAATTCGAGGATAGGCACGGCGTAGAGGTGTTACACGCATGGGGCATGACCGAACTGAGTCCGCTCGGCACCGTCAGCGCGATGAAATCCAAACATCTGGCGATGCGCCCCGAAGACTGTCGTGTCGTGCAATCGAAGCAGGGCCGCGCAGTGTTCGGCATCGATTTGAAGATCGTCGATGCGGGCGGTCAGGAATTGGCCTGGGACGGCGTGAATGCCGGTGAACTGCTGGTGCGCGGCCCATGGGTGGTGCGCAATTACTTCCGCAACGAGGGCGGAAACCCGTTGCAGATCGATGCCAACGGGCATGGCTGGTTCCCGACCGGCGATGTCGCGACCATCGACGCTGACGGCTTTATGCAGATCACGGATCGCAGCAAGGACGTGATCAAGTCCGGTGGTGAGTGGATCAGTTCGATCGATATCGAAAGCATCGCAACCAGCCACCCGGCGATCGCCAGTGCGACGTGCATTGCGGCCAAGCATCCGAAGTGGGACGAGCGGCCATTGCTCCTTGCGGTGAAAAAGCCCGATGCAAAGGTGACAGCGGAGGATTTGCTCGCGTTCCTCGACGGAAAAATCGCGAAGTGGTGGACACCGGACGCCATTGTGTTTGTCGATTCGGTGCCAGTCGGCGCCACCGGCAAGGTGCTGAAAAGCAGACTACGCGAACAATATTCGGACTATTTGTTGACGTCATGAGCAGGCAGGCCAGAAGGCCAGGACGACTTCGTGAGCTCGGATTGAATTAATTGCGATTGACTACAAAAATGAAGCAGGAGACGAAATGAAGGTGAAGTGGGTAATAGCGGCCGCGCTGGCTGTTACGGGAAGTTCGGCATATTCGCAATCTTCGGTGACGCTCTATGGCGTCGTGGACGCGGGCCTGCTTTATCAGAGCACGTCGGCTGCGTCATTTAGCCCGGCGGCGAGGAACGTTGGCAAGGTCTACCGCTTCAAGGATGGCGGGATCTATTCCAGCATCTGGGGCATGAAAGGCACCGAGGATATCGGCGGCGGTTACTCCGTCAACTTCAGGCTGCAGGGCGTCTTTGATAGCGGAACCGGAAGGTTCGGACTATCCGACACGCCGGGCGTCGCGGCTCAGTTCAATCAAGTGGCGAGCGTGGGCATTGCCGGCCCGTTCGGTTCGGTTACAGCCGGACGCCAGATCGTGCCGATGGCCTACGCGATGGCCGAAACCGACGCCCGCTCGGGACAGTATTTCGACAGCATCCTGACCGCCTGGATCGGCATGAATACGGCGGCCGGTTGGACCGGCACCAGTACCAATGCGGCGATCGGCGCGCTGTACGACAGCAACGCGATCGTCTACCAGTCACCGACCTTCGCAGGTGTGAGCGCTGCGCTCGAGTATGCGCCCGGTGGCGTCGCGGGGAGCTTTCAGGGCGGCACGCGCGAGTCAGCCGTGTTGAAGTACTCGAACTATGGCCTGAAGCTCTCGGGGGTGTACTACAACGGTCACGACACCAGCCCGGCGCCGGGGGCGGTTCCGACCGGGTTCAATAACAACCGTCTCTGGTATCTGGGCGCGCTGTACACGATCAAAGGCTTCTCAGTCTCGGCGTCGTACAGCAACGGCAAGAATCCCTCGCACTCGGATCAGGTCAACTTCGACCTGGTTTCGTTCGGGCTCGGCTATCGTTTTGCGCCGGACTTTCAGGTGACGAGCGGTCTCTACTACCTGAAGGACAGGAACAACTCGACGAACAAATCGACCGAAGTCGCGGCGGGGGCCGAATACAGCCTTTCCAAGGCCACGCTCGTCTATGGACAAGTGGGCTACGTGAATAACCGGGGCACCATGACCCAGACGGTCACCTACGGCCAGCCGGTCGCACCCGGCATGGGAACGACCGCGGTCATGATGGGCCTGCGCCACTATTTCTGATCGATTTGCGACCACTCGCGGACATCGTATGAGAGCCGGTCTCCAGCGCGGACGCTTTTCGCCCTCTAGACCCGGAGCTTTAGTTCGAAGCGCAAGTCATTAACAATCTACAAGTAATGAGATGAAGTTTCTAACTACCTTCTGTGCCATCGGCGTCATGGCCCTGGCCGGCTGGCTTTTCGTACAGGCTATCGAGCACAGTCACGAAGTTTCGCTTCCGGTCACGCTCACCGCGGTTAAGGACCTTGTCGAGCGCTAACTGAGCGGAGCATGGAGCCACGCGAGCTGCCCGATGCAGCAACGCGGGCGCAACAAATATTTGGAGACAAGACATGAGCAAACAGAAGATTATCGTGACAATCGCGCCGACAGGTGGCATGGCATACAAGTCACAAAGCCCCCATCTGCCGACGCAGCCCGACGAGATCGCTCGCGACGTGTACGACTGCTATAACGCGGGCGCCAGCGTCGTGGCCGTGCACGCACGCCGCCCAGACGACGGCGCAACCTGCGATGCGTCGTCTATCGTGACATCAACCGTCGTATCCGCGACAAATGCGACATCGTTATCAATAACTCCACCGGCGGTGGCGTGCATGGCGACATGATTGCGCAAGGCCCGAACGGCTATTGGGAAATTCTGTGGGAAGAGCGTCTTAAGGGCATGGATGCTGGCGCCGAGATGTGCACGCTCGATGCGACAACCATCATCGCAAGCTTCGGTGGCAAGGAACTGCTGATGCACACGTCGCCGGAGCGCTCGAAGTATCTGGCGCAGGAAATGAAGAAGCGCGGCATCAAGCCGGAGTGGGAAGTTTTCAGCCCGACCCATATCGTCCAGGATGTCGCGACTCTGACAGCGGCAGGGTTCGACGAAGAGCCGTTTTATATCAACCTCGTGCTCGGTGTGCATCGCGGCTTCCAGAATGCGATGCCATACACGCCGCGTGTGCTGCAGTCGATGGTGGACCTCCTGCCGAAGGGGAGCATTTTTTGCGTCAGCGGTATCGGTCCCGCGCAGTTGCCCGCGGCGATGAATTCGTTGCTGCTAGGGGGCCACGTCCGTGTTGGGTTGGAAGACAACCTGTACTATCGCCCGGGCGAACTGGCGACCAACGTTCAACTGACGGAACGGATCGTGCGCCTCGTGCGGGAGATGGGCTACGAGCCGGCAACGCCAGCCGAAGCGCGCGAGATCATGAGACTGCCTCGCGAGGGCGAAGCGCGGCCGGAGTTCGCTCCGGTATTGGCTACACATGAGGCAGTCTGACCACAGGGCGCATCTCTAGCCGTACGTCGGGATAGCCGGTGCAAAACTGTTGCTCTAGCCACCCGCGATCCTCCGCCCAATAACGCGGTGCAGGCGAGGACAAATGTGCCTGTGCAATTTGCGGAAAGCAGGCAAGAGATCGCCATAGTAATCGAACGGCATTGACCGCTGCCTAGCGGCAGGGGGTGCCAACAGGAGTCGAGTAGAAGATGAAAGTACTTGTTGTCCACGCCCATCCAGAGGCCAAATCATTCACGTCGGCGATGAAGAGCGCTGCGGTTGATGTACTGACTGCGGCCGGCCATAGCATTGAAGTCACCGATCTGTACGCGCTGAACTTCAATCCGGTAGCCAATGCTGCCGATTTCGGGGCTCCCAAAAACGACGAGTATCTGGTCTATGCCCTCGAGCAGCGGCATGGATTTGAGACAGGGACACTGTCGGCCGACATCCTAACGGAAGTCGAAAAAGTCCGCCGTTGTGACCTGCTGCTTCTGACGTTCCCTATCTATTGGTTCTCCACGCCGGCAATTCTCAAAGGGTGGATAGACAGGGTTTTCGTTTCAGGAGCGTTCTACGGTGGCCGACGTATCTATGACCGCGGCGCAATGGTCGGAAAAAAAGCTTTGGTCTGTGCCACGCTCGGCGGCCGGCAATCGATGGTTTGCGACGGGGGGATCCATGGCGATCTTGCCATGATGTTGCGTCCTCTTTTGCAGGGAACTCTGGGCTATGTTGGCTTTGACGTTCTCGAACCCTTCTTTGCATATCACGTACCGTACATCCAGCACCAGGAGCGCACCGAGATCCTCAATGCCTGGCGGGCTTCGCTCGGAGCACTTGAGCACCGACCCGCGATGCAAATGCCAGCCCTGGCCGACTTCGACGAGACACTTTCGCGACGACTGTCGAGCGAGTGCTTGGGGACCACGTGAAGTTATCGAATTGCGACTTTTGGAGACAACCTTGAACACCCTATCAATCGATCCAGACAGCCAAGAGAGCGTGGTGCGGCGGCACCAGCCTGACCTCTATCACGATCTGAGCACACCTGTAGAAGCGCAGGAAATTCGCGCGCAGATACGAGAGTTCGCCGACCAGCATATCGCGCCGGTCGCATGGGAGATTGGCCACCGACCCGAGTGTCGCGAAAATTTTCCACGCGAACTGTTTCGCATGATGGCGAAAGCGGGCCTGTTCAGAATCCCATTTGCAAAGGGCGTGGGCGGTCGCGGACTGGCTCAGCCTGCGACTGCAACCGCCGTAATGATTGAGGAGCTTGCATACCATTCCAACTCGGTCGCAGCGATCGTCGATGTGCATTGTATCCTTGCGGGCCACGCGCTTGAGCACGCGTCTGAAGCGCTGCAGGAACGGTACCTCGCCCCTCTTCTAGCAGGCGAAAAGATCGGCAGTTTCGCGACCACGGAACCTGAAGCGAGTACGGATCTCAGCGTGCAGGCCATGCAGACACACGCCGTTCGGCATGGTGATAAGTATGTCGTAAACGGGAGAAAACGCTTCATCACAAATGCGCCGGTCGCTGACTTTGTGGTTCTGCTCTGCGTGGACGACGGTCGCATGACTGAGCTCGTTATTGATCTGGGTGCCCCGGGCGTGCGCGTTGGCGAGCCCGACCAAAAAATGGGCAACCATGGACAGCTGACCAGCGACATCTATTTTGAGAACGTTGAAGTGCCAGTGCGCAATGTTGTTGGCGAAGCCGGAAGTGGACTGAAGATCGCGCTGCAAACACTGACCTACGGGCGCATTGGCATCGCCGCGAGCGGCGTAGGGATGGCGCAAGCGGTCTTCGATCACAGCGTGCACCGATTGCGGACTCGGCGGGCGTTTGGCAAGGCAATTGCGCAATTCCAACACTGGCAGTTCAAACTGGCGGAGCGCGCTACCGAGATTGAGAATGCGCGCAATCTCTATCTGAAAGCGGCCCTTCGCATGGATTCCGGCATCATCTTCCCTGAGCCGGAAGCAGCGATGGCGAAATGGTACGCAACCAACCTTGCAGGCGAATTCGCGCGGGACGGCGTTCAGATCTTTGGTGGGTATGGCTTTATGAAAGAGTTGGCGCATGACGCCTCGCACTATCGCGTCGAGGAGATCTATCGGGACGCGAAGATCGCGGAAATCTACGAGGGGACCAACGAGATTCAGAAGCTTGTGATCGCCCGAGCGATCTTCGGCAAAGACATTACCGGCTAGGACCCTTCGTGCAACTCGCATTTCATTGAGCTCTGGCTGCGCGAGGACCGGAGTCATCCATTGCTCGAGTCCGCGCGTCGCGATGTGTGCAACACCGAGTGGTTCCACATGTTGAACGCCGACGTGATTTCCATGCCGGACAAGTGGGAGTATCCGTGGTATGCGGCCTGGGACCTGGCCTTCCATACGTTTCCCCCAAAAAGGCCTCGATCTCGTCGTCGGAGGTCCCAGGCTCAATGTTCCCTAACATCAAATGAACCATATAGCGCGCCTGTCGTTTTGCGCAGCCGCCGTATCTCGGTGTTTAGGATCCGCCTTTCACTTTGCCCCGTTGAATATGCAGTCGTAGCGTCAGCCACCTGTCCTACTGGCGCTATACCTGGCAACCGCCTGTTCCATGTTGAAGAACATCCTATCGTGCCCGAGCGTCTCTCCCAAGGGAGAGCGCCGGACCATCGCAAGGACGTCGGGATTCAAGCCAACGAGCCAGACCATGACTCCCTCTTCCTCGCGCAACTTCTTCTCGGACTTTGTCAGCATCTTCAATGCGGTGAATTCAAAATCGAATACGTCCGCAAAATCGAGCACCACGACCTTCGGCTTCGTCGAGATAATCGGCGGCCACATCTTCTCGCCGATGCGCTGCGCATTGGCAAAGAAAATCCGCCCTTCGGGCTTTAGCATCAGCATGCCCGGGAAGGTTTCATCCTCAGGGTGCTCGGTCGACTGCGGACGGAACACATTCGTTCCGGGCTTCCTGCCCAGTACATAAACCGGAGGATCTGACACTTGGTAAGCGAGGGCCACCAGCGACACAATAATGGCAACGACAATCCCCTCGAGGGTACCGACCAGCACCACGCCGACCAGCGCGACCAGCGCCCAGATGAACTCCGTGCGACGCACTTTGAGGACTTCCCAAAACTCCGCCGGCTGGATCAGCCCGACCGAGTACACGATGACCACCGCTGCCAATGCCGCTTCCGGCATCAGACCGATAAGAGGCGCCAGCAACAGCATAGTGCCGAGCGCCGCTAACGAGGTGACCAGTCCGGACAGTTGGGATCGTGCGCCCGACAGGCGGTTCACGGCGGTCTGCGTCGTCCCTCCGCCAGCGGCCATGGCGCCGAAAAGCGCGCCAGCGAGGTTCGCCACCCCCGTGGCGAACAACTCCTGGTTTGGCTGCGGCGTCGGCTCGCCGCTTTGCGCGAACGCGCGTCCGGCCGCGATCGTTTCCGTAAAGCTCATCAGTGCAATGCCTAGCGCCGGTGGCCAAAGCGCCGTCATCATCTGAAGATCCGGCAGCGTGAGGGCAGGCAGTCCAGTTGGGACATGGCCCACCGTCGCTACCCCGTACGCCGACAAACCGAACAGGCTAACGCCGGCAATCCCGGCCGCCACGGCGATTAAGGGTGCAGGCGCACGTGGGAGTAAGCGCTCCATGGCGACCAGCAGGCCGATCATGACCGCGCCTACAGCCACGGTTGTCCATGACGCTTGTGGAATCCCGTGACCGATGGCGAGCAGGTTGTGAAGGAACGAACCTTTGTGAAAATGGATGCCGAGCAGTTTGGGCACCTGGTCTACGACAATGACAATCCCCACGCCTGCCTTGAAGCCAATCAGCACCGGTTCGGAAATAAAATTCGCGACAAAGCCCAGCCGCAGCAGTCTCGCCACGATCAGGATCACCCCGACCAGTAATGTCAGGGTCGCCGAAGCTGTCGCCAGATTGGCCGTAGCGTTTGCGGACACCAAACCCTCGAGTGCCGTCGCGACCAGGATCGCGATCGTTGTTGTCGTGCTCACGCTGAGGACGCGCGAGGTTCCCAGCAAGGCGTAGATCAGCATCGGAATGAACGCCGTGTAAAGCCCAACCTGAACCGGCAGTCCGGCGATAGTCGCGTAGGCGAGCGCCTTCGGAATCACGACCGCGGCCACCGTCAGCCCCGCGACCACATCGGGCCTCAGCCACTCTTTTCTGTAATCGGCGAGCCACTCCGGGAAAGGTATGCGGACGGCGCCCGCTGAAAGCCGCGACGCGCGGCTTCCCTGCTGGCTATGCAGTTTTCTTTTAATAGGACGACGTTCTGGCTTCATCGATCATTATGGCCGAGAGTGAGGCACTCTGTTGTGGCCCCGGGCCGGCAGCTGCCGGCCGAGGATTTTCTCGCGATCTGGTCTTCGACTTTGTCTTCGTCATTCCGGGTCTCCGCTCCCCAACCTGAGGTATGTTGTGGAGATCCTCTGATAAGGTAGGTGCCAGCACGAAAAGCGGCAATACGACTTTGGTCCAATACCGTGATCATGCCAAACGCCATACGCTGAATTGACTGGTATCGATTCCGACGGCTATCGCAAACACGCCCAAAGGCGCCCTCGGCCCGTTTCCCACCGTCGCCTCCGACCAAGCCGGCAAACGCGGCGCGACGAGGCATCTCCCGGGAGGGGCGCGCCTTCATTGGCGCAGGGCCACCGGATCCCTGGCGTCGACCGAAAATTGGGCATTCTGCGATGTCAATTCGGCCGGCAACGAGTGACCTTGGGGGATCCAGGAAGGAGAATTCATGAGCGCTACAGGCTTGACGCCTCAAGAAGACGAAGCGCGCGAGCCGGTGCTCGACACCGTCGATCGGGTTTCGGAAATGTGCTTCGGCTTGTTCATGGCGTTGACTTTCGTCGGCGCTGTGTCTGCCGCCACGGACGGAGAAAATGCCGGGCAAAAAATGTTGTACACGGCGCTGGGCTGCAATCTCGCGTGGGGGCTGGCCGACGGCGTAATGTATATCGTACGCACGCTAACGAACCGCGGTAGGTGGCTCACGCTGGTGCTGACTGTAAAAAACGCGCCGGACGGGGCCGCTGGAGTGAGCGCGCTCCGCGACGCATTGCCGAAGCCAATGAAAAGTCTCGTTGCCGACACGGAACTTGAACTTATTCGGGCTCGTATTGCGGCTATGCTGACCGTGCCCGATCGTCCTCGGCTAGTGCTCGATGATTATCTCGGAGCGCTGGGAATTTTTGTCCTTGTGGTCTTCTCGACCTTCCCGGTTGCATTGCCGTTCGTCCTGTTCAAGGACACCTCAACTGCATTGACTATTTCCCGTGTGCTTACGCTGGCCATGTTGTTCTGTGCAGGCATTGCGCTAGGCCGCCATGCCGGATTCGGCGGATGGGTAGCAGGATTCGCGATGGTGGCCCTCGGCGTCGCGTTGACCATGGCGATCATTGCCTTGGGCGGATGAGCGTGGTGGCTGCCACTGCAGTACGACGGCGAGCACCCAGATAACTCAAACAGTACGAGTGCCAACGCCTGCCCACAACCCTGACCCTAGCATCTACGGTATGACCATTGCTGAACGGCTGGCGTATCACGTTGGCTCATTGTGCTTGGCCGGCTTTTGCTTCGCCGTCCCGGTTCCAGTTTCCGTTACCTCGTTTGGTTGTTATCCCCATCGACGCAACCGCGGGAGCGCTTGAAGGCATTCCACGCGTCTTTGGGACGGTGGGTGCCTAGTTTGGCAAGCCATTCCGCCCGCTCCTCCTCTGAGAGTGACTTCCACCAATCCATTCCTCTGCGCAAATCCTCGGTTAGCTGAAGCTCTGGTTCTATAGAATCACGGCGCCTGCGAGAACGTTTGAAGGCATCCCAGGCGTCTGCGGGACGAGTGGTGCCTACCTTGGCGAACCACTCCGAACGTTCAGCCTCTGAGAGCGCCTCCCACCACTCCATCCCTCTACGGATGTCGTCCAGTCGAATCTCCGAATAAGACATATAGCCTCCCTATCCCTGGGGTACAAAAGCAAGACAGAGAGATTTTGTCAAAAAGCTTTGACAGAAAACTTAGGGAAAAATAACGCGCTGCTAATCCCATACACCCTGACCGTAGCCGCTGGTTTTGAATTTGCCTGTATCCCATTGAGGCAAGGCCAAAGGTGACAGAGGGACATCCACTCCACATGCCAGAGTGGCCTATCGCCCGAAGTCTGGTTTTTGAGGCGAACGACCCGAGCCTGACGCGGCCGTTCAACAGTGCGCTTTGCGTCCGATAATTGAAAGGAGTGGATCTATAATACGGTAAGCTCGATTGCGACCGTAATTCTCTCGTCCGAATGACGAGTGCATCAAAACTATTGGGATTCGCCTTAAGGAACATCGTCTTTGAATCTGGAACGGCCGTCTCCCGCTTTTTTGCGGCGACTCCCGAGTCCCCGCACTGGGGGTGTGCCGATAGCGCGGACATCCCACAGGAGCGACGCCATGGCCGTGGTAATCACTGGAGCAGTCTCCTCTTCGGATTCTCCTGGCGGGCCGTCTGAAGCGTCGGCACCGCGTGCGCCAATCTCGCACTCAGCATCCAACGGGCCGCAACCTTTCCAGTTACCAGATTGCCACAAGGAGCAAGGCGGCCGGAGGAAGCGCATGCGCGCCTATCTCCTGCTCTCCGTCGCGCGTCTCCTGCAATACACGGCGCGCCGCGGCGCACAGCCGCCAGACCGCGACGATGCACGGCCCGCCCCGCTGAACCATTCGCGCAGCACGAAGCCCCCCCCGCGTCAGAATACTTGTCGCTCCAATAGAATCAATGAACCGGGGGCGATGATGAGAAAACGAATTGGCAAAA
>NZ_FCNW02000061.1 GCF_001544475.1 Caballeronia humi | reverse complement strand
TGTCTCCGTCAATCTGAACGCGCCCATCATGCATCGAGAAATTCAGTACTGTGAAACGGCCGTGCCGAGTCGCTTACGCTTATCCGCGCGGCTCGGATGCATCAGTTTTCGCATTGCCTTGCTCTCGATTTGGCGAATCCGTTCGCGGGTCACGTCGAACTGTTTTCCCAGTTCGTCGAGCGTGCAGTCGGACGCGGCTCGTTCGTGACAATCTGGGCCATGCCTCACTGACCACGACCAGTCTGTACCTGCATATCGACGACGACCGTCGGCATCGGGAAACGGAAGACAAGCACCGTATCGATTGGTAGCAAAGCACCGGGTCGCGTTCTATGCCGCAGGCCAGAGTTCGAGCACTCGCCTTTCTTAATCTGCACAATTGAACCATGGCAGCCGCAGCGGCAGCGGCAGCGGCAGCGGCAGCACCCAGCATCCTCGATTGCCAAGATGTCGCGTTCGACCTCGTGCGTGCGAGCGGCTCAGTCGAATGCTTGATCACCCTCGAAGCACTCGAATCGTATTTCTGGGATGAACCGGACGCAAACGACGCCCGCATTTTCAGTTGATTCAGCGCTGGCTACCGGCGATGCGCCGCCCGCCTCTTGACGGGCCCCGCCCATTTGTCGGTCTGAGCCGTCACCGACGTAGCCGGACCGGTAACGACTTGCTTAACCTCCAACCGGAACCGCGTTCGCCGATGTACAGCCAGCTCTGTTGCCTCTTGAGCTGCCACGCTCAATTGCCTTTCTTGCACGCGGTCGGGATCCAGGACTGCGTCCGTCCCTTCGCGATCGCGACGAGCGTGACTTGCCGGCACACCTGATCGCCCGTCTTGTGGGTACTGGTCGGCGTGACGGTCCCTTTGATGGCTACGGAGTTCGCCATTCCGTTGTTATTCCAGTCGAGCAACTCGACGTCCTTCTTCGTTTCAAGAGCCTTTTGCGCCGGGTGAATCGCAGCGTCCACGCGCGCTGGGTCTCAAAACCGCGAGCGATCGCATGCAGCCATACCTGCCGTGCGGTCTTGAATGTCGGAACGAAGCCCTTTGTGTCGGGGCGCAGCCTCGATCGTCGCAAGTTTGCCCTGACGTTCCAGCCCTCCATGACCGCGGTAGCCTGAGGCTCAATGAAGGAATCGCGCGAGCACGAGCACGTAAGCCGCTGTGGCCACGAGTTGGACGATTGTGACAGGCAGTCCGTAGCGCAGGAATCTGACGAACGTGAGCGGCTTGCCATGCCGGGCGCAAATCCCGGCTGCGACGATATTGGCAGACGCGCCGATCAGCGTAGCGTTGCCGCCGAGCGTCGCGCCGTACATCATGGCTATGAATACCGGGATGACCGCCGGGGGCCACTGCGTGAACTCGTCGGAAAGCGCCGAATCGGGAACGAACTCGGCTGCCACCAGGTAGCCCTTGACCATCACGATGGATGCCGCCGCGACCGGCACGTTCGCCAGCAGCGACGAGAGCAGGCCGATTCCCGCAATCATGGCCAGTGCGACCAGCGACAGCCGGGTTCCAAACAACTCGTAGAGCCTGAGCGACATCAGCTGGAGCAGTCCCGTCTTGCTCATTGCCTGGACCAGACAGAATATGGATGCCAGGAACACCAGCGTTTTCCAGTCGACGTCGCTCAGCACGCGATCGGTCGGTTCGACCTTGAACGCGTAGGCGACCAACAACGCCAGCGCACTGGCGATCACCGCAACGGCCGGCGGAACGATCCGCGTCGGCAGATTTTCCCCGAATACAAACAGCGCCATCATGATCGCCAGCACGGCGAGCGTGAGGCCCGCGTAAACGGGTCGTTTGAGCCGGGTGCCCGGGGCGCGCGCCGGCAAGGGCCGCCGCGCATGCCAGATGTCACGCGCCAGCAGCGGCAGCAACGGCAACATCACGACCAGCGCGATAAGCCCGCCGAGACTCGCCCGCTTCAGATACTCCCCGAACGTCATGCCTATCGAATTTCCCACCAGGAACGTCGCCGGGTCCCCGACGAGCGTCAGAAGTCCAGCCGCGTTGCTGACAATTGCGGTCAGCACCATCGGCGCGACGATGTCGATATCGAGCGCAACCGCCACGCGGATAATGATCGGCGCGAGGAGGATGACCGTGGTCGCATTGGGGAGCAGAGCGCACAACGGCGCGACGATCGCGATCAGCAGCAAGAGAAAGCGCTTGCCGCTACCTCCGGTAGCGCGCAGATACTTGTCGCCAATCACCTCGAACAGGCCCGTGGTCGAGAGGATCCGCGCGACCACCATGCCGCCGAACAACAGACTGATCGGCCCCGCCGAGATGCGGGCGGCGGCGAGAAGATCCTCCTCGCTAAGAATTCGAAGTGCAATCAAGGCGCTCATGCCCAAGAGTGCCGCCACGGCCATGTCGATCACGTCGAAAGCGATCACTAGAATGACCGCCGCGAATACGCCAACCACGATGTAGATTTGCAGCTCACTCATGACGCCCCTTGTGACCTAGCGCATCGGCGGCGCATACATCAGGCCGCCATGCGTCCACAGCCCGTTGATCCCTCGCTCCAGATCGAGGGGACTCTGCGCACCGAGATTCCGGTCGAACATCTCGCCATAGTTGCCGACGCTTTCGAGCGCCCGTAGCGTCCAGCCCGGCTCGACGCCAAGCGTGCGCGTGATCGTGTTGTCAGGGACGAGCGCGCCTTCGACGAGAGGATCGCGGATCCGCGTCCGGTAGTTCTCGCGGGTCACCCCAAGTTCTTCCGCCGCAATAAATGTGAAAAGCACCCAGCGCACGAGAGTCAGCCACCGGTTGTCATCGCCCCGAACGACTGGTCCAAGCGGCTCCTTAGAGATACTCTCAGAAAGGATCGTGTAAGCCGATGGCCCGTCAGGAGCTTGCGCCCGCAGCGCACTCAGATGGACGAATCCGCCGTATATGCGCTGCACCTGCCCGCGAAAAACGCGCGGCTCAACTCGATCGCCGAATCCATCACGAGCGGCTTGAGGTCCAATGAATTCGCCTGAGAGTACGCGCGAAGATGATCCTCGGTGGATGTATCCTTCTGGACGCATACGGTCTCCCCCTTGAGCGACGCAATCGATCGTTTGCCGCCTTGCGTACGCACCATCAGCGCCTGAGCGTCGTAGAACAACACGCCGGCGAACTGGAGCTGAAGCGCGCCTTCGCGAAGCAGTGTCCAGGTCGTATTGCGGGCAAGCAGATCGACCGCGCCCATCTGAAGCGCAGCGAAGCGTGCCGACGCCTTTAGTGGGACAAATACAACCTTGTTGGAATCGTGCAGCACAGCTGCGGCGAGCGCACGGCAGAAGTCCACGTCCATTCCCGACCAATGCCCAGTCGCGTCCCGGACGGAGAACCCGGCAAACCCTTCGCTAACCCCGCAGCGCAGGAAGCCGCGCGATCTAGCCTGAGCCAGGGTGTCTCCCCGCGCCGCTTGAGCCGTCAGATCGACAACCATGAGCAGCGCCAAACACAGCAACAGCAGGCGAATGATGATGCGGCAAATGAGAGCCATGGATGCAAACCGGACCTCAGCAGAATTGATGCTTCTGATCCAGCCAGGGGACTGGCCGTCTAATGTCGTGACAATCGGTATTCGCGCCTCAGGTACGTACAATGCCGAGGCGTTCTTGTCGTGGAGGGGAATGCCGGTCGGTAGCGTTTCTCCGCATCGAACCAAGGCAATTCATCCACAGTCGACGCGCGATATCACGCAAAAATGAATGTCATCTTGACAGTTATAGGCGATCTCCATAACGCAACAAAGGATTACAAACTGGACGCTGCGCGTGGAGAGCACTGCTGCCGTCCACTGCCCTCGGTCCGATCGGTCGGTCAAACATCGACGGTAATTCCGGACTCTCGACCTATACTTCAACGATGCCTGTGAAGAACGATCTAAGGACTTCGGCGCCCGCCCTTGCAGAAAGGAGGTTAGTCGATGAACGGCATGGTCAACCGACTGCTGGTCGCACTTGTCATCGCTTTCGTCTTGTCGAGTTGCGCCTCAACGCCGCCGCCCGCGGGCGCACTTACCTATAAGAGCCGGGCCGTGACACGCACTGAAGGCGGCCTGCGAGTCTCGGCGGCAGTCCTATCGGCTGAAGAAAGCGCGGCGACTTATGGTGTAGCGCTCGCAAAGAAGTCCATTCAGCCCGTCTGGATCGAGGTTTCGAACAACGAAACCCTTAGCTATTTCCTAATGTCACCGGGTGTCGACCCAAATTTCTTCCCCGCTTCGGAAGCGGCCGAGGCGTTTACGACCGCCGATTCGCCTGCCGGGAAGGAGGAACTCGACCAGCGCTTCCGCCGACTTGCCTTCCGGAACCCCATCCTGCCCGGCCAGACCAACTCGGGATTCGTGCTCACCCACCTCGACGAAGGCGCGAAGCTTGTCCAGCTGGACCTTGTTGCGAGCGCACAAGCAAGGACATTCTCAATCCTCATCGTCGTGCCGGGCTTCTATGCCGATTACCACGTCAGCGAAGTCTTTCGCCGCGATATGTATCCGCCGCAAGAAATCGTGGACTATACGGATGACGACGCTTTTCGCTCGGCTCTCGAAGCCCTTCCTTGCTGCGCAACGAACCAAGACGGTTCGAGCAATGGAGATCCGCTCAACCTGGTCCTTGTGGGCGGCCTCGACGACGCCTTTCCCGCACTGGTGCGCCGCGGCTGGAGCCCGACCGAGCAAAAGTGGTCTGGCGCGATCATGCGGATGGTCACCTCCGCGCTTTCTGGCGATCGTTATGTCAATGCGCCAGTAAGCGACCTTTATCTGTTTGGACGAGCGCAGGACCTCGCGTTACAGAAGGCGCGTGACAACGTTCACCAGCGCAATCATCTGCGACTCTGGCTAAGTCCGATTCGATATCGCGGTAAGGCCGTGTGGGTGGGCCAGATCAGCCGGGATATCGGCACCCGTCTCACGATTCACTCGCCGACGTTCACAACGCACAAGATCGACCCGGACGTGGACGAAGCGCGCAGGGCACTCGCGGAGGATATGGCCTATTCCCAGAACCTGACAAAGATCGGATTTGTAAAAGGAGTGGGCCCAGCCCCGCAAACCGCACCGAGTCAGAACCTCACCACCGACCCGTACTACACCGATGGGTATCGACAGGTCCTCGTATTCGACCGCAATCCCACCTCGCTTTCAGAGATTGAAATTCTCCCGTGGGAGATGAGCGCGAAAGCCAGGAGCGATCCGCCTTCGGAAGCGAAACAATGAGTACGTCGCCATTGTCGCTACGTGCACTGAGAAACGCGGCCGGCAGCGCTACAGTCCTTCTCCTTTTGGCAGGCTGTGCGAGATGGACCGCTCCAACGGACCTCGACGATGCGCCGCTGCGTGAGCGTGCCGTGAGCGCGACCAAACTGAACGTGCATGTGCGAGCGGCCGTGCTGTCATCCCACGACAGCGAACGCATGTTCGGCGCCGACCTCAACAAGACCAACGTACAGCCGCTATGGATCGAAGTTCAGAACCGGACCTCGCAACCGCTATGGCTGCTGCAGTCGGGAACCGATCCCGACTACTTCTCGCCCCTCGAAGTCGCGTGGTCCATGCACACGCTGCTCGGAGGCGCGACGAATGCGAGCATCGACGATCACTTCAACATGCTCGGGTTTAAGAACCCGATTTTAGCGGGGGAAACGCGCACCGGGATTCTGTTCACCAACCCGGATCGAGATCCCAAGCTCGTCAATGTCGACCTGTTCGGAAGCAGGACGCTGGTTCCCTTCTCCCTTTTCGTGCGCGTGCCGGATGACGTGTTCGATACTCGCCTCGCGCTGACGCTGTTTCAGTATCCCGATGCAGAAATCGCTCACTGCCACGACCTCGCGTCGCTGCGTGCCGCGCTCGAGCGGCTGCCATGTTGCGCCAGCGATCAGCACGCCACGACCGGCGCGGATCCGCTGAATGTCATTGCCATCGGCAATCTGGGAGACATAGGTGCGGCGCTGGTGCGACGCAGCTTTCGCCGCACCCTGCGCGAGGACGATCTGAACCAATGGGTCTTCGGACGCAGGCCGGACGTCGTCCTGCGCAAGGAGGCGCAAGCGAGCGCATCTGCTACCTCCATACGCGCGTGGCTCACGCCCATTCGCTTCAACGGCGCCCTCGTGTACGTCGCCCAGGTCGGACGGCCGGTCGGCGGCCGCTTTGCGCGCGGCGGCACTGGAGGGGACGTGCTACACGAGGATGTCGACGAGGCGAGGAATTTCCTCGTTCAGGACATGATGTACTCGGGCGGTCTGGAGAAGCTCGGATTCGTGAACGGGGGCGCTTCGGCGTCGCAGACAGGTCCCCGCACTACACTAAACGGTGCGACTTACCATACCGACGGATTGCGCGCGGTGATGTTTTTTGCAACGCGGCCGCTCAACTTTACAAATGTCGAAATTCTGGACTGGGTACCTTACCTCGAGCAACGCGAGTCCGCCGTACGCAAGGAGAACGGCGATGCAGGAAAGTAACCCCGTCGCCGGATTACGCGACAGGCTCGGGGCCCGACAGGCTCGTCACCGAGGTGCGTTGTGGCGTGGCGGAGCCGGAGTCGCTGCCGCGGTAACCTGTCTTGCGCTTGCGGCATGTGCAACGAAGCCGCTCATCCCTTACTCCGCGGACACGCCGCCGCTTGCCCTCGTTGCAGCATCCCAGGCAGGCATCCAGGACAAACGGGCGCGATTCCGCGAGATCTACTGTGCGGTCCTTCAAACACACGGCGCCGCGCTTGACGACTACCGTGCTTGCGAAGACGCGCTGACGCGAGTCGGTGTCGAGCCTGCGGGCACCGGCGTGCCTGTCGATCTGGGGCAATCTCGGCGACACCTCATCGCGGTAGTGGTGCCCGGCGTCGGGTACGACTGCTTCAAGCCCTGGCTTAGTTCGCCCGGCACCGTCGTGAAGCACCTGCGGCAATTCGGCTACGACGCGATCATGCTCGATGTCGACGGGTTGTCGAGCTCGGCGAACAATGCACGCCAGATTCGCGATGCCATCTTGGCCATGCCACTGCCGGCCGGAGCGCCGCAGCTCGTGCTAATTGGTTACTCAAAAGGTGCACCGGACATCCTGGAGGCGCTGGTCGCCTATCCGGAGATCCGAAGTCGCGTGGCAGCGATGGTAAGCGCGGCCGGAGCGGTCGGCGGATCGCCGCTTGCGAACGACGCCGAGCAGTTCCAGGCGGACATGCTGCGACACTTTCCGGGCGCGAGCTGCACCTCGGGAGACGGTGGCGCCGTGCAAAGCCTGCGGCCGGCAACACGCAGGGCGTGGATGGCTCATCACGCGCTCCCTCCCGGCCTTCGCTACTACTCGCTCGTGACGTTCCCCGAACCGGATCGCATTTCTTCCATACTGAGATCGAGCTACGAGAAACTCTCGCGCGTCGATGCACGCAACGACAGTCAGGTGATCTTCTACGATCAGGTCGTGCCCGGGAGCACGCTCCTCGGTTACGTCAACGCCGATCACTGGGCACTCGCCGTGCCGATTGCCCGAACGCACTCCGTCATCGGCTCGCTGTTCGTCACGCAGAATGCTTATCCCCGCGAGGCACTAATGGAAGCGACGTTGCGCTTTGTCGAGGAAGACGCGGAAATATTCGGGCAGTGAAACGAAATCCGCACGAAATAGCATTCTTGCGACTGGTCGCAGACGCCTTGTGGAGCAGGTACTGTGTCGTTGTCATGTTCGTTGTTCGCAGGCTGTCTATCAACGAGACGTCGCGGGCCTGCGAAACGCCCGCTCGGGAGACGCACTGCATCGCTACCGGCGGACCCGCGGCATCAGATATCGAGCTTGCTGACCTTGGTGCCTTCGAAGCTAAGATTGGCCATTAGACCGCTGTTCGTCAGCACAAACCCGACGATCGGAGAGTTTGTCGTTGCGGTGTCGAGTGCACCATTGGCGCCCGTCTTCGCGACCGCTACCGATCCATCCACGCCCGCTGTCCAGCCCTTGTCGCTCGTCCGGAATTTATCGAGCGCGTCCTGGGTCATGAACATCAGGATCACCGCCTTGGACTGGGCGCCGATCTGCAGGCCGAACGACGCGGTACTGGTCTTGTAATAGCCGATCGACGCGCCTCCCGCGCGAAGGGCGCCTTCACCATATTCGCCGCCGACCACGAGGCCCGCCGCGATCACCGACGGAAACACGAGAATGCCCTTGGCCTTGCTGCCCTGTTCCCGCGCGCCTGGAGTCGAACTGTAAAGCTTGTTGATGGCGGCATCGACGCCGGCATCGATTTCTTTGCGCTTGTTGGCCGCTTCTGTCGGATTCGAGGTCGTGCCGCAAGCGGCAAGCGAGCTGGCGAGGGCAATGGCGGTCAGCGAAACGAATGTGCGACGGTTCATGAGACTCTCCTCGGTTGATTGCTTCAGATAGGGCCTGAGGCTGCTGAGATTGCGGTCCTTACGGGTCGGGAAACCACGAACTGCCGCGGACCCACGCGCCGTTCAGAGGCATCCGCCAATACTGCCGCTCGCGCCGCTATCGGCCCCGCTTCCCGCGCGGAAGCCAACCCACGTCTTGTTGTTGCCCGTCCACGACGGCCGCACAACAGCGGCTGCGCCATTCGGAGGCTGCTGCCCCGGAACATAGACATCCATCGCCTGATTGTTCGCCACGATGACCTGGGATACCACCTGTCGTTGCGACTGATCCGCCCATTTCTGCGCGATGCACTGGGCAACAACGGCGGGAGCTTTTTGACTTTCTCCTACGGATTGCGCGTTCACTGGCATTGGCTGGTTCGCACAACCTGATATGGCAGCGGCGCCGACGAGGACGAGGGGTAGCACTTTCACGGTAACACCTCCAGCTGGGTTAACATTCTTATTCCCATTACCTTCTTCTACTGCTTGCAGGCACTTCCGACGACTTCATCGACGATGCCAAGCGGGCACGAGCTTTAGCCGACGTGTCTATGACAAGTCATGCATGGGTACCTGCGGTTCCTCAGCCTGTCATTTCATCCATCGCACATCCTCCAGTTGACGTATCGCCAGTCCAAGACGCCTCGAAGCCTCGCACGACGATGTCCTTTTCAAGCCGTCTTTAGAAGAGGACGTCCGTTGACGCATGCCAAGCGTGCTCTCCGGTACCCCTGTTCACGACGTGTCGCGACTGAATCGACAACTATGATCAGCGTAAAGACAAACAGCAGGCGAATGGTGATGCGCGAATGAGCGAATGAATGGAAACGGCCATCAGCAAGATGTCGCTTCGGATCCAGCCTTAGGCTGGACGTCCGGTGCCCTGTCAAACCGTTTGCGTCTAGTGTATTCGCAACGCCAGGCGTCTTGACCTAGACAACCATGCCTGTAGGTAGCGTTTAATCTGCATCGCAAAATGCCGTCGAATTGGCAGCTCATGCTGCGATGCCGTGCAAAAATGGAGTTCCGTGTTGACTGTTATAGACGATCTCCATCACGCTACAAGGATTGTTCACCGAATCCAACGTATAGCGAGCCGCGCAATCGTCACTTTGCCTTGGTTAGATCGAGCGCGATATCCGACGACTTGATGCTCGTATCCCGCGGCGATCGCTTTGATGTTTCACATCAGATAGTAACGATCTGTGAGGCAAAACCTTGCCATTGTCACAAAGCGTGAATGAGTTCGATGCCTCGCATTGCCTTAAGCGTTCTTTGGCTACATCGGAGACCGCAAGACGGGCCGAATGATCAAACGGATGAACGGTTGATTTAAATCGGGCTGATCCACGCTCGATTCAACAAATGAACAATCCTTTCATACAGGCGTGTCTCTGCCTAGAATATGTAAATCAGTTTTGCGATCCTTGGCGGCGCTGGTAACTTGGCGAGCGCACGCTTACCGTAACGATTACCATCTTCTCAAAGCAACGATCACCACCGGCTTAGCAATGTTCGCTTAACACGATTAGGCACACGTAGTGCCCGAGTGCCAGTTGCCAGGTCCAAAGCGTCTTTCAAGGAAAAATTAAGATGAAAACCACGAAAGTCATGACCATTGTCGCCGTTGCATTCCTTGCACAGATCGCGCTGGCTCAGCCGCAGACCAACGTGGAAGTCACGAAGGGACCGGACCAGACCACCGTCAAGGGTCTCACCAGGATGACGGCGACGGTGGTAGGAATCGATAAGACCACGCGTACCGTCACGCTCAAGACGCACGAAGGTAAGGTCGTCGAGCTGGAGGTCACAAGCGAGGCGCGCAACTTCGACCAGCTGGCTTTGGGCGATACAGTCACGGTGGCGTACAGCGAGGCACTTACAGTCAGCCTCATGAAGAAAAAAGGGGAAGTCTCTCTTACCGAACGCGGCACGGAGCAGCGCTCCGCACCAGGCGCCAAGCCTGGAGGCACGCTCGGGCGAGAAGTGACGGTCATCGCGGACGTGGTCGCAGTGAACCACAAGGCGAAGACAGTCACGCTCAAGGGTCCCAAGGGCAATACGGTCGAACTGAAGGTGGAGGACCCGGAGCGCCTCAAGCGCCTTCACAGGGGCGATCAAGTCGAAGCCGTCTACACGGAAGCTCTGGCGATATCGGTGGAACCTGCTGCCAAGAAATGAAGCGACGCATTATCGTGCGTCGCTACGGCACTTGCGAAAGCACGACTTGCACTTCTGATGCGCGGCGTGATTGATGGCGTCATTCTTGAAGCCGGCGATTGCGCGTACCCGGCGACGCCCGATGCTGCCGCCACCGCAACGGCTCCCTTTCTCCCCTACACTTGCGCTCGTCCCGGCGTCCCACGCGGCCTGCCCATCCTCAAGTCGAGCTACGAGAAGCTCTCGCGTGGGCCAGCAGGCCAGACCGGCCTGCGCAAACGGGCCGTACTAAGCGTACTGCCCAAACCTGCCAGCCAACATCGCAACAACGTTTGCATTCCAGAAGGTGTCCGCATAAGACCTTCCTTAGCTTGATAAGGGAGGTTAAGGGGCACAATCGATGTACGAATTATGCGCACCGTTCGAAATAGCATCACGTTATATTTCGCACATCCACTCATACGTGTTCATAGACACACATGTCGGCACACGCGCTCGGGCGACCAAAGTACCACGGTATATCACCGAGGGCCCTCTTTTTGAAGGCGGTAAAGCTTCAGTGCTATTTTTGTTGTTCGACCTGTGCGTGGGTGGTCTGGGAAATTCGCGGCAAAAAAAAGCCCGCCAAAGGGCAACTAGACGGGCATCAAGTCCAAAACGATTACAAAGCGCGCCCCGTCATGCTGGGCGGGAACGCATTTCTAGTATAGGAGGCTGCGGGTACAAAAGAAAGCTGGGGCTCAGAGGCGATCCGTTCAGCCCACAGGCCCCGTGTTAGCTAAGGCAGGCATGCATTGCCCCTTCCAACTGACGCCAGGATGTTTCGAAAGGGTGCTCCCGCCGATCGCCCTTTATTAGTGAACGCGCTCTTGCGCCAGTTGATTCAGAGCAGCGCCGTCACAACGTCCATCGCAAAATAGATTCTTTTCGCCGATTACTGGTCGGTTCATACCTCGGGCACGCCAAGGTCACGGATTGGATATCCGGATAACTGCATAGTGTTGCTTTAAGCCATGACATACGCACTTCCTTTGGGTGATCCACAAGAGGACATTTCCACGAGCGCTTTTAAAACGACTTCGACACTATTGGGACAGAGCGCGGTCGCCTTTGCTCGCGAGACCGCGCCGATACGGGTGCGATCGAACCCGGCGTTGCGCCGATAAATCGAAACGTCCCCTGGACTGTTGTGAGTTAATTCTGCTGCAGGTCTGCATGCGAGACAGCGTTCATACCGCTTTTATATTTAGTCGGATACTGCGGAATGTAAACCAACGATGTGGGCCGGCGAGGGAGCGCTCGGGGGCCAAATGAGCGAGACTCCGTAAAGATCGCTTTGACGGAATTTATAACCTGCCTCCGTATGTCTGGCCTGAAGTCGCCATTGGGCTCGTGGATCCAATATCTCACCAACTTCTATCCGCTGGCGGGTCGCCAGCTTTACCTTAAGGGTCCGCGCCTTCGTGGCTTTTGAACTGCTGTGGGGGTGGTGCCTTCGTCGAGAACTCGGGTCTTATCTGCGGGACCGTGGTTGGGCCTTCGCTGGATCCGGGAGTAGAGGCTGGCACAATCGCCTCCGGCGGGGTGGGCGCTAGCGCCGCGTTCACAAGACATCCAGTTGACGTGAGGAAAATCACGGCTGACAACACAAAGCCCATGGAGTTTGCCTCCCCGTTGCCGGCTGCCTGAGCCGACGAGCGGGCCAGTTCGCTTTCTGATTTTTAAATCTTAGACCAAATTGGGATTGAACAACGCAAACCAACCGCAGCCGCGTCCTGGCAGGCTCACAACATCATTGACAAGCTCTTCCGGCAAGATGACGACCGTCGATCGAATTTATGGGCGTGAGGCTTGCGGGCTGGCGGCGTCGGGTTATCACCATGCGGCAAGCGTGACGACATATCGTCCCGTACAAGTCCTTGCTGTGGAGCACCAAACGATCAGGTAGCCGTATCACGCGGCCTTAAGACATCAAACCATCGACGCTGCGGGAAGACTCGGATGCCGAAGTGGACTTCGCGTTGTGGGGCGCACCGTGTATCCGGCTTCGTTTGTCGAGCCGGGTCGATTCAGTGTAGTACGCGCAGTGCAGGGTCGCCGCGATCTACGTGCACTCCTACAACCCGATTATCGTGAGCCTTCAATTACGACGCCGGGCAGAGAGTGTGGGGAGAGAAGCGCCCAACTTAGCGTGGTCCAGCGGGCATGTTCGAGGGCATTAGCGCGGCGTAGTCGTCGACCGTTCGCGCGAGAGGAATTCGCTGGCAACAGCCAGTTGAAGAGTTGAAGTACCGATATCGGCGGTTGTCAACGTAGTTTATATGAACGCCCCCGATGCGCCAGGTCTTCTTGTGCTCTGATTTGACAGGATAGGTTGCAGCTTTATATCCGGCCTGTTTGCAGCCTCATACGCTGCGGGCCCCGATGAAATCCGCTGACTCGCTCCTCATTTGTCGCACGAGCTTGACGCTCGAACTACGTTTCAGGTTTAGCGAATCCCGGTCCAACCTGTCGGTCATCACACTCGATTGCCAACGCAACCTTTCGACGTCATCCTGTAGTCGTTAGTTACCAGTTCACTCAGATTCAAGCCGCTCGCGCACTAACGTGATCGGTCCTGTATGGGCTGTCGTGCGCGAGCACTGCCCAGATCGTTCGTGCCATCTTGTTGGCCAATGCTACGGTTACCACGTTTGGCGGCCGTCGCTTCTGCATCTGCTCGGCCCACGTTCCAGCGTGCTTCGCGTGAAAGAGCACGCTGCGTGCTCCGTGGATCAGCAACGTCCGCACATACGTGTCACCGCGCCGGCTGATACCCAATAGCTGGATTTTCCCGCCAGTGCCGATCTGCTTTGGTACGAGACCGAGCCACGCGGCAAACTCCCGTCCTGATCTGAACGCCTTCGCGTCACCCATCGTGGCAACAGTGGCCGTCGCCGTCAGCAGACCAACTCCGGGAATCGCGGCGATTGCCTTGCATGCCTTGTCCTCTTTCATCCATGCGTGCAAACGTCGCTCAATATCGGCGATCTGTTTGTCGAGTCGATCAAGGTCATTCCAGAGTTCGCGTAACGAGTCGATCAGCATCGCCGGTAGACGCTCGGCCAGCTTCGCCAGAACCCCGGGAATCGCTTTATCCAGCGCAGCGCGACTCTTGGCCATCACCTCGCCGTATTCTGTTAGCAAGCCCCGTAGACTGTTCATCTGCATCGTGCGGAACTTGATCTTCTGTTGCCGCAACCGATGCAGCGCCAATACAGCCTGCTGGGCTTCGGTCTTGACAGCGACGGGCTTGCTCGGCATCTGCGTGGCCATCCAGATCGCGCGAGCATCGGCAGGATCGTTCTTGTTGCCGATATTGAAAGCCTTGACGAACTTCGCCGGCATTAGCTTGACCTGATGGCCCATCTCAATCAATCGCCTTGCCCAATGCTGCGCACCACCGCAGGCCTCCATTCCGATGAGGCAAGGCTCGCGATTCGCAAAATGTTCGAGGAATGCGGCGCGCTTCAGTTGTTTGTTCATAATCTCGCCCGTGCCGGCATCCACCCAGTGAAGCTGGAAGACGTTCTTTGCGATGTCCACCCCGACCGTCGTATACTTCATTTCGGACCTCCGGTTAGCCTGTGAAGACCTCAATGATCTTCCATTTGGGCACTTTGATGCCGTCGGCCCGTGAGGGTCCGACTCTTCGGCGTCACCCACGTGGTAGGTGGGGGCGTTCATTCCATTTGTCGCGTCACTTCAAGCAACCTGCTTTAGTTCTTCGGGCTGCATGCGCTCCGGATTGAGCCAGACTTCGTCCGTCAATTCCCAATCGCGCGTCGATTGCGACCAACGCCGTGGATTGCGCTGCCTGGCCTCTGCATAGACGGCTTCACGTTGCGCGAGCACTGCGGCGGCTACGCCGTTCTGGCGCTGCGCCGGCGTGACGAATTTCAGGCCGCTGTGTTTGTGCTCATGGTTGTACCAACGCGCGAACTGCTGGGTCCAGGCCCGCGCTTCATTAATGCTGCCGAACGGCCTGCGCGAGTAATCGGGCCGGTACTTGCAGGTGCGGAACAACGACTCCGCGAACGGGTTGTCGTTACTCACTCGCGGCCTCCTGAATGAGGCCACGATCCCCAGGTTTTCCAGGGTCGCGAGCATCGTCGCGCCCTTCATCGGGCTGCCGTTATCGGATAGGGCTCAAATCGAGCTCTCGGCGTGCGTGCCCAAATTGCCGCTGAATGCGATATCGACCCGATCAAGGCGTGGCTTGCACGTTAAGTCAACAGCCCCTCCACCTTCAGCAGCCGTCGCAAGGAAGCTGAGCGGCTGCTCTGGTGGGCGGGCATCAAGCTGCGCAACCACCCTCACGCCCGCTGAGCGATTTCATTAATCTGTTGCATCAATCGGTTGAATCGCAAAGGACTACGGTCGTTGCCAAGTGCGCACGGATCGCTACACGCCGGAACGATCCTGCAAAGTATTTTTGCTGCCGCTGGCATGATCGACAATAATGGGTGAGAGTATGTCACGGCAGTGCTAGCACGCGATCAATCCATGGAGAACATATCATGCTCAAACGTCTGATATTGACGCTTACGGTCCTGCTGATGTTGCCTATTTCTGCTGCTCGGGCCGACGAGTATACGGACACCCTCAACCTATTCAAGAGCGCGGGAGAAAGCGGCAGTCTTTTACATAGTGCATATGGTTACGCTGTGTTTCCGAAGATTGGCAAGGGAGGGGTTGGTATAGGCGGTGCCCATGGGAAGGGTCGCGTCTATGAGAAAGGGAAACGTATCGGCGATACATCGATGACGCAGGTAACCGTGGGTTTCCAACTTGGCGGCCAAGTGTACAGTGAACTCATCTTGTTCAAGGATGAACGAGCCCTCAAAGAATTCACCAATGGTAACTTCGAGTTCAGCGCAGATGCCAATGCAATCGCGATCACTGCTGCGGCTGGGGCACAGGCAGGCACGACGGGCACGTCTACTAACGTAAGTGGCGGCAAGAAAGATGCCAAGACAACAGGCGCCTATCGAAAAGGCATCGCTGTGTTTACAGTGGCCAAGGGTGGGCTGATGTACGAGGCAAGCGTTGGCGGCCAGAAGTTTTCCTATACGCCTCGTTGATTTTCGCCGAGTGTTAAATGTAGACCGTCGACGGCCGAAACTCGCGCGAAATAGATGCATGGGTGTCCGGCGAAGCGAAAGCATGAAAGGCTGCAACTGGCCGAGGTTGTGGTGCAACGCGCGATCTTTTGACCAGCACGAGCCAATGAGCAAGCTGAAGGACATCGACGGTTGTTCGATGGGCGTCAATTCGACCGCGAAGTCATCATCCTTTACGTGCGTTGATACCTGCGCTACAAGCTGAGCTTCCGAGATCCTGCTGAATGATAGCGGAGCACGATCTATCGCTGGTGCACACGACGATCATGCGCTGGGTAGGCGCAACACGCCGGAGTTCGTCAAACGGTGGAATCGGTTCGCCGCGGCGGCCGGTCAGTCGGGGCGAGTCGACGAGACCTATGTGAAGATACGTGGCAAATGGACCTATCTTTACGGCGCAGTTGACCGAGCGGGAAAGACGATCGATCTCCGCCTCTGCGCCAAGCGCGATGTGGCTGCAGGAAAAGCGTTCTTCGTGAAGGCGATCAGAACTCAGGGTCGCGCTCCCGCAGTGATCACCCTGGACGGCTAAGCAGCAACGCATTGATCCGTCCGCGCGATGAAGACTGAAGGGTTGCTGTCCCAGCGAACGAAATTGCGTTACTCAAAGTACTTGAACAACCTGATCCAGCAAGATCATCGGCACATCAAATCAAGGGTTAACGTGATGCTCGGGTTCGAACGCTTCCGCAAAGCGGCCGTCATCATCTCCGGCATAGACCTGATGCATTGCATTCGCAAAGGTCAATATTGACTCACCGGCGTGCATCTCAAAGATACCACTGCGCGCTCGACTTGGACGGCGGTCCCTCCAACTCGTTGAGTTCTCCGAGTTTTGGGCTGTTTCTCGCCCGCCTATCGAATTTGCAAAACAACCGATAGAATTTAGGTATCTTACGAAGAGACACCGTGAATCAAATCATGATCACTCGTGCGACATATGCCAAGCTGTTGCAGGTCGCGGAGTTGACGCACTTGGACCCGCAGGAATGGGCCGATGCAATCCTCGCGCAAATGGCGGACGAGCTTATTATGGCTGCGCAGAAACTCGATGATCAACCCGCGGGGACGGCGACCGCCGGCAGCGAAGGCCGTCCGGATTGCGAACCAACAGACAAAAGCACAGGCCGCTAGTACTACTGTCTTGACAACCATTCAGTTGTCCGCCCGCAGCACGGACACCGATCAAGACGGGCAAGGGCCTTGTCAACTTGTCGAGGTTGAAACAGAGCCATCGCAGGTGAGACACTCGTTCAGAAGCCGGTCGACGGATTTCGGGTTACATCGGTGAATTCGCGCCACGCAACGAATTTCGCCGCGAGTTGTTTGCGATAGGTTGAGGCGCTCAGCAGATGCCGCTTGAGCGCGAAGTGTTGCCGGATCAGACCGAAGTTCGACAGGAATGCTTACGTGCGCTTCGGATCACGAAAGCCGCGCATGCGACGCTCGCGTTCGCGTGTCGGCTGGTGGCTGTTTTCAGCTCGGTTGTTCAGTCGGGCTGCCGCTTTGACAAACACGTGCTTTACGCTCGCCAGCTCTGGAATCTCAGCTTTGGCCGCCGGATAGCTGCGCAGTTGATCGGTGACGATCTTATGCGGTACCGGGCTCGAGCGCAGCACACGCTTGAAGAAGCGTTTGGCAGCGGCCGTGTCCCGCCGCTTTTGCAGCAGGATGTCGAGTTCGGCACCGTGCTCGTCCACTGCGCGCCATAGCAGGTAAGGCTCGCCGCGCAACGTAACCAACATCTCATCAAGGTGCCATATGCCGCCCGGTTTGCGACGCGCCGCTTTCACCCCACGAGCAAAGCCTGCGCCAAACTTATCGCACCAGCAGCGGATCGTCTCGTAGGTCACGATCACACCACGCTCGAAGAGCAGTTCTTCGATATCACGCAAGCAATTGATAGCGGTGGTACCAGCGCACGGCGCAACTAATGACGCGGGCTGGAAAACGGTGACCGTGATACAGCGATTTTGATTTTCTTCATCGCGTCATCTTACGCGACACGCCCAACAACCTGACAACGCCGGTCGAGGAAGTGCAAATGGAAGGCGCCAACTGCGCGGCTGATTGACCGGTTCAGGTGTGCCGCCATCACGATTTCAGGCATCGAGTTGATGCATCGCATTCGCAAGGGTCATGTCGACCTCTGTGCTCTCGGGCTCGAGGATACACTTGCGCCCACTGTCTGGAATGCCGTCCTGTTATATCAATAAGGTATCCGTATTTATAAGAGGCATCTCGACCCGCCAGCTATTTGCACCAGAGCCCCGTATAGCAGGTAAGGTTCTTTAGCGGTGGGGGGAGGGCAAACGACAGCGCGAAAAAGGCGGTCGAGACTTGCCTGGATAAGGCGTCAATACTCAGGATTGCACTTCCCCGTCGCTGCCCAATACATAACCAAGTCGAGATCCGTCGGTTTGTCCTGGCGGAAAATGACGCCCGGTCGGATTACTTCCGAGATGTTTTCATCTACCTGCGAAAAATCGTGCATCTTGCAAAATGCTGATTTTGACGGACGGCCACGGAGCATCAATGAATAAATCTCGTCGCCTTTCTGATCGCCATCACGTAAGGTGTTAACCGACTGCACCAAAATCGATTCAATCATAATGTTCTGCCGGGCGAGCACCTTCTGCAGCGGTTCACCAGTGAAGGTTTTGAACGGTGCCAACGCTGCCGCGCGGTTGCTCTGGCCATTGATCGACTTGGCGTCAGCAGTCACTAGACAGTCGACGTAATACGCGGCGCGTGCTCCGTCGGGACTCGTTTGCTTTGCGAACCCGACATAAAGCTGTTTGGCGAGCGCCAGCACGGCCGGAGGCTCGACCTCATTGTTTGGATCCTCCACGGTTTCTGCGAAAGTGGCCCCGGCGTGCACGCCTGCGTTTCGGGCGGCCGCGATCGTATACGCTAGTCCGCCAACCTTCGAGCATCTCCGTTTGGTCGCCTCGTCCGGTTCATCCCTTGCAACGTTGTAGGTGCTGGCAGCAGAAGTTGCATTAGCAGGCGCTGCCTCAGTCGTTGGGGCCGATTGTGCTTCCTTGTCCGAGCTACTATCGCACGCGGTCAGCATCGTCGCAAGCAGCGCGACGGACAGTAACGTTCTCATGTTCTTGATCTTGTTATGCGCGCTTTTCCGCAACGGCGGTTTCTCAACAGATAGTTGAGCGCTGAAGTCTTAACGGCTGTTGCGCCGCAATTCTTGAGATCGGGTGGTTACTCACCGGGTCGATCGGCACTACCACGACTGCGCGTAAGCGGCCACGCCATCGCTAATTCGGAATCGGTCAGCCAAAACCAAGATCAATCATTATCCGTCTGGTGTAGACCCTCGAAAAATTCACACCAAACTGCTTATAAATGACCTGTTGAAGGCGCCCGTCCGTCCATCGGCCGGTTTCAAAACCGAACGCTGCCGGCGATCCGCGAAGCGCTTCCGCGATCCAGTCGAAGGCCGTCGGATCAAGAACAGATTTTCTTCCGCCAACGCTGATGTTCTCCAACGCGGCAAGCCCGCCCTCCTTGAGCAGCGCCTTGTAGCGCTTCGCGCTCGGGGTCGAGATGCCAAGCTGCTGCACGACGGACTCGATTGTTTCGCCGGCCATGAGCATTTCGCCGGCACGGATCCGACGTGCAACGCTCGGTAAATGTTTTTTTGGAGTCTTCGACATATCAGGTTAGACCGCCCTGCACTACTACGACTGCGTAGGTGGTGCTCTGCGCGACACGCACCGCGCACGCCGAGCGGCGCGCGTCAGGCTCAAGTATCCGCCGCAAGTCCGAAACTGCGAAGCGGCTGTCTACGCCCTGTGGTGAGGCAGCGGACATGTGCACTTGGGGATAATCGATGCGACTTGCATTGCGGGTCGGGCGTGCTACAACGTAAGAGGTCTCCCTCGCGTCGCCCCGGACGTGATGGATTGCCCGCCGGGTAAGCGCTGCGGCGGGCTTTCTTTTGCCCCTCGGCCTTCGCTGCACAGATTTCAGTTGCCTTGCCTTCTTTGGTTGTTATCCCGATCGACGTAACCGTGAGAGCGTTTGAAGGCATTCCACGCATCTTTGGGCCGGTGGGTGCCTAGTCTGGCAAACCATTCCGCACGCTCCTCCTCTGAGAGCGATTTCCACCACTCCATCCCTCTGCGTAGATCCTCGGTTAGCTGAAGCTCTGGCTCCCTAAAATCACCACGCCTGCGAGAACGCTTAAAGGCATCCCAAGCGTCTGCCGGGCGCGTGGTGCCTACCTTTGCGAACCACTCCCAACGTTCAGCCTCCGAGAGCAACTCCCACCACTTCGTTCCCCTGTCGATATCGTCCAGGCGAATCTCCGAGTACATAGGCCCTCCAGTTTTCTGCGAGGTGTACAAAAGCAAGACAGATATTTTGTCAAAAACGTTTGACAGAAAACCTAGGGGAAAATACTAGCTGCAACCTGACCGTCGCCACGGGTTTTGAATCTGCTTTGTATCTCATTGAGGCAAGGCCGGGCCGCGTCAGGCTCAAGTGTGTGCAAGTCCGGAACCGCGTAGCGGCTGTAAATAGGCCGGATTTATCGGCCTATGTGCGGCGGACTTGCGCCCACGGGGATAGCTACTAAAATAAATATGCGTCCTGCGTGGGGTCACGAAGGGCGCAGGCAGCAACAGTATCCCCAGTTGACGCCCGCCCTTATCCGGCGGGCTTCTTTTTGCCTGTTCCCAGTTATTCCGCACTTGGCTCCCGATAGTGGCTATCCTAGGGCTGCGCCCGCTTGGGGGCGTTCTGCTTGGTTTTGACTTGGTGCCCGCTTCGGCGGGTATTTTTTGCACGGTAGAGGTCCGGTGGCATCCCGATTTGGTCCCGTTCCTATTTGGTCTGCGGAAGAATTCACCACGTAGAAGCTCAAGCACGCAGCCGCCCTCCGCTCGATCTATTCCTGGCGCTTGTTCGAGTGCCTGAAGTCTTGGGACGGTGCAAGCCGGTGGACGCCGACAATCGAAGAATTCCTGAACGCGATGGACGCCAAGCCGACACAGCGCGCAAACTTCAAAGAACTCCGACTCCGCGTCATTGAACCCGCGTTAGGCGTTCGCGCGACGGGCGCCGGCATGACACATCGCACGCCCCAGCGGGAGTGGGTTGAAACACCCGCAGTCGGCCGACGCTTTTGGAAGTGCGCATCTCCTCTCGGTTCTGGCGAGCGACCTAGCAATTCGCGTACGGCGGGCGGCCGACACCAATCTGATTCGACTGTCCGCCGCCAGCATGCGTCATTCGCCGGCACCGAGTCCCGGACATTAGGACGTCCGTTCGACCCAGGAAACAGCCATTCGATTCGCGATTTCGAACATAGCTTGTTGGACATCGCTGTCGTTCGCAGGTTGATACTCGACACGCACAGGAACGGCGGATTTCATTTCCACTATTGCTCTCGTTCGCCGTCGAGCGCCGGCCGCTTGAAGTGCCCGTCGTTGTCACGAACGCAGTGCTCGCCGGGCGCCGGCCCCGCGAGCCCGCCGTGCCCATGCATGCAGTTGTCCTAGAAGCGATGACGTATGCCCGCCGTGACTTCGACCTGGTTGCTGGTCGATGAAGGCGCGCTCAATCCATTGATGAACGCCACCCCCAGTGCGGTGTTTTGGCTCGTGCTGACAGACTGGTAGACACCCTGCAGATACACATCCGTGCGTTTGGACAGGTTGTAATCCGTCTGCAGGCCAACCTGGTTCCAGTGCGGAGCACCGCCTCCGGCGTTACCGCCCGCGCGTGAGTAGGTATAAGCTCCGGACACGTTCATCGCAGGCGTCAGGTTATAGCGGATATTTCCTTCGAAGTTCTGGATATGGGTGCTCAGGCCAGTCTGAAATATCTCAGTAAGGTTGGTCTGCGTATAAACGAAACCAACCACCGCCGGTCCGAACGCGTAATTCACTCCCGCTCCCCACGTCTGCTGGCGCGCGGCAGTAAGCGTCTGGCCGTCCGTCACAGCGCCGTTGGCGTTGAAGTTGGCCGCCGCCTGCGAACTCGCGCCGTTATTCAGGTGAAGGTACCCGGCGCCAAAGTTCAAGGGGCCCCAACTGTAAGACGCGCCGACGCTGTACGCACGGTTGTTCGCGAAAGCGCCTGCCGCGTTCGAAAAGCCGTACAGCCCGCCGAACCGGAATCCCGCATAGTTCGCGCTCTGGTACTTGACCGAGTTGTTGATCGAGAACGAGTTGTTGTTCAGATTATCGTTGTTGAACGGGTGTGCGAAGTGCGTGCCGCCATACTCCGTGCCAGTCAGCGCCAGCGGCCCCACATAGTCGATCATGCTATCGTACTGGCGGCCTAAAGTGACAGCACCAAAATCGACGCTCGACAGGCCGACAAAGGCCTGACGGCCAAACTCCCGACCGCTCTGTGAATAGGTCCCGTTATTCACGTTGAAGCCGCTTTCCAACGTGAAGATTGCCTTCAGGCCACCTCCCAGATCTTCCGCCCCGCGCAGGCCCCAGCGACTGCCCTCCACCGAGCCGCTGGTCATCTGCACGTTGCTGCGTCCGCCTTGGCTTGTGAGCTGGCTGTTCGTGTAAGTAATGCCGGCATCGATCAGGCCGTATAGCGTCACGCTGCTTTGCGAGTGCGCGGCAGTTGCAAGCACGCCCAAAAGCGCTGCTGCCATCAGGTTCCTTTTCATTGATACACTCCGGTAAATTAACTGCGGAACAGTTCAGAAAACGGATGACTGCACATCTCGAAGCACCAAACAAATCGTGAAATGTCCGCGCTGTTAATCTCGTCGTCTGCGGGTCAATGGCAAAAACTCAGCAATCCTTTACATAAATTCAGCTTCGCTTGGAAAAATCATTATTCACCCTCGTGCAACCGATTGGTAGCGAGATGAATTCCATGTTGCTGGGAGCCGACAAATCAACTTTCACGTCCCTAAAAATTCGAGCAGACTCAGGCCCCATAGTGTGCACCAAGATGCATCGTCGGAAACGCTCAGTGAAGCCAACTGTGGAGGCTCGATCGAGCACTTGTGCGGACGCTCGAATGGGTTGCGTCGGCTGTTACTGGACGTCCAACAAGCGACCGCCTCTTCAACGCGTTGCTTTCACAAACGGGTTGCCCCATTGCTGGTGCGCGACGCGTCGCGCCGATAACGAATAGAAATTGCCAGCCGACACGCTTTCCGCCGGCGCGGGCAATGTCCCCAACTTGCGCTCTACCGTCCAACGTCTAGTCGGACAATTTGACCAAGGTCCAATACCACGTTGAGCGCTTCGCGAGTATCCTCGATGAATGCGTAGGTTGAACTGTTCGCACACCGCTTGAATCGGAATGCTTACGGCCGAAGGTGCAAGCGCAGCTTCTGCATTCCTTGAGGGCGACTCGGCGCTGCCTTCATCGAGCTTTCCCCGCGCTGACCTAGATTTCGTGGAGCATTCGAATGCATCTCCTATCCGCCCGCCTTTTTTCAACAAGCGCTTTCTGGCTGGTCGTTCTGGCCGCGATGTGCCTCACGCGGCCAGTAAGCGCTCAGAGCTTGACGGAGGTAGCCGCTGTCGGGCCGAACACGGCAGGCGCAGCTACCCTTATCCAAACCCGCGCAACCGTAATCGGCGTTGACGCAGCATCGCGCACCGCAACGCTGCGCGGCGTTGGCGGACGAATCTTCGAGGTGACGGTAAGCCCTGAAGTTGGCGATATAAGCAAGTTGAAGATAGGTGACGCAGTCGAGATTGCGTATCAGGAGTCTTTGCTGATTCACGCAGACAAAGTGAAATCGAATGGGATCCGCGAGCGGATCGACTCCACCGAAGTTATTCCCGCCTCGGGCGGAATTGCCGCAGCGGGGCATATGGTGCAAGTACTGGCCACTATCGAGAATGTAAACGCAAAGACACGTTTAATCACGCTCCGCGGCCCGCTCAGAACCGTCGCGGTCAAGGTGGGGCCTGATATATCGTTAGAGGATTTGAAGGTAGGAGATAGTATCCGCGCGGAATTCGTCACAGCAACCGCGGTAAAAGTCACTCGTGGGAAAGAGCCCTTGAATTAGCGCGCGGCGAGGCCCGTCACCGGTCCGTGCAACGGGAACCTGGCCCCAACGCAAACCTCGGCGCGAAAACCTGTGGAGCGGCTCATGCGGGTCAGCGCGCGGCGATGCATACTTCCTCCTCGACGAGGAAGACGTTTGCCGTATATCGTTCACGGATCTAACGCAATGACGCCACCCCGAGTGCCACACGAGTGGGAAGCGTGAAATAGAACGTGGCGCCGGCGCCTGCATTGTTCTCGGCCCAGATGCGCCCGCCATGCATGTCGACGATGGACCGGCTGATCGACAGCCCCAGCCCGAGCCCGTCACGCTTCGACGTGAAGAACGGCATAAAGAGCTTCTCGACGATATCGTCCGCGAGGCCGGGCCCGCGATCGCGCACCGCGACGCGCACGGCGCCCGCGTCGTCGTAAAGGCAGTCCGAACCATAGCCCAGAGTTTCGACGTCGCTTGGCCGCGGGTGCATGCGAACCAGGCGTCTCTGTTTCGAAACTCGCCCGGGGACATGGCATCAACGCGAACATGTTGTTCAAGTGGCGACGGCGTTACCGTGCGGAGCAAGCTGCCGGGACGACCGAACTTGTTCCGTGACGGTCGTGAGCGACGCGCCGGTCGCCATCGCGCCTACATCCTCGGTCGAACCGGAAACGGTGAAGCCAACCAGGACCATCGGCACGATTGAAGTGCGAATTGGCCGGACGGTGATCAAGGTCGATGGTGTGGTTGACGCCGAAACGCTGCGTACGGTGCTGAAGAGCGTGCGATCGTGATCGGCCTGCCAACGGGTACGCGCGTGTGGATCGCCGCGGGTGGATCACTTCGCTTGCGCGGCGGTTGTCCGCGACGAGATCGTGGAGAATCTCGCGTAATTCGTCAAGATCGATCGGCTCCATCGCCTTGAATCGCTGCGCCGCCTGCGCGTTGCTGAGGATCGCGGTGAGCGGCTGATTCAGCTCGTGAGCCAGCGAGCCCGCCGGTTCACCGAGCGTCGAGACGCGTGTGAGAAGCGCGAGTTCCTGCCGGTGGCGCTGCAGTTCGTGTCGCTCGGTCTGGTCGATGACGACCGTGAGCATCAGCGCTTCCCTGTGCGACGTCAAACGGCTGGTCGTGATTTCGGCGGGGAATTCGGTGCCTTCCTTGCGGCGGGCGAACACATCGCGCGAGCCGTGCACTATGCGAAGCGCGTGACCCGACGCCGCATCGTGCAGCGCGGCTTGGGCGGCGTCGCGCAAGCCGGGTACGAGCGCATCGGCGGATGCGCCGGTCAATTCGTCGCTGCCGTAGCCAAAGAGTTTCTCCGATGCTGCATTGGCAAGCACGATATCGCCATGCCGGTTCGTCACGAGAATCGCGACGGGAAGCAGTTCGAGCGTATTGCGAAACGGGTCGTCGTCCTGTGGCTGTGGCTTCGTGCTGCTTGAATAGTTCAGCGGCGCGGGCCGTGCATCGTCGCCGTCGGGCTGTGCGCCGAGACTCGACGTGTACCGCAGGAGCCGCACGGCGGAAAGCATCAGATAAACGCGAATCCTGTTGCTCCCGCCGCTCTGCCGTTTTTTTCGACGATCGCCACTGTCACCGGTACTACTGTTAAGTCGTACCAACTGGAAAGTACAGTGCGATACCTCGGGATCGAGGTAGACGATAGACGATGCGCTTGAGATGGCCGGGCGAACGAAGTCTGATTGCTTCACGACCGGTGAGCGGGCGCTTGCTGGGCCAGGAGGGGACGTTGTCCATGCTTTTATTCTGACATTCGAGCGTCGGCTCCGTCCCGGTCAACGTCAACCATCGGCCGTGCCGCGAGGCCGACCGCGATCAATATCCGGGCGGCGGCTGAACCGGCATGTACATCACGCCGCTGCTTCCATAACCCGCCGCGTACCAGGTCGCGCCACATTGATAGTACGACACGCCCTTAACCGCAACGGGAGCCACGTTGCACGGCGGTCCGACGGGCGCGGGCGCGGGTGCCGGCGCAGCGACGACGACAGTGGTGGGTGCGGGTGCGGGTACCGGTGTAGTGGCGGCCGTGGCCGCACCCACCACCATTGCGCCCGCTACGAATCCGACCGCCGCAGAACCGCCGTCCCAGTCTGAGTTGGAGCAATTGTTGCAATTGCCATTGTAATTGTTCTGCACGTTGCTCACGGTCGTAGAACGCGTGTTCTGCATCTCCTTGGCGGTAGATTGACGCGCACTCTGGTTTTGGCTGCTTGTTTGTGCCGCCGCGCTCTGGCGCGTGCTCTGATTCTGGCTCGACGTAGCTTGGCGCTGAGCCTGGTTCTCGCCGGTGCTCTGCTGGCGGTTCGCCTGATTCTGGCTGGAGGTTGCCTGCATCGAGCTCGCCGAACTCTGGCGCGCACTCTGATTCGCACTCGAAGTTGAAGTCGCTGTAGCTTGGCGCGAGGCCTGCCTTTGTTGAGCTGTAGCCTGCTGGTTGCCGCCAGATCGTGAAGCACCTTGCGCTGCGGTTGTGCCACCGGAAGACAGGCCTCCGGCCGATGCCGCCCCGCCGCGGGAATAGCCTCCATCGCCGCCACCGCCGCGGGCGCCACCGCCTCTCTCGCCTCGTGCATCCACCTGATCGATCAGCCCCAGCGTTAATACTGCGGCGACCACTGCCGTAATGGCATGGTCCCACGATCCTGTTTTCATCATTTGGCTCCCTTCTTCGCAGACGACTGGCGAGCCACGGGCGATGCACGCGGAAGCTGTGCCGCGAACGCGACCTTTTGCATGCCATCGGGAATTTGTGCCGAGAATGTCGCATCGTTTAGCTCGGGCGCAAGATTCCAGTCTACAAATTCCGCCCAGAACTGAGGCTGGCCCACTGCATTTTTGTAAGTCAGTACGATCCGTTGCAGCAGCGGCTTGTCGCCATCTGCTATCCAGACCTGAAAATCCACTGTGTCGGTACGCGCGGCTAGATGATAAGACGCAGTGCCGTAGATACCCGTCTTCTCCACATAGTCTACCGAGCGTACCCGGGCTTGCAATTCTTCAGGCAGCCCATTCAATAGGAGCGCCGCGAGCGGCAGGCGCATTCCTAGATCCTTGACGAAATACACGATGCTCTCGTCCAGAGAGCCTGGTTGCGGCGCCGTCGCATAGACTTTGCTGGCGAGGTCGACCAGAACCATCTCTTTCCCGGTGAGCACAACGAGCGTTTTTGCGCCATCGCTGCGTTCGCTTTCCACGCGCATGCGATCGGGCCGGCTCAACGTAACCGTGCGGTATTCACCGAATTCGATTTTCTGCCCGGACGATTGCACGGCGTCGTATCCGCTGCGCACACCGACACGAAAGCTCGGCGTCCCGCCAAGGAACTCCGCCATTTTCATCAGGATCGCACGAGCCTGAGCTTGTGAGGCGGTTTCGGGCTCAGCTCGCACGGCATGGACCGGGGGTCCTTTCTGTTCGGAGGCAGAGTAGGCGTTAGGAGCGGTGGTCAGCAGCAAAACCGATATCCAGGTAGCCCTGGACGCGCGGCGCAGTATGTGAGTGATCAATTTATTAACTCCTTCTGCTCGAACACCTCTTAACACCGGTCCGTCCCGTATAGAGAATAGTGGATTACAGAGTTTTTACTATGCGCGAAATGCCTAACTTTGGGAGCGGGCGCGAAAGACCGCCTCCGGTTGAGCTTCAGCTGCTTCCGGTTCCCCCTTGCGGTGGCCGCTGGGGTCGGCAGGGCATTCGCAAATTTTTCGTGAGCCGACCTTCAGGACCGACACTCGGCCCCCGGGTAGCTAGGTGACGGCTGTGGCCGACGACTTGCCGGGCAAGTCGGATGCTCGAATGGCTGCTCCAGTTTGGAACTTGCCGCAGAGTTCGCGTTAGGTCGAAGGGCAGTTGTGGGTCGGGGAACGAAACCGCTCGCGCGGTAGGGGCTGCGGCTCGACTTGGCGGGTAGTGAGAGGTGTATGGTGCGATTCCGTATGTTGAAGGTCGGGGCAAATCCGCCTCGTTCTTCAACGGAGCCGCGTCATGACCTCCACTCAACAGGGCGTCAGCCCTATGCGTCAGCGTATGACAGATGACATGCGCATGCGCCAGCTTTCTCCCAAGACTCAGGCGAACTATCTGCGCATCGTGCGTGAATTCGCTCGATATCTTAAATCGGCGACATGCACGTGGCCGAGGTAGGCTGACAGGATCGGCCGGCAACGCTCCGGATCCTGTTTAGACCGGTACCAGTGCACGAGCGTGTTCGTCGCAAACGCGTGCCTCATATCGTGCAGGCGTGGTCACGATGGTCGTAACAGCCGCGCAGGCCGACCCGTCGTGACAGCGCATAGAAAGTCCAATGTACTTCTGCGCCATCCAGACGATTACCCCTGTTGGAAACGAACAGATAGGAAGACACTGGCCGACCAGCCCAATGGCGATTACGTCGCACAATGTAGTCGGCAAGCACCTCGCGAGTCGAGTCATGCAAAGGCACGAGCCGGGACTTGCCCAATTTGGTGCCACGGATTGTTAGCACCCCAATGGTGACGTCCACGTCCCGAACCTCAAGATTGCGTGCTTCCCCGAAACGCATGCCCGACACGCTCAGCAAACCAAGCAGGCAATAGAACGTCCGTGGCCGGGCGATGCAGGCAAGGCGTTACTCGATTTCGTCACCTTCATGGAACAGCATCGCGCCCCCACATTACCCGGGCATTGGCTCTCGCCTGGGCGCAACAGCCATTCGAAGTCCAACCCGCACATTGGGCGAAACGACTCAGCTTCGTACGCGAGTTCGCGCGTCATCGCAGCGCCACCGATTCGCGCACGCAGATTCCAGCGCAAAGCCTGCTGCCGTTCCAACCGAAACGGGCTCGACCGTACCTATATTCGGACGATGAGATTCGCGACTTACTGCGGGCCGCCCTTCAAATACCATGCCGTTATGAGCGCAGTGCACCCGTGCAGCTTGAATCCCAAACTGCGTCGAAGACTGAGATACTCAGCGACTGCCTGCCGGAGCGTGTTCATTGCAGCCGTATTCCGAACTCAGAATCACACGCGCGATCGTCTCCATTTCTGCATCTATGCCTATCCGAGCGCTTGCATCACCCGCCATCGGCCCGCAAGCCAGACTGGCCACATTGATCAATCGCCATAGCGAAAACGCTGGCTGCGTCAGACTACTTCGCGGTTTCCTTCCTCGAGGTTTATTCAACGCCTGCCCGCACGCCTTGTCGTTCGATGACGAGCCTGTGCTTGAGGGCAGGCATCGAATAAACCTAAACGAGTTCGGCCGACCGCGTCGGACGGTGGTCGGCCAACTTCGGACGTTGATCCGCACATTCACCCGGACATTCGGACGACCGAGGTCCTCTGGCAGCGGACCTTCGCACGTCGGTTGCGGTCGCCATACGCTTCTCGCTTGCGAACATCTTTGGCAAGCAAATCTCGTGATGTGCGCGATGTCCGCTTTCCTTTATTCACACGCGGTTAGAGACTCGACATGGATGCGAAGTCGGTGAAGCTGGCGACGAGTGCTACTTCGCCCCGCTTTTTGTTAGCGCTTGCCGGAACGAAGAGATCAATCTGTTTTCGTCGCCGTTGCGCGTGATCATAACCAGCGTACTCGTGAGCTCAAAATCCCGGACCGGAACGAACTTCACA
>NZ_FCNW02000060.1 GCF_001544475.1 Caballeronia humi | reverse complement strand
CGCACCTCCTACAACTGCCTGAGTTCGAAAAGTACAAGGCCACCTGATGAACGCCCCGAGGCGTCCACGAACAAAACTCAATTTTGCAGGTCCGACTAATGAGCCGCAGTCCCTTTGATCGAGATCTGTTCGCTCTGTTGTGAATCATTTCCCTGTGAACGCACGCACTGGAACATTTGATCACTTCAGTCCGTGGACGTGTGGCTTTCGAGCCTCGCTTATAAGATACGTTGCGATCTACGAGCCCGTCGTCCCGTACCGCTTAAAAGCATAAAGGGCGTTCATCATTAGGGTCGCACCATCGTGCAGCCTACTGGGACCGTAGGGGAATGCCTACAGGGACCGGCAAAACGGCTACGAAACTCTCAGACCGTGCTGATTTGAATCTCCGCGGGACCGACCGATAATAGATTCAAGGACTCGAGAGCGACTTTCTTCAGCAGTCGAATTTGGACTTAGGAGCGCGCGATGAACAGCAACTACATTTCCTTGCGATCACTCGTGGACAAATGGCTCGCGCCGACCCGGTTAATGCCGGCGCGCGTGACACAGGTTGGTCGTCTGCTTGCGAATCGCGCTCGCTATGTGCGACTGGAACGACATACCTCGGGCGAGGCGATTACGATCATTTTCTTCCGGCATGACGACGGTTCGTGGTTTGTGTTCCCCCCCGCTCCGGCAGGGCCTTCGATGTGCGCCGGTTACTAATCGATACCTAAGGCTACTACAAGGGCTTCCTTTTTTCGCAAGCACAAGTGCGAATTTCTGTTATTGCCATGCTGCGTTACCGGCGTCACGTGAGAAGGTGAAGGACTGCTGTACAAAACTGTTCATGTTGGGTCAATGGCTCGGGCCCTGATCAAAGACGCACACGAGGGCCTCGTTCGCTGACTGGGATTGTGATCCCTGTAGCCTTATCAGATATACCCGCACGGGTCCAACCCGCTTCACATCACCGCTGGCAATGCAAAGTGATCGTTAATTGGCTCGTCGTAAGTTGCCTTTCGTTGGCGCGTGTTTTATGAAGTCGTCTGGAGGTCACGCGACGATCGGCTCCTGCTTGAAGTCGTCGCCATACTTCAGGACCGCCCATGCTATTCGTGCATTCCTGGCCGCGATCGCCACAGCCACGAGCCGGTAGCCGCGGCGCTCTATGAGGCTGCGCACTCAGCGGCTGAAGCGGTCGGGTCGAGTACAACCATGCAATCTAACGATCGCCGACCCGGCGCGCTTTCCAAGCCCGCCTCCATGGGCCAGGCCTAAGCGCACGGCACAGGGGCCAATGCCGTGCTCGCGCGGGCGCGGCCGATGCGGTTTGGAATCGTAGCCCCTGTCGCCTTCGACGATGCCAGCGCTATTATTATCAGGGACGTCCGCGGTTGCCGCGAACGTGAGCAATCGCCGCAACCAGCGCGTCGAGTTGCGCCATTTCCATTTCACGGCTCAGTGTCCCAACCCCCGCCAAGCGCCGCATAGAGCGCAACGGTATCTTGCATACGCTGCGCGATGCCCTGCAGATAGGCAATCTGCGCCTGGTGAAATTGCCCGTCGGCAATGAGAATCGGTAAATAGCCCACTGTGCCAGCCTCATAGTCCGCCCTGACAAGTCGCAATGCCTCAGCGGCCGAATGCAGTGCTCGTGATTGCGCTTCGAGCGCATGTGCGTCATTCTCCAACGCACGCAGCGAGTCAGCCACCTGCGCAAATGCTCCGAGTACGATTTCTCGGTACGTGGCTCGGGCTTGTGCGTAGGCGTCGCTCGCTGACTCTCGCTGGAACCAGAGCGTACCTCCGTGAAACAGCGGCGCAGTGACGTCTGCCGCTACGGACCATACTTGGCCTTTTCGATGCAACAGCGCGCCCATCGAGGTATTGTCATAGCCGCCGCTCGCAGAGAGCGTAACGCTGGGGAAAAGGTTGGCTGTTGCGACGCCAATGTTGGCGCTCGCGACATGCAGTGCGGCCTCCGCTTGCAAGATGTCTGGACGTCGGCGAACGAGGTCTGATGGTACGGTGACTGGCAGGGTCGCGGGCAAGGAGACATCTCGCAGGGACAGATTGGGGGCATGCCAGTCGGCCGGAAAAGCGCCCGACAAAGTCGCCAGCAGGTCTTCCGCCTGCACGCGCTTCTGTTCAAGCGCTGGCAGCGATGCCTCAAGCGTCGCCAGTTCGTTCTCAAGGGTCAGCACCGCGGAATATGCAGCGACCCCCGCCTGAATTTGTACCTGCGTCACGTCGATCTGCTCGCGCAAAAGTCCGACCATTTCGCGCGTCGCCGCAATCTCCTCGCTGTAGGCCGCACGCGCAATCATTGTGTTGACCACGTTTGCGGTCAAGGTCAGATACGCCGCGAGCAGCGCATAGCGTTGGGCGTCTGCTTGCGCGCGCAGACCTTCGAGCATGCGGCGCTCGCCGCCCCAGATATCGAGGGCGTAGCTGACGCTCGCCGAAAGAGTAAAAAGGTTGAAGAGCGATGACGGTTGATTTGCCCCCACGCGCAGCGGCGAGTACCTTTGCCGCGACCCACTGAATCCCGCGTCCGCTTGCGGGGAGAAGACGCCCGCGCCGGCCCGCACTTCGTCTTCGCTTCGCCGCAGCGCCGCCTCCGAGCGCTCGAGGGTTGGACTACCGGTCAATGCGTCGTCGACCGCTGCATCGATCGCCGGCGATCCGAACAGCGTCCACCAGTCGACCGGCAGGCCAATGTCGGCGGCGAACGTCTGCGCGGCGCCTGCCGCGACGAGAGGCCCGCGTACCGACTCCCCACGCTCGAACTGGGACACGCGCGGCGGCGTCGGCCTCGAAAAATCAGGGCCCAACGTGCAAGCCGCCAGGGCCAGCGCACTCGCCAGAGCAGCGGCGGAGAACAACGTGCGCAGCGACCTGCGTAGGAGCGCGCGCGGATCATTCAGCAGCGATATAGACATCGACCATCTGCCCGGGATAGAGCCGTGCGCCCTTCGGCAACACGACACGGAAAATGACCGGTAGCACGCGTACGTCCACGCGCTCGGTGCGCTGGTCCGACAACTGGATCTTTGGCGATACGTACGGCTGGATGCGCATGAATTCGAGCGGGGCCTCGAGGCTGGTGCCCCGCACAAACATGCGCGCTTTTAGCGCATGCGGATCCGGCAGACGGCCAATCAGGATCTCGTCGACATAACAGCGCACGGCAAGCTGCTCCGGCGCCGTGCCCATCACCAGCATCGGTGCCTGCGCCTGCGCGTATGGCTCATAGACACCCTGCGGCGACACATAGGAACCGAGCGACGCATTGATCGACAAAACGACGCCATCCGCAGCCGCGCGGATCGTGTATTTCGCAAGCAGGGCCTCGGCCGCAGCGGATGCCTTGCGCAGCGCATGGACCTGCTTTTCCTGATTGCGGATGTCATACACCCACGCACCCGCGCGCGTAAGCCGGTATTGGCGCGTCACGACCTCGAGATTGGCGCGCGCTACCTTGAGCGCGTTCGCTGCGTTATCGATTGTGTCCCTGCTGACCGCCTTCGAGTCGATTTCGAACGCGCGTTGCTGTTTATCGAATTGATCCTGGGACATCTTGAGGCTCGCGGCAGCGGCACCGACTTGCGCATTCGCGATATCGAGGGTCTCCGGACGCGGCTGCGATTTCAGCTCATCGAGCAGCGTCGCCGCAGCGTCGGCCTGCGCCGCGAGTTGGGCCGCGTTCGCGCGCTGCACCGAGTTTTCGATGGTCAACAGCACCGTCCCTGAGCGTACCTGCTCCCCTTCATGCACGAAGATGCGCGTGACAGCACCCGTGACATCTGGGTAGATGCTTACGTTTTCCCCCGCCGGTTGGTCACTTTCAACGATCCCGTTCGCGTAAACGCCACGCGTATAAGGGTTCGATGCAGGGTTGAACACCGGTGGCTGGGGTGGCTGCTGAATCCCGTACACGTATGCCGCCAGGATACCGGCTAGAAATCCCACGAACGCCATCGCGAACACGATCTTTGTCTTCATCGCGCCCCGCCCCGCTCGATATGAGTCAGGCGGCCATCCTCCATCTTCAGGATGCGGTCGGCATACTCGAAGATGCGGCTGTCGTGCGTGACGATCACAATGCAACGATGCTCATTGAGAACGTGATGCTTGACGAATTCGATGATGTTGCGGCCCGTATCGCCATCGAGCGACGCAGTGGGTTCGTCGAGAATCAGGATGTCCGGTTGGCTCACGATCGCGCGCGCGATGGCCACACGCTGCTGCTCGCCTCCAGAGAGCTTCACAGGTGTCAATTGGGCTCGGCTCGTCAGTCCCACGATCTCGAGGTATTTAAGCGCCTCGGCGAGCGCATCGTCCCAGGCGCGCCGCTTGAGGATAAGCGGAATAGCAACGTTCTCGGCTGTCGTGAGACGTCCAAAGAGGTGGTAATCCTGAAACACGAATCCGATGCGGTTCAGCCGAAAGTCGGCGATCGAATCGTTCGGCTGCTTCCACAAATCCGTGCCATCCACGATCACATCGCCCGAGTCCGGTCTCAGGATGCCGGAGATTACACTCAACAAGGTTGTCTTGCCGCTGCCGGACGGCCCTACGATCAGCAGCATCTCCCCGAACTCTGCTTGAATCGACACATCGCGCACGGCGTAGGTCCGCGCGTCGCCTTCACCGAACCACTTGGTGACCGAACGAGCGTCGATGGCTGGCGTTGTCATGCCTATCCCCGGAATATGTCAAAGGGTTCGATGCTCAAAACCCGACGAACGCCCATATAGCTCGAAGTCGCGGCAATCACGATTACCATCACGAAGGCGAGCAACAGATTGCCGTACGTAATCATTGCCGCGTAGTCCGGAATGCGCAGTCGCGCGAGGCTGATGAGCCCTGCGCACAATCCGATGCCCAGCCCGTAGCCGGTGAGCGCCGTAAAGGTCGCCTGAAACAGGATCATCGCGACAAGCTCATGGCTTTTCGCACCGATCGCCTTCAACGCACCGAATTTTTCGAGGTTCTCCAGAATGAACGTGTAGAACGTCTGGCCCGATATCGACAGTCCCACGACGAAACTGATAACCGTCATCAGCAGGATGTTGGTTCCGAGTCCGGTCTCGTATTTGTAGAAATCCGAGATGCTCTTCATGAACTCCTGCTTCGTGAGCGCCACGTAGCCGAGCTCCTTGACCGCTTGCTTAATATGGGCAATGTCGGCCTCGGACTTAGGCTCCACGAGGATGTACGACGTTGTATAGCGGCTCGAAGGGATGTATTCGATCGCCCGGCGGTAGGTCGTGTAGAGCGTGGGCGAGCCGAACAACCCGCTGCTTGCCACGGTGGCGATCCCAACGACCACGCCTCGGTGGTCGTTGAGTTCGAAATCGCTTCCCAGCTTGGGACTCTGGAGCTTCACGAACTCCGCGTCCTCGATCACGACGAATCCATTCTCCGCGTAAATGTCCTCGATCCTTCCCTGCTTCATCATGGGGCGACCGAACAGGCTTGTGTCATCGAGACCGATCACGGTGACGGCTTGATACCTGCCGTCGCGAAGCTTAACGAGCGCACCACCCGAATAGAGCGGAACTGCGTATTTCACGCCGTCGATGCTGCGCACTGCGTCCAGCACATAATCCGGCATGCCGATGCTGCTCGCAATCGTCTGTACTCCGGGATCCATTACCCAGACCTTGGCGCCCACGTTGATGACGGTGGACGACGAGCGGTCCAGAATACCTGCAAACAGCGACGTCATCTCGACCATCAGAAATACCGCGAACGTAATCCCGACAAGCAGCGCCGTGAACTTAGCGCTGTCGTTCACCAACAGTTTGAACGCGAGTTTTAGTATACCTATCATGTCAAGTGCAGGAGGAAGTAACGCATCAAGGACACCCTCGAGGGCGGCGCCATTCGATAAACACGCTCTTTGCCGATGCTTGAACGATTCACAAATCGTAGCGACGACGGCTCACGCGCGGTTGACGCAGGTCAACCCTGGCGCTTTCTGCAGGTGGAGTTCACGCGGTGACCTCCGGGGCACGTATAGGGAGTAGAAAGTGGCCAGACCCCTTTTCACGAAGGTCCGGGATTGACACCCTGGCTCTCAAGGGCGGTGGATCTCGCGTCGGGCGAGCAAGACGCCTGGCAGCATGGGCAGCCACACTGTCAGTCCGCGTAACAGGAGCGTGCCGCTCAAGGCGGCTTCGATCGGAACTCCCAATAGGTGAAGCATGCCTACAGCGGCCGCTTCGAACGTCCCCAAACCAAGCGGAATAGGTCCGATCGTCGCAGCCATCGAGGCTATGGTAAAACTCACGAAAATCGCCCACGGCTCGGGTCCATACCCGATTGCGCGGAACGCGAGCCAAAAGGTCACCGTATCAAACATGAAAATAGCAAGCTGAAGGCCCACAGTCTGCATTACCAACCGCGGGCTGCGCAAAAGGTCGGTGGGCGCGTCGGAAAGAGCCCGCAGCAAAGCGCTCAAGCCGAGCAACCTACTCAGCCATGCAACAGGCTTCTGGTCACCTAGTCGCTTCAGGCCGAGCACAATAGATGGAATCGCGATCATCACAATCGCGAAAATGGTGACACCAATCAGCAGAGGAAGATTGGCGCGATCGTGAAGCCGCAGCATGGTGGCGGCCGCGACTACCACGCTCAGATAGGCGATGTCATAAGAGACTAGCCCTGCCAGCATGGCAGCCATGGCAACCGCCGCAGGCACTCGCCGCCGGATGAGGCCGCTTACGACCAGCATCGTGCCGCTGATCCCACCGCTAGGCAACATTTGGTCCGTAAATACCTTTGCGATGCCCAGCGGGATCAGCGTTCGAAGCGATCGTGGGTGTCCGGCGCGACGCAGGGCTTGCCGCCAGACCAGGGCCGCGCTGACGTAAGTACCACCCTGGACAACGATCGCCAGGAGTAGCCATGTGGGTCGCGCTGAGCGTGCAAGTTCGACGATTCGTTCGAGGGAGCCGAAATGTAAGACTACAAAAACTAGGGTTAATAGGCCCGTTAGCCCGACTGCCCAGAGAACCAGCGAGCGCGTCAGGGACGTCTTGCCGTGGAGCGCGGGGGCAATCTCGAGAAACTCGGTATCAGGGTGTTCCATGCACGCACCACCGAGCCGGGAAACCTGGTCGGCATCGCCGTTCGTCGTCGGACGGGGCTGCATTGGAGGAGCGGTCATCTAGTTCAGCCCGAACCGGTGGGCGAACCATGTCTTCATAACATGCGTCAGGAGCGCATAGCTTGCGAGGATAAGCAGAAGACCCATCCAGTATGATGCAGGCAGGGGAACAAACCCTAAAAAGGCGCCAAGCGGAGTAAATGGCATAGCAACGCCGACGGCGGCGATGATGCAACTCGTCGCGATCAGCGCAGCACTTGCCCGGCTCTCGAAGAACGGCACTTTGGCCGTGCGGATGATGTGGATAATAAGCGTCTGCGTCAGCAGCGATTCGACGAACCAGCCGGTCTGAAACAGTGCGGGTTTGTCCCATGCCTTGAAGAAATGAAGCATCATGAAATAAGTGGCGTAATCGAATATCGAGCTGATTGGCCCAATCACCAGCACGAATTTCATGAGGTTGCCGATGTCCCATCGCCGCGGCACCGCAAGATACTCCGGGTCGACGTTATCTGTCGGGATTGTCGTTTGCGAGAAGTCATAGAGCAGGTTGTTGGTCAAAACCTGGATCGGTGCCATGGGCAGGAATGGCAGGATGGCGCTGGCGCCGAGCACACTGAACATGTTGCCGAAATTCGAACTCGCGCCCATCTTTATATACTTTGTGATGTTGCCGAACACCTTTCGGCCCTCGCGCACTCCGTCGCCGAGCACCGAGAGGCTTTTCTCGAGCAGGATGATGTCGGCCGACTCCTTGGCGATGTCCACGGCGCTGTCAACGGACACGCCCACGTCCGCCGCCTTGAGCGCCGGCCCATCGTTGATGCCATCACCCAGGAAGCCGACGACATGCCCTTTTTCATGCAGTGCGTCGATGATTGCGGCCTTCTGCAAAGGCGATACCTTGGCAAAAACGGAAGCGATCTCCGCCAGGTCCTGGAGTTGCGCCGCCGATAACGATTCGAGTTCCTTGCCGAGAACGACGCGGTCCACAAGAATGCCGACCTCATGGCAAATCTTACGTGTGACAATGTCGTTGTCCCCGGTAAGGATCTTTATCTGCACGCCGCTCGCCCTCAGGGCAGAAATCGCAGCCGCACAGGTTTCCTTGGGAGGGTCAAGAAATGCGATGTAGCCGAGCAGAGTCAGGTCGCACTCGTCGGCAACGCCATACGCGGCCTGTTCCGGCGGCATCGCCTTATAGGCGACCGCAACGACCCGGAAGCCATCTGCGTTGAGCCTGGCCGTGGTTTCCTTCGCTTCGGCGAAGTGGCTTTCATCGAGCAAGCCTTCCTCGCCGCCGACGGCATATCGCGTGCAGACCGAAAAAATCTCCTCGACCGCTCCCTTACAGATCAGGATGTGTGCACCGTCACCGCGCGCGAGCACAACCGACATCCGACGGCGCTCGAAGTCGAACGGCATCTCGTCGATTTTCTTGTATTGCTCATGAACCTTGAGTTGCTCTTCGAGCTCGACGTGCTTGAGCACGGCAACATCGAGCAAGTTCTTGAGGCCGGACTGATAGAGGCTGTTCAGATAGGCATATTCAAGAACCTTATCTGATTCGTCGCCGTGCACATCGAGGTGGCGCTTGAGGATGATGCGATCTTGCGTCAGCGTCCCGGTCTTATCGGTACAAAGGACGTCCATCGCACCGAAGTTCTGGATGGCGTTGAGACGCTTGACGATCACCTTCTTGCGCGACATTGCAATCGCGCCCTTCGCCAGATTGACCGTCACGATCATCGGAAGCATCTCCGGCGTAAGCCCAACTGCGACGGCTACGGCGAAGAGCAAGGCCTCGAACCAGTCGCCCTTCGTCAGTCCGTTGATTGTAAAGACAAGGGGAACCATGACCAGAATCAGGCCGATCATCATCCAGGTGATTCGCGTGATGCCCTTGTCAAAACTCGTCAGAACGCGTTGCGCAGCGATCATGCCCGCGACGTGGCCGAACGCCGTTCGTGACCCGGTGAGCACCACGACACCACAGCCGATCCCGCTCAGAACTGCGCTGCCCGTGAAGCAAATATTCGGCAAGTCGAACTGCGTATCGGCGGCGCCGGGACTGGCGTGCGCGAATTTTTCGATCGGCATGGCCTCGCCCGTCAGGGTCGACTGATTCATGAACAGGTCTTTTGCAGAAATCAGCCGCAAGTCGGCCGGAACCATGTCGCCGGCCGACAGCAGCACGATATCGCCTGGAACCACCTGCTCGATCGGCACTTCGATATGGTCTTGTACGTCACCCTGACCGCACCGGCGCACCGTGGCAGTCGTCAGCACCATCCGGCGCAGCGCATCGGCTGCCTTGTTCGAGCGGTGCTCCTGAAGAAAGCCCAGCGCAATGCTCAACACAACCATTATGACAATCAGGCTCGACGCGTGCCGATCGCCGAGGAAGTAGCTGGCCGCGGCAAGCGACAGTAAGAGCAGGTTCAATGGATTGATCGATCGATTGAGGAGTTCGCCGACGATCGTGTGACGTTCCGCCCGCGCAACCTCGTTGCGGCCGACGGCGCGCAAGCGCTGCTCTGCCTCGCCGTCAGCAAGACCTTCTGGCGCGCTGTGCAGCCGTTGCAACACATCCGCGGGCTCCAGACGCGCATACTCGACCAGAATTTCGCTGCTCGCGGCAGACGACCTGACGGCCGGTTGCGATTCGTGCTTGCGGCCGAAAATTGTAGTCACGGCACTGAGTCTGTACCTGGAGTCAAGAAGAGGCATCGTACTGTCGGTTACCAGTAGTGTCGTTGGAAGGATCCGCCGGCTGCGAGCGAATCAGCGCGAAGGCGAGCGCTTCTGCAGGGCGGACGGCGGCAGGCCAGTCGGATCGCGCCGCGACGTTCACAGGGTCGCGGAGATTGCGCGGTTCGCCATTGATGTATGTCAACGCGGGAGCACTGAGGCGGATGGCCGCTTTGAACCGGCAGGTTTAGCTCGATCCCGCTGTCGTTGTACGGCGCGGCCGACGGGGTCTCTTCCCACGTCACCGTCCGGGTGGCGATCCGTCTCCTGGACCCGGATACACCGCCGACATACACGATCTGTCCAATATCGGAAAACGGGGTCAAGATCGCCCGCCAAGCCCTCGGTTAGGTCTGGCGCCCTCATGCAGTTCGGTGGAGCAACGCGCCGATCAAACCGAACTGCCTCGCAATCGAATACAGTCTTTCGCGCCATTCGCAGACCCCGAAGACGTCATGCACGTTTTGAAGACAGCTATCTGGCCGCGATAACGCGGATGGTTGCTCACAACTGTCAAAACGAGGAATGCTCCCGGCAACGCAAGAAGGACAAGAAAAACGAGTCGCTTAAACATGCAGTGCTCCTCAGAGGGGCTGAATCAAGATGTAGTCAGCTTAGGTGCGAAGCGAGGACGCGCGATTGATATGGGTCAATTGATTCCGATCACCGCCGGCTTCCACCCAACCGAGGGATCGATCACCGTAAATGCCATCGTGAGACGTATGGCATCGGATCGGCCCTCCGTTCCGTACCGTTTGATCTGGGTCAGGCCAGAGCTACGGATGCGTCCTAGACTTGAAATGTTTGGCCAATCCGACGGGAAATCCAGCAATGAGCTACAAAACTATCGTCGTGCAACTGGACACAAGTAAGCGCACCGCTGCGCGGATCGACTGCGCCCTGCATCTTGCGAGGCATTTCGGCGCGCATCTGACTGGTGTCTACTCGGACTTCACGCTGGATCCTAGATTTTATTATGAACGGTCGGGTGCGGAGCGATATTGCACATCGTTTGAACAAACCTGCATCGACCGTCGGGCGAGGGTCGAGAACATGTTTCGGTCCAGGCTTGCCCAGACGAAGGTGGCGGGTAATTGGGTCGCCAAGGAGGGGTACGCGCCCATTTCGCTTTCGCGCTATTCGCGCTGCGCGGACTTGACTATCACCGGTCAACACGACCCGGACGACCCCGAGGCTTATCTTGCCGATCGCTATCCAGAGCAATTGGTGCTATCCGCCGGCAGACCAGTGTTGGTTGTCCCGCACACCGGCGCGATGAATCCCGTTGGCGCTAAGGTCCTTGTGGCCTGGGATGATAGCCGCGAAGCGACGAGAGCAGTTCATGATGCGCTGCCGTTTTTGCAGCTCGCAAAGCGAACCGTCATGATTACGATAGTCGGCGAGGCCGATAAGCGTCGAGGCCCTCGCGCTCGCGGTTTGGACCTCGTCGCAGCGCTCGCAAGGCAGGGTGCGCGAGTCGAGCATAGCGAGATTAATGTAAAAGACGGTGCGCGGACCGGTGAAACCCTGTTGTCGTTTGGATCCGAATTCGGTGCGAATCTAATCGTCATGGGCGCCTACGGTCATTCGCGGTGGCATGAATTGATACTGGGCGGTGCCACCCGGACGGTGCTGGAGGCCACGCAGGTTCCAGTGCTAATGTCCAATTAGTTTGGAGATCGAGGCGCGTCGGGATCGTACACGCAATATCCGATCTATTACTGCAAACGACCTCGTCACGCCAATACAGCTACCTCATGCGAGGCATATCGACCGGCGACTGATCGCCGGAATCTTCTGTTCGGCGCCGGCGGGGGGCTGGTGAGCTTCTGTCCGGGTGCGGCGCTCGCGTCGACGCTGGCAGCGGCCAGCCTAAAGGCATGACTTATGTCCTGCCGATGCTGATCGGTATGTGAATCTTCAGCGTCCCCGAGCGACGGCACCTCAACCGAAGCTGAGCCCGAAGACGCAAATAGAATTCTGAGTGCGTTCGTCAAGGCTCGAATCCCTGGACCGCGCACCGGGTCGGCCACAGAGTTCTGCGAGCCGATCGCGGCTCCGCAAGAGGCCGCCGCCGCGCTATGGCGTTTGAGCCTTGCCCTTGCAAGGCTCGCAGACCTGCGGCCACGACGTCTTTTCGTGGCCGCCAGCTTCCGCTGAGCGGCACCGCCTCGACAGCGCGACGGTTCATTCCAGCGGGACGCCCGGCGGGCAGCGAGTTGCAGTACGTGTACTCGCCTGCTCCTCCTGCCATTCACGCCATAGTGCCATAAGCACAGCCAATATGACGGGACCCAGGAAGAGTCCTATGAGACCAAAGGCCGCAAGGCCGCCCAGAACGCCGAACATCACAAGGAGAAACGGAATTCGGGCGGCGCTGCTGATCACAAGCGGCCGAATCAGGTTGTCCACCCAACTTACGACGAGTGCTCCCCAAAGCAACAGCCCGACCCCGGCAACGGTATCGCCGGTAAGCAGGAGCCACCCGCCGATCGATCCCCAGACAAACGGCGTGCCAAATGGTATCAAGGCGATCAGCGCGGTGAACGCCGCCAGCAGGAGCGGTGCCTGCACCCCTGCGGCCCAGTAACCCAATCCCGCGAGCGCGCCTTGTACGAGGGCCGTCAGCACGAGGCCGTACACGACCGATCGGGTCATGCCGCCGACCGCCACGAGATAGGTTTCCAGCCGCTCACCAAGGAAAGGCCATAGCGCCCGGCGCCCCTGATTCACTATGCTTTCGCCGTCACGGTACAGAAAGAACAGCGTTACAAGGGCGAAGCCCAGCTTCGCGGCATTGCGTCCGACGCCCCCAACGAACTGGCCGACTTCATCCATCCATTGCTCGGCCCACTGCGTCAGTTGCGCGCGCACGGCTGCGGGATCGCCCGTCGTCTGGTTCATGAGTTCCTGCAGCGATTCCCCAAGCCAGGGGATTCTCGCCACCCATTCAGGCAGTTGGTGGGGGCCGTTTGCAAAGTAGTTGGCTATGCTCTGGTAGGCGGCGGTTAGTTCGGTAGTCAGCGGTACGATCAACGAGAGCATCGGAAACACCAAGGCGCACGTCAGCAGCAGAGTCATCAGCAGCGCACTGGCGGCGGCATTGCCTCGCAACAACAACCGCAGCCTCAAATACGCCGGCCATGTCACGAAAGCGACGATGGCGGCCCACGCAACAGGAATAAAAGACAAATGCAACACTGCATATCCGAGAGCAGCTAGGCCGCCCCATAGCAGCAGGAGGACGATCCGCTTTACCGATGGCATCGAATGATTTTCATCCCTCGGATTCATTTTGTTCATCCAGGATATTTGCACAATCCCGCGAAACGCGGCTTGCCGGAGCGGCTTCTTACGACTCCCCTTTGTTAATTTATACCCGGCGCTGCGACGCAGCACTCGCCCATATCGAATATTGCATCGAGTGCGGAGGCCATGGCCGCCGCAATAGTAGCTTGATTAAACCTGCGCGAGACTCCCCGATCACATGGAGCTAAGATACCGGAAATACGGTTGCAACCGAGTGCCCGCCGCTGGGATGGGTCAAAAGTACGCGGCACGCAGCGCAAGCCTCTTGAGACCGGACTAAGTCCGGCCTGGTTCCGCGTCGCAATTTTCTACCAGCCGACATCGCAGGGGCTGCTTTGATCTACGTCAACGCATCGGTTCAAACGTCTCTGATACTGAATCAGATTGAAAGGGATGAAGCACGAGTACACGACGGCAGGAACGGATGAGGTACACGGCAATGGACCAGAAAGGTAGCGCTCTCGATTGACCGACGCGCCACAAGCCGTGGCTCTCAATACAGAAAATTAAATGCCAGACCATACTTTGGGCACTGCCGGGCGACAGCGCACGCCCAGGGCGTGTTCCGCCGTGAATTCGAGGCGCCTCATCGATCATGCTGGCTCACGACGACTCCTTTAATCCTGCTGATGCCTCGATGCACTGGCATACGTTAAGTACCGCGCGTACTGTCCAGCAGCTTGCCTCGGACCTTGAGCGCGGCCTGTCGTGCGACGAGGCGTGTCGGCGCCTGGCCAGAGACGGGCGGAACGACATTCAGGAACAGCGGTCACGAAGTGTCTTAAACATGGTGGTCTCTCAGTTCCGGGACTTCATGATCATCGTTCTAATCCTCGCAGCGGTCGTCTCGGGCATCATTGGTGATGCTACGGACACGCTTGTGATTATCGCGATCGTCCTGCTGAATGGTGTAGTCGGGTTCATTCAGGATTTTCGAGCTGAGCGAGCCATGGCGTCGCTACGGCAGCTCGCGGCCCTCAAGGCAATTGTCGTGCGTGCAGGCGAAAGGCAGACCATCTCGGCCTCGGAGATCGTTCAAGGCGACATCGTGCTGGTAGAGACGGGCAGCGCCATACCCGCCGACCTCCGCCTGGTTGAAGCGCCCCGACTCAAGGTCAGTGAGGCCGTGCTGACCGGCGAACCGGTGCCAAGTGAAAAGACCACCTCTGCCCTTGCCGATCCCACATTGCCTTTGGCCGACCGGACGAATATGGCCTTCCGAGGAACGGTCGTCACCTACGGCCGCGCACGCGGCATCGCGGTCGCGACCGGCATGGCAACTGAACTCGGCAAGATCGCGAGCATGCTTGAGGCGGTCCCGGTCACGCAGACTCCCCTGCAGAAGCGTCTCGCCGGGTTCGGACGGCGGCTGGCAATGGCTGTGCTGGCCATCTGCGCGACCATTTTCGGCGTCGGGGTGGTGCGCGGCGAGCCAGCCTTGCTCATGCTGCTCACCGCGCTGAGCCTCGCGGTCGCGGCCATTCCGGAGGCGTTGCCCGCTGTGGTCACCGTGATGCTTGCACTAGGTGCGCGCAACATGGCCCGTCGACACGCCTTGGTGCGCCGCCTCCCGGCAGTCGAGACGCTCGGTTCGGTTAGCTGGATCTGCACCGACAAAACGGGCACGCTCACTCTGAACGACATGCGTGCTGAGGAAGTTTTCGTGAGAGGCGAGCGGCTTGCCGCATCGGCGATCGATATGAGCAAGGCCGCTGTGCGGCAATTGATCGAAGCTGTAGCGCTTTGCAACGACGTTGACGGCGGCGATGACAACACCATCGCTGGCGACCCCACCGAACTCGCTCTGTGGCGCATGGCGTCCGATAGGGGGTTCGACAAACGCAGCCTCGAGCGAACCGCTCCACGCATCTCGGAATTCCCATTCGACTCCGATCGTAAGCGCATGACGACATTGCATCGCAGCGACAACGCTTTCATCGCTTATACGAAGGGCGCGCCCGAAACGGTGCTTGAGCGTTGTAACACTGTCATGACCGACGAAAACGCCATCCCCGCCGAGCAGGCGCGCCTGCTCGGCGTAGCCGAAGCAATGGCGAATACAGGCCTTCGCGTGCTCGCCATCGCATGTCGCACGTGGGACCGCTTGCCTGGAGAGAAGGATAAGGCGGAAGAGGTGGAGCAGGGTCTGACACTGCTTGGCTTCGTAGGACTTCAGGACCCGCCTCGCCCAGAGGCGAAGGATGCGGTCGAGACCTGCAGGTCAGCGGGAATCACGCCCGTAATGATTACCGGCGATCATCCGGTCACCGCGCGCGCGATTGCCGGTGCACTTGATATCCTACGCGACGGGGATGAGGTCATGGGTGGCCGGGAACTCAGCCAACTCTCCGATAGTGCACTCGCCGAGCGTATCAAGCATACGCGCGTCTATGCGCGCGTCGACCCGGCGCAAAAAATCCGAATTGTCGAGGCTATCCAAGCCGACGGCCAGTTCGTCGCGATGACCGGCGACGGTGTGAACGACGCGCCGGCGCTTGCCCGCGCCGATATTGGCATCGCCATGGGACGCAAAGGCACCGACGTCGCACGCGAGGCATCGAGTCTCGTACTACTCGACGACAACTTCGCCACGATTGTCACCGCTGTCGAAGAGGGACGGCGAATTTACGAGAACATTCGTAAATTCGTACGTTACGCGTTGACGTGCAATTCAGCTGAAATATGGACCATCTTTCTCGCGCCCTTCCTCGGTTTGCCGATCCCGCTTCTCCCGATTCACATCCTGTGGATCAACCTTGTAACAGATGGCCTACCGGGCCTTGCGCTTGCGGTCGAGCCGGCGGAGAAAGGACTGATGCGCCGGCCGCCACGGCCGCCCGATGAAAGCCTTTTCGCACACGGCATCTGGCAGCACGTCCTGTGGGTAGGACTGTCGATGGCGGCTATCTCACTTTTTACCCAAGCATATGCCATCCATCAGTCATCTGCGCACTGGCAGACGATGACCTTTACCGTCCTGACCCTGTCTCAGATGGGCCACGTGCTCGCCAGCCGATCAGAACATATGTCTCTGTTCGAACAAGGCCTACTTTCAAACCGTCCCTTGCTTGCCGCGGTCCTGCTCACCCTCTTCTTACAACTGATGACGATATATGTGCCAGCCTTGAACCCGATCTTCAAAACCGCGCCGCTCAATGTCGTAGAATTAACTGCCTGTCTTCTTCTCTCCGGCATAGTCTTCATTCTCGTCGAGATCGAAAAACTGTTCAGGCGTCGCGGTCTCGTCTACCGATGAAACAATCGCGGCGCCCGCTCGCGGAGCCGGGACCGGACATTAACCGTTCGACAGGACGGGAGTCTCTGTACACGTCAGCCCCAACTCTTTGCCACGTACGATGAGTTTCATCGGCTCCCCCGCTTCCAGAGTCGCCTCGACGCTGTCCACTGCCTGTGCGATCCTGATCCTGAGACGGCGCTTGCGCCACTCGAGCGTGATTGCAAGGCTTTGCCATGCCGCTGGCAGCTTTGGGTCCAACGACAGGTAGTCACCGTGAAGCGACAGACCCGCGAAGCCGAACACCGCGATCAGCCATAGCCCACCTAGTCCCGCGATGTGCACGCCACCCTCGATAGCCGCGTGGCTGTCGGCTAGATCGATGGCAGACGTTTCTCGGAAAAAATCCAACGCGGCTTCGGTGTCACCGAGCCTTGCCGCGACGATTCCATGCACGGCACGGCTGAGCGAGCTTCCGTGGCCGCACCGCGGCGCGTAGTAGCCGAAATTCGTCACGCCCGAATCGCCGGGAAACTCATCCGGCAGCAACGCCAAAAGCGCCACGACATCGGCCTGCTTGACGACTTGGGATCGTTGCGTGCGCTCTCGGCCAAGCACGACGTCGATGGGCACCGAACGGCCAGCATAGTCGGCAAGATTGATTTCTTCGAGGGAAAAATAGCCTGCAAATTCCTCGAAGAGTCCGGTCTCCGGATCAAAACCAGTCGTTATCGTCGTGGCGACACTGCGCCAGTGTTCCAGTTCATCATCGTGCAGGCACAGGCGACCTGACAGATTGCTCCAGCGGGCGGGCCAGCGCGCGCGCAGCAATGCGGCCACGTCAAGCGCACGCCGGATGTTCCAGCGTGCCATGACATTGGTGAAGGCATTGTCGTCGATCGACTCGTGGTATTCGTCGGGGCCGATAACACCTCGGATGTGGCACCGGCCGGCCGCCTCTGGCTGTGCGCGGCTTGACCAGAAACGGGCAGTTTCAAGCAAAATCTCGGCACCCACATCGCACAGAAAGACATCATCCCCGGTTCCCTGCCAGTATTGCCAGACCGCATAGGCGACGTCCGCGCTAATGTGTTGCTCCTGCTGGCCGCACTTGACTTCAACGACCTTGCGATCGGGGCCGATCGCGTGCGAGGGTGTCGTCTCGTCGCCGTTGTCAGCCGACTCCCATGCGTAAAGGGCGCCTCGCCAGCCCATCCTGGCCGCTTTTGCTCGGGCGCCATCCAGCGTGTGAAACCGATACATGAGCAGGGCCCTCGCCGCCTCGGGCCAGGTGAGGATATAAAACGGCAGCAGATAGATTTCGGTATCCCAAAACACATGTCCGCGATAGTCGTCGCCGGTCAATGCTCGCGCCGCGATGGAGACGCGCTCGTCATCAGGATTGGCTGCGCCATTCAGGTGGTAGAGAGCGAAGCGCAACGCCTGCTGAGCGCCGGCATCGCCTTCAACTACGACTTCGCTGCGGCGCCAGCGGCTTGCCCAGGCAGCCTCATGCGCGGCCACGACCCCAGACCAGCCGAGTTCCTGTGCGATGCCGAGCGCGTGTCGTGCGTCGCCGGCCGGGCCGGCGTCTGTGGTATCGCTCCGCGTCACCGACACCAGACGTTCCAGGCAGCCGATTTGGCCTTGGCGCGACCTCCAGGTCCATGACCAGTGAAACGGGCTGCACAGGGTTGCTGGAACGTCACGGCCGTCGATCCGGAGTGACAACGCAGCAGCTATCGCGAGACGTCTATTGGAAGATATCGCATGCCATACGCCGAGATCCTGCTCGACGCGCTCTGGTAAAAGGCCGTTGTCCAGCCGTTCAAAGGATGCTTCAAGCGTGACGTCGACTCCGCCCTCTTCAATCTCCAACTGGATGAGTTGCAATGCTATTGCGCGTTGGCTGAGAGAGGCGAGGTGCAGAGTTTGAAGGCGAACACCGATGGCCGAGGCATTCAACCAACGACTTTCCGTGAGCAGAGCGCCACGCCGCATGTCCAGAATACGCTGCTGCGAAGACCCATCACCGGGCCGGTGCACCAGCGGCTTTCCTTGAAGCATAATCCGGACGTGAGTCCAATCTGGCGTCGCGACCAGTACCGGTATGCCCTGCGCTTCGTCGGGTGTATCGAACAGCCCGGCAACCAAGGTGCGCGACTTTGCGACCCATCGCCCGCCATGGTGTATCGCGTGAGTCCCGCGCACGCCGAGAAAGCCGTTGCTGATTGCGAAGCGCGCCCCTCGGCTATTTTCACGTAGCGGATCGTGCCCGATCTCCCGGACCGTCCAATCGGGATCGGAAGTCGGGATCAACGCCCGGTCCATGGTCCCCGGCCTGATCACGGCAGCCGCCGGCGGAGGTGCCCGCGTACTAGTTCATTGATGTCAATCTGATCGAGGCTGGTCACCACCAGATGAGCCCCAGCTGCAAGCAGCATCTCCGAGTCGTCAAGCCGCGCGACGCCAAGCGCCGCCATGCCGCCAGCGCGGGCGGCCTCGATACCGGCTGGAGCATCCTCCACCACAAGGCAATTTGCAGGTGCGGCGGACAATTCCGCGGCCGCAAGCAGGTAGATTTCCGGGTTTGGCTTGCCGTGCCGCAGTTCGCGCCCGCACACATTGGCATTGAACACGTCGAGGAGGCTGTGATCGTCGTCGAGGCGGATGCGCCGCATCATGTCATTGGCGTTCTTCGACGATGACGCGGCGGCGATCGGCCAGCCGAGCCCCCTCACCGCATGGACGAACCGCAGCGCGTCGGGGAACGTGTTCACGGCTCCTTCGTCGATCAGCGCCTCGAGACGCCTCTGCTTGCGCATTGCATAGGCTGCGGCATGTTGCTCCGCATCGGAGACTCCTAATGCAAGCAGAGCAGCAAGTGCCCCGTCGAGCCGCGGTCTGCCTGCTACATGGCTCTGGTAAACGCTAGTCGTGAAGCGTGCTCCCTCGGCAAGACCACCGAGCGCTTCCCGCCAGGCGCGTTCGTGCGGCGAAGCGAGCAGGACGCCATCGACGTCGAAGATGCCAACGCACAGGCGATGGGGGTCGTTGGCTTCTGATCCGGGGACGTTGCGATTACTCATATCGGCGCAACGGTCGCACGCCGCTGGAAGCCTCCGGGCCCTGCATCGGCAGCATTCATAGCGTTGATCGATCGGAGGGCGCTGTATCGAACCAATCGCATATCGGAACTCCAGAAAGCCGCCCCAATCGCACAATTGCACTGACAGGCCTCGCGCTCGGCGATGTCCGACATGCTATCACGCACGCCGGCGCTTAAATCACATCGCGAACGGAGTAGCCGAGGCATCAGACAGCGGAAACCGCTGCAACGATCGCTCAGGCAACAGGTGCCATATCCGCCCAAAACACAATGCGGATGCTGCCGGCGGTTCCTCTCGCTCGAGTACCTCACCAGCCGGATAGGTGTGGGATCGCGGGCCTTTACGTTACCTGGATCGTGTCGCTTTCAGGCGTGGACATGATTCGTTTGTTGGCGGCTTGGGGCACCCCGGTCATGCAATCTTTGACGTCTCGACTTCATAGAACGGAGCCCGGCAACGCCTCATTCATGTGCGACTTCACGATATAGCCGTTCGACGTCGACCGGGTCACAAAGCGCGGTCCCGATACTGAGAAGTGTGGCGGAGGCTGCTGTCAGTCCATAGCGAAACGCTTGTTCGAGACTGGCATTGCGGTTCATCGCCCAAACCATGCCCGCGAGGAAACTGTCGCCCGCCCCTATCGCGCTGGAAACCTGCATTTGCAACCCCGGCGCCCGCAAAGTCCGATCGGCAGTCACGAGTAACGCGCCCTGCTCACCCAGTGTGAGCGCCACCATCTGTGCGCGCCCGTCGCGGACTAGTACAACATCACCTAAATAGCTTTAATAATTAGGCACGTTAATTATCGGGTTGCAAATACGGCTCCAGGAGCGTGACGACCAGCTGTGCCATCTTGTCGAGCGACCCGGCGCCTGGCAGAGGTTCCCAACGTCCACTATGGCTGCGAAAGGCCGCGCCATAACGATTACGGCCAAGCTCGGTCAGCCTCGCCACCACGGTCGGGTCCTCATCGTCCAGACGTTTGATCAGCAGGTGACGTCCGTAGGCTTGCGTGACGATCTGCTCATGGCCGAGCAGGCCGCGCAGTTGACGCTGCAGTTCGGCAGCGTAATGTTTGGTGGGTAAAGCTGGCATGTCGGTTCCTCGATTACGATGCGCCGCTTTGCAGTGGATAGCCCCGGAAGCTCCATTTGAACGGGCGTGCCACCTGATTGTGCTCGCGGATGAACTGCTCGGTGCGCTCGCGCAGATGCTCGGTACTGGTGTGGCTCGCATGGCGCAACACTCGGCGCGTGTAGCGGGCAAACCAGAGTTCGATCTGATTGACCCAGCTTGCGTGCAACGGCGTGAAGTGGAAGTGAAAGCGCTTGCCGTGCCGCACGTTGAACGCATGCCAGACGGCCTGGGCGCGATGTGTGTTCAGATTGTCCCAGACAACGTGCACCTGTTTGTCCGGGTACGCGATTGCCACGCGATCCATGAAGGCGACCAGATCGTCCTGGGTACGCCGCTCGCGGCATTCTGCCAGTACCTGTCCGGTATGCACATCGAGCGCGGCAATCAGCGCCTGGGTGCCGTGACGAACATATTCAAACTCACGACGGCGCAGCCGTCCGGGCGCGGGCGCGCGTCCCGGGTGCTTGCGCTCAATGGCCTGAATGCCAGTCTTCTCGTCGATACTGAGCACCACCGCGTTTCTGGGGGCCTTGCGGTACAGTTTGCAAATCCCGTTGACCTTCTCGCGAAAGGCCGGGTCCGGACTGTGTAGCCATTGCCGGACCCGGTGCGGACGCACGTCGCCGGCCTGCAGAATGCGCTGCACATGGCTGCGGCCGATCTGTTCGACGACGCCGCGCTCCACGGCGCGCGCCGCAATCTCGTCGAGCGACGGGGTGACCCGTCCCTCAGGTTCCTGCGTTTCACACGCCAGCGCAATCAACTGCAGCCGCACTTCATGCGTGATGCGTCGCGGACGGCCACTGCGCTCGCCTTCGCGAATGCCTTGGGCACCTTGCTGGGCAATGCGCTTGCGCCACAGGCAGACCGTTTGCACCGAGACACCCAGTTCCCGCGCAATCACCGTATTGGAGTGGCCCTCGTGGGCCCACAACGCGATGCGCGCCCGCATCACATCTCGCTGCGCCGCCGTCTTCCGCTCGACCAGCGCTAGCAGTTCCTGTCTTTCTTTGTTCGCCAGCTTCACTGGCGTTGCATGGCGGCCTCGGCTCATCCCGTCATGATAATCGAGGCGGTTACTTATTCAACCTATTTACGGGATGTTGTACTAGCCCCTGTGCGGCGTCATGCCATTCGTCTTCGCTGACCAGCGCGCGGCCGCTAAGCCCGGGCAACTCATTGAGGCTTGGCTTGACGAGGTAGACGCCGGCGTCGAGGGCTGCCGCGAGCGCCGGGCCCGCCGTGTCCAGAACCACACGAGTACCGTGCAGTTGTGCCGAGCGGGTGAGTTGCGCGTACACATCGATTGCTACGCCGGGGGGCAAACTGCCGCTCATCACCAGATAGCGCGGTGGCGCGTGCAGCGCATCGAGGTGATCGATGCAGGACTGCCACTCCGGTTGTGTCACAGTCGGACCCGGGAGCACGAAGCGGAATTCGCGCCCGGTTGAAGTCTCTCGAACGGAGAAGTTCTCACGCGTCTCCTCTGCAATCTCGATGCACGCGCTCGCCACAAACTCCGCCTCCAGCAGTTGGCGCAGTGTGTGACCGAGGGGTCCGCCAGCAAGATAGACGGCGACGCAGTCGCCGCCCAGGCGTTGCACGACACGTGCTACATTGACCCCGCCGCCGCCGGGATCTCGGCGCGCCGCACTGCATCTAAGCTTGCGCGTATCGAGTACCCGCTCGACTGAGGTCGCCACATCCACTGCTGGATTGAGCGTGACCGTTACAATATCTGTCATCGTTGTCTCCGCCTCGGACGGGTACATGGCCGTACCCCATCTGCGTCGCCGAAATGGGCGACGTCACCTCAGTGATCTTCGAAAATCCTTCTTCGCGACGCCGTCACGGCAACGTGTATCGTGCTGGCCCTTACCCGGCTGTCCCACGGTACTGGATGCACTGATTGGCGTTCGCGCGGCGCCCTCGATTGACCTCAGGCACGGTCCGCCTTGCCGCCCATCGTCGCTGCCTGCTCGGCTACCGCGACCCGTCGCTTGACCGCGATGAAACTGTCCGGACTCACCGACATGGAATCGATGCCGCACTCAACAAGGAATTCGGCAAATTCTGGATGGTCGCTTGGCGCCTGACCGCACAAGCCGACCTTCGCACCGTCCTTATGCGCCTGCTCAATGACGCTTTGAATCATCCATTTAACCGCGTCGTCCTGTTCGTCGAACAGTTCGGCCAAATCTGCCGAGTCGCGATCCACACCGAGGGTTAGCTGGGTCAGGTCATTGCTGCCGATCGAAAAGCCATCGAAGCGTTGCGCGAAGGCCTTCGCCAGAATCACGTTCGACGGAATCTCGCACATGACGTAGATTTCAAGGCCCGACTCGCCCCGCCGGATACCATTTTCGGCCATCACCTCGAGCACCCGGTCGGCTTCCTTCGTCGAACGGCAGAACGGAATCATGACAATCACGTTCCTGAAACCCATCTCGTCGCGCAGGCGACGAATCGCCCGGCATTCGAGCGCAAAACCTTCGCGATACCGCGGCGAGTAATACCGTGAGGCGCCGCGGAAGCCAAGCATGGGGTTTTCCTCCTTCGGCTCAAATTCGGCCCCGCCGATCAGGTTCGCGTACTCGTTGGTCTTGAAGTCACTCATGCGCACAATGACTGGATGTGGAAATTGCACAGCAGCGATGCGCCCCAATCCTCGCGCTAGCCGATCTACGAAGTACTCGGTCCGGTCGCCGTAACCTGCCGTCAACTCCGCAATGGTCCGTTTCGCCTCCGCGTCCTTGAGAGCTTCGTAGCGGACGAGGGCCATCGGATGGATTTTGATATGGTTACTGACCACAAATTCCATCCGAGCCAGTCCGACGCCGTCGGCTGGGATCCGCCACCAGCGAAATGCTGCAGCCGGATTGGCAAGAGTCAACATGAGCTTGACGTGCGTCGCCGGGATACTCTCGAAATCGATCTCCTCGACTTCGTAGTCGGCGGTGCCTTCATAGACGAATCCGTCGCGGCCTTCCGCACAGGACACGGTCACCTCCTGCTCGTCGTGCAATATGTGAGTCGCATTGCCTGCTCCCACGATGGCCGGAAGGCCGAGTTCGCGACTCACAATGGCCGCGTGCGACGTACGCCCCCCGGAGTCGGTGACAATGGCAGAGGCACGTCTCATCACGGGCAACCAGTCCGGATCGGTCGTCCGAGTCACAAGAATGCCGCCGTCGACGAAGCGCGCCATTTCACGCGGACTGTCAATGACACAGACCGTGCCAGTTGCTACCGCTTCGCCGATGCTCACGCCGGAAACGAGCTTGCGGCCCGCCTTCTTGATGCGATAGGTCTTCACCGCACTGGCTTCGCGTCTCGACTGGACAGTCTCAGGCCGAGCCTGAACGATGAACATTTCATTGGTCTCGCCGTCTTTCGCCCATTCGATGTCCATCGGCTGGCCATAATGTTCCTCTATCACACACGCCCAACGCGACAACGCAAGGATTTCCTCGTCGCTCAAGACAAGAGCTGCGCGCTCCGCCTTCGACGTCGGAACATTCTTCGTTGGTCGCGCAATGTCCCTCGTGTAGATCAGCTTGCGGTCCTTCTCGCCTCGCTTCTTCCCGATAATCGGCGAGAATGACGCGTCCGAAAGAAGCGGCTTGAACACTTCATACTCGTCAGGATCAACAGAACCCTGGACCACGTTTTCGCCCAGCCCCCAAGCGGCGTTGATGAGTACCACCTTGTCGAAACCGGTCTCTGTATCTATTGAAAACATTACACCCGCACCGCTCAGGTCCGACCGCACCATGCGTTGCACACCCACCGACAGCGCGACTTTGAGATGATCGAAGCCCTTTACCTGCCGATAGCTGATCGCTCGGTCGGTAAAGAGCGACGCGTAGCACCGGCGGCAGGCATCGAGCAAAGCACGCTCGCCCCTGATGTTGAGATAGGTCTCCTGTTGTCCGGCGAAGCTCGCGTCGGGCAGGTCTTCGGCCGTCGCGCTTGATCGAACTGCGACATCGACGTCCGCCTTCCCGGTCCGGCGGTTCAATTCATCGTACGCGAGCCGAATCGACTGAGCCGTCTCCTCCGGCCATTCGCCCCGAAGGATCGCGCGACGAATGGCTTCGCCGGCTTCGGCCAGAGACCGCCGACCATCCCCAAGTTCTTTAAGCACCGAGGACATCGTGTCGCGCAATTCATTTGCGTCGAGGAAACGCCAATACGCGCCGGCCGTGACGGCAAACCCAGGCGGAACCTTCACGCCCCTGGCGCCGAGGTTGGCGACCATCTCGCCCAACGAGGCGTTCTTTCCACCGACAAGCGCGACGTCCGTGCGCCGAAGGTCCTCGAACCATACAAGCTGCGATGTGTCGTTGGTCATGTGTGGCTCCTTCGCCAGTCAAATAGGGATTCGCAAGGCTGTCGATTGTCGCGTTTCTCGTCGCAAGCACTTCCGAGGAGGACTGTCGGCGGCTGGTTAACGTCCGCTAGTCATTTCGCCGGCCCGGCTGAACGGGCCACGACGATTAGAGGTTGCGTCCGGCAACGATCAAATTCTGATTTCTTCGTTCGATGCTGGTCATGCTCCACTAATTGTATTTTTGGGACCATGTAGGCTCGTCATACATACCCTCACGAGCCGGTCCCGTCGGGATCGCTCAAATGCTGATATAGCCTTGGAACGTCCAGGGAAGCTTTAATTGAGACGGGGAAGTAGCAGTCTCCTTACTGTCAATGCTCGAGCCAGCAAACCCCGGACTGCCCTCCGCCGAAAAAATTGGCGTGAACGCCAACGTATCGTTAATCCTGATCAGAAAATCTGAGTTGAAGCGCGACGGCGGATAGATTGAAACGTCAGTGAAGAATTGCGAGACATACTCATCAGGGGCTGCCCCGAACGCAAACGTCTTTACCGGTTCAACCGCGTCGTAGTGGGCGGGCAGCTCATATTGGCGATCCCCCTGTTTGACGACTAGTGCGGGAACGTAGACAAGGTTGCACTCCCGTATGAGACAGGTGGTACGCCGGTCGAGCGATCGGCCCGTCGGGCCCGAGCGCGAGCGGTGGGTGAGCCCATAGAGCAAGGTTCAAGGGACTCGTTCGTTGCGCGAAGTACTCTGCCATCCAGTTCATTCCAACCTCCACTAAACCTAAGATGTGCAACATGCCGAGCGGCCGATCGTGAACAACCGAACCGCATCCCATTCCATCGCCATCACCTCGACGGAAGTCACACGCATCCAGACATTCCGTTCGTTCCCGATGCTGGATCATGTGGCATACGGCCGCTCGGAAAACGGTCGGCATCCTAGCGGGAGCGCACCCCCTTTGCTATCGCGTCGGCCGCCTTCATTCGCAAAGCGTGTTCGCTCCACCCTTGTAAGGCTATGCACTAAACTTTTTGGCATGTTGACTTGAGTCAATCCGAGGGCGGTACCCCGGGTCTGGCTCCCTGATACAGCGGGAAGACGCTCCTATCGGCACGCGACGCCGCACTCGTGCGCGTCCATGCCGGCGTACGTATCGGGTTTCTCTCGCACCAGCAGCCGATCGAAAGGCCTCGTCGAAATCAATTCGGTCACGGCGAGGCGCTCGAAGCCCCCTCGGAACGTCCTCGCAGTTCGGAACCAACGATTCCCTGACTGCAGGTTGCTTCGAGCAAGGTGTTCGAGGAGCTGTGCGCCACCTGTAAATGGCAGCCTTGACACCTGCGTCGATGCTCGGTCTCATGGCGGTGGGCCAACCTTTGACGGTCTACCTCAAGCGTCGCGCATCAGACGATTTCGAATTTGTTCTTCTTGACGGCTCCGACACTTGACCTGAATCAAGGGAGCAGACCTGTGCGCGACCACACAATGCCGAGAACGTGGCTTTCTTGGAGTGTCATCGTGAATCGCCCAAACATGAGGCATCTGCTCCACGTGCTTGGCATCGTTACAACGCTGCTCGGTGGAGTTGGCTGCGCGTTCGCCGAGGGCGAACCCACGGCTCTCTTAGACCGGTATCGCTGCATGTTTTGCCACACCGTCGATACCCCGTTTCGCGCCCCCTCCTTTCGAGAGATCGCCGCGCACTACCACCGCGTGCCCGATGCCAGCGCCATGCTCGAAGGCAAGCTGCGACTGGGAGGCCGGGCGCACTGGGGAGACATGGCGATGCCGTCGGCCGCGGGACGCGGCGCCGGTGCACTCTCGCGCGAAGACGCACATGTTCTCGTTCAGTGGGTACTTCGCCAGTGAGAAAAGGCTCGCGAGCCCGTGGACTGATGCAAGCATGCGAACGCCGACCGCGTCCAAACAGCGGGTCGACAATCGCGTATCCACGGCTAATTGCGATGGAATGGCGACCCTCGGCGCCATGTGGACATCAGGACATTTTCGGAGCAAGCGTTATATGACTCAGGCTCAGATTCGTATGTTTGTCAGCGTGTTGGCTGCGCTCACGACCCTAACCTATAGCTTGAGCGCGAGACCCGCGATGCCGGAACAGGAAGGCGCCGACCGGAACGTGGCCGACGTATCGGCGCTCAATCTTCCGAACGATCAGACTTCTTCCGACGGCGTTACGACGCCCGCGCAGGGACAACCCGTGGCGCAGGTTCCCACCGACCCCTTCGTGCAACGGCGCAATGCGAACGCCCGGGCGAACGCCGAATATCGCGCATCGAAGAAAGCCTCCAAACAGCAGATGGAGGCTGTCGTCGACGATGCGAAGGCCCTCTACGAAGAAGAAGTCGCCAACGCGAAGATCAACCGCAAGGCCGACAGGAACGCTGCCATGAACGAGTTGAAGGCGTCCGAACCCGAGCGCCCGAAGGACACCGAAGTGCGGCACTGACGCTCGCGTGGCCGTTTGCCACCATCGAAGAGGGCAAACACAGGGGCGTCGATAACGGACTGGCATCGTTATCGATGCCCGCTCATCCAGCATGGAGAAATTTCGATGCGTTTCGACTATAAGTCTTGCACTATCGATGCCACGACACGGGAGGCCGGCGGCACGTTTTTCCCGACCGCAGCCCTTTGTCGATTGCGGGCCGAAGGAGAAGCATTGAGCGAGGATCGTAAGAATTTGTCCGGGGGCGTCGCATCGTTCCGTACGTCCGACGAGGCCGTGGTCTTTGCGCTTAACTGGGCGATCGGGTGGATCGACGATGTCTGACGCACGAACCGGTCATACCCATCGCGCTCTCTGGCGTGCGGGGCATACTGCGCGATGGAACCTGGCTGCCGCGTCGCGGCAAGGTGGTTGTGACCCTGCTCGAACCGGTTCAACCCACGGGTGTCAACTTCGGCGCGATGCTGCGGCTTCGCGACAACGTGCGGCGCGCGATTGCGAGACACTGCGGGGAGCCGCTGCTGACAGGCGATGCGGTACAGGGAAGCTCATTATTGGGCTAGCGCCAGACGGCTCGGCAGCACGGCGGCTTGCGCGGGCTTCGACCAGGGTCGGCCGGTGCTCGCGACCCCTCGCCCGAGCCGATCCCCGGCTCTTTCGTGACGATGCGGAACTGTGGCTCGCTGCGTGGATCAGTGCGTCGACGTTCCGCTCGGCTTTCTATTTCATGGCGGATTGAATCAGGCCGATGCTGGCGTATCGAAATCGGTTGCACTTATCTCGACCAGCTCGCTGTGACCAAACCCCTGCGTGTAGTCAATGACACTGACGAAGCGAGGCACGAGTTCGACGAAAACAATCTGCCCCGGATCCGACGGCGGCGACATATCCGATGCGCTCGGAAAGCGTGCGAGCAAGCGATTCATCGCGCGGACGCTGTCAGGGGAGTCATCAGCCAGCACACGGGCGGTCGCGGCCATTGAGAGGCCTCTGATCTGGCTCCAGTCGTCGTAGGGCAAATTGATCGTCAGCGACACCTTGCTGCAGCATTGGATATTTCTTATCTTGCTGCTGGTGCGTGCTGTGCCGAAGTACAGGATCAATCCGTCGTTTGCGTAATTGACGGTGTTCGCCTGCGGGTATCCATCTTCCCGTAGCGTCGCGAGCGACAGGTGACGCCCGCTTTCGACGATCTGGATCGTGGCTTGCTTCAACCGGATGTCCATCGCAATATCCTCTTTGCCGTAGTTCGTAGCGTCGCGTACCCGTCAGATGAGGCTCGGGTCGACCATCCGCGCAAATGCCAGCGACGCCCGTCGACTACATCCTTTCGTTTGCGTCAAAAAAAGGTCCGGGAGCTACCGCCTGCCTAGGCCAACCTCATTGCTGCTGGAGGCGCGCTCTTCGCCGTGACGCTCGACGCATCCGTTTCCGTCTCATCTATCAATTGCTGCAACGTCGCATGATCGAGCACCTCCCGTTCGAGCAGGAGCGAGGCGATCCGGTCCAATAACGCTCGTTTCTCATGCAGCGTACGCTCCACGCGAGCGTGCGCTTCGTCGAGCAGGCGCCGCACTTCCTCATCGATCGTCCGCGCGGTGCTCTCGCTGTAGCGCTCCTGCGGCGCCGCGAAACGCAGGTAGCCGGCGCGCGCAGCGTCGTCGCGGAACGTGGCGAGCCCGAGTTGCGGGCTCATCCCGCATCGCATGATCATGTGTCGAGCCAATGCGCTCGCCTGGTCCAGGTCATTCGCCGCTCCGGTCGATATGTCGTTGAAAACGATTTCCTCTGCAACGCGCCCGCCAAGACACGCATCGAGCCGGTCGAGCAACTCGCTTTCGCGCAGAACGTAGCGGTCTTCGGTCGGTACCTGCTGCGTATAGCCGAGCGCGGCGACGCCGCGCGGAATGATCGACACCTTCTTGACCGGATCGCAATGCGCCCGGCTTTGCGCGACAAGCGCGTGCCCCGCCTCGTGATAGGCGATCGTGATCTTCTCCTGCTCATTCATTACGCGGCTCTTGCGTTCCATGCCGGCCATCGCGCGGTCAATCGCCTCGTCGAAGTCCGCCATTTCGACGGCTGCCTTGTTCAGTTCGGCCGCATGCAACGTGGCCTCGTTCACAACATTGGCGAGATCGGCCCCGGCAAAGCCGGGTGTGCGCGAGGCAAGTTCGGTCAAGTCGACATCCGTCGCAAGCTTCACGTGCTTCACGTGGACTTGGAGAATCTGGCGCCTGCCCGTTAAGGCTGTGCTGAAGAAGCGGGGGTTTTCACGGGATCGTCGTTGCTGATTCCACGATGCGAGAATGGCGACGCGCTCGC
>NZ_FCNW02000059.1 GCF_001544475.1 Caballeronia humi | reverse complement strand
CGCCTTCAACAGGTCATTTATAAGCAGTTTGGTGTGAATTTTTCGAGGGTCTACACCAGACGGATAATGATTGATCTCGGTTTCGGCTGACCGGTTCCGAATTAGCGACGGCGTGGCCGCCTACGCGCAGTCGTGGTGGTGCCGCTCGACCCAGTTACCAACCCCCTTCTCAAGAATTGCGGCGCAACACCCGTTAAACACTTCAACGCTCAACTATCTGCTGAGAAACCGCCGTTGCGGAAAAGCGCGCATAACAAGATCGAGAACATAGGATCGGTGTCGTCGTTCCGGCACACAATGAAGCTGTACTCATCGGGCAGTGTCTGCAATTCCATTCAGGTGCCGCGTCGCATCTGCGGCTCGGTGGAGAGCGTCCTGATCGTCGCCATCGCCGACGGCTGCTGCGATTTCACTGGGGCGATCGCAGTTTCATGCGGCGCAGTCGTCGTCAGTTGAAATGCGAAGGTCCTCTGACGCGAAACTGTGCCGACACCACATTTTGCGAAGATTCACCGGTTTGGATTAGATTTGACGAAGGGACGACCCGGCCTATGGGTGTACATTCGCTGCGCATGGCAACGCTCCTGCTGTCTGAAGCCCGCGCCGAAGGCAAAGGCGCCCAACGAGATCGATTATGCTCAACGATGAAGAACTTGCTGCCGTCGAGGCCATTGCGCCGTTCCTGCTGAGCGAGGCAAAGACCGCGCTTGCCAGCAATGCGCGCTACACGTTCACGATGGAACTGCAAACGCACCTGCAGCCTGGCTTGCGGATTCGTTCACCAGAAAGTCCGGACGACGACCCAGACTCACCGCCTTTCCCGCTGGACCTATTCGTCGGCCTGCCACTCGCGGAGTTGCGCGCGCTCGCGAGCGCGGAACAAAGTGAGCGCGACGCGCTGGTGGCGCGCTTCGGCGCAAGCTTCGCGCCGCGATTGCTGCGGTCAATCCAGCATCTCGTGCCGCACGACGTTGACTACGAGGCGGGCTGCCAGAGCGAGCGTGGAACCATTGCCGTGCTGCTGGAAGACGACGGGTGATCGTCGAAACCGGGCGAACGCCGACCGCCATCATAAGCGACTTCGCTGCCGCGTCGCGCGCGTGCGAGACCTTCGCTCGACCGCGCGCGTTGAATCGGCGCGACGGTTGTTGGGATCGACCCGCAAAGCGGCCGATACCGATAAAACGATTCGCGGCTTGTGCACTTCTAGTCTTCCCCTTCGCGTCATTACGAAAATGGAGCGCTAAACTAGCGGTCCGTCTGTGGCTCCTACAATGGAGACAACCATGATCCGAGCAATCTGCACACTCCTGTCGCTTGCTGGTCTTTTCGGAACTAGCGTGAACGCGTTGGCTGACCCCCATACGAATCGAATCAGGTACCTGTGGTGGGAATTGCGGCGCCCATCATGGCAATTCGACGCGGGAGCTGGCTCTGCACTGTAACTCCGCCGATACCTGCCGTTATCCGGTTGCCTTGCCCGCGGCCCTTAGTACTCGAAAGGCTTGCAAGGCCGATTTCGTTGCCGAATGGTCTTGCGGGCCGGTAGATTTCCACCAGGCTGCAGTTAAGTCTGCCGAAGATAACGGGGGGATTCTCATACTGACTTGTATCCCGTCTACCGGTGCAGGCAAATAATCGATCCGGCAAGGGCAAGCATCAGGCAGGGGCCGGCCAGGACGCGTCATTAGCCCGCATCGTCGCTCGGTCATGCAAGTGGCGGGTCCGCTCAGGAACGAGTCATTCATGGCGATGGGGAAGTATGGAGGCGTACTCCCGGCTTCAGCACGGCGCCACACGCTTTTGCTTGTGTTCCGGACGAGCTCCCGTCGACCCGCCAGGACACACCGGCCGGCACAGCAAGCAATCTACTGATTAATGGACCATGGAATTGATGTCCGCTTTGGCCGCGCAACAGTCCTTAAAGTTCCAGAAAGACCTGCTATAACAACTCTGACGCCTACGGGTTCATGTAGCGTTTCGCCGGCGGTTACATAAAGTGTCTTGGTTATGGAAAGCATCCGGCCGCGAATTGGTTGATGTGCTGCGGCCTTCGCCGTTGCGCTCCCTTCCACGCCTTCGATCGTTTCCTATGTGCTTGCCAACCCGAAGATCTTCTCAGTTTCCGAGGTGCCAAATGAACGTAACGTCCTTCGCGCGCCGGGCAGCTTCGATACTCATTCCTGCCGCCATCGCAACGTTCACGTCGATATGCGCCAACGCGCAGGCGGTCGGCACGGACTGGCCCACCTTCGGGATGAACAAGGAGCGTATCGGTTATAACGCGGCTGAGCGCGTGCTCGGAGTGGGCAACGTTCCTCAACTGAGGCAACACTGGGCGACCGACATCGGAGGCCCCACCACCACGCAGCCGACGCTAGCTACCGGTGTTCTCATCAATGGCGTGCCGACGGATGTGGTGTATGCGGCTACATGGCTCGGCAGGATCGTGGCCTTGAACGCCGCGACGGGCGCGATCATCTGGAGCGTCCAGGCGCCTACTGTGCAGACCGACTGCGCTGATTTCAACGCGTCCAATCGCTTGCTCGGCACGATCGGCACGCCGACCCTCGACCGGGCCACTAACCGCATGTACGTGGTGACTGCTTTCGGATTTCTGCATGCGCTTGATCTGTCCACCGGCGCCGATGTTATGCCGTGGGTGCAATTGCTGGATCCGGCAAACGGATCGCCAAGAACGTTTGTGTATGGCAGCCCGACGCTCAACGGCTCCGACATCTATGTTGCCACCGCCAGCCGATGTGACCGCAGGCCATATCACGGCCAGGTAATACGTGTGTCGACCACTAACTTTGAGGTCCTGCAAAGATGGTTCCCCACCGGCGCGACAGGACCCGACGGCGGCGGCATATGGGGTCCAGGCGGCATCTCCATTACGTCGAATGGATTGTGGCTCTACACGGCGACGGGCAACTCGTTTTCAGATCCGGAGAATCTGCCCTACGCGGAGCATGTCGTGAGGCTGACGCCCAGTCTCGTCGTCGATGCGGCAGACGCGCCCGCGCCTCCGCCTCCGAACAATCGCGACGTGGACTTCGGTGCGACGCCGCTGCTGTTCCAGAGCCGTAATTGCCCGCCGATGTTGGCTGCGATCCAAAAGACCGGGATGCTGTACATTTACAATCGCAACACCCTCGCTAGCGGACCCATCAATTCTTTCCTGATCGGCGAATCGGACGGAAGAGGAAGCTTCAACGGTATACCTGCATTCGATCCGGTGCTGAACCAGATCTATGTCAGTTCGGGGTTGGTCAGCAACGGCCTCGTGGCGTTGTCGGTTCACACGGATTGTTCCATCGCGCCCGTCTGGAACCTGCGAGTCCGCGGCACCTCGATCGCTCCTCCGGTTCCGCCCGTGGCAGCGAACGGGGTCGTCTATTACGCCTCCGGCGTAGCAAGTGATGTGTACGCCGTCGATGCGCAAAGCGGCCAGCAGCTTTGGAGCACCGCCAGCCTCCCGGTTGCCGATCGCGTGACCGGTGGTATCTTCGCTTCTCCGACGGTCGTCAACGGGCAATTGTTCGTGGCAGGTTTCGACCACAAGATTCATGCATACGGATTGTAGGAAGATGCCTCAAGCGACCGGGCTTCGTGATCGCCTTCGAGCGTAGCGTGCTTGCCAGGCCTCGGCGCTGGAATTGCGAAATATCGCAAGACAATGCCGGTCGTCGCAATTGATATAGAACGCGGTCGTACCGTCGGGTGCCTATGAAAAGGCTGCTGGCCGTCGTCGGCTTTTAGGGAACGTCGGCAACAGCCGGGGACCGGCGGGCGATCCTATCTCAGCGAATGGCAGTTGAACGTTAAGCTGTTCGTAGAAGCCATGTTGAGTCGAACGGACGTACGGAGTCGACTTCTGCCCTACGCATACCGATCAAGGGCAGAGCACTCCGCGGGTTCAACGTCGGTCCGGGCTCGGCCAGCAGCGGTCATATATCCCGTCGGCGAGTCGGTCCTTCGGACGACGGCTAAGCTGCGGCCTGCGGTCAGTGGCGCCGGACTTACAGGTTCGGCCTCGATAACCCATATGCCTGGAGCGTCGAACATCGAACCTGTCGAGTTGAATAGGAGATGCGCATGGTGCTCATCGATCTCATCGTCCGCAAGCCTTTTGCAAACAGGGCATGACTGCAAGCGTGGCGCGCCTACGACGCACCTCGGCTAAATGACATGCTCGGTGACATATAGCTTATTGCTCGCCTTGCATACCGCATGCGCTACCGTTCGGCTCTATTCGTGCTCGTAGCGAATGCCCGAGCGTTCAATAGTGGATCGAGAGCGGCTCGGGGTAGTCGAGCGTGTAGACCGCCTCCACGCCCCAGGCTTCTGCCGTGAAAGGTGGTTGGCCGGAATGGCCTCCCGGGTAGGTATAACAGAACGTGCCCGATTTTGAACGAACAAGTATCGTCGTGGTGGGGCCGTCGGGCGCGAGATAAAGGGTTACCTTCCCGCCCAATCTAACCAGTTGGGATGGCCTCAGGACGGGCCAAGCATTGATGATGGCGGGGGGGCCGCTACAGTCTGGCGTCGGGAAGGCGAGCCCGCCTGCAGACCATGCGTATTGCGACGCATGTTGCCGGCCAGATTCATCGATGCGTCGATAGACACTCACGAACGTTCGCGCTCCTCCGACTGTCAGAATCACGCCTTTGCCGAGGCCCTCAATGGCCAGCGGCCCGACGACTTTCCCGTTCGCGTCGAAAACCTTGAGGACATCGTGCCCGTGCCGTCGGTCATCCCCGTGGACGACGTGTCCGTCGTGGTCACTGCCGGGGACCGCCGGCGTTGCGAAGAGCAGGAGAGTAACGACAAAAAGCAATCTGCACATTTCGGTCTCCCGTCAATGCGAGTGTTGTGACCTCAGCACGCCTTACCCCGGGGTTGTCTGCAGATGGATCGTCACCGGACGGTCAGCGGCTCCGGGAAGTGCTCGGAGAGCGAGAAGCTGCTCTCGGGCGTCCAGCCTTCCTCTCGATCAACGGGCGTCAAGCTTGCGCATGGGCCCTCGGCGAACCGCACCGAGCGCACCAACGGTGCAAAGTCGGACGAGAAAGAGTCGGGCGCAATGTAAAGCGTCGCTTCGCCACCCTGCCGCACGATGGCGGCAGGGCGTAAGTTACCGGTTGGCTCACCCCGTATGAAAGGCGGGCCACTGCAGTCGCTTGTTCTGAAGGAATACCCGTAAGAAACGTCGCCCCAGACGTAGTGCGACGCCAAAGTATGGCCGTCCGCATCGCTCGCGCGGTGGATCGGTACAAATACGATAGCGCCATTCACCGTTAGCACAACACCAGGGGGCGTGTTGTTGAAGAAGTCAGTGCGGCCGGACGTTAAAGGGCCCACGAATCTCCCGTGCGCATCGACAACTGCCAGAAAGCGACGTTCACCTTCATGCCGTGTACGTGGATCGTCGGCCGTTCCGCGGCCGCTCCATAACGATGCAACGGCAATTAGGATCACCGCAGTCTTGATTGGAGCTTTCACGAGGATCTCCTTCGCGGTACTCGGAGTAGCGTCATAGCATTCAGTAGTGAACGGTAAGCGGCTCCAGATAGTATTGTGTTAGCGCATAGGCAGACCCAGCCATCCAGACTCCTCCCACGCCTAGAAGGTTGTACGCGGTGCATTGATCTTTCGCGTCGGAGTAGGATCTGAGGTCGGCCGAAGCCGTGTGGGTATCGGAAGCAATGTAGGCCGTCACATCGGTGCCGCGTCGTACAACTTCGATCGGTCTCAGCACGGCAAAGGTGTCGATGACTGCCGGAGGGCCGCTGCAATCAGTTGTTGGGTACCACGGCTTTCCTTCCGCCCATGCATATTGAGAGGACGAGATGTGACCGCCGCTATCCGTCATCCGCCTTATCGGGACAACGACAGTCGCGCCGTTGACAGTGATGACTACACCACTCGAGAAACTCGAGAATGGAGCATTAACGAGCGGGCCGACCACGATGCCCCTGCTGTCGAATACCCGCAGCCTCCGAGGACCATCGTGGCGATCGCGGTCGCTCTCATCGCCTCCACCGTCGTTCGCAAGTGTGATCGACGTGAAAGTCAGGAAGGCAAGGCAGGCAAAAGAAGACTTTCGCAAGTCGAATTTCATGATGTCGGATCGCACAACGCTGATCGTTTGGTCAACCGTTAGTTAGTCGTCTGCAACTTAACGTCCGCATTCGCTCGTGAGTCGCCGAGCACGTGCCCAAGGCTCTCTGTCGATCCCGACGCAAAGGGCCGCGGGGAGCGCCATTTAGTTGCAATATAGGACTCGCGCGGCGACTAATCAAACGGCAATTGGCGCGAGAGCGACTTAAATCTATAGGGCCAGGCAAGGTAATACGCTAGGGATTAGGCAATATGATGGTCTTTCGACCGGTCTTGACTGTTGACGACGTACAAGAGGTCATTTCCGAGGGCGCATCCCGACCGGGAGCACTCCGGAGATCATTTGTTATCTATGTCCTTACGGGCGTATTCAAAGCGCGGCGTATCGCGCCTGGTGAGTAGCTTCTTCACTAGCGTGTCGCACCGATCGAGCTAGCGATGAAAACGTTCACTGCATCTGATCGCCAAAGCTGTCCATCGATGTTATCGCAGCGTTAGCCGGTCCTCACATCGCGTATATCCTCGTCGAGAATCGGTCACGGTTCGACGCTTAGCCGAGAGCAGATGAGATGGATGCAATTAGGTGATGGCGAATCCGTTGGTCAGCAGGTGGCAGGCGCATCCGCCATCATCCCTAGGGAAGCGCTGATCAAAAGCCTTTGTGTGTGGGATAGGCTCTCGATCTAATCATCTAATTTTGCGATGCGAATATAAGTGCGTGTCGAGCAGGATTTTTTCCAGAAAGGGCCTGGCTTGATCCCTCTCCCGATGCGCTTTGCGCGCTCAGGACGGACTACTCCCACGACAGCTCAACAACGATTTTTTGGCGAGCACCAAATTTGCCAGAGCAAACAGGCTCAACAACTGCGCCGTGTTCTTCGCCAGACCTTTGTAGCGTACCTTGCGATGACCAAAAAGATTCTTGATCACATGGAAAGGATGCTCGACCCGCGCCCGGATCTGGGCCTTGGTTCGCTCCGCAGCAATCAGCAGATCCTTCAATGCGCCTTCGCGCATCGCCTTGATCTTGCCGCGCTTGATGGCAACGTGCCACTTTACGGCAGCGCCTTGCATTTCCTCTCGCTTGTGCACCCCTGCATAGCCCGCATCGCCGAATGCCAGCTGCTCATGACCATGCAGCAGGGCATGCGCCTGCGATACATCCGATTCATTGGCCGCCGTCCCCACCACGCTATGCACTAGCCCAGAGTCGGCATCCACGCCTATGTGGGCCTTCATACCAAAGTGCCACTCATTACCTTTCTTGGTCTGATGCATCTCTGGGTCGCGCTGCTTCTCGGCGTTCTTGGTCGACGACGGCGCTTCAATGATCGTCGCATCCACCAGTGTGCCTTCCTTCATCATCAAGCCGCGTTCGCACAGCGAGATCCCGATCTCGTCGAACAGTCGGCGCGTCAGATCATGCTTGAGCAGCAGGCGGCGGAACTTCAGCAAGGTAGTCGCATCCGGCACATTCTCAACCGCCAGATTAATCCCGACAAAGGCGCGCATCGCGATGCTGTCGTACAGCGCGTCTTCCAGTCCTTCGTCCGACAGCCCATACCACTGCTGCAGGAAGTAAATGCGCAACATGCGCTCCAGCCCGATCGGCGGCCGCCCCCGCGCGCCCTTGGGATAGTACGGTTCGAGTGCTGCCAGCAGACGCACCCAAGGCACGACGCTGTCCATCTCGGTCAAAAAGCGCTGTCGACGCGTCACGCGCTTCTTGCCGGCGCATTCCGCTTCCGCAAAACTAATCTGTCGTTTCATTCGCTATGCCAAGTCCGGAGCCTTTCTCTACAACGCCTGCGCCCCGCTCGACGATGACCAGCCAGCCGAATAAATCAGTGGTTCCCTAGTTAGCTTTGTTTTGCAAAATGAAAAGAGTGGGGCGTACAGCGTGCCTCGCTTGAACGACCGTTGAAAGCTAGAACCGGCCGCAGGACATTCGTAGTCGTCACGGACCGGTTTGGGTGTGCGCCGTGAAAAGGTGGCGCTTTCCAGTGGGTGTAAGTCCCACCCGGCAAATGCTCCAGCCGGAAGCAACCGGAGCAGTCGTGGAGGTAACGAAACGGTTGAAGCCTTCGGTGATGCGTGTCACGAATTGGTGGCAGCGCGAGTGTGCAGGCCGTAACGCGAGTGAACGCCGAGCAAACCTCGAAAAGGTCGATGCGCAGGCCGACCCGACAACCCTATCGGGGAAGGCTGATACGGCTGGGTGAATGAGCAGGCTGGACGCCCAGTCGCTGCGCCGGGGTAGTGGCGACAGCATGTACACAAGGAAAGCGTACGCAACACGGGAAGTCCCTCGGCGTGGTCAGGGATGACCAACCGGACGCCCGTGAGGGACAGGCCGGGCGCCTTGGGATGACGGAGAGGCCCGTAGTACCGATGAAGCCGGGTAACGCTGGTGGAGGGAAGGGGCCTCAGTTCAAGACAAACGCAACAAGTAGTGAGGGACCTGGAGATTGGGCAACCTATCAACTCCGATCAGTGTTCAGAAGCTGCAGATGGCGTTACACGCGAAAGCGAAGGCAGAAGCCGGGTATCGCTTCTATGCGCTGTACGACAAGATCTACCGCGAGGATTTGCTGGCGCATGCGTATGCCCAGTGCCGTTCGAACAAGGGCGCGCCGGGTGTCGATCGGCAAGACTTCGCGGAGGTCGAAGCGTATGGGGTGCAGAAGTGGCTCGGCGAACTGGCGCTTGCGCTCAGGCAGGAGAGTTACCGGCCGGACCCTATCAGAAGAGTGTTTATCCCGAAGGCCAATGGCAAGCTGAGGCCACTGGGCATCTCGACCTTGCGAGATCGGGTGTGCATGACAGCAGCGATGCTGGTGCTCGAACCGATCTTCGAAGCGGACCTTCCACAAGAGCAATACGCTTATCGCGCGGGGCGAAACGCCCAGCAAGCGGTGATCGAAGTGGAAGAGCGACTGCATCGAGGGCAAACGGACGTCGTTGACGCCGACCTTGCGGACTACTTCGGAAGTATTCCACACGCCGAATTGATGCTGTCGCTCGCGCGGCGCATCGTTGATCGGCGCGTGCTGCATCTGATCCGGATGTGGCTGGAATGCCCCGTTGAAGAAACCGATAACCGAGGTCGGAGGAAACGCACGACGGAGGCCCGGGATAGCAGACGTGGCATTCCGCAAGGCTCACCCATCTCACCACTGCTGGCGAATATTTATATGCGCCGGTTTGTGCTGGCATGGAAGAAGCTCGGACTTCAGCGCAGTCTTGGTAGTCGAATCGTGACCTACGCGGATGATCTGGTGATCCTGTGCAAGACGGGTAAGGCTGAGGAAGCCTTGCTGCGTCTGCGCGAGATCATGGGGAAGCTGAAGTTGACGGTCAACGAGGAGAAGACACGAATCTGCAAGGTGCCGGAAGGCGAATTCGACTTCCTGGGCTACACGTTTGGGCGGTTGTACTCTGCGACGACAGGGCAGGCCCGTATGGGCATGCGGCCGTCGAAGAAGAGTATTCGGCGTATGGTTGAGAAGATTCATGCGATGACCGCTCTTAAGACAGTGTGGCAAGAGACCACGGAACTGGTGGGCAAGTTGAACCGCACGCTACGCGGCTGGGCGAACTACTTCAATGTAGGCACGGACAGACGCGCGTATCGGGCGCTCGACAACTACACCGCTACGCGGTTGCGTCGGTGGTTACGCAACAAGTACAAGGTTAGACGTCGCAGGGGCGGGACTTATCCATCCCAGCACCTCTACGGGCACTTCGGTCTCGTGCGTCTGACTGGTCCCTGGTTGTGAACCTGCCGTGTACGAAGGCGTGATGTCTTGTCCGAGAGCCGGATGCGGGCGATCTGCATGTCCGGTTCGACGAGCGGGATGTGGAAACGGAGTTAGGGCGAGGTTATTAGGGCACCGCCGAACGAAAGAGGCGGCAACAGACAAACCGAACCTACTGCTACCGCGAGTGGGTAGCCCCACTGCCTCTCAGCAGCGGGGCCCCCGAAGAACCGTGCGTGCGACTTTCGCCGCACACGGCTCGCGCACAGCATGAAACGTCACACTGACGCCGGTCTTGTCAAACCGCACAAGCCCTTCGCACGCGTCACCTCGTCGATTCATCTCATTGCTGAGACGAGGGCGCTGAACCGCAAACAGCCGGTCTCTCACAAGCTGCCCCACGGCGAATCTAAAAAGTGGGCCTGCGACAGCTGCACCACACGGAAGTCTGCACCCTTTCAGGTCGAGGCAAATCTTGAACCTCTATGCAGCCCATTACAGGCCGCCATTCGCTTTCTCCGCGTTCTCATACCCGCTTCGTCAACAGCGCTCCTCACGGTTTGCCTGCCTTGATTGTCGTATTCCGGAATCAAGGCGATGAATCGGGCTTACCACGTTCCCAGTCTTGCCGATTCGATTGTTCCCGAATCTATCCGTTTAGCGCCCGCCTCTTCCTCGGTAGCGATGGTGACGACGTGCACCCAATGTGGAAGGGAGCAACGTAAGCGTCATCTGAAGGCCGCATGTACAGATAGCTGGATAGTGTCCAAAGTAGTCCCCACCAAATAAGTGACGGGGACTACTTTGTCTAAAGATGAGATGCAGATTTCGAATCGCAAGGGCCGACCGAACTACGATCCGGCCTACAAACGACAGGTCGCGATCGCGGCCTGTGAATCCAATGTTTCCGTGGCTAAACTGGCTCAGGCCCATGGACTCAATCCAAATATGGTTTTCAAATGGCGCCGCGAATACCGCGCCGGGTTGCTTAGCAACGGCGGCGCTGAAGCGACAGTGCTACTCCCTGTGACCTTGCCAACGGAGGTAAAAGCGAAGGCATCCACGGCCCCGGCGGTAGCTGCAAATCCTGAGGGGCCTGCGCGTGATGCAGCAAGCATCGAGATCGAGCTCAATGGAGCGCGCGTTCGGCTCACTGGCAGGGTCGACCCCGTTCAATTACGTTTAGTGCTGCGTTGTCTGATGCCCGTATGATCGCACCTCCTTCCGGTACCCGTATTTGGCTGGCCGCTGGCATTACGGACATGCGTCGCGGCATGGACGGCCTCGCTACTCTTGTTCAATCCACTCTGGAACTTGATCCGTTTTCTGGTCACGTTTTCGCTTTTCGTGGACGGCGTGGTGACATCATTAAGATTTTGTGGTGGAGCGGCGACGGCATGAATCTTTATGCGAAGCGTCTTGAGCGCGGCCGTTTTATCTGGCCCCAGGCCGAATCGGGCAGCATTCATCTCTCCGCAGCCCAGCTTTCGATGCTCCTAGAGGGCATTGACTGGCGACGGCCTGAACGGACCTGGCAGCCTACTCGAGCAGCTTAAAAAAAGCCTCTGCGCAAGCGTTCAGAAGCGGCGGGCATGTTTTAAAATAGCAAGCATGCCCGCTAGTTCCCTTCCTGACGACATCGCCGCCCTCAAGCGCATGCTGGCTTCGCGCGACGAGACGATTGCCCAGCTGGTGGCTGAGATTGCACGTCTTAAACGCTGGCAGTACGGTCGTTCATCGGAGCGTATGACTGAGCTGATGGATCAGCTCGAACTGGCCCTTGGAGATTTGCCCGTACAGCAGGTGCTGAGCGTTCCAACTACAGACTTGCCCGTCGAAGGCGAAACGGTCGATTCGAAGGAAACAGACAAGGCCGTTGCTCGTCGCCGCAAACCACGCACGTTTCCCGACCACCTCCCACGTGAGACCCTGGTTCATGCGCCCGCGACTTGTGACTGTCCCGAATGCGGAACCCATATGCGTGCGCTCGGCGAAGACGTTTCCGAGATGCTCGATTATGTGCCGGGTTACTTCAAGGTGACTCGGCACGTGCGTCCCAAACTAGCGTGTGGTCGCTGTTCCAAAGTCGTGCAGGTTGCTGCTCCTTCCCGCCCAATCGCAAGGGGTATGGCCGGGGCGGGTCTGCTGGCTCAAGTAGTGGTTTCCAAATACGCTGACCATACCCCGCTGTATCGACAAGCAAGCATCTATCGTCGTGCAGGCATCGAGCTTGATCGCGCAACGCTGGCTTCTTGGGTGCGCGAAGCAGGTCGCCTCCTTGAACCCCTGGCCGACGCCATAGGTCAGTATGTCCTGCAGGCGCAAAAGATCCATACCGACGATACGCCGGTGCCAGTGTTAGATCCCGGTCGCGGAAAGACACGCACGGCGCGACTATGGACGTATGTGAGAGACGATAGGCCAGCAGGCAACCAGGCGCCGCCAGCGGTCTGGTACCAGTACTCGCCTGACCGCAAAGGCGAAAGGCCCAGAGCACATCTCGAGGGCTATTGCGGAATCCTGCAAGCGGATGCCTATAGCGGGTATTCCGCGCTATATCGCGATGGCCAGATTATCGAAGCCGCTTGCTGGGCCCACGCTCGGCGTAAGTACTATGACTTGTTCGACTTAGACCGCTCTCCGATCGCCGAGGAGGCGCTGCTCCGGATCAGAGCCCTGTACGCAATTGAGAGGGATATCCGCGGACAAATGCCCGCCGTGCGTCAATCGGTTCGCCTGACGCGTGCGATGCCGCTTCTCATAAGCCTGAAGGTCTGGCTGGAACGAACGCTCTTGCAGGTATCGGTGAAGTCCGGCATAGCCAAGGCGATCAAGTACTCGTTGACACATTGGCAGGCGCTGACGCGTTACTGCGAAGATGGGCGCATCGAAGTGGACAACAACACCGCAGAACGCTCAATTCGCCCTCTAGTTCTTGGACGCCGGAATTATCTGTTCGCAGGGTCCGACGGCGGCGGCGAGAGCGCTGCGATAATCTACAGCCTGATCGGAACGGCACGCCTAAACGATGTGGAGCCATTTGCGTATTTGCGTGCTGTCTTCGAACGGATCGCCGATCATCCCATCAACCGCGTCGACGAACTGCTGCCGTGGCGCCTGATGCCCGTTGAACAGGCCACACAGCTCGCAGCTTAACGGACCATCACGATGGCTCAAGCACGCAAATCAAGCAGTCGCAAACCCACGTTGCGAATGGTCAGCTCTCCAGAGTTCATCTATCAGTTGCGGGTTGAACTACTGGGTCTCAGACCGGCGATTTGGCGGCAGATTCTCGTTCGCGGGTCCGTTGAGCTTTCCAGGCTTCACGTCATCTTGCTCATGACCATGGGGTGGGACGGTGGCCACGTGCATGAGTACGTCATTGGAGACAAAAACTATGGGGAGGTCGATCCGCTCTTCCGACCCGATGTCCCCGACGATCCGCCTGTGTTAGACGAAGCCAAGGCAACCCTCGCGGTGGCACTTGGTGATCGGAAATTGTTCACCTATATCTACGACTTTGGCGACAATTGGCAACATCGCGTCAAAGTCGAAAAGATCTTGCCGCCTGATCCCGACTTACGCTCGCCGATCTGCTTGGCTGGCCGCAACGCCTGTCCGCCCGAAGACGTCGGTGGTGGACCCGGGTATATCGAATTCTTAGAAGCTATAACCGACCCGTCTCATGAATACCATGAGCAACTGCTCGCATGGTGTGGCGGCAGCTTCGATCCCGATGCTTTTGACCTCGCTGCCGTCAACGAACGACTATCGGAATTTGAGTTCTGAACGGTCGGCGCGGCCTCTGCATGACGCTTACGGAGCAACCTGCTACGCACCGTTTGGTCAGGGCCTGACAGCAGCTTTGGCCCATTAGTCGTGACGAGGTTTATCGGCAGTTCACTTAAGTTGCGCATGCGGAAATTGCCTCGCCCCTATACCGCGTCGCTGCTCGCAGTGTCGGTTCCTTGTCACCAAGGTGGACCGTCCATTGGAAGGGTACTTTGTCCCCGGAGCTTCAGACTCGATGGTCTCCCGTCGCGCATGTCCAGGTAGGCAACTGTTGGTCGTACAACAGGTCACGGCTTCAACCTCCAAACTTCGAATGCCAAATGTGACAAGGCAAGAAAGAGCTTTACCATCTACAGCATGCCGCATAGCGCGCGGCTGACGGCGACACGTGTCGCACCCACATCTCGACTCTACCGATTTGAGCCATCGGCCTTATTGACCTGCAACGCAGCATGAGGGCATCGTTGAAAAGCGACAGTCGTCGATTTCGAAAAGCGACAGCTTCTTATGCCAGCCTCACTAGCTAGGCAAGCCCTCGAAAGGCAAATAGACGGCAAAGTGCTTACTTGTATTTCACTCGAATCCAGTCTTGGCGGGAGAACGGGGCGCGCTGCAGCGTGGGGAGCATCAAATCGAAGGCCTCGATCAGCGGGACGACGCTTATGAAGTTCGCAGACGAGCGCTGACAAAGGCGAGTCTAGCCCAGGCGTATGCTTCCGAGCTCACCGAGAGGGATTGCAGCCCGAGTAGGTGCCGAAGTGGTTGAAGTCATCGAGCGCTGTGTGCCCGTGCTCGTTGGAAGGTAGATTACCGGTCTGAAGAATATCTTTAGAAGAATCGCGTTGCGGTGACTCGCGCGAGCACGCTCAGGTCGGCCCTCGTTTCGGCATCGACGATCAGCGCTTGCACCGCGCCGTCGGCCGACGCGGCCGCAGCCATGCGTTCACGCAGCACCGCCCGATCGCCGCGAAGGGCATCGACGGAAAGCCGCTCGGTGCGCAAGCCCTCTGCCCAAGCGTGCTCAACTCTTTTCCTCCTAAAACAACGGACGCCAGTATCACGGAAGGCGGGACGGACTATCTATATTGGTGTTTTCGCAAGTGCCGCGCTGCCAGGGGCTGTGTGGGTCGCAGAAGTACACGCTCACGCCAGTGGCGGCGGCGAGTTCTTGATGCCGCGCGTATTTGCTTATCGGGCAACCTGGCCGATCTCATGGTTTGCCATGATTTCCAGCGCGCGCACCATGGCCGAGTGGTCCCACGCTTTGCCGCCGTGAGCCGCGCAGGCGTTGAACAGCGCCTGGCACGTTGCGGTATTCGGTAGCGAGACGCCGAGCGCCTGCGCCGTCGAAAGCGCGAGATTCAAATCTTTCTGATGCAGCTCGATACGGAATCCGGGGTTGAAGGTGCGCCTCGTCATGCGCTCGCCATGCACTTCGAGAATCCGGGACGACGCAAAGCCGCCCATCAGCGCCTGACGAACCTTCTCCGCATCCACGCCGGCTTTGGATGCCAACAGCAACGCCTCGCCGACTGCCTCGATGGTCGCGGCGACGATCACCTGGTTGGCGACCTTGCAAACTTGTCCGGCGCCGACTTCGCCAATCAGAGATACGTTTTTTCCCATCATGTCGAAGTAGGGCTTCACCGTGTCGAAGCTCGCTTGCGAGCCGCCCACCATGATCGTGAGCGATCCCGCTTTAGCGCCAACTTCGCCTCCCGAAACAGGCGCATCGAGATACTCCGCGCCACGCTCGCGCACGCGGGCGGCGAAATCGCGCGTGGCCATCGGCGAGATCGAACTCATGTCGACCACGATCTGACCGGCGCGCAGGCTCTCGGCCACGCCGTTTTCACCGAACAGCACGCGTTCGACGTCGGGCGTGTCCGGAACCATGATGAAGATGACGTCCGCTTGGGCGGCGACCGCAGCGGCACTGTCTGCCGCGACGACGCCTGCCTGCGTGAGGTCGGCCGGCACGGCACCTTTAGTGAACGCGACGAGTTCGACGCCACCCCTTCGCAGATTCGCCGCCATCGGCGTGCCCATGATCCCAAGTCCGATAAAGCCTGCCTTTTGCATTTGATTCTCCAAACGTTGTGATGTCACGTTGACCACGCGTGCTTACTTCTGCATGAAATGCTTCTGTACGGCTTGTGCGGCGTTCCGAAGGAGGCCCATGTCGGCGCAGACCGCCACCAGCGTGCTCCCCATCGCGAGGTAGCGCTCGGCATCCGCCTGCATGGGCGCGAGAATGCCGCTTGCCTTGCCGGCCGCCTTGACGCGCTCGAAAACATAAGCGATGGCTTCCTGCACTTCGGGGTGGTTTGCATTGCCGATATGCCCGTATGAGGCGGCGAGATCGGAGGGACCGACGAACACGGCATCAACACCATCGACCGCGGTAATCTCATCGATCGCCTCGACTGCAGCACGGCTCTCGATCTGCACGACAACGCAGATGTTGTCGTTCGCAATGTCGAAATAGTTGGCAATGGTTCCGTAGCGATTGCCTCGTTGGCCGACCGATACGCCACGCACGCCCAGCGGCGGGTAACGTGTCGCGGCGACGGCGCGTTCCGCATCAGCGGCGCTGTCTACGAAAGGGATCAGAAAGTTGAAAAAGCCTGCGTCCAGCATGCGCTTGATGACAACGCTGTCATTCGCCGGTGGCCGTACGAAAGGCGCGCTCGGGCTGTCTTTGAGTGCCATGAGCTGCGGGATGAGCGTTAGAACGTCGTTCGGGGCGTGTTCCGCATCCAGCAACAGCCAATCGAAACCGACGACGCCCAGCAATTCCGTCGTGATCGGACTTGCGAGGGAGGCCCATCCCCCAATCAGGCGTTCGCCGTCGCGAACCGACTGGCGAAACGTGTTCGGTAACGGCTGATAAGGGGTCGACGCTGTCATGTCTAGTTTTCCTGAAATCGGGAGTAAATAAAGGTTCGTCAGGTGCTTTTGTCGTCTGACGTCAGAGTACATCGTATGTCTTATGACCGTGGCGGAACAGGGACGTTTACCCGTAACGTATTTGCATACACCTTCAGCCACCAAACCCTCGCCACGCTGCGCTAGCCCCAGTTTTGGCACGCATTACGTGAATAGCTGCGACGGCTCTGCTCGGTGGTGCATTATCTGCGGGTAAGTGCCTAGATGAATCCAAACGCCAATATGAGAAAGTACGTTATCGTACAACTAGCGATCGCTTATTGGCTCGCTCTACCGTCTCGGCTTGACCGCTGAATTCTGCCAGCTTGGCTCAAGCGTTTGGGGCACTTAAAGGACCTTTATGAAGAAGATTGCCCTGAGTGGGGCCGGTGGGCAGCTCGGCTCGGTCGTACGGACCGCGTTGATCGCTCGCGGCACCCCGTTACGCTCAGCCGCTGGCTCAAAGCCCCTTGCTCCTCTGGTGGACGGTGAGGATGTCATGCACGGCGACCTACGCGACCCGGTCGTCGTCGACCGCCTGCTGGACGGTGTCGATGTGTTAATCCACCTTGCAGGTACGAGCGTGGAGCGCCCTCTGCCCGAGATCATCGACAACAACCTTCTCGCGCTGGTCGAAGTGTACGAAGGCGCGCGCAGACAAGGCGTGCGACGCGTGGTGTTCGCCAGCTCGAACCACGCGATCGGCATGTACCCGGTCACTGAACATCTCACCCTCGACTGCGCGTTGCGCCCAGACGGGTTTTATGGCCTGAGCAAAGTGTGGGGCGAAGCATTGGCAAGAATGTATTGGGACAAGCACGGCATCGAAAGTATTTGCGTGCGTATCGGCAGTTGCCTCGATCGTCCGACCGAGCCCAGACACCTGAGCACCTGGTTCGGCCATCGCGACCTGATCCATTTTCTCGACCGTTGTATCGAAGCGGAGGACGTCGGCTTCATGACGGTCTGGGGCGTCTCCGCCAACACACGGAGTTGGTGGGACAACGGCGGGGCCGAACGTTTGGGTTATCAGCCGACACAGAACGCCGAGGTGTACGCCGCGCAAGTGCTGGCAAGGCCGAACCCGCTCGACACTTTGGGCCAACGCTACCAGGGCGGCAGCTTCGTCGGCCTCGATTACTCGCGCGTCGATTCCGGGCCTGATGGCTCGACGGCTCCCGCAGCCCAGCCCATCTGATCATTAAAAGACTTCGAGGAGACACAGCCATGAAAATCAAGGGCATCCGCTGGTGGATGGTCAGCCTGGTCGCGGCCGGGCTCATCATTAATTATCTCGCGCGCAACACGCTTTCGGTAGCGGCGCCGACGCTGATGAAAGACCTCCACATGACCACCGAGCAGTACGCGCACGTCGTGGTGGCGTGGCAACTGTGTTATGCGTTCATGCAACCGGTTGCGGGCTATCTGCTCGACACGGTCGGCACCAAGATTGGTTTTGCGGCATTCGCGCTCGCCTGGTCTTTGGCCTGCGCGGCGGCGGCATGGTCGACGGACTGGCGCAGTCTTGCGTTCTTTCGCGGCCTTCTCGGCATCGCCGAAGCGGCCGGCATTCCGGCGGGCGTGAAGGCGACCAGCGAGTGGTTCCCGGCCAAGGAGCGTTCGGTGGCGATCGGCTGGTTCAACATCGGCTCGTCCATCGGCGCGCTGCTCGCACCGCCGTTGGTCGTCTGGGCATTGCTGCACGGGCAATGGCAATGGGCGTTTCTGATCGTCGGCGTGCTGGGCATAGCCTGGAGCGCGCTGTGGATGCTGCTGTACAAACATCCGCGTGATCAGAAGCTGCTGAGCGACGCTGAACGCGATTACATTCTCAGCGGGCAGGAGGCCAAGCACAGCAATGTGGGCGCGCCGAAGCGAAAGTGGACTGAAATGCTCGGCAGCCGCAATTTCTGGGCGATCGGCATCCCACGGATACTGTCCGAGCCGGCCTGGCAGACTTTCAATGCGTGGATCCCGCTCTACATGATGACCGAGCGGCACATGAACCTGAAGGAAATCGCGCTGTATGCGTGGATGCCCTTTCTGGCTGCCGACATTGGTTGCGTGCTCGGCGGCTACCTCAGTCCGCTGTTCCATAAGTACGCGAAGGTTTCGCTGTTCACGTCGCGCAAGATGGTCTTCGTCTTCGGTGCACTCTGCATGGTCGGGCCGGCATGCGTCGGCCTGGTAGCCAGCCCTTACGCGGCCGTTGCGCTGCTGTGCGTCGGCGGCTTCGCCCATCAGACCTTGTCAGGGGCGTTATATGCGATTACGTCGGACATGTTCGGCAAGAACGAAGTTGCGACTGCCACGGGCATGGGCGGAATGGCGGGTTACCTGGGAGCTGCGGCGTTCACCGCGCTGTTCGGCGTATTGGTCACGCAGGTCGGTTACAGCCCGCTGTTTGTCGTACTCGCGGTGTTCGATATCATCGCAGCATTTGCGGTGTGTTGGCTGGCGAGAAGCGGCGACCGCATGCTCGAGCCGCAATTGGTGGCAGTGAGTCCTGGGGTCAAGTAAGACGAGGGGTAGGTCCGGCAGCTTAGGATGCCGGCCAGCTTGTCAGGCGGCGTCCACTGGAGCCGCTCCGCTTTTCATAGCGACCGCGGAACTGTTACTTACCGCGTCCTAGCCGGAGGGTGCTTTCGTCAAAAGCATAGGATGACGCATGACCCATGTACTTCACCACCTGCCGCTCAGAGGAGGCGTTGTTGCATAAGTCGAACGTAAGGACAAGATGGCTTCTGCGATCCTGAATTCATGCGATGCGGGTGGACTGCGGGCGTGCGAGCGCCGTCATGCGGTTCAGCACGCCCACGCGGATCGCTACCTCGGTTGCTTGGGAACCGATGCAGCGCGCCCATAGACGAGTGCCTGTGAGCGTCTTGAGTCGATACATCAGGTTCTCGACGAGCGAGCGCCGGTGGTAGCCGCTGCGCTTCTTCCATTCCTGTCGACCGCTTCGCGCAATGGCGTCAATCGCCTCATTGCGCCAGCTCGCGCCAGGCGTGTTCTCAGACCAGGGCATCGCCCCTTCGCGCGGCGGGATCGACGGTTGAGCATCGCGTGCGGCGATCGCCGCGTGGCATTGCTTGGTGTCGTACGCGCCGTCGCCGCCGATGGTATCGATCGGTTCGTCCGCAGAGATCTGATCGAGCAGCTTGGGCAACACGTCGGCATCGGCGACGTCTTGATGCGTCATCAGCGCAGCGCATACCTGACCGGTCTTCGCGTCCAGTCCCAAGTGCACCTTGCGCCAGGTGCGGCGCTTCGAATAGCCGTGCTTGCGCACCTTCCATTCGCCTTCGCCGTAGAGCTTCACGCCGGTGCTATCGACCACCAGATGCAGCGGTTCGCCGCTGCGCAGGGCGGGCAACCTAACTTTCAGGTCTTGCGCGCGGCGACTCAGCGTCGTGTAATTGGGCACCGGCAAGTCCGCGAATGCGAGTTCGCGTAGGCTATGCGCGAAGCCCTGAAGCGCTCGCAACGGAAGGCGGTACACCTGTTTGAGCCCGAGCAGCATCTGAATCACCGCGTCCGAGTAGGCGTAAGGCCGGCCGCGTTTGGGCAACCGCGTCTCAGTCGTTTTCAGTACGCTCTGCTCGATCCACATCGTCACGTCGCCTCTCGCGATCAAGCCCGCGTTGTACTGCGTCCAGTTCCTGACACGGTATTTCCCCTTGGGCTCACGCGTCTTGTGTTCGTCCTTGCGCATCTTCTCGGCAAAAATCGAGAATCTACGCAATTCGACGCAAAGTTAACAGGGGCACCGCCCCCGACCGTTGCGCGTAAACGTCAGGCCGCCGCGCCGCGCCCGGATATATGCAACAACGCCCTCAGAGGATGAAATGACCCAGGCTCCCCTTTACATTCGCGTTCACCTGCAAGACAACGTCGCGATCGTCGTCAACGACGGCGGGCTGCCCGAAGGCGCCACGTTCGCCGACGGCCTGGTGCTGCGCGAGCGCGTGCCGCAGGGGCACAAGGTTGCGCTGAAGGATCTCGCCGAGGGCGATGAAGTCATCCGCTATAACGTGGTGATCGGCTACGCGCTGAAGAACCTGCCGAAGGGAAGCTGGATCAACGAGCACGTGATCCGTATGCCGAGCCCGCCGGGACTCGAAGGCTTGCCGATCGCGACCATCAAGCCGCCCGAGATGCCGCCGCTCGAAGGCTTCACGTTCGAGGGCTATCGCAACGCGGACGGCACGGTCGGCTCGCGCAACATCCTCGCGATCACGACGACCGTGCAATGCGTCGCCGACGTCGTCCAGCACGCGGTCGCGCGCATCAAGGCAGAGCTGTTGCCGCGCTATCCGAACGTCGACGATGTCGTGAGTCTTGGGCACACGTACGGCTGCGGCGTCGCGATCGACGCACCCGACGCGATGGTGCCCATCCGCACCGTGCGCAACATCAGCCTGAATCCGAATTTCGGCGGCGAGGTGATGATGGTGAGCCTCGGCTGCGAGAAGCTGCAACCCGAGCGTCTCATGCCGCCAGGCACGATTCCGATCATGACCACGGCCGTCGACGACGTGGCCGACATCGGCGACATCGGCGCGGATGCGAACGGCGACGTGGTCGTGCTGCAGGACGAGCAACATGTCGGCTTCGAGTCGATGATCGACTCGATCATGCGGATGGCCGAGCGGCATCTCGAGCGGCTGAACAACCGGCGTCGCGAGACGTGTCCAGCCTCCGATCTGGTGATCGGCGTGCAGTGCGGCGGCAGCGATGCGTTTTCCGGGCTGACGGCGAATCCGGCGGTCGGATTCGCAACGGATCTGCTCGTGCGCGCGGGCGCGACCGTGATGTTCTCCGAGGTGACGGAAGTGCGCGATGGCGTCGACCAGTTGACGAGCCGCGCGGCGAATCCGGACGTGGCGGCGGCGATCATCCGCGAGATGCAGTGGTATGACGATTACCTGAAGCGCGGCAGCGCCGATCGCAGCGCGAACACGACGCCGGGCAACAAGAAGGGCGGACTGTCGAACATCGTCGAGAAGGCGATGGGATCGATCATCAAATCGGGCAATTCGGCGATTTCGGGCGTGTTGTCGCCGGGGGAGAAAGTCAGGCGGAAGGGGCTGATTTACGCTGCCACGCCTGCTAGCGACTTTATTTGCGGCACACTGCAGGTGGCGGCGGGGATCAACCTGCATGTATTTACCACCGGTCGCGGCACGCCTTACAGTCTCGCGGAAGTGCCGGTGATCAAGGTCGCGACGCGCTCCGATCTCGCGCGCCGCTGGCACGATCTGATGGACATCAATGCCGGGACGATCGCGACCGGAGAGTCTTCCATCGAAGACGTGGGTTGGGAGTTGTTCAGGCTGATGCTCGAAGTCGCGAGTGGGCGCAAGCAGACTTGTGCGGAGAAGCTCAAGCTGCATAACGCGCTGGTTCTGTTTAATCCGGCGCCGGTGACCTAAGGCAACTAGCAGGGCTTCTCCATTTTGCGCAATGCAGTCCGTTGCACGCTACTGGTTGGGCAACGAAGGCGGGGAGAGCCGTTTGAACTTCTTCCATAGCGCTTTCAATGAATCGTGGTCTTCGGCAGCGCGCGATGCGAAATAGCCGCGTGCAAAGCCGGCACCAGAAGCGGCTTCGGGCTTCGCCGCTGCCAATGACCTGAGTAAGCCATCTGCGACCACGATGTCGTTGCGCCAACCGAGGTCATCCTGAAGCTCGCTCAGCGCACCAATGTAGGGTTTGACCACCCGATTGAGGAACAGCGATGTGAAAAACTCGGTCGCATAGCGGAGTTTCTTCGCGGCAATGCGCGCGCGATGGCGGCTTTCGTCGTCGAGTTTCGCCAGGCCCCTGCCACGCTTGAGCAACTTCTTATGACGGCTCGACAGCGTCGCGTTGGCAAACCTCGAGACCGATTTCTCGGATGCTGCGCGTCCTGCGTCGCTTTGCCCATTGCGCCATCCCATCGACTCAACCCAGAGTGTGAGCCGCAACACGAGCCGGGTGTAGCGCACCGAATCGACCGCAGCGGCCGCTGCTTTGCGATTCTGGACCGCGCGCTCCTTCGCGGCCTGCCGGGTCGCATTCACGTCGTCGCCGTCTCTGGCGGAATCGAACGCCTGATCGAGCGTTGCGCCCGCCAAAACCTCCCAGTCACGTGCGCCGCCAAGCTCACCGGCGATCCATCTAAGCTCTCGGTCGAACTCTGCGGGCGCAACAATTACGTCCGCAAACATATCGAGCGCTGAGCGCAACCGGCGAAGTCCCACCCGCATTTGATGGACGCTGGACGGATCATGTCCCGACACCACGCCTCGCTCGTTACCGTGGACTTGCGCGAGGCAGTTCTTCGCGATGTATTGGAACGCCTCCTCAACTGTGTAACGTTTCTTGAGTTCGAGTGGTTCTGCCCGCACGGGCGCACGGTGCTCTTGCACGAGCAGTTCGTATCCACGATCGCCTTTGCTCATGTAGTCGATGCGAAGGGGCACCTCTTCCAGAAGGGCAAGCGCCAGTTCATAAAGCTGCTCGGGCGCGCCGCTCTTCAGTTCCATCTCCACGCCGTGAATCGACGTCGAGCCAGCCTCGGCCTCGATCACACCGTCATCGACTGCCAGTTCCACTTCCGTGTCCTGCGACAGGCGAAGCACAGCGGTCGAACGTTTGACGCGGGTAACAAACAACGGCTGAAGCTGCGATGCGAGTCCGTCTGTCTGTAAAACCCTGGTGCCGTTTTTTTTCTGGGGAAGCAGCTCTTTCAGCGAGTCGAGGTCTGGCGAGTTGCCGGCCACCGGGCCTTCAAACTCTTCCCGTTCAAAGAACCCTGCCGCGATGGCGCCATCGAGCTTGAGCGTCTGCAGTCGCTTCTCGCCTACAACACGGACACGCAGTGAGGCGCCGTTCTTATGCAGCTGGAAATCCGGCGTATCGAAGTACGTGCTCGTTAACTCGTCCGTGGTCGCCGGATCGACCAGCAAGCGGCTAATAGCGGGGGAGTGCAGGACTTGGCTCGCTTTCCCAACACAGACCAGTAGTTTAAGTTCGCTTTCCATTATTTCTCCGGTGGACCCGCCAAAGGCCGTGTTGAACGGGCCTGACAGCGAGCAAGGACGATAGGAAAGGAGCGAGTATGGCTAACTTGACGACAGTACTGGTGCTGCCAGGTTTATCGCTTCAACCTGTAATTGGTCCCTGTCTCCGGTTTAAAGCCTGCCTGCGTCGTCACGACCGACAGCGACCGTGTCATTCGCCAGTTTCTGCGCCGCGATCTCTACGCGCAAGCGCGCAAGATACTGCAGCGGTGGCTCGCCTAATAGGTGGGTGAAGCGCTGCACGAGCGCAGCAGGCGAGAGGCCCGTTTTTTGCGCGAGCTGCTCAATTGTCCAGCCATGCGCGGGCTTCCCGTGCAATATCGCGAGCGCGAGGCCAACGAAGCGATCGCCTACGCCCGCGAGCCAGCCCTTCCGGTCGGTCGGCAGCGCGTCGATAAACCCCCGTACTGCGGCCACAAATAACAGTTCCGACAGCCGGGCCAGCATAACCGCGCTTCCTGCGCTCCACTCGGCCGCCTCTGCAGCAGCAAGCCCGAGGGTCCATTCGAACCACGGCGAATGTGGATCGTTTCGCAGGTCGGCCTTGAAGATGCACGGCAGCCCCAGAAGTACCGGATTCATAAGGGTATCGTGACAGGCGAAAAAGCCGCAAATCAAACGGGTTTGCGCCGTGCGGCCGCTGTGGCCCAATTTAACCGGTTCGCCCGGCGCGAGGCCCGGGCAAATCGGCAGATTCCCTGCTGACTCTTGCACCGCTTCGCGCGAGCTGCCGATCAGATGCGCTTGACCGCGCGGCACGACAACGAATTCTCCGGCATCGGCCCGGCAGCAGCCGGATCGTCGACGGGGCAAACCCAGCAGCTTCCCTGGATAACAAGGTGATAGGGGACGATGCGTCCCGCGCGCCGCAGAAAAGTGGTGCACTTCGCCCGGCGCATCGGCCAGGCAATACGCCAAGGTGCACAGAAATCGCCGCACAGGTAGACGGCCCCTTCAAGTGGTTACCCGAGCCGATCAATCTCACGAATGCGACTTCCGGTCGCTCAATCGCGGCGCTCTCGTCCGCGAATTTCATATAACACAGAAGCCGCTCGAAACCCGCAAGAGTACAGGAAGATCGCAGCGTGATGGCGTGAAAGGAAAGGCCGTGTGTTTCGACGGTAGGTGTCGAAATGAACTTAATGCGGAACTGGTACTTTCGGTCTCTGTCCTGGGGACGCTATGCCGCTGTTGCTTCCTCAGTCGGACAGTACAAAGCGGCTGAGCGGGGGGAATATGGAGCGCATCGTTACAACTTGGCTACTTTGCGAGAGCATGACGGGGGCGGTAGCCAACCACGTTTCCACCGGGACCGACACGTTCCAAAGAATTGACGGTGAATAGAGTCAGCTACCGATGTCCGCCTCCCACGACAGAATAATTCGCCGCGACCACGCTGACCTCGCCGCGTCCTTTTTACATAAAGGAATAGAACGTCGGAACCGGCGTTCGTTTCTCTTGGAAGAGGACGAACGCAAGCAGCAAATGAGCGAGGACGTGAATCAGGAAAGCATGTGGCTGACGACATTACAGGCGGCGATGGCCAAGCACCGTCTCATAAGCATGCTCGCGCGGTAGATGTCTTACCGCCCCTTCCGCTGACAACGCGAACCGGCGACATCACCCAGGGGCTGCCGCTCGTCATGCCTCCACCCGCCGTCCATAGTTCTGCCTTGCGCCGACGATACGCACAATCTCGATGACGGCCTTTCGCTTCAGGATTCGATACTCCAGCACGTAATTGGGCGCCAACACTATCTCGCGCGTGCCGCGCACGCGACCGATGCGGTAGAGCTCAGGATGATCGGGCAGGGCGTCCGTCTTCTTTTCTATTTCGTCGTCCAGTTCGAGTGCGGCGGCGGGGTTGTCCTCGGCGATGTAGTCAAAGATGTTGTTGCGGTCCTCGCTCGCTCTCACCCGCCATTCAACGATCAAGATTTAGCCCCGCGGGCTGAGATCCGCTTGCGCAATGCGGCCTTCTTGTCGGCCATCTCTTTTTGCACCTGTGCATGCGGGACGTTTGGTCGGGGATCGTCCAACGATTCCTGCACCTGTTCACGGAACCACTTTTCATAGGCGGCCGCGTTCGAGTGCGTCTGCTTCATGGCCTCCGCACGATCCGGTCGGCTCTGTCGATCGACCTCCGCTTCGTCGGGTCGCCATGCCTCTAGCGAAAAACGCCCATTCTGCACGCCGAGGTCACGGATGACTTCGAGCGCCTTAATGGGGTTGCGGAAGGCGCGCGGCCGCCGATTGTTGGATGTGACCAGCACGGCGGTACCGGCGGTGCGGGTTTCCAGCTCGATAAAAAACTGGGCGCCGTCGGCCCGCAAGACAGCATTAAGCACCCCTCCAGCCTGGGCGGCGGCGGTGGCCTGTGACACGTCGAGGGTTTTCATCATGCGCTCATTTGATGAGGATTCCACGACCGATAGTAACATGTGGATCGCATGACTGTCGTTAGTGTCGATATTTCGTCATAACGCCGTCTTGTGTCGTCCGGACACGGTCGAAGGCTGCTGTCGCCTGGCCCTGAGTCGTTCGATTTGCATCAGTCGGAACCGCCGCCGCGCTTGCTTGCTTTTCCACTCGGCGACCGGGTGCTGACAGGAGGAGACCCTCGTAAGGCGTCGCCGAACGGCGGCTGACGGAGTTCATGCGGCCGTCGAAGTCTGGCCCAGCTGCCGACACGGCTTCTTCTCGAGGAAAGCAATGCGTCCGTGATCCCGTAAGCTCCGTGGCGGCACATTCTTTGCTTTCTATGCGGCCCAGTGGTACGCATCATCATTGGACAGAGACTTGCTGCCCGTTGACCTCTCGCAAGGAAGCGAGCCCCGGGCCTTTGCTGATGGACAACCGGGCGAGCGCTTCTTAAATTCCGCCTCCACCTCGCGTGGGACTTTGGTCGCTAGCTCTAGTTAGCGGAAGAGAAGAAAAACGTTCCACGATGTATTTCCTACTGGGACAAGGGCGCTCTTCCCGATGGTCCGATGGCCGATTCGCTCGTAAAACGACGCGGAACCAATAATGATGAAGCCGCAACGCACCAGTTCTTTTCCCGAGCTTGCAGCATATCTGGAGGGAAAGCGGGGCCTCATAACGCGCCGTTGGCTCCGCGCCGTGAGAGCGGACCCGGCCAGTGAGCAGGCAGGCAGGTTAACGACGGGACAACTGGTCGATCACCTCCCGGCGCTATATGAGGAAATCTGTGCCGTTTTGCGCGCTGCCTCTATTCAGTCGACTCTTGCGCAGTTAAGCATTGACGCCAAGAAACACGGCCGTGACCGCTGGATGCGGGGCTACCAGCTCGACGAATTGTTTCGCGAACTCAACCGGTTACAGCGCTGCGTGCAGCAGGCGAGCCGCGAATTTTTTGCGGGGACATCGGCGTCACGTAGCGCGCAGGCCGGCGCTCATCAGCTTATTGAGGAATTATTCAGCGCAACCATTCGCACTGCGATCAGGCAACTGATCGACGAACAGGACGGGAGGATCGCGGCGACTATCGGTGAGCGAGACCTTGCTCTCGCCGCGCAGCAGAAGAGCGAGGAACGGCTTCGAATGGCTGCATCTGCAGCGGGGTTGGGTATTTTCGAGTGGGATGTGCCAACTCGAACAGGTGTTTGGGAAAACAAACTGATGTACGAGATCACGGGCCAACCCGAACCTCAGGGGCCCCTGTCGTGCAAAGCATTTGTCCGTGAACTTGTGCACCGCGACGACGCTCAGGCGCTCATTGAGCACTACATGGAAACGATGCAACACCGGGGCGACTTCCATTCGATTTTCCGCATCGTGCGAATCGCTGATCATGAACCACGCGTGGTCGAGATGTATGGTCGCTTCAGGACAGAACCGGACGGCTCTGTCCGTTCTTTCACCGGTACGCTGGCCGACATCACGCGACGCACGCTCGCTGAAGAGTCGCTTCGGGAGACGGATCGTCGCAAGGATGCGTTTCTGGCAACGTTGGCGCACGAACTTCGAAACCCTCTGGCTCCAATCCGTAATGCGGCGCAGATTCTCAAGCAGATCAGTGCCGATATCCCGCCCGAGGTTGAATGGGCACGCGTGACAGTCGAGCGCCAGTGCGCTCATTTGACCCGCCTGATAGACGATTTGATGGACGTTTCACGCATCAGCAGCGGCAAGATCCGCTTGCAACGCGAAGTATTCGACATCAGGGAGGCCGTGCGGAGCGCTGTCGAAATCAGTGGGCCGATCGCAAACGAGCACCGGGACCAGATCATTGTCAGCCTGCCCGATGAGCCTGTACTGGTGGACGGTGACCGAACGAGGTTGACCTAGGTAGTTTCCAATCTGCTCGATAACGCAATCAAATACTCAGACGGCGGTACCGAGATAACGATTGACGCAGCAGTTCGCGACGGCCTGGTAGAAATTGTTGTGAGCGACCATGGCATTGGCATCCCGCCGTCGCAACTTAGCCGTATGTTCGAGCCCTACGTCCAACTTGCCGCACCAGACGGCCGGTGGCGGTCGGGTCTTGGGATCGGGCTGTCTGTCGTCCGGAACCTAGTTGACATGCATGGGGGCAAAGTCACCGGTGCAAGCGACGGTGTGGGAATGGGAGCGCGGTTCATTGTCACGCTGCCAACGACGCGTGCGGCCGCTACGGAAAATGCTGACCCAACGGAACCGGCAAAACAACCGGTGAGACGACTACGCGTTCTGGTCGTCGATGACAATCACGATGCGGCCGAATCGCTGGCGATGATCTTGCATGAGCACGAAGTCCAATGCGCGTTCGACGGAGAAGCCGCGTTGGCGAAGGCAGAAGAATTTCACCCCGACGTCGTCATTTTGGACATTGGGCTGCCTGGCATCAACGGATACGAGCTCGCCCGGCGGCTACGGGCGCTACCGGTGACCGCCAATGCCGTTTTGGCTGCCCTGAGTGGATTCGGGGCGCCAGAGGACCGCGCCCGATCAAGCGAGGCCGGGTGTGAGCAGCACTTTGTGAAACCGGTCAATCCCCAAACGTTGATCGATTTCTTACGTGATAATGCGACAAAATTGACGCTTTGACAGGGGCGTCAAAGACCACTGCAAAAGCCGGCTTCCTATGTCTCCTCTCCCGTCGCCGTCAGCGTACCTTCGACGTCGGTATTTGTTGAGGTTCACGATTTCCGTCAATGGGTTCAATATTTCCGCTAATAACGGCGGCGGCGCTTGTCAGGTGGTTTCTGGTAGGGGCTGACCAGCTTTAGTAGATGTTCCATATTGGTTGCCTGCCGCATCGTCGACGCACGTACTGTTTCTAACGGCTCGCCGTGTTCGTCGCAGCAGCTCGCGGCGGGATCAACGTACCTCCGTTCTAGCGAGGCGCGGTAACGTCAGCCGGGTCAACACCAGGCAACGGAAGCAGTAGATAAAATGGGTTCGCGGAATCATCCAGTCGGTACGCGTTTGGATGCGCTAGCCGAGCGTGTCGAGCCGTGCGAGATCGGGGAGTGTGTCGAGCACACGGTTGTCAACGGGAGAGAACAGTATCCATCCGGCGTTGTCAGGGATGGCAAGGGCCCGAGCTGATTGGCTACCCACATCCGATCGATGCTTAGCCTATAACGATTGGCAACGCGGCCGAACCAGCTTCCGAAGGCTTCATCCTCGAAGGGCCGAGGGTGATCTGCGTCTTGCCGATGCTTGAATCGCCATGTAGCAACAGGTACGGCATGCGTTCGCGCCGCGGCGTGACAAATAACCGTTCAAGCTGTTCGAGTGCCTGAAAGGCGCGTGGGTAATCAATCCAGCGGTCGCGTAACAGGCATTGAATGCGTGCGTCATCGTTAGTATTTACCAGAGAGGGCGGGGGCCCGTGGCACGAGGCATAGACGGATTTCAGACGCGGAGGTCGCGTGGATCGTCCTGTAACTCGATGAACGGCGACCCTGCGGCGCAGCGTGGCCAACGCTGCGACGCGACTTACGTAGGGAAATATCGAACGATCGTGCTAAGATCACGTCGGTGGCTCGCGTGGGCGCATGCGTGATGACACACATGTCCATGGTCGCTCCTTTACGTACAGGTCGCACGTCTTGCTTCTAGCATCGCAGTGACCTACAACATAGGATGTCTCTCCGATACGAGACATCACCTCCTGTGTGACCCTGCCCGCCGATGAGGCGGGCTTTATTTTGCGGGCATCTGCCAAAACGGTCGACGCACAAAAGTAGCTGAATCGCTGAATCGCACAAAAACTCCCTTCCAATCCCGGCGATGACGCCGACCCAGAACGCCTGGCAGCGGCGAAGACCTGTGCCCGGCTTTGCGACGGCAGCGACACCAAGGCTTGTGCGAACGGGTCGCCTCGTACCACGGCGGTACGGAGGCTTGTGGCTAGTGTCTGTAAGTCCGGTCGTTCGGCGTTGAACATGATACTGGTTTAGCGCTTCATGCCAACCGCCCGGGGCATCGCGGCAGTAATCCCTTGCCGCGTGCGCCAGTAGCCTTCCCATGGATCGGCTGTGAGCGTGCGTTGTCGCTCGATGGCCTGCGCCATTGCCCACTGATTGAGATTGACCCGCCAAAACGGACACCTATCCTTTTAAAAGGGGGTGTCAAAATGGGCAAGCATCGAGCACCGTACC
>NZ_FCNW02000058.1 GCF_001544475.1 Caballeronia humi | reverse complement strand
TCCGACGCCGCCCGGCGCGTGATGCAGGCCGTCGAAGCGGTGACCGCCAACACGTCGCTTCACACGCGCGACCTCGGCGGCACGGCGACCACCGCGCAAGTGACGGCAGCCGTTTGCGCGCTGCTGGAAAAGGCCGCAGTCGCCGCCGCAGCCTAAGCGCGCGTCAGACGAAGCAGGGAATCCCGAGCGGCATCCGCGCCGCTCGTGGCTTCCTGCGCGCTTAAAGATTCACGATCGACACCTGTGCAGCCCCGATGCGCGCGCCCAAAACAATAAAAAGCACCCGCACCGCCCACCCCTCCAAGGAGGAGACAAGATGATTTCCGAACTCGAAGCGCGGGTTTCCCGCAGGCTCATGCTGCGGATTATTCCGTTCGTGATGCTGCTGTACTTCATCAGCTTTCTCGACCGCGTCAACGTCGGCTTCGCCGCGATGACGATGAACAAGGCCATCGGTCTATCGCCCACGGCGTTCGGCCTGGGCGGCGGGCTGTTTTTCATCGGCTACTTCCTGTTCGAAGTGCCGTCGAACCTGATTCTTCACAAGGTAGGCGCGCGCAAGTGGATCGCGCGGGTGATGGTGTCGTGGGGGATCGTCTCGGCGGCATCGGCGTTCGTCGTCGGACCGAACAGCTTTTATGCGCTGCGCTTCATTCTGGGCGTCGCCGAAGCGGGCTTCTTCCCCGGCATCATTCTGTATCTCAGCCTGTGGTTCCCGGCCCGGCAGCGCGCCGTCGCAGCAGCCTGGTTCATGGCGGCCGCGCCGATCTCGACGGCCATCGGCTCGCCGCTCTCCGGCGCGATCATGAAACTGCAGCCGATCTGGGGTCTCGCCGACTGGCAGATGCTCTACATCATCGAGGCCGTGCCTGCGATCATCCTCGGCTTCGTCGTGCTGAAGTACATGACCGACACGCCGTCGAAGGCGCACTGGCTCAAGGCCGACGAGCGCGAGTGGTTGATCGCGAAGCTGAAGACGGAAGCCGACGCGAAGCAATCGCATGCCGGACACACCGCTGGCGCGCTGAGCGCACTGCGCGATCCCCGCGTGCTTGCGCTTGCACTGATCTACTTCGGGACGTCGGCGGGTCTATACACGCTCGGCCTCTGGGCGCCGCTGATCATTCGGCAGTACGGCTTCGGTTCGTTCGAGACGGGTCTGCTCGCCGGCGTGCCGAGTGTGCTGGCCGTGGTCGCGATGATCCTCTGGGCCAAGCATTCGGACCGTACCGAAGAACGCACGTGGCACGTCGTCATTCCGTGTGTCGTGGCCTGCCTCGGGTTCGTGTTCGCCGGCGGCGCCACCAGCGCGCTGATGATCATCCTGGCGCTGGTCGTCGTGAACATCGGGATCAGCGCGGCAAAAGCGCCGCTGTGGGCGATGCCAAGCATGTTCCTTTCGGGTGCCGGAGCGGCGGCCGGGATCGCGATGATCAATTCGGTCGGCAACCTCGGCGGCTTCGTCGGACCGTTCGCGATCGGCTGGCTCAAGAACGTGACGGGCGGGTATTCGGCGGGCTTGTATCTGGTCGGCGCGACGCTGGCTGTGTCGGCGGTCGTTACGCTGATGCTGAGCCGGCAGTCCAAGCAGGCGCCTGCGGCCGGTGAGGAGAAAGCGGTTCACTGAGCGTATCGGCAGTACATCACCCTAAGGACACGGCCGCTCGACGGCCGTGTCTTTTTGCGCTGTCGCCATGCGAGCGCTCATGGAGCGACTAGCTAACAGCGCACGTTGCACAAAGTCTTCACGACGATCCAAACCTTAAACTATGCTTTCGATATATCCGGCTGCGTCGCGCTGACGGCGATGCGAGAAAAAAACGAAGCAGAAGGCGGACCTATCGGGGGACGCGTCATGAAAGCCAACCGTCGATCCATTGCGGCGTTCGTTTGTCTCCTGAGTGTCACCACGATCGCCAACGCAGCCTCGCCACAGCCTGCTTCTGCTGTCGCGCCCGCGTCGCAAGCCACGGCGACGGCTCCCGCCGCGGTCCGTCAACTGGACATCGCCAACAAGCCCTGGACCGGCGACTTCGACGCGATGCTCGAGCGGCGCCAAATCCGCTTTCTCGTCCCGTACAGCAGGACGCTCTATTTCAACGACAAGGGCCGCGAGCGCGGCATCTCCGCCGAACTCGCGCGCGACTTCGAACGCTACATCAACAAACGCTACGCCGATCGGCTCGGCAAGCGCCCCGTGACGGTCCATCTGATTCCGGCCACACGCGACAAGCTGCTGACCAGTCTTCCAGCCGGACTCGGCGACATATCCGCCGGCAACCTGACCGTGACCGCCGAGCGGGAGAAAATCGTCGACTTCATCGCGCCGCGCGACTTGAAAACCGTACGCGAAGTCATCGTGACCGGGCCGAAGGCCCCGCCGATCGCCACCCTCGACGATCTCGCCGGCAAGCAGGTCTACGTGCGCAAAGCAACGAGCTACTACGAGAGCCTGACGGCACTGAACGACAAGTTCAAATCAGACGGCAAGCCGCTCATGCGGATCACGCTGCTGCCGGACGCGCTCGAGGACGAAGACAAGCTGGAGATGCTCAGCGCGGGCGTGTTCGACATCGCGGTCGTCGACGACTGGAAAGGGAAAATGTGGGCGCAAGTGCTGCCGCGCATCAAGGTGCGCGAAGATCTCGTCGTGAGGAGCGCGGGTCGCATCGGCTGGGCGATTCGAAAGGAAAGCCCTCAACTCAAGGACGCGATCAACGATTTCTACGTCAACTATGTGAGGAAACAGGGCGTCGCGGAATACCGGCTGTCGCAGTACATGAAACGGATCAAGCAGATCTCCGACAACACCGGCTCGGCCGAACGCATGCGCTTCGAGCAGACGCTCGCCCTGTTCGCCAAGTACGGCAAGCAATACAGCTTCGATCCGCTGATGCTGGCCGCGCAGGGATATCAGGAATCGCAGCTCGATCAGTCGGCGCGCAGCCACGTCGGCGCGATCGGCATCATGCAGATCATGCCGGCCACCGGCAAGCAGATGGGCGTCGGCAGTATCTCGATCAGCGAGGCCAATATTCATGCGGGCGCGAAGTACATGGACCAATTGATGACCCGCTACTTCGCGGATGCCCACTTCAGCGACAGCGACCGGCCGCTCTTCGCATTTGCAAGCTACAACGCCGGGCCGGGCAACATCGCGAAGATGCGCAAGGAGGCGGCGGCGCGCGGGCTGGACCCCGACAAGTGGTTCAACAACGTGGAGATCGTCGTGGCCGAGAAGATCGGTATCGAAACGACGACCTATGTGCGCAACATCTACAAATACTATGCGGGATACAAGCTGATCGCCGACGCTCGCGCCACGCGTGCGAAGGCAATCGAGGCGATGCAGCCCGCGAAATGATGGCGCGAGACCTCGCGCGCTTACCGTGCCTCATCGCATCGGCTTTCGCGGGTGCTCGCGAGAAACGGTCGCCGGCGTCCTTGCCCTTCGCGCGCTTGACGACTCGTCGCGGATCTTCGCCGCGCGCGGCACGCGAAAGCGCTTCATTGGCCGGTGACGACTTCGTCCCGGCGCGGGCTCGTTGTGATCGGCAATCGCTTGCGATGTGGGCGCGCCGCCGACTCAGCAGCCCTCAAGGCCGCGCGTACACGGAATCGAAGCCCGGGATGCCCGCCGCGCCAGCCACCGACGTGCCGGCAGTCGAAGGACCATATGAACCCGTTGCGTACAGGCGAGCCGACGCCGCCTGGATATTGCTCGGGTATTGGGTTTGATCGCTGGCCGGGTTGTATCCGGCCTTCTGCAATTGAATGAGTTCAGCGCGGACGCTCTCACGCGTCACGGGCGCATTCGACTGAGCGAACGAAGCAAAAGGCGTGGCGAGAACGGCGGCAACAGTGAGAATTCGAAAGAGTTTCATGGTCGTACTCCGTGCGTAAGAAATGAAGGTTTCGGCAACCACCGGGGGATCGGCGCGAACAGATTCCGTTTCCCGCCGCCAGTACCGAAGGTGTCTGGCGATGACTGCATTTGAACGCGCGGACGTATCCGGGATGTGTCGGGAACATGCTGTTGTGTATCGCCATGTATCCGTTGGCGCGACAGATACAAGACGAAGCAAAACGACGGTCCTTGCGCTGCGCGAGAAGCGGTGCGGCCCGGCCACGACTGCCGCGAGCGCCTCCATCCGTGGGACGCAACGCTTCGTGGTCGCGCCGATTCGCGGAATCCACTAATCTTGCTGAAAACCTCGCCACCGATCCAAGGACATTCATCCGATGCCCACCGACCTCCCGGAACCGCAAGCCGTTTGCAATCCCGTCACACGCAGCGCGATCTTCATCGTCGCCACGCTCGAGCCCGGACCCGAACATGCGAAGACGGTGCGCGACCTTTGCGCCGACGTCGCCGGTCTGGTTCGCGCTGTCGGCACGCGGGCGCCTAGCGGCGAGCTTTCGTGCGTGTCCGGCTTCGGCTCCGACGCATGGGATGCGCTTTTCGGCGCCCCGCGCCCCGCGAACCTTCACGCGTTCCGCGAGTTCGGCGAAGGCGCGCGCCGCGCGATCGGCACGCCAGGCGATCTTCTCCTGCATATTCGCGCGGACCACATGGACCTCTGCTTCGAGCTCGCCGCCCAATTGATGGGACGGCTGGGCGGCGCGGTCTCGGTCGTCGATGAAGTGCATGGCTTCCGCTATTTCGACTTGCGCGACATGGTCGGCTTCGTCGACGGCACGGAAAATCCGAGAGCCCGCGAGGCGTTCGACTTCGTCGTGATCGGCGATCAGGACCCGGAGTTCGCCGGCGGCAGCTATGTGATCGTGCAGAAATACCTGCACGACATGGCGGCCTGGGATTCGCTGTCAGTCGAGGCGCAGGAGCGGATCATCGGCCGCAAGAAGCTGTCGGACGTCGAACTCGCCGATGGCGTGAAGCCGTCGTCGTCGCACAGTTCGCTGACGACGATCGAGAAGGACGGCCAGGAAGTGAAAATCCTGCGACACAACATGGCGTTCGGCCGACCCGGCGCGGGCGAGTTCGGGACGTACTTCATCGGTTATGCCAATGCGCCCGACCCGATCGAACAGATGTTGGAGAACATGTTCGTCGGGCGGCCGCCCGGCAACTACGACCGCCTTCTCGATTACAGCCGGGCGGTCACGGGTGGTCTGTTCTTCGTACCATCGGCGCCGATGCTGGAAGCGCTCGCGGATCGCAATCCTTAGCTTTCGATTAGTAAGTCACGCGGTGAGGTGCCTATACGTACATCGCCTAGGGTTAACCCATTCGATACAAGGCGACAAAATACATAAAGTTCTTCCATACGAGTCTGCTTCAGACGCCGGGGCTGCGACGCGGCCCAAGGTTGTTCGGCGGTGTTTCCTGAGTGCCACGAACCCTTTGGAGATAAAAAAATGGAAATCCGCGACCCGTCCCCCGGCCTCTACAACGAAGACCTCGCGCCCGCCAAGGTACGCAACTGGGGTGCCTTCAGCATCTTCAACGTCTGGACTTCGGACGTGCACAGCCTCTGGGGCTACTACCTCGCCGCCAGCCTGTTCCTGCTGTGCGGCAGCTTCGTCAACTTCGTGCTTGCGATCGGCCTCGGCTCGCTCGTCATCTTCGCGCTGATGAACCTGATCGGTTTCGCGGGAGAAAAAACCGGCGTGCCTTACCCGGTGCTCGCGCGCGCGTCCTTCGGTGTGTGGGGCGCTAATCTGGCGGCGATCGTGCGCGCGGTCGTCGCATGCTTCTGGTACGGCGCGCAAACGGCGGCGGCATCGGGCGCGATGGTCGCGCTCCTGATCCGCAGCGACAGCCTGATGGCGTTCCACAAGGGCACGCACGTCCTCGGCCACTCGGGGCTGGAGGTGATCTGTTACGTGGTGATCTGGGCGCTGCAGTTGCTCATCATCCAGAAAGGCATGGAGACGGTGCGCAGGTTCCAGGACTGGGCAGGACCCGCGGTTTGGATCGCGATGCTGATTCTAGCGATCGGCCTTTGCATCAAGGCCGGCGGATTTTCGTTCTCCCACGGCATTCCGATGCCCGTGCTCCTGGAGAAGACGAAGGACGCCGGCATCAGCGGCACGCCGGGCTCGTTCTGGGCGCTGATGGCAGTGGCCGCGACGTGGATTACTTATTTCGCGGCGCTGTACCTGAACTTCTGCGACTTCTCGCGCTACGCGAAGAACCGCGACGCCGTGAAGAAAGGCAATCTATGGGGCCTTCCGGTCAATCTGATCGCGTTCTCGCTGGTCGCGGGCGTCACCACGATCGCCGCGTTCAAGGTGTACGGCGAAGTGCTGCTGCATCCCGAGCAGATTTCCGCCAAGTTCGATAGCTGGCTACTGGCGCTGATCGCGGCGCTGACGTTCGCGGTCGCGACGCTCGGCATCAACGTGGTCGCGAATTTCGTGTCGGCGGCATTCGACATCTCCAACACGTTTCCGAAAGTGATCAGCTTCAAGAAGGGCGGCTACATCGCGGCGGCCATCGCGCTCGTGCTGTATCCGTTCGCGCCGTGGGAAGGCAACGCCGCGCACTTCGTCAACGCAATCGGCGCGACGATGGGGCCGCTGCTGGGCATCATCCTGGTCGACTATTACCTCGTCGCTAAGGGCAACATCAACGTCGCGGCGCTTTACCAGGAGTACGGCGAGTATCGCTACGAAGGCGGCTGGAACATCAACGCGCTGACGGCCGCGGTGGTCGGCAGCGTGTTCTCGACGTTCCTGCCCAATTTCACGAGCCTGCTGCCAGTCTGGTGGAACACGTATGGGTGGTTCTTCGGCGTAGTGATCGGCGGCGGCATGTATCTGATCATGGCGACGCTGCGGCCGCGAAACGCCGTCGCGCCGACGCGGGCTTGAGGATTTGTGCGGGTCGCGGACGGTTTCTTGTGAAGCCGTCTTGCGAGCGGTGCGTAAGCGGCTTTTTGCGACGCCGTGGCGCGCTGCAACCCGCCTCAACGCAGATGCGCGATCACCGCATCGGCGACGGCATCGGGCGTTTCCCGTAGCGGGAAGTGTCCGGCGCCTTCCAGCAATACCCGCCGGTAACCGCCCGTGAAATACCCTTCCATCCCCTCCGACGATTCCGCCTCGTCGCACAGATCGACGGCGCCTTGCAGCATCAGCGTCGGCGTGCCGAGCCGTTCGATCGTCGCCAGTCGCGCGTATAGCGCCGCATAAGACGCATCGGACGCTTCGTCCTTGCGCCAGCGCCGCCGGTAACCGTTGAGCGTGATCGGCACCCAGTCGGGGTTGTCGAAGGCACGCGCGGTGGCGTCGAACTCGGCGTCGTCGAACCAGCCAGGCGGCGACCATGTGTCCCACTGGATGCGCGCAAAGCCCTTGGGATCGGCGCGGATCACTGACGGCGCATCGTCGAGTGTCATGAACCACTGGTACCAGAACTTGCGCGCTTGCGAGAAGCCCGGCAGCGTGAACGCGCCGCGCGGCTGGAACGCGAGCGCCAGCGCCGCGATGCGCCGCACGCGCTTGGGAAAGAGCGCCGCCGTCGTGTAAACGGCGCGCGCGCCCCAGTCGTGGCCGACGACGTCGAAGGTCGAAAGCCCGAGCGCATCGGCGAGATCGATTGCATCTTGCGCCAGAGCGACGCCCGAGCCGTCGCGCACGGTGTCGTCATGCAGAAAGCGCGTCGCGCCCGACCCGCGCAATTCAGGGACGATGGTCCGAAAGCCCGCGTCGTTCAGCCGCGTCGCGACGCGCGACCATGCGCGCGCCGCATCCGGCCAGCCGTGCAGCAGGATGACCGCGGGAGCGTCGGCGGGGCCGGCATCGGCGTAGGCGATGTCGAGCTTCGCTGTCTTCGCGTGGTGCTGGAATTCGAGCATGGTCCACCTTCGCCGAATGAGGTGGATTCATTCTAGCGAAGGCGGTGAGCGCTTGCTTCGGCTCGCGGTGTTCGACGAAACGCCCGGCGCCCATGAGCCGTGTTGTCCAGCCTTGCGACGAACGGCGTGGCGTCGCCAAGCAGCCCACGCCATCTACCGCTAAGCCGCAATCGCCCCGACCACCAACTGCGCCGTCGCCGCCGAAAGCGTCCATCCCAGATGCCCATGCCCGGTGTTGTAGTACACGCCTGCCTGTCTGCCCTTCGACACCTTCGGCATCATCCCCGGCATCATCGGGCGCAAGCCGCTCCACGGGATCACCTTCGACGTGTCGATGCCGCTGAAATGCCGCCGCGTCCAGTCGACGAGCGGCGCGATCCGGTCCGCGCGGATGTCGCGGTTGAAGCCGTTGATCTCCGCCGTCCCCGCGACGCGAAAACGGTTCGCCCCGAGGCGGCTCGTGACGATCTTCGCGGAGTCGTCGAGCAGGCTGACCCACGGCGCGGCCTGCTGGCTCGCTTCGTCGTCGAGTCCGACGGTGATCGAATAGCCCTTGACCGGATAGATGTTGACGCGGTCGCCGAGCATCGCGGCGATATTGCGGCTCGCCACGCCCGCACACACGACGATGCCGTCGAACCGGTGCCGCTCGGTCTCCACATCGCCATCGCCCGCCGCGCGCTTGACCGACACGTCGAACCGTGTGCCCACGCGACCGACCGATTCGATCGTCGTGTCGTGCATGAACGCGACACCCCGGCGCTCGCACGCACGCGCGAGGCCGCGCGTGAACTTGTGGATGTCGCCGGTCGAATCGGACGGCGTGAAGAAGCCACCGTGGAATTCACCGCGCAGCGCGGGCTCGATCGAGCGAATTTCGGCGGCAGTGACGGCGCGCCGGTCGAGGCCGCCTTGCGCGAGCAGCGCGTTCACCCGCGCCGCCGCCTCGAAACCCGGCTTGTCGTGATAGACGTGCAGGATGCCGCGCCGCTCCAGATCGAAGTCGATGCTCTCGCGCTCTGCGATATCGAACAGATGCCGCCGCGATTCGATCGCGAGCCGCGTCGTCTCAATCGTATTCGCGCGGTAATTCCTGATCTGCCCGACGAATTCGGCCATCCAGGAATACTTGTGCCAGCCCGGCGACGGGTTCATGAGAAGCGGCGCATCGCGCGTGAACATCCAGCGGATGCCTTTGAGCACGGTCGCGGCGCTGTTCCAGACTTCGGCGTTGCTCGCGGAGAGCTGGCCGCCGTTCGCGAACGACGTCTCCATCGCGGCGTAGCGATGACGATCGATGACGGTGACCTGGAAGCCGCGCTCGGCGAGCGCATGCGCGGTGGTGACGCCGGTGATGCCGGCGCCGATGACGGCGTAGTGGGACATGACAGTTCCAGATGGTTGCGTTGAGGGCGCCGAACACCGGCACCTACGCCCCATCTGTCTGTGTACCTGAGAGCTTGACTCCGCCAGCGGGTGGCGGAGATCCCCTTCGGTGGGCGCGACGCGCCTCTCTCCAGATGTTCTGTGTCTAACCTGCTGGTCCTTTCGCCTGAGAGTTTCCGGGGCGGTTGCTCCGTCGGCGCCGTGCATCGAATGCGCGGTCTCTCCCAACAAGTCATGCAGAACGGCTACAAAGTAAGCGATCCCGGTTGGCATTGCAAACGGAAAATTAATCGGCTTTGGTCGCACATGGTCTCAAGGCGTTCTTAGATGCGCCTCGTATTTCCAAGAACGAACTTGCGAATGAGGCGCGAATTACTTAGGAATTCAAAGCCGAAAACAAATGTTCATAATCGAACAATAAGTATCAACATTCACGTCCAGTCGTCATATAACTCAACGACATAACCCTCACTGGGCGTCTTATGATCGAGCGTCTAACGCTTGATAACTATGATTTCCACCAGTTCTCCATCGTAGACCCAGTAGTACGATGACCTCCCAGTTAATGTTCGTTTAAGTTCGAATTCGAACTAGAAGATGAGCAAATCAAGAAAGGGAGACATGCTTGAAAAGAACCATTACCGGTGTGCGCTGGTGGATCATCGCGCTCGTCTGCACGGGCACGCTGAACACACTCGCATCTGCGACAACAAACGCGACACCATTATCTCGGGCCAAAACGGCATCGGTATCGGCACAGGCAAGCGCGGACTCCACAGCGTGCTCGGCACCCGCCGCTTCTGGGCCATCGCACAAGCGCGTTTTTTCCCGGAACCAGCCTGGCAGACGTTCAGCTTCTGGATTCCGCTCTATCTCGTCACCGAGCGTCAGATGGACCTCAAGGAGATCGCCCTGTTTGCGTGGCTGCCTTTCTTCGCCGCCGATCTGGGCGGCCTGTTCGGCGGTTACCTCTCGCCCTTTCTAATGAAGCATCTGCGCGTACAGCTGATCTGGTCACGCATCGCGCGGGCGTCGTCGTGGGCGCGGTGATGATGATCGGTCCGGCGTGCATCGGGCTCGTCGCGTCGAAGCAGTGTTCAATACCTACGGCGTGATTTCGACCTATCGATTTACGCCGATGGTGATCGTCGGCGCGGGGTACAGCTACACGCGCGCCAGCAAGTCGAACGGCGTCAGCGATGCGGCACGCTATCACCAGTTATCGCTTGAACAAACGTACAGTCTGTCGAAGCGCACGGCGCTCTATGCCTTGCAGGCGCATCAGCGCGCGCAGGGACAGACGCTCGTCGCGTCGGGCGTGGGGACGAGTCGTCGATGCCGTGGCGGTCGTCGGGGATTCGCGGAACACGACGCCCTCGTCCGGGCCGTCGCAGTTCGTCGGCACGGTGGGAACACGGCATGCGTTTTGGCCAACCTTAAGTCTGCCTTAAGAAACGCCGCCTAACCTGACCCTCGATTCCCCTCAGAATCGAATCCCCTCCTTCCGGCCGCCTCGGCGGCCGTCTTTTTTGGTGAAGCGCATGCAAACCCTGTGGCGCCTGTTCATCGTCATCGTCGCCCTCATCGCGATCGTCGCGGTGGGCGCGGGGCTCTTGTCGATCGTCGCGAAGCTGTTCATCCACGCACCGCTGTAACCGTCAGCGCAAAAAACGCACGATGCTTTTCACCGGCTCGCGCTCGCTCGCGAGCCTGTTCTCCGGCTTCGACGGATCCGCGAGGCCAAGGCTCATCCCGCACACCACCCGCTCGTTCTCAGGCAATCCCAACTGCTCCGCGATGATCCTGTGATAGCGGTTGAACGCCGCCTGCGGACACGTATCGAGTCCGAAGGCACGCGCCATCAGCATGACGTTCTGCAGGAACATGCCGTAGTCGAGCCACGAACCGCGCTCCATGTTGCGATCGGTCGTGAAAATGATGCCGACCGGCGCGCCGAAGAATTCGAAATTGCGCCCCATCTGCGCCTTCATGCCTTCCTTGTCGTCACGCGCCAGGCCGAGCAGCGAATACAGTTCGAGCCCGAGCGTGCGTCTGCGTTCGATGAACGGCGACGCCCAGGTCTTCGGGTAGTACGCGAATTCTTCCTCGTGCAGGCTGTCGGCTTCGGGGTCGTTGAAGACGCGCAGAACCGCGCGCGATAGTTCCTCCTTGACCGCGCCCGTCAGCACGTACACTTTCCACGGCTGGATATTGCTGCCCGATGGCGCGCGGCTTGCGTGTTCGAACATGGATTCGATCGTCGCGTCGTCGATGGCGTCGGGGAGGAACGCGCGGATCGATCGCCGCGAGTCGATCGCCGCTACGACGCCGGAATCTGCTTTCATCGATGGCTCCTCGTCGGCAATGCGCAAATCGCAAGTCTATCCGTCCTCGGACGCGCGCTATCATCGTCGAAGCGCTATTCCTCCATCTCATCATGAATCGATCTTCGTTTGCGACCTTGCCCGATGCGCTGAGCGTCGAATACCAATGGCTGAACGCGGAGCGCGCCGATTCGCCCATCGCCGTGTTCCTGCACGAAGGGCTCGGCTCGATCGCGATGTGGCGCGACTGGCCACAAACGCTCTGCGATGCGCTCGGTCTGCGCGGGCTCGTCTACTCGCGCCCCGGCTACGGCCGTTCGACGCCGCGCACGCCGGGCGTGAAGTGGTCGGTCGATTTCATGCATCGGCAGGCTTGCGACGTGCTGCCCGCGCTTCTCGATACGCTCGGTATCGATGCCGCCGAACGCCGCCGCATGTGGCTGATCGGTCATAGCGACGGCGGCTCGATCGCACTCCTGTACGCCGCAGCGTTTCCGAAGGCGCTCGCGGGCGCGGTCGTGCTCGCGCCGCACGTGACGGTGGAGCAGGAATCGGTCGATGCGATCCGCGCGACGAAGCACGCCTACGAAAACACCGGCATGCGCGAAAAGCTCGCGCGCTATCACGACGACGTGGATTCCGCGTTCTTCGGCTGGAACGACATCTGGCTCGATCCTGCATTTCGCGCGTGGGACATCACGGGGGAACTGGCGTCGATCGCGTGTCCGCTGCTCGCCATCCAGGGCGAGGACGACGAATACGCGTCGATGGCGCAGATCGACACCATCGCTGAATACGTCCCGCAGACGAAACTGGCGAAATTGCCCGATTGTGGACACTCCCCGCATCGGCAGATGCCAGAACGCGTGAACGATTCAATCGTCGCTTACATGCGCGGCCTCTGAATCGGCAGTCAGGCATAAATCGTGCGCTGCAACAGCGCACGCGAGCCGGGTCGGCGGCCACTGAAAAAGCATTCGCAGGTGCCTATACTGCCTGAGTGGTCCATCAGCCGATATCTCTACGTCAGCCTCGCCACGATCCGTCCTCTCCAAGCCACGTCCCTTGCCAGGAGAAAGCACGATGCAACAGCACGTCCCCCAGTCCAGCACCACCATCAGGCCGCGCACGCCGCCCGTGCCGGAGCAGAAAGAAACCACCACCCTCAACGGAAGCCACGCCGCCGAAGTGCTTGCGCCGCCGGTCGCGCCCGTGGCGTCGCCGACGTCATCGGTCGAACTGACGGTCAACGGCAAGAACTACTCGATGTCGCTCGACCCGCGCACCACGCTTCTCGACGCGCTTCGCGAGCACCTGCACCTGACCGGCACGAAAAAGGGCTGCGATCACGGCCAGTGCGGCGCGTGCACGGTTCACGTCAACGGCCGGCGCGTGAACGCGTGCCTGTGCCTCGCCGCCAATCACGAAGGCGACCAGATCACGACGATCGAAGGCATCGGCAGCGTGGAAGCGTTGCATCCGATGCAGGCGTCGTTCGTCGAATGCGACGGGTACCAGTGCGGCTACTGTACGTCCGGGCAACTGATGTCGGCGGTCGCGCTCCTGAACGAACCGGTCGGCCCGGCAGACGCTGACGTACGCGAAGCGATGAGCGGCAACCTGTGCCGCTGCGGCGCGTATCAAAACATCGTCATGGCGATTCAGGCCGTGCGCGGCAAAGCCTGAGGAGCCCGACGACATGGAACTCTTCCAGCTTTCGCGCGCGGCGAACGTGCGCGATGCCATCGAAGCCGGCGCTTCCTCGCGCACCGCGCAGCAGGGCGCCGACGTGCGTTTTCTCGCGGGCGGCACGACGCTGCTCGACCTGATGAAGCTCAACGTCGAACGGCCGGGCCGCGTGATCGACATCAGCCGCCTGCCGCTGAACCAGGTCGAAGCCACGGCCGACGGCGGCGTGAAAATCGGCGCGACGGTGCGCAACGCCGATCTCGCGCACCATCCGCTGATCCGCGAGCGTTACACCGTGCTGTCGCAGGCGTTGCTCGCGGGGGCATCGGCGCAGTTGCGCAACATGGCGACGACCGGCGGCAACCTGCTGCAACGCACGCGCTGCGTCTATTTCCGCGATACCGCAATGCCCTGCAACAAGCGCGAGCCCGGCACGGGCTGCTCGGCAATCGACGGCTTCAACCGCACGCAGGCGATCCTCGGTACGAGCGACGCGTGCATCGCGAGCAATCCGTCCGACATGAACGTCGCGCTGATGGCGCTCGAAGCGACCATCCACATTCAGGGCAGGAACGGCGAGCGCGCGGTCGCGATCGACGACTTTTTCCTGCTGCCCGGCAACACGCCCGAGCGCGAGACCGTGCTCGAACCCGGCGATCTGATCACGCATGTCACGCTGGCGCCACCCGCGGCAGGCAGCCGCTCGGTGTATCTCAAGCTGCGCGACCGCGCGTCGTACGAGTTCGCGCTGGCATCGGCGGCGGTGGTCGCAACCGTCGCCGACGGCACGCTGAGCCACGTGCGCATCGCGCTCGGCGGCGTCGGCACGAAGCCGTGGCGCTCGCGCGAAGCCGAAGCGGCGCTCGCCTCGGCTACACCCGATGCCGATGCCTTCGCCCGCGCCGCCGCAGCCGCGCTCGCCGGCGCCAAGCCGCAAAGCGAGAACGGCTTCAAGGTCGAACTCGCCCGGCGCTGCCTCGTGCACGCGCTCAAGGCCGCTACTGCGCCTGCCTGACACGCACCAAGGACCCACTTATGGCAACCGTGATCGAAACACCCCTGTCCGTCATCGGACAGCCGCAACGGCGCATCGACGGGCCGCTGAAAGTCAGCGGCGGCGCCACCTATACGTCTGATGTCGATTTGCCCGGCCTGCTGCACGCCGTGCCGGTGTGCAGCACGATCGCGAGCGGCAGGATCACTTCGCTCGAATTCGCCGCCGCCGAGCGCATGCCCGGCGTGCGCGCGATCCTGCATCGCGGCAACGTCGGCAAGTTCTTTCGCATCTCCGGCAACTCGATGGATACCGGCTACGTCGACGAAGCGCGGCCGCCCCTCGACGACGACGTGATCCGCTATTACGGTCAGTACGTGGCGCTCGTGATCGCGGAGACGTTCGAGGCGGCGAGCGCGGCGAGTGCCGCCGTGAAAGTCGGCTACGAAGTGACGCCGCACGACGTCAGCGACGAACTCACGCTCAAGGACGAGGCGAAGGTCGAGAGCAAACGAGGCGATGCGGCCAAGGCGTTCGACGGCGCCGCTGTCAAGATCGATGAAACGTACGTGACGCCGGTCGAGACGCACAATCCGATCGAGCTGCACGCGACCGTCGCGCAGTGGGATGGCGACGGCTACACGTTCTACGAGACCACGCAGGCGATCTCGAACCATCAGGGCACGCTGATGCAGATGCTCGGCCTGCCGAAGGAAAAGGTTCGCGTGATCTCGCGCTATCTCGGCTCGGGCTTCGGCGGCAAGCTGTGGATGTGGCCGCATTCGCTGCTCGCCGCGGCGGCTGCGCGCCATACGGGGCAGCCTGTGAAGCTCGTCCTGAACCGCAAGATGATGTTCCAGAACGTCGGGCATCGGCCGGTCACGCAGCAGCGCCTGCGCCTCTCCGCCGATGCCAGCGGCAAGCTCACGTCGCTGCGTCATGACTACGCGAATCATTGCTCACTGCTCGACGACTATTCCGAAAGCTGCGGCGAGATCACACCGATGCTCTACAGCACGCCGAATCTGCGCGTGACATCGGGCACGGTGAAGCGCAACGTCGGCTCGCCGACCGCGATGCGCGGACCGGGCGCCGTGCCGGGTCTCTACGCGGTCGAATCGGCGATGAACGAGCTTGCGGCGAAGCTGGATGTCGATCCGGTCGAGTTGCGGCTGATGAACGAACCGAACGTCGACGAGAGTACCGGCTTGCCGTTTTCGTCGCGCAATCTGGTCGAGTGCCTGCGCACCGGCGCGGATAGGTTCGGCTGGTCCAGGCGCACGTCGGCGGTCGGTTCGATGCAGCGCGACGGGCTGACGCTCGGCTGGGGCGTCGGCGCGTGCGCGTGGCCGGCGATCCGCTTTTCCGCCGATGCCACCGTCGATTTGCGAGCCGATGGCACGGCGCGCGTCGTGTGCGGCACGCAGGACATCGGCACCGGTACTTACACGATTCTCGCGCAGCTGGTCTCCGCGCAGACCGGCTTGCCGCTCGACGCGATCGAAGTCGGTCTCGGCGATTCAGCGCTTCCTCCCGGTCCGATTTCGGGTGGATCGGCGGCGACGGCGTCGGTGATTCCGGCCGTATCGGATGCGGCTCGCGCGGCGGTCAAGATCGTGCTTGAGAAGGCTGTGTCGCTCGAAGAGTCGCAGTTCAAGGGCGCGAAGCCCGACGAGCTTGCCTTCAGCGAAGGACGCGTGCACCGCAAGGGCGAGGCGGCATCGGGCGGGGTGCCTTTTGCGCAGATTTTGCAGACGGCGAAAATGCACGCGGCATCGGGCAGCGGCAGCGCAAAAGGCGGCTTTGATGATCCGCTGAAGAAGAAGTACTCGATCTATTCGTACGGCGCGCACTTCGCCGAAGTGACGTGGCAACCCGAGATCGCGCAGTTGCGCGTGAGCCGTGTCGTGACCGTGATCGATGCGGGGCGCATTTTGAATCCGCACGCGGGGCGGAATCAGATCGAAGGGGCGGTGGTGATGGGCGTCGGGATGGCGCTATTCGAGCAGACGCACTACGACTCGCGTAATGGCGCGCCGCTCAACAACAATCTCGCGGATTACATCATCGCGTCGAACGCGGATACACCGGCGCTCGATGTCACTTTTCTCGACCATCCCGATACGATTTTCAATGAACTCGGCGCGAGAGGGATTGCGGAGATCGGACTCGCAGGGATCGCGGCGGCGATTACCAGCGCGGTGCATCATGCGACCGGGGTTTATGTGAGGAAGCTGCCGGTGATGATCGAGGATTTGCTTTGAGGGGTTTTGAGTTTTTTGGATTGGTTTTGGCGAGCCTTTTGGCTCGCTTTTTTTTTGGGGAGCGTTGCTCTGACGCCGCGCTCATCTGCGGGCGTGGGAACTGTTCAATATCGCGCTCACGATGCAGTTGATTGCTCTCCCGACGACGAGGCTGACAGCAAAGCGTGCAGCGCCCTGGCAAACGGCGAGCGGCGCGCGAAGCATCTGGCTTACGTGTATTCAACGCTTGGCGCGGAAATGGCGATCGAATTCGACGCCATCAGAATCGAATCCACGTAGTCACCCGACACCCCAAATCCCCCTTGACACACCCGCATCATCGCCTAAACTAAACCGTATGGTTAAGTATCAAACCACCATCGCCGACGATCCACTCGATCGCACGTTCGCCGCTCTTTCCGATCCGACCCGGCGCGCCCTGCTCGCGCGCCTGTCCGATCAGCACGACCTGTCGATCAGCGCGCTCGCGGAACCGTTCGCGATGTCGCTGCCGGCAGTGATGAAGCATCTCGACGTGCTGTCCGACGCCGGGCTCGTCACGCGCAGCAAAACGGGGCGCACGGTCGCGTGCCGGCTCGCCCCCGGACCGATGGAGGAAGCGATGCAGTGGCTCACGCACTACCAGCGCTTCTGGACCGAACAACTCGATCGCCTCGCGGCGTTCGTCGAGGAGGAAGCATGTCCGAACAGTCCCAACCCCGCGCCAAACCCAGCCTCACCCTCGTCCGCCGGCTCGAAGCGTCGCCCGCGCGCGTCTTCGCCGCCTGGACCGACCCGGCGCAAGTAGTGCAGTGGATGCGTCCGCTCGACAACGAGTGCATCCATGCGGAAAACGACGTGCGCGTCGGCGGCCGCTACCGCATCGTGATGCGCGCGCCCGACGGCGAAGAGCACGATGTGAGCGGCGTCTATCGCGAGATCGTCGCCGACAAGAAGCTCGTCTTCACGTGGGCGTGGCGCAGCACGCCGGAGCGCGAGTCGCTGGTGACGATCGCGCTGCGCCCCGTCGGCGATGGCACCGAACTCACGCTGACCCACGAGCAGTTCTTCGACGACGAGGCCCGCGCCCGCCACAACGAAGGCTGGAACAGTTGCCTCGACAAGTTCGTGCAGTACTTCGCCTAACCGGCTTCAAAGGAGGAGCGACAAATGGAACAGCACAGGATCGTTTCGATCGAAGAGTGGCTGACGGCGCGCCGCGCGCTGCTCGCCGATGAAAAGGCATTCACGCATGCCCGCGACGCGCTCGCCGCGCAACGCCAGACGCTGCCGTGGGTACGTGTCGACAAGACCTATACCTTCGATACTCCGCAAGGCAAACGCACGCTCGCCGATCTCTTCGACGGACGCAGCCAGTTGATCGTCTATCACTTCATGCTCGGGCCGGACTGGGAGGAAGGATGTCGCGGCTGCTCGTTCGTATCGGATCACATCGACGGGACGATCGCGCATCTCGAGCATCACGATGTGTCGTACGTAGCGGTATCGCGTGCGCCGCTTGCGAAGCTCGAGGCGTTCAAGAAGCGCATGGGCTGGCATTTCCGCTGGGTGTCGTCGAATCAGAGTGACTTCAATTTCGACTACCACGTCTCGTTCACCGAGGAAGACAAGGCGAAGGGCAAAGTGGACTACAACTTCACCGAGCAGAACTACGAAAGCGACGAAATGCCGGGCGCGAGCGTGTTTTTCAAGGACGAAAAGGGCGACATCTTCCACACGTATTCGACCTACGCGCGCGGTCTCGACATGGCGCTCACCACCTACGTGCTGCTCGAACTCACGCCGAAGGGCCGCAACGAGCAGAACGGCATGCTCGACTGGATGCGTCATCACGACCGCTACGAAGACGCGGCGTCGGCCAAGGCGGGCGGGTGCTGCTCGGAGATGTCGCACGCGAAGTGAAGTCGATCGTCGATCGCGTGTGATCGCGTGCAAGCGCGGTGCCATCGACGTATCATGGTCAGTTCCCGTGCGTCGCCAGCGAGGCCCACTCCGGCGCGGCGCACGCAACCGACCCGATGGACCCAGATCAATGTTCGAAGGCACCGTATCCGCCACGCTCCCGAAAGCCGAGTTCTACGGCGAACTCGCGATGCAGGCCCGCTCGCTCTTCGCCGGTGAATCGAACCGCATCGCGAACGCCGCGAACCTTTCCGCCCTTCTCTTCAATTCGATGCCGGACCTGAACTGGGCCGGCTTTTACTTTCTGACCGAAGGCGAACTCGTCGTCGGTCCGTTTCAGGGCAAGCCCGCCTGCGTGCGTATCGCGATCGGGCGCGGCGTGTGCGGCCGCGCCGCAGAAACGCGCGAAACGCAGGTCGTCCCCGACGTCCACGCGTTCCCCGGCCACATCGCCTGCGACGCCGCCTCGCGCTCCGAAATCGTCATTCCATTGCAGACCGCCGCCGGAGAACTGATCGGCGTGCTCGACATCGACAGCCCCAAACTCGCGCGTTTCGACAACGCAGACCGCCAAGGGCTCGAAGCCGTCGCGCGCGTTTTCGTCGAGACGATCCGCGACTGACATGGGTTTTGCAAACCGCGCCGCGCCCGCAGACTGGATCGACGGCGGCGAAGAAGCTATAACATAAGGTCACGCGCACAGCCCGACGTACAAAATGTGCCGGAAAAAGAGACATACCAACAGCCAAGCCCCAGGGAGCCCCTATGAGTGAAGTCATCAAGCAGGAAGGACTGCAGGTCGCAGCCAATTTGAAACAATTCGTCGATGAAGAAGCGCTGCCCGGCACGGGCATCGACAGCGCCGCCTTCTGGAAAGGCTTCGACGCGCTCGTCCACGATCTCGCGCCGAAGAACCGCGCGCTGCTCGCGGAGCGCGACCGCCTCCAGACCGAACTTGACAACTGGCACCGCGCGAATCCGGGTCCGGTCAAGGACGTGCGCGCGTACCGCAAATTCCTGGAGAGCATCGGCTATATCGTGCCGGTGCCCGCGAACGTGCATGCGACCACGTCGAACGTCGATCGCGAAATCGCCGAGCAGGCAGGACCGCAGCTCGTCGTGCCGCTGTCGAACCTGCGCTATGCGCTCAACGCCGCGAACGCGCGCTGGGGCAGCCTCTACGACGCGCTCTACGGCACCGACGTCATCCCCGAAACCGATGGCGCCGAAAAAGCTGCCGCGTTCAATCCGAAGCGCGGCGCGCTGGTGATCGCGCGCGCCCGCGCGTTCCTCGACGACTCCGCCCCCCTCGCCGACGCCTCGCACGCCGACGCGACGCGCTACAGCGTCGAGCAGGGCCGACTCGTCGTCACGCTGAAGGACGGGCGCACGGGCCTCGCGAATCCCGAGCAGTTGGCGGGTTTCCAGGGCGACGCGAGCGCGCCGTCGGCGATCCTGCTCAAGCACAACGACCTGCACTTCGAAATCCAGATCGACGCGAACCACGCCATCGGCAAAACCGATGCCGCGCACGTGAAGGACGTGCTGATCGAAGCGGCCATCAGCACGATCATCGATTGCGAGGATTCGGTCGCGGCCGTCGACGCCGACGACAAGGTCCAGCTCTACAAGAACTGGCTCGGCCTGATGAAGGGCGATCTCGCGGAGGAAGTCTCGAAGGGCGGCAAATCATTCACGCGCCGGATGAACGCCAACCGCGAATACGCGACGCCCAACGGCGGCACGCTGAAACTGCACGGCCGGTCGCTTTTGTTCATCCGCAACGTCGGCCATCTGATGACGAATCCCGCCGTGCTTGATCGCGACGGCCGCGAGATTCCCGAAGGCATCCTCGATGCCGTGATGACCACGCTCGGTTCCCTGCACGACCTGCAGAAGAAGCTCAATTCGCGTACCGGCTCGATCTACATCGTCAAGCCGAAGATGCACGGCCCCGCCGAAGTCGCGTTCGCCGACGAGCTGTTCACGCGCGTCGAAGATCTGCTCGGCCTGCCGCGCCACACGATCAAGATGGGCATCATGGACGAGGAGCGCCGCACGAGCGTGAACCTCAAGGCGTGTATCGCGGCGGCATCGTCGCGCGTGGCGTTCATCAACACGGGCTTCCTCGATCGCACCGGCGACGAAATGCATTCGTCGATGGAAGCCGGTCCGATGATGCGCAAAGGCGACATGAAGTCGTCGGCGTGGATTGCGGCGTATGAGCGCAATAACGTGCTCGTCGGACTGAACACGTCGCTGCGCGGGCGCGCGCAGATCGGCAAGGGCATGTGGGCGATGCCCGACCTGATGCACGCGATGCTCGAACAGAAGATCGCGCATCCGAAGGCGGGCGCCAACACCGCGTGGGTGCCCTCGCCCACGGCCGCGACGCTGCACGCATTGCACTATCACCAGGTCGACGTGCAGTCGGTGCAGGAAGGGATGGAAAGCATCGACTACAACGCCGCGCGCGACGAACTGCTCGACGGCCTGCTGACGATTCCGGTCGTGGCTGAGGCGAAGTGGAGCGAAGACGAGCGCCGCAGCGAAGTCGAGAACAATGCGCAGGGCATTCTCGGCTACGTGGTGCGCTGGGTCGATCAGGGCGTCGGTTGCTCGAAGGTGCCGGATATCCACAATGTCGGCCTGATGGAAGACCGCGCGACGCTGCGCATTTCCAGCCAGCACATCGCGAACTGGCTCCATCACGGCGTCGTCTCGGAGGAGATGGTGAGGAAGACGCTGGAGCAAATGGCGGTGGTCGTCGACGAGCAGAATGCCAGCGATCCGTACTACAAGCCGATGGCGGCGAGCTTCGATTCATCGCTCGCGTTCAAGGCGGCGTGCGCGCTGGTCTTCGAAGGACGGACGCAGCCGAGCGGCTATACCGAACCGCTGCTGCACAAGTTCCGATTGATGACGAAGAAGATCTGATCGCTGCGATGCGGTGATTAAACGGCCCATTCGCCGCATTTTTTGCGGCGAATGGGCTTTTTTGTCGTGGATCGTCAGTGCGTGCATTTCGAAGCGCCGCCCGCGCCTGCGATGCATCGATGACGCGCTTCATCGCATGGGTTAATGAAAGCCACAACGATCATCCCGTGCTCAAAGCGGGTCTTGCGCACCTGTGGTTCGTGACGCTGCACCCTTTTGACGATGCGAACGGCCGCATCGCCCGCGCGATCGGCGATCTGCTGCTCGCCCGCGCCGACCAAAGCCCGCAGCGCTTCTACAGCCTCTCGGCGCAAATCCAGCGCGAACGGCGTGCGTATTACGACATCCTCGAAAGCACGCAGAAAGGTTCTCTCGATGTCACCGCGTGGCTCGCTTGGTTCCTTGACAACCTGCGGCGCGCGCTCGAAGCCGCGCACCACGCGCTCGATACCGTGCTCGCCCGCACGCGTTTCTGGCAACGCGCTGCCGGCATGCCGCTCAATGAAAGGCAAGTGAAACTTCTCAACCGACTGCTCGACGGTTTCGACGGCAAGCTCACGAGCAGCAAGTGGGCGTCGATTGCAAAGTGTTCCGCCGATACGGCGCTCCGGGATATCAACGAACTCGTGAAGTTCGGCATCCTCCGCCGCGCGCCGGGCGGCGGCCGCAGCACGGCCTACGAACTCGCTGAATGATGTGCGCTGGCTGATCGCGCGCATCAGCGCCGCAATATTTTTCCGGCAGCCATCTCTGTGATACTCGACCACGAGTCCGGCGCACCGCGCCTCAGCCGCTCTTGGGAGAGAACATGGCCGTATCGACGCATCCCGTTGACGAAGTTTTGCCATTCGGCCAGATGCTGGCGGTCGGCATCCAGCACGTGCTCGTCATGTATGCGGGCGCGATCGCCGTGCCGCTCATCATCGGCGCGGCGCTCAAGCTGCCGAAGGATCAGGTTGCGTTCCTGATCAGTTCCGACCTCTTCGCCTGCGGCCTTGTCACGCTGATCCAGTGCATCGGCATCTGGAAATTTGGCATCCGGCTGCCGGTCATCATGGGCGTGAGTTTCGCACCCGTCGGTCCGATGGTCGCGATGGCGAATTCCGGCGCGGGCCTCACCGGCATCTTCGGCGCGACGATGGCCGCGGGCGTCTTCGCAATCCTGATCGCACCGTTCTTCGGGCGCCTGATGCGCTTTTTCCCGCCGATCGTGACCGGCACGATCATCCTGACGATCGGCATCACGCTGTTCCCTGTCGCGATCAACTGGGCCGGCGGCGGGCGCGGCTCGCCCGCGTTCGGCGAGCCGCGGAACCTGCTGATCGCCGTCGTCGTGCTGCTCGCGATCCTTTTGATCAACAAGTATCTGAAAGGCTTTCTCGCGAACATTTCCGTGCTGCTCGGGATGGTGATCGGTTTTCTGCTTGCGTTGCCTTTCGGGCTCGTCGATTTTTCGGGTATCGGCCGCGCGGCCTGGTTCGCGCCGGTGCGTCCGTTCGCGTTCGGCATGCCCACCTTCGACGTCGCCGCGATCGCTTCGCTGTGTCTCGTGATGGTGGTGATCATGGTCGAGTCACTCGGGATGTTCCTCGCGCTCGGCGATCTCACGCGCCGCCCCGTCACGCGCGACGACGCCTCGCGCGGCCTGCGCACCGACGGCCTCGGCACGCTGATCGGCGGCATCTTCAACACGTTTCCGCACTCGTCGTTCTCGCAGAACATCGGGCTCGTCGGGATTACGGGCGTGCGCAGTCGCTGGGTCGTGGTGGTGTCAGGTGTGTTGCTGATGTTGCTCGGGCTGTTGCCGAAGCTGGCGAATTTCATCGCGTCGATTCCGGTCGTCGTGCTCGGCGGCGCGGGAATCGCGATGTTCGGAATGGTCGCCGCGACGGGGGTGAAGATCCTGAGCAAGGTCGACTACGAGAGCAAGAACAACCTGCTGATCGTGGCGATCAGTCTCGGCGTCGGCGTGATTCCGCTCGCCGCGCCGACCTTCTTTCACCTGATGCCGTCGTGGGCCGCGCCGCTCACGCACAGCGGCATCACGCTTGCGGCGATTTTCGCGATCGTGCTGAACGCGTTTTTCAATCGCGGCGAGACGATCGAGGAAGTCGAACGGCAACTCGCCGAGGAACTGCCGATGAGCTTGCGAACCGGCCAGCGGGACGAATGAACGCGCTTTTGCGCCGGCTGCTCGCGCCGCTTGCTTGGGCCGGCTGTAGCCTGCGTTACTCCTCCGACCAGAGCTTGCCGGCCGTCGCCCAATTCTCGCGCTTGACGTCGGTCAGGATGATGTCGACGGAACCCGGCTGGCAGTTGAGCGTCTCGCAGGTCACGCGCGTGATCGCTTCGACGAACTTGCGTTTCTCGTCGGGCGTGCGTCCTTCGAAAAGCTGGATGTTGAATGTCGGCATGGTGATTTTTTGAGCAGAGTTGAAAAAATTAGTCGCGATACGAAGCATCGATGCGATCGAGCTTGCGCGTGAGCGCCGGCCATTCGAGGGCGCCTTCGATGGCATCGTCGTCGTGGAGTTGCCGCGCCGTGCGATCGACCACTTCCGGCGTGGGCACCGTCAGGCGTGTCTGGCCGGCGAGCGCGCGCAATTGAATGTCGCATGCCTTGATGAGCATGTCCATCAACACATAGGCCTCCGCGATCGTGCGCCCTAGCGTCAGCGGACCGTGGTTGCGCAGGAGCATCGCGCGCTTGTCGGCGAGGTTCGCGACGAGGCGCGTGCCTTCGGCCGGCGAGAACGCGACGCCTTCGTAGTCGTGGTAAGCGAGGTGCCCGTGAAAGCGCATCGCGTGTTGTGACGCGGGCAAGAGGCCGCCGGGCTGCGCGGACACCGCGATCGCCTGCGTAACGTGCAGATGCATCACGCACATCGCGTCGGCGCGGGCGCGATGCACCGCGCCGTGCAGCGCGAAGCCCGTCGCGTTGACCGGGTGCTCGCTCTCGCCGATCACGTTGCCGTCGATGTCGATCTTCACGAGATTCGACGCGTTCACCTCGTCGAACGCGAGGCCGAACGGGTTGATCAGGAAGCGCCCGGGTTCGCCGGGCACACTCGCGGAAATGTGCGTGTAGACGACGTCGTCCCAGCCGTTCAACGCGACGAGCCGGTACGCGGCGGCGAGATCGACGCGCACCGCGTGCTCGGCGTTCGACATGGCGCCCGATGCCGCGATGCGGCGCTCAGGCTGATGGGTGAACGACATGCGAATCTCCGTGGTTGGCTGTTGCGTCGGCGCGATGGATCGTTGCCTGCACGGCCCAGGTGGCGAGCACGAACGGCGCCGTCAGCGAAATGATGCCAAGCGACGCGGCCGCGCGCTCGATCACCACGGCCACGACGATGCCGGCGAGCGTCGCCCGGACGCCGTATTTCGACGTGGCGAGCGCGGTGAGTGTCGCGTTGAAGCCGCAGGCGCCGCTTAGCAGCATCGCGTCGGGCGCTCCGGCGATCGCGTGCAGCGAAAGTCCGACCGTGCTGCCGGCGATCGCCCACGCTGCATGCGCGGGGCGCGCGGCGCAGAGGCTCACGAGCAGCAGCGCCCCGGCCAGGAAACCGCTCGTGAACACGATCGGGGCAAAGCCCGCAAGGATCGCTTCTAGCCATGCGGTCGTCGTGCCTGCCACTGCCGCGGGACCGCTAGACGGGATTCCATCGGCGAAAAGCGGGAGCCAGCACCATGTCACGATGATCGCGGGACTCGAGTACACCGGCAGCCGGAAGCGCCGCAGCACGTGTCCGAGCCTGAACGACAGCGCGGTCGCGAGCATCGCCGACACGATCGCGACGGCACCCGCCTGCGAGTCGTCGCGGATGAACGTGAAGGCCGCGAGCGCGGCGAGCGCGCCGTTGAAGCCGTAGAGGTCGTCGCGCATCGTCGGCGAATCCGCGTCCTCGACGATGTATGCGAGGATGCCGCCCGTCAGCGCGCCGATTACGAGCGCACACGCGAGGCGCGGGCTGAACGCGCAGACGGCGGCGAAAATCAGCACGCCGGTCGCGGCGTTGCGCTGCAGCAGGATCTGGCCGATGCTGCGCGCGAAGCTGCGGAGCTGATCGGTGGAGGGAGAATCGGTGAGGAAGGCTGTCGACATGCGTGCTTGCTTGCGGAATCGAAAGGGAAGCGCCGGGAGCGTGAACCGCGAGCGGCGCGACGGTCAAGCCGCAAGGATAAGGCAGCACACGACAGCCGTGCGAGGAGAGCGCGAATATCGGTTATTCGGCGGGGGATTGCTGGTCGCGGAGTTGCGGCTGGCGCTGGAGGTCGGGACGCGGCCGGGCTTTGCGGCGGGCACTTGATGCTGCGGCTTATCGGCGGCGGCTTGCGGCTACGACATGTGCGCAGGCGCTTGAGGACCGACGCCCCAGGATCAAGCGGCGGGAGCCAGTGGCTTCGCACCTGGCCCTGAATTCGCCGATGAAATTCGGGTTCGGCGCTGAAGCGTTGTAGCTGGGCTGGTAAACACGCTGTCGCGTACAGCGCATGCCTCGGAACTGCGCGGACAGGCAGCCCGTATCAGGGAATCGATGGCGGCGCGCGCCGCCCATGAACCGATCAGCTGATTGCGATCTGCATCCACGGATCAACTTCAGCCGGATACAAGCGAGACATTTCTTCGCCGATCCGTATGATTTCGTGGATGTTGTCCCGGAAATTCGGGCTTTTTTCGTAGCTGATGTACGTTGCGTCCACCACGGCGGACAACGTGAACAGCGTGAATGCGATCTTTTCGAGAATCGGGTAGCGATGGGGCATGGCGGGTTCCTTATTTCCGCCGTGATTGTAACAGACTGTAGGGGTTTTCCCGTACACGCCAAAATGACCGCGGTCCGTTGAACGGCAAACGGCGAATATCCCGCCGAGCGGACCAATCGAGCGCGACACCGTGAAACTCAATTCCGCCAAGGCGAAAGGACCCATTCGAGCGTCCCGGACCATTATTCTCCAGCCGAAATTACTGCCCTGCGACGTTGTGTCATCGACACAAATCCACAAACGAACGATTGGGAGATGACTAAGGGTTTATACTTACTTCAATCAAAATCTTCTTATCGGAGTTCCCAAATGGTCTCAATCGTCATGTGTGCTGCCGCCGCCGTTATCTTTGTCGCAACCGGCGTGCTCAAGGTCATGTATCACACGCAGAACCGTCCTCAGCTTTGAATTTTTGCGCTGCGATGTGAACGTCGCCCATCCCGCCGAGACAAGGCCAACCGGCGGAGGAAACGCCGTCCGCCCGGAGCCGGCCCGTCAAGACCGAATCACCGAGCGGCTGAAAAGCACCTGCATCGAGCTCAGGCTGCTTTGGGCCCCCGATCCGCCACCGGCTTTGCCGTCGGCGCATCGTCGCCTTCGTAGAGTTTTTCCAGATCTTCGGGATCGTCGCCCTTACCGTTCAGCACGTCCGTCATTCGCTGACGATCGACGGAGCCCACCCAGCGAGCAATCGCCACCGTACCGACCGCGTTACCGATCGTGTTGGTAATCGCCCGCGCTTCCGACATGAAGCGATCCACGCCCAGCAGCAGCACCATTCCTGCGACCGGAATCTTGCCCATCGAAGCCAGCGTGGCGGCAAGCGTGATGAACCCCGACCCTGTCACCCCCGCCGATCCTTTCGACGTCAGCAACAGCACACCCAATATGACGATCTGATCCGTCATCGAAAGCGGCGTATTGGTCGCCTGCGCGATGAAGATCGCGGCCATCGTGTAGTAGATGCACTGGCCGTCGGGATTGAACGTCAGGCCCGAGGGCACCACAAGACCCACCACCGGCTTCGACACGCCAAGGTGCTCCAGCTTGCGCATCAGTTGCGGCACCACCGATTCCGATGAACTCGTCCCCAGCACCGTGAAAAGTTCGTCCTTGATGTACTTCAGGAACTTCCAGAGGCTGAAGCCCGAGAACCGCGCGATCATGCCCAGTACGAGCGTGACGAACAGGAAGCAGGTGATGTACATCGTGCCCATGAGCTTGCCGAGCGACACGATCGACCCTAGCCCATACTTCCCGACCGTGAACGACATCGCGCCGAACGCCGCGAGCGGGGCAAGCCGCATGATCATCCCGACGACGCTGAAGACGCCGTGCGTGAACGAATCGAGGAAATCGACGACCGGTTTCGCACGCGCCGCGCCGATGTGCGAGAGCGCGATCCCGAACAGCGTGGCGAAGACGAGTATTTGCAGGATGTCGTTCTTGGCGAGCGCATCGACGATGCTCGTCGGCACGAGATGCATGACGAACGCGACGAACCCCTCCGGCTTGGCCGCGGCCGCCGTGTAGTTGGCGATCGCGTGCGTGTCGAGCTGCGAGGCGTCGATGTTCATGCCCTTGCCCGGCCCGACCACGTTCACGACAACGAGACCCAACGCCAGTGCGAACGTCGAGAGCACCTCGAAGTAGATCAGCGCACGCACGCCGACGCGCCCCAGCTCCTTCATGTTCTCCATGCGCGCGATCCCGAGCACCACCGTCGCGAAGATGATCGGGGCGAAGACCATCTTGATCAGTTTGATGAAGATATCCCCGAGCGGCTTGAAGTCGGCCGCCATGCTGGGATAGAACCAACCCAGCGCGACGCCGGCAAACACGCCGATCAGCACCTGGACGTACAGTTTTCCAAAGAAGTGGCGCATCGTTGTCTCCTGAATCATTTATATGAGTGCGAGCGGGCCCTTCGGGGGGTCGCGCTTCGCGTGTTACGTTTTGTTCGCTGGCGCAATCGCCTCCGATCCACGGAAGACCGCGCCGGCGCCCAGCTCCACCCGCCGCACACCCTTGACGCCATATCGCGACTTGTCGCCGTCGCGCAATTCCAGCGCCTCGCGCGCGCCCGTCGATGCGCCGGACGGCGCAACAGCGCACCCTTTCGAACCATCGTCGAGCGCGACCTGTTCCGCGACGGTCGGATTGCCTCGGGAATCGAGCGGCTCGAAGCCCGTGACGTCCTGAATGCGTGTCATGTCGTCCCTCACTGGATTTGCGCGATGCGCAGCAAGTTGGTGGTGCCGGGCGTGCCGAACGGCATGCCCGCGGAAATGACAACGGTCTGGCCTGTCTTGCCGAAGCCTTCGTCGCGGACGGTGGCGCATGCCAGTTCGCTGACTTCGAGCAGATCGATCACTTCGTCGCACAGGACCGGGTGGACGCCCCAGGCCAGAGCGAGGCGCCGGGCCGTTGCTTGCCGGGGCGTCATGCCGATGATCGGAGCGGCCGGCCGCTCGCGCGCCATGCGCAGGGCCGAGTAGCCGGAACTCGTGTAGGCGACCGTCGCGACCGCGTTGAGCAGGCCGGTGACGTGGCGCATCGCGTAGCCGATCGCGTCCGCCGTGTTCGCGCGCGGCGCCGCGTGCGAGGCCGCGATGACTTCACGGTAGTAGGGATCGCTCTCGGTCTGCGCGATGATGAGGTCCATCGTCCGGACGGCTTCGACCGGATACTTGCCGCTCGCCGATTCGGCGGACAGCATCACCGCGTCGGCACCGTCGTAAATGGCGGTCGCCACGTCGGAGGCTTCGGCGCGCGTCGGGACGGGCGCCGTGACCATCGATTCGAGCATCTGCGTGGCAACGATCACCGGCTTCCCGGCCTTGCGGCAGGCGCGCACGATGCGCTTCTGGATCGCGGGCACCTGCTCCGCGGGCATCTCGACGCCGAGGTCGCCGCGCGCGACCATCACGGCATCGGCTTCGTCGACGATCGCATCGAGGCTCCCGATCGCCGCCGGTTTCTCCAGTTTCGCGACGATGCCGATGCGATCCCCGACGATCTCCCGCACCTCCCGGATATCCTCCACGCGCTGCACGAACGACAGCGCCAGCCAATCGATGCCAAGCGTCAGGCCGAATTCGAGATCGCGGCGATCCTTGTCGGTCATCGCGGAGAGCGGCAGGACGACGTCCGGCACGTTGACGCCCTTCCTCTCCGAAAGCGGCCCGCCGACCACGACCGACGTCTCCGCGAAATCCGCCCCGCAGCGTTCGACGCGAAGCTGCACGCGGCCGTCATCGAGCAGAAGGTTCGTTGCGGGCTTGAGCGCCGCGAAAATCTCCGGATGCGGAAGCGCCACGCGTTTCGTGTCGCCGGGCGTGCTGGCGTCAAGGTCCAGCCGGAACGCGGCGCCTTTTTCGAGATGAATCGGCCCGTTCGCAAACGTGCCGATGCGCAGCTTCGGGCCTTGCAGGTCGAGCAGCACGCCGACGGGCCGTCCGGCGTCCAGTTCGATCGACCGGATGATTTCCAGGCGGCGCTGATGATCCTCGTGCGTGCCGTGGCTGAAATTGAGCCGGAAGACATCGGCTCCGGCGTTAAACAGGGCTTCGATGGTCTCGCGGCTGGTGCTCGCGGGACCGAGGGTCGCGACGATTTTGGCGTTTCGATTGCGGCGCATCTTTAGTGACTCCGGGGAAGATCGCCGTCTTGAGCGGCAATGAAAATGGCACGAAAGTCGTTGACGTTCGTGAGCGCCGGCCTGGTGACGAACGAGTCGCCGAGCGCCTGGAAAAATCCGTGTGCATCGTTGTTTTCGAGGCTGTCCGCGGGACGGATGCCGCGTTATCGCGCTCGCGACAGGCTGTCCGGCATGAGCACGGCCCCGGCAATTTCCTCCTGTCCGTCGACGCCGTCCGTGTCGCCCGCAATCGCGAAGACACCGGGCTCACCGTTCAGCGCGACGCCGAGCGCCAGCAGGAATTCGACGTTGCGCCCGCCCCGGCCGTCGCCGCGAATCGTGACGGTCGTCTCGCCGCCCGAGAGCAACATGCAGGGCGCCTCGAACGGCTGGCCGCGCTTCCGCACCTGCTTCGCGATACCCGCCATGACTGCGCCGGCATCACGCGCCTCGCCTTCGATCGAATCGCCCAGAATGTGCGCGTAACTGGGGCCCCATGCAGCGTATGTCGGCCACAGTTAGCGCTTTAGCGCCTCACTCTGGTCCCATGCAAGATGGTTGCTGCTTTGTTTTCTGCCGCGTAGGGACGAGCGCCGCCCGCCGCGTGGCGCTGTGGCTTTTGTGTACGGGTTTGTTCGCGAAAGCTCTACGCGAAGAGGCAGGTCCGGCCTGCTGGCCGGACCCCGGCGTGCTTACGCGACGGCCTTCGCCGCCGATGCCTCGGCCTTTTCCAGCAGCGCGCAAACCGCCGCCGTCACTTGCGCGGTGGTCGCCGTGCCGCCGAGGTCGCGCGTGTGAAGCGACGTGTCGGCGGTGACCGCTTCGACGGCCTGCATCACGCGCCGGGCGGCGTCGAT
>NZ_FCNW02000057.1 GCF_001544475.1 Caballeronia humi | reverse complement strand
CGCATCAAACGGTGTAAACAAACCCCCCCCCCCCCCCCCCGCGAAAACCTACCGCTGCAGCACCAGCGCAACCGTATCCGGATCAGTATGCCGCCCGAGCAGATTAAGCAGCCCCGCGAGATTCTCGCGCGCTTCCGGCGCGGCCTTCGCCGTCCCTTCGAACGACGTCGATTCCTGCGACGCCGTCCCGTGCCCGTCGAGCAGCAGCGGCCCCTTGACCGTCGAAAGGTCGATCGTCGCCGACGCGCCCTCTGCCTGCATCGCCACCCGATACGACCCGAGCGGCTTCACGCGCGACACCCGCGAGCCGATGTCGTCGAGCGTCACGACCAGTTGACCATACGTATTGCGCCCGAGCACGCGCCAGTCGGTCCACGCGAGCCGCACGTTGCCGTCGATATCGAGCGTGTTGAACGGCGCGCCGAGCCCCGCGAGGAGCGTCGCCGGCACCGCGATCGCACCCGCCGACATCGTCGATCCGCGCAGCGAAGCGTCGACCATGACGGCATCGGGCATCGCTTCGGTCTGGCGCATCGTCATGCGCACACGGCCGGTCAGGAGCGGCAAGAACGCCGTCGTCCACTCGACGCGGCCCGGCAAGAGCGTCGCGCCGCTGCCGTCCGAGCTGGCGGCGAGCATCAGCGTGGCCGATCCACGCCACAGCGACCCGGCCGGATCAACGAGATTCACGTGACCGGCGGTTACGCGCGTGAACTGCGGCACGATCCACGCGGCGGGCAACATCACCATCAACGTGATGAAAACGGACAAACCCGCCACGATCAGCGGCGGCAACGCGGCGCGCGTTCGGCGCATCCAGTAGCTCATCTTACTTCGCCCCCGCCGGCTGCAGCGACGCCGTCAGATCCACCTGCCCATCGGGCTTGAGCGCCTGAATGTGCGCCTCCGACACCTGCACCTTCAACTGCTTGCGCACGTCGTCGAGCCACATCGTCCACATCGGGAACGACGCGTTCTTCAACTGCACCTGCACCGCCGCGCCGATCACCTGCACCTGCACGGGCGGCATGTTGTTGTCGGCGAGCGACTTCGAGATCGCTTCCTTCAGCGCCGCGCCCGTCGGCGCCACGCCCTCGGCCGTCCCCGCGAGAGAACGCGCCTCGTTCGCCTGCGCGGTCATCTGCGCGAGCTGGCGCTGCATCGCCGGCAGGGTGTCACGCAAGCGCGCCCGCCCCTCGTAAGCCGGCGCCCACAACACCAGATACACGATCGCGATCCCCAGCGCGAGGCCGCCCCACATCAACAGCGTCTTTTCGCGCTGCGTCCGGCCGTCCCAGAATTCGCTCCAGATATCGCCGATTTGCTTTTTCACTGGCCGCTCCTGATCGTCCACTTGCCGGTGTTGCTGTCGATTCCGCCCGTGAGGCCGTTCGCGGCGAGGCGCTTCGGCAAGTCGGCATCGACCTTGGTTTCCGGCTTGAAAGTCACTTCCAGCTTCCGATCCCGATAATCCAGCCCCGCGATACCGTTCACCGGCACCGGGCCGAGCGAGCGCGCGAGGCCATCGGCGAGTGACAGGAAGTCCGACGGCGACAATTCGCCCGCCGCTACCCGCAGGCGTTCGAGCTGGCGCGACATCTGGTCGGGCGCATCGAGCACGACGGTGGTTTTCGGGAACGCGTTGAGGAGCGTCTCGGTCATCTGCGCCTGGATCGCGTCGCGCTGACGGGCGAGCTGCAGCCACTGCGCGTTCACGCCGATGATCGACACGACGACCGCCGCCGCCACGAACGCGATCGGCAGGCGCAGGCGCCGCATCGTCGCGCGGTCGAGGCGCCACGGCTGCGCGGCGAATTCGAACTGGCACAGGTCGAAGCCGCTCGCGAGCGCGTTCTGCGCGAGTTTCTCGAAAGTGAGCGGCTGCGCGCCCTTGAAAACGCTCGCGGCTGCGGCGAGGCGCGGTTCGTCGCCGGGGACGTCGGCGAGTGCGTAGAGCGCGCCGGGACGGTTGCCCGCGAGCGCGGTCAACGTCGGCATGACGGCATCGGCGGGAAGCGCCAGACCTTCGCCGAGCGCCGAGCGCTCGCCGCGCGCGATCGCGATCTCGACGAGCGGCGCGGACGGCGCCACCGCCACGGGTGCCACCGGCGCCACGACTTCGCCGATCAGCGCAGGCGCAGTCGACACGACGCGCCCGAGCACGGCCGCGGTGAACGGCGTCGGCGCGAGCGGCTCGTCGTCGGCGATCGCGGCGGCGACTTCGGCCGCTTCCGCCTCGCTGACGGCGGCGGCCATCGGCAGGCAGCGCATCGCCGGAACGGCCTTCACGTTGCGATGCCCCGCCGCCGCGAACGCGCTCAGCACGAAGCGGAACCAGCCGCGATCGATCACCGCGAGCACGCGCCGGCCGCCCGCGAGCGTCGCCGGATCGACGGCGATGTGGCATGTCTGCGGGTCCTGGATCAGTTGATCCTCGACGACGTTCGGCAGCGCCTGCCGCAGCTTCTGGCCCTTCAACGGCGGCACGGCGGCGGCAAGCATCAGCAAATCGCGCGCGGCGACGATCAGCACCGTCGCGTTGGCGCGCGGCAGGATACCGAGCGAGGCGCGGCCGGCGCGCTGCGTCGTGCCGCGCTTGTCGACGAGCAAAAACGGCATCTCCGGCAGTTGCCACTCTTCCGAGCGCACCGCCGGATCGCGCGGCGGGAGTAGGACGATCAGTGTGCTCAAAGGCCGCTCTCTCTCATCATGGGTCGGTCTGTCATGCTCTCAGGAAAGCTCTCAGGGCTGGTCGCGAACATAGACGATACGCGTCGTATGCGTCCCCAGATCGCGATAAATCAGCGTCGTGCGGTCCACTTGCGCGCGTTCGTGCTCGACGCGCCCGTGGATGAAAAAATACTTCGTGGTGACGTCGAGCAGGTTCGGATCGATCGACGCCGTCTTGACGCCCGCGCCCGTCAGCGCGAGCTGGACGTTGCCGACGTCGTGGAAAAACACCGTCTCGCGGCGCGCGACGAACGCCTGCGCCTGCGACAGATTCATGCCCGGCACCACCGCCGCCACGACTTCGGGGGTCGCCGTGTTCATGTTGACGGAGGTGGTCGTCGGCAGCACGGTCACGAACGGGCGCAGGCGCTCGATGGCTTCCGGCGTGAAACCCGGCACGTCGAGCAGCGAATCGACGCTGATCACCTGCAGCGGCGCGACCGGCGAATTGCTGTCGGCGTCCTTCAGGCCCGGGTCGTCGGTGAAATTGCCGCCGCTGGTGCCCCCGCCCTGCGCGATCGCGGCCATCGTGGATTGCGTCGTGTTCGTCGTGTTCGTCGTGTTCGTCGCGTTCGTCGACGATTGCGTCTGAAAACGCGTCGCCGATTGCGCGAGGCCCGCGCGGATCTGCAGCGCCGTCGTCTTCGCGAGCGAGCCGTTCAGCCCGAGCAGCGCGAGCAGCCGCTGGAACGACGCGATCTGCTCGACGTTGATCGTGAGCACGCCGGGCGTCGGCGTCGAAACCAGATTGCGCAGGTTAAATTTAGCCTGCGCATCCTCGATCGATCCCGACAGAAACGTCTGCGCGCCCTGCTGCGAGCGCACTTCACCGATCTGCCCGAGGAAATCCGAGAGCCGCGTCTTCGCGATCGGCACGCCCCATACGCCGCCAAGATACGTGACGGTCGGCGACGTATCGGCTTCCGAGCGCAGGATGAGCCGCGTCCAGTCGAGCGCACTGCGCGAAATCCAGTTCGCCTGCGCGAGCAACCGCTGGTTCTCGATGCGGCGAATCTGCACTTCCTGCCGCCACAGCATGCCCGACACGAGAATCGCCGACAGCGCGACGACCAGCAACGCGCTGATGATCGCGACGCCGCGTTCCCTTTCCTTCTTGAATCTCCTAGGTGCCCGCATCGTCATTCTCCGACCAGGAATACGCGCGTGATCGGCAACTGCAGATTTTTCGCGCCGACCGCGACCTGAAGTCCCGTGACGGCACGCACGAGCGGTGCGTCGCCGAGTTGCGGCACTTTCAGGTTGTTGTCATTTTCCGTGATCTTCGACGCAACTTCGCGCATCTGCGAGGTCCACCCGTCCGGCTGGATATAGACGCGCGTCGCGAACGACGCTACGCCGCCCATCAATGGCACCGCGCTCCAGCCATCCGAAGCGTCGCCCGCCGAGAGCGCGCGCCTCACTTCGCCGACGTTCGAGAGCGGCGGCGACGCGAAGCGCACGATTCGCCCGTCGGTCATCCGGTAGCGCACCACTTGCAGACGCGGCGCCGTACCCGGCTGAAACATCCCGCGCACGATTTGCAAACCATTCCCGCCGATCGAAATCGCCGGCTGGCCTGCCTGATCGTCGGTAGCGGCCTGACGCGCGTCGATACGCATCTGGTCGAAAAGCTGCGCGAGGACGCGCTCGTCCTCCATCGCGTTCGTGATGGTCGTGCGGCCGCGGATCACCTGATCGAGCCCGCGCCACGACAGCACCGCGATCACCGCGAGAATCGCGATCGCGATCAGCATCTCGATCAGCGTGAAGCCGTTGCGGCGGCGGCGGAACACGCCGCGCCGCTCAGAGCGAACGGTTGGTTTCATTCGCCACCACCGTGACCATCTGCGCGAGATTGCCGGGACGTCCCGGCGTCGCGACCAGTATCTCGACCTTGCGGAAAATCGGATTCGGCGTGCGCGTCACGCGCTGCGTGCAGAGCAACTTGAGATTGCCCTGCGAGCAATCGAAATTACGCGAGCCGATTTCGGGCCACGTATGCGACAGCCGAAGCTGCGCGAGCGCGTTGTCGGCGCTCCACCCGGCGAGCAGCCGCCGATGCAGATCCGCCTCGCCGCTCGCGAGCGCGCCGACCGCCCGCAGCGACGCCGCGAGCGCCACCGCGATGATTGCGAGCGCGACCAGCACTTCGATCATCGTGAAGCCATCGGCGCGGGCGGAGGTCTGGCGGAGCGCTTGCATCAGCGCACCTGATAGCGGCCGTTGCCGGTGCCGTAGACGGTGGCGCGGCCGGCGGGCGACACGAGCGTGACTTCCATCGGCGCATCGATCGCTTCGGTGCCGAAGATCAGTCGCCCGACGGATTTGTCCGTGCCGGAGAACTGGATCGTCACGCCCGTTACGCCGCCTTCCCAGCGGCGCGCGCGAAAGAGATCGTCGCGCAGGGGACGCCAGCCGTCGTCGGTGCGCACGTCGAAGCGAAAGCCGCCGTCGAGCGGCTGCCACGCGATCGGCCGCGCGCGCACTTGCGCTTCGTCGCCGGCGGATTCGAAAAGGAGCGCCAGGCGCTGCGCTTCCTCGTTGAGATCGGTGCGCGGATTGCGTGTGAGTTGCAGCGAAGCGAGCGACACCAGAATCCCCGCGATCACCAGCACGATCAGCATTTCCAGGAGCGTGAAGCCAGCCTGAGCCTGCGCTCCGGCGTGCCGGAGCGCTCTGGCTGTCACGCGGATGGTAGTCGCTCTCTCACTCACGCTCGTCCTGGCTTACTGCCACGAACCGACGTCGGCGTCGTTGCCTTCGCCGCCCGCCTTGCTGTCGGCGCCGTAGCTGAACACGTCAATTTCGCCGTGCACGCCCGGATTCAGATACTGATACTGGCCGCCCCACGGATCGTTCGGCAGGCGTTCCAGATAGCCACCGTCCTTCCAGTTGTTCGGCACCGGCTCGCTCGTCGGCTTTTCGATCAGCGCGCGCAGGCCCTGCTCCTGCGTCGGATAGCGGCCGTTATCGAGGCGATACAGCTTCATCGCCTGCATGATCGTGCCGATGTCCTGCCGGGCCGCGACTCGCCGTGCCTCGTCCGGACGGCTCATGATCTTCGGCACGATCAGCGCGGCGAGAATGCCGAGAATCGCGATCACCACCATGATTTCGATCAACGTGAACCCGCGTTGGCGGCGTGCCTGCGCCGTCGAAAGTTCCATGCGGCGTTTCGTCCACATTTGCATGACTACTACCTCGTTTCGATGAAGATGTTGTTCGTTCGATGGGCGCCCGATGCGCCTCTGAAAAACCCGCACCATTTTGAGACGCGCGGGCAGGAAAACATTCTATAGGTCCGGGTGGCAGGGGCTTTCACTTCGCTTCCGCCTTCCCTTGACTGGCATCCGGTCAACGCACATAAATCGTTGGGCCGGGCGCGTTTTGCGGAAGAAAAACCTCGGATTTCGAGCCTTTGCGGTCGATGATGATCGAGCGCGCGCGAACTTCCGAAATCTTTACGCCGTCCGCGAGCGGCCCGCCGAGCGAAATCGCGCGCGCCGGCTCGCCGCCATAGCTGACGATCGCCGCCGCTCCGCGTTGCAGCGCCAGGATGCCGAATAGATGCACGTCCTGGTTGGACTGCTGCTGGAGCTGACCGCCGAAAATCATCGCCGCCTGTTCGACCGACGGCTTTCTCCCGGCCTCCGCGGCGGGCAGCGGCGCGGTCTGGCGCGAGGTCAGCGTGACGATCCAGTACGTCAGCGTCACACAGAAAAGCGCGAGCGCGGCGAGCGTAAGAAGGCGGGTTTGCAGGGCGTTCATTACTGCACCATGTTGTTCAGTTCGATGATCGGCAGCATCACCGCGAGCACGATCACCAGCACGACGCCGCCCATCGCCAGGATCAGCAGCGGTTCGAGCAGGCTCGTCAGGAACATCGTGCGCCGTTCGAGTTCGCGCGCTTCGCCTTCGGAGGCGCGGTCGAGCATCGTCGTGACGTCGCCGGTCGCTTCGCCCGAGCGGATCAAATGCACGAGCACCGGCGGAAACGTCTTCGTGTTGCCAAGCGCGCGCGACAGCGACGTGCCCTCGCGCACGCGGACGATCGCATCGTCCACGTTTTCGCGCATCGCCGTGTTGCTGAGCGTTTCGCCGGCCGCCTGCAACGCGCGCAGGATCGGCACGCCGGCGGCGGTCAGGATCGCGAGCGTGCTGGCGAAACGCACCGTGTTATACCCGCGCACGAGCTTGCCGACGAGCGGCGCAGTGAGCAGCCACCGGTCGAACGCCATGCGCGGGCCGGGGCGCGAGAGAATGCTTTTCACGATCCACGCGAACAGCAGCACGCCGATCAGCACCGCCCACCAGTAGCTGCGCACGAACCCGGAGAGCGCCATCATCATGACGGTCAGCACCGGCAGCGCCTGCTTCGTGCTCGCGAACACGTTCACGACCTGCGGCACCACGTAGCTCAACAGGAACGTGACGATGCCGAATGCGATCAGCGTGACGATCGCTGGATAGGTGAACGCGAGAATGATCTTTTGCTTCAACGCGTTGCGCTGCTCAATGTAATCGGCGAGACGCGAGAGCACGAGACCGAGCTTGCCGGTATGTTCGCCCGCCGCGACCAGCGCGCGGTAGATCTCCGGAAAGTCTTTCGGATGCTGCGCGAGCGCGTTCGCGAACGAATGGCCGCCGAGCACTTCCGCGCGGATCGCCGCCATCAGCTCGCGAATGTAGTCGCGCTCCGATTGTTCGGTCAGCACCGCGAGTGTTTCGCCGAGCGGCAAACCCGCGATCAACAGGCTCGCGAGCTGGCGCGTCAGAATCGCCTGCTCGCGCTGCGAGAGGCGCCGTCCGAGCGACAGCCGCTGCTGGCGCTCGCCGCGCGTGCGGCTGCCCGCCGGTTCGACGACGAGCGGCGTCAGCCCTTGCGTGCGCAACTGGCCGCGCGCGGCGCGGGCACTGTCGGCATCGAGGACGCCTTTTTGCGTCTTGCCCGCCTGGTCGATCGCTTCGAAACGGAACGCCGGCATCGCGTCAGTCTCCGCCCGTCACGCGCAGCACTTCCTCGAGCGACGTCACGCCCATCTCGAGCCAGCGGTTTGCGTCCTCGCGCAGCGTGCGCATGCCGTGCTCGCGGCCGGCGGCGAGAATCTCGGCATCGGCGGCGTTGCGGTGGATCAGCGGACGGATCGGCTCGTCGATCAGCAACAGTTCGTACACGCCGCGACGCCCCGCGTAGCCCGACTGCCCGCAGCGGTCGCAGCCGACCGGATGCCAGTGCGCAACACCTTCCTCGGTGCGCTCTTCCTTGCACACCGGGCAAAGCTGTCGCACGAGCCGCTGCGCCAGCACGCCGAGCAGCGACGAAGCCAGCAGATACGGCTCGACGCCCATGTCGGTGAGACGCGTGACGGCAGAGGCGGCGTCGTTCGTGTGCAGCGTCGCGAGCACCAGGTGGCCCGTCAGCGACGCCTGCACGGCGATCTGCGCCGTTTCGAGGTCGCGGATTTCGCCGATCATGATGATGTCCGGGTCCTGGCGAAGAATCGAACGCAACGCGCGGGCGAAAGTCATGCCGATCCGCTCGTTCACCTGCGTCTGGCCGATGCCCGAGAGGTCGTATTCGATCGGATCTTCCACCGTCATGATGTTGGTGGTAGTCGTCTCGAGCCGCGACATCGCGGCGTAGAGCGTGGTCGTCTTGCCGGAGCCGGTCGGGCCGGTCACGAGCACAATGCCGTGCGGACGGCCGATCAGCTTGTCGAAATGGACGAGCGTGTCGCGCGCCATGCCGAGCTTTTCGAGATTTAGCCGCTGCGCGTCCTTTTCCAGCAGACGCAGCACCGCGCGTTCGCCGTGACCGGTCGGCAGTGTAGAAACGCGCACGTCGACCGCCCGGCCGCCGACGCGCAGCGTGATCCGCCCGTCCTGCGGCAGCCGCTTTTCCGCGATATCGAGCTGCGCCATGATCTTGATCCGCGAGATCAGCGCGCCGTGCAGCGCTTTTTTGGGACGGACGACGTCGCGCAGCGTGCCATCGACGCGAAACCGCACGACCGACGCGTTCTCGAACGGCTCTATATGAATGTCCGACGCCTGCTCGCGCGCGGCCTGCGTCAGAAGCGCGTTGATCATGCGGATGATCGGCGCGTCGTCCTCGGATTCGAGCAGATCCTCGACTTCGGGGATGTCCTGCATCAGCCGCGACAGATCGACCTCGCCCTCGACCTCGCCGACGACCTGCGCCGCGCTCCCATCGTTGCGCGCGTACGCCGAGTTGATCGCGGCGGCCAGTTCGTCGACGGGCACGCGCACCACCGTCAGTGCGCCGAAATTGCGCGCGACTTCGGCGAGGGCGGCGTCGCTGGTTTTATCGCTGATCCAGACTTCAATGCTCTCCGCGTGCTGATGCGCGACGAGAATCTGCCCGGTGCGCGCAAAGCCGTACGGCACGAGGCGCGCCGCGAGCGGCGACGGCAAGCCGCTGCCCGTGACGTGCGGCGTGCCGGCGGTGTCGGCCGGGGCTTGGGCCGTGCTCACGGCCGCGCTCCGGCGTCGCCGTTGAGCGGCATGCCGGGCACCGAGTTGTTCGGGACCGCGTAGTTGGTGACGCCGTTCGTCGCCGGGGCCATCGGTTGCGACCCCTGCGGCACCTGCTGCGCGCCCTGCGGACCTTGCGGCGCGGCCTGCGCGTTCGGGTCCTGCGGCAGCGTCGAGCTGCCGTTTTGCGAGCGCGTCGTCTCGCTCCAGTTGAAGAGGTTCTGCGCCGGCACGCCGCCCTGGCTCGGGCCGATCGGCTGCGGCGGCAGCATCGGCACGTCCTTGTCGCGGATCAGGCGGTTGTCCGTCGTCGAACCGTATTGCTGCTGGCGCAGATAATCGTAGCGCTGGTTCGCGATCTGGGTGGACGTGGCCTGGTCGCGCACGATCACCGGGCGCAGGAACACCATCAGGTTGGTTTTCGTGCGTGTCTTGTTTTCGCTGCGGAACAGGCTGCCGATCCACGGAATGTCGCCGAGCAGCGGAATCTTGCTGTTGCCCGCGTTGTACTGGTCCTGCATCAACCCGCCGATCACGACGATTTCGCCGTCGTCGGCCATGATGGTCGACTGGATCGAGCGCGTGTTGATCGTCACACCGCCGGGATTGTTGGTCGTGGTGGCATCGACGCTCGAATCTTCCTGATAGAGCTGCAGCTTCAGGATGCCGCCCTCGGTGATCTGCGGCTTCACGTGCAGCGTCACACCGACGTCACGCCGGTCGAACGTGTTGAAGGCGGTGACGGACGTAGCCGTGTTGGCGGTAGGCGTGGCGTAGGAGCCGGTCACGACCGGCACGTTCTGGCCGACGACGATCTTCGCTTCCTCGTTGTCGAGCGTGATGAGGTTAGGCGTCGAGAGAATGTTGGCATCGGACGACGTCGACAGCGCCTGCAGCAAGCCGCCCAGGCCGAAGAAATTGCCGAACTTGTGCAGCAGGCCGACGTTCAGGCCCTGCGCAAGAAGCCCGGTCTGTCCCGAAAGCGCCGACGGATTCTGCGCGACGGCGTTACCGGAAAGCGTCAAATCAACGATGTTCGTATTGCCGCTGCCAAAGCTCGAACTGCCGTAAACCGCGTTGTTGCCGCCGTTCGACATCAGGAGACCCTGCCACTGGATGCCGAGATTCGCACCCGTCGTCGCCGACAATTCGACGATCAGCGCCTCGATGTACACCTGCGCGCGGCGGGCGTCCAACTGGTCGATGACTGTGCGCAGATTGCGGTAGACGGGATCGGGCGCCGTGATGATCAGCGAATTCGTCGCGGCATCGGCCTGGATCATGCCGCCCTGCTGGTCGCCGCTGGTGGAATCGCTGTCCTTGTTCGAGAAGCCCGTGTCCTTGGTCGTGCCGCCGCCCGACATCGGGTTGCTGCCCGAGGCGGAGCTGCCGGACATGCCACCCGGCAGCGGCGGCATGCCAGCCGTGCCCGTCGAGGACGAGCCCTGATTGTACGAATTGGAGTTGTTCAGGCTGTTCGACGCTGCGTTGCTCGTCGAATCGCTGCCGCCGCCGCCTTTGCCCAGCATGCCGCGCAGTGTTTTCGCGAGGCGCGTGGCGTCGGCGTTGCGCAGCGCCACGACGTGCATGTTGCCCGGCTGCGTGGTCGGCGTGTCGAGCTTGAGCGTCAGTTGCTTCGCCGCCTTCAGCCGCGCGTCGCTCGATGCGCGCAGCATCAGCGAATTGGTGCGCGCGTCGGGCGTAACGGTTACTTTGAGCGTCGGATCGTTGCTGCCGATCGTGCCGGGGTCCAGCAGCTTGTTCAGCTGCTCGGAAACATCGAGCGCGTTCGCGTTCTTCAGTTGCACGACGTCGAACGAGCGGCCGGCGGCGGTATCGATTCCCGCGATGATGCTGGCGATTCGCCGCACGTTGTCAGCGTAATCGGTGACGACGAGCGTGTTGTTGCCCGGGTAGGCCGCGATCGTGTTGTTCGGCGAGATCAGCGGGCGCAGCACGGGCAGCAGGTTATTCGCCGACTCGTTGTGCAGCGCGAAAACCTGCGTGATCACCTGATCGCCGCGCGCCGCCGGCGCGTTGCCGACGTAGGTCGGCACGCCCTGCAGCTTCGCGTCGGCCTCCGGCACCACTTTCAACACGCCGTGATCCTGCACGAGCGCAAAGCCCTGCATGCGTAGCGCGGATTGCAGGATCTTGAGCGCCTGCTCTTCCGGGACGGTATTTTCCGACGTCAGGTTCAACTGCCCCTTCACGCGCGGATCGACGATGATCGTCTTGCCGGTCGCCGCTCCGATCGCGCGGGCAACCTGATCGATATCGGCGTTGACGAAATTGAGCGTCACCTGCGCCTCGGCGATTTGCGCGGTTACAAGTCCTGCCATCAGCAGTGCCGTCGCGGCGCGACGCAGTGCCATACGTTTTCTTCTCATGGAGTGTGATTTCAAGGCCAGGGCGCGTGACGCCCGAGGCCGGCTGCATCGTGCCGTTCAAACCGCGGAAAGCGCCGGCCGGCAACGCATTCGCGCCGGTCGTGCAGGAATGCCTATATCTCAAAAACGAGAACATTAGCAGCTTTTAATGTCCGGATTGTCACAATGGGTCCGCCTTTGGGCGATCCGGACAAACATCTTGCAGGCTCAAGCTTTCAAAAATCCTGCCGTCAGACAGCAACGAGTTGCATGGAACCAAAAGTGACTGTTCACGGATTGATACGCTTTTGTGCCAAAAACGTGAATTTTAACCGGTCTGGACGGCTTATTATTCATACCTTTAATCGTTGTCCGATAGACGGGCTATGCTTCGCCTCGTCTAGCCGCCTGGCGCCAGAGTCCTTGCGTATGTCTGATGGCCAACTTTTGGACCAAATAGTCTGCCGTTATCATACGGGCGGTTCCCGGTTGCGGGCGGTTGGCGTCGAGGCGGGGTTTTCCCGGTGACGCACACGTGGCGAGGCCGTTCGCGGCTTCGCGTGCAGTAGATGGATCGCGCCCGCTGGGGGCGCATGGATGGAATGAAGATGAAGAAAATCCTGCGATGTTTTGCGATCGGCCTGGGCGCTTGGGTGTCGGCTGCCTCCGCGCACGCCGACTGTTTCGACGAAGCGGCGAAGTACCAGAAAGTCAATCCGCTCATCCTGCGCGCCATTGCGTGGCAGGAATCGCACAACAAGCCGGATGCGATGAACAAGAACGCCAACGGTTCCATCGATTACGGCCTGATGCAGATCAACTCCATCCATCTCAATACATTGCAGCAGTACGGTATTTCGAGCGGCGAGCTGATGCAGCCGTGCAAGAGCGTCTATGTCGCCGCGTGGCATCTGCGCCAGAAGATGAACAAGTATGGCAATACGTGGCAGGCGGTCGGCGCCTATCATTCCGAGACGCCCGCGTTGCGCGACAAGTATTCCCGTCAGATCATCGATATCCTGAGCCGCTGGAAGTTGCTGCAGGCTTCGCGCTGAGCGAAGTCGAGCTGAGCGCTTCTGTCGCAGGGCGCCAGTTCCGGTTTCGCCCTTTCGCGCGATGGCGCAGCCCCGTTTTGATGCACAATTCCCTCTTCCCGCACCGGCGCGCGGCCGTTTAGTTGGTTTGCACCGCGCTCGTCCGTGACGCGCCTGCCCGCCTGCCAATCCTCACGCTCCCATCGCAATGAACCAGCCGCCCATTCCAGTCACCGTGCTCTCCGGATTCTTCGGCGCGGGCAAGACTTCGCTCCTGAATCACCTGCTCGCCAACGGCGAAGGCCGGCGGATCGCCGCCGTCGTCAGTGATCAGGCCGATGTTGGCCACGTTCACATGTCGGCGGGATGCGAGCGCGTTTTGCTGCGCGACGACCTCCCCGCGACCATCGAGCGACTCGCGTCCGAAGCGCGTTTCGACGCGATCGTGATCGAATCGACGGGCGCGTCGGACCCGATGCGCGTCGCCGAGGAAATCGCGCTGGCGGAGAGCGAAAGCTCGGCCGACTTCGCCGACATCGCGCGCCTCGACACGATGGTGACGGTCGTCGACGCATCCAGTTTTTTGCACGACTACGGACGCAACGACTCGCTCACCGAGCGCGACATGACCGACGACGAGGACGACGATCGCACGATCGTCGAAGCGCTGGTCGAGCAGATCGAATTTTGCGATGTGATTGTCGTGAACAAGACGGACCTTGTGACGCCTGAGGCACTCACGCGGCTCAAGCACATCCTGCACGGCCTGAACCCGCGCGCGGAGCTTATCGATGCGCGTTTTGGCGACGTGCCTGCGGCCGAAGTCGTGAATTCCGAGCGCTTCGATTTCGACGAAACGGCGAGCGCGGCCGGCTGGCTGATGACGCTCCACGGGCAGCGCGAAGCGGACGAAGCAGCGGAAGCGGCCGGCATCGCGCATCTGGTCTATCGGGCGCGCAGGCCGTTTCACCCGCAGCGTCTGTGGAATCTGCTGCACGAGGAATGGCCGCACGTGCTGCGCAGCAAGGGCTTTTTCTGGCTCGCGACGCGCAACGACGTGGGCGGAACGCTGTCTCAGGCGGGCGGCGCGTGCCGTCATGGTCCGGCGGGCGTATGGTGGGCGGCGCAGGACCGCAGCGAATGGCCGACGGGCGATGCGGAACTGGAGGCGGAAATCGTCGCGGACTGGCACGGCGACCCGGACGACAACACGGTCGGCGACCGGCGTCAGGAACTGGTGCTGATCGGCGCCGATCTGGATGCGTACGCGTGGCAAGACAAGTTCGATGCCTGTCTTCTCACGGACGACGAATGGGCACAGGGTCCCGAGGCCTGGAAGCGTTTCAGCGATCCGTTCCCGTCATGGGACATGGAGGACCACGATCATGACCATGACCACGATCATGACGACGACTGCGATTGCGGGCATCACACGCACTGATATTGCTGCGCCGCGCGGAATGCGGCAGACGAAAAAAAACCCGCCTGCAGCGGCGGGTGATTTTCCAGCTTGTCCGGCTTGCGCGACTGGCTGGGAAACTTGCGAAATGCGTTGCTACAAAATGTTCCCGACCGGGCGAGCCAAAAAGGCAGCCCAACGATCGGCGTAGCACTCAACGCTTGTTCACTGCGTCCTTGAAAGCCTTGCCTGCCGTGAACTTGACGGTCTTGGCTGCCGGAATCTTGATGGATTCGCCGGTCTTCGGATTGCGGCCGGTGCGCGCTGCGCGCTTGCCCGAGCCGAAGCTGCCAAAGCCGATCAACTGCACCGCGTCACCCTTCGATACAGCCTTCTTGATCACTTCGAGCAGCGTGTCGAGCGTTTCGCCGGTTTGAGCCTTGCTGGCGCCGGTCTGAGCGGCTACGGCGTCGATCAGTTCCTGTTTGTTCATTAAGGTTCCTTTATCAGTTTAGGTTGAGACGAACAGCGCGAACGCGCCGATTATACGTGCGCAGGCCTTGCAGTCGAGTGGTGGCGGCATTCCGGCGCCCCCGGCCGCTGATCTGGCGTCACTCCACATCATGGCCGTCCTGCCGTCTCTCTATGCGGCGCTTGGTATCATAACGCAGCGCAAACCCAATCAGGATAAGGGTTTCAAAGATTTACCCTTAATTTTTGAACCCGTTTTCCCATTATTGCGGCTTGCCGACCCAGGGACCAACCGATGCTACGCGAGCTGATCGTCGAATACGGGTTGTCGTTGGTTTTTGCCAACGTGCTTCTCGAGTCCCTCGGATTACCCCTCCCAGCCTTGCCCACATTGGTTCTCACGGGTGCGATCACCACCGCCGCAACGCTCGTTCCGGGCCCCGCTGGGTGGCTTCCCCAATTGCCTTTGCTCGCTATCGTGGGGGTCGCGATGGCGGCGGCGCTCATCGGCGACGTGCTCTGGTTCTGGCTCGGCCGGCGATATGGCAACCGCGTCCTGCGCTTCCTCTGTCAGCTCTCGATGTCACGCGATACCTGCGTGTCGCGCAGCCTCGGCTTCTTCGACCGCTTTGGAGTGCGCGTGCTGGCGGTGTCGAAGTTCATTCCCGGCTTGTCGACGCTCGCGATTCCGGTTGCCGGCGCGACGGGCGTCGGCTTTGGCACCTTTCTAATGTATGACGCGATTGGCTGCGCGCTGTGGGCCGGGCTCGGCGTCGCGCTCGGGACGATGTTCGCGGCCGCCGTCGATACCGTTCTCGCGTGGCTCGACTGGCTTGGACGCGGCGCGCTGGCCGTCATCGGCGTGGCGCTCGTGCTGTATGTCGCCGTGAGATGGTGGCGCCGGATGGCGCTGCTCAAGCGGCTGCGCATGACGCGCATCGATATCGCGCAGTTGCGTGCGTTGCTGGATGGCGAGCCACCGCCCGTGATCGTCGACGTGCGGCGCGAGATGGGCCGCAAGATCGACCCGTACGTGATTCCCGGCGCGCTCGCCCTGCGCGATGGCGACGCTGCGCCGCAACTCGCCACCCTGCCCCGCGACCGCAAACTCGTGATGTATTGCGACTGCCCGAACGAGATCTCGGCGGCGCTCGCCTCCGAGGAGCTCAAGTCGCACGGTTTCGTCGATGTCGCGCCGCTCGCGGGCGGATTGTCTGCGTGGCGCGCGGCGGGTTATGCACTCGAGCCGATGCTGCTCGACGCTGCGGCGCACGATGCGATGCGGCGCGTTGCTGGTTCAGCCCCTTCCGAATGACCGATCCGCTCTTCCACGCGCATGACCTTCCCGCACGCTGGGCGCGGCGGCGCAGCTTTGTCATCGTCGATACGCATTTCGGCGATGGTCACGCGTTTCTTGCCGCCTTGGCCGCGTGGCGTGCCGATCCCGAGCGATGCGAGCGGCTGCATTTTGTATCGATGGGAACTCTGGATACGCTTGATCGCGCGCCGCTTGAACTCACGTCGATCTGGCCGATGCGCGTAACCGGCGTACATCGGCTGGAACTGGAAGCGGGACGCGTCGTGTTGACGCTTGCTATCGGCGATCCCGGCGAGATGCTGCAAAAGCTATGGCTGCGCGCCGATGCGTTCAATCTTCACGTCGATGCCAGCGACGATCCGCGTCCGCTCTGCAAAGCGCTCGCGCGGATCGCGGGCGACAACGCGACCGTCGCTGCTGATGCGCATCCGTCATTGCAAGGCGCGCTCGAAGCGGCCGGTTTTGCCTGCGATGAACCCGCGCCCCGCTTCGCGCCGCGCTGGCGCGTGCGCCGCCACGAACCACCGCTCGCGGCCGATGCGCCCGAGAAGCACGCGATCGTGATCGGCGCGGGGCTCGCGGGCTGCGCGGTGACATCGCGCCTCGCCGCGCGCGGTTGGCGCGTCACGCTGATCGACCGCAACGACGGCGTTGCGCGCGACGCGTCCGGCAACCCCGCTGGCGTCTTCCACCCGATCGTCTGGCGCGACGACAGCCCGGCCGCTCGCCTTACGCGCGCGGGTTTCCTGTACGCACTGCGTCACTGGATGGCGCTCGAAGACGCCGGCCACGACCTGCAGCGAACTCGCGACGGCCTGTTGCAAATCGCCGATACGCCCGCAGACGCTATCGCCATCGCCGATGCCATTGCGCGCTTCGGCTTGCCGCCGTCGTACGCGGTCGCGGCGACGCGCTCGGATGCATCGCGGATCGCGGGCGTCGACGTAGCGCGCGGCGGCTGGTTCTTCGCGCGCGGTGGCGCGATTTCACCGGCGGCGGTGTGCGCGGCACAGTGCGCCGCTGCAGGTCGCGCGCTGACGCGTATTTTCTCGACGCAAATCGACCGCATCGAACACGACGGCCGCGCCTGGCGCACGTTAGATGCCACAGGCGCAGTTGTCGCGCGCGCGCCCGTCGTCGTACTCGCGAACGCACACGACGCGATGCGGCTCGCGCACCTCCACGGCCAGCCGACGCGAGGTGTGCGCGGTCAGCTCACCGTGCTCGATCCGTCACCACTAGCCGGGTTGCGCGTGCCCGTGATCGGCGACGGCTACGCGGTGCCGCTCGCGCCGCAGCGCACACTGACCGGCGCCACCTACGACATCGACAGCACCGACGGCGAGGTCCGCTCAGCCGGCCATCGCGAGAATCTGGAGCGGCTCGCGCGGATGCTGCCGTCGTCGAATGTCGAATTGAATCAACACGTTGAAGGACGCGTCGCGTTTCGATGCGTGACGAGCGACCGCATGCCGATGATCGGCCAACTCGCCGACGAAAGCATCGCCCGCGCCGAGGCCGCGCGTCTCTTGGGCGCATGGCCACTCGACTTGCCGCGCGCGGCGGGCCTTTACGGGGCGTTCGCGTTCGGGTCGCGCGGACTCGTCTGGTCGATGCTCGGCGCGGAACTGGTCGCTTCTCAGATCGAGGGCGAGCCGTGGCCGATCGAGCGCGAACTGGCTGAAGCGCTAGACCCGGCGCGCTTCCTCCTTCGCGCCCTTCGTCACGGCGAATTCAAATAAACGCCTTATGTTATCCACCGCGACCTGTGGATAACGTCGCGAAGAGGAAGCGAAAGACTTGTGCACTCGCTGTGCACGTAAACGGGACAACTTCGCGCCGGGCCTCGCCGCCCAAAAGTTGTTCCGACTTGCGGTTAACCGCCGCACACGATGACGATGGGCTTCTCCTTTCCGCAAGCCCTTGAATTGGTTTCGAAAACGAGAGTTATCCACAGAAACCAGAGGTGCTTGTTAACTGCTACTACGTATACCTACGGTAAACATGTAGACACCTAACCCGAGGGCTATCGGACGAAGTAAAACCGCCAACCATTGGAGCGAACAGTCGTTTTTTCCTGTATCTCCTGTGATCACGGTCCGTTTTACCTGGTTCAAGGGGTCTCGTCGGTAGCGCACTGTCTTGTCCATCGACCTATGGCACAATCGCCGTTCTTCCCGCGTCGCGCCGCTCACACGGCGTTCGCCTTCAAAGGAACGATGGTCGTCCGGTCAGAATCTGATCACTAACGCCGAGACCATCGTTCGTTGTGTCCGGTCCTGCATTCCGAGCCGGGTTCGTACGCCACGCCGTCAAGTGACTGGCGGCGCGCACGGCCCAGCGGCCTGGGCCGGCGCTTCGTCTAATCAATGCACGGCCTGCTCGTGACGCCGTGTTCGGTTCGAATTTCGTTTCGCCTGAGTGAACCAACGCTCGATGTTCGGACGAGTCGCTCTGTCCGCGGGCGTTTCGCTGTACACGCGCAAGTCACGTTGCTGCTCACGTGCTCCATCTGCTGGAAGCTGCAAGGAAGTGCTTTGCACAGACCAGAAAGGCGCTGAAGCGCCGGGTACAACACCGTTGCATGGATCAGGGCAAAGGCGCTGAAGCGCCAACCTAGTCAACGCACATGGGACCGGAGTAAGGCGCTGAAGCGCCAATTCCGGTCGACAAAGGAGAACTCAACACGATGAATTCGGCATTTTCGTTTCTACCCGCCTGGCCGCTCGTGCCCGACGCCATTTTCTGGGCCGGCGTCGCGCTCGTCGCCGCGGGCCTCTGTGGCGAGCTGCTGTGGCGTGCCTGGCGGCTGCCGCGCATCACCGGCTACGCAGTGATCGGCCTGATTGCGGGCAACGCGGGTTTCGGCGTGATCAACGTCAGCGACGCCGGTCTTTCCCGGCCACTCCTCGACGTCGCGCTCGGCTTGCTGCTCTTCGAACTCGGTAGCCGGCTCGACCTGCGCTGGATCCGCCGCAATCCGTACCTGATTCTTTCGAGCATCGCGGAATCGACGCTTACGTTCGGCTTCGTGCTGATCGCGCTGATGCTCTGCAATGTGCCGACGATGCAATCGGTCGTGATCGCGGCGATCGCGATGGCAACCTCGCCCGCGATGGTCATCCAGTTGAAGACCGAGCTCCGCGCCGAAGGCCAGGTGACGCAGCGGCTCCTCACGCTCACCGCGCTGAACAGCATGTACGCGGTCGTCGTGGAAAAGCTCGCGGCCGGCGTGCTGCATCAGGAAATCTACGGCAACACGTTCGCAACCATCGTCCAGCCGCTTTATCTGCTGATCGGTTCGCTCGTGCTGGCGTTCCTGCTCGCGCGTGCGTGCAACCTGCTGTACCGGCGCCTGAACGCGAACGACGAGCATTCGTTCGTCGCACTGTTCGGCCTCGTGCTGCTGGCGATCGCGGTCGCGCATCTCTTCAAGCTCTCGACGATTCTCGCGCTGCTCGCCGCCGGCATCATCGTGAAGAATGCCGACGAACGTCCGCAGCTCTGGCCGACGCACTTCGGCTCGGCCGGTTGGCTCCTCACCGTGATTCTGTTCGCGCTGACGCTCACCGCGTTCGCATGGAGCGACATCGTGCTGGGCGGCGTCGCGGCGCTCGCGCTGATCGCGGCGCGTTTCTTCGGCAAGCTGATCGGCGTCTTGATCTTCGCGAAGCCGAGCGGGCTCGACTGGAAGCAGGGCGCGGCACTCGGCGTCGCGCTCACGCCGATGTCGGCGCTCGCGTATCTCCTCGTCGACGACATGTACGTGCTGTATCCCGACTACGACCCGACGTTGCGCGCGATCGTGATGTGTTCGATCGTCGTGTTGCAGATCGTGGCGCCGTTCGTGGTGTATCGAAGCCTCTCGGCGGTCGGGGAACGGCGCGAATAGCGGGAATTGCGCCGCCGTTAAGGAATGGAAAGCATCATGCAATCAATGAAAAGTATCGATTAATCAAGAGGCGTCATGTCACTCGAACCCTTCATCAACTCTGAACCGTTCACGTTCGGCGTCGAGCTGGAAATCCAGGTCGTCAACACGCACGACTACGACCTGACCAAGGCGGCATCCGACCTGATGCGTCTCATCAAGGACGAAAAAATCCCGGGCAACATCACGCCGGAGATCACGGAAAGCATGATCGAGCTGTCGACGGGCATCTGCACGACGCACGAGCAGGCGGTCACCGATTTGCGCGCGATCCGCGACACGCTGGTCGCCGCGGCCGATCAGCTCAACGTCGGTCTGTGCGGCGGCGGCACGCATGCGTTCCAGCAATGGAGCGACCGCCAGATCTACGACACGCCGCGCTTTCAGTACATCTCGGAGCTCTACGGCTATCTCGCGAAGCAGTTCACGGTGTTCGGCCAGCATGTGCACATCGGCTGTCCGGACCCGAACAGCGCGCTTTTCCTGTTGCATTCGATGTCGCGTTTCATCCCGCATTTCATCGCGCTGTCGGCGTCGTCGCCGTATATCCAGGGCGTCGATACCGGCTTCCACTCGGCTCGGCTCAATTCCGTATTCGCGTTTCCGCTGTCGGGCCGCGCGCCGTTCGCGCTCACCTGGGACAGCTTCGAGGAATATTTCGGGAAGATGGTGAGCACGGGCGTCGTCAACAGCATGAAGGATTTTTACTGGGACATCCGGCCGAAGCCGGGTTTTGGCACGATCGAAGTCCGCGTGATGGACACGCCGCTCTCGGTAGACCGCGCGGCGGCGATCGCGTGCTACATCCAGACGCTCTCGCGCTACCTGCTGCTCGACAAACCGCTCACACTCAAGGAAGACGATTACCTCGTCTACACGTTCAACCGGTTCGAAGCGTGCCGGTTCGGGCTGGAAGGCGTCTGCATCAATCCGCAGACGGGCGAGCGGCGCACCATCGCCGAAGACATTCTCGAGACGCTCGATATCCTTGCGCCGCACGCGGAGGCGCTCGGATCGACGGAGGCGCTGAAGCAGGTCGGCGACATCGCGCGCGGCAACAAGAACGACGCGACGTGGCTGCGTGGTGTCTTCGACAAGGAGAAATCGCTGCACGAAGCGGTACGGCAGCAATGCCTGCAATGGCGCCAGTAGCCGCTCACCGCGCCTCAAACGAACAACCCGCTTTCGAGCGGGTTTTTTTACGAAAATTTTTGTTCGGCAGTGGACAGTGCGTTCGATGGAGCAGGCCTAAGGTTTACCTACAGGAAGTCGTATACATACGTAATAGTAGTTAACAAGCAGCGCCCGATTCTGTGGACAACTGCAAAAAGGCACGTAAAGTCAAGGTTCTAGCGTCGAGATAAGTGGCCTCGATTTGCGTGCATCGTGCGCCGGAACCCGGGAAAACGCGAAAGGGTGTCGTCGTCGAGCGGGAGTTATCAAGAATCGGCGCACATCGAATCGATGACTTTTCCCACGGGTTATCCACAGTGTCGCGTGAATAACTAAGGTGTACGTTTGTTCCGTGTCGCTTAGAATGTCGTCTTTGCCGATTCTTAAGACGATCGGCAAATTTAAGAAAGCGTCAGCAGCAACATAAGACGCAAGAGAGTTGCAATGTCCCATCGGGCGATACTTCGTTGGATTGGTACGCCTGAATTTTGAGACGGCAGGCGCTGTCGACCGGCAACGGTTGGCGGAGAAGCTCGTGGCGAGCGCCGGGTGGCATGTCCGGGCGGCGAATCGCGTGCGGGATGCCCGCCGTCAAAACACATAAGCGGAACAAGAAGCGAAAGACTATGAGCGAAGGCGTTTACGGAGAGCAGGCGAAGGGGCGGGTGACCCACGGCCTGCTGAGGCTGAGCACGGCGATGCGCAGTCAGGCTTGGGAATGGGCGGAAGGTGCGGGGCTCACGCCGACCCAGGGTGAAATCCTCGTGCTGCTGATGCAGCGCAAGGGGCCGATGCGGCTAGGCGAAATCGCGCGCGAGACCGCGCTGACCGCTGCCACCACCAGCGACGCGGTCAGCACGCTGGAAGGCAAAGGGCTCGTCGAAAAGCGTCGCGCGCTCGACGACGGCCGCGCGCTCGCGGTGCGTCTGACGACGCGCGGCCGCGCGGCGGCGAAGCGCGCGCTGCAATGGCCGGACTTCCTCGCGAAGGCGGTCGGCACGCTGCGCGAGGACGAACAGGCGGCGTTCTACCGGACACTCCTCAAGACCATCCGTCAACTGGAAACGCAGGAGCAGATCCCGGCGCACCGCATGTGCCTGTCGTGCGCGCATTTCCAGGCGAGCAAGAATCCAAAGAAGACGCCGCATCACTGCGCGCTTCTGCAGATTTCGATGGCTGATACCGATCTGCGACTCGATTGTTCGGTATACGAAGAAGCGGACATCGCCACGCAGAAGAAAAGCTGGAAGATTTTCGCCCAGGTGGCTTAAACATCGCCTTAAAAGTGGCATGAAGCGCCATCCGGCAGGGATGTGAGCTTTTCTGCGAGTCGGTTAGACTGTGCCGGTCGCGCCCCCATTCAGGGAGCGCGGACGGTTACCCATTCGCAGCCCCAACGCCACGGAATCCTGCCGATGAAACATGAAGTCCTGGCGATCCGCCACGTCTATTTCGAAGATCTGGGCAATCTCGAACTGGCGCTCGGCGACCGCGGCCATTTCGTGCGGTATCTCGACGTCGGCCGAGGGCGCATCGATGCCCCGAATCCACTCGATCCGTCGCTCATGGTCGTGCTCGGCGGCCCGATCGGCGCCTACGACGAAGCCAGCTATCCTCATCTCGTGCCGCTTTTATCGATGCTGGAAAAGCGCATCGTGGCGGGGATGCCGACCATCGGCATCTGTCTCGGCGCGCAGTTGATCGCCCGGGCGCTAGGTGCGCGCGTCTATCCTGCTGCGGAAAGAGAACTCGGCTGGGCGCCGCTTGCGCTGACCGACGCTGGCCGCGCGTCGGCGCTGCGGCATCTCGACGCTGATGGCCAGTCCACGCCCGTGTTCCACTGGCATGGCGACACCTTCGATCTTCCCGACGGCGCCACGCATCTCGCGTCGACGCCTGCTTGCCAGAATCAGGCGTTCACGTGGAACGAGCACGTGCTCGCGCTGCAATGCCACCCTGAAGTTCTCGCCGATCGCTTCGAGAGCTGGCTCGTCGCGTATCCCGGCGACATCGCGCAAAGCGGCACGACCGCGACGCGGCTGCGTGCGGACACCGCGCGCTTCGGCCCGGGACTGGAGCGCGCCGCACGCGCGATGTTCGGCGAATGGCTCGATCAGTTCGATTTCAGGCAGCGAGGCGAGTAATTCAATGCAGACGATTCTCGACGCCGTGCTGATCGGCCAGGTCGCGCCGCTCGGCACCCAGGGCAAAAAGAGCGCGATCCACAAGACGCTGGTGCACGAACGCGTGCGTGTCGGCGAAACGGGTCTCGAAGGCGACCAACAGCACGAGCGAAAACATCACGGCGGCCCGGAAAAGGCATTGCATCACTATTCGTTCGATCACTACGCCGTCTGGCGCGACGAATGGAGTAACGACGCTGCCGGTATCGAACGCTTTCGGATGCCGGGTGCGTTCGGCGAAAACCTTTCGACACGCGGCATCGACGAAAGCGATGTCTGTGTCGGCGACGTGTTTCGCATCGGGACGGCGATCGTGCAAGTGTCGCAGCCGCGCCAGCCTTGCTGGAAGCTCAACCTGCGATTTTCTCGCGACGACATGTCGCGCCGCGTCCAGGACACGCGCCGTACCGGCTGGTACTACCGCGTGCTGGAGCCGGGCGAGATGGGCGCGGGCGACGCCGTCGATAGGCTGGCGCGGCCGCATCCGCAATGGAGCGTCGCGCGGCTGTTGCGTGTGCTGTACGTCGATCGCGATGACCGCGCGTCGCTCGAACAGATGGCCGCGCTCGATGCGCTGACGCCGTCATGGCGCAAGACGGCGCAAAAGCGTCTTGAAAGCGGCAAGGTCGAATCGTGGGCGAGCCGTCTGGATACGCCATCGAGCCAGCGCGCCGACGACTGACGCCACGCGCTTGCGGACCAAGGCCGCCGCTGCAGGACCAAAAGCGAAGTGCTATTCTCGATCGCAATTTTCCTCACCGGACACCCGTCATGAGCGCATTGTTTTCTCCCGCCACGTTGCGCGGCGTCACGTTGCGCAATCGCATCGTCGTGTCGCCGATGTGCCAGTATTCCGCCGAGCGCGGCGAAGCCACCGCGTGGCACATGATCCATCTCGGGACGCTTGCGCTGTCGGGCGCGGCGATGCTGTTCATCGAAGCGACCGCGGTCGAGCCGGACGGTCGCATTACGCCCGGTGACCTCGGCCTCTGGGACGACGCCACCGAAGCGGCCCTCAAACCCATCCTCGCCGCGATCCGCCAGCATTCGCACATCGCCGTGACGATGCAGCTCGCGCACGCGGGCCGCAAGGCGTCGAGCCATGTGCCGTGGGACGGCGGCCAGCAGATCGCCGTGTCCGATGGCGGATGGTTGGCGTCCGCGCCGTCGGCGATCCCGCACAAGGAAGACGAAACGCCGCCGCTCGCACTCGATACTGCCGGACTGATCCGCGTGCGCGAGGCGTTCGTCGCCACGGCGAAACGCGCGGACCGGCTCGGTATCGACGCACTCGAACTGCACGCCGCGCACGGGTATCTGCTGCACCAATTCCTGTCGCCGATCGCCAATCAGCGCACTGATGAATACGGCGGCTCGCTCGAAAACCGCATGCGCTTTCCGCTCGAAGTCTACGACGCGATCCGCGCCGCGTTTCCCGCCGATAAACCGGTCGGCGTGCGCGTGTCGGCGTCCGACTGGGTCGAGGGCGGCTGGGGCATCGAGGACACCATCGCCTTCGCCAACGAACTCAAAAAGCGGGGTGTCGACTGGGTTGATGTATCGTCGGGCGGCGTATCGCCGAAGCAGAAGATTCCGCTCGAACCCGGCTACCAGGTGCCGTTCGCGAAAGCGGTGAAGGAAGCGACCGGGCTCAACACGATCGCCGTCGGATTGATTACCGATCCGATGCACGCCGAGGAGATCATCGAAAGCGGCGAGGCGGATTTCATCGCGCTCGCACGGGCACTGCTCTATAACCCGCGCTGGCCGTGGCATGCGGCCGCGCAACTCGGCGCGACGGTCGAAGCACCGCCGCAATACTGGCGCTCGCAGCCGCGCGATCAAAAGGCGCTCTTCGGCGATATCTCGTTCGGCCAGCGCTAGAGCCCGCGCACCGCCAAAACAGGCGCGTCTGGTTGAACTGGTGCGCGCCTACCGTGTACGATGCCGATTGTCCGGACGCACAAAGCATCCGGCACGATGAACGCGGCGCCTTTGAGGCCGTCGCGTTTTTTTCATTCCCGTTTCCGTCCGTACGCCTCCCGCGCCTCACCGTGAGACGCGCGCGCGATGCGGCGGCGCGGGCGTCAATCAACCCTCCACAGCGATCGTTATTTAAGGATTCATTCGATGAGTTCACGCAGGGTCACCGTTCGCCGCTCGGGCGTGCATGGCAAGGGCGTGTTTGCCGCGAGGCGGATTGCGGCGGGCGAGCAGGTGATGGAATACAAGGGCGAGCGCATTTCGTGGAAAGAGGCGCTGCGCCGTCATCCGCACAATCCGGAGGAGCCGAACCACACGTTCTACTTCGCACTCGACGACGGCCGCGTGATCGACGGCAAGATCGACGGCAACAGCGCGAAATACATCAACCACTCGTGCGCGCCGAATTGCGAGGCCGAGGAAGCGGAAGGCCGTGTATTCATTCATGCGCTTCGCGACATCGAACCGGATGAGGAGCTGTACTACGACTACGGTCTCGTCATCGACGGTCGCATCACGAAGAAGCTCAAGAAGGAATACGAGTGCCGCTGCGGGTCGAAGAAGTGTAGGGGAACGATGCTCGCGCTGAAGAAGTAGGCATCGCGAGCCATGAAAAAGAACGCCACGGCAGCGATGCCGTGGCGTTTTTTATGGCGCGGGCTTCGCGGCCGGCGTGCGGGGCTTGAGCGGCATGTGCACGACGAAGCGCGCGCCGCCCTCCGGCGCGTCTTCGTAATGCACGCTGCCGCCGTGCAGCACCATGATGTCGTGGACGATCGCGAGGCCGAGGCCCGCGCCGCCTTCCACCGTCTGCCCGTCGCCGCGGAAAAAGCGCTTGAAGAGATCCGGCTGCTGGTCGTGTGGGACGCCCGGGCCGTTGTCCTCGACCGCGATTTCGCCGAAGCGCTTGCCGGCGGTATCGATGAATTCGGTCACGCTCAATGTCACGCGCGCGCCGTCCTGGCGGAACGGCGGGATGTACTTCAGCGCATTGTCGATCAGGTTCGCGATCACTTCGCGCACCAGTACCACGTTGCCGCGCACGAGAAGCGGATCGTCGTTCTCGGGATCATCGAGGCGCTGGAATCCCAGATCGACGCCGACCGTCAACGCGCGCGGCACCCACTCCGCGCCGGTTTCGAACGCGAGCGCGGCACAGTCGAAATCGGAGAAGCGCGCGGCCTGTTCGCCCGGCTCGGCGCGCGCGAGCGACAGCAACTGGTTCGACAGCCGCACCGCGCGATCCGCCGACGCCCGCAGTTCCTTCACCGCCGCGAGCGTCTTCGCGGGATCGCGCGCGATCATCGCCTGCTCGGCGTGCAGCTTCACGGCGGTAAGTGGCGTGCGCAACTGATGCGCGGCATCGGCGATGAACTTGCGCTGTGCATCGAGCGCGGTCTTCAGGCGATCGAGCAAGGCGTTCATCGCGCTCGTAAGCGGACGAATCTCGACCGGCACGAGCGTTTCGTCGACCGGTTCTAGCGATGTGTGCGTCTGCTGGTTGAGCGTATCGGCGAGATCAGTCAACGGATTGAGCTGCTGGTTCACCACGCGCCACACGATCACCCAGCCGGCAAGCAGCAGCAAAAGCAGCGGCATCATGATCGCGACGAGAAACTCCACCGCGATCCGATAGCGCGACCCGACGCGCTGCGCCACCTCGACGACGATCGGATTGCCGGTCGGCTGGTCGACGCGCACCTGCGCCGCGCGCACGCTCGTGCCCTGGTAGTGCGTTTCGAACACGTAGGCGTAGTGGATGCGGCGCACGCTGGTGCCGGTGAGCGGCAGATCAGGCTCGCCGGCGATTTCGTTCTCGCCGTCGCTGATGCGATAGATCAGTTGCTCGACGGGATCGGAGAACATCGCCTGCGCGAGCGGCGGCACGGTGACGGGTGCATCGACGCCGGCCAGCTGGATTTGCCGCGAGATGGCGGTGGCGAGATCGGCGAGGGACCGGTCGACGACGTGCTGCGTGTACTGCCACGCGAGCCAGTACGCCATCAGACCGCTCATCAGCGCGAGCAGGGACAGCGGCGCCGCAAGGCGCCGCAGCAGGGACCGCCTGAGACTAGGCGGAGCGGAGGAACTGGTCACCTTGGACTGCGCGAGATGAAGCCAGTCTTCGCGAGCGAAACGTTCGTCGCCCGCGCGCCGGGAGGGGAATCGCAAAGTGTTCTACGGACAGCCGCTCACGCGGCCTGCCGGATTTCCTGCAACAAATAGCCGAAGCCGCGCACCGTCACGATCTCCACCCGCGTGCCTTCAAGCTTTTTGCGCACGCGGTGAACGTACACTTCGATCGCGGTATCGCCGAGATCGCCACCGAAATGCGTCAGGTGATCCTGAAGCTGCGCCTTGCTGACCACGCGGCCATGACGCAGCAGCAGCATTTCGAGCACGGCGAATTCGCGCGGCGACAATTCGAGCGGCTTTTCGTCGTTGAAAATGCGGCGATCGACGCCCGACAGCCGCAGTCCCCCCAGCGACACTTCCGGGCGCGGCACGTCGCCATGCGGGCCGCTCCGGCGCATCACGGCGCGGATGCGCGCTTCGAGTTCCTGCGATTCGAACGGCTTCAGCATGTAGTCGTCGGCGCCGCTGTTGAGGCCCTGCACGCGGTCGTGCAGTTCGTCGCGCGCGGTCAGGATGATGACCGGCGTGTGGCGGTTGCTCTGGCGAAAGCGCGCCAGCAGCGTCATGCCGTCGATGCCCGGCAGGCCGAGATCGAGGATCACGAGTTCATGGCGATTCTGCGCGAGCGCCTGCTCGGCGAAGATGCCGTCGTGGACCATGTCGACTGTGAAGCCGGATTGTTCGAGACTGCTTTGGATGCCGCGCGCGATGGGGCGGTCGTCTTCGATCAGAAGGATTCGCATGGAAGTCGCTCAAGTACAATGGGTTGAGCTCGAACCGGCGCGGGCCGGGTGAATCGCTACGGCGCGGCGGCGCGGGTTCGGGCCAGATCAAAACTGTTACGTCTAAGGCGGCACGCCGCGGCTATCGTTTCCGCCGCAAACCCTCGCGAACCGACAACTTCTGTTCCGGACATGCCTGAGATCCCGATTCAGGAACTCGAAGCAGCGATCAATTTCTGGCGCAACCGCTCGCCGTCGCGCGGGGATGAATCGAGTCTTTGCGAGGAGGTGAGCGCGCTGTCCAGGCCCTATGCGTTGTTGATTGTACAGCGCACCACATCGATGCCGTCAGAGCGATTGGACCCCAAAGCGCGCGCCGCGTGGGAAGCTTACGAGCGTATTAAACAAGGGCTTGCGGGTGAAAGCTAGTCGCCGCGGTTAGCTTGCGAAAGGTTTCTAAAATGCTTTCGAATGGCGCTTTATTCCACGTTTCGGGCGTTTCCGTCCCTTTCACGGTGTCATCGTTGGTAATACGCGCGTTACCTTTCTTCTGTCTGTAAGGTAGCGAACGGGTTCATTGGGTGGATTGCATTAAAATCGCACGATCGGCGATTAAATGCAGGAAATCATCATGATTGAACTCGATCACTTCGATCTCGCGCTTCTCGACGTTCTTCAGCGCTTCGGACGTGCAACGCACCAGCAACTCGGCGAGGAAGTGCCGCTTTCGCCGTCGCAGATCGGACGGCGGTTGCAACGGCTCGAATCGACGGGGGTGATTGAAGGTTATCGCGTCATGTTGCGGCCGGAGAAGCTCGGGCTGGGCGTCACCGCGTTCACAAGCCTCAAGCTGAAGCACCACGGCGACTCGGTCATCGAGCAGTTTCAGCAGCACATCGACTTGCTGCCCGAAGTGCTCGAATGTCATGCGACCGTCGGCGATGCGGATTATTTGCTGCGCATCGTCGCGCCGGATCTGAACGCGCTGTCCACCTTCGTGATGAAAAAACTGATGCGCGTGCCCGGCGTCGACAGTGTGCGCTCGAACATCGTCCTCACGACATTCAAGCGCAATGGTCCGCTGCCATTGGGCCACCTCTCCGCTGCGCCTGACGCCTAAGCCGCTTCGGCCAGCATATCGACGTAGGCGACCGGCACCAGGTCGCTTTGCGAGACGCCCAGCCGCGTGAACATCTCATGCGCTTCCTTTTCGCCGCCGGCTTCGTCGTCGTCCTGCGCGAGGAGCACTTCCAGTTCGATGAAATCGCCCAGGCCGTCGACGCGGTCGAGGTGAATCCGCGTGCGCCCCACCAGATACACATGCCGCTCTTTCGTGACGATGCCGCGCGTGGTCAGCGCCTGCGCGAGCAGCGCGTGCATCGCTTCCGGGTTAGTCACCGGGCTGCGTGTGTAGTAGGAGACTTTGGGGCCGTCGCGGTCGTCGCGCTGGTAGAAGATCAGCTCGGACGGCGTGCCGTCGTCGAATTGGCGCAGCTTCAGACGGCCGGTCGGGACGTCGTAGAAGAAATCTTGCTGGCGAAAGATCAGCGGCGCGTCGGATGCGAGCGCGGCTGCGCGCTCGCGAAGCGTGTCGAAGTGATGCGCGCGAGCCTTGATTTCGATGTTGCGGGCCATATGGAAAGACTCCTGGAAGCCGGTTGGAAGAGCCTGAATGCGAACACCCAGACTAACAAAATTTCGATGACGAGCGCTTGAATCGCGCGCCTGCCTTAAACCGGCCATTGATCTTCGATCAGGCGCAGTGCCGCCGCGATCACCGGCTCGTCGCGACGCTCGGAGAGGGCGATGAACGATAACTGCGTCTGCACCGTCATCCCGTCGACGATCGTCAGCGCGTGGGCATGCGCCTCTGCAAGCGCGATCGAATCACGCGCCAGCGACAACCCGACGCCCGATTTCACGAGATCCAGCATCGATGGCTCCTGATCCACTTCGGCGACGATCACCGGCGTCGCGCCCGCTGCCGCGAAGATGCGCGAGAGCAGCCGGTTGTGCGCCGATTCCGGTGGCGTCCAGATCCACGGCAGCTTCGCGAGCGCCGCCCAGTCGCGCTTGCCTTTGTTCACGCGGCTGTTCCAGCCCGCCGGCGCGAGCACGCGGTAGACGAACGGCGTCAGCGCGAGGACGTGAAAGCGCTCGCCGTCGCGCGGATCGTCGGCGGCGGGATCGCCGATGTAGAAGCCCACGTCCAGATCGCGCGCCTTCACGCGCTCGAGCACCGTGCCGGACATGCCGTGCCGCAGCGCCGTCTCGATCTGCGGATACGTTTCCACGAGCTGCCGCAGAAAGCCGCCGAGACGCAGGAAATCCGGATCGAGGATCGTCCCGATGCGCAACCGTCCGCGCACTTCATGCCGCAGTGCAGCAGCCGCGCGCTGCACCTCATTCGCGGCGGCGAGCGCCCGTTCGGCGTATGGCAGCAGCGTTTCGCCATCACGCGTGAGGAGCAATCCGTGCGACGTGCGCGAGAACAGCACGACGCCCAGCGTTTCCTGCAGATTCTTGATCTGCAGGCTCACGGCGGGTTGCGTCAGATGCAGTTGCGCGGCGGCCCGCGTGAGATTTCCCTCGCGAGCGACAGCCGCAAACGCGCGGAGAAGCGTGTAGTCCATCGGGTGATATTAGCGTGTCTTATATCACTATTGAACATATCTCATTGGATCGAGTGAGCGGGCGGCGGTACTCTTCGATCAGAAAACCATACCTACGGAGACAGGCATGAGCGAGTCACATCGGAGTGAAACGGGTGTTGCGGCGTTGTCGCATTTCATCGGCGGGCGTCGGGTCGAAGGCACGAGCGATCGCTTCGGCGATGTGTTCAATCCGGCGACAGGCGCGGTTGCGTCGCGGGTTCCTTTAGCCAGCGTTTCCGAGGTCGATGCGGCGGTTGCGGCGGCTAAAGCTGCGTTTCCCGCATGGAGCGAAACCGCGCCGATCAAGCGCGCTCGCGTCATGTTCAGGTTCAAGCAATTGCTCGATGAGCATCATGACGAGCTGGCTGAGATCATCACGCGTGAGCACGGCAAGGTTTTCACCG
>NZ_FCNW02000056.1 GCF_001544475.1 Caballeronia humi | reverse complement strand
CTTTGGTTCCCATCAAAACATTTGATGGGAACCAAATTACCCCCGTTCACTGCTGCCCGGAGAACGGCCGACTTGAGACGCATACCGATCAAGTCCGCCATCGAGCACCAAAAGCATCTGACAAGCCCCATCGAAACTGCTTCAAAGGGTGCACTCGGAGATGCGATGCATGTCGCGCGCTATGTTCCGCCGACCACATCTCAAATGATCGTTAGGAAGCTGCGCCTTCCTCACGTCCGTTTCTTTCCCCTCGTCATTCGCTTTGCCACTCTGGCCCTCGCCGAATGAGCGCTTGTGCCACGCAGGACTCACGCCAGGCTTCGCGACTTGTCTCATCGCCATAGATGGGTTCCGAATCGAGCAGCACATCGCGCGTGCAGTTGGCAAACTGCGGGGCCGGTCTCGGTCGCATCACGCTGGGCGCCAGCGTATCCGATGAGATGTCAGTAAGCGGTTTTCGAGACGCCTCCCAGGATTTGGCGAGGCAGGCATGGCCCAAGACATAAGGGCAGCACAGTCGTCAGCCGTTTGTGCGTCGTCTCCGCGAGGGAAAACGCAATGATCTCCGGCCCGCGTTGCGCGGACTTCTGCCCGGCAAGATATGCATCAGACTGCATCTCGAAGCGCAGCGCGGCCAGGGAAAGGCTGCGCTCGCGGCGATCTGGAACGCCGCGACGAGAGCCGATGAACCACGTCGCGTTCGACCAGTTCGTCGACATGTACGCGGCCAAGTTTAAAGGCGGCCGAGATGCGCACGAAGGATCGAGACGCACCGCTTGCCTTCCCGACTTTCCTGCTGAGGACTGGCAGCACGTTCGGGCCACGAACCAAATCCGACTGACTTGCCATTCGCGACCGCGCGTCATCACACGAGCCACGCACGTAACTGCCTGCGCGCACGACCCTCCGCGGCATCGAGTGACTCAAGGGCTTTTCGCATCCATGCTCCTCGGATGAGCCCGCAGAAACCGTTCCTTATTCCGTTCCAGCGTTTCGGCGCTAGGCGGATAATCGCATGTTTAAGGTTTGCTTCAGGTTCGATTCTCTAGCATTCATCCGGCGAAAGTCCTGTCGCGACATGAGTTGGCGAAAGGAGCCAGATGAGGATGAGTCGCACTACTGTTGAAATGCTGCGCGCCTATCTGGTGACCGCTTCGTTGCTGGCCATGTGCATGGACGGCGCAATCGTCATTGTTGCTTTAGTCGTCCATGTGCCTGACGCAGTCTTTGAAGGCTCCATGTTTCGGCTTGTCGCGCTAACAATGCTCGTGGCGTGCACTGTGGCGGTAAAACTTCGAGCCATGCGTGCATTCCGTCATGCGGTCAAAGGCCGGACTGCTATCGACGCAGGAATCGGTTGCCCCGTGCTGGTCGATTGCAGTTGTCCCTCTTTTGGGCTGGTGATTCTTTACCTTCGGCTGTCCAGGCGAGAATTTCTCGTTCGGCCGTCGTGAACAGTGCAATAAGGCTGCTGACGCCAACGAGCGGCACTCACGCCGCCACTGGTCGATTATTGTGAGCAGCAAAGCTTCCTGACGAATTCGCGAGATTGCTGGAGCACGGCTCTACCGGAAACGCGAAGTATACCCCGAGCCCTTGACCGTTGAGACCAGTCTCGAGTCGTATCTCGCTTCCGCATCGAATTGCAATCCGTGAAACGATTGACAGACCCAGCCCGCTTCCACTTGCCGTCGCTGATGAGCCCCTGAAGAATCGGTCCGTCAGGCGGCTCATCTCCTCAGCACTTACCCCGGGGCCATCATCACGAACTGTCAAACGAACAGATTGCGCATCCATGCCGAGATTGAAGTCGACCGTCCCTCCGTTCTTTCCGTACTTAATTGCATTATCGAGTAGATTGTCGACCAATACGCGCATGAGAACTCGGTCCGCATAGACTTCGGCTCGTCCGTCACCCGAGATTCGCAGGCTTATCGATTTGTCATTGGCCACGTGTCGTCTGAAGGCTACTGCCTCAGCAAGAACATCGCGGAGCGCAAACGTTGACAATTTGAGTCCCGCCTCCTCATCGAGACGCGCGAGCAACAGCAATTGCTCGACAAGGTGAGCGCTCCGGTCTACTCCAAGGATGACTCGCTCCAGCGCCAGACGCTGTTGACCAGCATCGTTCGAAGCCATCGCGACTTGCGCTTGCACTTTGATGGCCGCGAGCGGCGTCTTCAGTTCATGCGCCGCATCCGCCGTAAAAGTCCGCTCTCGAGCGAGCGACATGCGCAGACGCTCAAGGAGACCGTTCGTGGCTGTCACGACCGCGCTAAATTCCCTTGGAGACCGCGCAATTTCAATGGGTCGAAGATTCTGGCCGTCCCGAGCCTGTACTGCCTTCGAAAGCGACGCAAGGGGCCGTAGGCTGAATCCGATGCTAAACCACACCAAACCGATCATGACGGGAAGGATGAGAAGAACGGGTCTCGCGATGCGTGCCGCCACGCCGCTTACGAGGTCGCTTTGTTCGTTGACGGGTTCCATGAGGCTGAGGGTTCTTCCGCTTCCGGCATCGCGAGCGGTGTACAGCAGCCACCTTCCGTTTTGCGCCTCGACCTCCGTAATTACGTTACGAGGATAGGCGGCGGAGTCGCTAACGGGAAAATCACTGCTTCTGGCAATAGTTCCGCCACCTCGGCCAGTCACAAGAAAATGCACAAAGCGGTCGCCGTAGTCAGAATCACGTTCGGCGGAATGAGAATGATGGGGAATCTCGTTACGAGCATCGATGCCATGCTCTGCTAACTTCGCTAAGTCATCGGCATCAAGTCGGGAAAGCAGCGGCACAAGCTGAACGAGTCGCGTTTCGTCCCACTGCGTGACTTCATGACGCGCCGCGTGGAAGCTCCATGCAAACATCGCGGCCCACGAAAGCCCAACACTCAGCAGGACAAGCCACATCAAACGGTTTCGAATGGACGGCGGCCTCGGCCTCATGGTTTCTCCATCACGTAACCCACCCCACGAATTGTTCGAATCGCGTCCATGCCGATTTTCTTTCTGAGCCCAGATACATAGACCTCGATGGCGTTGCTCTCCACCTCTTCGTCCCACCCATAGATACTTTCCTCAATTTTGGCCTTCCGTTGCGGTTCGCCAACGTGCACTAGCAGATGAACCAGTACGCCGAATTCGCGCGGGGTGAGTTGAAGGGGCGCGCCACCCTTCACTGCGGTCATCGCCGCCGGATTCACGGTCAGGTCTTGCCACACGAGATTCTCTGCGGCGCGGCTTTGCGAGCGCCTCATCAAAGCCCGACAGCGCGAGATGACCTCGCCCAGGTCAAAGGGTTTTCCGACGTAGTCGTCGGCGCCGGCATCCAATCCTGCTATCCGGTCTGCCGTGGTGTCCCTGGCTGTCAGCACGAGCACGGGTACGGGGTTACCTTGTGCGCGCAAATGAGCGAGCAGACTCGTTCCCGATAGACCGGGCAATCCCAAATCGAGCACCACCATGTTATAGCGCGTGGTCGACAGCGCAAGCTTGGCGTGTTGTCCATCCTTTGCCCAATCGACCGCGAAGAAAGCATTACGCAGACCTACTTCAAGCCCGCTGCCAATAAGGTCGTCATCTTCAACCAACAGGATGCGCATGTTCGTTCCGCCAGGTCTGCAACCAAGATTTCCGTCGATAGTCTAAGGGCTTATTCGTCGATGCGGGCATTAGCCGTTTAAGGTTGTCTTCAGGTCGGACGCGCTAATATCAGCGCCTTCGCATTTAACCGGGAGCGCGGACGCAAAGTGGTTGAGAATCATTCGCAGAAGTTCATTTACAGTCCGGTCGCTCGTGGTCTCCACTGGCTCATCGCGGGTCTCATTTTGGTTCAGTTCATCATCGGATGGACGATGCCGGACGTGCATCGCGGCACGCTGCCGACTGGCGAGATAGCGTGGCACTTGAGCGTCGGTGCAGCGATTGTTGCAGCGATGGTGATCCGAATCATCTGGCGCATGACCCATACGCCGGAACCGGCTAAGCTCTCGCCGCAGCTAATGTTCGCATCAAAAGCGACTCATTTCCTTCTCTATATCTTGCTTCTTGCTGTGCCGCTTGCCGGTTGGGCGAATGCATCTGCACGCGGCTGGATGATAAACCTCTTGGGCATGGTTCCCTATCCCGCGCTTGCCTCAAAAGGGTCTCCCGCTGGAATGGCGCTCGGCGACGTTCACAGCGTGCTCGCATGGGTACTTCTTGCGGTAATTGTTTTGCATATCGTTGCCGCCTTGTTTCACCGCTTTGTAATCCGTGACTCAGTGCTGCAACGCATGCTCTAAGTGAGCATCAAAGGTGTAGTTGGGATAATCACGCTGACAGGTCTGGCAGTTGCGCAATCCGTTGTCTAAGTTCGGGCGACCGGTCGAATGACGGGCCGCCCGTTCGCACGCCAGCGCGCTTTGCACACCGTGCAACCAGTTGATTTAGAAGCGTTTCTATTCTCATTCGAGATTCGAGCGATATATATTCGTAGCGGTGGGCCGAAGATATCATGTCATCGCACCGACGCAACAGGTGATTAAATGGCTTCCACAAAAGAGCTTAGGAAATTCCGAGCCAACCTCGCCGACGAACTCCACAGCGCAGCAATCTACGAGACGCTGTCACGCGTTGAACGAGATGACTCCCGCAAGCAGGTCTTCAGCGAGCTCGCTGCATCGGAGCGTATGCACGCACGGGTGTGGGCCGAAAAGCTGAAAGCCAATGGGAAAAAGGCGCCATCCGGCTTGAATGCCAAGACCTATCTGATGAAAGGCCTCGTTCATTTGCTAGGGCCGCGCTTCGTCCTACCGTCTCTCGCGGCTGCCGAGTTTGCCGACCGGAACAAGTACGCGGGCAATCCAGATACCGCGCGCATGTCGGAAGATGAGCACCAACATGCGAACGTTGTCCAGGCTATGGCGAACGCCGGAAAGCCCGCCGCATCTCAGGGCGCAGACATCGCTCAGGCGGAATCGTGGCATCGCGGTGTCGCGTCCGGCAACGACCTGCGCGCGGCTGTGCTTGGTGCCAACGACGGCCTAGTTTCAAACTTCTGCCTGATTATGGGCGTAGCAGGCGCTGGGACCGGCAACAAGGCTATTCTGCTGACTGCGCTCGCCGGTCTCATTGCCGGAGCGTGCTCGATGGCGCTTGGTGAATGGCTGTCCGTGACCAACGCGCGGGAGCTCGCGCAGGCGCAGGTCTCGAAGGAACAGAACGAGCTTGAGCATAGCCCCGAATCGGAAGAGCATGAACTGGCGCTTATCTATAAGGCCAAGGGACTAACCGCTGACGAAGCGAAGCGTGTCGCATCACAACTCATGCAGGACAAGGAAAAAGCCCTGGATGCGCTCGTTCGCGAGGAGTTGGGCCTTGACCCCGCCGAGCTCGGTGGAAACCCGTGGTCCGCAGCCGGCGTATCGTTTTGCTTGTTCGCGGTCGGAGCAATATTCCCCGCCATGCCATTCCTATGGTCTTCTGGGTTGCCTGCTATCGTTCAGTGCATCGGTTTTAGCGTGCTGGCGCTCGCGGCAATCGGCGTATTCACCTCGCTTTTCAACGGCCGCAGCGCCGGCTTCTCGGCCGTGCGACAGATACTGATTGGCCTCGTCGCGGCTGCATTCACATTTGGCGTTGGGCGAGCACTTGGGGTGGCAGTATCGTAGGAAAACGGCAACGGAGTCTGCACCTTAGTTTTTATCGTCCTATCGATGTATTCAGCAGACGCTAGCCACGGCGGCGAAGGCGACGATACCGACATAGGCTCGTAGGAGTAAGCGACACTATCCTCGGTCCTGGGCCGTTGACGTACGGGAAGGAGCGCAACACGCGCTAAGCAGGCCACGCATGGGGTGAATGTGGGGCGGCTGCGTTCACTCAGTGGAGCACCGCGTTGGACTTCAAGCTGTGCCGCGACAAGCTCACGAGCAGGCTCCGGCATGCGCAAGAAGCTGAGACCGCGACCGCCGTCACCTCGAACCTTTGAGCTTGCAGGAATACAACAAAGATCGAACGTTTGCCCCGATGTTCGCGTGCTCGCGGGTCGATAGCGTGCCGATCTGCATCGGCCCATTTTCGTTGATGTAAGTCAAGCCTACTGAGCGCAAAAAGGGGGATTGTGTTCTTGACCAGCTGACTTGAGAGGCCTGCAGCGCCTCACCACACATCGATGGAGGCCCCCATGCGTTTCCGCGCTCTCTTTAACGCCATTTTCGTAAGCCTACTAATCGTCGTATGCTTGCCCGCCCATGCTACCAACCTTTCGCGCAGCGTTACCGCTCATGGCCTGACGGTTCACTACGGCATCGTCGCTGTTCGGAAGGCCGCGGCGCCTGGTCAAATTATAGCGAGCAATAATAGCGCGACTAGTCCCGACGCCTATCGGCTAACGGTCGCAATATTCGACACGAAGACCGGCAGGCGGTTGAGCAATGCGACCGTGCTGGCCACCGTGAAAGGTCCTCGGAGTCAGGAGGCCCAACTTCACGCGAATCCGGTAACGAAGCATCTCGAACCAACGAACATCGGTGGAGTCGTAACCTATGGCAACGATTTCGAGATGCGCTGGAACGGCGTGTACCACGTAGAACTACTCGTGGCCAGAAGCGACGGCGCGAAACAGGTAACGATCCCCTTCAATTACGAACATCGAGCTTGACTGAGACCGCCTGGGGTTTACCAACCGTAAGCACTAGTTCATCGTTCGCAACCCTCCCGGAACCCTGTCCCGCCGGTTGAAATCGGCACGGCACGCCTATCCCGCGAAATGATGGCGCTCGTATGCGGCTGATCGCCCTGCGACAGTTGGTTCGGACTACCACGTTCTTCCACATTGGTTTTTGGCGATTGGAGCTTCACCGCGCAACGCAATGCATATCAACGCGTCCAGCCTGCCACGTCCCTTGCGTTCTGCAGAGATGGCTCTGCTCATCGTCTCAGCAGCTACTTTAACCACCGGTCTGATGCTCGTCGCGCTCGGCCGCAGTGAACTAGCGAATGCAGCCTGGACAGCTGGAAGCTTGCCCGTTCTCATCGCGCTCCTCATATCCATCGTCAAGTCGCTGCGTCGTCATGAAGCCGGCGTGGACGTGCTGGCGTTGGTTGCTGTCGGTTTTGCTCTGGCGCTCAGTGAGTTTTTGACTGCCGCGGTGATCTCGCTAATGTTATCCAGCGGGCGGGCGCTGGAAGACTATGCCCGGGAGCGGGCCCGTCGAGAATTGACCGCGTTGATGAGCCGAGCTCCGCGCTTCGCCAACCGCTTCGAGGATGGCGAGTGGCGTTGCGTGTAATTGGACGTGGTTCGCCCCGGTGATCAGCTTCTAGTCCGAAGCGGTGAATCCGTACCGGTTGATGGATCGTTGGTCGGGCAAGCGCAACTCGATGAGTCGACATTGACCGGAGAGTCCATTCTTAAGCAGCGGACCCCGGGAGAGTCCGTGAACAGCGGGGTGGTTAATGCGGGCACGGCGTTCGAGATGATCGCCGCCGCGCGCACGCAAGACAGCACATTTGCGGGCATCCTTCGCATGGTGCAATCCGCTCAGCAGGCGCGTAGTCCGTCGGCACGACTCGCCGACCGGTATGCGCTGATCTTTGTCGTGGCGGCGCTGTTGGTCGCGGCAGCGAGCTGGCTTGTCTCTGGACAAGTGGATCGGGCGCTCGCCGTTTTGGTCGTAGCGACGCCTTGTCCTTTGATTCTCGCCGTGCCCGTCGCGATTGTTTCCGGCATGTCGCGGTGCGCCAAACACGGCATCCTGATCAAGTCCGGTGGCGCGTTGGAACGACTTGCGCAAGCCACCGTGCTGTTTTTCGACAAGACAGGAACGCTCACGGCCGGACGTGCACGACTGGTTTCAATCGAAGCCGAATCGGGTACATCCGCCGACACGGTTTTGCGCTATGCCGCGTCTGTTGGCCAGGCATCCGCCCATGTCATATCCGAAGCGGTCACGACCGCCGCACGTGAGCGCGGCCTCGCCCTGTCGGTGCCGCGTGAAGTCATCGAAGAACCTGGCGCCGGCGTGACGGGCACAGCGGACGGTCAGATCATCAAGATCGGCTCCTTTGACTACGTATCGTCAGGTGCGACGCCGCCCGAGTGGAGCACAAGATTTCTGCGACTGCTGGCGCGCGAGGGCGCCGCAGCGGTGTTTGTGAGCGTTGACGGCAGAATGGTCGGCGCGCTTCAGATGGCGGATCAAATCCGTCTTGAGACGCCCCGAGCGCTGCGGCTCCTGAGACTCGAAGGCATCAAAGCGCTGGTCATGCTCACCGGCGATCGCCGCGACGTGGCCGAGACAGTCGGTGCAATGCTTGGCGTAACGGAAGTGCGCTCCGAGCTATCGCCATCGGACAAACTGACTGCGATCCGCTCAGCCCGACCGGAAGGCACGGTCGTCATGATCGGAGATGGAATTAACGACGCTCCGGCACTGGCCGCGGCCGATGTCCGCGTCGCGATGGGAGCGAGAGGCGCGGCCGCTTCCTCGGAGGCGGCGGACGTCGTGCTCCTTGTAGATCGGCTGGACAGGATCGTGGATGCATTGCGAATCGCGAAGCGGACAAGGAAAATCGCTGTCGAAAGCGTAATAGCAGGGATGTTGCTCTCGTCAGCGGCTATGATTGTCGCCGCCGTCGGACTTCTGCCGCCCATATATGGCGCGATGCTCCAGGAAGTCATTGACGTGGCGGTCATTGCGAACGCACTTCGGGCGTTGCAGATTCCCTCGACAGCGAAGGCCGGTCGGCTTGCCCGTGTTGATGCGGATCGGCTGATGCGCGAACACGTCGAGCTCGGTCCAGTAACCGAGCAAATTAGGGAACTGGCCGATAGCCTGCCGGGATTGCCTGCGAGCGCGGTAGCGGGCGAGTTGGCGCGCGTGAACGATTTGCTCTCGAATAAGCTCTTGCCCCACGAACAACGGGATGACAAGGACGTCTATCCTCAATTGGCGCGACTTGTCGGTGGTGAAGATCCGATGGCCGCAATGAGCGCCATGCATCGCGAAATCTTTCGCATCTCTCGCCTTTTTCGCCAGGCAACGGAAGCTGCGTCTGTTGAGATTCCCGACAGGGAGCATATAAGGGAACTGCAGCGTTTGCTCTACGGGCTCGATGCTGTTGTTCGCCTTCACTGCGCACAAGAAGACGAATTGATTCACGTACTCGGCGAAGAGATTTATAGCCATATAGTATATCGCGAGATTATTCACACTTCTGAGAGGAATTCTCACGTCCCCCTTTTTCGCGGCGTTGCGTCAGCATGCCCATGGACCGACTGCCACCGAACGTCTACTTTCAGACCACCGAGGAGGGTGGAGCGGCGCACACTGACTGTGGCTTTGTGGAGTTCGGCGATCCGTTGCACGATCGACCACCCTAGACCACTTCCGGTTTCCACGCTGCCTTGCGCGCGAAAAAAGCGTTCACCCAAGCGCGACTGATTCTCGCCCGAGAGTCCGGCACCGCTATCCTCCACCGACAAAAGCACCGTACCCATATCCGCTTTCGTCTCCACGAGTACCGACGCACCGGCGGGACTGTAGCGAATGGCGTTGTCCACGAGATTGCGGACCAGGGCAGCGAGTAACGACTCGTCTGCGCAGATAGTGCAGGAGCCCGCATCGCGCAGTTCCAACGACTGCCGCTTCACAAGCGCCTCCGGTGCCAGTTCCGCGACGACCTGTTGCACCAGAGCGCCCAAATCGACTTCGGTGAGTTCGACGGTCGCGTCTGCGTCCAGGCGGGATAGCACAAGCAATTGGTTCACGAGACGGGTTGCCCGATCGCAACCATCAAGCGTTGCCTGCAGCGCGTGCTGACGAAGGGCGTTATTTGATTCGCCCAAGGCGACCTGGGCCTGCGCTCGAATTGCTGCGATGGGTGTGCGTAGTTCGTGCGCGGCATCTGCAGTAAAACGCCGTTCTGCCTCCCACACGGCTTTGATCCTCGCGAACAGAGAATTCAGCGCGTCGATGACGGGAGAGACCTCAGCCGGCACTCGACTGATGAAGACCGGCGCAAGGTCACTTGGGCTACGCCGAGCAATGCTCAACCCCAGCTTGCGAAGCGGGGTCACGCCTCGCCGTACAGCCCACCATGTTGCAAGCCCAAGTAGCGGCAATGCGGCAGCCATAGGCCATAACACGCCCAGCAAGACGGCTAGTAAGATTGAAGTTCGGGAATCGACCCGCTCGCCGACATACACACGCGTGTCTTCTCCGGGTCCACGTGCAAAGAACACCCGCCATGCTTCATCCTCGATCTGTACCGTAGCAAAACCCTGCCCCATCTGATGACCTGTCGGAATCATCGGTTGAGCCGGTGCGTTGCCGGAGCGGACCACCGCTTGGCCATCGTGAAAGATCTGGAAAGCTACTTTGGGCGCGTACGGATGCGGAACACGATTATCGATTTCCTCGTCATCGTCAATCGACTGCGTCTGCTGAATGATCAACAACGCCGCTGCTTGGGCAAGGTGGCTATCCAGAAGCTCATCAAGCTCGCGCCTTGCATCGCGCCAAATGAACATCCCGGTAACGATCCAAATACCGATCACTACCCCCATCACAAGGCCCAGCAATCGACCCTGCAGTGACCGTGGGACGACCATCATGGACGGAACTCCCCTCGCAACAAAACATAGCCAACGCCGCGCACAGTTTTGATCAGCTCGTTGCCAAGCTTGGCCCGCAGACGATGGATATGGACCTCGATCGCGTTGCTTTCGATCTCCTGACCCCAGCCGTACACGGCTTGTTCCAGCTGCTCGCGAGACATGACACGCCCAGCGTTCAGCATCAGTGTGTGCAGGAGGTCGAACTCGCGCGTAGACAAGCTAACCGACGCCCCACCGCAGAACACGAGGCGCGCTGCCAGATCGAGCATGACGTCTTGCACCTCAAGTCTTTCTTGGGGCTGCCCGTGGGCCCGGCGCACCAGCGCGCGCAGCCGAGCCGCAAGTTCTTCAAGGTCAACGGGCTTGCTAACGTAGTCGTCGGCGCCGATGTCCAGACCACGGATACGCTCAGGTATAGTGTCGCGCGCGGTCAACACCAGCACCGGCAATTTGACGCCAGCTCGACGCACCGACGCCAGCACATCGATGCCATCCTTAAACGGCAGTCCAAGATCAAGCACCGCCGCGGCGTACGACTGACTACGCAGTTCGACCTCCGCCGCCTTGCCGTCCCGAACCCAATCGACCTGCATTCCAGCTTGTCGCAAGCCCGCGCGAAGCCCGTCGCCCAATAAGGGATCGTCCTCGACGAGCAGAACGCGCATGGCGCTACTCCTTCAAGAGCTGCGGTCAGTCCGCGCCGTCACGATGCGTCTGGTGAGCGGCGGCAGCGTTGCCCCCCGCTGTTACCGGCGAGGGCGCGGCCTGCCACTGCCACCACCAGAACGCCAGCACGGCAACCGCCATCACCGCGGCGATGTTTCGGCACGATCGCGCTATGCCTTCGTGGGCGCCTCCCGATTTACGGCCTGTCACCATCGCCCCGATCAGGTTTTCTCGATGGATCCAACTGCTGACGATGACGCCCGCTATGTGCACGGCAATAAACGAGAGCATGACGTAAGCCAAAACCTCGTGGAGTTCCTCCATCCAGTTACCGCCGACATCGTTATAGCCGGCCCATCCGCTTACGATCAAAAAACTGGCGGCAGCGATCATCGCAATTATCGCGACGGCGCCCGCGGGGTTGTGGCCAACGTGACGCTGAGGATGGCCACGCAAGAGGTCAGCAAGATACCGCCAAACACGCCTTGCACCTCGCACGAAGCTGGAGAAGCGGGCGTACTTCGTTCCTACGATTCCCCAGGCGAGCCGAAAAACAAGCAGGCCACCCGCCGTGTAGCCCAGGGTGATATGCACTAACCTCCACGATTCGCTCTCGGCAGTCAGCCATGCACCCGCAAAACAGGCGGCGAACAGCCAATGGAAGAGCCGTACAGGAGCATCCCAAACAAGAATGCGACCGGACCGGCTCTCACTTTGATTTCCGCTATTGCGGGATACGGACGAAGTGTTCATCGAAGTTTCCTTGATCGGCGCGGGTGTGGCATGCCGCGCAGTTGGACGGGCTCTTTATCGTTGCACGCTTCCATACCGACGATGGGACTTCTGCGTGCTCCCGGCGAAACCACGTCGAGCGCGTGATTCGGTCCTCGGGCACCGCTTGTCCACCTGACTCGGTCGTGGAATGATTTGTGAGCCAGTTAGAGATCTGCTTCACCGATTCGGCGTCCAACGATGCATCAGCACCAAAATGCTGAGACAGGTTGCGCATGATTCGTTGCCATGATGCGGCTGGCAGCATGCCCGGCGGATAGGCAATATGACAGGCCGCGCATTCTTTTACGTACAGCGGCATCAGGTTGCTGGCGCTTGTCTTGTTCGACTCAGCAAGGGCAAGGCGCGAAGCCGATGCCGTCAGCGCGATCAAGAGGCAAACTTTGGTCGCGCGGGCGACTAGGTGGAGCGGCATGAGAAGTACCTTGTCGGGGAGGAGACGTCACTACTTAGAAATTCCCTACGGCTTGAGAGTTAAGAGCCAAGCCAACACGTCCGCCTTTTCTGCAGCGCTACATTCGCGTCCGACGACATCGCCGCAGTTGCGATGGAACCACTTCTCCGTCTTTGCGGTGTCCGTGAAACGCTCCGGGTTGAATCCCGGAGCTAAGGGCGCAATCGCCTTTCCTGTGACAACGTGGCGACCCATCTGCGTAGGCACCGCCCCATGGCAGGACGCACAACTCCACTGACGTCCATGTGGAAGATCAAAAAAATCCCGGCCGCGAGATGGTGCCGGCTCCGCACCTCCCGATTGGATTCGGTATCCGTCCAGAACCTCACCGGGACTTGCAGCGTTGGCTGAATACACAGCAGCGACGGTCAGTATCAGTAGGAATAGGCGGCGCAGTGTCAAGGACGGGACGAATGATCTGCTCACGAGAATCTCCGGTAGCTACCATTCATCTTGGGCAGCGTTTCTTACCGCATTCTTAACAGATCCTCGCTTGTGTGCTGGACAGCGTGCCAAAGCGACGTGAGGAGGTAGCACGCGCAGTAAAAAGTAAATCATAGCGTCCGCTCTGGGCGGCGCCTTGTCATCCTGTCATCCACGATCTCTCGTTCGCGTCCCGGTTCGTTCCTTTGCTCCTTGTCTAGCCCGTTAGCACATGGTGACGAGTACGGTATATACCAAAACAAACCCAATCAATATAACGAGCGCGATCGCTACCGTCCCGGCTACGACCGGTAACCTGACAGAGAACTGAGTCTTTTTCATAGCGTCGGCGCAAATCACGCAGGTGTCACCGGGCTACGGTGGTTCGCGCAGATCCGATGTAACTAGAGATGTGTTCGTCGACGAGCAGGGAAAGTGTCCAGCCAGTCAGCAGTCGCTGTCTTGACCCAGGTCATATGTAGTAGAGGAAATTAGCGCCCACAGCGCTCACTGGTTGTCTCGACTCGAGACCAACATAAGGCCCTCCTTTGATTTTCGGCGAATCATCACACGCGCCGCAGTCGGCGCACGGCGATACCGGACGGAGCACGATCGTCGTTGGCGGGCGGCAACACTTGCTCCATAACCGCGGCGCGAGCCTAGGCGCGATAACGTTCTCGCATGCTCATCCCATAGTAATCGCAGCATCTCTGCCACGAGCGGCCCTATTAATAGACCAATTAATCCGAACGCTGCCAGTCCGCCCACGAACGCCAGCAGTGCAAGCACGAATGGCATGCGTACCGCGTTGCCCACGATGAACATCCGAATCACGTTGTCGATCGAGCTCACCACTAGCGCCCCCCAAAGCAGCAGGCCGATTCCGCCCCACACGTTGCCTTCCATGAGCAGCGCGACACCCGTCGGCAACCAGACGAGCAGCGCGCCGAAGGGAATCAATGCGACGACGGCAGTAAGCAAAGTCAACAGCAGTGGCTCGTCCACGCCCGCCGACCAGTAGCCGATGCCGGCGAGCGCCGCCTGGCCCATCGCCGTCAAGGGCACGCCTATCAGAACAGCGTGCGCAACATTTCTAAGCGATGCCACGTAATCATCGACTCTCCCACCCACCAACAAGTGAGCGAGCTCGCGCACACGGACGGACAAACATACAGCGTGTCGATAGACGGCGAAAAGCGCGAAGAGGGTGAAGACGAACTGGAACGCATTGCGGCCAGCCAGTTGACTGATTCTTGAAAGATTGCGCATCCAGCCGCCGCCGAGCGATGGGAGTTCATTCTTGCGCGCAGACAACTCGCGAATGAGCGTAGACAGATTCTCGCCGACGACGGGAATTTCTGCGGCCAACGAGGCAATCCGCTCTGGTTCGCGCCCGCTCCACATAGACAAACGATGGGCGAGCTCGACCGTCTCTCGCGTCAATGGTATGGCGACGGCCAAAGCGATGCCGATGAACACCAGCGCGACCAAAAGGGTCATCGTTAATGCACTCAGGAGCGCCTGTCCGTGCAGCATCCGGAGGACGGAGCGGTGCATCGGCCAAGTGGCATAGGCGACAATCAGCGCCCAAAGCACCGGTTCGATGAACGGACGAAAAACCATCGCGCCCAGCAGGAGAATCACGATGGCAGGCAACCACGAAAGGCCAGGCACCATCCTTGTTTTCTTCATCGCGCTATCTCGCCATGCGTTCGTGCACGCTGATCGGATCGGCTGCGAACGCGACGCTGACCGTGACTATCGATGGAGCGCGTCATGCCGCGACGTCCGTCTCACGCTCGCACCTGCCAGCTTGCGGGTCTCTTCGAACAGTAGGACCGTAGATGCCACACCAATGACAATCCCCCAGTCAGTCCAGGCCATGCCAGTCGTGCCGAACAATCGCGAAGCCGGCGCCCAGTGCACAGCGACGAATTGCAGCGCCAGAGTGCCGATCAGGGACATCCACAGCATTCTGTTGTCGAAAAAGCCCGCGTTGAACGCGGAGCCGTTTTCGCTGCGCGCGTTGAACACGTTAAAGAACTGAAACAGCACAAAGGTCGTGAATGCCATCGTCAGGGCACGCGCCTCGCTGCCCGTCCGCATGCCGTAGTACAACACTGCCAGTGTGCCCACCATCATCGTGACTCCGTAGGCGGCAATCCGCACCAGCCGTGCCAAGGGAAGAACCGATTCATCTCGCTGGCGTGGTGGCTCGCTCATGATGCCGGGGCGCGCGGCATCCATCGCAAGCGATACCGCTGGCGGTCCGTCCATGATGATGGCCACCCACAGGATCTGCAAGGCGGTGAACGGTTCCGGGAGGCCCGCCAGCGGGGCAAAGAACACGCTCAGAATCGCCCCTATCGTTGTTGAGAGCTGGAAACGAACGAATTTCAGAATGTCGTCGTACAGCGTGCGGCCCTGTCGCACCGCGCGAACGATGGTAGCGAAGTTGTCATCGGTCAGCACCATGGTGGCGGCCTCTTTGGCCACCGCTGTGCCGCTGATACCCATTGCAACGCCGATGTCCGCCTGCTTCAGCGCCGGCGCATCGTTGACGCCGTCCCCAGTCATCGCCACGACGTGCCCCTTGGCCTGCAAAGCGCGCACGATCTTCACTTTGTGAGAGGGGGAAACGCGGGCGAACACGGCGACATCAGCGATTGCTGCGGCCAGTTGCGCTGCGTCCATGCGGTCAATGTCTGTGCCTGAAACCGCGCGGCCGTGCAGTCCGAGTTCGGAAGCGATCGCCAATGCAGTTGCCTGATGGTCGCCAGTGATCATCTTGACAGCGATGCCCGCCTGGCGGCACTCGGAGATTGCCTGCATCGCCTCGGGCCGGGGCGGATCCATCAATCCGATCAGACCCACAAAGTCCAGTTCGGCGACAAAGGCCGAGAGATCGCAGGACACGTCAAACGCTGCGGCAGGCAGCGTGCGCGATGCGACCAGCAGACCTCGCAGTCCGCGCCCGGCAAGGGCTTGATAGTCCGCATCGACCGTGGCGGCTTCGGGCACACCAAACGCCGCTTCGACACCGGCCACTTTCCACCGTGTGCATCGAGCCAGCAGTACATCGGGCGCACCTTTGACGAAGACCTTGATCTGGTCGCCATCACGATGGAAGGTGGCCATGAACTTGTGCGTCGAATCGAATGGCAACTCGGCCACACGCGGCAGCGCGCGCTCGACGGTGTCCCGCACGACGCCAGCCTTGGCAGCAAGCACCAGCAACGCCGCCTCCATCGGGTCGCCGATCGCCTTGCCGTCATCGAAGCGGCTGTCGTTGCAGGCCACCATCGGCACTAGCAGAGGCGCAAGGTCGACGTCGATGGTCTGGCCCGTCGACGTCCTGACTTCGCCTTGTGTCCGATAGCCCTCACCGGACACCTCAAAGCGTTGCCCGCTATAGAGGAAGGTGCGCGCGGTCATCTGGTTGAGCGTCAGCGTGCCCGTCTTGTCGGAGCAAATGACGGTGGTGCACCCCAGCGTCTCGACACTGGCCAGGCGCTTGACGATTGCATTCTGGCGCGCCATTTTGTGCATGCCGAGCGCGAGGGTGACAGTCACCACCACTGGCAGGCCCTCGGGCATCGCGGCGACCGACAGCGCGATCGCATCGAGCACGACGTGGACGAGACCCACTCCACGCAGTAACTGCAGGAAGGAGAGCAATCCCACCAGTGTCAGCGCGATCGCACCCAGGCGTTTGCCGAGCCGGTCCAGTTGAACCTGCAGCGGCGTGGCGACCTCCACGGTGGCTGCCAACTCTTGCGACAGGTGCCCCATCTCCGTGCTCGGGCCCGTTGCCGTGACCAGGACCTCCGCCCGTCCGCGCGTAAGCAGCGTATTCATGTACACCAGATTGAGCCGGTCACCCAGCGGGGCGTCGGCCGCCACTCGCAGAGCCGTCTGCTTGCCGACCGGCTGGGACTCGCCGGTCAGCACCGATTCGTCGATCTCCAGCCCGGCGGCCAGCCAGAGGCGCCCGTCGGACGCCACGCGGTCGCCCGCCTCGAGCAGCAAGACGTCGCCTGGTACCACCTCGTCGGCAGCGATCTCGTGGGTGACGCCGTCGCGCCGCACACGGGCCTTACTGGGCAGCATCGACTTTAGCGCGGCCAGACTGCGCTCGGCACGGTACTCCTGGTAGAAGCCGACGAGCGCATTGATCAGCACCACGGCCAGGATCACCACGGCGTCCTTTGTGCTGCCGACCAACGCTGCCAAGACCACCGCTCCCAGCAAGATCAGAATCAGGATGCTCTGGAACTGCGCAAGCAGCACACGCCAAGGCGAGCGTGCAGGTACTTGCGGCAAACGGTTGGGGCCCACACGCAACAAGCGTTCAAGCGCTTCCTGGGCGCTGAGCCCGGTTTCAGGGCACGCCTCGAGCAGCGCCGCTACCACCTCGGCGTCCAGTGTGTGCGGTGTCACGGGCGCCTGGGTTTGAGTCATGATGCGGGACCCGCCGACCGACGTCGGCACGCAACGAGTGCTGTCTGCTTCATAGGTTTAGGCGCGGTCGCGACCTTCAGCACGCCGCCGCGCTGATGGCCAAACAACTCGTAAGACGTCTCGATGCTGTCGAGCCTAACGCGGTGCGCGACTATCGAGCCAAGATTGACGCCACTCGAAACGGCATGCGTCATGTTCGTGCACTCAGGCATCGAGCAAAGAGAATCCGATCTCTCTCATTCATCCGGAGCCCGGTCTCGAACGAGCCATCAATAGCGGGGTCGGAGTGATGCGCGCGGTTCGCGCTGCGACGCTTCCGAGAAACCAGCGGGCGAGACCGCGTCGACCGTGTGTGCCGACGACCACCAGGTCGGCGCGCCACCGCTCAGCCTCCCGGACAATCTTGTGGGGCACGTCATCGCTTGTCGGTTTCGTACGGAGAAGTCCAGTTTCAACGTGGTTGGACAAATCGGCGAAGACTCCTTCTGCATTGGCCAGCGCGGTCCTACCTTCTTCGATGAACGCATCCTCAAGAAGATGAATCGGTATAAAGTCAGTCAGCCGGACAGCTCGGTCAATGACGTAGACGGCGCGCAGATGTGCCTCCGGTGGCGCCAATTGCAGTCCAGATCGCATGGCGTCCAGGGATGCAAGACTTCCGTCAAGCGCGAACAGGATGCGGCGCGGGGACTCGGGTATCTCGGCGTCATAGCTTGCGGGAAAAACCAGGATCGAGCAGGGAGTCTGCGTTGTCACGGGCTCGGATACGGTGCCTTCGACCCACCGCAATAGGCCGTGGCGTTGACGCGCACCCACGACGAGCAGATCGGCTTTCCATTCGGTTGCTGCATCGATCAAAACCTTAGCGGTGTCGCCGCTATGCGTCGAAAGCTCAATTACATCCGCCTCGACATCACAATTGCATTGCGCGAGCGACTCTTCTGCATGAGCAGCCGCTTCGCTTGCTTCGCGGAACAGTTCCTCGCGCACGGTCTGCAGTCCGGCCTCAGCAATCGAGCCTAGCGGCAGCAGGGTACGAGGATTCTCGGCGACACTGATGATGCGCACCTTTACTCCAGGTACCGCCAGGTAGCGAATGTACGCCGCCGCACGTGCGGACACGGGTGACGACTCAACTCCGATGAGTATCCGTTTGATTCCGGATGTGGCAGTGCTGCTGGTATTCGCTGTAGTCACGATCCGGTCTCCGTGCGACACGCGAAATGTCGCTGGCGTCGATACCCTATCTTCTCAATCTGCTTTCGCGGCCATTTGACACACGTCAAGGTCCGGCGCGCGAGCGGGTAAACACCTTGCGTGACCGTAAGCCGTTGCCGCGATTCCAAGGAATGATAGACAACGATCCGTCCCCATGAACGCTTTTAAGTAGCGAAATCTCGCGTGCAAGCGGCTGATTATGGCCGCGCGCTGCCCGGGCGTTCGTCATACGCCGGTCGCAATATTCCTCGACCACCGCTAGCGGGCGTGCATCAAAGGCCGCAGAGCGAAGTGAATGATATGAACGTCCCCCACCCATCGATATGTTCCGCGTCGGTGATGCACCTATCGGCGTCGATCGCTACCGAATCTATAAATCGATGATCATAGGGGCTTACTCAGCCGAAATAAGGGGATCTGTCATGACGCATACGATCGTGGGTGTGGACATCGCAAAAAACGTAATGCAGGTTCACTGGGTCGATCCTGAAACCGGTGAGATCGTAAACAGGCCTATCAAGAGAGCGGCGTTTCTCGAGTACTTCGCCAATCGCCACCCGTGTCTCATCGGTATGGAGTCTTGCAGCGGGTCTCAACACTGGGCGCGCCGGTTGATCGAGATGGGCCACAAGGTAAAACTGATGCCTGGGAAATTCGTCAAGGCATTCAACATCCGCAACAAAAGCGACGCGGCCGATGCGCGCGCAATCTGGATGGCCACGCAGATGGACAGCAAGGAAGTTGCCGTAAAGACCGAAGCCCAGCAGGCAGTCCTCGCACTGCATCGCATGCGCCAGCAACTATTGAAGTTTCGCACAATGCAGATCAACAGCCTGCGCGGATTGTTGACCGAATACGGCGAGGTGATGAGCGTCGGTCGGGCGGCGTTGGACAGGGCGGTCGCGGGAGTTCTGGAAAGATTGTCAGGACGCCTGCCTGCGATACTGATCGATACGTTGCGTGAGCAATGGAAGGGGCTGGAGGACCTGGATCGGCAGATCGGCGAGATCGAGCGTCGGTTGCAGGAGTGGATGAAGGACGATCAGGCAGCCAAAGCAATCGCGACGATCCCGGGCGTAGGTTTGCTCACCGCAACAACTGCAGTGGCAACGATGGGTCACGCGAAAGCCTTCAAATCTGGCCGCGAGTTCGCAGCGTGGCTTGGTCTCGTGCCAGCACAGACCGGCTCCGGCGGCAAGATCGAGCTACAGGGCATAAGCAAACGCGGCGATACCTATCTCAGGACTTTGCTCGTTCACGGCGCGCGGAGCATCATCTATCGCGTGAAAGAGCCCGGTTCATGGGTGACGCAGATGAAACAGCGACGTCCGTTGAACGTCGTCATCGTGGCGATGGCCAATAAACTTGCCCGGATAATCTGGGCGATGCTGGCGCATCAACGTTCATACCGAAAGGACTACGCAAGCGTCAAGCCGGCCTGACTTCGCCGGTCTGTCGGAAGGTTTTGTTGGAAGGGATGGAACGTCAAAAGTTGCGGTGGCATTCAAGTTTAATGACAAAACGGGTAGGACCTGGGACTCACCGAGCCTGAAAAGTCGTCTGAGCATGACAAGCTCGCGAAGTGAATGAGGCGTGAGTCAGCGGATTTCATAGGGGCCCGCAGCGAACAAGGCTGCAACAAGGCCGAATGTAGAGCTGCAGCCCATCCTGTTTATCAGAAGGCTCGAAAGTCTGGCGCAAAGGGGGACGTTCATGTAGACGACTTTATTTCGCGTCTGGCAAAGCCATGCTGAGTATGGCTCAGTCCACTGTCAGGGCGCTCGTTCGATAACGCGACGTCCGCGGATTCTCTCAACTCGTCGGAGAAAGCCGCGATATTCAGCCCGGTTGTCGAGTGCGCGGAGAGTATCGCCCGGGGGTTTTCGAGCACGCTCACAACACGAACCTGGACGCCTGCGACGCCCAGTTGACAGGCGTAGGTGGCCGCATGGATGGACGCGATACTCGAATCTACGCAAAGCAGAAGCCGGCTGAAACTGGCCGAAGGCGAATTGGAGCTGACTCGCTGGTTCATAAAGAGACTCCGTGATGATCGCGGAAAACGCCCGACGGAAGCATCGTCTAGGCATACCCTTCAAAAGACAGTCTATACGCTACGTATAAGACCTTCTCCTTTGCTTTCGATTGATTTACGTCATGTTCCGACGTGTCTGCACGACTAGACTGGATGTGCGATAGCGATCGACACGTCGATGACGCCGCTTCTCCGTTTGCCAACGCGCATTCAGACGGGATCAGCGATATGGAAGCCAATCGCCTAAACAATGGCCCTAATATCCGTATTGGCCGATTGTTATGACCTTAGCCGCCGGAACGTTGCCGGGTCACGGCGCGGCTCCGGACGATTTGCTGGCAACCTACACGGCTCAGTCCGGCTCTCCTGCTGTTCCATTGCGCGGTGAGCAGTTCTTTACGAGCCGCATGGACACGAATGGAGTTGTGCTTCATGTCATGGCGCGAGGCCGACAGGCACAGGCAATCACGCAGTCACAGGTAAAGAAACCAGTGCGCTCGCGCCCGCTTTCAATCCCGAGCGCTTCACCGACGCGAGAGAGTCGGACAAATGGTTTCGCTGCAACTGCAGCGATGTAGTCGGTCGGAAATGTACAGTGAGCGAAAAAGCCGACATCCTGAGGCCGTAAAAAGCGCGTCGAACCGCCTCGCCTGTCATACCTAGGCTGAAAAAGGAAACTTTGATGAGCGATTCACACGGATCCCGAAGTGACAAAGACACGCCCAAACTAACTCGCATCCTGGTTTGGGACGCTCCCGTGCGCGTGTTCCACTGGCTCATGGTCGTCAGCTTTGTAATCGCTTACGCGACGGGCGATAGCGAGCGCTGGCGGCTCGTTCACGTGACATTCGGCTATACCATGACGGGCCTCGTCGCCTTTCGCATCGTGTGGGGAATACTCGGAACTCGTTACTCCCGATTTTCAAGCTTCGTTCGCAGTCCAACTGCTGTCTGCACGTATCTGTCTGGGGTGATCAGAGGGCGACACGAGCGAATTGTCGGCCACAATCCGGCCGGCGGTATAGCCATCGTCGCTCTACTGATTCTCGCAATAGCTGTATCTGCAACAGGATGGTCCGCCTACAACAACGCTACGCCCGATTCCATGGAGGACCTTCACGGGATCGCTGCCAATCTTATGTTGGCCGTGGTCGTGATCCATGTCCTCGGTGTCATTCTGGGAAGTTTTCTGCACCGCGAAAATCTCGTCCTCTCGATGATTACAGGCAACAAGACAGGCCGCCCCGAAGAAGGCATTCAGTCATCCTGGAGAATCCTGGGTGTCGTCCTCCTATCCCTGACGATCGCTTTCTGGTGGGTCCAGTGGCAGTCCGCACCGGTGAATGGCGGGGCCGGACAGAAGCCAAGTGTCCAGCAAAACCATGACGACGCTGACTAGGTTCAGAGAGGGCAAGCCAGTCCGAACCGTCGTCGCCCCACCTGCATGGTCCATGCCTCATCGCCTCGCATAACAGGCGGGAGAACGATAACGTCCGTAGAAGAATCCGGTGAACGCGACCCGGACGGGAGCCATACTGCGATGTTTAGAGCCGTCGCCGCGACGCGTAGCTCAACTGAAAGCGCAGTGCGGCACGTTCCAATCTGCCCGACGCATACCAGGTGCAAGCCGGAGAACATAAGTGAGCTTGAGACCCAAGTCTGATGAAGTTATGAACCTGAATGAATCGACGGAAGCGACGCTGACGACATTAACGACGCAAATCAACGCATTTGTGCGCGACGGTACGCTCGATAGTCGGTGCGCAGCAGAGCTGATCAAACGCCTGAAGCGGGAAGCTGATCTGATTTCAGAATGTGGGAAGTTAGCAAGCCCGAGCGGAAGAAGTTGAATATCGCTTTCGTCGAAATCGAGGCCGCCCTGCGCAATCACGATGCAGGCCTGCTGGTGATAGCCAACGCTGCATTGCGCGCGGCCGGTGACGCGGTTGATGTCAGTGCGCGCGGGTAGAGAGTCCCGGAAGGTAAGGGAGGTGCGAGGTTATACGGTCGGAGAGCCTCCTGATTGCCTTGCTGAAGAACCGTTTTCCGGACGACCGCACTTGATATGGCTAGACTGGAGATATGTCTGCTGCTTTCGTGTGTCGTGTTTGCTCTTGGCGAGATCGAGAAGCATTTTATCCGCCGCGTACTTCCATACCCTTGAAACTGGCACCACGTGTTGACGATTGCCTGCCTAGGGTGGGTAGACGCGACCAGAGCCCCTTATGGAGCATCGAACAGACCCGTGCCGATCGCCAGTATTTGTGCGCCATCGCGCAGCAGAAAAAGTGCGTCCAGTTGCTTGCGGCGTGCGAAATCCAGGCCTTTCTGAGGCCCCAACACCATGAGAGCGGTTGCATAAGCATCCGCGTCCATACAGGACCTCGCCAGCACTGTGACCGACGCGACCCTGTTGCATAAAGGCTCACCTGTGCGCGGATCCACGACATGCGAGATGCGCTTGCCCTCGCATTCGCTCCAGTGACGATAATCCCCTGAAGTTGCGACCGCGATATCGGTGAGTTCGATCACGCCGAGCGCCTCCCGGCGTTCGTAGTAGGGACGCTCGATTGCGATTGCCCACAGTGCCTGGCCAGTCTTTGTGCCTCGCGCACGCATCTCACCGTCGATTCCGACAAGCCACGACCGAACGTCATGACTGTCCAGCACACGCGCCAATTCGTCTACGCCGAAGCCTTTGGCGATACCGCACAAGTCGAGGCTCACGTGCGCCTGCTTGCGAGCGCGACACTGCTCGACGTCGACGTCGAGCAGTTCGACCAGCGGGCGTCGGGGTCGTTCGCGCGAGGCTTCCCGCATGGATGGCCGCGGCGCGTTTGACGGGCCGAAGCCCCACTGATCCACCACATCGCCGACACCTGCGTTGAACGCATTGTCTGTCTCGCGCCCCATCTCCGTCGCGCGCACCAGCACCGTCGCAAGATTGCGGGATATCGGCACCCAGACGTCGGGCTCGGCTCTATTCAACCGTGTCAAATCGGAACTGTCCTTCCAGTTCGACATTTCCTCGTCTACCGCTCGTACCGCCGCATCCAGTTTAGAAACGATCAGGGCGCGGTCCAACCCCGCCGGCGCGTAGCATTGCACGCTGTATCGGGTGCCCATCGTCGGTCCGTTGAACGTATAGCGCTCGGGACAACCGGCCATCGGTCCTTCAATAGACATCTTCGACATATCTTCCCTTCAATCTCATCTCGTTCACGGAAAGGCCGGAGCCATCCAGAATGTGTTCCCACGCTCGGGCCACGCCGTTGGCCATGTCTCTGCCTCCGCACACCATGATCTGCGCTCCGCTGGCGACGAGTTCACGAAGCGTTGGCGCGTCGGCCATGAGTCGCTCCTGCACGTAGGTCTTCCGTACGGGGCACGAGAAGGCGGTCTTGAAAGCCGTCAGCCGGCGGTTGCCGACCAGATTCTGCAACTCTTCGTCGTACAGGAACGCCTCGCCTGAGCGTCTGGCACCAAAATACAGATGCATGGGCCGCCCCGCCGAGTTTTGCCGGATGAAGCCGACGAATGGGCTGATGCCCGTCCCTGCGCCGATAAGAATGATTGGCGCCTCTCCCGCCGCGGGTCTGAACGCAGGGTTCCGGCGAATGAACGCCTGAATCGCGTTGCCGGGCTGCAAAGCTGTCAGATAGCCAGAGCAGGCCCCATGCGCATGCCTGCGCACGCAGATTTCGATAAAACCATCTCGCGAAGCGCTCGCGAGCGAGTAGAACCTCGGCACGGTGTCGCCGGGCGGGATCACCCCGAGCAGGTCACCTGCGTCGAATGACGGCAGAGCCCTTTGCAGCGGGGTGTGCCACCGCCGATTGCGCGGTGTGCTGCGGACAAAGCGCAACACCGACGTGACACTTCCAGAGTCGGGTCCATAGTCCTTGCGCTCCACAAGCGTCAGGGAGACGGTGCGCGGTAGCGACGGCTGGTAGCGCACGTCGAGTTGCACGTCGAGTGCGATACCCAGTCGCTCGCTCCACGTCCTGAACGTGCTCTTCGACTGCCGGTCAACGCTGCTGCACTCGATGAGCGCGTGGCCGCCTTTGGCGATCAACGCATCGTGCACGGTTTGCGCATAACCACAGAAATGGGGGAACTGGCGATCCCCAAAACCGAGGACGGCAAACGTTGGTGGAACATAGTCGTTCATGCTCGCGAGCTTGCTCAAATACTGCGTGGCGTTGGACGGTGCCTCACCATCGCCATACGTCGAAGTCAGTACGATCAGGCGTTGCGCCTTGCAGTGGCGTGAGGAAAGATCGTTCATCGGCGCTATATGCACGCGAAAATTCGAGCGCGTCAGCGCCTGATGAATTGCGGCAGCGAACGCCCAGGTGCTGTTTCCTTCGCTTCCCACGAGAATGACCGTATCGGCCTGACCCGCGCTCACGTTGTCTGGAACTTTTACCGTCGCGCGGCGACGCCGCACCCATAGCCATACTCCAGTAATCGCCAAAACCGGCACCGACGCGCTCGCAAGCCCGAGGATCAGCGCGAGCCACCACAGCCCCTCGCCCGTATGCAGCATGAACACGACCTCGTGAAAACGCTGCCACGCGTCATTGGGCTGCCACGCGAGCCATTTCCCCGACGACGGGTCGATGTAGCCGGTGCCGCTCGATGTCCGCAACGTGTAGACATCGCCCGAGTTCTGGGGGGAGGGCAACATCAGTTCACGCAGGTCAGTTACATCGACGTTCCTCAGCGCAGCAACGCGATTCACTGCAAGCGGGGCGCCGGTGCTCACGGAGGCCGGAAATGGAAGTTGCGCCGTGGCTCGTTCGGGGATCACCTCGAAGGTCGTCAACGACAGGACGAGCCCTGTTGCAGCCGAGAGCGTCAGTCCGAGAATGGCGACGCGGGCAACCTCATTGTGGATTCGCTGCAGACCGCTACCCCGAATGCGGCCGAACAGCTTCGCCCATCCGCCCATACGGCGTTCGAGTAGCGCAAGGCCGGATGCGGCCAGCAGCAGCATCAAACCTGCCCCGACGCCGGTTGCGACGCGCCCGGCATCGCCTATGAGCAGCTTGCGATGCAGATTGGTCAGCCAGCGCATGGTGGTCGATGGCGTATAAGGTTCGATACCGTCACCTGTCACGGGATCGATGCTAGCGGCGCCAGACTCGCCGCCTGAAGAGTAATAGGCAATGACGGCGCCCGAGGGCTTTCGCACGATTTTCTCGAGGCCGGGGTAATGGGCCTTCACACGTGCGGCGAGCGTCGCGGCGTCGAGCGAATGCTGGCTAACCTGAATTACACCTGCGCGTTCGATCGCAGGGTTCAGAGACAGCATCGCACCGGAGATCGCCGTGACCATCAGGACGATGGCGGCGATCAGTCCGGGCAACGAATGAAGCTTGCGAAGCATGGCGTTCCTCACAACGTGTAGCGAAACGCTTTCACATAGCCGCGCCCTCTGACGGACTTTCCGGTTCCCGATGTCGTCAATGGAACGACCACCTCGGACGGGTTCTCGTTCATGTTTTCCACTGCGGTATCCACGTGAATTTCGTAGCCGGCGTCGATTAGCGTATCGGCAAGATCGAGCGTTGCCTTCAGCGTCCTGCCGGCACCAACGCTCGCACCCGTAATGCCGTCGATCCTTGCCGCGCCATTTCCCGTCATCCGGTACCAGGCGCTCAGGTGCCTGTAATACTTCGCCTTCTCGCCTGCCATCCACAGCGTGCCCTGATAGCGGCCAGCCCGGTCGGTGACGTACATCACCACGTACGCACCGTCACCGCCGTAATTGGTCAATTGCGCTTCAATCGTGACGGGTCGGGCGAACGCCAGCGAGGGAATCGCAAGTGCTCCGGCAAGCGCTGCAATAGGGAATGTGTATTTCATGACCTGTTCTCTTCAATAGTGGCTACGCCGGGCGAGACAGCACACTTACCCGGCGTCAGGGTTGATTTGCGTATGACGAAAGCGTGTTGCGACGACGGTTCTCGCAGGTCAGCGGATCTGAACCTGCGGCCGGCTCCCCGGGGTCAATAGCCCATTGGATGGCTGCACGCCGCTTGCCGCGTTGCCCGGTTTGTCGTTGGGCGCGCGCGGTCCTGCCGCACCCGGTCGCGGGCCGCTCCGGTCCTCGTGCTCACCGCCGTCTTCTCCGTGGCGCTCGTCCCGGGCGTCGCCATCGGTCTTCAGCCGGATGATCGCGAGCGTGGCCGGATCGACTTTGGCTTTGAAGTGCCGCCCCTGCGCGTCGAGTCCACGGATCTCGTAGCAACCGTCATCCGTCCTGACCCGACTCACGTTCCAGCCTTGTTTTCTGGCTAGCGCATCGATCTCGCTGACCGGTTTCCAGTTCGTGAGCGGTGCGGTGCAGTCGTCGTCTGCCTGCGCCAGCTGGGCGATTCCGGCGCATAGCGCGACAAGGGATGCGATGGCAATGCTTCTTCGGAGCGGTGGTCGTTTCATGACGGGGAGTGTGGTTTTGTCCTGACAGGCTCTACAATGCGGCCCATACCTGAAGCCAGCCTTGCGAACGAAAAGATTTTTCTTCAGCCTGGCGTAAGCTTGACGTAGCACAGTTTGCGATAACAACCGCCGGGACTATCGCATGAGAGTACTGCTTGTCGAGGACGATCCGCTGCTCGGCCAAGCCGTTCGGGACCAGATCACGCGGGACGGGCATTCCACCGACTACGTCACGACCCTGGGCGACGCCCGGCGCTACGTGCAAGCCGCGAACTACGATCTCATCCTGCTGGACCTGCTGCTGCCGGACGGCAAGGGAATCGATTTTCTGCGTGAATTGCGTGTATCCGGCTCATCGGTACCCGTGGTGATCCTGACGGCGCTCGACCAGGTCGCCAACCGCATCGCCGGATTAAACGCTGGCGCCGACGACTATCTTGTCAAGCCATTCGATCTATCCGAGCTCACCGCGCGCGTCAACGCAGTTGCGCGCCGGTATTCAGGCAATCCCAACCCATTTGTCACACTGGGCAATTTGCAGATCGATCTGGCCGCCCACAGCATCCGTCGAGAAGGCCGGTCCATTTCCCTTACCGCCAGCGAATGGGCATTGCTCGAGGCGCTCATTCAGCGACAGGGCATGATTCTTTCAAAGGCACAGCTGGAAGAGCGTCTTTACTCGTTTAACGCCGAAATCGGCAGCAACACTATCGAGGTGCACATGAGCCGGCTGCGCAAGAAGCTGGGGGGCGACCTGATCGAGACGGCGCGTGGCCTCGGCTACAAACTGAGGCAGTGCTAGCGATGCTACACAGCCTCCAGGCGCGCCTCGCAGTAGCGCTTGCCGTTGGTCTGGCCACACTGTCGCTCCTTGTGGGAGCAGCGGCGTTTCGTGTCCTGCAAACCGAAATCGACCGGATCTCGGACAGCGCCTTGCAGGAGACGGCGCAGCGGCTCGTGCCGCTGGCCCTCACGGATATCCTTGATCTAAATACGCAAGGCAGCACCGGACAGCGTGTAGCGGCTGTGCGGGCGCACGACGAGCTGCTCACCTATATCGTGCGCGACCAAACCGGCAAGACCGTCCTGCAGTCTCATGACGCGGACCCTGGGGTCTTCCCGGCTGTTCTGAAGGCAGGCTTCATGTCGACGGCCAGCCACCGGATTTATACGGAAACGGTCCTGCAAGGAACGGTCCGGCTCGCGATTGCTGAACCCCTGGTTGAGCGCCGTCACGTCAGCACTCGGGCCGCACTTGCGGTGATCGAGCCGCTCCTTGTTCTCATCTTGCTTGGCCTCGTCGGCACGTGGCTAATCGTGAAGACGGGATTGCGTCCGATCCGCCGGTTTTGCGAGGGTGTTGGCGCTAGAGGCCGTGACGATCTCACGGCGCTCGCCAAGGCCGGCATGCCCACGGAAATTGAGCCCATAGCTGACGCGGTCAACGACCTGATGCAGCGGCTGGACCGGGCACTGAGCGCCGAGCGCAGCTTCACCGCCAACAGTGCACACGAGCTTCGCACGCCGATTGCCGCAGCACTTGCGCAAACGCAGCGCCTGATAGCCGAGGCACAAGGCACGCCAATCGAGCAACGTGCGCGAAGCGTCGAGACCACTTTGCAGACGCTCGCGCGGCTCAGCGAAAAGCTCATGCAACTGGCCCGGGCAGAAGGCGCCCGCGTCCTCTCTGATATCCCGCAAGACTTGCGGCCCGTCCTTCAACTCGTGGTCGACGATGTCCGGCGCATTGCACGATCTAATGAGCTCGCACTGACCCTGCCCGATGAACCCGTATTGTCGCGCATCGACCAGGACGCCTTCGCCATTCTCGCGCGCAACCTTATTGAAAACGCTGTCAAGCACGGTACGGACGCAACGGCCGTTCGTATCGCGCTCACGAGCGGCGGCACCTTGAGCGTCCGGAACCGAGGACCTATCGTACCCACGGAGACGCTCGCGCGCCTGAGCCAGCCGTTCGAACGCGGGACCACAACAGCGAAGGGAAGCGGCCTGGGGCTGGCGATTGTCAATGCGATCGCCCAGGCGGCGGGCGCACGACTCACACTAGTTTCGCCAGCTGCGGGCATGCCCGACGGCTTTGAAGCCGTCGTGGATGGACTGGCAATACCTGATTCGCCACCAACCTCTCGCAGTAGCATCTGACAGCCAAGGCTGCATTAAATCGCATGCGCGCCCATTAGACAAACCGCATGCCACGTCCGAGAGTATCGTCTCGTCGCTGGCAGCTTGGGGGGAGATGTGGCGACGATCTCGGACGTGAGGCGAGAATGCTCGCATGGCCGGGTGACGATGGCGGACGGAATTGAGGCGAATCGTCTACGGTTTTTTTTTGCGTGCTAACGCGCGTTCGATACTGCGTGGGTGGATCGACAGTTCCAGCCAGGTTTCGATCTCCTGCGCCAGCGCGCGAGCGCGCATGGTGCCATCTTGCTGTAGACGCTCCTCGATGAACGCCATGACCACCGAGTTGAGTTTGTGCGCGCCTTTGGGCCCGCGCTGTTTCGGAAGCAACCCTGGCAGCCCCTCGCTCGCAAAGGCGCTCTCTGCCTGATAGAACGTTGGCCTGGACATTCCGAACAGGGCGGCCGCCTCGGCCTTGGAAGCTCCATCGACCCGAACATGACGCAACATCTCGTACTTGACCTGAACAAGATCGTCGGGATCGAAGAAATCGCCCGATCGAAACCATGGCGCCCGTATTCGGTCGGGATGAGGATTGAGAGCACCAAGTTCGCGTAGTCGATCGCGCTTTGACGGTGGCCTGGTCATTACATGATCGCTCGTTGACACATTGGCAAATAAAATACGCCTTAACTATGGGTAAGTCAAGTATCTCGGTGACCAAGCTTATTCTTAAAATATCCTTAGGTCGCGCAATCAAATAAAGATTATCGCGAGCCATTGACTCCGCGGTCATTCCGACAGCGGCATATTTATCCTTACGTAAACGGCGAAATTTATTTGACATCGCGTGCTCCCAACAAATCGTCAACAAGCGCACGCAATCGAAGCAGATCGTCAGTTCTAAACCAGGATTGTCCACCAGAGGCTTGCGCGAACAGATCTGGCTCCGGGACATCGGTCCAGGATGCCAACACCGAGCGCAGACGCTTGTGTGCGTCGAAGTACATCACGCGATCTTCACCCCAGTTCTGCTTGCGACTCACCAGGACAAAGCGATTTCCACGTGCTGGGTGGAATGGATGGGTAATCTCGAAGGACGCGCCTTTGACTGCGCGACGTTCCTCATGACAGACAGTTGCTGACTTGCGAGAAGGGAATCGTGGAATCGGGAGTCAAATACGTGAAGCGCGGCTTCTTGCCCTTACGCGAGTTCCGTGGCCTCGCCGATGCCAACCGCCAGATACACGCCTGGGTGATGAACGAGGCCGGCAGCCGTATTCATGGTACTACGCGCGAGATGCCCCTGAAGCGCTTCGCGGAGGTTGAACGAAGCCTGCTGATCAGCTTGCCAGACGTCCCGCCGGAGCTCGCAGTTTGGGCTAAGGGGAAGGTCCACCGGGACGCTCATGTTCAGTTCGAGCAGAGCTTTTACTCGGTCCCATATCGCCTGGTCGGCCAGGAATTATGGCTCAAGGCGACCGACACCATGGTGACGCTATACCGTGGGCAGGAATCTGTTGCCGCTCACGTGCGTCTTACTCGTCCAGGCGGGCGTTGCACAGTAGACGTTCATTTGCCATCCGCCGCTCAGGCGTGGCAACTGCAGGATACCCAGTGGTGTCTGGCATGTGCCGAGCAGATCGGACCCGCCTGCTACGCCCTCGTCCACGCGCTCTTCGGCGACAAGGTCCTGATCAAGATGCGTTCGGTGCAAGGCGTGTTGCGGCTCAAAGAGAAATATGGCGCGGTCCGACTCGAAGCTGCTTGCTCGCGCGCAAACCACTACGGCACGCCGCATTACACCGCGGTTAAAACCATTCTGCAAAAGGGATTGGATCAGCTAACGCTGTTAAACGCCTTTGATGCGCTGGCGAGCACCTACACCGAAGGGGGCCGTTTCTGCCGCAACACACAAACCATTCTCCAATAAGGCCAGCCATGCACCCCATCCCTGATCTGACTCCGCTGCTCAAACAACGTAAGCGATAGTTTTAGCACACCGAACAGGGAATCACTTGCAAGCGAAGGGCAAGCATGGCTGCGTCTAGCGGTCTTGATGGCTTGCGCGCCAACGCGATGATCGGAGCGTGTCCGCTGCGTCAGCTGACGCTTGTCTCGGCCTGCCGCTTGGCGTAGTTGAACGGCAGCAGGTCGCGAATGTCAGCGTCCGGGGGCCGCTGCGGTAACTCGGTTAGCACGTGCAGCAGCCAGGCATGCGGTTCGACGCCGCAGGCTCGGCACGTGAGCATCAGACTGTAGACGATCGCGCTTGCTTTCGCACCGGCTTCCGTATCGCTGAACAGCCACGATTTTCTCGCGGTGGCTATTGCCCGTTCATTCTGCCCATATCGGGCAGGAAGTCGAAGTTCATTATCGCTGGCATCCGCTATACAGG
>NZ_FCNW02000055.1 GCF_001544475.1 Caballeronia humi | reverse complement strand
CGCACCTCCTACAACTGCCTGAGTTCGAAAAGTACAAGGCCACCTGATGAACGCCCCGAGGCGTCCACGAACAAAACCCAATTTTGCAGGTCCGACTACTTCGACAAACCGGTGATTCGGTCCGTAGGCCGTGATTGAAATAAAGTACGCGCCTTTGAACTGATGCGGTTTGCCTGCTTCATCGACAGCGTTGACGTTGAACTCCACTATCGGAATACATAACTTAGCGCGATCTTTCGGAACGATGTTTCCTTTCGCGTCGATGCATCGAAATTTGAATGCGTCAGGGTATTGATCGGCGGATTCGATTTTGGGTTCTCGGCTCCACGACTCGATGAACGTAATATTCCCTGGATGCGGCAGATATGCAGCTTGAAAGCCTTCTAGCGAGAATTCTTTTGACATGCCCTCGTTTCCTGTTTGAACGGCGCATCCAGCGGTAATTGTGGATGCGCCAGCGATGGCAATTGCGAACGCAAACAGCGGGTTAATGTCATTCATTTCGCAATCGAATCGAAGTAGCCATAGCGAGCCGGATAACGCCTGCGGCCCTCGGCTTCGCACGGTGTGCCTTTGCTCGACCAATACATGTTCGCCGACTCAGCAAAGTCTTCATTGACGTTTTGTCGCGCATAGCGCGATGGCGCCTGCCCATCGCCGGCTATGGCCGTTTCGTACGCGAGTTTCATCGCAGGTTTCTCGTGCCACAACGCTTCACTCATCTGATGCCCGGTTTCGTGCAGCATCGTACTGTCGATGTACTGCTGGGGAATCGACGACTGGCCCTTCCACGCCTGCCACGGAAAGAATGCTACGCCTTGCTTGAGATCGGCGGTCGCGGCGGACGAAAAGCTGGCATCGCCGTAACGTTGCTGCCAGCGCAGGTCGTCGGGGTTGGGCGAGGCGTTGGTCGTGATTCGTTCGAGATTTTCCAGATGCTGAGGCGACAAAACTTCAAGCGCCTTCGCCAGTTGCGTCTGGCCGATCATCGGCGCGCCATTCTCGGGCGACTGCATCGGAACGTAGATGGGAATCGTCTTGCTGCCGACAATAGCGTCGTATCGCGTCGCCGAATCGAGTCCGCCGCCCGGAAAGTCCACTTGCGCCAGTCTGCCGGCTGAGAGCGACACCGGCTTGTCGTGAGCGTAGAAGCCGGCAGGAGCATCAATACGCCCCTTCGATCCGTCCAGATAAGAACAATCCACTGCCTTGCTGCCTGATGGCACAGGCGACGGTTTAGCTTCAACTTCCGAGTCCGCATCCAACCGCCCAAGCGGCGCGGCATTTCCGGGTTCCAACAGACTTCTTCCCGCCGCTGAAAACCCCATTCGGGCAAGCTCGTGCACATCGAACGACATGGACATATCGTTCTGCGATGCGATCAGTACCGGCACCGGCCTGCACGCGCACACTCCTAGATCGTTATCGAGTGCCGAAGGGTTACCCATCCAGTCATCGGGCAAGCGCGGACCTTGCGCCACGATGACTCCGTCCGACTTGCACGCCGGACAGAAGATTTTCGCGCCAACAAACGAGAGGGGCACTCCGTGATGTGTGACGTCGCTCATCCCTTCGATGACTGTCGCGCCGCTCGTCGTCCTGTCGCCGACTTTGATGTAAAAGCGTATCAAGCCCAAGCTCCTCATTTATCCGTTATGGAGCTTCGACTTTTAGCAACCTCATGCTCTGAAGAACAACCAGATCCTTCCGAAACAGAAAGAAGAACCTGGACGCTTTCACGCCGCTTCCACCACAAACCCGTTCTTCCGCAGCAACTCCAGTACGCCTCTTTCCCCGCCCAGATGCAGCGCGCCGATCGCCACGAACACCGGCTTGTTGGGCGCCGCGAGCGCGAGCATCCGCGTGACGAACCGTCGATTGCGCTCATACACGACACGGTTATCGACCGCCGCCGACATCGCCTTCGACCGCGCAAGCTTTTCACCTTTGCGATCATCCCAAGCCTTCAGCGCGTCGGCATCGCCGATACGCCACAGCCGATGCAGCTCCTTCACATCGGCGACATTCTCCGCCGGCGTCTGCGCCAGATCCTGCGCGAGCATCTCCCGCTGCTGTGCCGACGTCAGCTTCGTGAACGTCGAGATCTGCTCGTTGAGCGTCTCCAGCCCGACGATCCGCCCCTTCGCCCTCAGATACACGTTCTGCAACTGCGCCTCAGTCCCGTATTCGCTCTGAAATCCCGCCTTGAGCGTGTCATAGGTCTCGACGAGCATCGACGCGAGCCACGGCCGCGTATGCCGCAACTGCGCGAGCGCCGCCGGATTGCTGCGCATCCGCGCTTCGACTTTCTTCCACATCCAGTCCGGCAGATAGTCGAGCAGACACTCGCTACGGCACACGCCATAGCGCTGGACATCTTCCTGTGAGAACAGCAAATCGTCGGGGGAAATTTCGAGTGCCAGAATCGGCGATGCGTCGAGCGCCGCGAGAATCGGCGCGCGGAACGGGTGATCGGCGGGATAGTCGGACGCGTAGCCCACATGCAGCGTGCCGAGCACGTACAGCGTCGTCTGACCTTTGGTCGCGACGTAGAACGGCATACGCGCTTCTTCCACGCGAACCGGACCGCTTGCCGTCGTGCCGTCGGAGCGGTCGATGCGCGGGGCGGGCGCGGGCGGCGGCGCCGGCCGCTTGGGATGCGACTGCACAGCGGACGGCGGCGGCCCGCCCACGGCGAGCGCGGCCGGCGCGAACTGCACGCAGGCCATCGCCAGCACCGCCGCCACCACGCCAAACGCGAAGCGGCGCGTGATCGTGCGCGCCGCCCGCGAATCAGGCATCGGCGTCCCCCACCTCCTCCGCGCGGTGACACGCGACATGCCGTCCATCGACCAAACGCAGTTGCGGCTCTTCCTGCCGGCACCGATCGATCGCGTACGGGCAGCGCTGATGGAACGTGCAGCCCGACGGCGGATTCAGCGGCGACGGCATTTCGCCCTGCAGCTTGATCTTGATCGTGCGGTCTTCCTCGAAAAGCGCAGGCGTCGCCGACATCAGCGCGCGCGTGTACGGATGCCGCGGATGCGCGTAGATCGTCTTCTTGTCGCCGAGTTCGGCCACGCCGCCGAAGTACATCACCATCACGTCGTCGGCGATGTGCTCGACCACCGACAGATTGTGCGAAATGAAGACGTAGCTCGTGCCGAACTGCTCCTGCAAATCCATGAAGAGATTCAGGATCTGCGCCTGGATCGACACATCGAGCGCGGACACCGGTTCGTCAGCCACGACGATCTGCGGATCGAGGATCATCGCCCGCGCGATCGCCACGCGCTGGCGCTGTCCGCCGGAGAACATGTGCGGATAGCGCGACACGTGTTCGGGCCGCAAGCCGACCGTGCGCATCATGTGCGCGATGCGTTCGCCGCGTTCGCGCGCGGAAAGCGTCGTGTTGATCGCGAGCGGCTCGCCGAGCGTCTGCTCGACCGTCTTGCGCGGATTGAGCGACGCGAACGGGTTCTGGAACACCATCTGCACGCGCTGGCGCAGCTTGGCGACCTTCGCCTTGTCGGCGCCGGCCACGTCTTCGCCGTCGATCAGGAGACGCCCGGACGTGGGCGCTTCGATCATCGTGAGTTGGCGCGCGAGCGTCGACTTGCCGCAGCCCGACTCGCCGACGACCGCCAGCGTCCGGCCGCGCTGAAGCGAAAACGACACGCCGTTGAGCGCCTTCACCGTGCCCTGCGTGAACATCGTGCGCTTGACGGAATAGTGCTTGGTAAGCTTGTCGGCGGCGAGAACGATGTCTGGGTTGCTTGTTTTCGGGACCGCGTTCATCGCGCGCCTCCATGTTCAGCGACGGCCTGCATGTTGAGCGGCTTGATGCAGCGCGCCCGCACGGCCGGGTCGTTCGGATCGAGCTGGAACAGCCCCGGACGGCCCTTCCAGCAATCTTCGACAGCATATTTGCAGCGCGGCGCGAAGAGGCATCCGCTCGGACGGTCGTCGCGGCCCGGCACCATGCCCGGCAACGCCGCGAGACGCTCGGCGCCGCGGCTGTGCTCGGGGATCGCGGCGAGCAGTGCCTCCGTGTACGGATGATGCGGCTCGCTGAAGATCGTCGGCACGTGATTCGTTTCGATGATCTCGCCCGCATACATCACGGCCACGCGCTGCGCGACTTCCGACACCACGGCGAGATCGTGCGAGATCAGCACGAGCGCCATGCCGCGCTCCTTCTGCAACTGCACGAGCAGTTCCATGATCTGCGCCTGGATCGTGACGTCGAGCGCGGTGGTCGGCTCGTCGGCGATCAGGAGCTTCGGGTTGCACGCGACCGCCATCGCGATCATCACGCGCTGGTTCATCCCGCCCGACATCTGGTGCGGAAACGCATCGATACGGCTCTTCGCAGCCGGAATGCCGACCTGATCGAGCAGTTCCAGCGCGCGACGGTTCAGCGCATCGCCACGCAAACCTTCGTGCAGCTTCAGCACTTCCTTGATCTGATAGCCGACGGTGTAGCTCGGGTTCAGGCTCGACAACGCGTCCTGGAACACCATCGCGATGTCCTTGCCGATGATCCTGCGGCGCTCGCGCGCCGACGCCTTCAGCAGGTTCTTGCCGTCGAAGGTGACTTCGTCGGCGGTGACGACGCCGGGCGCGTCGATCAGGCCCATCAGCGCCATCATCGTGACGCTCTTGCCCGAACCCGATTCGCCCACCACACCCACCACTTCGCCCGGCTTCACCGACAAATCGATGCGGTCGACCGCCTGCGTGCCCGCGAAACTGACTTCGAGATTGCGGATAGTCAATAGATCGCTCATGTCATGCCATCCGTTTCAGTTTGGGATCGAGCGCATCGCGCAGCCCGTCGCCGAGCAGGTTGATGACGAGCACCGAAATCAGGATCGACAGGCCCGGCATCGTGACGATCCACCACGCGCTTTCGATGTAGTCGCGCGCCGAGGCGAGCATCGCGCCCCACTCCGCCGCCGGAGGCTGAACGCCGAGGCCGAGGAAGCCGAGCGCGGCGGCGTCGAGGATCGCGGAGGAGAAGCCGAGCGTCGCCTGCACGATCAGCGGCGCCGCGCAGTTCGGCAACACTTGCGAGAACATCAGCCGCACGGTGCCCGCGCCCGCGACGCGTGAAGCCGTCACGTATTCCTTCTGCAGTTCGCCCAATGCGGACGCGCGCGTGAGACGCACGTAGCCCGGCAGCGCGACGATCGCGATCGCGAGCATCGTGTTGACGAGCCCCGGCCCGATGATCGCGACAACCGCCACGGCCAGCAGCAGCGACGGCAGCGCGAGCAGCACGTCCATCACGCGCATGATGGCCGTGTCGAGCCAGTGGAAGAACGCGGCGCACAGCCCGAGCACGACGCCCGGAATCAGCGCGAGCACGACCGACACGAACCCGATCCAGAACGACAGCCGCGCGCCGTACATCAGGCGCGAGAGGATGTCGCGGCCGGCTTCGTCGGTGCCGAGCAGGAACTGGCGGTTGCCGCCTTCGAGCCACGCGGGCGGGATTTTGACGAAGTCGCGGTATTGCTCGATCGGGCTGTGCGGCGAGATCAGCGGCGCGAAGATCGCGATGAAGATCAGCACGAGCACGATCACGCCAGCGACCACGGCGCCGCGATTGCGCGAAAAATTCGCCCAGAACTCGCGGCCTGCGACGAGCCGGCCGCTCGGCGGCGGCGTCACGGCTTGCGGGGGGAGATTGTTTTGAATGTCGGCCATCATGCCTCCAGCCGGGCCACCGCAAGAGCGGCCTGCGCCCCCTTGGGAGGCAGCGAACGAATATGAGCTTGGGAGACCATGTCTTACCTCGTATGGCGAATGCGCGGATTCAACACGCCGTAGAGCAGATCGACGACGAGATTCACGAGAATCACGAGCGTCGCGATCATCAGGATGCCGCCCTGCACGACCGGATAGTCGCGCCGGGAGATCGCGTCGATGAGCCACTTGCCAACGCCCGGCCATGAGAACAGCGTTTCGGTCAGCACCGCGCCCGCGAGCAACGTGCCGACCTGCAGGCCGATCACTGTCACCACGGGAATCAGCGCGTTGCGCAGCGCATGCACAACCACGACGCGCCCCGGCGCGAGACCCTTCGCGCGTGCCGTGCGGATGTAGTCTTCGCGCAGCACTTCGAGCATCGACGAACGCGTCATCCGCGCGATCACCGCCAAGGGAATCGTGCCGAGCACGATCGTCGGCAGGATCAGATGGCTGACCGCGGACTTGAACGCGCCTTCGTCGGTGGAGAAGAGCGCGTCCCACAGCATGAAGCCCGTGACGTGCGGAATGTCGTATTCGACCGCGATGCGGCCCGACACCGGCGTCCACCCGAGCTTCGCCGAGAAGAACATGATGAGGATCAAGCCCCACCAGAAGATCGGCATCGAATAGCCGGTGAGCGCGGTGCCCATCACACCGTGATCGACGACCGTGCCGCGCCTGAGCGCCGCGATCACGCCCGCCGGCAAGCCGACGACGAGCGCGAAGATCATCGCGCAGATCGACAGCTCGACGGTCGCCGGGAAGCGCGCCATGAATTCGCCCATCACGCTGGTATTCGTGATGATCGACATGCCGAGGTCGCCCTTCAGCGCATGGCCGACATAGTGGAAATATTGAAGCGGGAGCGGCTCGTCGAGACCGAGGCGCTTCATGGCTTCGGCGTGTGCCGCGGGGTCCACGCCGCGCTCGCCCATCATCACTTCGATGGGGTCGCCCGGGATCAGGTGGATGAGCGCGAACGCGAGAATCGTGATGCCGATGAACGTCGGAATCACCATCCCTATGCGCCGCAATACGAATCGGAACATGGTCGTCTCTTTGGGGAGGAAAAATGCGACCGGCGACGCGGGCTCGTGACCCTTGTCGCCGGACCTTTTCGACTAGTTATGGGTTAGGGCAAAAAGCGTACCGCTTTAAGCTTACTGCATGCCGACGCCGTCGAAGCGCACGAAGCCGAGCGGCTCGATCTTCATGCCTGTCACCTTCTTGCTGACCGGCTGGTAAACCGTCGAGTGCGCGATCGGCGAGAACGGCAGTTGCTGCGCGAAAATCTGCTGCGCGTCGGTGTACGCCTTGGTGCGCTTCGCGACGTCGTTCGTCACGCGGCCTTGCGCGACGAGATCGTCGAACGGCTTGTAGCACCACTTCGAGAAGTTGCTGCCCTTCACCGCATCGCAGCCGAGCAGCGTGCCGAGCCAGTTGTCGGGGTCGCCGTTGTCGCCCGTCCAGCCGATCAGCAGTGCGTCGTGTTCGCCCGCGTGCGCGCGCTTCAGGTATTCGCCCCACTCATACGAGACGATGTTCGCCTTCACGCCGATCTTCGCCCAGTCGGCCTGGATCATCTCGGCCATCAGACGCGCGTTCGGGTTGTAGGCGCGCTGCACCGGCATCGCCCACAGCGTGATTTCGAAGCCGTTCGGGAAGCCCGCCTTCGAGAGCAGTTCCTTCGCCTTCGCGGTGTCGTATGCCTGACCTTTCAGGTTCTTGTCGTAGGACCATTGCGTGGGCGGCATCGGCGCGGCGGCTTGCTGGCCGGCGCCCTGATACACCGATTCGACGATCGCCTTCTTGTTGATCGCCATGTCGAGCGCGCGGCGCACGTCGGCGCTGCCGAGGCTCTTCTTCGTCACGTTGTACGCGACGTAGCCTTCGTTGAAGCCCGCCTGCGAGGGCGTATCCAGGTTCGACGCCGCTTTCAGCGTCGAAATGTCGCCCGGACGCGGATAGCTCATCACCTGGCATTCGTTGTTCTTCATCTTCTGCACGCGCACGGCGGCGTCCGGCGTGATCGCGAAGATCAGCTTCGAAATCTTCACTTCATCCGGCTTCCAGTAGTCGGGATTGCCGTCGAAGCGGATGGTCGCGTCCTTCGTGTAGCTGCGGAAGATGAACGGGCCCGTGCCGACCGGATACTGGTTGATGTCGGCGGCCTTGCCGTCCTTCAGCAGCTTGTCCGTGTATTCCGCCGAAAGGACCGACGCGTATTCCATCGCCAGGTTCTGGATGAACGGCGCGTTGACTTCCTTCAGCGTGAACTTGACCGTGTACGGATCGACCTTCTCGACCTTCGTGATCAGCTTGTCGAGGCCCATGTCGGTGAAGTACGGGAACTGCGTCGGGTACGCCTTGCGGAACGGATGGTTCGCATCGAGCATGCGGTTGAACGTGAAGAGCACGTCGTCCGCATTGAACTCGCGCGTCGGCTTGAAGAACGACGTCGTCTGAAACTTCACGCCGTGGCGCAGGTGGAACGTGTAGGTGAGGCCGTCGGACGAAACGTCCCACTTCTCGGCGAGACCCGGCTCGACCTTCGTGCCGCCGCGCTCGAATTCGACAAGGCGGTTATACACGGTGAACGTGTTCGCGGTGAAATCGACGCCCGTCGTGTATTGGGCGGGATCGAAGCCGGCCGGGCTGCCTTCCGAGCAATACACGAGCGTCTTGTTGGGAATCGCTGCGTTGGCGGCGGTCGCGGCGAATAGCGATGCCGTGATGGCGGCGCCTACGAGCATCGAAAGACGGGCAGCTCGCAACAGGCCATTATTCTTCATGTTTCCTCCAGGTTCGGTGCCGGTCTGGCCGGCGTAGCGCGATATTACTGAGCTTTACCGGCTCGAACAAGGCGACGGATTTCTCGGCGGAAATCCGTCGATGCCAGTTCTGGCGCGGCGAAGCGTGATTAAAAAAGGCGATGTGCGGAACACACGCGATGAATGGCTGTTCGGCTCCGTTTTCAGCGTCTGGGGCATTGGCGCGCGACTCTGTAAGGAACGCTTTGTTATTCGGGAATGTCCTCGCCTTGGCAGGCGGTGCGACGGGCGAAAACGGGCTTGACGGCGAATTCGGGCGCTACCGTAGCATGAACAAATTGAACGTGCGCGATTGATTATGTAGGGGTTTTTAGCCAGTTACCGTAATTCGATACGGTTAGGTTATTGATGATGCGCGGAGGTGATAGAGGGAAACGCGAAATATCGATTTCATGGATCGATTAAAACGAATAGGGAGTAAGCAGAAAAACAGAACCGCGCGGCAAACGCCGCGCGGGTAAAGCGAAACTCATACGCTCTTCAGATTCAACCGCTCGCAAATCGTCTTCGTTGCGGCCGCGCCGTTCAGCGTATAAAAGTGCAGTCCCGGCGCACCTTCATCGACCAGGCGGCGACACAGGTTCGTCACCACGTCGAGTCCGAACGCGCGGATCGCCTCGCGATCGTCGCCGTAGCTTTCCAGCCGCCGCGCGATCCACTTCGGCACTTCCGCGCCGCACATCTCCGAAAAACGCATCAGTTGCGTGAAGTTCGTGATCGGCATGACGCCGGGCACGATCGGCACGTCGACGCCCTGCTTGCGCGCCTCGTCGACAAAACGGAAATACGCGTCACCGTTATAAAAGTACTGCGTGATCGCCGAATTCGCGCCCGCTTGAACCTTGCGCACGAAGTTGTCGAGATCGCTCTTCGGCGAGCGCGCCTGCGGGTGATATTCCGGATACGCGGCCACTTCGATGTTGAACCAGTCGCCGTGTTCCGCGCGGATGAAGCTCACCAGCTCCGACGCATACCGCAACTCGCCGACTTCGCCCATGCCCGAAGGCAGATCGCCGCGCAACGCGACGATATGGCGAATGCCGTGCTCGCGATACGCGCCGAGAATCGCGCGCAGGCTGTCCTTCGACGAGCCGATGCACGACAGATGCGGCGCTGCCTCGAAGCCTTCCTTCTGCATTTCGAGGACGGTATCGAGCGTGCCTTGCTGCGTCGAGCCGCCCGCGCCGAACGTCACGGAGACGAACTTCGGCGAGAGCTTCGCGAGTTGCGCGCGGCTGGCGCGCAGTTTGTCGACGCCTTCCTGCGTTTTCGGCGGGAAGAATTCGAATGAAAGTTCGATCGGTTTCATGATGATCAATGTGCGGGTGGTGCGAGCGTCACCCGAAGTTGCGCTGCCCGAAGATCAGCGCCGACAGCAGCCAGGACACGATGCTGTAAAGAATCGAGCCGAAGAACGCCGACCAGAACCCGGACACTTCGAAGCCCTTCAGCAGCGATGCGCAGAGCCAGAAGCACAGCGCATTCACGACCAGAATGAAGAGCCCGAGCGTCAGCACCGTCACCGGGAGCGTCAACAGGATCAGTACCGGACGCAGCAGCGTGTTGATCAGCCCGAGCACGACCGCGACGATCAACGCGGTGCCGAAACTGCGAATGTGAATCGACGGCACGAGGTAGGTGATGATCAGGAGCGCAAGCGCGTTGATCAGCCAGGTCAGCAGCACGGTCATCGATGGTTCTCCGGTGGATTGTTACGGCATTTGCAAACACGGGCGAGGGCTCGCCGCCCTCGCCCGTGTGGTCATGCTGCTACGGCGCTTCTCGAGCCGCCGATTAATAGCGATAGTGGTTCGGCTTGAACGGACCGTTCTTGTCGACGCCGATATAACCCGCCTGATCGTCCGACAGCACCGTCAGTTCCACGCCGATACGGCCCAGATGCAGGCGCGCGACCTTCTCGTCGAGATGCTTCGGCAGAACGTACACCTTGTTCTCGTACTCGCCGCCGCGCGTGAACAGTTCGATCTGCGCGAGCGTCTGGTTCGTGAACGAGTTCGACATCACGAAAGACGGGTGGCCCGTCGCGCAGCCGAGGTTCACGAGGCGCCCTTCAGCCAGCAGGATGATGCGCTTGCCGTCCGGGAAAATGATGTGATCGACTTGCGGCTTGATGTTGTCCCACGTGTACTGGCGCGTCGACGCGACGTCGATTTCCGAATCGAAGTGGCCGATGTTGCAAACGATCGCGTTGTTGCGCATCGCCTTCATGTGGTCGTGGGCGATCACGTGATAGTTGCCGGTCGCCGTCACGAAGATGTCGGCCTTGTCTGCGGCGTATTCCATCGTCACGACGCGGTAGCCTTCCATCGCCGCCTGCAGCGCGCAGATCGGATCGATTTCCGTGACCCACACCGTCGCGCCCAGGCCGCGCAGCGACTGCGCGCAGCCCTTGCCCACGTCGCCGTAACCGGCCACGACCGCGATCTTGCCCGCGATCATCACGTCGGTCGCGCGCTTGATGCCGTCCACGAGCGATTCACGGCAGCCGTACAGATTGTCGAACTTCGACTTCGTGACCGAATCGTTCACGTTGATGGCGGGGAACGGCAGACGCCCTTCCTTCTCCATCTGATACAGGCGGTGGACGCCCGTCGTGGTTTCTTCCGTCACGCCCTGGATGTGCGCGAGGCGCGTGGAATACCACGTCGGATCGGCGTCGAGGTGCGAAGCGATGGACTTGTACAGCGCGACTTCTTCCTCGTTGGTCGGCTTGCCGATGACCGAGCGGTCCTTCTCGGCCTTCGAGCCAAGGATCAGCAAGAGCGTGGCGTCGCCGCCATCGTCGAGGATCATGTTCGCGAATTCGCCGTTCGGCCATTCGAAGATGCGGTGCGAGAACTCCCAGTATTCGTCCAGCGACTCGCCCTTGAACGCGAACACCGGCGTGCCACCCGCGGCGATCGCGGCGGCGGCGTGATCCTGCGTCGAGAAGATGTTGCACGACGCCCAGCGCACGTCGGCCCCGAGCGCCGTCAGCGTTTCGATCAGCACGCCGGTCTGGATCGTCATGTGCAGCGAGCCCGCGACACGCGCGCCCTTCAGCGGCTGTTGCGCCTTGTACTCTTCACGCGTCTGGATGAGACCGGGCATTTCCGTTTCGGCGATGTCGAGTTCCTTGCGGCCCCAGGCGGCAAGCGACATATCGGCGACGACGTAATCGGTGGAATTCTTGGAATCGATAACTGCGGCGTTCATCACGCCCTCCTTTCTATAAATAGAAATGTTGACGTGAGCGCCGTTCGATGCGGCGGCTCAGAGTGCGCTGATCGCGCTTTCGAACCGTCCGGATTGAATGCTCCGAGCCTGGCGATTTCCTGCAGCGGAAACCGTCGCAACGCTCCTCGGAAGCGAACGCAGATTGTAGCAAAAATGTGTGGCGAGTTTGATCGCGCCCTGTGAAATGGGGCGTTGTGCGCGCCGCCGTCGCCGCTAGAACGGGAGGATCGACAACAACGGCGCGATCAGCACCATGACGACGCCCGCAATCATCATCGTCAAACTGGCGACGACGCCTTCCTCGCTGCCCAGTTCGCGTGCCTTCGCCGTGCCGACGCCGTGCGCGGCCGCGCCGAACAGCGCGCCGCGAGCGAGGCGGCTGCGCAGCGGCACGAACGCAAGCACGAGTTCACCGAACAGCATGCCGCAGACGCCCGTCGCGATGACGAACAGCGCGGTCAGGTCTTTCGGCGCGTGGATCTTGTCGGAGACGGCGAGCGCGAACGGGGTCGAAACGGAGCGCGTCGCGAGGCTGCGCTGCAATTCCGGCGACAGATGCAGCAGCTTGGCGAGCGCGATCGACCCGCCGACCGCCACCAGAATCCCCACCGTCACGCCCACCGACAGCGAAATCCAGTGGCGTTTCAGCAGATGCCGGTATTCGTAAATGGGCACGGCGAACGCGACCGTCGCCGGGCCGAGCAGCCACATGAGCCAGCGCGTGTCGGCGAAGTAGACCGGATACGGAATCTGTGCGATCACCACGAAAACGGTAAGAACGACCGGCACGGTGAGCATCGGCGTGAGCCAGCCGCGCCTGAAACGCGCGTAAAGCCGCTTCGACGCGAAGTACAGCGCGACCGTCAGCACGAAACAGCCCGCGGCGATGAGACGCGCGGCGTCGTCGGCGAACAGGGAATCGTAGAAGTGGGTCATGGCCGTGAGCCCGTAGAAAATGTCCTCAGGCCCGCACCGCATGGCGCGCAACCATCGCGCGGCGCACTTCGATGCGCCGCTCGAGGCGCGACGCGCGATCGACGGCGAACGCCACCGCGAACATCACCATCAGCGTCCCGCCGACCACCACCAGCGCGAGGCGCCAGCCGTCTTCCATGAAGAGCCCGCCGTACTGCACCGCCGCGACCGCGGCCGGGATGAAGAACAGCAGCATGTCGGCCAGCAGCCAGTCGGCGCCCGCTTTCACCCAGCGCGGCGCAACGCCGCCGCAAAACAACAGCGCGAGCAGCGCCAGCAGTCCGACGACGCCGCCCGGCACCGGCAGCGAGAACTTTCGCGCGACGATATCGGCGACGAACCAGATCGCGGCAAGCGCGGCGATCTGCAGCACGATCCGCACGAAGCGGCCGAACGGCCCATGCGAGCCGATGGCGTTCGACAGTAATGCGATGACATAGGACATGGCGGTGGACCTCGGAAACGTCGTAGGAAGCAATAGATTAGGGTTAACCTGTAGGCCGAGTATAGGGGGCACTTAAACATAATAAAAATGACTTAAACTAATCTGATACATTCCATTTCGGAATCTGGAGCGATCGATGGAATTGCGCGCGCTGAGGTATTTCGTCGAGGTCGTGAAGCAGAAGAGTTTCACGGTGGCGGCCGAGCAGATGTTCGTGACGCAGCCGACCATCAGCAAGATGGTGAAGGCGCTCGAGGACGAAATCGGTTCGCCGCTATTGCTGCGCGAAGGCCGTCAGATGGTGCTCACCGACGCGGGCCAGATCGTCTATCAGCGCGGGCTCGACGTGCTCGCCGCCCACGCGCGGCTCGAAGCCGAGTTGAACGATCTCGGCACGTTCGGGCGCGGCACGCTGACGATCGGCATCCCGCCGATGGGCGGGACCCTCTTCACCCCGGCGATTGCCGCGTTCAAGCAGCGGTATCCGAGGGTCGAACTGAAGCTGTTTGAACGCGGATCGAAGGCGATCGAGGCCGCGCTGCTCGATGGCGAGATGGAACTCGGCGGCGTGCTGCAACCGGTCGACATGGCGCTCTTCGACGTGCTGCCCGTGAGTCGTCAGATCCTGTGGCTCGTTGCACAGAAAGGCTCGCGCTGGGATCAGGAGGCGGAAATCGCGCTCGCCGATCTCGCCGCCGAGCCGTTCGTTTTTTACGGTGAAAGTCTCGCGCTGAACGACGTCGTGTTGAACGCGTGCCGCGAGGCGGGCTTCGCGCCGACGATCGTCGGGCGCAGCGGACACTGGGATTTCATGGCGGCGCTGGTGCAGGCGGGCGTCGGCATCGCGCTATTGCCCGCGCCGTATTGCAGACGGCTCGACCCCGATGCGTTCACCTGCCGTCCGGTGGTCGATCCCGAGATTCACTGGGACATGGCGGTCGGCTGGCGGCGCAACGGCTATCTGTCGCACGCCGCGCGCGCTTGGCTCGACGTCGCGCGGCAGGCGTTGCCGGCGAATCTCGGGCAGGATTTTTTGTCGGGCGAACGGTTTCCGGCCCGAAATCGCGACGACAAACCGCGCTGAACCTGACGCGCAATAAAAAACGCCGCTCCGCTTGGTCGCGGGGCGGCGTCAACTTCAGAGCTTCGAGGACAGGCGTTTCCGCCCGTCCGCGACAGCTTATTCCTGACCCTTGAACTCGATACGGCGGTTCGCGAAACGGCCGCTTGCCGTTGCGTTGTCCGCGACCGGGTTTGCATCGCCGAAGCCTTGCGCCGTCAGCGAATCGGCCGGCACGCCGTGCTTCACGAGGTACGCGCGCACCGCTTCCGCACGCTTCTTCGAAAGCGCCAGATTCGACGTATCCTTGCCGACGTTGTCCGAATAGCCGCCGATCTCCATCTTGACCGTCTTGCTGGCAGTCGAGCAGTTCTTCAGCAGTTCAGCCGACTTCGCAAGCGCGAGTTGTGCGTCTTGCGGCGGCACATCCGAGCCCGTCGCGAAGTTGATCACTTGCAGGTTGAGCACCTTGGCGACGTCGCCAGCAACGCAGTCATCCGACTTGAATGTGTTGAACGCATTCAGGAACGAATCCTTCGCGTTCGCGACCGCTTCGGTCACGTTGAACGTGCCGATCGTGAACGCCGCGCCGAACAGACCCTTCAGCTTCTCGATCCAGCCGAGCTTCGCGTCCGCAGCCGTGCCGCTCAGTTCGATCTTCTCGCCCGTGAGCTTCACTTCCGCGCCCGGCAGCGCCATCAGCGGCAGCAGGCCTTCGAGCTTGTCGAGCCACGAAGCGGCCTTCGTTTCCGGATCGACCGTGATCGACGCTTTGAACTTGCCTTCACCGAACTTCGCCGTCAGCGCGTCGACGAGCGTCTTCTGCTCGGCTTCGCTGCCGACCGTTGCGTTGATCGTGGGCGCGCCGGCCTTGTCGACCGAGAACGTCATCAGCGCGTCCTTCGTCGGGACCGGTGCGGGCGCGGGTTCCGAAGCCGGGGCCGGGGCCGGGGCCGATGCGGCCATCGCCATCGATGCTTCCGATGCGGCCGGCTCGGCGACAACTTCCTTCTTCTCCCCGACACAGCCGCGCCCGAGCAGGGCCGCGAGCAACGCCAGCGCGAGGGCGAGCGCGATCCACCACCACTTCTTGCTCTTCGCCTTTTCCTCGACGACGGCCTTGTCGATCGAGCCATTCACGGCCGACATGCGTGCATTTTGCGTCGACGGATGTTCGAGATGCGACGACACCGCCTTCATCTGCGCGCCTACGCCGGCGAGGAAGCTGCCCGCGCTGCCGAGGCCGAGCACGCTGGCGATCGCGTCGGTCATGTTCGCCTTGACGAACGGCAACTGATGACCGAGCAGCGTCGGTAGTGCGCCGGCGTTGCCGTTGTGCTGCATGAAATAGTGCTTCAGGACGCCGAGCAGCGTCGTGCCGACGACACCCGTCAGCGCGTGCGTGGCGCTTGCCGCGACACCCGTCTGTTCGGCGACCTTGCCGCTCAGCGCTTCGAGGCGATCGGCCGGCAGCACGGCGCCCGCGAGACGCGCGCCCATGCCGAGCAGCTTTTGCAGTCCGTCGCCCTGCACGAGGTTCGGCAGTTGCTCGACGATGTTCGCGTTCGTATCCGGCGACATGATCGAGGCGAACAGGCCGCGCGCGCCCTCGGGCGACGCTGCCTTGTTCATCAGCGAGCCGACAAGCGCCGGGCCCACCAGACCGACCACGCGCTTTGCTGATTCCGGCGCGATGCCGATGCGCGTCGCGAGCTGCTGCAACACGCTTTCGGTCAAAGCGCCTTGTACCAATTCAATAACATTAATGCTCATAACTTGCTTTCCTCGAATGCGTAAGTGCACAGCAGCCCCACTTGGGCAGCGCGGATTATAGGTTTGGGTTTCCTACGTTCAGGTTGTCTAAAGGAAAAATCGGATTTACCTCAAATTCGCGAATCCGAACCCGATTCGGGCACAAATCAGGCGTATTCCGAATGTTCCGGCGATGGGCCTTGCGAAATTTTTGGGCGAGCGCTTCCTCTAGGCGTCTGAGGAATGCGCGTCCTATGATTTGTAAATTCGAGATGGATTCGACGCAGCCCGCGACGCGATGCGCTGAATGTTGCCGGCGATCGACTAGCGCCCGACGGAGACCAACGATGACCACGCCTTCACGACCGCAGCGCTTCGGCGAGACCCACGAGGTCGTCAACCAGACGCCGCCACTCGCCAGTTACGACATGCTCGCCGCCGATCCCGCGCTAACGGCCGCGATCGAGCGCGAGGGCGCGGGCTGGCACGCGGAGGCGCTTGAACGCGATGGTCGCGCGCTCACGCAGCCCGACGTGCTCGCCCTCGCCGATCTCGCCAATCGCCACGAGCCGGAACTGAGCACGCACAGCCCGCGCGGCGAGCGCATCGACGCGATCGAGTTCCATACGGCCTGGCACGAGTTGCTCGCACTGTTGAGACGCGAAGGGCTGCACGCGCTGCCGTTCGAAACGCCCCGGCCGGGCGCGATGCCCGCGCGCTGTGCCGGCTATTTTCTCCACGGACAGCTCGAATCCGGCTCGCTGTGTCCGATCACGATGACGTTCGCCAGCATTCCAGTGCTGCAAAAGGAACCGGCGCTCTACGCCACGTTGCGCCACGCGCTGCTCTCCCGCGAGCACGATCCGCGCGACATTCCGCTCAGCGCGGGCAAGCGCTCGATGATGGTCGGCATGGGCATGACGGAGAAGCAAGGCGGCTCGGACGTGCGCAGCAACCAGACGCGCGCTTATCCGATAGACACGCCGGGACGGGGCACCGCGTATCGATTGATCGGGCACAAGTGGTTTTTCTCGGCGCCGCAATGCGACGCGCATCTGGTGCTCGCGCGCGCGTGCGAAAGCGACGCGATCTCATGCTTCTACGTCCCGCGCTTCACCCCGGACGGCCGCAAGAACGCCGTCCAGGTGCAGCGTCTGAAGGAGAAGCTCGGTAACCGGTCGAATGCGAGCAGCGAAGTCGAATTCCTCGACGCGTACGGCGTGATGATCGGCGACGAAGGGCGCGGCGTGCCGACGATCATCGAAATGGCGAACTACACGCGGCTCGACTGCGTGATCGGCAGCGCCGCGCTGATGCGCGCGGCGCTCGTGCAGGCGATCCACCACGCGCGGCACCGGAGCGTGTTCGGCGCGAAACTCGTCGACCAGCCGCTGATGCGCAACGTGCTCGCGGATCTGGCGCTCGAATCGGAGGCGGCGACGGTGCTGTTCATGCGTCTCGCGGGCGCGTTCGAAACCAGCGCCGCCGCCGATGGCGCGCCGGAAGAGCGCGCGTGGCGGCGGCTCGTGACGCCGGCCGCGAAGTTCTGGGTTTGCAAGCGGGCGCTCGAATTCACCGGCGAAGCGATGGAGGTCTGGGGCGGCAACGGCTATGTGGAGACCGGGCCGATGGGGCGGTTCTATCGGGAAGCACCGGTCAATTCGATCTGGGAAGGCTCGGGGAACGTGATGTGTCTCGACGTGCTGCGTGCGTTCGAGCGCGAGACGGATGCGGCGCATGCGCTTTTCGCGTCGTGGCAGGAGACGGCGCGCGAGCATCCGGCGCTGGGACCGGCGCTCGATGCGCTCTTGCAGACGCTGAAGGGCGATCCGGCGACGAGGGAGGCATCGGCGCGGCGGATCGCGCAGCAGTTGGTGCTGACCGCGCAGGCGGTGCTGCTTGCGAAGCATGCGCCGGAGGAGGTTGCGGATGCGTTTATCGAGACGCGTCTGGGAGATGCGCGCGGTGAGACGGGGCGGGTTTATGGGACGCTGCCCGCGAGGTTTGATCACGCGGGAGTGGTGAGACGGGCGTTTGCGGTTTAGTCGCGGTCCTTACCGCACCGGATTCGGCAACTTCGGCATAGCCGGTGCAGGAGCCGAATCCTCCCCATTCTCCAGCCGATACAACCAGGCCAGCATCTCCGCCACCGCCTGATAAAGCGCGGGCGGGATGCGCGCGTCCAGATCGACCTGCATCAGAAGCGACACCATTTCCGGCGATTCGTGCACGTACAGCCCAGCTTCCTGCGCGCGCTGCACGATCATTTCCGCAACGATCCCGTATCCCTTCGCCACGACGCGCGGCGCGGCGTCGCGGTTCTGGTCGTCGTAGGCGAGCGCGGTCGCCTGCTTGCGCACGTCCGCGCTCATGCGCCCTCCCCGCGAAACAAATGCGCCAGCGGCGACGGCACCGGCTTCGACGCAGCGCGTATATCGGCATCGATATCCGCCGATCCGCCGACCGCCCGTATCGACATCCCCGCGAGCCCGATGCCCGCCGCCGCAAGCTGTTGCCGGAAGCCCTCGCGATCGGCGGCGAGACGCGCCGCGCCGTGCTCGCTCGCGTTGATCCGCGCGACGAGCTTGTCGCCGCTCAGGACGAGATCGGCATCGACGGTACCGAGCGTCGGCAGCGAAAGCGTCACGCGCGTGCGCCACGGACGATCGGCGTCGTGAGCGGTGTCGGGCGTGCGCGCGTCACGTTCCTGCGGCGCGATCTCCCATTCGAGCCGCGCGCCGGGCCACGCCTCGCCGGACCAGCGAAACTGGCCGGTCGCGAGTAGATCGAGCTGCTGGCGAACGAGCGGAATCGTCGATGGATGGACGCCTGCCAGCAGCGCCGCCTGCGTCGCAGATTCCTGCGGCGCGGGCGCGGCGGTGACAGCCGGTGTCGCGGAGGCGGCGGAAGATAACGCCGAGGCAGGCGCGTCCCGCACCGATTCCGCGAGCGCCGCCGCCTGCTGCGGGTTACTCGGCGGCGTGAAAGTTCGGGTCGCCGGGTGCAGATCGGGCATGTCGTGAGAATCGCCCGCGGCGCGCACTGACGCAGACCCCGTCTCATCAAGCCAAACCGCGGGAGAGGAAGCCGCCTCGGGCTGCTCGGGAATATCGAGAGGGAGCGGCATCGCGCTCAAATCGATGCGCGCCTGCGGTTCGCCCGCGAGCGATGCCGCCGGACGCTGCCCCCCGAGCCACTCGACAAGATGGGATTCATAGAAAAGACCACTTTCGCCGACGGTTTTAGCCAGCGCAGAAGCCAGCACCGACGCCGGCAACGGTGGCGCCGGCTGACTGAGAGCACGCGCCGCAGCCGCCGACGCGATCGACGAAAAAGCGTGGTCGAACAGTCCGCCCGAGAGATTCGCAAACGCGCTCGCGGGACGCGGCGAGGTGGGCCAGAGCGGCGCGTCGCCGGTCAGCGGGGGCGTCGCGCCGCCGCCAAAGCGCGAAATCGCGTCGAGCGTGCGCGCGATCTTGCTGAGCGCCGTCTGCGCGGATGCGTTGGCTGTCGCCGACGCCCCGTCCCGCGTGTCCGAGGCGCCCGGCTGGATATCGATGGAAAGGCGCGACGTGCCGGCCTGGGTCGTCGTCTGGCCGGCGGTGGCGCTGCCGGGCGCGCGGATCGCGGACATCAGCAACTCCGCCCGGCTGGCGAGAAGCGTTGCGATCGCGGTGTCCAGTGCCGTCATGCCCGTGTCCCTTGTTTACAGCGGCGGCAAACCGGAAGCCGCCCGCCTTCGCCACGCCTTTAGCGCAGTCCCATCATCTTCTTGAGCGCGCGCGCCGGCCGGTTCGCCGTGAATAGCGCCGAGAGCCGCGCGAGCGAGGGCGACGTCAGATCGCGGATCGCGGCGTCGTCGGCGAGAATGCGGCGCACGAGGTCGAGCTTGCGCGCCTTGTCGTCGTTGTCGAGCTCGGAGCCGCCGTCCACTTCCTTCAGTCCGTCAACCAGTTCGCGATACGCCGACTGCATCACCTTCAGTTCGCCCCACTCTCCGCTCCTTGCCGCGGCGAGCATCTTGCCGGACAGGGCCGCGATAGCCTCGTAGTGGTCGAAATATTCCTGACTTGTCTTCATTCTTGTTATCAGACATTCATTGCCGCACGCGCCGCCGCATGCGCAGACCCACTGCCCGACGCATCCGAAAGATGCGCCGAAGCCGCTTGCGCTACTTCCGGTCCAATTGCTATCCATGCTTCCTCCAGCGTGGCGAGAAGTCCATCGACCTCCACCAGCATCTGCTCGTCCTGCCGCGCGTTGGCTTCGAGCAGCCGCCGCGTCATATATGTGTAGAGCGCGTCGAGCCGCTCCGCGATCTCGCCGCCCGCCTGCTTGTTCAGCGCCTGCTGCAACCCGCTTTCGATAATGCTCATCGCCTTGCCGATCGCGGCGCCCCGCTCGACGATGTTGCCCTGCTGAAGATGCATTCGCGCCTGCGCGATCGCCTGCCGCGCGCCCTGATAGAGCATGACGACCAGCCGGTGCGGGCTCGCTCCCGTCACTCCTGTCTGAACGCCGACGCGTGCGTAGGCGCTGGCTCCAGCGTGTCCTGGGGAATACATCTGTGGTTCTCCTTATACGTGCCTGGTCGGGCCGATTCGCGTCGTCAGGCGGCTGAGGGCACGAACGGACGTGCCTTCCGCCGTGCCAGCCCGGACGTTTCCCGAGTCGATCGATGCCGCTCGCCGCCCGCATCGCGTCTCATCGGCGCGTTGCTGCTGGCGAGCTGTTATCGGGGTTATCGGAAAACCGCGCAAAAGCTTTAGGGCACAAGGGAAAACCGGCGCGGCGCGACGCCGCGGGGCCAGAACGAACGGGGACAGCGTGACGAATCGTCAGACGGAAATCTGCATGATGTCGTTGTAGGCGCTGACGAGCTTGTTGCGCACCTGAAGCCCGAATTGCAGGCCGACGTTGGCCTTCTGCATGTCGACCATCACGTCGTTCAGCGACACGTTCGGCGCGCCGACCTCAAACGCGTGAGCTTCGCCAAGCGCCTTGTTCTGGTTGTCGCTGATCTTGTCGATCGAGGATTTGAGCGCGTCGGCGAAACTGCCCGCGCTGACGGCGCCCGAGGACGAGCCCGCCGACGAGCCTTGCACATGACCCGACGCGACGGCCGAACCGGCGCCGCCGGCGGCCTGCGAGGCCATCGATTGAAGTGCGGAGAGCGCGGAACCCAGCGGGTTGATGGAAGAATTCATATTTGCTCCGAAAGACCAGGGAAACCGGTTCAGGTGGATCGAGCGATGTAACAGGCCCGCAGAGACCGGGCGGTGCATCGATGCGGTGTGACCGATTACGAAAAAGAATATCAGCGGGCCATTTCTCAAAGCCGTCAAAGAACGGGTAAAACCCGGCTCTGTTCACCCAATCGACTCTCTTCCTTCTGCGGATAATTCATTCGTGAAAAGTCTTCCGTGGCGCCTGAAAGACGGCGGCGAACGGCGGACTCCCCAGATTCGGAGAGCTTCGACGCAATGGAAACGCCCAACAATTCCCTGATTACGCCAGACGCCAGAATGGGCCTGGCCGGCGCGCAGCCCGGCTCCGTCGGTACCGTGTCCGGCAGCCTCGGCGGCGGTGCGGACTTCGGCGGCTTCGCCCAGCGCGTACCGATGCTGTCGCAGATCCGCTCGAACCCGCGCATGCCGCTGATCGTCGCGGTCGCGATTCTCGCGATGGTCATCGCCGGCCTCGTGATGTGGTCGCGCCAGCCCGATTACCGCGTGCTCTTCTCCAACCTGTCCGATCGCGACGGTGGCGCCATCGTGGCCGCGCTTCAGCAAGGGAACATCCCTTACAAGATCGCCGATTCGGGCGGTGCGATCCTGGTGCCGGCCGAGCAGGTCCACGAAACGCGTTTGCGGCTCGCGAGCCAGGGCCTGCCGAAGAACGGCTCGGTCGGCTTCGAACTGATGGACAACCAGAAGTTCGGCATCAGCCAGTTCGCGGAACAAGTCAACTACCAGCGCGCGCTGGAAGGCGAACTCGAAAAAACAATCGGCTCGATTTCATCGGTGAAAACGGCGCGCGTGCATCTCGCGATTCCGAAGCCGACCGTGTTCGTACGCGAAAAGGAACTGCCGACGGCGTCGGTGATGATCAATTTGTACCCGGGACGCGTGCTCGACGAAGGCCAGGTGGTGGCGATCACGCACATGGTGGCGGCCGGCGTACCGGACATGCCGGTAAAAAACGTCAACATCGTCGATCAGGACGGCAACCTGCTCACGCAGAGCAGCGCCGCGAGCGGCCTGGACGCCTCGCAACTCAAATACGTGCAGCAGATCGAGCACAACACGCAAAAGCGCATCGACGCGATCCTGTCGCCGCTCTTCGGCGCGGGCAATGCGCACTCGCAAGTCAGCGCAGACGTCGATTTCTCGAAGCTCGAGCAGACCGCTGAGAGCTACGGCCCGAACGCGAACCCGCAAAGCACGGCGATCCGCAGCCAGCAGTCGAGCGAATCGAACGAAAGCTCGGGCGGCGGCGCCTCAGGCGTGCCGGGCGCGCTGTCGAACCAGCCGCCGCAACCGGCCTCCGCGCCAATCACCGCGCCGGCGACTGATCCCACGACGGGCGCCCCCGTCAAGACGACGCCGGTCAACCAGCGCAAGGACACCACGACGAATTTCGAAGTCGACCGCACCGTGCGCCACTTCGAGCAGGCGACGGGCGGCATCAAGCGCCTGTCGGTGGCGGTGGTGGTGAACTACCAGCGTCAGGTCGACGCGAAGGGCAACGTCACGATGACGCCGCTCGCCGCAGACAAGCTCGCGCAAGTTCAGCAGCTCGTGAAGGACGCGATGGGCTACGACGAAAAGCGCGGCGACTCGGTGAACGTCGTCAACAGCACGTTCACGACCGACCAGAACGTCACGCCCGACGTGCCGTGGTGGCGCACGCCCGACATGATCGCGCGCGGCATCCAGCTCGCGAAATACCTGGGCATCGGCGTGGTGGGACTGTTCCTCTACTTCAGCATGGTGAAGCCGGCGATGCGCCGCGCGTTCCCGCCGCCGGAACCGCCCGCCGCGCTCACGCCGCAGGACGAACTCTCGCTGCTCGACGGCCCGTCGCTGCCGGACGCGAAGAAGGAAGACGAAGACAAGGACGCCGAGGTGAGTCTCCTCGGCCACGAAAGCAGCAAGGCAAAATTCGACCGCAACCTCGACTACGCACGCATGGTCGCGCGCCAGGACCCGAGAATCGTTGCCACGGTCGTAAAAAACTGGGTGTCCGATGAACGCTGAAGGCCTGACCAAATCCGCTCTCCTCCTGATGTCGATCGGCGAGGAAGAAGCCGCCGAAGTCTTCAAGTACCTTGCCCCGCGCGAAGTGCAGAAGATCGGCGCGACCATGGCGGCGCTCAAGAACGTGACGCGCGAGCAGCTCGACAACGTGATGACCGAATTCGTGCACCAGGCCGAGCAGCACACGGCGCTCTCGCTCGATTCGAGCGAGTACATCCGCTCCGTGCTGACGAAGGCGCTCGGCGAGAACAAGGCCGGCGCGCTGATCGACCGCATCCTGCAGGGCAGCGATACGAGCGGTATCGAAGGACTGAAGTGGATGGATTCGGGTGCCGTCGCGGAACTGATCAAGAACGAGCATCCGCAGATCATCGCGACGATCCTCGTCCACCTCGACCGCGATCAGGCGTCGGAAATCGTCGCGCTTCTGACCGAGCGGCTGCGTAACGACGTGCTCCTGCGCATCGCGACGCTCGACGGCATCCAGCCGGCGGCGCTGCGCGAACTCGACGACGTGCTGACGACGCTCCTCTCCGGCAGCGACAACCTGAAGCGCGCGCCGATGGGCGGCATCCGGACGGCGGCGGAAATCCTCAACTTCATGTCGAGCAACCACGAGGAATCGGTGCTGTCGAACGTGAAGGATTACGACGCGGAGCTCGCGCAGAAGATCATCGACCAGATGTTCGTGTTCGAAAACCTGCTCGATCTGGAAGACCGCGCGATCCAGTTGCTGCTGAAGGAAGTGGAATCGGAGACGCTGATCGTGTCGCTGAAGGGCGCGCAGCCGGGTCTGCGTCAGAAATTCCTGTCCAACATGTCGCAGCGCGCCGCCGAACTGCTGTCGGAAGATCTCGATTCGCGCGGTCCGGTGCGGGTGTCGGAAGTCGAGCAGCAGCAGCGCAAGATCCTCCAGATCGTGCGCAATCTCGCCGAAAACGGGCAGATCCAGTTAGGCGGCAAGGCCGAGGACGCATATGTCTGATACCGCGCGTGCGCAAAAACCGACGCTGTCGGCGTATCAGCGCTGGGAGATGGCGTCGTTCGACCCCGTGACGGTCGATCACAGCGCCGCCGAGCAGGCCGCGCTCGAAAAGCACCTGCGCCGCGTGAAGGACGAAGCGCACACGCAAGGGCTCGCGCAGGGCCACGTCGCGGGCCAGGCGATGGGCTATCAGGCGGGCTACGAACAAGGCCTGGCGAAGGGTTTCGAGGACGGCCGCAAGCAGGCGCTGGCCGAAGCCGCGCGTCTCGCCGATCTCGCCGACGCGTTCAAGACCGCGCTGCAAGCAGCCGACGCGGCGGTCGCGGAATCGCTTACGGCGCTTGCGCTCGATATCGCGCAGCAGGTCGTGCAGCAGCACATCGCACTCGATCCGACGGCGCTGCTCAGCGTCGCGCGTGAGGTGATCGCGGCTGAACCGGCGCTGTTGGGCGCGCCGCATCTGACGGTGAATCCGGCCGATCTGCCGGTGGTCGAAGCGTATTTGCTCGAAGAATTGCAGGCCGCGGGCTGGAGCGTGCGCACCGATCCCGCGATCGAACGCGGGGGCTGCCGCGCGCAGGCCGCAACCGGCGAAATCGATGCGACCAACACGACGCGCTGGGAGCGCGTCGCGGCGGCGCTCGGGAGGACTCAACCGTGGTGAATTCGCATATCGCTTCACATCCGCCCGCCGTCCGCCGCATCACGCAGGACGGCCTGAGCGAACTCGAACAGGAACTCGCGCGGGCATCGTTCGGACCGCTCTTGAGCGAAACCGATCTCGTCGAGCCGGACATCGAGCAACGCGCGGCGCAGACCATCGTCCAGCTCGCGAATCTCGCCGGTAATGCGCATATCGACGGCTGGCGCGCCCAGCTCGACGCGCTCAAGGCGCGCAGCGCGATTGCGCGGCCGCTGCGTCCGTGCGGCCGCCTCACGCGCGCCGCCGGACTCGTGCTGGAAGCGGTCGGGCTGAAGCTCGGCGTCGGCTCCGAATGCATGATCGAGCTGCCCGCCGGCAGTTCGATTCCGATGGCCGAAGCCGAAGTGGTCGGCTTTGCAGGCGACAAACTGTTCCTGATGCCGACCACCGAAACATCGGGTCTGTTGCCCGGCGCGCGCGTCTATCCGCTGGAAAGCGCGCCGATCAACGATCCGATGGCAGGTGCGAAGCGCCTGCCGGTCGGCTGGGAAATGCTCGGGCGCGTGGTCGATGCGTCCGGCCGTCCGCTCGACGGACTCGGCCCGCTTGGCTCCAGAACCGATGCGCCGCTCACATCGGCGACCATCAATCCGCTCAACCGCGAGCCAATCCACAAGGTGCTCGACGTCGGCGTACGGGCGATCAATTCGCTGCTGACCGTCGGACGCGGCCAGCGCATGGGGCTTTTTGCAGGCTCCGGCGTCGGTAAATCGGTGCTGCTCGGCACGATGGCGCGCTATACGAGCGCCGAAGTGATCGTGATCGGCCTGATCGGCGAGCGCGGCCGCGAGGTGAAGGAATTCATCGAGCAGATTCTGGGCGAGGACGGACTTGCGCGCTCGGTGGTCGTGGCGGCTCCGGCGGACGTTTCGCCGATCCTGCGGATGCAGGGCGCGACCTACGCGACCTCGCTCGCCGAATATTTCCGCGATCAGGGCAAGCACGTTCTTCTGCTGATGGATTCGCTCACCCGCTACGCGATGGCACAGCGCGAGATCGCGCTCGCGATCGGCGAGCCGCCCGCGACAAAGGGCTATCCGCCGTCGGTATTCGCGAAGCTGCCGGCGCTCGTCGAGCGCACGGGCAACGGGCCGGAGGGCGGCGGATCGATCACCGCGTTCTATACGGTATTGACAGAAGGCGACGATCAGCAGGACCCGATCGCCGACTCCGCGCGCGCGATTCTCGACGGCCACATCGTGCTGTCGCGGTCGCTCGCGGAAGCCGGCCACTATCCCGCTATCGACATCGAAGCGTCGATCAGCCGCGCAATGACCGCGCTGATCGACGACAAGCACCTCGACCGCGTGCGCATGTTCAAGCAGATGCTGTCGCGTTATCAGCGCAACCGCGACCTCATCAACGTCGGCGCGTATTCGAGCGGCCGGGACCAGCTGCTCGACCGCGCGATTGCACTTTATCCGCGTATGGAAGCCTTTTTGCAGCAGGGATTTCGCGAGCAGGCGGAATTCGAACCAAGTCTCGCTCAACTCGACCAATTATTCGAACAAGGTAGCTGAGGAACCTGAAGCCCATGTCAAAACATCTGCCGATCAAGACGCTGATCAACCTCGCGGACGAAGAACTCGACGCCGCCACCAAGAAACTCGGCAAGCTCCAGCAGGAGCGAAACGAGGTCGAGGCGCAACTGGATTCGCTTATCGCCTATCGCGACGAGTATCACGCGCGGTTCACGGCATCGGCGCAACAGGGGACGAACGCGCAGACGCTGCGCAACTTCCAGGCTTTCATCGATACGCTCGATTCCGCGATCGAGCAGCAGCGCGAGCTTTTCCTGACGTTCGACCAGCGGCTCGAGGCCGTCAAGAACGAATGGCGCCTGAAGAAGCAGAAGCTCGGCTCGTATGAAGTGCTCGCGGCGCGAGGGGAAGCCGTGCTCGCGAAAAAGTCGGCGCGCGTCGAGCAGCGCGATTCCGACGAACATTCCGCAAAGATTCTGCGCATGCGGGCCGAAAAGGCCTGACGCGCGGGAAACGCATCACCATCAAATCATTCAGGATCAAGAGGTCAAGCATGTCGTCCGTTTCGTTTGGCAAAGCGCTCATCGGCGCGACGTCTCCGGTAGCAAAGGGGAAAGCGGTATCGTCGTCGCGCGATGAAGGGGCTTTCGCGTCGTTCGGCGTAACGCTGCAAAGCATGGCCGACAAGGCGAACGCCGAAGCGCAGGCGAAGGTGGCGGCATCGGCGGCGAAGCTCGCAGCGCCGCACACGAGCGTGCACGACGCGCCTCAGCCTTCTGCGCCGGATGCATCGGACGACACGGATGAAACGACCGCTGCCGCCGACAAGAGCGATCAGTCCGGCAAGACCGACGCGCCGAAGCCGTCCGCCGACGCCGATGCGGACGCGGGCAGCACGAAGGACGCAGCGCAGCCGACGACGCAGGCCGATGCGAAAGCGGCCGTCGCCAAGGCCGCCGCGGATGCGGCGGCAGCGGCGCTTGCGAAAGCGCGTGCCGGAGCGGCGGACGGAACGGACGCGGCGCTGGCCGATCTGGCGAGCGCGGCGCAATCGCTGAGCGGCGCGGACGCAGCGACCGATGCGAGCGCCACCGGTGAGACGGACGCGAAACCCGACGCGCACAAGGCGACGGACGCCGCGCAGGCATCGCAGACGCCGCAGGACGCGCTTCAGGCAGCGCTCGCAGCGATGAACAGCAAAACTCCCGTGCAAGCGCCGACGGGCTCCGGCTCTGGCTCCCCGGATGCCGGAACAGCGGCGAACACCGGCAACGCGGACGCAGGCAAGGCAAAGCGCACGGTCGGCCTCGGCGATACGCTCGGCGACGGCAAGAACACCAAATCCCAAGCCACCGACGCCGCCGCTCTCACGAACGCGCAGCCGATCCCCGTCTCGATGCCGCCCGACGACAGCACCACCGCCTACAAGCAAACCGCCGACGCCGCGCTGCACGCGAGCGCGCTGCAAGCGGCATCGGCGAATTCGGGGACCTCGGGCGCGCAAGGCACGATGGCCGCGGCGACGAGCGCGGCGATCGCGCCGCACGTCGGCAGCTCCGCCTGGGACGATGCGTTCAGCCAGAAGGTCGTGTTCCTGTCGAACGCGCATCAGCAGAGCGCGGAACTGACGTTGAATCCGAAGGATCTCGGGCCGCTGCAGGTGACGCTTCAGGTCAACGACAACCACGCGCACGCGCTTTTCGTGTCGCAGCACGCGCAGGTGCGCGAGGCCGTCGAGGCGGCGCTGCCGAAGCTGCGCGAGGCGATGGAGGCGAACGGGATCAGTCTCGGCAGCACGAGCGTGAATGACGGGTTCGCGCGGCAGTCGGGGCAATCCGGCCAGCAAGGCGGGCGGGAATCAGGACGCGGCGGGCGGGATGGCGGCGGGGTCGCCGGAGTCGACGATTCGGGCGGCACGACGGCCGTGAACATGCCGACGCGGCGAACCGTGGGGCTCGTGGACACGTTTGCCTGACGGGATTCGGCTTCAAGCATTGAAGGCTGCTCGCGTCGCGCGAGTGGCCTTTTGGCGTTAACTGCGGGCAACATGCACGAATCAGCACGCATCCGCTGATCGCGCCTGTTCTGTCCTGCTCGGCTCCGCGCGTCTCCTTCACGCCACAAACGACGGATTAACCCCAAAACCCCCTTCTGTTCGACCCATCGCCGGGCTCCTCTTTCGCGAACAATGCAGGCTACAGAAAGAGGTAAGCATCCATGGCAACCACGACCGCAAACCAGCAACCCATCGTCAACGCGAAGAGCGGCAAGCTCAAGCGCACGCTCGTCATCGCGATCGGCGCGATCGTGCTTCTCGGCGCGGGCGCCGGGGGCACTTACTACGCGATCAACAAGTTCGGCTCGCACGGCCCCGCGAAGCCCGCGCCGGTCCCGCCGCCCGTGTTCTTCCCGCTCGAATCGATCACCGTCAACCTGCAATCCGACGATGGCGCGATGCACTACCTGCGCACCGGCCTCACGCTGAAGCTGCGTGACGAGAAGTCCCAGCCGATGCTCACCGAGCGCATGCCCGAGATCCGCAGCCGCGTGCTGATGATGCTCTCGGCCAAGCGCCCCGATGACCTCGCGACGCTCGAAGGCAAGCGCACGCTCGCCAGCGACCTGCGCACGGCCATCGAAGTGACGGCGAGCACCGCCGAAAAGCCGGTGCGCGTCGACGAAGTGCTGTTCACCGAATTCGTCGTTCAGTAAGACCGACCGCTGACCACGAAAGGAACAGCAATGGGCCACGAAGAATTCATGTCGCAGGAGGAGGTCGATGCCCTCCTCAAGGGCGTCACCGGCGAAGTCGACCAGATCTCGGACGAGAACAAGCCGGCAGGCGTGCGCCCGTACAACATCGCGACGCAGGAACGCATCGTCCGCGGCCGGATGCCCGGCCTCGAAATCATCAACGACCGCTTCGCGCGCCTGATGCGCGTCGGTATCTTCAACTTCATGCGGCGCTCGGCGGAAATCTCCGTCGGTCCGGTGAAGGTGCAGAAGTACAGCGAATTCACCCGCAACCTGCCGATCCCGACCAACCTGAATCTGGTCCACGTGAAGCCGTTGCGCGGTACGTCGCTCTTCGTCTTCGATCCAAACCTCGTGTTCTTCGTGGTCGATAACCTGTTCGGCGGCGACGGGCGGTTTCATACGCGCGTCGAAGGCCGCGAATTCACGCAGACCGAGCAACGCATCATCAGCAAGCTCTTGAACCTCGTGTTCGAGCACTACACGGCGTCGTGGAAAAGCGTGCGGCCGTTGCAGTTCGAACACGTGCGCTCGGAGATGCACACGCAGTTCGCCAACGTCGCGACGCCGAACGAAATCGTCATCGTCACGCAGTTTTCGATCGAGTTCGGCACGACGGGCGGCACGCTCCACATCTGCATGCCGTACTCGATGATCGAGCCGATCCGCGACGTGCTCTCCTCGCCGATCCAGGGCGAAGCGCTCGAAATCGACCGTCGCTGGGTGCGCGTGCTCTCGCAGCAGGTGCAGACGGCGGAAGTCGAGCTGACGGTCGATCTCGCGGAAATCCGCTCCTCGTTCGCGCAGATTCTCAACATGCGCGTCGGCGACGTCCTGCCGATCAACGTGCCCGAGCAGGTCGTGGCGAAGGTGGATGGCGTGCCGGTGATGGAATGCGGCTACGGAATTTTCAATGGTCAATACGCGTTGCGCGTGCAGAAGATGATCAGCGCGACGGACACGATGAAGGAAGGTGGATATGAGTGACTTGATGCAAGAAGGCACGTTGCCCGGCTCGATGGGCATCGGCGACCCGCTGAAGAACGAAGAGATCGCGATGGACGACTGGGCCAGCGCGCTCGCCGAACAGAACGGCAACGATACCCCGGCGGCCACTACCGCTGGCGTGTTCCAGCCGCTCTCGAAGGCCGCCGCGCCCTCGACGCGCAATGACATCGACATGATCCTCGACATCCCCGTGCAGATGACGGTGGAACTCGGGCGCACGAAGATCGCGATCCGCAACCTGCTGCAACTGGCGCAGGGCTCGGTCGTCGAACTCGACGGCCTCGCCGGCGAACCGATGGACGTGCTCGTGAACGGCTGCCTCATCGCGCAGGGCGAAGTGGTCGTAGTGAACGACAAGTTCGGCATTCGCCTGACCGACATCATCACGCCGTCGGAACGCATCCGGAAGCTGAATCGATGAAACGCCTGATCGTCGCGCTCGCCGCTGCCGCGCCCTTGTTCGCACACGCCGCCGACATGAACGCCGTGAACCACGCCGCGCAGATCGCTTCGAGCGTCGGCGCGGGGTCGGCGGTGCCGTCGCTTGGGTTCGGCGCGGTGTTCCAGACGCTCTTCGGTCTCGTCATCGTGATCGGCTTCGTGTTCGGCTGCGCGTGGCTCGCCCGCAAGCTCGGCTATCAAGGCGGCAAGCGCACAGGGCTCGTGAAGGTGGTCGGCGGCGCGTCGCTCGGTAACAAGGAGCGTGTTGCGGTCGTCGAGATCGGCGATACGTGGCTCGTCGTCGGCGCGGGTCCGGGCAACGTGCGGCTTCTGCACACGATGCCCGCCGGATCGGCCGAGGCAGGCGGGATCGGCACTGAAACGCCGGCGCCCGCGCAAACGTTGCAAGGCACCTTCGGTCAACGGTTTCGCGACGCACTCGCGGGCGAAGCCAACAAGCGTCTGCAGAAGTTCGCGGGCGGGAGCAAGTAAATGCAGGTCAGTCGTTTTATCGCGCGTGGTGTGAAGCTGGGCTTGCCGGTCGTGATCGCCGCCCTCCCCTACGCGGCTCTCGCGCAAAGCACGGCGGGCCTGCCCGCATTCAACACGAGTCCCGGCCCCAACGGCGGCACGACGTATTCGCTCAGCGTCCAGACGATGCTGCTGCTCACGATGCTGTCGTTCCTGCCCGCGATGGTCCTGATGATGACGAGCTTCACGCGCATCATCATCGTGCTGTCGCTGCTGAGGCAGGCGCTCGGCGCGTCGAACACGCCGCCGAATCAGGTGATCGTCGGGCTCGCGCTGTTTCTCTCGCTGTTCGTGATGTCGCCGGTCCTGGACCGCGCTTACACGGACGCCTACAAGCCCTTCTCCGAAGGCACGATCACGATGGACCAGGCGATGCAGCGCGGCATCGGCCCGTTCAAGCAGTTCATGTTGCGTCAGACGCGCGAAACCGATCTCGCGCTCTTCGCGAAGATTGCCAAGGCGCCGCCGATGAACGGTCCGGAAGACGTGCCGCTGTCGCTGCTGGTGCCGTCGTTTTTGACGAGCGAACTGAAGACGGGGTTTCAGATCGGCTTCACGATCTTCATTCCGTTTCTCATCATCGACATGGTGGTGGCTAGCGTCTTGATGTCGATGGGGATGATGATGGTGTCGCCCACGACGATCGCGCTGCCGTTCAAGCTGATGCTGTTCGTGCTCGTCGATGGCTGGCAGTTGCTGATCGGCTCGCTGGCACAGAGCTTCGTTTAAGTTTCGTTTGAGGAAGAGACGCAGATGACACCCGAATCCGTCATGTCGATGTCGCACCAGGCGATGTATGTCGCGCTGATGCTCGCGTCGCCCCTGTTGCTGGTTGCGCTGGTCGTGGGGCTGGTGGTGAGTCTTTTTCAGGCGGCTACGCAGATCAACGAATCGACGCTTTCGTTCATTCCGAAGCTGATCGCGGTCGCGGTGACGCTCGTGATCGCCGGACCGTGGATGCTCTCGACGCTGCTCGACTACATGCGTCACATGTTCACCATCACGCCCGCGATTACCGGCTGATTCCACGCAGATGTTCTCCGTCACTTACGCGCAGCTCAATGTCTGGCTCACGTCGTTTCTGTGGCCGTTCGTGCGCATCCTCGCTTTGATCGCGACTGCGCCGGTTCTCAGTCATATGGGGATTCCGGTGCGGGTGAAGGTCAGCCTGGCTGGCTTTATCACGCTGATCGTCGCGCCGACACTCGGTGCTGTGCCGCAGGTCACCGTCTTCTCCGCCGATGGTGTGTGGATCATGGTCAATCAGTTCCTGATCGGCGCGGCGCTCGGCGTGACGATGCAGGTCGCGTTCGCCGCGATCGATGCGGCGGGCGAGTTCATCGGGCAGCAAATGGGTCTCGGCTTTGCGATGCTTTACGATCCGCGCGCCGGGGGTAATGCTGTTGTGATTTCGCGGTATCTGAATACGATCGCGATGCTCGCGTTTCTTGTTTTCGACGGGCATTTGCAGATGATCGCCGCGCTTGTCACCACGTTTCAGTCTGTGCCGATCGGGGTGAATGTGGTCGGGGCTGCGGCGCATGCACAAGGGTGGAAGGTTCTGGCTTCTTACGGCGCGAGCATGTTTTCCACGGGGCTTTTGTTGGCGTTGCCGGTTGTTGCCGCGCTGCTTATCTCCAATCTCGCGCTCGGGATTCTTAATCGCGCCGCGCCGCAGATCGGGATATTTCAGGTCGGGTTTCCCGTGACGATGCTCGTTGGACTACTGCTGTTGCAACTCATGGTGCCCAATCTCTTGCCGTTCTTTCAGCGGGTTTTCGAGAACGGGATCGGGCAGATGGGGCGGGTTGCGGCGGGGTTTGCGGGGTGAATTCTCGCTCTCGCAAGGTTTGACGCTGGCGCTTGGGTCGGGGATTTGACGCTGGCGCGCGAGGCGGTTGTTTGCTTAAACCGTTTGCTGCGCTCGTGCTCCGATGGAACTTTCTTTCTTAGCGGCCTATTCGCTCTGCCCCTGTCCGGGGCGGGACTCACTTTCTTTGCACAAGGTTTTACGCTGGCGCTTGGGGCGGTTGTTTGCTTAAACCGTTTGATGCGCCTGTGCTCCCATGAAACTTGCTTTTTTAGCGGTCTATTAGCTCTGCCCCTGTCCGGGGCGGGACTCACTTTCTTTGCTGCTGCAAAGAAAGTAAGCAAAGAAAGCAG